>CAMYNW010000019.1 GCA_947259885.1 uncultured Gammaproteobacteria bacterium
ACAACGTTGGCGCGGTTTTGCTATGAGCGAACGTTGGAGAGATCCTGTCACGCGGTATTCCAGTGCCAATCCGGAACAGGTGCAGGCGATCACTTGGCCATGTCTTATCCATACCGATGACCTGGGCGCAATTATTGATCGGTGGATCGATCTTACCGCCAAATTTCGCACAGATGTCGCCGCATGGGAAAGCGATATGATGGCATTTGTGGTTGCCTGTGCAGAAATAGGGCTTCGCTTTGAGGAGCGTCACCTTGTCGCAGTAATGAACTGGCCTGAGGAGGGCGAAACCGCACCAATTATTCATTACTGTCAGCCGGTGGACGCGAAAGACGGATCGAAACTATGGGAAAAGCAAGGCTATCAACCCTGGAGTGATACCCAGGCAGATCCATCGATGGCCAAACTTGAATATTGTCAGGACTTGATCGCAATTCTCAATGAGTACAGCAGCATCCGTCGCCAATCTGAGGTACCTTCTTTTTCAGTGCCACACAAAGTTGCGGCTATGGAACTGCTGTCAAAAACGGGAAAATCCAATGTGTTTCAGATTCGTTTATCATTGCGATCCGGGGCAAAAATTGAATTGAGCCAAAACGAAGGTGGCGAGGACTTAACAGCGGTATTTTCCGCGTTTACCGGCGATCGTGAACACACAAGCAACAACTGGGAAAACTTGATTTCAGTGGCTACATCAGATGGTAATCAAGCACATTTTCATCCCTCTCAAATTGTTTCAATTGAAACTATTCCGATAAATGAAATTTAGTTTATTCAACAGGTTTTCTTGGCTGAAAGTGGACAAACAGGTTACAAAAATAATCGCCGTTTAACGGTATTTCTCTGCCATGATTTAACCGGGCGCTTTCATATAGGAGCATTTCACCAGGCTCGAGATAGACTTCATTGCGTCGAAAATAATGATCTTCAATATTGAGCGGCCATGGTTCATCAACCTCTTGGTCAATATTAAGTATGGCGCTTAATATATGTGTATCCCGGTCGCGGTGTGTTGACAGGGTGGAACCACGTGCATATTTCCTGATGCCATAAACTGCAGAAAGCTCCAGGGCAACAGAACCCCATTTTTCAAGGATTGGTTGTGTCGCTTCGGCGGTCTCTTCTATCAGCGCTTCAGGGATTTGGATTATAGTTGAGGGGTGCCGATCAAAATTTGTCAAATAATCCTCTGATCCAGTTTCATCAATTTGACTATCGCTGTTTTTCCATAAAAAACTCTGTAACTTGTCAAATAAAGTTGGCGGTATTTGAAATTTTTCGAAGCCTACCGAATGATAGTTCTTTAGTCCTTCGCGAGCATGTCTTATATTGGGTTCCCCCTCGCCATGTCCCCGAAACCATTTGGTTATGACGGCTTTAAACCCTGTATCGAAAGGTTTAGAGCAGTGCAGGGTGTCGTTATTGCCTTCTCCATTTCGATACTGGTTGTTCCATATAATCGCATCACCTCGTTTCGGTTTTGCCACATAATCAACGTTGGGAAACTCGGTTTCTCCTCCATGTTCGACATCATTGAGGTAGATCATAAATGTCCAGGTCCTCTGGTTCCATTTCGAATCGTTATATACAAAACCTTCCGAATCGCCGCTAAACCAGTCTGTGTGAGGCTTAAATACCTCTCCGGGTAGGTAGTATTGACCCTGAATAGTTTCAGAAAATGTTGGATTTATTCCCATGTACCGACATATCCTGATATCGATCTCGGCGCCAAGCTGATCATTCAGCAATCCATGGTTATTAGTTCGACTAGTTCGAAACTCTGGATCATTCCCATCGTGATTTAACAGGGTTGATGGAGTGAGTTCGCTACGAACGACTTCAATCAGGTGGGCACACTCTTCTTGGTTCAAAAATCCAGGCACCTGATACAGTTCTACCTTGTCTGAATCGAGCTGAACTGCATTAGGTAAATTGATTTTTCTAGATCTTAGTAGGTTGTCTTCAAAATATCCGGGTGCATTACTTAAATCAGTGGTAGGTGTGTATCCGAGTTCAATAGAAATATCTTCATAGGAGAATCCTTTCGCCATTAAAATTCGAAAAATTTCATCCTTGTCGCATCCACGTCCAATATTAGTCCAGATCCATATTTTCCACTGATCATTGAAAATTACCTGTTCAGTTTTGTTATTTTGTTTGCTCATTTCTCGAAGAATAAATTAGCTGTCTCTCTATTTTAGTATGTTTGACTCATACTAGAAATTCTTTATACTTTTTGAAAGTTGGTCAAATTTAATAACAGTTAACATATAGCGTGATTATACAATTCCGGAGGTTCAAATATTGTCATGCATATGCAGGGCTGCCTCGGTCGTTCTGGTTTGGTATGACGGCATGAATTTTAGTGATTCAGGAGTTCTACCTAAGTTCAAATCTGGGAATTTTGCGTTATTCGGATCCGAGCGCATGCATGTTATCTTTGGCAAGTGTCGGCATAGCCGGTTCGGATGCAGCCCCCAGTGGGTCCGTTAAGCGGTAAAAGTGTTATTTGCTGTTTATCGGACGACTTCTTGGTTTTTCATATTTTCTTGGTAGTGCAATGGCACCGTCCTTATAGGTCATGGGCTATTTTAGAGACCGCTGCCCTTAATCATGAAGGCGTCTAAATTAGGTTTCCAGATGTTACCTTTCCACTCCCATCTTATGATCGTCCAAAAGTTTTATTGTAACCCTCTAAAATCATATAAGTTTTGTGTCTTGCGAAGAAGAGGAATGTTACCCAATGGTGTCCTTTTCATAATTGCCGAGTTGAGGGCCTTGCCCCCACTTGGCCTCAAAAGCTTTTTTGGCTTCCATATACATCTGCCCATATTTCTCTTTGCCAAATTTCTTAAAAAAAGTAACACTGTGAGCATTGGCTTCGTCGCCGTGCTGAACAGTGGCTGCACCGGTGCAGCCAAGTTTCCAGCCGGCGTTGACGACTCTTCGATTAAAATCAGTGTCTTCAAACCCATAGCCGGGGAAGCCCTCTTCGAGGCCAGCCAGAGCATCCCAAACAGGCCGGGGAATAACTGCGGCAACGAAACAAATAGGTTTACGAGTCAATCGGATTTCACGTGCCGGGATATCCTGGCTTTGATCTGGATTACCGACACCACCTTCGATAATCGGGCTTATTAATCCAAAGCCTTGCACCTTCGCAATATTCAACATTCGCTCAAGTGAGGATGTAAAGTTATCACTTTTGACAATAACATCGTCATTGAGCAAAACCAGATCCGAACCGGGCTTTGCATAAGTGGCTGCATTATTCACCGCACGGGCAAAGCAAAACGGTTCGGGGGTATCGACAAAAGTGACATAAGGATATCTATTGCGTGCCTGGGCCGAGAGCCCATTGTCGGCAACAATGATAGAGCAGTTTAAAGTTGGGCTCGAAAGTTTCAGAGAAACAAGTAAACGATCAGCGAGAAAATCAGTACACGTTGGAATAATAATCGTCAACATATCGCATCTTTAATCTTTTTTGGTTGCTTCCGAAATGACTAATCCAAGCGTTGATAGACGAAAATTTTGATATTAATTGACTGGATTTCGCTATGAATTCGAAAGTAACGCTAACAAATCAGAAACCATATCAGTTTATACTTAGCAATACCGCAGGTATAGGTAGAAATAATATTACCGGTAACTTTAATCTTGCGATATGATTATCTTCGGGAGCACTCATTAGTTTATGACCAGACCCACATACAGACTCTAGTTGAAGTCAAATGACCTGCTCCCCGATTTTAGGGACAAGATCAACTGATTTCAGAGGGAAATCTATAGCGTTGTTAAAAATCGATACTTACTTAAGTTGTGGGTTCGGCCCGTGAAAAACGTGCTGTACGGAACGCTTCAATTTTGTCTCGATAATAATTGAGAGTGACTAGATCTTTATTAGGTAAGGTATACGAAGCATCGAGAACATTCTTAGTTTGGTTCGAGACATCTTCGAATAAGTTCAGCATCTCGTCGCTCGACGCAAGATAAAACATGTTTTTGCCATATAATGTCTTTAGGCGCCCATTCTCTAAGTTGCAGATGGGTATCGTTCCCAGCCCAATAGCCTCAATGTGCCGACAACAATCATCGCGATCACCGATTGGCGAAAGGATGAATTTTGATTTGGCAAGATGTTGATAAAAAGTACGTTGTGAAACTCGGTCAACAATGGGCAGGATTTTCCTGGAAGTATGCGATGCGGGATTAATCCACATATGTTCTAATATTTTTTCTTTCTCGAAATCCTCGAGTAGAACGTCGACATAGTGATTAAGATACTCAGGATAGATACCGTAAGGAATAGCGATGTATTTTTCCCCCAAGTCGTAAATCGGATTTTGGGCCACCCATAAGGAGATTCTCTCGTCATGCATTAAATCGTCCGTTTCTTGCGAACGGTAGAGCATGGGAAAATGTCGTTGGCCTGTGATGAGAATAATCTGGAAGTCAATCGACGGCAGAATTTCATGATAAAAGGTGGGAAAAAAATTGACCTGGCAAAAGACGATATCACCCTCTTTGATACGCGTTGTGTCATGTGTGTTTAGCAGATCATTAGCGTCTGGAAATATGTGAATGCATTCTTTAGGATAGCCGCCGTTTACAATATGAGGATTTTAAAGATAGAGTTCTGTACCGAGATAGTGATCGCACAAGAAGTAAGGCGAGACGGGTGTAATGATGGTAGTTACTAAATTTTCCAGCGTCCGATTATTTCGAACTTTAGCGTTTAATTCGAAGAAATATCTCATCTTTAGATTAACTTGGTCTCACCCGGTCATGTCTGACTTCGACCTCACTTGGTGAACGGACGCGGTGTACGCCGTCAAAAGATATAAGCCATATATTTGCTAAAAACAGCAATACGATTATAAATGCTGCTACAAATACTTCTGTTGGTATTTCACCGGACTGTGTGTGAGCTATTGTCCTTTACCTTGCATTCGCCCTATTTGTAATTTAATTAGCATGAGGCATTCTTCCAAGCGCCGCCTCAATTCGAGGGTCAAGTGTAATATTATAAATGCAAGACTATAAATATAAGTATGGTATCCATATTAACTAAATACTATGGATAAGGCTGTTCAAAATAGGCCAAAGATGCTCCTGTAATGCGCGTGCAAAGCGCGCATTTTGCCTTTTGTCTCTCCTGACGGTTTCGGGAGAATGTAATTACAGGATAATTGTAATACTAGAACCCCTGGACGAATCCCTAGGAATTGGGCTAGTTCGAATCATTATTAAAAACCATTTAAACACAGTTGCTTAAATTGGTGCCGAGAAGAGGACTTGAACCTCCACGGGGTTGCCCCCACTGGCACCTGAAGCCAGCGCGTCTACCAATTCCGCCATCTCGGCATTTCGATGGGGCTCGGGAATGTACCTATTGTGCTTTGGGATGTCAATTGAGGCACCGCAAAATTCCGCTTGAAATCAAGTAATAACAGCACTTATCCTCTGTCTTTTGTAGTCTAAATTCGGTATCCTGCGCGCACTCAAGAACCCCTCTTTGCGTTCCATGGAAATCCCCAACGAATTGATCGAATCCCTCGAATCTGGCAGCGAGCGTGTGGCCGCGCTCAGGGGGTTTCTTTGACTATGAGCACAAGAAAGAACGCCTCGAGGAAGTAGATCTCCAGCTCGAGAATCCGGATCTCTGGAACGATCCTGAACAGGCCCAGGCATTAGGCCAGGAGCGCACCCGCCTGGAACAGGTGGTCAGCGGTCTTGATGATCTCGATCGCGATCTCAACGATGCAAAGGAATTGCTTGAACTCGCAGAAATGGAAGACGACGCCGATACGCTTAGCGAAGTGGAAAAAGAAGTCAGTCGGATTGTCGAAGACATCGAGAAAATGGAATTTCGTCGTATGTTCAGCGGCGAAGCAGACGGCGCCAACGCCTTCATCGATATCCAGGCTGGTTCCGGCGGCACCGAAGCCCAGGATTGGGCCGAGATGTTATTTCGCATGTATACCCGCTGGGGAGAAGCCCAGGGTTACAAGCTCGACATCATAGAAAAATCTCCTGGAGACGTAGCCGGAATCAAGAGTGCTACGATCAAGATGAGCGGCGAATACGCTTATGGTTATCTGCGCACCGAAACCGGCGTGCATCGTCTAGTGCGTAAAAGTCCATTTGATTCGGGTAATCGCCGTCACACATCGTTCGCTTCTGTCTATGCGTATCCCGAAATTGATGACAGTTTCGAGATCGAGATCAATCCGGCGGATCTGCGCATCGATACCTACCGTGCCAGCGGCGCCGGCGGTCAGCACGTCAACCGCACTGATTCGGCGATCAGAATTACCCACAATCCGTCGGGCATCGTAGTACAGTGTCAGAACGACCGCTCACAGCACCGCAACAAGGCCGAGGCCATGAACATGTTGAAGGCGCGGTTGTATGAATCTGAAATGCAGAAGCGTCGCGAGCAGTCTCAGAGTGTGGAAGACAGTAAGTCGGACATTGGCTGGGGCAGTCAGATTCGTTCCTATGTGCTGGATCAGTCGCGGATCAAGGATCTACGCACCGGCGTCGAAACCGGCAACACCCAGGCTGTGCTGGATGGCGCATTGAATCAGTTTATCGAGGCGAGCCTGAAAGCCGGCCTTTAATGCACGGGAAAATCATAATCAAATAACAATGACTGAAGAGAGCGATCTACTTAAATTACGACGCGAAAAGCTGAAAACGTTGAGAGCACAAGGCAATCCGTTTCCTAATGACTTTCGACGCGACGCCTTGGCCACGGATCTGCATCAGCAGTACGACGCGGGATTACCCGACGAGTCTGTTCGGGTCAAGGTGGCAGGTCGAATGATGCTTCACCGCATCATGGGCAAGGCAAGCTTTGCCACGATCCAGGATATCAGCGGCCGTATCCAGTTGTATGTGCAGCGTGATGCCCTGCCTGAAGGGGTTTATAACGAACAGTTTAAAAAATATGACATCGGCGATATCGTCGGTGCCGAGGGTGAACTGTTTCACACCAAGACAGGAGAACTCAGTGTCAGGGTAAGTGAGATCCGGTTGCTGACTAAATCATTAAGGCCGCTACCGGATAAACACGCGGGCCTGACCGATGCTGAAACTCGCTATCGCCAGCGCTATGTCGACCTGATCATGAATGAAGAGGCGCGGGAGGTGTTTCTTAAACGTTCCGTGGTGATTCAGAAAATCCGCGAGTTCATGATTGACCGGGATTTCCTGGAAGTGGAAACACCGATGATGCATCCGATTCCGGGAGGCGCTGTAGCGCGTCCATTTGAGACGCACCACAATGCCCTCGATATGTCATTGTATCTGCGCATCGCACCTGAGTTGTATCTCAAGCGCCTTACGGTAGGTGGATTCGAACGGGTATTCGAAATCAATCGCAGTTTTCGTAACGAAGGCGTGAGTACCCGCCACAATCCCGAGTTCACCATGCTGGAGTTCTACTGGGCTTATACGGATTATTACGCGTTACTCGGTTTTACTGAAGAGATGATGCGGGAAGTGTGTCAAGCAGTGACTGGTGGGTTGCAGTTCAGCTATCAGGGCCAGGGCATCGATTTCGCGCAGCCTTTCCAGCGCATGACGATGCTGGAGGCGATTCTGCATTTCAATCCGGATATCTCTCTCGAACAGTTATCCGATATCGAGTCTGCACGTGCTCTCGCAACCTCTCTGAAGATTCCGCTTAAAGACAGTTTTGGTCTTGGGAAAATCCAAACTGAAATTTTTGAACTCACGGTGGAGGATCGGCTGATCCAGCCGACCTTTATTACAGAGTATCCGGTGGAGGTTTCACCGTTGTCGCGTCGTAATGATCATAATCCTGATGTCAGCGATCGTTTCGAGTTATTTATTGGTGGTCGCGAGATCGCCAACGGTTTTTCGGAGCTCAACGATGCCGAAGACCAGGCCGAGCGTTTTCACAAACAAGCGGCCGAAAAAGACGCTGGCGATCATGAGGCGATGCATTACGATGCCGACTACATACGTGCCTTGGAATACGGCATGCCGCCAGCGGCAGGTGAAGGTCTGGGTATTGATCGACTGGTGATGTTATTGACCGACAGTCCGTCGATCAGGGACGTTATTCTGTTTCCGCATATGCGTCACGAGGTCTGATGATCCGCCCCCTCGAATTGCTGATTGGTCTGCGTTACACGCGGGCCAAACGACGTAATCATTTTATCTCGTTTATCTCAGCGACCTCGATGATTGGAGTAGTGCTGGGGGTGTGGGCGCTGATCACAGTCATGTCGATCATGAACGGTTTTCATAAGGATCTGCGCGACCGCATTCTGTTTGTGGTTTCCCATGTAACGGTCAGCGATATCAGCGGGTCGCTGGCAGACTGGCAAGGTGTGTCGACACTGGTCGCAGGTAATCCGGAAGTACAGGCCCAGTCACCGTTTATTCTTGGCCAGGGCATGATCACCAAGGGCGGCGAGGTGACCGGAGCACTGATTCGAGGCATCCTGCCGCAGCAGGAGCGTCAGGTGTCGGAGGTATTGGACCATATTGTTGAAGGCAATCCGGATGCGCTGCGCGCCGGCGACTTCGGCATCATCCTTGGTGACACTCTGGCACGGATTTTGGGTGTGAAGGTTGGTGGCAAAGTCACTGTGGTGGCACCAAAGGGCAGGGTCACGCCAGCGGGTCTGTTGCCTCGTCTCAAGCGCTTTACCGTAGTTGGATTATTCAAGATCAACATGCACGAGTATGATAGCGGCATTGCGCTGATTCATATCGAAGACGCGGCGCGTCTGTTGGGAATGAAAAATGAAGTCAGCGGATTGCGATTGAAATTGAACGATGTTGATCTGGCGCCACGGGTCAGTTACCAGATCGCACAGGTACTATCGCCGAACTATCGTATCCGTGACTGGACACAGGAACACGCCAACTTTTTTCGCGCATTAGAAATTGAAAAGCGCGTGGTGTTTATTGTGCTTATGCTGATCATCGCGGTGGCGGCATTTAATATTGTCTCGACTCTGGTGATGATTGTGACCGACAAACAACCTGATGTCGCAATTCTGCGCACTCTCGGTATGAGTCCCGGTAGTGTAATGAAAATCTTTATGGTTCAGGGGACAGTGATCGGCGTAGTCGGTACCTTGCTCGGCGCTGGGTTCGGGGTTTTAACCGCGCTGAATGTGCGAACCATTATTCCGGCAATCGAACGGTTCTTTAATACTGAGCTGTTTCCCGTCAGCGTGTATGTGATCACAGATTTTCCAGCAGAGCTGCGTTGGTTGGATGTTACATGGGTGGTAATTATTTCATTGATGCTGAGCTTTTTAGCAACCCTCTACCCGGCCTGGCGCGCTTCGCGCGTGCAGCCTGCCGAGGCCTTGAGGTATGACTGATGGATAACGCCGCCGCACCCATTGTCGTCGCTAACAACATCAGCAAGTCTTTTAAAGAAGGCCCGCTCAACGTCGAAGTGCTGCGCGGTGTTGACTTCAAGGTGGATCAGGGGGAACTGGTCTCCATCGTTGGCACGTCTGGATCAGGTAAAACAACACTGCTGCATATTCTTGGGGGACTTGCCGCACCTACTTCAGGTAGCGTGCTGATCGATCAGCAGGACGTCAACCAGCTGTCGCAGAAAGCGCGTGGTGATCTGCGCAATCATTACCTTGGATTTGTTTATCAATTTCATCACTTGCTGGCTGAGTTCAGCGCCCAGGAAAATGTGGCGATGCCACTTTTGATTCGGCGCACCGATTCAGGCGAAGCGATGGAACAGGCCGCGCAGATTCTGGAGCGGGTTGGCCTTGGTCAAAGGTTGCGACATAAGCCCGCGGAGTTGTCAGGCGGAGAAAGACAGCGTGCGGCGCTGGCCAGGGCGCTGGTAGCCAGACCTCGTTGTGTGATGGCCGACGAACCCACCGGCAATCTTGACTCTACCACCGCCGCGTCGATCCATGAACTGCTGGTCGATCTGAACGAGGAGTTCGGAACCAGTTTGATTGTGGTGACTCACGATATGAAATTGGCCGAACATATGGGCCGTATTGTGACCATCGAGGACGGGCGGATTGTTGGGCAGTAGGCAGTCCGAATCAACTACTTGTAAATCATTAACCTTCCGCCATATTGATCATGTGTATTAATCAGTACTCTGATTCAATGGAACAATCGCCGGAACATCCCCCCGAAGAATCTAAAACCGCTGAGATCGTGACCGATCTGGCGCGCCCCGAGGATGTGCTCCCGGGGCAGTTATTGTTGTTACCTCTTGAAAAAAAGCCCTTTTTCCCGGGGCAGGTGCTGCCGGTGATCATGGAGGCGCGCAAGTGGAATAAGGTGATCAAGAACCTGTTCAAGTCAGGAAATCCGGTTCTTGGAGTGGTTTATACCGGTGGCGTTGCGCCCGATAGAGTCACGTGGACCGACTTCAAATCGATGGGGACGGTTTGTAAGATTCACCAGGCCGAGCAGCAGGACAATCAGCTTCATGTGGTGCTGGCGGGAATGCAACGATTCCAGGTGAATTCCTGGGCATCGCGTAAACAGCCGTTCAGCGCTTACGTCAGTTATTTTCCAGATCTAAAGCCGCTAGAGACCATGGAGATCAAGGCGTATACCACGGCTATTGTCAACATCATCAAAGAACTGCTGCCATTAAATCCAATGTATGGTGAGGAACTCAAAATGTTCCTCAACTATTTTGGACCTGGTGAGCCGTCGCGCCTGGCGGATTTTGGTGCCAGTCTCACTACCGCCAATGCTGGGGAGCTGCAAGCGGTGCTCGAGACCGTTGACCTGCTGCCACGCATGGAAAAAACCCTGGTGCTGTTGCAGAAAGAAGTCGAGATCGCAAAAGCGCAAACTGAAATCCGCGCCCACGTCGAAAGCGAAATTACACAGCATCAACGCGAGGCGTTCCTGCGTGAACAGCTCAAGTTCATACAAAAAGAGTTAGGGATCTCTAAGGATGACCGGACCGCCGAGATCGAAGAGTTCAGGGAGAAGTTGGAGCATTGTCAGGTGCCCGAGCAGGCCAACAAACGAATCGAAGAAGAGATCGAAAAGATTTCAGTCCTGGAACGAGGGTCACCCGAATACACCGTGACCAGGAATTATCTGGACTGGCTGACAAGTGTCCCCTGGGGTAAACACAGCCGGGATTCACTCGACCTGAAAAAAGCCGCCGCGATCCTCGATCGCGACCATGAAGGCCTTAAGGAAGTAAAAGACCGAATCCTTGAGTTTATAGGTGTTGGCAAGATGCGGGGAGAGATTGCAGGCTCAATCATCCTGCTGGTAGGCCCCCCGGGAGTGGGTAAGACTTCCCTCGGGCGTTCGGTTGCCAACGCCTTGGGGCGGGAGTTCTTTCGTTTCTCTCTTGGCGGCATGCACGATGAGTCCGAAATAAAGGGCCATCGTCGCACCTATATCGGCGCAATGCCTGGAAAATTCATCCAGGCCTTGCGCGAATGCGAGACTGCCAATCCGGTGATCATGCTGGATGAGATCGATAAGATCGGTTCGTCTTTTCGGGGCGATCCTGCTTCCGCGCTGCTGGAGGTGCTGGACCCGGAGCAGAATCGAGATTTTCTCGATCATTATTTAGATGTGAGAGTCGATCTGTCCAACGTGTTGTTTATCTGCACCGCCAACCAGCTCGACACTATTCCAGGACCACTAATGGATCGAATGGAAGTGATGCGGTTGTCGGGCTATCTGGCTGACGAGAAGGTCGCAATTGCGCGTAAACACCTTTTACCCAAACAGCTCGAACGGGCCGGATTGAAAAAACGTGGCCAATTGCGTATCGATACCGCAGCAATTCGAAAAATTATCGAAGGCTATGCCCGTGAAGCGGGGGTGCGAAAACTTGAGAAGCTACTAGGTACTATCGCACGCAAGGCGGTGATGAAAATTCTGAAAAGAAAAAAGACACCGATACACGTAAAAGCGCGTAACGTCGAAGATTATCTTGGTAAGCCTGTCTTCAGTGATGAGGATCGCATCAAAGGTACTGGCGTGGTCACTGGACTTGCCTGGACTTCGATGGGAGGCGCGACGTTGGACATAGAAGCCACCCGGGTACATGATTTCAGTCGCCGATTCAAGCTCACTGGTCAGCTTGGTGATGTGATGAAAGAGTCCGCGGAAATAGCCTATAGCTATGTGGTCGCAAATGCAGAATCACTGGGTGTTGACCCTGAGTTTTTCAAAAACTCGATGATCCATTTACATGTGCCCGCCGGCGCAACACCGAAAGACGGGCCTAGCGCTGGTATCACTATGGCTTCGGCGCTGATCTCCCTGGCGAGGAATAAAAACGTAAAGCCATCGTTCGCGATGACGGGTGAGATTTCATTAACCGGGCAAGTATTGCCGGTAGGGGGAATTAAGGAGAAAATCATCGCGGCACGTCGGATGAAAATACGCAACTTGATATTGCCGCATGCCAATAAAGGCGATTTTGATGAATTGCCGGAATACATTCGCAAAGGCGTCAGAGTGGCTTTTGCGTCAACGTATGATGACGTTTCGAAAAAAATCTTCTAAGGTGAGCTGGCTAAGGTATAAGAACAATAGGTATAAGAATTTCACCAGTACTTGCGACCGTCATGTTCTAGCCAGCCGTGGATATGTTTGCTGCGGGGGTCCTTATGGGTCCAGTGAACGACGCCACCTTTATTGTTCCACTCATATTCACCGTTAAAGCGAATAATGTCACCTCTTTGCAGACCGTCCACTCTTGGCGCAAGATCTATATTATGTGCGATCAGCAGCACCTCACCGGAATCAATTTTAATCAGAAAGCGCTGGTGGCGACTGCCTTCGTTGTCATCGGCTAACAGTTTGATCACCTTACCTGACCCGGTGACCTGGACGTCGCTGCGTTGGTCGATGATCACCTGGTGCAGCAGCGCATTATCCTGGGAAGAATCTAGACTGGATTCGGTACCCGGAAAGCGTTCGCTAATGGCATAAAACGCAATTAAAATAACCGCGATCGCGATATGAATCAGTTTCTTCTTGTTGACCATCGGTTCCTGAAGCGATTTACCAGCGTCATATTCTAACTAACTGCGTAACTAAAAAAGTGCCATTACGAGATTGTCAACATTGGATTTTTGATATGGATGGAACACTGACCATTCCGGTTCATGATTTCGACGATATCCGCAGACAGCTTGGAATCGAACCAGGGACTCCAATTCTTGAAGCGATCGAGAAAATGCCAGTGGATCAGGCCAGAGAAACCCATCGCAAACTGCATGAGATCGAAATGGAGATCGCAGCCCTGGCGACACCGCAACCGGGCGCTGTGGAGCTTTTGATGCAGCTCACTGAAACCGGAAAGCATCTCGGAATACTCACCCGTAACGATGAAGATATTGCCGAAGCGACGTTAGAAGCCAGTGGCCTCAACGGTTTTTTTAATTCTGAATGTATCGTTGGCAGAGAAACCTGTGCACCCAAGCCATTGCCGGACGGTGTACTCCACTTGCTTAAAAAGTGGTCGGCGCCTGCAACCCATACCGTCATGGTTGGAGATTTTCTCTATGATATTGAGGCCGGAAAACGAGCAGGTGTCAGAACCGTGCACTTTGACAGCAGCGGCACGTTTAGCTGGCCCCAATTCACAGACCACAAAGTGACCAGCCTGTCAGAAATTAAGTGGCTAATTGGGCGATAGCAGGTTTTTTTACGGACGCCGTTTCGACGCAAACCAAATCAGATGGGTGTTAACCCACACCGGTATAAAAAGAAGTTTTAGCAATCTGCGCAAGCCCGATAAACACAAAAGAATAGACCGATACGACAAACAGTGACAGGGCGATGCTGCTGATTACCCGGTGATCAACGAAGTGTCTGACGTGGTAGTACACTATTGAAAGGATGGGTATCAATGGGGCCATATAGCGCCCCTGGGCCTGAAAATTTTCGGTCCATGAGTTCCATATCGATGCTGCGATCAACAGCCCCGCGCAAATACATGCAATCATGATCAGAGCGTGGATTTCAGGTGGACCTTTTAGTAGTGCATACAACAGGATCGCACCGAGTAACAGCGCGACCAGCACTTTGACAATGGTAAAGTAGGTATCGGATCCGAAATACTGTGTATAGCCATAAGAGCCGAATGCAGTTGCAAAGGTAATTGAGCCCCAATTGAGAAACTGCAGCACCACGTCCAGCTCCTTGCCGCGATCTTTCAGATATAGGTACACATGTTTTTTCTCAAGCGGGGTGCTTGGTTTAAATTCTTCCTTCGCAGTCAGTTCGACATATTGGTTAAACTTGGCTTCAGGGTCAGGACCGTTGGCTGCATAGTCGAGTCCTACTCGAATGCCATACATGGACGCCGCAATAACACCGATCAATATGACACGCAGCCACAATCGTTTTGGCTCTGGGTAGTAACCGTTAATTAATCTCCAGATCAAATACATAAAGAGAAACAGCAAAAAGAAATAAAAATTGAGTTTGGTTAACAATAACGTGCCCGCCAGTCCTCCAAAACACAGCAAAGAAACCACATACCAACGTGGTTTCTCTTGGCTCAGAAATCGGTTGAGCGCACTATCTGATACCGCCACTTGGTATGCCGCGAGCAGGCTAGCGGTCAAGGCAAAAGCGTCTGAGTTGGGATAGCTGAACAGGTACCAGATCTGAGGAGAGATGATCAGGGGCAGGGCAAAGTAGCGGAATCGAGAGCGTGCCACGGATAGCAATAAAAGCCCCAGCAGCAGGCATACACTAAAGGCCCTGGCGTTGATCACTTCAGGGGATTTTAAAGGTCCAAGCAAGCGAGTGAAGTAACCTGCCAGGGGGTAGTATATTTCGTAAGTGCTGAGCCGGGATTTGCCATAGTCGCTGAAACTATTGACTATTTCCGGTGAATCCAGCGAAGGAGGCAGTGCGTGTTTGGCGTAGTAGTTGACTGCTTCAAGATGCACCCGCTCGTCAGGGTGCACATGTATGGTGGTAACACTTGCCATCACCGCTGCTAGCACCACGGCGGTGGTCAAGGCGACCATGACGTAGTGGTGTTCATGCTGTAGTGCGGCCATTGTCTGGCGTAAAGCGAAGCAGCTCGCAAGTAGCAGTAGTGCATTAAGTGGATGCACCCAGAGGAAGCCACCGGTTCGCACAGGTGAAACGAGTATTTCAAGATTTCCATCCTTGCCACTGGTCGTGATCCGGAGTCCATCCGCCTCAAGTTGTGCGGATTCAATCTGATTCACTGGCACCAGCCTTTCAAGTTGCCGGGATTCAAGTTGGATTGAATCAAATCCTTTTTGGCTAAGCCTGATGGATTTTATTTTTGCCTCACCTTCGTACTCGACTGGATCAATACGGAGTTTATCGATACTGCCCAGGCTGTCGAGAAATAATTTTATCTTGAAATTTCCGCCTCGAACTCTCACGCGTTTGCTATTTGATTCCGAATAATCTTCGTCGGCTTCAGCCCAGTAGACTTTAAAATAAGTGCCCTTACCAACATAGGTCTCCAATTCAATCTCAAAGTAGGATTTAAAAGCAAAAAGATAGAGGTAAAAGCAAGCCAGGATAATCCCTGTTACCAGCGCAAGGCGGCGTTCACGTAACCATTCAATGGACAACGGCGACGGATTCATAGAGGGGAGGGGGATTCAGACGATCGGAATATATCAGGAAACAGTGACCTGTTCAGGCTGGTGTTTGCTTCTCGTGTCTTCAATCATTTCAACGGTTTGGGTACCATAACAAGCTGTGAAACCACAACATGCTGCGGCTGCGAGAGCACGTACATGACCGCATTGGCAACGTCCTCCGGATTCAGCCATTTGCCAAAATCATCGTAAAATTGCTCTGCTTTGTTTTCATCACCGAAACGTGCCGCGGCGAAACCGGTGCGCACCATCCCAGGAAGGATCTGTGACACCCTGACTCCCGTTGTCTCGAGCTCCTTACGCAAAGACTCGCTAAATCCATTCACCGCGTGTTTGCTGGCGCTATACACCGCGGTAGTCGGCACGGGTTCTAATCCAGAAGTTGAACCAATATTAACGATGTGACCGTGACCCCGCTTGAGCATATTCGGCAAGACGCTATGGGTGATACGAATCAAACCGCTGATATTAGTTTCAATGATATCTAACCACTGCTGGCAGTCGCCGTCGCCAAAAGGTTGTCGACCGCCAATATCATGCCCTGCATTGTTGATCAGCACATCGATGCTGTGCCAGGTTGGCGGCAAGTCTGCGAGCATGGCATTAATCGAGGCTGGATCGTTAAGATCAAGTTGTCGAGCCAGGAATTGCTCTCCAAGCTCTTCGGCCAGATCGCTCAGCCGATCGAGGTTCCTGGCTGTGCCAATAACGCGATAGCCCTGGCCAGCCATCTGACGCGCCAGGGCTTTACCGATTCCGCTACTGGCTCCGGTGATCAGTGCGCAAGAATTTGTGGTCTGCATGATCGTTCTATTAAGATTCAATGAAGTCGATTAGGCATGAGTGATTATGGCAGACAACTCAACCCGCAGTGCCATTCGCTATATGGTCAACGACTATGAGTGTCATAGAACAGAAATGTGGAGGACCACGACACAGGGACACAAGCCCATGGCCGCTTAGCCATTTTTCGGCACGTTGGGTGTCAATAGCTGTCCTTACCTATGCTTAAACCTTTGATTTATAGAGTTAAAATGAATTGCGCACATGCTCATTCTTTCTGTTACACTCCGCGCCATAATTTTCGGGCTCCAAGCCGGTAGGTGCCTGTAGCGACAATTGAGAGCAATCCGGATGTCGCCGAAAATTCCTCTTAAGCCGTTCGCCATTGGTTGAGATCACTCAACATTAGGCATCCCGCTTCACAAGAATTCTATTAATCCCGCCCAAACCGTCTCCCGCCAGCAGTTGCTGTCGCCGGGAGGGCAACATAACGAGTTAAAAATAAATGTCATTTGACAAACTTGGCCTGTCGGCCGAAATCCTGCGTGCGGTTAATGCCCAGGGCTACAACAATCCAACCCCTATCCAGAAACAAGCTATTCCCATGATCCTGCAAGGCAGGGACGTCATGGGTGGTGCCCAGACAGGCACCGGCAAGACTGCTGGTTTCACCTTGCCATTGCTGCAAAAGCTTTCGGAAAATACCAGCGATAAAAAATGCCGCCCAATACGCGCGCTCATTCTCACGCCTACAAGAGAACTGGCAGCGCAAGTGGGAGACAGTGTGCGGACTTATGGTCGCCACCTTCCGTTGAAGTCCGCAGTGATCTTCGGCGGTGTCAAGATCAATCCACAGATAGAAAAATTACGACGTGGTGTCGACATACTGGTAGCCACACCAGGCCGGCTGCTGGATCACGCTAACCAAAGGACACTGAATCTGTCGAACGTTGAAATCCTGGTGCTTGATGAAGCAGATCGTATGCTGGATATGGGTTTCATTCCCGACATACGCAGAATAATTGCGCTTTTGCCAAAAGGCAAAGAGCGCCAGAACCTGTTGTTCTCCGCGACACTCTCCAATGGAATTAAAAAACTTTCTATGGGGATGCTTAATAATCCTGAACACATCGAAGTCGCTGCTCGAAACGCTACAGCAGATAAAATTGAGCAGCTGGTCCATCCGGTAAACAAGTCTCACAAACGAGAAGTTCTTAGTCAACTGATCAGTTCAAACAACTGGCGCCAGGTGTTAGTTTTCACCCGCACTAAACACGGCGCGAATCGACTCAGTGAACAGTTACACAAAGATGGCCTGAATTCGGCGGCGATCCACGGCAACAAAACTCAAGGTGCGCGCACTCGTGCATTGGCTGAATTTAAACGTGGAGAGGTACGTGTGCTGGTTGCGACGGACATTGCGGCGCGTGGCCTTGACATCAATCAGCTCCCTCACGTCGTCAACTACGATCTACCTAATGTGCCGGAAGACTATGTGCACCGAATAGGTCGCACTGCGCGCGCAGGTAACGCCGGCGAAGCGATTTCTCTGGTTAGTGGAGAAGAATACGGTTTGCTGGGGGACATAGAGCGCCTGTTAAAAAGGAAAATTCCTAGGGTGACTGTTGAAGGTTACGAACCGGATCAAAAAGTGAAACCAATTGCTCTACCAAAAAAACCCAGGAACCAGGGTCGACCGAAGAAGGCAAAATCAAGCGAGAGCGGCAAGCGTCGAAGACCGAACAACAAAAAGAAAGCTGCTTTTCGAAAAGCAGCCTGATATTGCAAAATCAGAAATAATTATCCGCTCACTATGTTTACTTTTTGAAGCTATTTGCCTCCCTACAATGGATAAAAATTGAGTTTTCATTGATCGATTGCGCTACGGATTTCGTATGATCAGCTGAAGATTTTCAATTCCGCGCATGAAAAGAAGATTTAACAGGAATCTATTTTGCGGAACCCCTTCATCATAGTTCTCTCTTAGGGCGTACTATTATGCAGAACTCTACTTTACTGAAGACAGGAGTAATCGGGACGGTTGTCGCAGCGCTATGTTGTTTTACACCGGTGCTGGTAGTTTTACTGGGTGCAGTTGGCCTGTCCGCCCTGACCGGATTTCTTGACCTGGTGTTGTTTCCAGCGTTAGCGGTATTTCTTGGGATCACTGTTTTTGCTTTATGGAAGAAAACGAAAAGGTAGTTCAAGAGTCGATTATTACCTGCCCCTGGTGTAATCACAGCGAGGTTGAAATTATGCCGACTGATGCATGCCAGTGGTTCTATGAGTGCAAAGGCTGTGGTGAATTGCTGAAACCTAAAAAAGGCGATTGCTGCGTTTTCTGCTCCTATGGTTCCGTGCCATGCCCTCCAATCCAGATACAAGGCAAGTGCTGATCGCTAATTTTATTCGTTGGACCGGTAACGGGAATTTAATTGCTTAAGTGGTGATGTCCTATTGACGTTCCATGCAGTCAACATAGCTGCGGAAATTCAGTTTGTAATTATAAAAAGCGCCGGCCATGGTTTCGCCGCAGGGGTGTACGCCAACGATGCTGTGAGAGATCTCGTTAAAAATCTCATAGTCCGATTGAGAGAAGTGAACCAGCTGTTGTTCAAGATATTCCACCGGTAAAACCGGGTCGAGGGCCCCGTGCAGGAATAAAGTGGGAATATTAGTCACGACCGGTTGGCCTTCTATTGGCGGCGCGGCCGGCACTGGCAAGCGGGTGCACTTTTCACGACTGTATTCAAGTAGCGCTATCGCAGACTCGCGAAGTTGAGGACGTAGCCTGGCCGCTGATTCAATTGCCTTACGGTAATCAATGAATGGCGATTCTTCATAGCAAAAATGTGCGGCGGCGCTGGCGTCTCCGAAATCTGGATTGGTTTGAAATTCGATCCAGTCATTTACTTTTTCCTCAAAAACCCCTGGCTCGTTGTTTTCTAGGTCGGCAATAATTTGCGGAATTTCGCTAAATTGTTCGGCGTCATAGAGTGCGTCGTAAAGTACGCTGAGAAAACGATCGGCACTAAGCACCATGTCCAATTTCTGGTTGTTAAACGGATGCTCGATAGTTATTTGAACTGGATTGCTTTTGAGTGAATCCACTAGGGACCAGAATCGTTGCTCTGGATTTTCCAGTGCATCTAAACACGGGGGGGAGTCTGCACAAATGGCAATCAGGCGTTCAAAAGCGTCCTCGAGGTCCTCTGCATATCGATCCATATAGCGTATGTTTGGAAACACCGTTGCATCCAATACCATCGACTCGACCGTATTCGGATACTCCCTGGCCAAGGTCAGGGCGTAGCGGCTGCCATAAGACACCCCGTATAAATTCCATTTCTTAATCTGCAGCTGTTGACGTAAAAGCTCGACATCTCTCGCCACCGAGATGCTGTTGTAGGCGGAGATTTCGATTCCTTCCTGCGCCAATCTATCCATGCAACGCTGATTAGCCTCGACGTTCCAGGCGACCTCCTGCTCAATTGTCAGGTCGCGGCTAAGCGAATCAAGGAAAGCGGGAATGTATTCTGTGCATACTAGTACCGGTTGCGCTAAGCCGACGCCGCGCGGGTCTATCAGGTAAAGGTCTCTGCCATCTTCAACAGACATTACCTGGTACCAGTCCCAGAGCCAGTTTTCAATCGTACCGGCATCGAAACCCATCGGATTGCCCGGTCCGCCTCCACCCAAGTGCAGCACAGGGGTCTTTTTTGATACCTTCCGTGCGCTGGACAATTTAATCACCGGAAAATTGATTAACCGGCTTTCAGGGCTGTTGTGATTTTCAGGAACATGCATTGTGAAGCAGCTTGTATGTTGCGACTCACTGGCAGCCTCAAACCAGCATTCGATTTGCTCAAGTCTGGGCGGTGCAGAGGTTGAGGTTTGTAAAGGGGAAACAGCGGAAACCGAATCTTGATTAGCCTGTCTCGGATCGAAAATGGCTTCTTCTGTGCTTCCACAACTATAGAGCGATGCGGTCAGAGCGAACAAACCGACAGTATTAACCACTCCTCGGGTCGAGTTAGATCTTGCTTTCACTGCCAGGCTAGTTTGTTTGAGTTGCCGACACAAGGTGCTTTCACTAATCCTCATCCCGCCTTTTTCGTCTGTCAGGAATTCAGCAGTCGAAAGTTTTCAGTCCTGTGGCGCGTAGTCGAATGAGTCGAAGAAGAAATGATCGGATTGCATTCCCTTGGACGACAAACTATCCCTGATTGCGTCAATCATCACTGGCGGGCCACTGGCATAAACATCAAAATCTCTGAAGTCTTGATAGCTGTCCGTGACGGCTTCGTGTACCCATCCGGTGGCGCCGGTCCAGCTATCCGAACTTGAATCAGAGAGGACAGGCGTGTACTTAAAATTTGCATAAGTTTCAGCCCACCCTGTGGCAAGATTGTCGAGATACAGATCCTGCTGATCACGAGCACCCCAGAAAAGATGTATGTTGTAATCCGGATTATCCGACATGGCGTGTTCGATCAGACCTTTGACTGGCGAAAATCCAGTGCCGCCCGCGATCATGATGACAGGTCGGTCGACCTCGGTTTGCATGAAGTATGTGCCAAAGGGTCCCTCCAGTCGCAGCAGGTCTCGTTCCTTCATGGATTCAAATACCCTGGGTGTGAAATGCCCTCCAGGAACATGTCGAATATGGATCTCAAGGCCCTGTTCTTTGGAATCCGCAGGCTGATTAGCGATTGAGAAACTGCGCCGCTGGCCATCTTTCATCAGGATGTCGATATACTGACCGGCGATATAGTTGAATTCCTGGGACTTTGGTAAAGCCAGATAGAGCCGTATTACATCCTCGGCCAGTCTTTCCAGTTTGCCCACCCGGCAGGGCAGAATCTTGATCTGAATGTTCTGTCCCGACATGACCTCATCGACGTCGATTACCACGTCTTCGAGCGGGATAGCCTGGCAAATCAGCATTTTTCCGGCCTGCTTTTCCTCGTCGCTTAGAGCGAACTCCTCGTGCTCACCGTAATCCACTGTGCCACTCACTAGCGTGCATTTACATGCACCGCACACCCCGCTTCGACATCCGTAAGGAAAGATGCGATTGTCACGCAGAGCGGCGTCCAGAATAGTTTCATCCGGATTGGTGGTAAAGCTGCCGTCATTGCGCTGGTTGGTGACTGTGAAAGACATAATTTGTTGATGGAATAATGTATCCTTGAGGCCGCGATTGTAACTACTTTGCAATGAAAAACCATGCCCGAACTACCCGAGGTTGAGACAACACTGAACGGGATTGCGCCATATCTTTCGGGTCAAACTTTAACAGCAATCAAGGTGCGGGACCGTCGTCTACGCTGGCCTGTGACACGGGGTCTTGAGCAAAAAGCAGCTGGCCAGAAAATTAGATTTCTTGAACGAAGAGGTAAATACATCTTGCTCGGACTTGAGCATGGTGGGTTGTTAATCCACCTTGGGATGTCTGGTTCCATGAGAGTATTGCCGGAAGCAGTGCCGCCTCAGGTACATGATCATTTTGATTTGGAAACCAGTGCAGGGCAGGTGGTCAGGTATCGTGATCCGCGTCGCTTCGGATGCCTGCTGTGGTATCCCGGTGATGTTAGGAAGCATCCGCGTCTTGAGAATCTGGGTGTTGAACCCCTGGACTCTTCTTTCAACGGCAAGGTTCTTCACGAGGCCTCTCGGAGCCGGCGTGTAGCGGTCAAGAATCTGATTATGAACGGAGAAGTGGTAGTTGGGGTCGGCAATATTTACGCTTCTGAATCTTTATTTGATGCCGGGATCCACCCTCGCCGAAGCTGCTATCGCATCTCGCTAGCGAGATATGAACGGCTGTCACAATCCATTCGTAAGATACTAGCGAACGCAATACGGCAGGGCGGTACTACGCTTCGGGATTTCGTGCGCGCAGATGGCCGCCCAGGCTACTTCGAGCAGCGGTTGTTAGTGTATGGGCGCGAAGGCCTGCCCTGTGATCGATGTGGTGGGGATATTCGCAAGACCGTTATCGGTCAGCGGGCGTCTTACTATTGCCCAGGATGTCAGCGTTGAACAAGCCATTGTCTCGCAATCAAAGCGTCACTAACCTCTTGTGGTTCGGATTGCTTGGATTAGTGGTTATCTGCTTCATGGCCCTGATCTTTGAAGCATTAAAAATCGAGCGAGGGCTTCACCAGCGGGTGTCAGGGCGGGTTGACGAGGCCGGATACCGACGCGTTGGCGTTGAGGCCAGGGGCCGGGACATTCTTCTAAATGGACATGTCTCGAGTCGCGAGGCCGCAGACCGAGTTGTCAGTCTGGTGTCGTCTGTTGCCGGAGTCAGAGTAGTGAAACCGGCATTAAAAGTCACGGTACTGCGCTTGCCTCATTTGCGTATTAGCACCAGTCAAGAGGCGTTATTTGAATTCAGCGGGGAGTTGCCGGATCAGGCCCATGCTGACCTGCTAACAGAATTACTTGGGTCGAAAGTAGTCAATTCGGAGAATATGAGAATAACTATTGAGCCCGAAACAGGGGAGCCAGAATGGATAGTCGCTGCTGCACGGTCATTTATACTTGGGAAGAAAGTTGACAATCTGGAGATCGAGATTGGTGCAGGGAAAATATCCTTCGCGGGTCGAACGGCCAATCCCGAGATTTATCAGGATGTTATGGACGAATTGGTTATGATTGCTGGCGAAAACGGATTGCAGATGATTAATCGATTGGCTCTGCTGCCAAGCAGCGGTTGAGAACAGGTATGGTGCTCAGCGTTAATTTTGTGAAAAATTACCTGTATTTTCAGTTAATTAAGGTCAAATTTTCTGGACACGGAATAGCTGCGGGGAATATAATAGGGGTGTGAGGAGGCCAGCAGGTTAATATGAGTTTGTTGTGAATAATCTGTTCAAAATCAGTAAGATAGTGTATCGTCGCCGCCAAGGCAGTGGGCGAGGGAATTGCTCGTTCAGGGCTTTCTCCCGATCATTGCGGGCGCCATCGATTGCTGCAGTCACCGCGACCGCAGTTTTATTAAGTTCTTCAATGGCCTATGGTGCAGGCTCCGAAGGTCAGCCACTGACCATCGACGATTTCGGTTTCAGCGGTGTGATGAACGATCGACTATTCTCCTCCAGCTACCGAATTGAGAGTAATTCCGTGGTGAATCCGACCTCTGGTGGAAGAATCGGTCTGCAATCTATGCTTGAAATTGACTCCTCTGACTCGAAGCTTGCCATAGAGTCATCGGCGGATAGTCTTGGTTACCTGGGTCAGGGTCTTGGTTTTGAAGACGAACAACAAGTTGAGGTGCGGCGTTTTTCTACTGCACTGGAAACACAAAGTGGCGTTCTGACCGTTGGAAACGACTGGTCTAATTTTCAGGATTTTCTGCTCTCGGACCAGACCTCGCGGGGTATCGTCGGTTCAGCGTATACCAGTCTTGATCGGTCGAGGCTTAGCCGGGCAAACCTCACCACCGAACAAATCAGCTGGGAGACCCGGAACGGTTTTAGTATTGCCGTTGAGAACGAATTAGAGTTAGAGGGTGAAACCTTGATTTCACAACCTGGGTACAGCAGTTCTCCCAGTCTGGTACTGTCGTGGAAGGGCAGAGATGGACGTACTAATGGTGAATATAGCTTTTCTGCCATGGGCAGAAACCTTGAGCTGAATGATTCTGTGCAGGTTGAAGATAACGATACGCTCGGTTGGGGTCTTAACCTGGCAGGCGGTTGGCGATTTGGTGATCTATTCGCTGCCCTGAAAGTGACCCTGGGTAACAGCATTGACAGCTTTATTCTTGGTCAGCTTGGTGATCGAAACACTGCAGCTTCTGCCCTGCAGCCTACTAGTGCTGAAGGATCCTTCAATCTTAATCCAAGCCTCAGTTATCGCTTGGGAGAAACTTCAAATCTGCATTTCTCTCTCAACCGATTTAAGTCAAGTAGCCTAAACACCTCTCACGGTATCGATACGCTTGACACCATCCATCTCGGTTATACCTGGAATCCCTGGCCAAGCACTCGAATTGGAATCGAGTTCGTCGGTAAAGATGTAGAGGGTGTGGGCCAGATGAGCGATTCCAACGAAGTTAATTTCGCCGCTAGCAAACGGTTCTAACCGGTCTCTTCTCGGATTGGTTTAAATCTGTAACACCGGCCGCAGTATTCTTTTTAGTCTAGTGCGAGCTTCCCTGCCCGATTTGCCACAGCTCAGTGGAATTAAACCTAATATGATCCTATTCTCTTAAGGCAGGTAATTGCCTTTTAGTGGCTAGTGGCTAGCCTGATTGAAGATCCAGCTGACGCAAACAACAATATCCCACAATGCCCGCAACGCTTACCCAATTGCAGGAATCTCGCCAAATCGTCGACTGAAACGCGGGGGTTGGTCGGGATTAGCGGGAGTAATCGCCGGGCTTGAAAACGCCATTGCCCCGCGGCCAGTCAAGGCTGGTGGTAACGATTTTCTAGTTGGTTGGGTAGATATCTCTGGCGATAAAGGCCTCTCAATCGACGGGACACTTATCTCAGACGGTATCGGATTTTCAGACGATTGAACCGGCGCTTCCTGTGATATCGGTTGCACAACTGATGGCGTTGCCATCTCCTGTGATACTGGTCCTTCATTTGGCGTTACTGGAATTACCTGTACTTCGGCAGGTTTGCCTCGAGTTCGAGGTGATTTTTCAGAAACTTGATCGGCACCGCGTGTCCTGCGGCTCGCATGCTGTCTATCATCTCTGCGTTTGCCGGATCTGTCTTTACGTGGGCGTTTAGGCGTGGGCTCGATTGATTCGAGCAGGCTCTGGTCAATGTCCTTTCGTGGCAGTGGATGACCGATGTATTCCTCGATATCCAGAATAGAGTATGCATATTTTTCGCATATAAAACTCACCGCTTCTCCACTGGCCCCAGCACGCGCAGTGCGACCAATCCGATGCACATAGTCTTCGGCATCCTGAGGCAGATCAAAATTGTAAACATGACTCACTGAAGGAATATGCAGACCGCGGGCGGCTACGTCTGTCGCCACCAGAATTTTACGTTCACCGGATTTGAATTGTTCTAAAAGACGCTCGCGTTTGTTTTGAGGAACGTCTCCAGACAACATTGCGGTACTAAATCCATTTGCATCCAGTGTGCGCGATACGTCTTCTGCCGCGAAACGAGTGTTTACGAACACCAGTACTCGTTCCTGGTCCACCTGTTTGACAAGGTTTACCAATAAAGGAAGTTTTTCTTCGTCCGCTGGATAATAACTATATTCAACAATTTTAGCGGCAACCACTTCATCGGTGTCGATCTTGATTTCCATTGGATCATTCATGTGCTCGTATGCGAGCTCCATGACCCGAAACGATAGGGTGGCGGAATATAATAAGTTGAGGCGCTGTTCGGCTGGCGGCATTTTTCGCAGCAGATAACGAATGTCTTTGATAAAGCCAAGATCAAACATACGATCTGCTTCGTCTAGTACAGCTACCTGGGCATGCTTTAAGGAGAATAGTCCCTGCTTAAAGAAATCAATCAATCGGCCAGGTGTGCCAATGAGGATGTCATTTTTTCCGGCGAGCATTTCTTTTTGCTGCTCATATCCTGTGCCACCGTAGACTAGACCAATAGATAATCCGGTGTATTTGTTAAGCAGCAAGGCGTCTTTATATATCTGTATCGCTAGCTCCCTGGTGGGTGCCAACATGAGTGCCCGGGGTTCTCCGGGTTGATAGCCTTCCAGGGGATTCTTTGTGAGTAAAAGGTTGCAGCAGGCAAGCAAAAACGCAATGGTTTTGCCTGTTCCTGTCTGCGCCTGCCCGGCGATATCGTGTTCTTCCAGAGCAGGTGGCAGGGATTGCGCTTGTATTGGTGTGCAGAATTCAAAGCCCGCGTCCTTTAAACCAAGTTGTAAGCTTTCAACCAGCGGTAAATCCGTAAATTTTTGATCTGTAAGATGTTTTTCTGTCATTTAGTTTTTCCGTTCCGCCTGCAAAGTTTGATGCAAAACGATTTTATTTACTTAAAATACTTGATTCAATTGGCACGGGACTGCATATTAGCTGCAAATTACTCACAACCACATAGAGTTCAATGTCAAATAAAATAGTTCATGTCAGTGATGATACCTTCGCTGACGAAGTTCTGAATGCCGAAGGTCCTGTTTTGATCGACTATTGGGCCGAATGGTGCGGTCCGTGCAAAATGATTGCGCCGATTTTAGACGAACTGGCAGAAGAATACGGCGAAAAGGTTAAGATTGCGAAGCTAAATATTGATGACAATCCAGAGACGCCACCAAAATACGGTATTCGAGGTATCCCAACTCTGATGCTGTTTAAGAACGGCAACGTGGAAGCAACCAAGGTTGGCGCAGTATCCAAATCACAACTGGCAGACTTCATCGAAAGTAACGTCGAGGCCGCTGACGGATAAATATAGTTTTATAGTCTAATGGCGCAGGCCATAACGATAAAATTATAACAGAATGATTTAGATACCGCCGTAAAATGGCAATAGATGCCGTTCGATCTGGCGAACCAATGCTTTTTCCCCGCAGGCCGGTCCTGATAGATCACTTTTTCATCGACAAAACCATGTAAACGAGGGGCTTTGAGGTGCTGGACATCTGGATCGAACCGGCTTATTATAGATAAAACGCTTTCTCCAAGTGGTCATTCGGGCTACTTGCTATAATAAGATTCCCTAGATTTTTCCGATCGGCGCAAGGTTCCGCGCGTCCTATTTAAACCTGCTTTTTTCTTTCTAATGACAATAAGTCCAGAAACTAAGTCTAAATCTCCACGATCTCGGCAGCAGCAGCCAATGCCGCCTGAGAATCCAGATCTTCCTCCAATCAGCCTGACCGAGCTTAAAGAGAAGAAACCGGTAGAGCTGGCCGATCTTGCCAGAGAACTTAATCTAGATAACATCACTAGATTGAGAAAGCAGGACCAAATTTTTGCGATCCTGAAAGCCCAAGCGAGGAAAGGACAAAAGATATTGGGTGAGGGCGTAGTGGAGATTCTCCAGGACGGTTTTGGTTTTCTTCGATCTGCTGCCTCTTCCTACCTTGCAGGCCCAGACGACATATACATGTCGCCGAGTCAGATTCGACGATTTGGTCTTCGAACAGGGGATACCGTTGCCGGTCAGATTCGCCCGCCTAAAGATTCTGAGCGCTACTTTGCCCTGTTAAAAGTTGAGCAGATCAACTATCAGAGTCCGGAAGAAGCAAAGCGTAAAATTCTGTTCGAAAACCTGACGCCGCTGCATCCAGATGAGCGACTCATGCTGGAGCGGGAAAACGGCTCTACCGAGGCACTCACTGGCAGAGTCATTGATCTGATTGCACCGATAGGCAAGGGACAGCGTGGACTCATCGTTTCCGCGCCTAAAACCGGCAAGACGGTGATGCTGCAGCAGATCGCTCAGTCTATCACGGGACTCAATCCAGACGTTATTTTAATGGTTTTGTTGATTGACGAACGACCAGAAGAAGTCACTGAGATGCAGCGAACGGTGCGAGGAGAGGTGGTTTCTTCTACCTTTGATGAACCGGCCTCGCGTCATGTTCAGGTCGCCGAAATGGTGATTGAGAAAGCTAAGCGACTGGTTGAACATAAGAAGGACGTGGTTATTCTACTTGACTCGATTACCCGTCTTGCACGTGCCTATAATACCGTGGCGCCCGCCTCCGGAAAAGTACTGACAGGTGGTGTTGATGCTAATGCTTTGCAACGACCTAAGCGATTCTTTGGCGCCGCTAGAAATATTGAGGAGGGAGGTAGCCTGACGATTCTCGCGACTGCCCTGATTGACACCGGTTCAAAAATGGATGACGTGATCTATGAGGAATTCAAAGGCACCGGTAATATGGAAATCCATCTCGACAGAAGAATTGCCGAAAAGCGGGTGTATCCGGCGATGAATATCAATCGCTCTGGAACCCGACGAGAAGAATTGCTGACCGATCCCGTCGAACTCCAGAAAATCTGGTTGCTGAGGAAACTGCTGCATCCTATGGATGATTTGCAGGCAGTCGAATTCTTAATTGATAAACTCAAAGCGACCAAGAACAACGCTGAGTTTATCAAGTCGATGAACCGCTAAGGCGCAGTAAATCCGAAACCGGGGAAGCATTGGAAAGTATTGCTCTCACAGCTGTTTCTTTGAGGGAGTAGCTTCTAGGTTGGCCCTTGATTTAGCGATATTTTTTGACTACTATCGCGCCCCCGTTCGGAGCTTCCGATTAACCGCAGCGAAAGCTGCCATTCCAGGAGTCAAACATGAAACCAGGCCTCCATCCGGAATACCAGGACATTAATGTAACCTGTGCATGCGGAAACAGTTTCAAAACCCGGTCCACCCTGAGCAAGGATCTGCAGGTGGAAATCTGTTCAGCCTGCCATCCGTTCTACACGGGCAAGCAGAAAGTAGTCGATACCGCGGGACGTGTAGGTAAGTTCCAGGCTCGGTATAACCGCAAGTAATCGTTTCCAGGCAAACAGAGCGCCTGCCACTGAATCAGGTTTGAGCGCTAGCTGATCAATCAGTTGTTTTCCAATAGCAGTAATAGAAAGGCGCCACTAGTTGGTGCCTTTTTGCTTTTCACGCTCACCCTATTTTTACAGGGAGCCTCCGCTGATCAGTCGCAAACCGTCGAAGTGAGTTTTGTTTTAGATGGAGATACGGTGATTTTGCAGGGCGGTGAAAGAGTCAGGTTGATCGGAATCAATGCTCCCGAGAAAGAATATGCGCACAGGCCGGCACAGCCCTATGCATTGGAAGCATTATTAGCATTGCGTGAATTAGTTCAGGATGAGCCGATTGTTTTAGTCAAAGGAAAGCAGGACGCCGATTCTTATGGGCGCACTCTGGGCTATCTTGAATCTGCCGATGGAACTGATTTGCAAAAGGTTCTGGTAGCACGGGGATATGCATTTGTGGTTGCGTTTCCGCCAGACATTGATCGTCTAGAGCAGTATCTGGATGCCGAGAGAACTGCCAGGGCAAATCGGCTTGGTGTTTGGAATGTGAATCAGTTTCAACCCGTAGATCTTGATCTAGGACAGACACTTGAAAGTGGCTTCGGGCTGTACCGTGGCAGAGTACTTTCGGTTGGACGTTCAAGAAAGAATGTACGCCTGGCATTTGGCAGCGATCTAGTAGTAACTATACGTCACACCGACTGGAAAAGTTATTGGAGTGAGGATCCTGATTCACTCGAAGGCAAGAGTATCGAACTGAGAGGCTGGCTACGCAAAGCGGGAAAAAACGATAGTGCCCGCTATTACCTGCGACTAAGACACCCTTACATGATACGGATTGTTAAGTGAATTCTAAAGTTAATAAACCAAGTTCCGTTCTGGAACTCCATACAGACACCAGTCTGGAAGTTGTTGTTGATCAGGTTACCGCAGTATTGACTGATTCTGACCTTAGCTTTGGTCATGGTGCCGAATCCGCTGAAGCGGAGGCGGTGTGGCTGGTGCTCCACGCCTGTCAGGCAGCAGCTGTTGAGGACGTGCAGTGGGAGCGCAGGTTAAAACCCGCAGAACGGAGAACTGTTGAGTTGTGTCTATCAAAACGACTACATGGTAAAAAACCCATGGCTTACATTCTGCAGCAAGCCTGGTTTGCAGGGCTCAGTTTTTATGTTGATGAGCGGGTATTAGTGCCAAGGTCGTTTCTGGCTGAGTGGATACCCGATCAGTTTGTGCCCTGGATTGATCCCCAACGCGTGCATTCAGTGCTCGATCTTTGCTGCGGGTGCGGATGCATTGGAATTGCCACCGCTCTCGCATTTGAGGACGCTAAAGTAGTGTTGAGCGATATTTCACCCGAGGCACTTGAAGTGGCGAGTATCAATATTGATCGATACGATCTTGGTAATCGGGTTAGTACACACTGTGGCAACCGATTCGCAGGTCTTAATCAGAAGTTTGATCTCATCCTGTGTAATCCGCCCTATGTTTCGAACCAGAGGATGGCTAAACTACCCGCAGAGTATGTCGCCGAACCAGAGATCGGGCTGCGCGCAGGTGTCGATGGCCTGGACTTCATCAGGCCTTTTTTGGCCGAGGCCCGAGAATTCTTAACTGATAAAGGCTGTGTGGTGGTGGAAGCTGGCTCCGCGTCTGGCGCTGTGGAACTGGCATGGCCCGATGTGACCTTTACCTGGCTTGGTACAGAACATGACGAGATGGTACTGTTTCTGCTCAGTGTCGACGAGCTTGACCAATACAATTCGACTTTTCAAAATTCGCGCACGGCTAGCTATTAAGTTTCCGGTAGTTCGCACAACAGAGTGATTGAATATGAGTGACAAAGAACTTTTTCAACAGGCGAATCGGGTCATTCCGGGTGGGGTCAATTCTCCGGTAAGGGCATTCAGATCGGTAGGCGGCGATCCGGTATTTATCAGGCGCGCTGAAGGAAGCAAAGTCTATGGTGAGAATGGCCGCGAATACATCGACTATGTGGGATCATGGGGTCCGATGATTCTCGGACATGCTCATCCGGATGTGGTTGCTGCAGTTCGAGACAAAGCCAGCGACGGACTGAGTTTTGGTGCGCCAACAGTAATCGAGACCGAGATGGCTGAGCTGTTGTGTCAGCGACTCCCATGGATCGAAAAAGTCAGAATGGTGAACTCTGGAACTGAGGCTACTATGAGCGCGATCAGGCTTGCTCGAGGGTTTACCGGGCGAGACAAGATTGTCAAGTTCGAGGGTTGTTACCACGGTCACGCAGACAGTTTGTTGGTAAAGGCGGGGTCTGGAGCGCTGACCTTTGGAGTGCCGACTTCTCCAGGTGTGCCTGCGGATACCGTCAAGGATACGCTCACGGCGCACTACAACGATCTGGGTTCTGTCACTGAAATATTTGAGCAGGTGGGTGATCAGATAGCAGCCATTATCCTGGAACCAGTAGCTGGAAATATGAACTGTGTTCCTCCACAGGAAGGTTTTCTGCAAGGGCTGCGCGAAATTTGCGATAGCCATTGTAGTCTGCTGATAATGGATGAGGTAATGACGGGTTTCCGTGTCGGTTATCAGGGTGCGCAGGGGCGTTTCGGAGTTGTTGGAGATATTACTGCACTCGGCAAGATCATCGGAGGCGGAATGCCGGTGGGAGCATTTGGCGCTCGTGCAGAAATTATGAGTCACCTTGCTCCGGAAGGCGGCGTGTATCAGGCTGGCACACTATCGGGTAATCCGGTGGCGATGGCAGCGGGTCTGGCTACGCTTAGAGGCACTGAGGCGGAAGGGTTTTATGATCGACTTGAACAAAACACCGATAGTCTAGTGCAGGGAATACTGCGAGCGGCCAGGGAAAATGGTGTGCCTATGGCAGCCAACCAAGTCGGTCCTATGTTTGGCCTGTTCTTTACCGATAATCCAGAGGTCTGCAGCTTCGACGATGTCAGCGCCTGCGATGGTAAAAAATTTAACCAGTTCTTCCACGGAATGTTGGAGCAAGGGATCTATTTGGCCCCGTCGGCATTTGAAGCCGGATTCACTTCAGCCGCGCATGATCAGGAAGATATTGCTGCGACAATCGATGCCGCAGCCAAAGTGTTCTCGACCCTTGGATAGACCTGCCTGACAAGCGGCGCGCAGACTGCTTTCTTAGGTTATTTAGTCGATCAATTTCCGGACCGGAAAAATTCCTGACCAGGAAACAATGGCTAGTTGTGCCAACCGCTACCCGTTTATTCAATAGGTACAACGTCTTCTGCGGCGAATCCTCTGTCTCGTTCAATCAGACCAAACTCTACACGTTGGCCTTCAAGCAGGGTTTTGAATCCTTCCCCACGAATTTCACGAAAGTGCACGAATACGTCATCACCCCCATTGTCGCGCTGTATAAAACCGTATCCTTTACGGTTATCGAACCATTTTACGGTTCCACTATGGCGCTCTGTCATCTCACTTTGCCTCCAGGTTTTGGTCGCGTACCCGAAAACCGGCCAAAAAACGGGGATCCGAACATCATCCCAGGTAAGCTTGTTATGCGCGCTTAAGACTTGCGCCTCGCGCTGCTGTTTATAGGTGTCCGTATGTCTCCTGTTTGATTTACTTTATCGCTCGCTGGTTAGAGGCCAGGAAATGGTTTTACAACAACCAGAAGTACGCACGACACGAAGTAATTTTAGCTACCAGTCACAGTATAAGTCCAGCTAATACAGCGTATTTGCCGGCTTGAACCAGGGCTGACCCGTATGTAATCAGGCGACTTCCGCGCGATCTCCGTTTTCCGTAAGCCAGCTTTTGCGGTCTGCTGAGCGCTTTTTCGCAAGCAGCATATCCATAACTTCAAAGGGTTTATCGCCCTTTTTTATCTGCAGTTGCACCAGACTGCGTGTGGCCGGCTTCATGGTGGTTTCCCTTAACTGCAGCGGATTCATTTCTCCCAGGCCTTTAAATCGTTGAACATTAACTTTGCCGCGAATTTTGTCATTTTCTATTTGCTGAAGAATTCGATCTTTCTCATTCTCGTCCAGTGCATAATAGACTTTCTTGGCCACATCTATTCGATAGAGCGGGGGCATCGCCACGCATACTCGCCCAGTTTCAACTAAAGTTGGGAAATGGCGAAGGAACAATGCGCAAAGAAGAGTAGCAATATGCAAACCATCGGAATCAGCATCGGCCAGAATACAAACGCGTCCGTAGCGTAATCCACTCAAGTCTTCGGAGCCTGGATCGACGCCTAGCGCGATAGCAATATCGTGAACTTCTTGGGAAGCCAGCACTTCGGCCGAATCCACTTCCCAGGTGTTCAGAATTTTCCCTCGTAGTGGCATGATTGCCTGGAACACTCGTTCGCGGGCTTGTTTGGCTGATCCTCCGGCGGAGTCACCTTCCACTAAAAATAACTCTGTCATTTCTAGGTCATCGCTGGTGCAGTCTGCAAGCTTCCCGGGCAGCGCCGGTCCGCTAGTGATTTTCTTACGCTGTACTCGTTTACCTGCGCGCAGCCTACGTTGGGCACTGTCGATAGCCATTTGGGCAATTGATTCAGCATCCTTTATGTTTTGATTCAGCCACAGACTGAAATCATCCTTGGCCGACCCCTGTACAAATACAGATGTTTCCCTGGAAGAAAGTCGGTCTTTGGTTTGTCCGCTGAACTGGGGTTCCTTAACTCGAACCGAAAGGATGTAGGTGCAATTGTTCCAGACATCTTCAGGGGTCAACTTGATGCCCCGCGGTAACAGATCACGGAATTCGCAAAACTCCCTGATGGCTTCGGTAAATCCGCTACGCAGTCCACTGACGTGAGTACCACCTTGAATCGTCGGAATTAGATTGACATAGCTTTCCGTGATGCACTCACCGCCGTCCGCCACCCAGGCCGCAGCCCATTCTATTTCGCCGTCTTTTCCGCTATGTTGGCATACGAAAGGTTCGACTGGCACCAGCTCGGCCCCGTTGAGGGTGTCGATCAGGTATTCCTTCAATCCATCCTGATATTGCCACTTTTCATTATTGGCCTTGTTATCTTCGTCGGTGAAACTCACTTCGAGGCCAGAGCACAGCACCGCCTTGGCTCGCAATGTGCGCTTCAGACGTTGCACATGGAATTTAGGGGAATCGAAGTATGCGGGATCGGGATGAAAACGGATGGTAGTGCCAGTGTTACGTTGACCAGTTTTGCCGATCACCTTTAGTTCTTTCAACTTATCACCATTGGCAAATACCATATAATGCTCCTTGGCATTGCGCCGGACCCACACCTCAAACCGGTCCGACAAAGCATTAACCACAGAAACCCCGACGCCGTGTAGGCCGCCGGAATAGCTGTAATTTGCATCCGAGAATTTACCGCCTGCATGCAATTTAGTCAGGATCAGCTCTACTCCAGTAACTCCATGCTCCTTATGCTTATCTACAGGCATTCCTCGTCCGTCATCTTTGACAGTTAAAGAGCCGTCCTTATGCAGCGTAACCTGAATCGAGCGAGCATAGCCTGCAATGGCTTCGTCGACGCTATTGTCAATGACCTCATGTGCGAGATGGTTTGGTCGGTCGGTATCTGTATACATACCCGGTCTTTTCCGGACCGGTTCGAGTCCAGTCAGGACTTCGATAGAAGAGGCGTCGTAGTGGCTGCTCATCGGCGACAGGGATTGAAAGGTAGCGCGATGATACCGCATTGTGGAGGCCAAGCAACGCCTGGGAATCTGTTAAACTTCGCACATCAAATTAATCCGTTAAAGACACGACATATTTTCATTTCTTAATATGGCAACCACGCGACAATCCAAGACCCCGGACTTTGAAAAATTACTTGGGGAACTAGATAAAATTGTCCAGAGAATGGAAAAGGGAGAGCAGTCCCTGGATCAGACAATGAAGGATTTCGAGCGCGGCATGGAACTCTCACAACAATGCCAAAAAAGCCTGGATACGGCACAGCAGCGGGTGGATAAGCTGGTTAAGAAACATGGAGGTTTTCAACTACAGTCCATGGATGAAGACATGGATGAAGATATCGATGGCGAACTGGAAATTGATGAGGAGTATGGCGAAGAAGACTCCGAACTCAACGACTGATCTTTTTCAATAGTCCATCACTCGTAGTTACTGAATCTGACTGCTCCCTGACATTGAGTCCATTTGAAGCGATCTGGAAACGCTATCGCGAGCGCACTGAAACTGCGCTCGAATCGCGATTGCCATCGGCGGATGACTGTCCCCGTCGACTGCACCAGGCTTTGAGATACGCCTGTCTTGGCCCTGGCAAACGACTGCGGGCAATGTTGGTATACGTCTCGGGTGAGCTGTGCGGCGCGGACCTGTCACAGCTTGATGTGCCTGCAACTGCGGTTGAACTGATCCACGCGTTTTCACTGGTACACGATGATCTACCGGCAATGGATGACGATGATCTAAGGCGGGGTCAGCCGACTTGTCATAAAGCATTTGATGAGGCGACCGCGGTTTTGGCAGGAGACGCAGCGCATACGCTCGCATTTGAATTGCTATCAGCGGATCCGGCATTGAAAGTACCTGCCGAGCAGCGAATCAAGATGATCAATGAATTGGCGAAGGCCACCGGTGCTGCGGGTATGGCCGGCGGGCAGTCGCTCGATATGCAGGCAACAAATCAGCTGGTGGACTACGAGCAGCTCTACACAATACATCGCATGAAAACTGCTGCATTGATCCAGGCGAGCTGTCAGCTCGGCGGTCTAACGGCTGTTTCGGTCTCCAGTCAGCAGCTTGAGGAACTGGAGCGCTATGGGTCCGCTCTGGGCCTGTCATTCCAGATCGTGGATGACATACTGGACGTGACGGCAGATAGTGAAACACTTGGGAAAGCAAGCGGCGCCGATGAAAAAATGCAGAAAGCTACGTTTGTCTCAATATTAGGCATGGAGCAGGCTAAGCGGGAGCTCGACAATCTATATCAACAGACGCTCGAATCCGCAAGCATATTGGGGGATAATTCGGGTATGTTCCGACAGCTGGCGGATTTTGTCGTCAACAGGCGCTACTAATGTCAGAAGAAAAATTTCCCTTACTCTATTCGATAGATAATCCTCGGCAGCTTAAATTGCTGCAGCAGGAACAGTTGCCTCAGCTAGCTGAGGAGCTGCGACAGTACCTGATCGAAGTCACCTCAAAAACTGGCGGCCATCTTGCTCCGGGGCTGGGTACTATTGAGTTGACAATCGCTTTGCACTACGTGTTGGATACTCCACGAGACAAGCTAGTCTGGGATATCGGGCACCAGGCCTATCCGCATAAAATACTGACTGATCGACGTGGGCGTTTTTCCACAATCCGACAGGCTGGTGGCTTGTCGGGATTTTTGAAGCGCAGTGAAAGTGAATACGACACTTTTGGAGCTGGCCATGCCAGTACTTCGATCAGCGCGGCACTTGGCATGGCGGTGGCCAGCGGGCTGCGTAAAATTGATAATGAGGTCGTAGCAATCATTGGTGATGGTGCGCTAACCGGCGGTATGGCCTTCGAGGCCCTTAATAATGCTGGTGACCTGGACGCTAATTTGTTGGTGATTTTGAACGACAATGAGATGTCAATCTCACAGAATGTGGGGGCGATATCAAATTACCTGGCGCGGATTCTTTCTGGACATGCTTATACCTCGGTAAGGGAGGGCAGCAAGACGGTCCTCGGTACATTGCCACCCCAGCTTTCCAACTATGCAAGACGTTGGGAAGAGCATATGAAGGGGATGGTGATGCCAAGTACCCTATTTGAAGAACTGGGTTTTTATTACATAGGTCCCGTTGACGGGCATGATCTGCCGACGTTGATCAAGACGCTTAAAAATATGCACGACCTCAAGGGTCCTCGCTTTCTCCACGTCATGACCCAGAAAGGAAAGGGATTCGAACCTGCGGAAGGTGATCCCTGCGTGTTTCATGGCGTCTCCCCGTTTAATCCGGACACAGGAAAACTCGAGACAAAGAAAACCAAGAGCAGGACCTATACCAATGTATTCAGTGATTGGTTGTGCGACATGGCTGCCAAGGATGATCGACTGGTAGGAATAACTCCGGCGATGCGTGAAGGTTCCGGACTGGTGGAGTTTTCGAAATTGTATCCAGATAGATACTTCGACGTCGGCATAGCGGAGCAACATGCGTTAACTTTCGCCGCCGGTTTGGCCTGCGAGAAGTTGAAACCAGTGGTTGCGATATATTCCACGTTTTTACAGCGTGCGTATGATCAGTTGATTCACGATGTGTCGATTCAGGATCTGGATGTTCTACTGGCTATAGATCGAGCGGGACTGGTAGGCGCCGATGGTGCTACGCACGCAGGCACCTATGACTTTTCCTATTTACGATGCGTACCCAACGCGATAATCATGGCGCCCGCGGATGAGGCCGAGTGCCGGGATATGCTTTACACCGGATACAAATATAACGGGCTTGCATCCGTGCGCTATCCAAGAGGCGGTGGCCCGGGTGCCAATGAATCTATCCAGATGAACGAATTGCCAATCGGAATAGCCGAACAGAGACGAATCGGCAAATCCATCGCCATACTTGCATTTGGCACAATGGTCGCGCCCTCAATGGAGGTGGGAGAGGCTCTTGATGCTTCGGTTGTGAACATGCGTTTCGTCAAACCACTGGACGAAAAGTTGATATTGGAGGTCGCGGACGCATATAAATTAATTGTCACGGTCGAAGAGAATGTAGTTGCGGGAGGTGCTGGGTCGGCGGTGAATGAAGTGCTACTGCATCATAATAAGAGAGTCAATATTCTTAATCTTGGTGTTCCAGACAAGCATCTTGATCATGGCAGCCAGCAACAGCAGCTTGCGGAGTGTGGTTTGGATGCTGCTGGAATTAAACAAAAAATTGAAGATCGGTATATTGCTCCTGCAGCCACCCGGTCGATAAAGATAGTAAAGAATTGAGAACAATCTAGATGTCTACCAAACCAGCAATAATTGAAACCGTAGGAATTGAAGACGTTCAGGGCAGTGTCGATACGCGCGACATTGCGATCGATCGTGTCGGTATCAGGTCCCTGAAGCATCCGGTGGCATTCTCAGATCGAAGTGGTGTTCAGCATACCGTTGCGAAGTTTGATATGTCTGTAGCGCTTTCGCCTTCGCTCAAGGGCACTCACATGTCGCGTTTCATTGACATATTGAACAGTCAAAGCAGTGCGATCAGTGTTGACACTTTTAGATCCATCCTTATCAATATGCGTGACCGGCTGGAAGCTGACAAAGGGATCATCGAAATGGAGTTTCCCTGGTTTGTAAATAAGTCCGCCCCGGTCAGTGGAGTTATGAGTTTGGTGGACTATCAGATCACGCTGATCGGTAAGATTGAACAGGATGCGGTGGATACTGTTTTGCGTGTAGTGGTGCCGGTAACCAGTTTATGCCCGTGTTCAAAGAAGATATCTGAATATGGTGCGCACAATCAGCGGTCTCACGTTACCGTGGAGGTTGCGCTTGATCAAACTGTTCAAGTCGAGGAGATCATCGACATTGTAGAGGGCGAAGCGAGCGCGCAGCTCTACGGCATGCTTAAAAGAGTGGATGAAAAATATGTCACCGAACAAGCCTACGACAATCCTAAATTCGTAGAAGATATGATCAGAGATGTAGCTGGGTGTCTGAACGAAGACGACCGCATAGCCTCGTACCGAGTCGTCGTTGAAAACTTTGAGTCAATTCACAATCACTCTGCGTACGCTGAGCTTAGTCACTCAAAAGATTAACTTTCACTTCGTTTGGTCGGCTGATCATTTGCCTCATAAGATCATTCGACTTATATAACTCATTCAATAACCTGATCTAGCGGATATTCATCCGGATTGCTCGGTCTGGCAAATCGCGGCGCTTAGAATTATTCCAGTTCGAGTCCGAGTTCGAGTGTAACTACGTCTCCTAGAGCACTATGAATCTCATCGATGCTTAGATGATTGCGCTCGTTGAGCACTGCCCAAATACCGCAACTCAACTCGATCACTTCAGGTTGGTCCGCTGACTTCAGTTTGAGTCGCGTAATGATTATTCTTTCACTGGCGTCCTGGGTTATCCACCCCCTGAGAGCAGGCCGCAGTGCCTTCGACGCAAGCTGTAAAGGTGCTCCATGCAAACTACCGAAATCATAAAAATTAATCGTTTTCACAATTTCAAATTCTCCGGCTATCAACGAAGCCTCGGTATCGATGACCGACGGATTTCGATAGAGGTGGAAATAGCAGTAGGGCTTCGCCTGCTCGACTTCGGCACTGGGCATGGTTTGACCGAACTGAATATAGATCTTAGAGCCCGTCCGGGCCGAAATCTCCTGGTTTAGTACCACGCGATCGCCGCTTTTAATATAGGCAGTTGCCGGTGTCTTAAATGGACCGTAGCTCCATGCACAGACCGTAAACAGGGCGCAGCATGCCGCGGCCGTCAGCGAAGTTAACTTTAGCGATGTAAACAAATTGGATATATATTTCATATCAAAACACAACTCAGTCCATTACTCTTCGGGCCAATTTTACATTAAAAGTTCAAGCATTCAGTGGATATTTTGTCATAGAAAACCTTAATCTACACGGTATTTCACATTGAAAAAAAAACCTGATAAATAAGGGGTTCTGATAAAATTCCGCCCCCAGTTTATATGAAACAGCGCTTCGCGCACATACTCTAAAAATGACCGTTCAGGATCCCACCGGGCAGTTCACCAATCCTATGGTGGAAGTTTCGGACCTTCATTTTGCATTCCCCCAGAGATCAATTTATCAAGGCATCAATGTTTTAATCCCTCGCGGAAAGATAACTGTTATTTTAGGTCCAAGCGGTTGCGGCAAGTCGACACTTCTCAGTTTTGTAGGAGGCCGGCTGCGTCCACAAAAAGGTAGAGTTGTATTTGATGGTGAGCCGGTTCCGACCCGCAGAGGAGAAGCATTATTTACCATGCGTCGCAAGATGGGCATGCTGTTCCAGAGCAGCGCGCTTCTCACGGATCTGTCAGTATTTGAAAACGTGGCTTTTCCGCTCAGGGAGCAAACTGATCTACCCGAAGAATTGATCAGAATACTGGTTTTGATGAAACTGGAACTGGTTGGATTGCGTGGCGCCAGGGACCTGATGCCTGCGGAGTTGTCAGGAGGAATGGCGCGCCGCGTCGCTCTGGCCCGCGCGATTGTATTGGATCCCGAAATGATCATGTACGATGAACCTTTCGTAGGGCTCGATCCGATTTCCATGGGAGTTATCGTAAAGCTCATTAGAGAGCTAAATGATGCTCTGGGTTTGACCTCTATTGTAGTGACCCATGACGTGCACGAGGCTTGCGGAATTGCGGACTATATTTATCTTTTAGGTGATGGCGTCGTCTCCGGCCACGGAACAACCGAGCAAATGTTGAACAGCGAACAGCCTGAAGTGCGTCAGTTCATGCAGGGGCTGCCGGATGGACCGGTTAGATATCATTACCCTGCGGAAGATTATCTCGACGATCTAGGGCGCGCAATCTGATGTTATGGCTCCAGCAACTTGGGCAGATTGGCCTGCGGTTTGTTTCGCGGCTGGGGATGTCGTTGGTGTTTCTGATACACGCGCTCTATGGCGCTGTGCGTTGCCTGCCTCGATTCTCACTGGTGATTCAACAGCTGTTTTCGATTGGTGTCCTGACGATGCTGATAATCCTGGTTTCTGGCCTGTTTGTGGGTATGGTGCTGGGGCTTCAGGGCTACAATCAGTTGGTTAACTTCAGCGCCGAATCCAGTCTCGGATTGGTGGTGGCCTTGTTCTTGGTTCGGGAACTCGGTCCGGTACTGTCGGCGTTGTTATTTGCCGGGCGCGCTGGTTCGGCATTGACCGCCGAGATCGGTTTGATGAAAGCAACCGAGCAACTATCTGCTATGGAAATGATGGCAGTTGATCCCATGAAGAGGGTAATCGGTCCACGGTTTGTGGCAGGTTTGATTGCGGTACCGCTGCTGGCTGCGATGATGAGTGCGGTCGGTGTACTGGGTGGATATTTGATCGGGCACGGTCAATTTGGCGTGGATCCCGGGGTTTACTGGACATCGATGCAAAATGGAGTCGATTTCGTGGACGATATATTGAATGGTGTTATAAAGAGTGTGGTATTTGGATTTATTGTTACATGGGTTGCATTGTTTGAAGGGTATGATGCCATACCGACATCTGAGGGTGTCAGTCGGGCGACAACCAGAACCGTGGTGACCTCGTCTTTGGCAGTACTTGGTGGGGATTTTATTTTGACAGCATTGATGTTTGGAGGCCTGTAAGCATGAAGCAGAAAACCATTGAAATCTGGGTCGGGATTTTTATGATGATTGGTATCGCCGCATTGATGATGCTCGCATTCAAAGTCAGCGGATCGGCCGGTGGCGGCGGTGATGTATACCGAATCAATGCCAGATTCGAAAATGTTGGTGGCCTCAATGAAAAAGCACCCGTTATGATTGGTGGTGTGCGCATTGGAAGGGTTGCCGATATCCGTATCGATAAAGAAGACTTCAGCGCCGTGGTGGGCATGGACATTGACAGCAAATACGATAACTTGCCTTCAGATACTGGCGCGTCGATCCTGACCTCGGGATTACTCGGAGCACAGTTCGTTGGCCTTGATCCTGGCGCCGAAGACCTCTATCTTGAAAAAGGGGATGAACTGGAGATCACGCAGTCCGCGATTCAGCTTGAATCATTGATCAGTCAGTTCATGTTCAGTCAAGCCGGAAAAGGTGATAATAGTGGCGATGACGATAATTAACCGCGAATGAGTATCATCATGAAACAGAATAAGTCAAGCATAAAAATACCACAACTAATTGTAATCGTTGCGTTTTTTTCGTGCATGCTGACAGGATTGCAGGCCCAGGCCAAAATTTCGCCGGAACAGGCGATTGAAGGTGCGGTGCAGGGATTGCTCGATGAGTTCACCAAGAGACGTGCCGAACTGGCCGGAGATAAGTCAGCGTTATATGCGATGGTGGACAAGTACACCCGCTCGCACTTTGATTTTGAAAAGATATCAAAACTGGTTTTAGCAAAGAACTGGAAGCAGGCCACCGACTCACAGCGTAACGCTTTCAGTAATGAGTTCCGGACTCTGTTGATCCGCACCTATGCTACTGCGCTATTTCAGTATACCGGGAAGGAGACAATGGAGTTCAAGTCGAGCCAGATCAAAGAGCGTAACGGCATTAAATCGGCGATTGTGGAGACTGAAGTGAACTTGAGCGAAGGCCCGGGCATTCAGGTAACCTATTCGATGGTCCTGGATAATAGTAACAACTGGAAAGTCTATAACATGACGATTGCCGGGATTAATATGGTGACCAGCTATCGAAAGACTTACGGTGCTTCCATTCGCAGCCTTGGTCTGGATGGATTGATCGAATCGATGAAGGACGCTAACGCTAGAATCTGAAAATGGCGGAAATGTCACGCGTGGGCTCGAATATTTCGCTGCTAGGAAAGTTGACGGTTGATACCGTTAGCGGTTTGTATCACCAGGCGCCCACTCTAGGGAAGGGTGACTTTAAGATGAATTTGGCTGGTGTTGAGGAGATGGATAGTGCCGGTCTGGCATTATTGGTACATTGGCAGCAGCAGGCTTTAAAACAGGATTCCCGTTTACACTTGGTTGATGCCCCGGAACAGATTTCCACCATGATCCGGATTTCTAATCTAGAGGCATTGCTGGAACAGGGCTGAATCAGGTTTTACCCCAAATGGGGTGAATATCGGCCGGGGGTTGTTTAATCTCCGTTAATCCCCATTTCGCCCTGATGGCAAAATTAAATGCATTCTCTTAGTATATGGTCACTCCCGAGGATATTCAGGACTGGATTGCAGTGGGTCTTCCAGGCACCGAAGTTTCAGTTGAGGGCGATGGCGCGCACTTTGAAGCCGTCATCATCAATCCGGATTTTGCAGGAAAAACGTTGATTCAACGCCATCAGATGGTATACAAAGCGCTTGGCGACAAAATGAACACCGAGATTCACGCCTTGTCGATGAAGACCCTCACACCGCACGAACAACAGGATTGAACCGGTCAAACTGTTAAACTAGCGATTAAATTAGATAGAGATTCCGATTATGTCTGTTCAAGATCAACTTAAAGAAGTTATTGAGAATAATGAAATAGTGCTTTTTATGAAAGGTACTCCTGATTTTCCGCAATGTGGCTTTTCCGGGCGCACCACCCAGATTCTGCAAGCCTGCGATGTTCGATTTGCTTCGGTGGATGTGCTTGCAGACCAGGATGTTCGAGAAGCTATAAAAGAGTATTCACAATGGCCGACCATCCCACAACTTTATGTTCGCGGGGAGTTTCTGGGAGGCTGTGACATTATGACTGAAATGTATGAGAGCGGTGAACTGCAGAAGGTGCTAAAGCCAGAGCAAACTGCGGCGGAAGCCTAAGAATTTGCGGAGTAAACTGTAATTCAGGGAAATTCGAAAAACCCGCTCAGACGTAGGTCTGGGCTGTTTTTTATTTCTTCGTCATCTTGACGAAAGCGCACGGCAACCAGTCCAGTATCTCAGCACTCTGCCCGTAATCCCATATTGAAGTCCTAGATTGAAACTCAATCCTACGCCACAAATTTCATAATCCCACAACACGCGGCAGCCACAACGTAAGATCCGGCCAGTATGTGATCAGTAGAACCGTGACCAATAGAATGCCAACATAGGGCAGCGTATACCGATAAATTCGCATAAGTGGCTGGTCGAAACGGTAGGCAGATAAAAACAGGTTTTCACCCATTGGAGGCATCAGGTAACCAAGCTGTGAATTGGCGAGAAAAATTACGCCCATATGTACAGGTTCAATGCCATAAGCAGCAGCCATTGGTGCAATCAACGGCACGATCACAATTATGGCTGAATAAATATCCATTAGTGCCCCCACTACGATCAATAGAAGGTTGATCATTAATAGAAACAACATTGGTGATTCGATAAAAGATCGAATCCAGTCCAGTGCGAGCATTGGAATTTGTGCGATCACCATATAGTTTGTCAGTCCCAGCGCCATCCCCAGTATTATCATAAATCCTCCGATCATAGTTGCGCTTTCGGCAGCAATACGGGTGCCGTCTCGAAAAAAGCTGAGTTCCCTGAAAACAATGCACTCTACAACAATAGCGTAAAACACGGTTAATGCGGCGGCTTCAACAAGCGTGGCAAAGCCACCGAATATACTGATGAGAATTATGAATGGTAAAACGATTTCCCATTTAGCTTGCCATAGGGCCACGAGAAGTTCGCGGCCGCTAAATCGTGTACGCTCAGCACCCTCGAACCAACCACGCCAGGCTCCCCACGCCGCAACGGCAGCGACCAGCACAACACCAGGTAAAATGCCGGCGACAAATAGTTTGTCGAGCGCCACTTCTGCATAGTAAGCGTAGAGAATTACCGGCAGGCTGGGTGGAAACAATACTCCAATAGAGCCCGACACCGTTACCAGACCTACCGCGGTGGATTCTTTGTAATTGGCTTTCACCATCATAGGTAACAGAAGGCCACCCATTGCCAGTATAGTGATACCGGATGCACCGGTTAACGGGGTAAAAAAGGCGAGTACCAGAGTTACGACGATAGCCAAGCCGCCAGGTATCCAACCGATCAGAGCCGTGAAGAATTGCAGTAACCGACGGCTTGATCCGCCCTCTGCGAGTATGTAGCCGGCAAAAGTAAAGAGTGGAATCGCAGGAAGCATCGGTGAGGTGCTCATGCGGTATGCCTCTCCCGGGACGGCAGAAACAGGCGTACCTTCACCGACAAACAATAGAAGCGCTGCTCCCCCGATCGCGGTAAAAATGGGAATGCCGAGCGCAGTTCCAATTAACAATAAGACACCGGTGGGTATTAACAGGCTGCTCACTATTTGATCCGGCATCAGCCAGAATATAAGTGGCACTGTAATTCCAGCCGCGGCTATCCACTGACCGGTCGTGTGGCCGGAGGCGTGCCGGATCATACGGATAAGAATAATCAAAAAACCGATGGGCATCATCGCGGTGAACATCCATACCGGGATTCCAAATGAGATCAGGTCGCCGTACTCACGATCAATCATGGTCAGCTGAATACTGGCGACAAACAGGCAAGCCGTCACACCACAAGCTAATAATGCGGTAAAAACGCCCACCCGAGATTTCCAGGGTTGTTTCAGAAAACTGGATGTAGACATGGCCAGATTACGATCACTCCGCGCGGCAAGGGCTGCGCCCAACAGAGTAATCGCCAATACCAGGTGCTGCACAATAGGGATTGAACCGGCGATGCCGCCGCCACCAAAGAATTCCCGGGTTAAAACCTCCAGTATGGGCATACTCGCCATAACAGTGAGAATCAGAATTGTGACCGTGTTTTCTATTCGGTGAAGTATCGGCAGATCACGCATGTCCATACGATTTGGCTAGATAGTTCTCATGCATAAATCAGAGTGACCACGAGGGCGGAAATTAACGATCTACTGTTGAACGGCAGTCGTTTGACTGTTCTTAAACTCCTGAAGAAGTGTCAGAATGTTGTGAAAAAGCTCAGGGTGTTCCTGGTTGCAGGGCATTTGATCATGAGCGCTTTCCACTTCAGACTTCCACATTTCTCTCTCCGATGGATCGATTTTGACTATAGTAAGGCCGCGATCCTGCATTGCATTAATTGCTTCAGATTCTGCAGTGCGGATAGATTGACGAAGGCCTTTTCCGATCTCTACTGCGGCCGCAGCTAACTCGGGTCTCAACTGTTCGGGTATTTTCTGCCATGCTTTAGCGCTGATTACCATGGCAGCGTTGAGTGGAGCCCATTTTACGTCGGTCATATTACTTGCAATCTGATATGAACGGTCGAGTAACGCAAACAAAGGTGGCACGTCGATAGCTTCAATAAGACCAGTCTGCAAAGAGGTCAGCATATCTGTTGCCGACAACGGCACCACCTGAAATTTAAATTCCTTGAATAGCTTTTCGTGATCGGGAAATCCAGGGGTGATCCAAAGCCGAAGCTTTCTCAGATCATCCGGGGTTCTTACAGGGCGTTTAGTGAAAAAATAAACCCAACCCCCTTCAGCCCAGGTCAGTATCTTGAAACCTCGCTTTTCGGCCCGCTGTTCTACACTTGGGCTGACCCGTTCTCGTACATAGTCCAGCTCCTGATAGGTATTGAACAGCATCGGTACATTGAGGCAACCGATGCTGGAATCGATATTTGGCAGTCCAGCCCCGGAAATTGCAATGCCATCCAATCCACGACGCTGCACTTTACGCACCATCTCGGTTTCACCACCAAGTACGCCGCCAGCGTAAATCCGCATTTCGATTTCTCCGTCTGACAGCTCAAGCCATTTTTGACGCAGCTCAAGCATGGCGTCGTGCCAGTCTGATCCTTCGGGTGCAATGGTGCCAAACTTAAGGATGGTTTTTGCAGCCGATATGGCGTTGCCGTTGAGGGTTGTCAGGGCAAGTATGAGGAACAGTGTCTGAGTTACTCTTTTTAGCATTGTTATCTAGGAACCACTAAAGTTACAGAATCAACTCGTCGATATGGCTCAGTAGCCACTTCGCTCGTCGTTGCGCGATGACGTTTAACAATCGGTGCTCAGGATCATTATCTGGATCCACTGCTAAAGCGTTTTCCAGTAAAAAGGTAAATTCCTCTCGGTCCTGGTTCGGCAAGGATATCGCTTCAGCCATTGTCACGAAAAGACTCGCTCTTTCACCATCAGATAACTCCAGTGCCCTGTTATAATGATCTCGAAGGATTGATTCATCAGCATCAGTATGCTGGGCCGCGGCCCATGTTATCTTGAATTCGTGAAGTGTTCCACGATTCCAGTCTTCGTCCAGGGTCAATGCACGATCTAACATGGCTCCGACTTCAGGCAGTCTGGCAAGCATTCTTGGGTCATTTTTCGAGACTGAAATTGCCAATCCAAGCGCTGCGGCAGACCAGTACAGTAAGGGTACGTTACTGTCCGCCGAGGACGAAGTAATTGCTAGAACGGCTCGTTGTGGATTAGTTGCCAGTGTGTTTTCAAATCCCGGATGTGAGAGCTCCAGAGCATGCAGGCTGTAGTTCAGGGCGCGCAAATAGAGATTTTGGGCCCGCTCCCGCATGACCCGCGCATTTTCGATATCAAACAGCTTTTCTAGATCTGCTTGCCAGTGAACATATGCATAGGCGTATAGCACATATCCGCGACTTGCGGAAAGCAGCAGTCCGGGCTGATCAGGTGATTCGACTAGTAGGCTTTCCAGCAGCTTTAAGCTAAATGGCAGAGCTTCGCCAATGAGAATGATATCGTTGTCGCTTTCATAGACTGAACCGCCTTTTGAGAGCATGTCTCCTAGGGTATTCAGCGCATAGCGCTTAGGCGAGCAAGCTGTAGCAAAGGCGACAGAAAACAATAGAAGTGAAAAAACTAAATATCTTCTCATCAGAGAGTTATAGGCAAGTGCCGCTCGTCCAAAGCATATTGTCAAAGCAACGACATCAATTGAAAATGAAATTCAGACCTGAAACTAAAGCAAACTAACCAGAGGGGGTTTCATCAATCTTCTTATGCAATTTGATTGTTGATTTGTCAATGTTTCTACGTACACGGATATTTAACATTTCTACAGCTACCGAGAAAGCCATGGCAAAATAAATATACCCTTTGGGAACATGGACATCGAAACCTTCCGCCATCAATGTGAAACCGATGAGCATAAGAAAGGATAGTGCCAGCATCTTGATAGTCGGGTGGGTGTCGACAAAATCACCAATGGATTTGGCAGCAATCAGCATGACAATCACTGCTCCAACTACGGCAATGACCATAATGGACAAGTGATCTACAAGTCCGACTGCGGTAATCACTGAATCCAGTGAAAATACGATGTCCAGCACGCCAATCTGTACAATAATGGAGATCATTGTACTCTGTGCGGCTGAGATACTTTCATCCGCCACATCCACCATGCTGGTATGTATTTCATGCGTAGATTTTGCCAGCAGGAATAATCCGCCGACGATCAATACGATATCACGCCCGGAAATTTCCACGTCGAAAATTGTGAACCAGGGCGCCGTCAGACCTATCACCCAGGCGAGGCTGAAAAGCAGTGCCAGACGGGTCAGCATGGCAAATCCAATACCCAGTCGTCGCGCGGTCTCCCGTTGTTCTGGTGGTAGTCGACCCACCAGAATCGAGATAAAAATGATGTTATCGATGCCCAGCACAATCTCCAGGGCAAGGAGAGTGGTGAGAGCGATCCAAGCTTCAGGATTGGTTATCCATTCAAACATTGGTTAAACCTTTGAGGTTGAAAAAACAAGAAGGATTTATTTTCATGGTATACATTACATGCCACATGCCGACTCTATCCGGAGTTTGGCAAAGTCAACAAAGAATATAGCGCATTGTCAGTACAAGTATTGAGTATGCGAGGCTCAGGCACAAGTGCTCGGTTCAACAATAGTCATAAATCGCGGCACCCTGAAGCGGGCGCCGTGGGCTTGATTCGGTACCTTGGTAATCCGCCAGAGATCCCGGATCAAGGTCAGGGACACGGTGTAACTAGCCGGCCTGGGATGCGGTTGTAATATGGTCCGGGATGAAGATTGAAGTATCCGGTCAGTGGGTCAATCTAGACGCCTAAGAAGCACTTATCCCTGCATAATACTGCGTATATTGACGCGCAATCCATTTATGAAAATGATGTGAGCAGGTGTCGTGGACCGGTGAGAACGCGCCGCCGTGATATCCAGGGGAATTTCTTCCAATTTGCATGCGTTCACATGGGCCGATATCCTCGTTGAAGACCTGGGCCCAGGCTTGCAGATTGGCTCTACGGGTTTCAGTGAAACGATCTGAGTTTGCTTCGTCCCCTACGTAGAAAATCATCAGTTCTTCACGACACTTTGTCGGGCTGAGCGGGTGAATAATCATTGCAAAAAGATGATTTGCCTGAAATCCCAACAACAGGTTCGGATAAACTGCTGGATACTCGCCGGTTTCAAGGCGGGACTTATCCCAGTCCGGAAACAGCGGCAACGGATTATCTGAATCGAGTTTGGGATCGAATGTAGAGGTGATCTGGCCCGAACATTTTTCCCCGAAAATTTCGTTACGGTGTTCGGTCAGCGGAGAGTATGAGTTCAGGCTTGGATGAATGAAGGGCAGATGATAGGCCTCGAGATAGTTTTCCACCGCCAGCTTCCAGTTGCATTCGAGGTCCATGGTCAGCCCAGCGTCGGTAGCCGCGGCCCGAATGCTAGGCTCTCCTGAATTTCCCATCAGTTTGCGATAACGTTCAATTACACCTTTGGCATCCTGTTCAAATTCCGCTGCCTGACGGTCCAGGTTAACAAAGATAATTCCGAGCCAGATATGGCAGCGGATTTCCTTAAGACCATGATCCGCGCATTGAAAGCCGTCAGCTTGGTGCACACCGACGCCACCGATATGGGGGGTCGCCTTGAGTTCTCCCTTGAGAGAATAGGTCCAGGAATGATAGGGGCAGACCACCAGGCCGTTAGTCTTCTTTTGTTCTTGTACCAGTTTCATTCCACGATGGCTGCACACGTTGTGGAACACCTTGACCTCTCCCTGTTTTGTTTTGCTGATCAGAATGGGTAGTCCCATGAAATCTACGGGTTTAACCGAAGCCTCTTCGAGCTGGTCGATGAATCCGATGGCGCTCCAGTTCGAGGCAAAAACGTGTTCTCGCTCAAACTCGAACAATTCCCGATCGATATACGCAGCGTTAGGCATTCCTCTTGCCTGTTCTATCGGCTGATCGACAGCCCGCAATTCGTCTGCGGAGATTTTCGAGGGTATGACCTGGGCTTGGAAGTTCATGGCGCAGACGGGTCTTTGATTAATAGCGACTAGACCTGAAATTTACCGCAGTGTGGGTATCCGACAAGCGATTTTTCAGCAGAAATACATGAGAAAAATTCATGCATTAATGGTTTAATACAAACATGAGCCGCCGTCGTTTACCCCCTCTGAAAAGCCTGGTTTACTTTGAAGCCGCTGCCCGTATGCAAAGCTTCACACGTGCTTCGGCCGAACTCAACGTTACCCAAGGGGCGGTCAGCCGACAAATTCGGCAGCTCGAACAGTTTCTTGGCCGGGATCTTTTTACTCGTGAAAAACGCCAGATTTTCCTGACCGATGACGGCCACAATTATTATGTGTCCATTGCCCACCTGCTGCAGCAACTCGGGGACGTTACCGACGCCCTGGTCGGCCCGAACGAATCCGATCAAGTTACCCTGGTAACATCAAGCGCACTGGCCTCGATGTACCTGCTACCGAGAATTCCTGCCTTCCGCCAGGCATACAGTGACATTCAGATTCGAATCGTGGCGCGCGATGACGTGGCCGATCTAGACAAGTCTGAATTTGATATTGCACTTTACTACTGCCGGCAACCGCCACAGAAAAATGAATCGATCAAACTGTTTCAAGAGACGGTATTTCCGGTGTGCAGCCCCTCTTATCTCGGCGCGCATCCGCAGCAGTTTGATACAGCCGAAGGATTGCATACCAATCTGATCTGGCTCGAAAGTGATGAAGACTGGATTAACTGGCCCGAATGGATGAAGGCGATGAATATTGATATTCAGGATTATCATAACCGGCTGGTGGTCAACCACTATCCTATGGTGATCCAGGCAGCAATAGCCGGCCAGGGCATAGCGTTGGCCTGGTCTAATCTGGTCGATAACGAATTAGAACAGGGCACATTAGTGCGGCCTACTGCGATGTCACTGGAAACCGAATCGGGTTTCTACTTAATGTTGCCGTCAAGCCGTAAGCTTGGAAAACGTACCGCCATATTTAAAGACTGGCTAAGGGAACATCATTAAGCCGCTGAACTTTCAGCAGGCGAAGAATCCAGAGAAAGGCGAGTCCAGCCCGAATCGGGTTTAAACCGATCACCGTATTGCTGGTGCAAGGCCTCGAGTTTTTCAAGCGTAGCCTGTTGTCCTTTTTCCGCGATGTAGTTCACCGGACCTCCTCGAAATGGTGCGAAGCCGGTGCCGAATATTAGTCCGCCATCGGCGAGTTGCGCATTTTCGACAATGCCTTCGTTAAGGCAGGCTACGGTTTCATTGAGGTAGCGAAACACGAGTCGTTCCTCAAGATCACTTGGGGCAGAATAATTATTCGGAGTTTTGGCTTTCTCAGGTTTGCCCTTAGACCACTTGTAAAAACCCTCGCCGCTTTTCTTGCCAAGCTTACCGGCCTTGACCTTTTGAGAGAGCGCTTGCGGCATCTCACCGCCGTAGCTTTCAGTGAGGTTCTGGGCGACATGCTGACAAATATCGAGACCAACCGTGTCTGCCAGAGTGATCGGGCCCATGGGCATCCCGAAGTCGGTGGCGACCTTATCAATTATGGCATTCGGTACACCCTCGTTATGCATCTCAACCGCCTCCATCAGATATGGCATCAGGATTCGATTGACCAGGAAACCGGGGCTGCTCTTTACAGGCAAGGGCAGCCTGCCGATCTGGGTAGCGAATGCGGTGGCCTTGGTGGCTACTTCTGCCAAGGTTTGCTCTCCGCTGACAATCTCCACAAGCTGCATCTTGGCTACTGGATTAAAAAAGTGCAGACCTACCAGGCGGCCCGGCGTTGACAGCGCATTGCACAAGGTTTCAAGAGGGATACTTGAAGTATTGGTAGCCAGGACAGCTTCGGGCCTGGCTTTCTTCTCAAGTTCTGAAAAAAGACCCATCTTAGCTTCGGCGTTTTCAATAATAGCCTCGATGATGACATCCGCTCGTTTGGCGCCGGTGCCGGCGAGATCGGGTTGGAAACGATCCATGGCGCTTTGAATCAATATCGGGTCACGCAGTTTGCGCTTGAATAGCTGATATGCGCGTGAAGTTGCACGGGCCAGCGCATCCGGGTTCTGATCCTGGATCGTGACATGGAGTCCCTTGAGTGCACACCATGAGGCGATATCTCCTCCCATTACTCCAGCACCGACAATATGCACTCGCTCGGCATTGGTTAGATTTCTATCGAACTTACCTAGACCTTTTAACTGTTCTTGTAGAAAAAACACTTTGACCAGATTGCGAGATGTTGGCGTGGTCACGAGCTTGGTTGCCGACTGTTGTTCTGCCGCAAGCATGGCGTTGCGGTCACCACCGTGTTGCTTCCACAGTTCGATCAGTGAGTAAGGCGCAGGATAGTGAACGCGCGATGCACGCGAGGCCACTTTTTTCTCGAGAATCCGGGCCACTAACAGCCTTAGCGGGGCAAAACCTAACCACGATTGCCAGCCTTTCGCTTTAAGCACTTCAGGCTTTTTAGCGATCACGTGATCTGCAGCTCTTCGCAGCTGGCGCTCAGGCACTGCCAGATCCACAAACCCCATCTTGGCAGCAACTTTTGGAACTACCGTGCGGCCGCTCAGCATCAAGTCCATGGCTGAAAGCACGCCGCACTTTTCGATCAAGCGAACGGTGCCCCCAAAGCCTGGATGGATGCCCAACATCACCTCAGGTAATCCCAGCCTGATTGACGGATCATTGCAGGCAACACGGTAGTCACAGGCCAGCGCAAGTTCGAGTCCGCCACCCAGACAATTACCATTGATCATTGCGACGGTGGGAAAGGAAAATTGTTCGATTCGGTTTAACACAGAATGGGCATGACTAACAAAGCCCATAGCCTGTTCGGCGGTTTCAACTTTGGAAAATTCACTGACATCCGCACCGGCAATAAATCCGTTGTGCTTGCCGGATTGTATGATCAGACCGGCAGGATTGAGTGTGTGGATTTCATTTACCGCCTGCTCCAGTTCCTTGAGGGTCTCGGCCGACAGTATATTCTGACTACTATCGGTCTTGTCCAAGGTAAGTATGCAGACACCATTATGCTGCTCTAAAGTCCAGTTTTGCATTTCTGATGTAAGATATTCAGTTGCGTTAGGCAATGCGTTCAACCAGCATTGCACCACCCTGGCCACCACCGATACACAGAGTCGCCATGGCCTTATTCCATTCATTTCGTTCCAGCACATTCAAAGCGTGCAGCACGATGCGGGCGCCGCTTGCGCCCACTGGATGTCCCATGCTGATGCCTCCGCCATCGAGATTCATTCGTTCCTGATCAAGTGTGCCCATTGCGCCGTCGAGTTCGAGTTCTTCTTTACAGTACTGATCCGATTCCCAAGCAGCCAGACACCCAAGCACCTGTCCTGCGAATGCTTCATTAATCTCCCAGTAGTCGACGTCGTTCAGCCCGAGACCATTGCGTGTCAGGATCGGTGTGCTGGCATGCACTGGTCCGAGTCCCATCTGAGTGGGATCAAGTCCGGCCCAGTTGGCGTCGAGTAATTTGCCTCGGGGTTTGAGCTGGTATTTCTCCAAAGCGTCTTCGCTTGCCAGAATCACCCAGGCACAGCCGTCGGTGATTTGCGCGCTGTTGCCCGCGGTGACCATGCCAGTAGGTTTATCGAACACTGGTTTCAGTTTCGCTAACTTTTCCAAAGTGGAGCCGCGTCGCAGACCGTCGTCTTCAGTAAAGCTATTGCCTCGAGTGTCGTAGATCGGTACTAGCTCATTATTAAAGTATCCGCTATCAATTGCCGCCGCCAGGCGATCATGGCTGCGGATGGCAAATAAATCCATTTGCTCTCTGTTGATGCCAAAACGCCAGGCAATTTTCTCGGTAGTCTGACCCATTGATAAGCCCACAACCGGATCCTTGAGTCCTTTTAATAGTCCGATAACCGGCGCCAGCGACGACAGTTTTAATTTCCCCAGTACAGATAGTTTTTGAACTATGGATTTTGCTCTGGCCCAGTTTGATAACCAGGTGACGAAATTATCGCTGAACAAAACTGGTGCATGGCTCATCGACTCAGTGCCACCCGCTAGAACCAGGTCAGAGCGACCAAACGCAATATTGGTAGCGGCCGAATCCAGGGCCTGCATGCCGCTCGCGCAGTTGCGTGCTACGGTCCATGCTGGAACCGATTCCCCACATCCCAGCCTGAGGGAAACCACGCGTCCAATGTTGGCTTCGTCGGCTTCTGGGCCGACACAACCAAGAATTACCTCGTCCAGTTGTTCTGCTTCGAAAGGTTGTCGGGCCAGTAACGGTCGTCCGGCCTGAAGGGCCAGATCGGCAGCCGCAAACGGCCCCGGCGCACCCGCTTTGAGAAAGGGCGTGCGGCTACCGTCAACGATATAAACAGGTCTTCCATTGTGCATGTTGTCTGTCGCCATTGAAATATAATCAAACATTATAACGCGATGCGATCAGTTGGGTTTGTCAGCACATGCCAACCCCGCATCGCCCTCATTCCAACTAAATATGTGATGCCAGAGTCAGCAAACAACAACCAACCGCACAAACCCGTTCGAAGTTACGTGTTGAGAGAGGGTCGTATCACCAAGGGGCAGGCGCGCGCCCTGCGGGAATTATGGCCGCAGTTTGGACTGCCACACACTGGGGTGGTTCCCATAAATTTTGAGCAGGTGTTTGGACGCCGTGGACCTACCATTCTGGAAATCGGATTCGGGGATGGTGGCGCTCTGTTTGAAATGGCCAAAGGACACCTCGATCAGGATTTTATCGGCATAGAAGTTCATCGCCCTGGGGTAGGCAGCTTGATGCTTAATCTTGAAAAGGAAAATATCAGCAATGTGAGAATAATTTGTGGCGACGGGTCGGAAATATTGCAAAACAAAATTGCGGATGCCTCCCTCGATCGCATTCATCTTTTCTTTCCCGATCCCTGGCATAAGAAGAAGCATCATAAAAGAAGAATTCTGTCACCTGGGTTTATAGAGCTGGTGGCGGACAAGTTGAAAAGCGGCGGCGTTTTTCATTTTGCCACCGACTGGGAAGATTATGCCGAACAGGGTCTCGCGCGGCTAGGGCAATGTTCGAGGCTGGTTAATCTCGCGGCGGCTGGACAGTTTTCTCCAAGGCCGGAATCACGACCCCAGACCAAGTTTGAACGACGAGGACAACGTCTTGGGCACAATGTCTGGGATGTATTGATGCAGAAGCAGTAGAGAAGAGATTACTGCGCGATTGTTCGTCTGAACGCATTTTTTACATCGACTGGTTCAACGATAGCTGCAGTGATTCGAGGGACTCTAGCGGTGCTGAACACTCGAAGCCCCTGCAAATGTAGGCAACGGTTTTACCTGGGATCATAGCTTTTTGGGCCAGTGCTTCCGGTAAAGCAGAAGCGCTATCGGGTATTGGGTATATCCAGGTGTCGGGTCGATACTGTTTTTCGAGGGCTTCCTTCCAAGTGTTCAGATCCTGCCGCCGCCCACGAATCACCACGGTCTTGCTGGTAGAGCGTGCGTCCAATCCTGCCATAGTCAACGAGGCGTAAACTGACGGATTGTTACCTGCTTCCGAGGAGAACAATTCAAGGGTCCTTAGAGCGCCATCGATATAACGGATTTCACCTAGTAAAACACCAACGCGATAGAGCACGCTTGCCGCGGCGCCGTTTGCCGCTGGTACGGCGTCGTCGGCACCCGGCTTGGGACGATGCAGGAGTTGTTCATGATCATGGGAGGTGAAATAGAATCCGCCGTTTTCGCGGTCTTCAAAATGTTCGATCATGGCATCACAAAGTGCTCGTAACATCTCAAGCTCGTTGCTCTTCCAATCTGCTTGCAGCAACTCCAGGATGCCCTCAGCGACAAACGCATAGTCGTCGAGGTAGCCATTTAGTTTAGCTTCCTGCTCACGGTAACTGGCCAGCATCCTCGAACTCTTCCACAGATTAGTGCGAACGAAGTCGAGTGCCTGGCGTGCCGATTCGATCAGATCAGCCAAGGCCAGCTTGCGTCCAGCACGCGCCATACTCTTGATCATCAAACCGTTCCATGCAGTCAGGATTTTATCATCCAGCGCTGGCCTCACTCTCTCCGAACGTTCTGCGGTTAATTTATCGAGGGCCGACTCGAGATCGGTAGACCAAGCTTCGCCCATTTGTTCTTGATCACAATCTTGGTTGATATTGAAATGCCAGCTGCCTTCGAAGTTCGGCTCGCCATAAAGACCGAAGCGGGATTCAACTGCAGCATATTCTGGCGCGCTTAGGATGGCACGCAAATCAGTTTCATTCCATACATAGTATTTGCCTTCGCTGCCTTCGGAGTCAGCATCCAAAGTCGAGGCGTAGCCACCATGCGGCTGCTGCATTTCAGCACGCACCCAGTCGGCGGTGCGGGCCGCACTTTCAATAAAGTACCGATTGCCAGTAAGACAGTAAGCGTCGGTATACAGTCCCAAAAGTTGCGCATTGTCGTACAGCATTTTTTCGAAATGCGGGATCTGCCACCGCTTATCAACCGAGTATCGATAGAAGCCTCCTCCGAGCTGGTCGAACAATCCACCCTGATACATCTTGCGCAGAGTTTTACTGGCCATGGCGAGACTCACGTCGTGTTGTTCCGCGCCTGTTACTGCATGACGCAGCAACAGTTCAATCTGAGTTGGGTGAGGAAATTTTGGCGCGCCACCGAAACCGCCGTGGACCGGGTCAAATTGATTTTTCAAAACCTCTATTGCGCCCGTTAGCCAGATATCCGGCGACACTTCCGGATTCGAAGCGGCGGGCGGGTTCAACTTTGCCAGCGCACGCTGGAAAGACTCTGCATGACCCTGCATTCCTTCTTTGTTTTGCCGATAGTGCCCGGAAATTTTTTCAATCAATTCCCCAAATCCTGGCATGCCGTGTCGAGGTTCTGGCGGGAAGTAGGTGCCGGCAAAGAAGGGTGCGTGGCCATCCGGGGTCAGAACCAGGGTAAGCGGCCATCCTCCAGGGCGCTGGGTTAGCATCTGGTGGGTGGTTTGATATATTTTATCGAGGTCGGGTCGTTCTTCGCGGTCGACCTTGATGCAGACAAAGTGGCGGTTCATTTTTTCTGCTATAGCCGCATTTTCGAAACACTCGTGTTCCATCACGTGACACCAGTGACAAGCGGAGTAACCAATTGATAATAGGATTGGTTTGTCTTCGTTCGAGGCCTTGTTCAGTGCTTCTTGGCCCCAGGGATACCAGTCAACCGGATTATTGGCATGTTGAAGTAGATACGGACTGGTTTCGGCGATTAGTTTATTTGGCATAGGGGAACGGTGGCAGGGAGGCGGGACATACTAAGAAATATTCGAAGAGGCATAGCCCTAGGCTATAATCATGTAAAGGTCGGGCTGTGCGCTCGGTTTTCAATGCCTCATATTTCTCTGCCTAATCCTACGCCTATGTATACCCGTGATTGAACACCCTAATTTTGATCCTGTGGCGGTTTCTATTGGTCCTTTATCCATCCACTGGTATGGTCTTATGTACCTTGCCGGCTTTGCGGTAGGGCTGTTGCTCGGGCGTTATCGGGCAGGACGACTGGGATCAGGATGGAACCCAGACGAAATTATGGACCTATTGTTCTACATTGCCGTAGGGACGATAGCAGGGGGCCGCCTTGGATACGTTTTGTTCTATAACCTTCCGTTTTATCTTGAACACCCGCTGAGTGCGTTCGCAATCTGGGATGGCGGAATGTCATTTCATGGCGGCTTAATCGGTGTGATGACGGCAATGTGGGTGTATGGACTTAAAACCGGTCGTCGATTCTTCCAGGTGGCGGATTTTATTGCGCCACTAGTGCCCACCGCGCTGCTGTTCGGGCGCTTGGGCAACTTTATAAACCAGGAGCTCTGGGGGCGAGTCACTGATTTGCCGTGGGGGGTGCTGTTTCATACCGCGCCGGGAGGTCCACGGCACCCCTCCCAACTTTACGAAGCCGGTCTCGAAGGGATCGCTCTTTTCGTCATTTTATGGTGGTATTCTGCGTTCCCACGGCCCATCGGCCGGGTTTCGGGTATGTTCCTGCTGGGCTATGGGTTCTTTCGCTTTCTGGTGGAATTTGTCCGGGAACCGGATTCTCATCTCGGCGCGGTGCTGATGAGCTGGATGAGTATGGGACAGCTTCTGAGCCTGCCGATGGTCTTAGTGGGGCTATATCTAGTGTTAAGAAAGCCGCCGATAGATGAAAAAATGGGGGTCGCCGAATAGCCCCAATAACAGGTATAATAAGAAGTTATCGGGGTTAGTTCATGGGGAAAGTAATGAAAAATAAGTCATTTAATAAATTGGCTGTGCTAGGCGCAGCAGTTGTTTTTTCTACAGTCGCAGCATCCGGAAGTCTGGCTGCGGATATTAAGAAGTGTCAGGATGCCGACGGTAAATGGCATTATGGTGATTATGCTGATGAAGCGTGCGCTAAATCGGTAGTAGATGAGCTGGATGAAAGCGGCACCAAAGTTGGCGAAGATCTGCCGCCGCCTTCTGCCGAGGAACTCGTAAAACAGGATGCCCTCGCCAAGCTCCAAGCTTCGGAACAGAATACCGCTGAAGGCCAGCGCAAAAAGGACCTGGAGGTGGTTCGGATATACGGATCCGAGGAAACCATCATCTCGACACGGGATCGTAAGCTGGCATCAATCGACAACAATATCGATATCACCAAGCAGATCAAGGCTGGGACCCTGAAAGATATCGAGAAACTCCTGAAGAAGAAGCAAACCAAGAAAGTGCAGCGCCAGCTCGAAGAGCGGGAAAATGCGATCAAATCCTATGACAGGGTGATCCGGCACAATATGGCCGAGCGCGATAAGCTTGAAGAGAAATACAGCGTTGTTCTGGTGGAATTCAAAGAAGCCCACGCCCGCGTTTACGGCGACTAAATCAGAAAGGTCCTGCGCCGGCCTGCTGCAACAGGTCGGTACAAACAATTTGGACTTTAAGCCAGAGCTGCTAAAGACCACCGACGAGATTGGCGAAGAGATCTGCCGGCCGTGCATACTTTCCTGAAACATAAGGACTACACTACTGCGACCGTCGTTAATCCGCAGTTATATTACGCCCAGGGTGCTGCAGTGCCGTCTAAAAAAATCATGGGCGAGTATGTGGCAGGTATTTCGACCTTCTACCAGACCAACGAAGCGATGCTGAAAAGAGACCGGGGATGATCAGGCAAGACTCCCTCAATTTGTTTGTGCGGAAGACCGGCTCATGCCAGGTGTTCTTGTTTTGTGAGCAGGTTGGTCAAATAGATTAGCGTCTGTCTCCAACACCTTCTAAAATTGATTAGTCAGTTCACTTACAATTAAGGAAGCTCTGCAAAAGTGTTGATGGATGAGATAATACGGTATCTGCCCACGGAGATAAAATCCAATGACCGGTTCGAGCTTTAGCGATCTTGAAGAGATGGACGAGATACTGCCATGGAAGGCGTTATTGGGTGTTATTCGGCGTCACTATCCACACCGGGGAACGGGACGCCCGCCGATCGAACTGGAATCGATGCTACGCATTTACTTCATGCAGCAATGGTATGGGCTGAGTGATCCGGCGATGGAGGACAGTCTGTACGACATCACGTCGATGCGGCTGTTTGCGGGGCTGAGTCTGGATACTGTACCGGATGAATCGACGATTCTTCGATTCCGCCATTTGCTGGAGAGGAAACATCTGACCGAGAAGCTGTTTCGCAAGACGGAGAAGTACCTGTCGGATCGGAATCTGATTGTGAGTGAAGGCACGATTGTAGATGCGACCATCATATCGGCGCCGAGTTCGACCAAGAACAAGGACAGGAAAAGAGACCCGGAGATGAAACAGACGAAGAAAGGGAATCAATGGCATTTTGGGATGAAAGTGCACGTCGCCACCGATAGGCAAGGGCGGGCTCACGGTGTGGCGGTCACGGACGCCAGTGTGCATGATTCTCAAGTCATGGATGAGTTGTTACACGGTGAGGAGACGGAAGTGTATGGTGACAAGGCGTATGTCAGTGCGACGCGCAAGCAGGAGTTGGAGGACCAAGGCATCACCTGCCGGATCAACCGCAAGGCGAGGCGGGGAAAGAAGCTGAACTGTGCGGACCAATCCTTCAACAGGAAGAGCAACCGGACGCGGGCGAAAGTGGAGCACATCTTCGGGGTGGTGAAACACCTATGGGGCTACAAGAAGGTTCGATACAGGGGTATCGACAAGAATGCGGCCCAGGCTTTTACTCTGATGGCGCTGGCGAATTTTTATCTGGCGCGAAAACAACTGGCCCCATCACCGGGATAGGTGCGCCCAGAATAGGCCAATGGACAGAAAAACCACCAAGATCAACTAAAGATCCGGGAACGATTCCGATCAATCTCCGATATAGCAGGATGAAAAACGCATTCAACAAAAACGAACAAGAAAAACCGACTTGTTCAGACCTTCCTTAAGATTGCCAGCATGCAGAAAGATGATGAAATCAAACAGCTTCTGACTGAGATCCGAGATAACCAAAAGCTTGCACTGCAACGACAGGAGGAGCATCTCGAGCTCGCTCGACTACAGGTAGATCGCGCTGGCAGTCAGGTTAAAGAGTCTATTAAACTTCAGAAAGAAGCGATGGATCGGTTTAAGCGGGTTGGGCGTGTTGTGTTTCCGCTGATAGTCCTGTGTATCGCCTTGATCATCTATCTCATAGTGAGGTTCCTTTAGTTCGCAATGGCCCTTTATGGATTAATTGATTTCAAGTTTGGTTTCGGATTCAAGGTATACTCGGCTAATCCAAAAAGCCCATTTTAAAATGAAAAAAGCAATCAAGTTTTTTCTTTTATCGATAATACTATTGAGTGGCGCGGCGTCAGCACCAGCCATGGCTCAGCTTTGGTCATGGGCCACAGAGTCGCCGCTTGCGCACTTTACCCCTGAAGATTTTGAGTTGTTCCATGCCGCTGCTGACGAAGCCCTGAACCAAAAAGCTGACGATTCCGAAGTGTCCTGGAGAAACCCTGATACCGGTCATTCTGGTTCGGTAAAAGTATTTGGCACCACGCAAGTAGGTGAAGAAACGTGTCGAGAGGCGCTTGTTATCAACCAGGCCAAGTCGATAAAAGGCTCGTTACAGTATTTCGTGTGTAAGCAGGACGACGGAAAATGGAGGGTGACGACTCCGCAGTAAAGGAGTCTCGGCAGTAAAGGAGTTCTTCTAGTCCCGCTCCAGATCTGGAACCTCTGGCAGATATTTAAGGTCCTGAATCAAATGCAAGACGATGAAATACTTAGCGTCACTGCGACGAAATAGATAGCTTTATCCTGAATTAAATTCCCCGTGCCCGATTCAGGGCAACTGTGAAAATTAGCGCAGCCGGTCAGGCCCCTGGTCATATAGCTTCCAGCCAATGGCTGACAATCCAGCTTTCGCTGTATCGGAAATCCTGCCATGAACCCACGCTTCTTTTCCATTATTTGAAGCAGCCTGGTCCATTTCGTTACTAGTTCGTCGGGCCACGTCTTTAACGTTTTGTGTCCAGTTGAGATAATCCACAGGAACAATCAACACCATCGTTCCACTTTCAGCTAACGCAAACGGCAGGCCAATGCCGCTGTATAGTTTTGAAATTGGTGAGCGCGTTTTCTCATAGGCCACTAGAGTTTCTGCTATCTGACTATACAGTCTTGCTTCTGCAGGTGACTTCGCATCGGCCGCATCGATAATCAGATTCGTTCTACCTTTGGCATTGCTCAGCTGATTCAATGAACCGACTAATCTTGTGCGTAATGTGATAGTGAAAAACGCATTGTCATAAAAAGCCTTTATCAGAGCCTCGTCTGCTCCCATTTCACCCAGAATCTTCTCGTTTAACAGTTGAAGATCGAGTGGGTCAGTGTCCCAAACCAAGTCGTTCAACTGTCCAATGTCGCCAACTACACTCGGCATCTTAACGATTTGGCTGGTGGCAAATGAACCTGCAGCCATGGCCCATGCGATACTGCTCATTTCCTTTTGAAGCACCTGGTTGGTGGAGTATGGGTCAACATTCAGCTCCTTGGAGAGCTGCCTGATCGCGCTATTTACACCAAGCTGATTCTTGGTGAAATCCTTTCCAGCGTTGACGGTTTTAGTTGTAGCGCTCGGAGAATTGGCGTCGTCACCTCCACCACTATCCTGTTCGCCTTCAGAAACCTCCTGGAGTTTTTCTGCACCGTCGCTAACTGCTCTCGAGGTGCGTTTAAACAGTCGTCCAATACCCTGTGGAATTCCCTTAACCGTTTCCACTGGCTGTTCCACGACGTTCGCAATCACTTTCACCGGTTTGGCTGCTGAATTCGCCAGGGCTTCAGTAAATGCAGCAGTTTTTGACATATCCTGCAGCGCTGCGATGGCGGCGATTTCGCCGACAAGAATATGCAGGTGTTCATTGCTGTTAGCAGTAAAGGGACCAAAGTCGGAACTAATGGTGAACTGGCTCATAAATCCCTCGATAACGGCTGATTCATCAACGCGATAATGCGGGCCGGTCAACAATTCTTTTGGAACCAACTCGGAGGCATTGACGGTTAGTTTTTCAGGTTCAAACTCATCAGCGTTTGCTGGCAGCGCGGCGGCCATAAGCGTGGGAGCTAAAAACATAAAAATTGACAACGCTTGGCATCGATTTAGAAAAATAGAGTTCATTCGCAGGATCTGTTGTGGCATAGAGAAACCTTAAAATTTATAACGGTGGTGAATAAAAGGGCTTACGAGATTCGAAAGCAACTTCTGTGAGCTTCAGATTAAAGTGGTTTCCATGGCAACTTAACACCGTTCTGGGATTTCGACAAAAAAGAATCATCGAAACATTGAGTTCAATTAACTTCTTTGCATGAACCTGCTTGAAAGGGCAGCAGGTCTGCGCAAACGCAATGAATTATAGTGATAAATTATGTTTTTACCAGAGACTAAGGTTTACGCGGAACATTACTCACTGCATTCTGTCGACACGCCATCTATTCAGTACTCTGCATTTCGCCTGCACGGTTACGCGGTCCGGTGACTCTGGCCACCAGCAATAGATCAGTTCATTGTCGCTGGTGAGGACCCAGGTAGCATCTTTGTCACCGGTCATGGCGACAGCGGTTCTATCATCTCTGGATTGAGCTGTGACGTTGAAGTTAAATAAGCCTGCGATGATCACAAGCGTGGCGCAGATAACAACTGTTTGTTTCATGTTCATGTCATTTCTATTTAAGTTTCATTCAAAGGTTAAAGCTGCGATTCGATCGGCAGCCATTGTAAGAACTTAACGCTTAACCGGCGCCAGAACCCCGCATGTGGTTCTTTAGTGTAAATGTGGTTATTTCCTTCCTCAAGTCTATGCCAAAGGATTTTATCGCCGCCTAAGCTACCCGGTATCAGCTCGAGTCTAAATGCGAGATCTGGAACTTCTTGTTCAAGCCAGGTTTCCAGATCCGAAGCCAACTCTTGCGACTCGATCATAATCCCCAGCTCGGTATTCTCGACGATAGAGCGTGGATCAATGTTTAACGAGCCTATAAAAACCCGTTGGCCATCAATCAAGAACGACTTGGCATGGAAACTGGCTTTTGATGATCCTTCACTTCCCTTCATTCTCTTACGCTGCTTGCGCGTCAATTTCCTGTCGAACTCCCAGATTTCAACACCAGCGCGAAGAAGACTCTTTCGGTAACGGGCGTATCCGGCGTGAACGATACTCACATCTGTGGAGGCCAGGGAGTTTGTGAGAATGCGCACTCTGATCCCTTTTTCACGCAGCGCTTTTAACCACGCGACTCCTTGCTTGCCAGGCACGAAATAAGGGGAAAATATAATCAGGTCTTCATTAATACCGGACAGATACTGATCCAGTTGAGTGACCATATGGAGGTCCTTGCGGCTGCGCGCCGTGAGGATTTTATCTGGATTGTCGTAGAGTACTTTGCCGATACCCCAGTCATAGTCTACGCGACCTTCTCGCAGCGTACTGGCCAGATTTGAATTTTGCAGCGCCACCATATAATCGGAACCGGATTGTGCGGCGCTAAACCGCTTCACCTCTTTTTGGAGATTGTCGACCTGAATTTCGGTATGCAAAGCCGGTGCAAGCGAATCGATCTGATAGGCCAGTTCATGATTCCAATACAGGTCGAAGGTTGCTGATATGTCTTCTACCACTGGCCCCACAGCGAGCACGTCCAAATCGCCGAAGACTAGATCTAAATCCGCATCAAAGTACTCGTTACCAATATTACGGCCGCCAACCACTGTGATCTGATTGTCGGCGGTGAAGGACTTATTGTGCATACGGCGCGTGACCGATCCAAAGCGTGCAATGAATTGAGCGCTCCTGGGAGCGTTACGGAAAAAAGGATTGAATATTCTGACTTCAATATTAGGGTGTGCATTAAGAACTGTCGCGCCTGAGTCGCCATTGTCTAAAGCCATGTCATCCACCAGCAAACGTACCCGCACACCTCTATCCGCGGCATTGACCAATAGCCCGGTAAACAATCGACCTATCAGATCTGCATGATAAAGATAGTACTGAGCATCGAGACTTTTTTCTGCTCGTTCTGCCAGTATGGCTCGGGCAACAAAAGCATCCAGGCCATCGTCCAGCAAGTAGAAACCCGATAGTCCCGGCTGGGCCGTTTTGCGAGTAGAGAGTGCTTGGCCAATCGTCGTCGAGCCGGTGTCGGCTAGCGCATAAGATGACTCTTGAGGAAATTGTTTGGGCAGGCTCGTACATCCGCTCAGTATGAAAACGGTTGTTAATAGCCATATGACCTGGCTGGGGCGCACCTGCCTGGGACGAATATTTCTGCCTGACAAAAGTTTGAGTAATGGGTACGAATGGAGCATCATAGCGCGATAATGTACTATTCTAACGGTCATAAAACGAGGGGTCGGCGTAGATTCGACCTGCTGAGTATTCCTCATGCGAAAAAAAACTTTTTAGTTAACCTGGATTAAGCCCGTGAAGTTTGGTCGCACAGTCAAAGCTATTTTGTTGATTCTCGCTCTGCAGGGGGTGAGCCCGATGCTGGAGGCGGCGGAGACGGAGACTGTCTCACAAACAAAGGCGATTCCAGACCGTCTTGCGAAGGACGAGGTCGATGATCTGGTCGCGCGTCTGTCGGATCAGGAGGTCAGGGCACTGCTTATCTCGCAGCTTGATAAGGTGGCCATGGAAAAGCCGGAGTCATCAGAGACAAGTGTCTTGGATCAGGTGTTGCAGGGAATGGCGCGGTTTAAGGTGGAATTTCAGGCCGCCATCAATGCGTTAGACCAGGTGCCAGGGACGATTGCAGCAGTCTGGCGGCGGATCTCCGAAGGGCACCCCGATTCAACCTTTAGTGTATTAATCAAGATCATTGTGTTCTTTGGGTTCGGTGTCCTGGCGGAATGGTTGTTTCGAAAGAAATCGATCAAGATGGACGGCGTCCGAGAACCGGACACGCTGCTTCCCCTTCAGGTCAGGCTTAAACTCTGTGTGCCGAGGCTGATATTCGAGATGCTGTGCGTAGTGTTTTTCATGCTTGGCGCGGCAGGGGCCTGGTTTGTGATTGGACTGCCCACTGACTATGCGCGGTATATCTATACCAGTCTGTTTGGCGGGGTAGTGCTGTTGAAACTGATTAACGCGGCCTCCAAGCTATTTTTTGCGCCCCGTATGGCACATGCACAGCTCATCCCCATTGAGGACGATGTTGCACGGGCCCTTTACAAGAAAGTATTGATCGTGGCGGCTGCGATTATCTTCCTGATCTGGTGGGTCAGGGAGACCTTGAATCATTTCGAAGTGGAACAGGCGGTTTCAGAAGCAACTATTTTACTGACTTCCGCGATTGCAGTTGGGATCATGATTGCCACGGTTTGGTTTGCGCTGCCGGTCAATCAAGGGAATCAAGGCGATCAAGGCGATCGAGTGGATAATAAATCATCGCGTCTCGAACTCGATTGGCGGGTACTGATCATTTCGGGAGTTTTGCTGTTCTATCTACTCGCGATTGGGTTAGGTCTCGCCACGGGGGCTGACACCCTGTCGCCTTTTGTGCTGAGCTTAGTCGTCGTTGGCCTGGCAGCAGTGGCCGATCTAGGTCTACGGGCGAGCGCACAACAGTTGACGGATCGATCGGATTCAAATGATACGGATCAGTCTCCAGCGGCGTCTCTTCCAGAAATCGAATTGGATCGTCATATGTCACCCGAGCAGTCTGATGTGTCCGAGACCACTGATCAGGAATCATTATCCGATGATCAGAGTTACGCTTCGGTGTTGATTACTAATGGCCGCATTCTTCTCTTCATCGTCGTCCTCTTCGGTATTGCAGAAATTTGGAATCTCAATCTGATCGGGCTTCTTTCGGAAATAGTCGGCGAGCGCACGACCAAGGTGATGGTGAACTTTCTGGTCACCGCGCTGTTTGCCTATGCCTTATGGGGTATCGTCAACACTGCGGTATCGCGCCTGGCTGGCCCCGAGCCGGGGCCAGGTATAAGTGGCGGGGAGCCGGGTGGTGGTGGCGGGTCGAGGATCGGCACGCTGCTGCCGCTGATGAGGAAGTTTCTTTTTATCACTCTGTCGGTGGTGTTGGTCCTGATCTTATTGTCTTCCATGGGGGTTAATATTGGTCCGCTGATTGCCGGGGCCGGTATCTTTGGTATCGCTATTGGATTCGGTGCACAGACTCTAGTAAAGGACATTGTCTCAGGCTTGTTCTTTTTGTTGGACGATGCTTTCAGGGTTGGCGAATATGTGACTATTGGAAGCACCAAAGGCACTGTTGAAAAAATTTCTGTGCGTTCTTTACGTTTGCGTCACCACAATGGCCCATTGCACACAGTCCCGTTTGGTGAAATACAGACGCTAACCAACTGGAGCCGAGATTACGCGATCATGAAGTTCGAGATCCGCGTACCGTTTGAGACCGATGTCGATATGATTCGGAAGCTGATCAAGAAGGTTGGGGAGGCCATGCTCGATGATCCTGAACTGGGGCCGCAGTTTCTGGATCCGTTGAAGTCTCAGGGCGCAAATCGGATGGACGATTCCGCGTTCATTGTCCGTTGTAAGTTTACCTGCAAACCCGGCAATCAGTTTTTACTCAGACGGGAAGCCTATGCACGCATTCAAGCAGCATTCGAGGAGAACGGTATCCGGTTTGCACCGCGTCGCGTGGTGGTTGAAACCATAGCGCCACCGAATTCTACTGAGGCGGCCGCAGCCGCAACTGCCGCGGCTGCGGCGGTTGCAACGGATGCATCCCGGGAAGAACAAGAACGGGGTAATCACTAGTTGTAGATAACTGCGATACAGCGTCACGTGAGCATTGCGGAGCACACGGAATAGAGAATCACTACATTAGTTGTGATAAATTTAACCGAATTGACTTAGGAGCTTAACCTTGAAATTGGAAACGTTGACGAACTTATCGATGGCTGGACTTGTCGTGGCCGGGTTGGCCGGATCCCTGGCTGGCGCCGCGGAGAACAAGCCTTCCAGCCTGGCAAAAGCAGCACAGAACCCGATTGCCAACATGATCAGTCTGCCTTTCCAGAACAATACAAATTTTAACTTCGGTCCGCAGGAGAAAACACAGAACATTTAGAATATCCAGCCTGTATGGCCGATTTCCTTGAGTGAAAATTGGAATTTCATTACACGCACCATTCTCCCGGTAATATCGCAACCTGGGTTGTCGCCTGGACAGGATAGAGAGAATGGACTGGGAGATATTTCGTTCTCTGGATTTTTTTCGCCAATAGACTCGAGCAAATGGATTTGGGGGGTAGGGCCAGTGGTGCTGATCCCAAGCGCAACGGACGACCGACTGGGATCCGATAAGTGGGGCTTGGGGCCATCGTTGGTGGCGCTCACCATGCCTGGCCCTTGGGTCGTCGGTTCACTGTTCAGCAATGTCTGGTCAGTGGGCGGTTCTGGTGAGCAGGATATAAACCTGTTCACCTGGCAGTATTTCATCAACTACAACATTCCCGATAGCGGTGGCTGGTACTTAACTAGCGCGCCGGTCAATACCGCTAACTGGGAAGCAGACAGCGGCAACAAATGGACCGTGCCGATTGGCGGCGGCGTCGGCAAGATTTTTAAGATTGGTAAACAGCCCGTCAACGCACAGGTAAGTGCATACTACAACGTCGAGAAACCGGAGTTTGGCGCCGATTGGCAGCTGCGACTGCAACTGCAGTTCCTGTTCCCCAGGTAAACAGAGCGTGAGAGCACCCTGGGGATCTCAGTACAAGCCACGAGCAATTGATTTTAGAGCTAATGAAAATCTCTGCATTGCACATGTTTCCAGTGACCCTCCTATTGCGCACGTTTCACGCCTTGATTTAACCCTTCTTGCTTTTAGAATCGACCCGCCTGATTTACCGGTGGTCGGGAATGGACAGAGCTTGTTCAATAAATTCTGACCCCTATCAGACAATTTTTCCCAACTGTGTCGATTCATTGACGTGTGTCTATCAGATATTATGTGCTTTATACTTCCCATAACTTTGCAGAAACTCGATATGCGGGTTTAAATAATTGCTGCGAAGTTAAAACCACCACCACAATAAATCAGATGGAGAGCAGTATGGAAATTGAAACTAAAGCAGTTCACTCGGGCTATAGCCCCGATCCCACAACCAACGCCGTTGCCGTTCCAATTTACCAGACCACGGCATACGCATTCGATAACACCCAGCATGGTGCAGACTTGTTCAACCTTGCGGTACTCGGCAACATTTATAGCCGTATCATGAATCCAACCAACGACGTGCTAGAGCAACGCGTCGCTGATATGGAAGGCGGGGTCGCTGGGTTGGCGCTAGCATCCGGCCAGGCCGCAACGACATACGCTATTCAAACTATTTCCGAGGCGGGCGACAATTTCATCAGTATGTCGACACTATACGGCGGCACCTACAATCTTTTCGCCCATACCTTTCCACAAATGGGCATCGAGGTTCGCTTTGCCGATCCGGATAACCTGGACGGGATGGCGGCAATGATCGACGGCAAGACCAAGGCAGTGTACTGTGAGTCGCTGGGTAATCCTGCCGGTAACATCCTCGATATTGAAAAGGTAGCTGAAATAGCGCACGCACACGGCATTCCGGTCATTGTCGATAACACGGTGCCTTCACCTTATTTATGTCGCCCTATCGAATGGGGTGCGGATATCGTGGTGCATTCACTGACCAAGTATATCGGGGGTCATGGCACCATCATCGGCGGTATGATTGTCGACTCGAACAAATTTGACTGGGTTGCGAACAAAGACCGCTTCAAGCGCTTAAATGAACCAGATGTTTCCTACCATGGTGTGGTCTATACTGAGACTGGCTTGCCGCCATACATCTTACGTGCGCGCGTGGTGCCATTGCGTAACATGGGTGCGGCATTGGCGCCGATGAATAGTTTCCTCGCACTACAGGGGCTCGAGACCTTGCCACTGCGCATGGATAGAATCTGTGAAAACGCGCTCACGGTCGCGCAGCATCTCGAAAGCCAGCCCAACGTTGAATGGGTGCGTTATGCCGGACTGGAGAGCAGTCCGCATAAAGCGCTCGCGGACAAGTACATGGGCGGTAAAGCTTCCGGAATTCTTTCCTTTGGCATCAAGGGCGGTATAGAAGCCGGTACCAAGTTTATCGATGCACTACAGCTCATCACCCGGCTGGTTAATATCGGTGATGCCAAGTCACTGGCCTGCCACCCGGCATCGACCACGCATCGCCAGCTGGCGGACGAAGAGCTGGCGTCTTCAGGTGTCACCCCGGACTTAGTGCGTTTGTCGATCGGTATCGAAAACGTGAAAGATATAATCGCGGATATTGACCAGGCATTGGCCGCCGCATCTTAAACACAGAAGCTCGACCATGGCCGGACTCATCGAGTCCGGCCTTTATTGTTTAGACCATAATCTGCGCGACTTATACTCTCCTTGTTGAAACTAGAACTGAAATAACCGCATTCTAGTACCGCGTAACATGATGCAGGGCTAGGAAGTGCTGCGGACGACGATACATTGCTGCGGCAGTTCGAAGCAGGTCAGGCACCCGGGTCGAGCTCGTCCTGTATCCCCACTTGACTCGCGCGGTCTGATCCAAATATTTCCATGGGTGTTTAATACAAGAGTTCAGTTTTACTGGCTATTTCTCTCGGCAGGACGCCCAGTGTAATTTTCGTAAGCCTTTGCGCGTCGGCTATCGTGAACCATTGGCACCACCAGCCCAAGAACAGAAAATCAGGATATTTCGAGTTGACTTAAAACTGCTTGATCTCGATGCATCAAATCACAATTCGTCAGCGGTAAGCTGATAATCGTGGTTTTTATCGGCAGAATGAAAATCCTGGTGAGTGGAATTCAAAAACTCCTTCAGGTTCAGCCGACCATCGCCATCTTTGTCCGCCGACGATGCCCGGTCTGGATTGAGAATGCCAAGTTCATCACCAGCAAGCACGCCGTCTCGATTAGCATCTGCATGAAAGAACGTGTCTGTCATATGTTTTCGAAATTCCTCCGGACCAATTGCGCCATCATTGTCTGTATCCGCGTTATTGAACACGGTTGACGATAGCGCGTTCTCAGAAACAAGAAATAGGCTAGGTAGCACTAGAGCGATAACACCCTTTAAAAGATATGAATAAATGTTCTCGAGCATATTAGCCTCCTATGATTTGCCAAGTGCCGTCCGGTTGCCGACATGCAGTGCCATAAGCCTGCTCTGTCTTGCCACCCACTGTAATGGTCTGTTGGAATTCTCGACAATATTGGCCTGTGGAATTTTGATAGGTGCGCAGAGGCTCTACACTGCCTGAATTGCCTGTGTCAGGATTTTTCCAGCTTGATACTTCCCCCGAGCGACCGGATTCCAGTGAGCTGGCATACGCTTTGTTCATTTGTGCGCGGTCAAATGCATCCATGCGCGAACCGATAGCAGCCCCAGCAAACGCTCCCGCCACCATTCCAGCACCGGTTGCAAGTACCTTGCCCTGGCCGCCACCCACCTGATTGCCTAAGATGCCGCCAGCCACTGTGCCAAGCAATGCACCCCTTTCTTCCATAGTAGTTTGACATCCGCTTAGTATCACTGTCAGTAGCAGCAACATAGATTTTAGTTTCATGAAAAGATCCGTATGTTTTTGTGCATGTTAATCGCAACCTCTTGGGTGCTGATCCTGTTTCGCTATGTCGAGCGCAGCGCTTTTTGTAAGGACTAACACGCACAGATATTAGACACGATATCAATGGCGCTGACAACCGAGTAAAATCCAGCTGCAGGCGCTGATTTCCATTGATGAACATTATGTAATCTAAGGTATGAAGTTAAGCATGATCACCGCAGGCAAGCACCGAGATTTTAAGTGCATTGAGTCCGATTTTTATTGAGCTTCTTGTTGAATAAAACTATACGCCGTCGGTTACGAGATTCAACTGCGAATCAATTCACTGAAATGTGACGATAAAACTAGAGGCCTTTCCGGACTTTACATTTACTATATTGCCTAATAAACACTCCAGGTGGGATAGGAACCCTTTAGTCGGTCATGCTGCTTAGAAACCTCGTTGGTTTATATTTTTCATTTGTCAGCCGCAGTAATGTGAACAAGGTTTTAACATTGTTTCTGATTATGTGCGTGCAGCCGGCACCGATGCTGTATGCAGAAGATAAGCTGGCTGGGGAACCAGAAAGATCTCAGTCAGACACGGTGAGTTCCGCTGAGCAACAGCTTAATTTTAAAGTGCGGCTCGATGGCGTCGAGGATGCGGCACTAGGTTCAATACTGGATAGAACCGTTGAGCAGTCGATTGAATCAAGACGCCGGCCAGAGTCGATCGGCGCTCTGCAGCGACAGTTCAGAAGTCACGTGACAGCGCTGCAATCCAGGTTGCGTGCCGAGGGGTATTACGCTGCCGATGTGCAATATAAGATCAAGGACGATGCAGACCCGGTTGGTGTCGAGATCGATGTCGAAACAGGACCCTTATATACTCTGAAATCGATTAGCCTGTTATATTTTGGGCCAGACTCTACTCACCCCGACTTGCCTCGAACTGCGGACGCGGTGGATGTTCAGATAGACGTTCCGGCGCGTTCAGATTACGTGCTCAAGTCGCAGGAGCAATTGCTACGACGACTTGCCGAAACCGGTTTTCCCTTCGCGGTAGTAGATGACCGAGAGGTGTTAATTGATCATTCCGATAAGTCGATGGTGGTCACGCTGCAGATCTCTGCCGGCCCACAGGTCAGATTTGGCGAACTTTTAATATCGGGCCTGTCAACCGTAGATCCGGGTTATATCAGGGACTTTACGGGCTGGACACAAGGAGAAATTTTCAATCAGTCTCAAGTCGATGATTTCAATCGAGAGTTAAATAGCACCCAATTATTCGACACTATAAATATTGATATTGCAGAAAGCAATTATCTCGAAGGTAAGGTACCGATATCAGTGGAGCTGATTGAAGGAAAACATCGCACTGTCGGGCTTTCCGCGGACTGGTCTACAGATGAGGGGCCTGGTGGAGAAGTGCTCTGGGAGCACAGAAACATTTTTGGCAGTCAGGAATTGTTTAGCGTAGGATTAAGGCTGAAGGACACTCGAAAGCGGCTGAATCTGCACTTTCGCAAACCGCGATTTCAGCACCCCGATCAGGCACTGTTAGCCTCAGCATTTGTTTCCGATGAGAATACAGATGCCTACGAGGGACCAATTACCCACATCGACATCGGACTTGAACGCAGTTTCGAAAATAAATGGAGGTTAACACCGGATTTATGGGTGGAAAATAGCCGACTCGATGACTTTCAGGGCGAGCGCAAAATTGACCTGGTCGGTTTTTCTCTGATCACTGAACGAGACACCTCTGATGACAGACTTAATCCAGGCACAGGCTCTCGCTTAAGATTGTCGCTTTCTCCGTATCAGGGTAGCGGTGACTCTGATATTAGTGTCTTCGAGACTATAATCAACGCCAGCGTCTACTATCCCGTTACGCAAGACGGCAGACTCATCCTTGCAGCTCGCACTAAGCTGGGGGCTATCAGCGTGGATGACTCTGCTGATCTTCCGGCTAACCGTCGTTTCTATGCTGGAGGGGGCTCGTCGGTTCGGGGCTACAGTCTCCAAAGTATAGGGCCTCGTAATGCTGAGGGTATCCCGCTGGGTGGTAGATCTGTTTTTGAACTGGGTGCGGAAGTCAGAGTTAAAACAACCGAAACTTTAGGTGGTGTCGCGTTTATCGAGGGGGGAGGCGTCTATGAGGATGAGAATCCTGATCTGATGGATCAGATGAGGTGGGCAGCTGGATTCGGCTTTCGGTACTTTACCGCTGTGGGTCCGATCCGATTCGATTTCGGTTTTCCTCTCGATCGACGCGAACAGGATGATAATTTTCAATTCTATATCAGCGTAGGTCAGGCGTTCTAGAATGTTAAAGGTGAGAGACATCGCGCTCCGCACAGCGGCAACGCTTGCGACGCTAGTTTTGCTTGTTTCTCTTATCCTGGTTGGTTTATTTCTCTATGTGCAGAGTGATTCAGGACGGAGCAGTCTGGCCCACTTAATCTCAAGAAGTTTGAGTAGCAAAAGTTTCATTCTTGAACTCGAGAGTATTGACACTCTGACCACTGACAGAATCAGTGCCAGTGGTATAAAGATCGGGGATACCGAAGGATTGTGGTTGTCCCTGGATGCCCTCGATATTTTATGGAACCCAGTGGCTCTTGTGAGGGGACAGGTCCATATCACCAAGCTGATGTTGAGTGAGGTTCTGGTTGCGCGAATACCGTCGTTTGGTGATGGCAATAACAGTGCTGAAGGCAGTTTCTCTTTGCCACTGGCGTTCAAACTAGGTCAACTGCAGTCGGAGCGCATATTCCTTCAGCAGGAGGTTTTGGGACGCGAAGTCACGTTGCGCATTGCAGGTAATGCCGAGGTCACAGACAGAAATCAGGCAACTGGAAAACTGACGGTCGAGCGAACTGATAGCATTGAGGGAAGCGTTGAACTCGCAATTGAGTATGACCTCGGTACCAGTCAACTGGACGTTAACGGCGATGTTTATGATGGGCCAGGGGGGCTTTTGTCCAGCGTGCACGATTTTCAGGGACTAAATTTATCGCTATCGGGCACCGGACCCATCAATAATTGGATCGGGACTACCAGTCTGGTCAGCGGCACAGGTGCAGAGTTCGACGCCGATATAGGATTTTCCAATACGGGAGAACTTCCGTACCTGAGTGTGACCGGCAGTGCAGCGATTGCAACGCTGTTACAGGCTTCCATGCGCGAGCTCGTTAAAAGTGGAGTGCGCTTTGCATTGGAAGCGAGGGTCGATAAAGATAATAACGCCGTGATTGAAAGCGGTCGAATTTACAGCGATGCGGCATTGCTCGAGGTTGAGGGAAAACTGTCGAAGAGCCAGGTTGCGATCGAGGCTTCCGCAAAGCTGACGGATCTGGGGGAAAGTTGGTTGAGTGCGCAAATTCCTGGTTTCGAAGCGAAGTCGCTCGCAGTGCTGGCGCAAGCCAATGGCCCCATAAATAATGCCGCGGTGCAGTTAGAGGTCATCGCGGGTGCACTCTCTGTTGCGGGTCAAAACCAGACTCCTCTGAAGATGGAAAATGCGGTTTTGAATCTTGCCGCCGATTTCAACATGGGTGCCAGCGAATTTGTGATGCCCGCCTTGATCAGCAGCCAGGGCCGTATCGATCGAATCAGCAGCAGGGATGAGTCACTGCAAAAGATATTATCCGGTCCGGTTTCGTTTTCAGTTAACTCGCGGGTCGACCCACAATTTAAAAGTGTTCGCCTGAGTCAAGTCAATGTTTCCACTGAATGGGCTCAGATTGATGGACAGGGAACCATTAGACTGAAGCAGAGCCAGACAGGGATTCCGCACGGAATTAGTGCGATCAATCTCGATCTCGAAACTGCCGTTCCTGCGCTCGCCCATTTTAATCCCATTGCCGGTGATCGACTTTCAGGGGCTACAAAAATCAGAACGGATATTGAGCTGTCAACTTTAACCAGTCAGATGAAAATCTTGCTGGATGGTGTGTGGGATCAACCTGGGCTTGATATTCCCATTCTAGATGCAGCGCTGGGAAACAAAGTTGAAATTGCAGGCATTATCAAAGGTAGCGTTGACGACCGGCTGGATATCTCCAATCTAAAACTGGTCAGCAATGTCACTAGCATGGAAGGCGGCCTGACATACTTCCCGGCCTCTCAGGACATACAGTCGGATTTTCTGGTTCAAATTCCAGAGCTGGCAGATATATTGAACCTGGCTAATGATATCCGGGGTAAGGTCAATGTTTCTGTTGCCGCAACCGGTTCAGCTGGCGATCCTGCGATTAAAGCGGTGGTCAATGTCGAGGATTTGATGGTTGATGCAATCAGTGGTGGAATGATCAGCGCGGATCTATCAATCGACCATACAATCAGCGACCCGAGCGGAAGTATGCGGATTGCGATTCAACAACAGCAGATCGGTGCCGCGAAGCTGGGGGCTTTGTTCCGAATGCCGGAATTTAAACAAATTTCCTTTAGCGGGATAAAGTTCGAAGCCCTGGATATTCGAGCGGCTGGTGAGCTGGTCATTCCTTTTACTGAAGCGCCACTCGAAGGCACACTGACCGGAAACATATCGAGCATGGCTTCGATATCTGAACTTATTGGTCAGGATTTCGCGGGCAACGCAAACTTTAGTGTTTCCCTTGAAGAGGAAAACGCCAGACAGCGTCTGCTTGCAACTGCCAGGATCAATCAAGGAGAAATACGGACACCTGGGTCGGCGAACACCGTTGTCAAAACAATAGATGTTAACGCGAACCTGTCAAATCCGTTCGAGTTCGTTACTGGTCAAATTGAAATAGATACTCAGGGACTGCAATACAATGAAAACACAATTGATCAGTTAGATTTGCGCATCAAACCAAAAGGGTTTGATGCTGCTGACGTTGAGATTTCCGCTTTGGGAACGAAGCCCGAGCCATACGAACTGTCAGCAAGTGGGCAAATAGAGCGAAACGAGAGCAACCTAATCGCGAATCTGGGCATTCTCAATTTTCGCTTTAAACAACACCAAGTGGATCTCGAAAAACCGGTAAAGGTTTCAATATCACCGACAGAAATCGCGGTTACAGATATTGCGCTGATAGGCACGGACGGCAAACTGCTAGCGAGTGGAAGATTGTCTGAAAAAGCAATCAAAGCTGACATTACTGTGCAGGATGTGCCGCTGTCTTTGTTGAGAGTCTACAAGCAGGATCTGGCAATAGAAGGCGAGTTGTCGGGAGAGTTCGAAATTGAAGGTGCATTATCTTCACCAGCAGGTAAGCTTCGTCTGCAGGCGGATAACGTCAGGTTAAAGGAAGATGACAGCGCTGATTTGAACGGATTGGCAGTAAAGTTAGTCGGCACCCTGGCGGACAACCAGCTCCGTCTGGACGCTGGAATAGATGGCCTGACCGATACCGAGTTCGCGGTGGCTGCGGCAATACACTTGCAGCCGGGCAACGACAATTCATTCCCCACCCTTTCACAGACCGCGCCACTCAATGCAGAATTGACTTGGGTCGGATCGGTAAGGGAGGTGGTGGAATATTTGTCATTGGATCAACACAGTTTAACTGGCAATGCGGACATTAAACTGCGCCTGAACGGGCGTACTGATGCGCCGTCTATTAGGGGCTTCGCAAGGCTCAGAGAGGGTGTCTATGAAAACTTTGAAACAGGCACGCTGATCAAGGATCTTACTCTTGATCTCGATGACAATAAGAATGGAGTAAGCCTGTCAGGGAGTGGAAATGATGGTGCCGGTGGATTACTCCGACTACGCGGCAGCCTGGATATAGCATCAGGGGATGTGCAGAAATTTCCCGTTGATCTGAAACTAGAGCTGGAAAGATTCATGTTAGTACGCCTTAATCAGCTGTCGGCAAGCGTGAGCGGGGAAATTGATCTTGATGGAAATCTCTCCGAGCTGCGACTTACAAGCCGGTTATCGACCGAGCAGGTAGATGCCAGCTTAACGGCGTCATCAGGTTCTCAAGTCGAATCTCTCGAAGTGATTGAAAAAAATTATCCAAACGGTTCGCGTAACGCGGTTAATTCAAGCGCTCCAGGTGGGAACCTGGTGCCCGTCAATCTCGAACTGGCACTAAATATGCCTCGTCGAGTGTTCCTGAGAGGCGGCGGCTTGGATTCAGAGTGGTCAGGCAACCTCGATGTTACCGGCACCGCGCAAAACCCTGTTGTTTCCGGTGCACTCCAACCGAGGAGAGGAGTATTCACTTTCTTCGGGAAACAGTTTTCACTCAACACCGGCAGCGTCAGGTTTAATGGTTCGGCGGAATTCGATCCGATTCTGAACCTGCCCTTTGAATACCGGGGCGGAGACTTTATCGCAAACCTGACTATTTCCGGCTCTGCCTCAACACCGAAGTTACTGCTCAGTTCACGCCCTGCCATGCCTGAATCTGAAATCGTATCACGGGTACTGTTCGATCGTGACTCCGGCACCCTGACGACAACGCAAAAGCTTCAACTCGCCAGCGCGCTGGCTTCGGTCAGGAACAGTAATCTGGGCGTTATCGAGAGAACGAGAGACAGACTGGGTTTGGATGTGCTTTCTTTGAACGAAAGTGACAGCCAAAACGCTACGGTGACAGCGGGTAGATACCTAACAGAGAGAGTTTACCTTGAAGTAGGGAGGGGTGCGGACAGGGCAGACAGCTCTGCCACTGTCGAAGTTGAAATTTCACCGAATGTAAGACTCCAAACTGGAACCCGTGGAGGGGACTCGGGCAGGGTTGGTCTTCAATGGCGCTGGGACTACTGAAAGCTAGTTATCGGGGACAGTCGTCGGCTCCTTTAGTAGCAGTATCTGAATCATTCGTAGAGTAAATTAAGCTCATCCATTAGGCCCCCGGTAGTTTTTGCCTGATCTCGAATAGAATCCCGTATTTCGATTCCTTCAGCAAAGAAACGTATATTCTTTCGGCGATCTGAAATGCTCCGATAAAGAGGGCGTGTCTGCATGAGTGACTTACCGCTGGTTAACATCGCTTCTAGTTTTTCGCAGTCCTGACGCAGCTGTTTTATTTCTGATAAAGCTACTATTGCAGATTTTTCGTAGATAGCATCCGACTGCGCTGCAGGATCCTCTGCCTGTTCTATAATGTTTTTCAGTCCAGCTACGATTTTAGTGCTCAGCATGGCTGCCTGTTGCGGGGATGGTTGCTCTGCATAGGTTGCGTTAGTAAAAAATCCACAAGCTGCCGCAAACATCGCACACGTTATTCGGTGTTTTAAATTTATTGATAAACTCATTTCAGTAAGTAGATAGAAATTAGTTGGTGAAGAATAGCAGAGTAATTCCTTTAATTGATGCTGCTAATTCTTTGCCGATCGAATTGCCTGCACATCGATGTGTGTTTCGGCTGGAATTAATGTTGCCTGCACAGCAACTGAACCGAGAATGGCAAAGATAATCAGGCCGTGAACAGCAATTAATATTGCTAGAAATCGACTAAATCCCCGCGCAGGATGAAAATCACCATAGCCAACAGTGGTAACAGTCATGCAAGACCAGTATATGGCCTCGCCTGGCTTCCATTTTTCTAAGCGGCCCACAATGAGTCCCAAAATCAATATCGACGCTATATCAGTCAGAAGCAGTGGTGCGCCAAGCTTGACGGCGAGATAGAAAGTTTTAACAAAGGCTATCGTAAATTCCAATTTGCGACTTTCATTTTCCAGCTTATAGAAAAATATTGATTTTCAAGATCCATAAGTTTCTCACAAACAGCTTGTCAAAACCTGCAATAAAGTGAATTAGAATGCTCGGCGTTCCGGTGTGATTGTTCTATTGAGTAGTCCGTGCCACAGTCACCACGCGTGAAAGTGCCAGGGCAATCGGTATATGCGGTGGACCCGTCGAAACAAATGATCACTCACTGGGACCGGTGTAACCGATTTGTAGTCCAAGGGCGTCCACTCCTGATTTGAACAAGAGTAAAAAACGAATAATTCATCTATAAAACTTTTAAAGACAGTTTATTTCTGGCCACAAAATTCTAAAAAGGTCTGCCGAGGATAATGTAGAAGCTGCTGTCATTTGTTTCCGATGTGCCGGCGCCAATGTAAGCTGGACCAAGAGGTGTATTCCAGCCAAGCCATACTCCCACCGCATCGATACCGTCTGAAAGATTGAGATCATCTTTGTCATTAGTAACCTGACCATATTGCAAAGTAATTCCGAACTCGGGGCTCGTGTTGAACAGTTTCACGAACGGTCGGCGATAGGCGGTGCGTAGCAAATACAGGTTTTGTCCATTCAATTCATTTATCCCGAATCCGGGAAGGTTGAATAACCCGCCAAGGCGGAAATTACTTTCGATAGATGCCTCGCCTTCTATTGTTGAAAAATATCTCGCCCCAAGACTTATACTGTGTTTGCCAAATGTTGAAGTGTGGAGAATGTCGAACAGTGCCTGTTGAAAATCCTCATCGGCACCAAGATTGGTTTGCGAACTGATCCACTCTAATTTCCCGATAATCCCTTTTTTAGGAAAGAACAAGTTATCCTGGTTGTCAAATCGATATTTTGCGAACACTTGGCCCCCGCTAACATCATCTGTGGATCCATCATCGAGGCCGATATCAATTTCGTTATTACTTTCGAAGCTGTTTAGACCTATTCGAAAATCAGAGGAATAGCCAAACTCCCGGCCCAGGGAGAGGTTGATTTCTGACTTTTTGGCAAGAATTTCATTGACAATTTCCCCGTCCTCAAATGTCTTGAAGCGGTTGTTAGTGTAAGATATTACGCTGTTGAAAAAGTACGGAGAGTCAGTGCCAAGCGGCTGATTATATTCCCCATAAAGTCCGGGTTCGTAACCGAGGCTTAGCACACCTCGTAACTCCGCATTCCAGTCATTGAGCGGTCTAACCGTGTAACCGAGTCGCACTCCGAGTGGACTATTGCTTTCGGTGGCTACACTATAGGAAACGCCTAACTGGAGATAGTTTGGGCCCCATGTTTTCGGAAGCGCCTTTATCAGAAGTCCGGATTTACCGTCCTCTTCGACGACCAGATAGTTTACCGATTCAAAAATTCCGAGGCCATAAATGACCGCAATATCTTCTTCTAGCTGCTCAAAATTAAGTTCCTCGTTGGGGTTTTGACGGATTCTGGAGAGAATATAGTCATCCGAGAGACTGGTTTGATTGTCGGCCTTTATGAATGTAATAAATGGAGCCGTCGCGTCGAGGCCCGTTCTTCCAGCATAGTGGGAGTGGTACTCCTCTGCATTGAGGCTCAGTTCCTGAAGTCTTGGGGCGTTCTCGAGCGTAGCAACTGATCCGCTCGGAATAATCTTAGACGCTTCTTTGAAATTCGCCGAAGAATAATCATCAAGCTTTGGAGTGATTAAGATATCTTTCCCCTTGAGTGTCAAGATCTGTGCTTCGGTAGTGCGGCGAACCAGGATACTGGTCAATTGTATTGTAACTCCTAGAGCGCTGCCGAGCTGCTCGGCAGCTAGGAATGGCGAGCTAATATCGACCGCTATAACCACATCGGCGCCCATTTCGCGCACAACATCTATCGGCATGTTGTTAGAGATACCGCCATCAACCAAGATTTTATCGCCCACCTCGACTGTAGAAAACACGGCTGGAACTGACATGCTGGCTCGAACAGCTGTGGACAAGCTCCCAGAATTGATAACTACTTCGCTACCGTCACGAATGTCCGTTGCAACTGCACTGAATGGGACTGGCAGATTCTCAAAGTCCAGAATATCGGCAGTGGCCAGAAACAGTTTATCCAAAAGCAACTGGAGTTTTTGCCCTTGGATGAGTCCACTCGGCAGCTTGACCTTTCCTTTGCTGATGCCTATTTGTGTGTCGAGCTGAAAAAGCCGTTCGTCAAACTTTTGTCGAGTAGTGGCATACTTTCTAGGAGGTTTGTCCTTGAAAATATTATCCCAATCGGTTTCTATCAGAACACGCTCAATATCGTCTACAGAGTAACCTGATGCATACATGGCGCCAACGATTGCACCCATGCTGGTTCCGGCTATGTAATCAATCGGGATTCGGAGGCGCTCTAATTCTCGCAGTACACCTATGTGAGCGGCGCCACGAGCTCCGCCACCGCTCAGGGCCAGACCTACTTTAGTGCGATTGTCCGCCATAGAACTTGTGGTAAATAACAGCAAGGTTAACGTTGCTAGGGAAAATATCTTCATTTTGATTGCCTGAGTTAAGCAGGTGTATATCGCGACTGTTTTGTTGGATGAGTTCCCTGAGGATTTAGCGATTCTTCCTTGAAACATTCACGCAAGCTTGAGTCTAAAAATCTATACTCTTGGGCACAGATTTGAAACTCAGACCGGTCTGAGTAATGGATATGAGTATATAGATTTTCCAATAAACACAGGAACAAAATTATGAAAACCAACAAAATTCGTGCTTTCGTATTCGGGACAGTCTTTTTTCTGGGTATTACGCCAGTGCATATCTTCGCTCAAGAAAAATCCGTCGCCAGCGCTGACGCCGAGGTCTATATTGTCTCGCCAACCGATGGCGCGGTGGTATCCAGTCCGGTGAAAGTAATTTTCGGATTGAGCGGAATGGGGGTGGCGCCTGCCGGTTCCGATCTGCCCGCGACCGGCCACCATCACCTGATAATTGATGCGCCTTTGCCGGATGTTAATCAGCCTATTCCTGCTGATGATCATCATAAACACTTTGGCAAGGGTCAGACCGAGACGGTGATCGAGCTGACGCCCGGCACACACACACTGCAGCTATTACTTGGAGACTGGAAGCATGTGGCACATGACCAACCCGTCGCTTCGGAGCAGATCGCCATTACCGTTGAATAATATTCTCATCGGTTTATGGATCCCGTCATATGAGTTGGTGAACAAGGCTTAAGGTAGACACGTATCGATGCGCTCTGAGGTTCGGCATGATATAAATTTGGGCTATCTAGAATTTCAAACTAGCATTTGAGGGTCAGTCTTTGTTCGAGCTGCTATATCCTCTATGCAGGCATGGTTGAATGAAATACTGATCTCCGTTAGAAAGACGTGTTTTAAGCTTCCATCAGGATCGAACGCTATGCTGCAGTTTAACAAACGTGTAATGACGGCGGCCTTGTTATTGACCCTGGCCGCCTGTCAGGAAGAGGCGCCACCGCAGAAGCAGGAAGTAACCAGGCCTGCCAAACTATTCACTGTAGAAGCGCCTGGAGCCGCGGTGTTACGTTCGTTTCCAGGGGAAGTGAAAGCCACTGACCGAGCCGAACTTGCCTTTCGCGTCCCTGGAGAACTTAATCAACTGCTCGCCACTCGAGGGATGAAGGTGAAACAGGGCGATTTTCTTGCCAGTCTGGACCCGTCCGATTATCAGGCGGCTCTGGATCAGGCGAGGGCACAATACAAGCTGGCGAAATCCCAGTTTGAGCGTCTTGATGGGCTGGTTGCAAAGCAACTTATCTCTGAAGTGGACTATGACATCAGGGAAGCGGAATTCCGCGTCGCGCAATCAACGCTTGATCGGGCCCAGAATAATCTGAGTTATACCAAGGTGCATGCACCATTCGACGGAGTGGTGGCGCAACAGCTGGCGGACAATTTCGAGAGCGTAACTGCCGGGCAGGTGATACTGGTGATGCAAACCGGGAAGATGCTCGATGTCATTGCGGATATACCGGAATCCATCATAGCGCGGGTGGAGCGCAGAGCAGATGACCAGGCACCGCGCGGGGTACAAGTTCGGTTTGATTCTGTGAGCGCGCAACTGTTCGAAGCAGTTTATAAAGAACATGAGACTCAGGCTGATTCGGCAACGCTGACATACAAAGTCACGTTTTCATTACCGGCACCCGAGGGGATCAATATTCTGCCAGGGATGACCGCAACTGTCGTTGCCGATCTCAGTGGCTTGCTTGAGGGACAATCAGATGGTTTTCTGGTGCCTATCGAATCGGTATTCGCCGCCGAGGACGTTTCCGTAAATTCTGAAACTCGCTATGTGTGGAAGGTTGATCCTGAATCCATGCGTACACAGCGTGCAGAAGTGACTGTGGGCTCTCTTAGCGGTGACAGTATTGCCGTACTGTCAGGCCTCAATGACGGCGATACGATTATTGCTGCGGGGGCCAACTCAGTGTATGACAATATGCCTGTGCGTCCGCTGACGCGTGAAGCAGGTTTGTAGAACCCATGCTTCCTTCACAATTCGCCATAGAAAAGAAGGTCATCAGCTGGATGCTGGTAGTGATTTTCGGCGTCGGCGGTATGGTCGCATTCTTCAGCCTTGGTCAGCTCGAGGATCCGCCTTTCACGATCAAGGACGCCAAGATACTCGTGGCTTACCCAGGCGCTTCTCCCACACAAGTGGAAGAAGAGGTGACCTATCCCGTAGAGCAAGCGCTGCAGCAACTGGCGGCATTGGATGAGGTCAAGTCCACTTCCAGCAGCGGGCTGTCACAAATTACTGCGTCCATTGAAACCACCTATGGTGGCGCTGCCCTGCAGCAGGTTTGGGACAACGTAAGGCGAAAAATCACCGATATGGGAGTGCGTGGTGAACTGCCGCCAGGTACATCGGAACCGCTGATTCTGGATGATTTTGGTGACGTATTTGGCATGATGCTGGCTGTGACCGGGCCCGATTACAGTTATGCCGAGCTCGAAGATTATGTTGACTATTTACGTCGGGAACTGATCCTGGTGCCGGGCGTGGCTAAGATCGATGTCAGCGGTGTCAGGCAGCGCCAGGTGTTCGTTGAGATCTCACAGACGAGACTGGCCACTCTCGGCATTTCGATCAAACGAATTTATGATCTGCTGCAGACCCAGAACGTGGTGTCCAATGCGGGCAGTATTCGTGCGGGCTCAGAATCGGTGCGGATCAATCCCAGTGGTGAATTTGATGATGTGGCCCAGCTCGAACAGCTGCTGATCAGCGAACCCGGCGCGTCGGAATTGATTTATCTTGGTGACGTGGCAGAAATTTATCTCGGTTTTGCCGAGACGCCGAGCAAGATCATGCGCTATGCCGGTGACGAAGCATTGGTCTTAGGCGTTTCCTTTACCTCCGGGGTAAACGTGGTTGATATTGGTAAGGCTGTAGAGTCGCGCCTGGCAGAACTCGAGTTTGCCCGCCCGGTTGGGGTTGAACTCAATGAGCTGTATAACCAGCCAGGAGAGGTCGAAAAATCGGTCCGGGATTTCCTTAAAAATCTGATTGCGGCGGTTGTTATCGTAATTATCGTGCTGCTGTTTTTTATGGGGATAAAAAGTGGGATTCTGATCGGCATCATCCTATTTCTCACCTGCAGTGGGACATTTATTCTGATGGCGCAAAGTGGCATTGAGCTACAGCGAATTTCACTCGGCGCATTGATCATTGCGCTCGGGATGCTGGTGGACAATGCCATTGTCGTGACCGAAGGCGTGTTGATTGGCATGAGGCGGGGCCTGACAAAGATACAGGCTGCGAATGCTATCGTCGGGCAGACTATGTGGCCGCTGCTCGGTGCAACGGTGATTGCGGTACTGGCGTTTGCACCTATCGGGCTGTCGCCCGATGCTACCGGCGAGTTTGCCGGCTCGCTCTACTGGGTGCTGCTTTACTCGCTCACGCTCAGCTGGTTTACCGCAATTACCCTGACACCATTCTTCTGCGATCTGTTTTTTAAGGAAGAGATCGCCGCGGCGCAATCGGACGATGCACGCCAGGCAAGTGATTCCCAAGATGATGATCCTTATAAAGGGCTGATCTTCACGCTGTATAAAAAGCTGCTCGATCTGTGTATGCGATTTCGATCTGGCACAATGATCGTTCTAATAGCGCTGCTGGCTGCCTCGATCTGGGGTTTCGGCAAGGTTCAGCAGTCGTTTTTTCCCTCCTCGACCACTCCCATCTTTATGGTCGATTACTGGCTGCCTCAAGGCACTGACATTCGCGCTACCGATGAAAACGTCCTGGAGATCCAGGATGCGCTGAAAGACGATGACCGCATCCAGTTTATACACGCAGTCATCGGCGGAGGAATGCCACGATTTATGTTGACGTATACACCCGAGTCGTCCTATACAAGCTATGCCCAGATCCTGTTCCGAATAAAGAATCAGGAAGACGTTGTGCCCATGATGCAGGAAGTGGGGGATTTTCTCGGTGAAAACTATCCTGAGGCCTCGATAAAATTCCGCAGGCTGGAGATCGGACCATCGCCACCGGCCAAGATCGAGGCGCGCTTTATTGGTCCCGATCCGGAGGTGCTGCGCAAGCTTGCAGTGCAGGCTAAAGAGACCTTTCGTCAGGATTACAACGCGGTAGGGATTCGCGACGACTGGCGTGAGCGCTCCAAGATGATCCGACCGCAGTTAAATGAAACTGCGGCCAGAAGGCTGGGGATTAATAAGCGCGATCTGGATCAGGCGTTACTCAGAAGTTTTGAAGGGGTCAACGTTGGTCTCTATCGTCAGGGCACGCAGCTAATACCGATTGTGGCACGCTTGCCGGACGACGAAAGACTCAGTATCGACAGCATTCAGGATGTGCAGATCTGGAGTACGACATTTAACCGTTATGTGCAGATCGGTGAAGTCGTTTCTGAATTCCGCACCGCCTGGGAGGATCCGCTGATTCAGCGCAAGGATCGGAAAAGAACCCTATCGGTGCTCACAGATCCTGACGTATTTGGCAGTGAAACTGCCAGCGACCTGTTCAAACGGATCCGGCCGAAGATCGAGGCCATCGAAATTCCCGATGGCTACGAACTTGAATGGGGCGGTGAGTATGAGAGTTCGACCGATGCCCAGGGTGCGTTATTTGCTTCATTACCCTTGGGATTTCTGATGATGTTTTTGATCACTGTGGTGCTGTTCAACGCAGTGCGCGGGCCTTTAGTGATCTGGGCCACGGTACCGCTGGCCATCATCGGTGTGACGGTTGGCCTGCTGGTGATGGACAAGCCATTTGGATTTATGGCTTTGCTGGGATTATTAAGTTTGTCGGGTATGTTGTTGAAAAACGGTATTGTTTTGCTCGACCAAATCAATACCGAACTGAAGGAGGGGACCGAACCCTATAAGGCTGTGCTGATGTCTGGAGTGAGTCGAGTGCGGCCGGTTTCGATGGCGGCCATTACTACCATACTAGGTATGGTGCCATTACTCGCTGACGCCTTCTTTGAGAGCATGGCGGCGACGATCATGTTTGGGCTTGGTTTTGCCACCATTCTGACCCTGGTGGTGGTGCCGGTGCTGTACACCATGTTGTACCGAATTCAGTATCGGCCTCTGTCTGAAGTTGCCTGATCTAGCCCAGTACTGTTTTAGACAGCATCTAAGATAAAATTAATAACTTATTGATAACGTTAAGATATTTATGTAATTAGCCTAATTCTAATTGGTCCAGACGGCGATTGATCAGGCGGAATATCCGATTGGTGCGGTGTTTTGTCCCGGCTCGATGGTAGGCGTGATGTCCTCAAATTGACAGTCGTAGGTGAGAACCTCGCCACGCACCCCCGACATGTTGCTCTGCACGCGTGCAGCGATCAGGGGCTCGAGGTTGAAGTTGAAAATGAAGGTCCAGCTTTCGGTCGTCATGGGGCTCGATGCGGAGGAGACCACGATCAGGCTTTCCTTGGTCTTGGAGCGAAGTGAAATCGAATTGTGAGGTTTTTCTGAGGTAATGATTTTCATTTCAGGACCTTTTTCGGTTTTGGGGCGCCAGGCAAAATCTATTTGAGATTTGATTGGATTTTTATTTTCACCAAACAGCCATCTGGAAAACCACGAGCGGATCCGGTTTGATTTTTCCGGTCCCTCGTATTCAGCAAACTTTGCCTTGGCGCTGCTGTCTGCGATTATGCAGCTGATGTAGGTCTGGTGGTTAATATCTTAACGGGCGGCGTATGCTGGCATTGCCAAAAGGCCGCATAGCAATCCGAATACCGCGCTGTGATTCGTCATATGCGAGTCCCAAAGTATCGAGCCATTACGAGCCTAGCGCAGTTGTCATTTTGTGATTTTTGTTTTGTTGTCATGGTGAACAATCAGCATGTTTGTATCCTTTGCGAATTCACTATTGAAAGCGGTAAAAATATTTTTGTTTTATTACAGAAATTAAACCCGCATTGGTGTTTCAGGGTAGTATAATTCGCGCCCAACAAACCGACCGATGTTCGCTTTGTTTTCAATACGTTATTTTAGATAACAAGGCTAAGCCCTTGATTGAAATATAGAAACTGAATGCGGCTGAAAAAATTAAAGGTTTCCGGTTTTAAATCGTTTGTAGATGTAACGGATATACGCCTCCCTGGAAACCTGGTTGGTGTTGTTGGCCCCAACGGATGTGGTAAATCAAACGTCATTGACGCGGTGCGTTGGGTCATGGGAGAAGCATCTGCCAAGATGCTGCGTGGCGATAATATGGCGGACGTTATCTTCAACGGATCGTCGTCAAGAAAACCGGTCGGTAAAGCATCGGTTGAATTGATATTCGACAATCATGACGGGTCGGCTGGGGGCAACTACTCCAAGTTTGCCGAGATTTCTATTAAGCGCACTCTGAGTCGGGACGGGCAGTCTTTTTACTTCATCAATAATATAAAAACACGGCGTAAGGATGTGCTCGACTTATTTCGCGGTACCGGACTCGGGTCTCGTTCTTATTCGATAATCGAGCAAGGTATGGTGAGCCGGATTGTGGAAGCCAGGCCGGAAGAATTAAGAGCGTTTGTCGAGGAAGCAGCTGGGACCTCAAGGTACAAAGACCGCCGCCGAGAAACCGAAACCCGTATTCGGCACACACGTGAGAACCTTGAACGGGTCGAGGATATCCGCAATGAACTGGATAAACAGTTGCGCAGACTGCAGCGCCAGTCGTCCGCGGCGCGCCGGTATAAAGTGCTCAAGGACGAGGAGCGTCTGGTAGATGGGCAGCTACAGATGCTTCGACTGCAATCTCTGGAAACCAAGCTACACGAGCAGGACCGGCTGTCGGCCCAGCACGAGAACGCCCTGGAACAGGCATTGTCACAACAGCGGGCTACCGAGGCGGAATTGGAGAAGCTTCGCAAGCACCAGGGCGAGCGTCAAGAAACTAATAATAAGATTCAGCAGGATTTCTATGCCCTGGGAGCAGAGATCAAAAATGTCGAACAACGGATCGAACATCTGTCTGATACGCGTCAGCGCCAAGGAGAGGAGATCGAGCGTCTTCAGCGCAATCGGACCGAAACACAACAGGAATTGGAGACCGACAAGAGTCGTCTGGCGCAGTATGAGGAAGAAATTGCTGCTCTGAATCCTGAGCTGGAGGAGCTTGCACAAGAGCAGACCGCGGCAGAGCATAAACTCACCGAAGCGGAGCAGCGACTGCAGAAATGGGAGAGCGCATGGGAGGCCTTTAATCAAGAATCTCAGCAACCGGCTCGGCAACAGGAGGTGCAGCAGTCCCGTATTAAACAACTTGAACAACACCTGGCGCAGACGAGCACCCGGCAACATCGTTTGCGGGATGAGTTAGATGGATTTCAGCAACATATTGCCGGCACTGATATGGAAACGGCGCGGGAGCAGGTGGTGGCGCACGATTCCAAGTTGGAAACTCAGGAACAGGCCTTTCAGCAGACCGAACAACAGATTCAATCTCTTCGCGATGCGATCATTGAGAAGCGCGATCAATCAGCGGACCTTCGCGCACGCGAGCAGGAAGTTGCATCGCGATTAAAGTCGTTGAAAGAAATCCAGATGGCGGCCTTTGGCAGTGATGATGGGGAGCTTCAGGAGTGGCTAAGCGATCGTCAAATCGACGATAGTGCAAGACTGGCAAATCGTATGGTTGTGCGTGACGGCTGGGAGCGTGCGACTGACCGGGTGCTAAACGGATTTATCGGTGCGGTGTGCGTGGATCGAGATAAAGTACCGGAGGTAACCAGCCGACCTCAAAGTGCACTGTCTCTGCTAACCGGAGCCAAAGCAAAATCCCTGCCTCCGCACTCCCATCAAGAGAGACTGATCGATAAAGTTTCAGCAGAAGGTCTCGATCTGAATTCTCTGCTGGCAGATGTGTATATTGCTGACACTCTGGAGCAGGCATTGTCGATGCGATTGGAGCTGTTTGGCAGGGACTGCGTGGTGACTCGCGATGGAACCCTGGTGGGCGCAAACTGGATCAGCTTCGCAAGTAAGAGCCAGTTGGAAACTGGAATATTGGTGCGCGAAGAAGAGATAAAACAGCTTGACACACGACTCGCCGGCATCGAGATCGAAATTGAAAACCGGGAACGCGAAGTAGACGAGCTAGAGCAGCAGCGTGCGGACCTGGAAGCAGAGCTCAATCGACAGCGTGGGGAGCTCAGTCAGCTGCGTGCGGAAAAAACCTCGTTACACAATCAGCTCGGGCGTGAAGAGGCGCGCATGTCTGATGCTAAGCAACGCACGGAAAAACTCAGTGCAGAAATTCTGGAGCTGGCTCGACAGGTACAAAACGATCATGCGCAGATCGAGCAGGCAGGTCAGTTGCTTAATTCAGCTGCTGAACAGGTCGGAACTTTTGAACAGCGGCGGGATGCGTTGCTGGCAGATAGAGATAGTTTGCAACAAGATATTACGACTAACCGGGATGCGGTCAATCAAATACGAGATCGAAAGTATCAGAAGCAATTACAAAAACAGCGAATAGAATCCGGCATCGAATCGGTGCGCGAGCACCTGGTTCGTATTCAGCAGCAGTTTGAATCAACCAGCCTGCGACTGACCGAGATCAATCAAGCGCTGACTGAATCCGGAGATCCGGTGGATGAGTTGCGAACACAACTGGCTACGATGTTAGATCAACGAGTGTCTTCGGAGAAGTTGTTTGCCGAAGCCAGGGATGAGATGGCGGGAATCGAAAACCGGATTGCTGGTCTGGAACAGAATCGTAGTCGGCAGCAGCAACAGGTAGATCAGGCGCGAGAAACTCTTGAACAGCACAAACTGCATAAACAGGAAGTGCGGGTGCGAAAGCAGACCCAGGAAGAACACGTCGAAGAAATGAGAGTTGACCGGGAAGCAGTGATGGCTGAGATGCCCGAGCAGGCTATTATTTCTGACTGGCAACAGAGCCTCGAAACGATCCAGGGAAAAATTAATCGGATTGGGCCGGTTAACCTGGTGGCGATTGAGGAGTATGAAGAAGAGAACACGCGAAAAGAATACCTGGATACCCAGCATGCGGATCTTACCGAAGCGCTTGAGACTTTGGAAAGTGTGATCCGCAAGATCGATCGCGAGACCCGAAGCCGTTTCCATGAGACCTTCGAAAAACTCAACACAGGCTTTAACGATTTCTTTCCGCAGCTGTTTGGCGGTGGTAAAGCAGAGCTGCAACTCACCAGTGACGACTTCCTGACTGCCGGTGTCACCGTAATGGCACGACCTCCAGGAAAGCGCAATAGTACGATCCACCTGCTTTCCGGTGGTGAAAAGGCATTAACAGCCGTGGCGCTGCTATTTGCATTATTTAAACTGAATCCTGCACCTTTCTGCATGCTCGATGAGGTCGACGCCCCACTTGATGATGCCAATGTGGATCGCTACTGCAATACGCTTAAGAAACTGTGTGCAGTGAGCCAGATTGTGGTCATTACCCACAATAAAATTACCATGGAAGCAGCGGATATACTGGTCGGTGTGACCATGTCGGAACCAGGGGTATCGAGGCTGGTTTCAGTGGACATTGACGAGGCGGTAGAAATGGCTGCACAGTAGCTATATAGTTGAACAAGGCGGCAGCGGCATGCCAGGACATATCTTGATGAGAGCACCATAGTGAATCTTCAACTTGCGCTAATCGCAATCGGAATTGTTGTCGTGGCGGGTATCTATTTCTACTCTCGCTGGGAAGCTCCACGAAACCGGCACAAGCGCCACAAATCTGCTCTGAATTCTCCGACCGAGCCGTCGTTCAACCGAGGCGAACCAAGTTTTAGTGGTGAAATGGATGCCGATTATCAGGGTATCGTCGATGAAGATAGCGCATTTAGCTCTTATTCGAATCTGGATGCCTACACCGATGCTGAAGAACCGGATGATGAAGAACCGGGCGCTGAAGAACCGGGCGCTGAAGAACCGGATGATGAAGGCGTGGTGGAGGAAAAATATTCAAGAAGTGTTGACCTTTCCATTTCAGATCAACCTGAAGCGTCAACTTTTAAGCCTGTAAGCTCGGAAACTCTGGAGGGCGACATTCTAACTACTGATATACCGGTGCTGGAAGCTCGGGTAGATCAAAATGAGGGCGGGAGTTTACAGCAGCAATATATTGACGATAGCGGTAAACCATCTTCGCAAGATGCACCAGAGTCAGAACCAGAGCAAGAGTTAGAGGCAGAGTTAGAGGCAGAGTTAGTAAAGGAAACGTTAGAGACTGAAATCGAGAGTGAATTCGATGCCAGCGAAATGACAGGCGGGGAGGAGTCGGTTGCAGAAGACACCCCGTTGGAGCAAGCGCCTGACGAAATTGCTCAGTCAGAATCGTCAGACATCGAAGCAGACCTGATGAAGAAATATTCTAAAGCTGATCAAAAAATTGATCTGGAACAGAGCCAGCCGGAAGACGATTATGCGAATCAATTAGTGTCAGAATCGAATGATGATGAGGTGGAGTCTGATTTTGAACAGACACCCCATGATGATGAGGATCTCCATGATGAGGAGGATATGGATCGCGATGCGCTACCCGAGAAATCTTCGCGAAGTGGGTTTTTTGGTTCACTTAAGCAGTTCCATCGTATTAAGGACAGTATTCAGCACAAGCTGGAAGCGGTGAGAGCCGATCGCGAGAAATCGTTGCGCGAACAGGATGACGATGCATCTGAGTCCAGGGAGGAAGAGCACGTTCCGGTTCAAAGCGACCTTCTGGATGATGATAAATTAGCACCTGAGTCGGTTGAGAAGGTTGAGGAAAAATCTTCAAACGAGAAACCCTCACGCAGTGAGCCCCGTCTGGGCAATGATGTTGATGCCGGCAGTGAAGGAGAACAGGAGACCGGTCAGAATGCACAAAATACAGTCGCTGCCTCGTCGCAGACTGATACATCCATTTCTGCCGCTGAGGGTTTTGAAAAACTGAGTCAGATTGACTACTACGTCAAATTGAGCGGGGAAAGAGATGTCAGTCGTGAATCTGTACTGGCGATTTACCGGGAAGCGGCAACGGGATTGTCCAAGAATCACAGCATTTACGGTTTAAGAATGCCGGATAAGGTATGGCGTGATCTGGAAAACGAGCCGGAAGAATCGAGATTCGGTGACCTGGTCATAACAATTCAGCTTGCTGACCAAAATGGTCCTGTGACTGAGCACGATATGACAAGATTCTCTGCGCTGGTAATGAAGTTGTCTGAGAGCACCGGGCGGGGATTTGCGTTTATGGCGCCCATAGAGAGTGCACATGAGCAGGCTCAGGCGATCGAAAAGTTTCGCAAGCGCTTCGACTCAATATTTGTAGTGAACATCCGTCCGCTTGAAGAGGAGACATTTGATGGCGCGGTGATCGAAAGATGCGCCAGTCAAATTGGATTGGCCCCTGACAGCAATAACTTCTATGCCAGGTATAAACCAGTGGGTAAGCAGAAAGTATGTCTATACAGTCTGGCAAATATGAGTGATACCGGGGAGTTCGATATGGACAATCTGCGAGCCCTAAAAACGCGTGGCGTCACGTTTTTTACCCGACCGGCTGTGAACAGGTCGCCCGGAGCGGTGTTTGCGGAAATGGTCGACGCAGCCAAAGCGTTTGCGTCGCGCATCAAGGGTGAAGTGATTGCGCCGGGATACGATGACCTGTCTATGGAGGATGCGGAAGCGATACGCAAATCCATTGAAAAAGTGGCTACTGAGATGGAAGGTTACGGGATCATTCCTGGCAGCGATGAAGCTACTAGATTATTCTGATCCAGGTGGCCAAACCATCTAGCGACCCAGGAGGGCAGGTCATTGCGCTAAGGGAGCAGCTTGAATTTCACAACTATCGTTACTATGTGCTTGATGATCCGCAGATTCCCGACATCGAGTACGATCGGATGCTGCGGGAACTCGAGGCACTGGAGGCAAAGTATCCGGAGCTGCAGGAAGAAGAGTCTCCGACTCAAAAGGTGGGAGGATTTGTCGCACGTACCTTTTCCGAGGTAGTGCATGCGCAACCGATGCGCTCTCTTTCCAATGCTTTTGAAGCCGAAGAAGTCGAATCATTTGATCGGCGTGTTCGAGAACTGCTTGATCTGGAGAGGGGTGACGTAGAGTATGTGGCTGAACCCAAACTGGATGGTCTGGCGGTCAGTCTGCGCTACGAAAACGGCTGGCTGGTGCAGGCCGCGACACGAGGGGATGGGCGCAAGGGAGAAAATATTACCCAGAATATGCGCCAGGTTATGAGACAACACACGCGCCTCTCAGGGAAAGATGTGCCCCCGATTCTGGAAGTGCGCGGCGAAGTGTTTATGCGTAAGGATGATTTTGATCAGCTCAATCGATCACAACAGGCTGCCGGGGATAAAACTTTCGTTAATCCACGCAATGCGGCTGCGGGAAGTCTCCGTCAGTTAGACCCTTCGGTTACTGCCAGACGGCCGCTCAGTTTTTACAGCTACGCACTTGGCGACGTGGTCTCGGACCGGGTACCCCCGACCCATTGGGAGATCATGCAGTGGCTGGGTGAACTCGGATTGCCAGTCTCTGACCGATTGGAACGGGTTAAAGGTGTCGAGGGGTGTCTGGACTACTATCGACGTACGCTCGACGCGCGGGATCAGCTTTCATACGATATCGATGGAATCGTATACAAGGTATCACGCATGGATTGGCAACAGTCCCTGGGATTTACCGCAAAGGCTCCGCGCTGGGCGCTGGCGCACAAGTTTCCGGCCCAGGAAGAGATTACGGTGCTGGAGAAAATCGAAATTCAGGTGGGGCGCACCGGCGCCATCACACCAGTCGCACGATTGAAACCGGTTTTTGTTGGCGGAGTCACGGTATCTAATGCAACCCTGCATAACCGCGATGAAATTGCGCGACTGGATGTTCAGGAAGGAGACAGTGTCATAGTGCGTCGAGCCGGTGATGTCATACCGGAAATTCTGTCTGTGATTCCGCAGCGACGTCCAAAAGGTTCAAAACCTTTTGTTTTTCCTGACCATTGTCCAGTGTGCGGATCAGCGGTGGTGTACGAAAGAGACGGTGTCATCGCGCGTTGCAGTGGTGGTCTGTTCTGTGATGCGCAGCGAAGAGAAAACATTAAGCACTTTGCCAGCCGTAAAGCCATGGATATAGAAGGACTCGGCGAAAAGATCGTGGACCAGCTGTTAGAACAGGAATTGATTCACGATGTGTCGGATCTTTACGCGCTCAAGATAGAGCAGGTGGCTTCTCTCGAACGGATGGCGACCAAGTCCGCTACGAATTTAATTGAGGCTCTAGAGAAAAGTAAACACACTGCCCTTGCGCAATTTCTGTTTGCACTTGGTATTCCACTTGTGGGTGAGACGACCGCCGAAACGCTTGCGGAAAATTTCGGAGAATTAGAATCCATCATGTCAGCGGATGAAGAAAGATTGCAGCGGGTTCCTGATATTGGACCGGTAGTAGCGGAAAGTATCCGGGTGTTCTTCGAGCAACCGCATAACCGGGAAATCATCACTAAATTACTGGAAAACGGTATTGAGTGGCCGAAGTCAGCGCCCAGGGAAGCGGCTTCAGATTCGGCCTTCAACAGTAAGACCGTAGTGCTAACCGGAACACTATCCATGGCGCGCTCTGATGCCAAAAAAATTCTGCAGAACCTGGGCGCCAAGGTGACAGGCAGTGTGTCGAAAAACACCGATTTCGTGGTGGTAGGCGTGGACCCAGGGTCCAAGGCCGATAAAGCGGAACATCTCGGCGTTAAAATTATCGACGAGCGGGAATTCCTCTCATTAGCCGGTCTAGCTGATTCGTGAACGATATTGTAGTTACGGTCTATATTAAAGACGGCTGCCATCTCTGTGACAAAATGTTGCTGCAGCTCGCGTCGATCCAGAAAGATTCCCAAGGACTAAGCCGGTTTAGCGTGCAGACCAGGGATATCGAAGATCGGCAAGATTGGAACGAACTTTATCGCGAATATGTCCCGGTAATTGTTGTAAATGGCGAAGAGGTTTGTCATTATTTCCTGGACCAGCAAGAATTTGAACAGGCCCTGTTATGTCACTAGCGTCGGAACTGCCCGTTGCAGCGGAGAAGTTTGACTATTCTTCCACCATTGATGTCCTTCAAGAACAGTTTGGAGACCGGGTGCTTACTTCCAGCGCGGTTTGCAGTCAGTTCGGTAAAGACGAATCGTTCCACCCATCGATGCCGCCTCATGCGGTTATCAAAGCGCACAATCGCGAAGAAGTGCAGCAGATTGTCGCGATCTGCGCCGAACACAAAACTCCTGTGGTTCCCCACGGTGCAGGCACTTCATTGGAAGGTAATATTGCAGCGCTGAAAGGCGGAATTAGCATTGATACCAGTGAAATGAATAAGGTGCTGGCGGTGCATACTGAAGATTTTGATGTCGTGGTACAACCGGGCGTGACACGTCGCCAGCTGAACGATTATCTGCATGACACAGGCTTATTCTTTCCGATTGATCCAGGTGCGGATGCATCCATTGGCGGCATGGCGGCGACCCGGGCATCCGGCACTAATGCCGTGCGATACGGCACCATGCGTGAAAATGTGATCAGTGTTGAAGCAGTATTGGCTGACGGGTCCATTATCAGAACCGGAAAACGGGCCAGAAAATCCGCCGCGGGCTATGATCTCACTCGGCTGCTGGTGGGGTCCGAGGGCACCCTGGGGATGTTTACTGAAATCACTTTAAAGGTGTACCCGATTCCGGAAGCGATTTCCTCCGCAGTCTGTACTTTCGAAGAATTGGAAGGAGCGGTCGATTCGGTGATTCAAATTATTCAATACGGCATTCCCATCGCCAGAGTGGAGTTGCTGGACGATCTCACCATGAAGTCGATTAACATGTATTCACACACTGACTTCAGTGAAACGCCAACCCTGTTTCTTGAATTTCATGGCAGTGAAAGCAGTGTAAAAGAGCAAGCGGAATTGAGCCAAGAAATCGTCCAGGAAAACAGCGGAAGTAATTTCAAATGGACCAGTAACACTGAAGAACGCAACAAGCTGTGGCGTGCCCGGCATGATGTCGCCTACGCCGGTAAGCTGCTGCATCCGAAGGGTCAGATCTGGTCCACGGATGTTTGTGTGCCAATCTCTCGTCTCGCTGACTGCATTAATCAGACCCGCGCCGATATCGACCAAACAGGTCTATTGGCACCTATTGTCGGACATGTCGGAGACGGTAATTTTCATTTACTTCTGCTGGTGGACCACGATGATCCTGACGAGGTGGCCAAGGCTGAGGCATTGCATCACCGAATGGTGATGCGGGCATTGGAGATGGACGGTACCTGCACGGGTGAGCATGGCATAGGCTACGGAAAAATAGAATTTCTTAAGCAGGAGCATGGTAATGCGGTCGATTCGATGAAGATGATCAAACAGGCGCTGGACCCGCACAATCTCTTCAATCCGGGTAAGATCTTCGGCTGAGTATCCTTCGAAAATATTTGAGGGTAGTTTTATTATAATGGAAACTGTTATTCCGATAGTCGATGGAGACTGCAGACTGCTTGAACAATTCCTGACACAGGGCGAAGCGAACCGGTTGTTGGATGAACTTTTAGAGAATGCAGCATGGCAGCAGCCGGAAATCACACTATACGGTCGTAAAGTCAAATCTCCCAGACTTGCCGCCTGGTATGGAGATCCGCAGGCAGTGTACCGTTATTCAGGATTGGTCAACCGACCGTCACCCTGGCTCTCATCATTGCTCGAATTGCGATACAGGCTTGAGGCGTTTATCGGTTGCAGGTTTAACAGCGTATTAATGAATCAATATCGGGACGGCGCCGACTCAATGGGTTGGCATGCGGATGATGAGCCGGAGCTGGGGCCGGATCCTGTAATCGCTTCTGTCAGCTTGGGCAGCAGCCGACATTTTCTAATGAAGCATCGAAAACACAGGGCAGAACCTTCAGTAAAGTTAAGCCTTCATCATGGGTCACTATTGATCATGGGTGGCACTACACAACAACACTGGAAGCACTCAATCAGTAAGACCAAGTCTGCGGTAGGGAAGCGGATTAACCTTACCTATCGGCTTATCAGAGGAGATGAGCTGGGTGCTAAATGAACTGATGGGAGCTGGACGCATACGCCTGAGCTCCACCCAGAACAGGATTATGACTGATGATCCTCAGTATGGTGATGCTCTGAAGTGTGACTGAGCAGGGCGCAAGTAGCGCCGCTGCCGCCGTGGGATGGGATTGCTGAACAAAATGCCAGTACTTCCGGCTGTTGCTTAAGCCAGTGAATAGCCATTGGTTTTAGAACTCCACCGGCCTGCTCTGAACGTTGCCCCTTGCCGTGGATAATCTCGATACAATCAAGGTCGTGCGCAAGGCTTTCGTCTAGAAAAGATTGCAAGGCGCGCGTTGCTTCATGACTGCGCATGCCATGGAGATCGATTGATTCCTCGACTGGTATCGAACCATTGCGCAGGTTTCTAATCGTGGCTTTGTTGATACCCGCTCGAACAAAAAGGACCTGCGGGCCTTCGGTAGTCTGATCAATCTTTACCGCACGGATAGTCGCTGAACGGATTGCTCTTGCTTGACGCCGACTGACTATCGGCTTATCCGTATACTTTTTGCTATGTGAGATTTTATCCGGGCGCATTTTGGCCGGGCGTACGCCAGACTTTTCCATCGCTTGGCGAAACAGATCGCTGTCATCGAGATCGTCTTTGTCGCCGCCACTCATTAACGTCTATGTCTATCCCTGGTCCTTTAAAAATCGATCAGCATCGAGAGCGGCCATACAGCCAGTACCTGCGGAAGTCACCGCCTGGCGGTAAATGTGGTCCATCACGTCCCCAGCGGCAAATACCCCCGGAACGCTGGTCATTGTCGCATCGCCGCTGGTGCCGCCCCTTGTCACCAGATAGTTACCCTGCATATCGAGCTGCCCGGTAAACAGACTGGTGTTGGGTGTATGTCCTATAGCGATAAATACACCCATAAGACCGATATCTTTCTCCTCGCCACTTTTTTTGTTACGAATTCTCATACCCGTGACACCGCTGTCATCTCCAAGTACTTCCTGTAGTTCGTTATCCCATTCCATTACGATGTTGCCGCCATTGTCTGCTGTTTTCGCCATCAGATGATCGACCAGAATCGCCTCAGCTCTGAGTTCGTCTCTTCTGTGTACTACAGTGACTTTAGATGCAAGGTTGGACAAATAAAGTGCTTCCTCCACCGCTGTGTTGCCGCCCCCGATCACCGCCACCTCCTGATTACGATAGAAAAAACCGTCGCAGGTTGCGCAGGCAGAAACGCCCTTGCCCTTAAAGGCCTCTTCTGAATCTAACCCCAGATACATGGCTGATGCGCCGGTCGCAATCACAAGGGCGTCGCAGGTATAGATACCGCTATCACCCTCAAGCCGGAAGGGTGCCGTGGTCACCTGGGCGGTATGAATATGATCGAAGATGATTTCTGTATCAAATCTTTCAGCGTGCTTCTGCATGCGCTCCATTAACTCGGGCCCCTGAACACCGTCTGCGTCACCGGGCCAGTTATCGACATCGGTGGTTGTGGTTAACTGGCCGCCCTGTTCAAGCCCGGTAATCAGGACCGGATTAAGGTTGGCTCGAGCGGCGTAGACGGCGGCGGAGTAACCGGCTGGCCCGGAACCAAGGATAAGGAGCCGAGCATGTTTGGGGTCTGACATAATAGTTTGATTAGCGTAGTATTCGGACAACTGAAATAAACAGAAACGAGCACGAATTATAATGCGAGGCGCATCGCGAAAACGAGTGCTGGTTACAGGTGGTGCCGGGTTTCTTGGTTCTCATCTATGCAGCCGATTACTTGATCAAGGGCACACAGTGTTATGTGTGGATAACCTGTACACGGGGACCCGGGAAAACATTATTGATCTGCTAAAAAACCCTTGGTTCGAGTTCATGCGGCATGATGTAACCTTTCCGCTTTACGTCGAAGCGGATGAAATATATAACTTTGCCTGTCCGGCCTCCCCGGTTCACTACCAGTATGATCCAGTACAAACTACTAAGACCAGCGTTCATGGTGCCATTAATATGCTTGGCCTCGCTAAACGAACCGGGGCTAAGATACTGCAGGCGTCCACCAGCGAGGTATATGGAGATCCTGAGGTGCATCCTCAAGCGGAAGATTACTGGGGGCGGGTTAATACCGTGGGACCTCGTGCTTGTTATGACGAGGGCAAGCGCTGCGCGGAGACCTTGTTCTTCGATTATTACCGACAGTATCGACTCAAAATAAAAGTAGTACGCATATTCAATACCTACGGACCTAACATGCATCCCAATGATGGCAGGGTGGTATCGAATTTTATCGTGCAGGCGTTACAGGGAGATCCCATCACCATTTATGGAGACGGCAATCAGACACGATCGTTCTGCTATGTTTCTGATATGGTGGATGCCTGTTTGCGAATGATGGATACAGAGGACGATTTTACCGGCCCGATTAATCTGGGGAATCCAGATGAATTCACTATTCGCCAATTGGCCGAACTGATTGTTGACATCACGGGAACGGGATCGAAAATTGTCTCGAAGCCATTACCCCAGGATGATCCAGTTCAACGCTGCCCGGACATTACGCTTGCCCAGGAGTCACTGAAATGGACACCTTCAGTCAAGATTCGCCAGGGCTTGCAACAAACCATCGACTGGTTTGCCTCGGTGATCTGATTCTTACCGGTAATCTGCTTCTTATTCATGTGCGGCATCGCCGGCATCTATCAATACGCTGATTCACAACACGGTGTCGATCAGCAGTCGCTGATAACGATCTGTGCTCACATGCGCAGTCGCGGGCCGGACGATGAGGGGATGTGGGTGTCAGAGGACCATTGCGTTGCCCTTGCGCACCGGCGGCTTGCGATTATTGATCCGAGCCCTGGCGGTCATCAACCTATGCGATGTCGTTTTGGCGATCATGTGATCACCTTCAACGGAGAGATATACAATTATAAGGCTCTGAAAAAGGCACTCAAAGGACAGGGTCATCGATTTACCACTGAATCTGATACCGAAGTTCTGTTGCGGCTTTACCAGCATTATGGGCATGCCATGGTTGATCATCTGCGGGGGATGTATGCCTTTGCCATCTGGGATCCGCATCAAAGAGGATTATTTATTGCCCGGGATCCTTATGGGATAAAGCCCCTTTATTATGCCGTTGTTGATGGAGAAATCCGCTTTGCATCTCAGGTTAAGGCGTTATTTTGTGGTGGAAGGATATCGGCGGAAACCAACGCTGCCGCCGAAGCTGGATTCCTGCTCACCGGCTCGGTAATGGAGCCACATACCTATTACCGGGATGTGCATTGTTTACCTGCAGGCCACAGTATGTGGATTGATCAGACCGGTAATGCTGAGCCTAAACTTTTCTCCGATGTCACCTCGATATTCTTCAGCGAACCAGAGTCATCCATTGTGCCACCTAATAGCGCTGAAACAAGTGCCAACGCTTTTGCTGATTCGATCCAACATCATCTGGTCGCCGATGTGCCGGTTGGTAGTTTCCTTTCTGCGGGGATCGATTCAGGTTCGGTTTCAAGTTTAGCTGCAGATGCGCTGGGCTCACCGCTCGAAACGATAACACTGGGGTTTGAAGAGTTTCGAGGTTCGACCCAGGATGAAACGTTTTTTGCTGCAGAAATCGCGGCTTCGATTGGAGCCGATCATCACCCTCGTAATGTGACCCGTGGCGAGTTTGACCAGGACTTTGATGACATCCTCGCAGCCATGGATCAACCCACCATAGACGGTATCAATACCTGGTTTGCCAGCAAAGCCGCCGCAGAGCAAGGTTTAAAGGTGGTGCTTTCGGGGGTCGGTGGGGACGAGCTTCTTGGCGGGTATCCATCGTTCAGAGATATCCCCGTCTGGCGTGAGCGCTATGGATTCTTGTCGAAACTTCCTTTTGCATCTGCCTTCGCTGACTATTTGTCTCACAACGCGGGATTTCTTCCGCTGTCGCCCAAAGCGTTTGCGATGTTGAGATATGCCGGTTCCTGGGGCGGTGCATACTTGTTACGGCGAGGTTTGTTCATGCCTGCCGAGTTACCTGGAATTATGGGCCGTGACAGAGCCAGATATGCTCTCGACCAACTTGCTATCCCGAACTGCTTTGAACCTGCCGGCAACGGCGATAATAGTTATAGCTTTGTGGCGGCAATGGAAAGTCGCTGGTATCTGCGAAACCAACTTCTTCGAGACACAGACTGGGCTTCCATGGCCCATTCGGTGGAAGTTAGGACACCGCTTGTTGATCTCGCGCTAACCAAAATACTCGCCCCCATGGTTGCGCGAGAACCGGGCAAACACTGGCTGGTCGATGCGGTATCGCAGCCATTGCCGGATGCGCTATTGAACCGGGCAAAAACCGGTTTTATCACGCCAATTGGAGAGTGGTTGATGCAAAACCGTAAGCTCGACCACTGGAGGCAATACAGTCACTTATGTCGCAGCCATGTGCATTGGTCACGACGTTATGCGGTGTGTCTGCACGAGATATTTTTTCGTTAATTCAGTGACAGCCTGGTGCGGCAGGAGCCAGGGAATTCGCAGTCTCGATCGGACCTCGCGGATCAGGTCCTGCGGACCGCATCCTGTATCTTGGGTATTTAAACGGAGATTCTGATCTTCGCTGGAATGATCAGATTTAACAACTCTCATCTCTCGACAAGGAAACAAGATCGATCCGATATTTCGATGCCTTATCAACTTTTACCTTCAATCCGTCGCTGCTGAAGATCTCACCGGCCTTTGGAATTCGCTCTGTGTGGCTGAGCACCCAGAAACTGATCGTGTCTGTTGGTTTGCCAGGTGGTTCGATGTCAAAATACTCTGCAACCAAGCGCATTTCCGCGCTGCCCGCGACCTGAATTACTCCGTCCGAAATCTGGGTCAGTTCAGTGGGGGTAATATCGCTTTCGTCGTAAATCTCTCCGACCAGCTCTTCAATCAGGTCTTCTAATGTCACGATTCCACGGGTGATGCCATGCTCATCCACGACCACCGCCATATGACGCTTTTCATTTCGCAATGTGGCAAACAGTTCGTCAACGGGTTGATACTGAGATACGAAGGCGGCCTCTTGGGCGATGTCATTCAGAGTGGCGTCGTCTTCCCCTTTAGCACTCGATTCCAGCAGGCTGCGCAGGAACAGCACGCCACGAATCTTGTCAGGCTGCTCTGCATAAACAGGGATTCTCGAGTAGGGCTGTGCCATGACCTTTGGCAGCGCTTCTAAAACGTTTTGGCTTCCGTCAAGTTCAAACACATTATGTAGCGGCGTCATGACATCACGGGCTGTGAGGTCGTTAAAGGCGAATACGCGCTCAATCAACTCCCGCTCACCTTGCTCAATAGTGCCTTCTTTTTCGCCGTGCCCCAGCATTCTGATTAGCTCAGACTCGGTTACGGTCGGTTCTGATGTGACGTTGAAATAGTGAGTGATCCATAGCGTAAATCTGCCAAACAACCAGACCAATGGATACAAGAGACGCATCAGGCCCAGTATGAAAGGTGCAATGAAGAGCGATATTCGTTCTGAATAACAGGTGGCAAGACTTTTCGGCGTTATTTCGCCAAAAATCAAAATCACGATAGTAAGAATTCCAACAGCAATGCCAGGACCGAAGTGTCCAAACCATGCGGTAGCCAGCAGAGTTGCGATGGAAGCGGCTGCAATATTAACGAGGTTATTACCGATCAAAATGGTGATCAGCATTTGCGGAGTGTCGCTCTTAAGTTTGAATAACGCTTTAGCGCCTCGCCGTTCCTCTTTGATCAGGCTTTCGACCCGGGCCATAGAGATTGTTATCAACGCTGTTTCTGAGCCGGAGAACACAGCGGACAGAAATAGCAGTACCAGCAATGCGATGGATTCCATGAACTAGCGCGGAGTTTATTAACGATGGGCAACAGCCAAGTATAAAACACCTGGATCTTGATCGAAATGAAATAAGCGGTTTAGTTGGAGAATAAGACTGTTCGTATCATACTGCAGCCAATGAAAGCTATTTTATAGGCATTTATACGGGGCGAGAAAATTCTTATAACCTAATGATACATAAGATTTATTTGTGGTAAGTGAGCTAAATATCGAACACATGTGGGCTAGATTCTTGAAGCGGCCACTAGTGGGAGAAATTTGATCCGTGTCAAATGTGAAGGCTTGATCGTCCGGTAGCGTACGCAACCTGGAATTAGTCGCACCGTTTTTTAGGAACGCCGGCTATTCATTTTTGGCAATAATATTTACGACCCAAATGTTGAACTGGTGCAGGTCCGCAAGGAAGTTGGAATGGTCTTTCAGCGACCTAATCCCTTGCCGGTTTCGATTAGAGACAATGTTTTGTTTGGACACAGGCTGCATAATAAAGGCAAGAAATCATCCAGTGCAAGCACTGATGAGATCGTGGAGGAGTCACTGCGCAGGGTATTGCTCTGGGACAAGGTCAAGGACAACCTGAACAAAAAGGCGACTGACCTCTCTCTTGACGAGCAACAGAAGCTTTGCATTGCCCGCCTGCTGCCAGTCAAACCCAAGTTATTACTTATGGACGAACCTTGCTCGGCGTTGGATCCAAAGGGCACCTCTGCGGTGGAGGAGCTGATCTGGGAGCTGCGAGGTGAGTATACGATTCTAATCGTCACTCACAATATGGCCCAGGCGCGACGCGCCAGCGAAGAGTGTATTTTTATGCTGATGGGCAAGGTGATGGAGAAGAATGCGACGGAGGATTTGTTTGTAACGCCGGAGAAAAAGGAGACCGCTGACTATATAGAGGGAAGGTATGGTTAGCGAGGATGCAGAAGCTGGTTCGAGAGCTATGGGGCAGGCTCGATAGATCAGTATGGAGATGATCTTAATTTTTCGTCATGCCATAATGTCATGCCATAATATTGTCATTGTGACTTGATAACCGAAACTTCAATCTGAGCGAGTACGAGACCTTATGGAAATAATTATGCCCTTGATCTTAATTCTCGCAGCCTTTTACGTGGGCTGGAATATTGGAGCGAACGATGCGGCTAACTGCATCGGTACCACGGTAGGTGCACAGATCATTTCCTATCGCAAGGCAGTGATGATCATGGCGGTTTTTGTCATCCTTGGCGGTGTGTTGCAGGGTCACCATGTGATGAAAACCGTGGGCAAAGGCATAGTGATCTCCGACGCTCAATCCTATGAAGAGCATAATGGTGCGGAGGCAGGGTTGGAGTTCTGGAGTTATTTCCCCGACAACCGCCTACCCGATAAGGCGATTCTGATTGCATTACTTTCAGCTGGATTCTTCGTCACTTTAGCGACCTTCTCCAGTGTCCCGGTATCGACCTCCCAGGCTATTGTCGGTGGTGTGGCCGGGACCGGTATGGGAATCGTCGGTATGAATGCCTCCTACTTCAAACTCGGCGTGCTGCTTAAAATATTTGGCGCCTGGGTGATCAGTCCAGTGCTGACCATGGTGCTGGCGTTTGTGCTTTATACCATTCTGGGCTATCTGCTGAAACGTGCAAATTCTATCGTCTGGTCTAATATTTTGGGCGTTGCCGTTGTGATTTCAGCAGCCTACGTATCTTATTCACTGGGTGCAAACGATGTCGGCAATGCAATTGGCCCGTTGTTAAGTAAATATCCGGACAAAGGCATTCCATTGGCTATTCTGGGTGGGGTGGCGATGGCAGTGGGTGCTTTTACCTTTGGTTCGCGGGTTACCGATACGGTAGGGAAAAGCATTACTCCATTGGATTATGGCGGCGCTTTATCCGCGCAGTTTGCTGCGGCATTTGGCGTGCACCTGTTTTCAATGGCCGGCATTCCGGTTTCGACTTCCCAAGCGGTAGTGGGCGGTGTCATCGGGGTAGGTTTGACCAAGGGTATGAACGCGGTAAGTACTAAGAAAATTACACGAATATTTCTTGGTTGGGTTATCACGCCGACTTGCGCGGCTCTGTTCGCCGCCATGGTCTACCGATTGCTGGCATGAACGAGCCATTATTTGGCGAAAATTTAGATTAACTGACCGGAGACATATGAGACATGTTGATATTTAAGAAAGAAAAACATGCGCGGCATCTCGTTCTCGAGCATTTACGCAGCGTGCGTGAGTGCCTGACCGAGAGTCGAAATGTATTGGAAGAGTATTTAGCGGGAGACATCGAAGCAACAGAACAAAAGGCAGCTGAGGTCAGCCGGCTGGAGGCGGCGGCGGATGATATGGTACGTGAGATAAGAAACGTTCTTCTCGATGGCGCTTTTCTACCCAATATCAGGTCCGATGTGTATCGCTTGGTCGAAGCAGTCGACACCATTGCCGGAGAGGCCGAACATATTGCCCAGTTTCTGGTAAGTCAGTTGCCGGAAGTGCCCGCTGAGTTTCACAATGAGTTGATGGAAATTTTTCAGCAATCCCTGAACTGTTTTTTCGAATTGCGAATGGCTATGAAAGCCTATTTCAAACCTAAAGGATTATTTGAAGACCTTCGTGAGCATTTCACCCAGGTCTGTCAACTGGAGAGTGCAGTAGATGTTTTACAATCAGATCTGACTAAAAAAGTTTTTACGTCATCGCTGGACCTGAGTAAGAAACTACATTTGCAGCGATTGATCAGGAGAATCGCGAATATCGCGGACTTTTCCGAGGACACTGCTGATGAACTGGAATTCGCGGCGATGAAGTCGGTAGTTTAGGGCGAGCTGCCCTAACCTTGTATTCCGAGTACTTGTATTTCGGGTGCTTGGGAGAAGATCCCGTTTCAAGCCCAGGATGACGGAGCATGTATTCCGTCACACTTCGAACACAGGCCTTCCTGAACCAAGTATCTTGCGGCTGGTCAGGTTGAGAGTAAGTACAGACTTCCGTTATTCTGCCTGTAGGCCGGTGGCATCAATTGCTGCCGCGCAACGTTTCTGAAGACTGGCCTTGTTTTTGAGCAGACATTCTGCCAGCCTCCCTTCGCCTGCCTCAACGCTGGCGCAGTGGGTGTCCAGATCTTCATCGCATTCACTGGCAACATAAGTGAGTGCACCGACGAATCGTTCCAATTGAGCGGCTGCATCATATAGCGCATACTCACATTGTCCAGATAGTTTGTCTCCATGGGCATACAGGCAGGCAAGAACACGACCCTCACCTGGGGTGACCTGGCTGCAGAAGTTGTTCAATTCGGTCTCACAATTGGTTGCTACGGATTCAATTATGGACTCCAGGGCCGACGCAGAGTTTACGCCAGACAGTGAAATTACGAGAACAGCGATTACAGAAAGCCTTTTCATTTTTTATCTCGGTGATTCTTAAAGGGAAGGAGTTTTTGCGAAAATGATCGTTCAGATAAATATATCAGACATTTCTATTTGGTCAACTAGTTACGGCTAATGACACAGGAATTTCCAAAGTATTTTCCAAACAAAGTCAGTTTGGCAAAATATTTGTTTACGCCACCTCGATACTCATCCCGTCCTCTATTGAGAATATGGAGTTTTGTTTTTACCGGGAGCGAATTTAGTATTCTGTCATAGACTCCGGGATCGGTGATATAAGTATCTTTAGGGATCTCGATCAATCCTATGCGTTCAAGATTGTTCAGATAAGATTCCGCCAGGTCTTCATGTTCGCAATTAGCATCGACGCCGACGGTAGATACCAACGTGTTTATCTTTACATCTCCAAGATTGCCCGGCCTGACTTTGTTTATGTCAATAATGGGAATAATTTTAACTTCTAGCATGTGAGCAATAATCTTGGCCTCATCTGATGTCATGTTTCTAATGATATCGACAAAACCAGGATGCGCTGTTTTACAAGTATCGCTGTCTAGTGCTGTGGCGAGTAAGTTTAAATAAAGCTCACATACCAGCTTATGATGCCGGGAATATCTTAGTGACTCGAGGACCGGTCCGACAATGGCAATATCAGGGGATGATATTCTTTCGGCAGGCGTGAATTCGAGTTTCCTGACCAGTTTTCGGTATATGAACTCTTCGATTTCCTTTCCCCTCCACACTAACTCGCTGGCCTCTTTCAGTGCGGTATTGACCGCAAACGCAACTGAAACTGCTTGGCTTTCCTCTGTGCCGGATATGGGCAAAACAGAAGCGGTATGTTCAATAGCGTCAATCGCCTCTTCTGTCTCTGACTTAAGAACCTCAACAAACCTTCCCTTTGAGGCGGCACTGGTTACATTTGTCATTGAACTCTCCGCGGCACGGTAATAGTTATTGTTTAGCTGCTTCTACCTGCATATGAAGCGGCAAATAATATAGTATCTAGTTTCATGACATGTAAAGGGGAAGGGGTGTTTTATCGCACCCGTCTTGGGCCGTCCTGATGCAGGTGAAGCTTTCATCGCGCCCTCGAAAGCCCAAGTAAAATCATGTCGTCTAAATTACAGCTAAAAGATCCCCCTCAGTGCCATTCTGATGAAAGCCAGGACCCCATTGGGTTTGTGGGTTCCGGACATAATATACGGCATCTGAGCCGGGAGCGTGTTCCCTCTTAATCGCCCGATCTGATCACTTTATCTACCAGGGATTCGACCGCTTGATTAAAGTTCGGTAATGAAAACTGGCTCAGCTGTTTAGGCACTGATTTGGGTTTTTCCAGTGCGCGCATGATCGCGCCACACAACTCATTTCTGTCGTCTGGATCAACCAGTTCTCCAAGCATGCCATTCAGCAAGGCGTCCCGGCCGCCGTCTAGTTTGCTTCCCACAACGGGTAAGCCGCATGCCATTGCCTCGAGATAAACGTATCCGAAACCTTCAAGCCTGCTCGGCATAATGTAAGCATCCGCCAGTCGATAATGGTCGACCTTTTCCGAGTCACTGATTTCTCCAGTAAAAATTACCCGACTAGAGACACCATTTTCTTGGGTAAGTTTTTTAAGACGATTTTGATCATCGCCCCCCCCAATAATCAAATAGCGCAGGTCGGGTGTCTTCACTAGCAAATCTGTCATCGCTGAAATCACTAAATCGAATCCTTTGGATCGTTCTTGATCCGATAGTCGTCCCAGTGTCATGATCACCGGTTGGTTTTTTAATCCATATCGCCGCTGAAGGTAATCTGGACGTGGCCCTGGGCTAAACAAGTCGGTATCGATTGCGTTAGGGATCACAGTCACCACGGACGGTTTTAATCCAGACCAATTAAGAAATCTCTTTTTGGTTACTTCGGACACGCTTAGCACCTGATCAACTTGTCGAAGTGCAAGTTGGGAAGAAAAACTGGGTCGGTTCCAGCTTTCAAATCCATGTATCACTAATAACAACTTGGCCCGATGCAACGTTGCGACTATCGCGGCTACGGGCAGCAGGTTCATATGTTCGCAAACTACCAGATTCCATCGCCCAGCGACGATAGATTCTTTTATTAGAGCTTTGAAGTAAGCGAGAGGAGAGTTTGCGCTGCAGTCGAGGTACTCCAGCTTTTCCGGCATGGCTTCGACATATTCGGGCTTGATTCGAGGCAGGGCATGAACAGTCCTAACGCTGGCAATGGCACACAAAGCGCCTAATAAATGACGACAGTGGAGGGCTATTCCGCCCTGGCCACCGAAACCATCCGTTACCAGGCTGAGAATGCGCACCTGTTTACACGCATCGAAATCATTGCAGCGCTATAGGGACTGGTAGTAATCCATCAGAATCTGGGCGACTTCAGGTCTTGAGAATTCGGGAGGCGGTGCAATGCCCTCGCTGAGCATTTCTCTGACCTTCGTGCCTGACAGCAGTACAAAATCTTCCTTGCTGTGATCCGGCGCCTCACGCATCATGACCACCTTGCCAAGTTTCTTGGACCAGGCAGTGTGATCGGCGCGGAATATCTCTATCTCCAGGGCACCGTCCGGCACTTCCTGGTCAAAGATGGTTTGGGCATCAAAATCTCCATAATAATCGCCCACTCCTGCGTGATCCCGCCCAATAATAAAATGTGTCGCGCCCATGTTCTGGCGAAACACGGCATGCAATACAGCTTCTCTTGGTCCTGCATAGAGCATGTCGAATCCGTATCCGGTGATCATGACGGTGTTTTTTGGGAAATACAGTTCAACCATTTTGCGGATCGCGGCATCGCGCACATCCGCTGGAATGTCACCAGGTTTGAGTTTTCCCAGTAACATGTGAATCACACACCCGTCTGCGCCCACCCGCTCCATCGCAATCCGACATAGTTCTTCGTGGGCAAGGTGCATGGGATTGCGGGTCTGAAAGGCGACTACTTTATTCCAGCCGTTGGCTTCGATTTGCTCACGAATCTGCACCGCGGTACGAAAAGTGCCAGCGAAGTCTGTTTTGAAATAACTGAAGTTAAGTACTTTGATAGGACCGGAAAGAAGGCTTCGCCCTTGGGCATAAAATTCTGCCACTCCCGGATGCTCAAGATCCGTAGTGCGATAAACCTTTTCACTAATTAATGACATGTCATCATCATCCAGATGCTCAACCGCCTCCAGGTCGAGCACTGCAATCACTGGATTGTCTTTAACATTTGGGTCGCGGAGTGCAACCTGTGTCGCAGTCTCGAGAGCGTCTGTACCATCGACCAGGCACAACACAGGGGTCGGCCAGAATAAGCCGGAAGTGGTATGCATGGTGTTGGCGACGCTTAGCGCATCGGCCCGATTCATGTATCCAGTCAGTGGATTAAAATAACCCGCACCCAGCATTACGGCATTTGCCGCTCCGGCAGAACTCATCAGGACAGACGGCATGTTTCGTGCGTCGTCAATCAATGATTGATTTTTCCTGGAGTCGTCTACGTAAAGCGGGTTCAGGGTGTCTGATCCATGGGGTTTGATCATGCTGTTATTCTCCGGGATTTCTTTAAATCAGTTCTGGCGTCGCGAGCGCACAGCCTCGGCAAGCCGGCTCAACATTATTTCAGTGTCTGCTATGCCAATACAGGCGTCGGTGATACTTTGCCCGTATGTTTCGGCGACACCATCAACTACATCCTGACGTCCGGTCACAAGGTGGCTTTCTATCATGACCCCCATTATTCGGGACTCGCCACCTGAGATCTGCTCGCATACATTCTCGCAGACACCCAATTGGTTTTCCGGAATCTTTTTGCTGTTTGCGTGACTGAAATCAATCATTACCTGTGGGCTGACTCCGGCACGATTTAATCTATCGCAGGCCAGTTCCACATTTTCGGCATCAAAATTAGGTTCCCTGCCGCCGCGTAAAATCATGTGACAGTATGGATTACCGGTGGTTGTGTAGATTGAAGACTGTCCATGTTTGGTTAGAGATAGAAAACGGTGCGGTCTGGCTGCCGCTCGAATCGCATCGACTGCAATGTCGAGATTTCCGTTGGTGCCGTTTTTAAGTCCTACCGGACAGGACAGACCAGAGGTGAGCTCACGATGCAGCTGGCTCTCGGTAGTGCGCGCTCCAATTGCCCCCCAGGAAATCAAATCCGCCAGATATTGCGGAGTAATCAAATCCAAGTACTCTGTCGCTGCAGGCATGCCCATGTCATTCAGATCAAGTAGCAGTTTGCGCGACAGGTGTAACCCCTTATTAATATCAAAACTCTGATCGAGGTCAGGGTCGTTGATCAGGCCTTTCCAGCCTACTGTAGTTCGAGGTTTTTCAAAATACACCCGCATCAAAATCAGCAGGTCGTCGCTGTGCTGCTGCTTTAGTTTTAGTAGCCATCGTGCATAGTCGAGCGCCGCTTCAACGTCGTGAATTGAACAAGGGCCACATATCACCAATATTCGATCGTCATCTCCTTGCAGGATCTGCTGAATTTGTTCGCGCGCCTCCAGTGTAGTGGCGGCAGCCTGGTCGCTGGCGGGTATCTGCTCGAAAAGCATGTGAGGATTGATGACGGGGGAGACGTCGGCGATCCTGAGGTCATCGGTTTGTAAGGTTGTCACGGGATTTTGGTTAGTTTTAGCAGACGCGGGATTGTAAGGGCAACGCTTCAAAGAGTTAAGGTTTGGAGTAATAATTCTGTCTATGCCGCAATAATTCAAGTGGCACAGCACATAGTCGATTTGGAGCTTGATGTGTAAAGGCGGCCATTACTGAAATCCGGTGTATTTGCTCAGAATCCCTTTTGACCGGTGCTGGATTAACGACTATACTCCGCCGCCTTTTCGGGGCCGACCCTGCAGGGTGCAAGGGTCTCCGGGATAAGCGCCCGCTTGGTGTGCTTGAGTCCCCGGTAATGCCCGAGCCAACCGAATCAGTTTCGAGGAAACCATGGCTGTTCAGAAATCACGTAAAACCCCCTCAAGGCGAGGCATGCGGCGGTCCCACGGCAGCCTGACTAAGCCTTCGCTGTCTATTGACGAGGTCACGGGTGAGCTGCATCGCCGCCACCACATTACGCCTGACGGCTACTATCGTGGCAAGAAGGTCGTCGAGTCGCAATTGGAAGACTGATTCCCCCTGATACCGCGTCCCTTGCGGGGATCATTATTCATTCGCTGTCATGATTAACCTGTCTGTCGATGCAATGGGAGGGGATCATGGGCTAAACGCCACCGTTCCTGCCAGCATTGAAGTTGTGGAGAGAAATCCTGATGTGAAGGTGATCCTGGTAGGCGACTCCGAGGGAATTCGGGCCAGGCTAGGACAAAAAGAAGTCAGCGGCCGCATCGAAGTCCAGTCTGCTACTGAAGTGGTAGAAATGGAGGATTCTCCGGCCTATGCACTGCGCAATAAGAAAGACTCCTCCATGCGGGTGGCTATTAACCTGGTGAAGGCAGGTGCCGCCAACGCCTGTGTAAGTGCGGGCAATACTGGTGCCTTGATGGCCACCGCCAGATTTGTCCTCAAAACCATTCCAGGCATAGAGCGTCCGGCCATTTGCGCTGCATTACCTAAGTTGAACGGTTTTACCTATATGCTCGATCTAGGTGCCAATATTGACAGCCCGCCGGAAAATCTGTTCCAGTTTGGCTTGATGGGGAGTCGCTTGATTAGCTGCCTGGGAGGGCCAGCCGACCCGACGGTGGGATTATTGAATATAGGCGTAGAGGAGATGAAGGGGAATGAAACCATCAAGGCCGCGGCGGAGATATTCAGGCAAAGCAGATTGAACTATAAAGGTTTCGTTGAACCTGATGAAATTTATCTGGGTGATACTGACCTAGTGGTATGCGATGGATTTGTCGGTAACATAGCCCTTAAGGCCAGTGAGGGCGTGGCGCAGATGATCATGGGCACTTTGAAGGAAGAGTTTACCCGCAGCCTCACCAGTAAGATGTGTGGGCTGTTCGCGAGGCCAGTGCTTAATTCAGTAAAGACCCGTCTCGACCACAGGCGCTATAACGGTGCAAGTTTGCTCGGATTGCGTGGTACCGTGGTGAAATCTCATGGTGGAACCGATCATGTTGGATTTCGACATGCTATCGAGGTCGCTATTGAAGAGGTGCGTAAGAATCTCGTAAGCGAGATCGAAAACTCGCTGACATCAGTGCCGGTTCAAGATACGCTCAGGTCATGAAGTATTCCAGATTAATTGGAACCGGAAGTTACCTGCCTGAGAAAGTCCTGACTAACGAAGAACTTGAGTCAATGGTAGATACAGACCATGACTGGATCATGGCGCGCACTGGAATTGCAGAACGAAGAATTGCCGCAGAAGATGAATTCACCTGCGACCTGGCTGAAAAAGCCTCGAAGGAGGCCATTCAGGCGGCCGGTGTTTCCGCCCAGGATATCGACCTGATCGTAGTGGCTACTACCACTGCGGATCAGGTGTTTCCCAGTACAGCATGCCTGTTACAACATCGCCTGGGAATCGCAGGTCCACCGGCGTTCGACGTCCAGGCGGTCTGTGCTGGTTTTATGTTTGCCCTGGATATTGCCGACAAGTTCATTCGTACCGGCAGCGCCAGTTGTGCCCTGGTTGTGGGAGCCGAGACCTTTTCTCGAATAATTGACTGGAGTGATCGTCGAACCTGTATCTTATTCGGCGACGGTGGCGGTGCTGTAGTACTTAAAGCGGATCAACAACCAGGTATTTTGTCTACACACTTGCATAGTGATGGCCGGTTCAAAGACCTGTTGTGTGTGCCGGCCGGTATCTCTAGAAACTATCAGGCAATTCAGTCAGGCACTGCATTTACCACTATGGAGGGTAGTGAAGTATTTAGATGGGCGGTGACAGCAATGGCCGACCTGGTCGATGAAACGCTTGCTGCCAACTCATTGGACAAAGAAGATGTGGATTGGTTGATTCCGCATCAGGCGAATGTGAGGATTATCAACGCTGTTGGCAGACGCGCCGGTTTTCCAGCGGAGAAAGTAATTGTGACAGTAGAACACCACGGTAATACCTCTGCGGCATCGGTTCCATTGGCATTGGACGAGTCGATTCGGAATGGCACAATTAAACCAGGCGAGCTGGTGCTTATGGAAGGCTTCGGTGGCGGCTTTACCTGGGGCTCGGCCTTGATCCGCATCTAGACCCGGTTCGAAAAACCATTACACAAGAGAATGAAACAATGAAGCAGCTTGTAAATATTTTGTGTCTGGTGACTGGTGCTTCACGCGGGATTGGCAAAGCAGTCGCGATAGCCCTCAGGGATCAGGGCGCTACTGTAATTGGAACGGCTACTTCTGAAGCGGGCGCTGAATCAATTTCTGATTACCTGCAAAAGGACGGTCACACGGGACGCGGCCTGGTTTTAAACGTGACTGATAACAATTCGGTTGAGAGTGCATTAAAGACCATTAATGAAGAAAATGGGGCGCCGATGGTGTTGGTCAATAATGCCGGCATTACGCGCGATAATCTGTTGCTCAGAATGACTGAAGAAGATTGGGACGCGGTAATCGATACCAACCTTAAATCAGTTTTTCGTATGTCTAAGGCGTGCCTTCGGGGTATGACTAAGGCCCGAACTGGCAGGATCATAAATATCGCTTCAGTGGTGGGCGCAACGGGTAATGCGGGACAGGCCAACTATGCCTCAGCCAAGGCCGGGTTGGTTGGTTTCAGTAAATCTCTGGCGCAGGAAGTGGCTTCGCGTAATATCACCGTAAACGTGGTGGCCCCTGGCTTCATTCAGACAGATATGACCGATTCACTGTCACAGCAGCAGAAGGATCTGTTATTGCAAAAGATTCCGCTGGGGAGACTAGGTCTACCGGAGGATATTGCGGCTGCAGTAGTGTTTTTGGCCTCTCCAAGTGCCGAGTACATAACCGGGACAACTATGCATGTAAATGGCGGCATGTTTATGGCATAGTTGAGGTATATTTTTAATTAATATATTTAAATCAATAATATACGCAAAATTATTAATGTTGCTTTTACTGACTAATTGTCATTAAAATTACATGGCTATCCATGGACTTAGTTTGATTGTTTGTTTAATATCCGTTCGTCCCAATAATCGATCAGGTTGCTGAAAACCAGTCTGGTTTCCAGCATCGATTCGGCCAATTACAGAGAGTGCCTAGAATCATGGGCCTGAATGTTCCCCAAAACTTTATCTGGAGACTTAAATCCGAATGAGCACAACTGAAGAACGCGTTAGAAAAGTAGTGGTAGAACAGCTTGGCGTAAGCGAAGACCAGGTCACCCTGGAAGCCTCTTTTGTCGATGATCTGGGAGCAGATTCCCTCGATACCGTAGAACTGGTGATGGCTCTCGAGGAAGAGTTCGATACTGAGATTCCTGATGATAAGGCTGAAAGTATTGCTAAGGTAAAAGACGCTATTCAGTACATCGAGGCTAACACCTGATACTGGGGCTCAATGGGGGGCCAATTTAGCTGTTCTCCGCTCCGATTTTAAAATAAGACGCCGTCCTCGCGACGGCGTTTTTTTTAGTTTAGTGGTGTGGATAGAGTACGCTATCAGATGCGATAATTTTCAATACTGTACTAAATCATAATAGCGATATGAGCAAGCGACGCATAGTGATCACCGGGTTAGGGGCTTTTACCCCAGTAGGTGTCGGAGTCCAGCCCAGCTGGACCGCCATGGTGGATGGCATGCCAGGTATCGACAAGATCACGCAGTTTGACGCCAGCGAACTCCCCTGCAGCATAGCCGGTGAGGTGCATGGATTCGAGCCTGGCAAATATATGTCGGAAAAGGATGCCAGAAAAATGGACAGGTTTATGCAACTTGGAATCTGCGCAGGGGTAGAGGCTTTGCAGGATTCGGGACTCGAAGTGACGGATCAAAATGCTGAACGAATCGGCGCTTATATTGGATCGGGAATTGGGGGGATAAATACCATCGAACAAACAACCAGCCTGTATTATGAAAAGGGGTATAGACGGATTTCTCCTTTCTACATACCGATGACCATCACCAACATGATATCTGGCCACTTGTCGATAATGCATAACTTGAAAGGTCCAAATCTTTCCATGGTGACAGCCTGTTCGACGGGTACTCATGCAATTGGAGAGGCTGGACGACTAGTGGAATACGGGGATGCTGACGTGATGATTGCCGGTGGCTCCGAGGCGCCAATATCCCCAACCGCTCTGGCTGGCTTCGGGTCTGCTAGAGCGCTTACACGGCGTAATGACGATCCCAAGACTGCCAGCAGGCCATGGGACAGCGGCCGCGATGGATTTGTCATGGGCGAAGGAGCCGGTGTCGTGGTTCTTGAAGAGTACCAGCATGCCAAAAAGCGCGGTGCGCGGATCTATGCAGAACTAAGTGGATTCGGAATGAGCGGGGATGCGCATCACATGACCAGCCCTTCGCCAGGAGGTGAGGGTGCCGCGCGATGTATGAATAATGCTCTGCGTAATGCCGGCATGAATGCTGATGAGATTGATTATATCAATGCCCACGGTACCTCAACCCCGCTCGGTGATGTGGCTGAAACCATGGCACTTAAACTCTCCTTTGGGAGCCATGCTAGTAAGCTGGCGGTCAGCTCTAACAAGTCAATGATTGGGCATCTGCTAGGTGCAGCAGGAGGCGTGGAAGCGGTGATGACCGCGCTGTCAATTTACCACCAGACTATTCCTCCCACTATTAACTTGCATGATCAGGACCCCGAATGTGATCTCGATTATGTGCCCAACGAGGCGCGGGAAGCTCATATCGGCTCGGCGTTATCTAATTCCTTTGGGTTCGGCGGTACCAATGGAACTCTAATATTCAGTCGCGTATAAGTCTCGGATTGTTGTTGAGAAATATCGCACTACGACTTCTGATTCCTCTATTGGTCGTAGCCGTTTTTGGCTCGGTTACCGGTTATTGGTATTTCACGCGCGCGGTGAATAAACAGCTCAATTTATCGGACAATACCTTTGTCATCGAGCGAGGTGAAACTTTGAACGGTATTGCGCAACGCCTGGTCGGCGAAGGAACGCTGCCAGAACCATGGAGCTTAAGGCTACTGGCAAAACAAAAAGGGCTCGGGCATTCTATTCAGGCGGGAGAGTATCAATTCCCCGAATCCATGAACCTAAGAGAATTTCTGGACCGGATCGTGCACGGAAAGGGGCAGGTGGATGTAAGAGTCACAATCGTAGAGGGCTGGACATTCAAGCAGATGCGTGAAGCACTAAAACAGGCACCCCGGTTGCGCCACCTTACTGCTGAATGGTCCGATGAGAGAATTATGGAGGCTCTAGGGTATCCGGATCTGCATCCCGAGGGTCAGTTTTATCCCGATACGTTCCACTACCGCACGAATGACACCGATCTTGAGATTCTGCGAAAATCCTTCGAACTGATGCAGCAAAAACTCGAGCTTGCATGGCAGCAGCGAGCGAAAGACCTGCCACTCGATGATCCGTATCAGGCATTGATTCTAGCTTCTATAATTGAGAAAGAAACTCAGGTTCGAGAAGAGCAGTCGACTATTGCCGGGGTGTTCATGAACCGTCTTAAGAAAGGAATGCGACTGCAGACTGATCCAACCGTGATTTATGGAATTGGAGAGGACTTTGATGGCGATATCACGCGTGAACATCTGAAGACCGATACACCGTACAACACTTATACGCGGGGAGGTCTGACGCCAACACCAATCAGCCTGCCTGGCGAGGATTCGTTAATGGCGACGGTAAAACCATCTGAGACCGATGCATTCTATTTTGTGGCAAAGGGTGGAGGTAGGCATCAGTTCTCGAAGACGCTGAAAGAGCATAATGCAGCGGTACGAAAATACATACTAGGTAAATCGGAATGAGTAATGGAGCATTTCTTACCGTGGAGGGATCTGACGGGGCTGGAAAAACGACCCAGCTAGATTTTATTGAATCCTGGCTAGCTGCCAGACAGATAGATGTGGTGCGCACACGAGAGCCCGGTGGAACAGAAGTGGGAGAACTCTTAAGAAACATTCTGCTAAATGAAACTGGGTTGTCAATTAGCAATGAAACAGAGTTGCTGATGATCTTTGCGGCGCGTCAACAACATTTACAGGAATTGATTCTGCCCACTCTGAGGCTAGGTAAATGGGTGCTGTGTGATCGATTTACTGACGCAACTTATGCCTATCAGGGTGCTGGAAGGGGGATCGAAGAGGATAGAATTGCAATCCTTGAAAAGTGGGTACAGAAGGATGTTCGGCCTGACCTTACGTTGGTCTTAGATGTCGATGTTACGATTGGACAAAAGAGAAGTGAAAGTCGAGGGTCCAAACCAGATCGATTCGAACGGGAGGCCAGTGATTTTAAACTGGCTGTGCGCTCTTGCTATCTGGACCGGAGTGAGAAAAATACTAAACGAATTCGAGTTGTCGATGCTTCAGGTTCGATAGAGTCGGTACAACAATCAATTGTTAGAGAGTTGAAAGATTTTATCCGACGGCGCGAACCGGTTTAATCGATGATAGAAATTCTGCCTTGGCATAGTGACGCTTGGAGCAGGTTATCAGGCTCTGCGGCAACTCTGCACCATGGTCTGATATTAAGTGGTGTCAGCGGAGTTGGCAAAAGAGAGTTTTCGATTGCATTAGCGCAGCGGTTACTGTGTAGCAATTCTCGCGATCAGGTTCCGTGCGGTGACTGTCAGGACTGTAAATTATTTAATGCGGGGACTCATCCGGACTTTCATGTCATCACCAGTGAACATGAAGCTTTAGAGGGTAGGATTGAATTAGTTTCGCGCTACTGCGATCGATATCAGGACAGTGTTGCCAGAGGTAAGAAAGTCAACCCTTCTCAGGTGATTCCCGTTGATCAGATACGTACCCTGATCGAGCGGTTTTATCAGTCGTCCCATATTTCGGAATCCAGAGTAGCGCTGATCTTACCTGCAGACCGTATGAATACGAATGCCGCCAATGCGTTGCTCAAACTTCTCGAGGAACCTCCTAGTGGTGCATTCTTCCTGCTCGTTACAGATCAGCCTGGTTTGTTAGCGTCCACAATTCGCAGTCGATGCGTAATGGAACCACTCTCCAGCCCGACTCCGGAGCAGGCAAAAGACTGGTTGCATCCCCGGCTTAAAGGCGCCGACCCGAATTTGCTTCTGAACGCCCCTCCAGCCGGTCCCATTGATATACTGGCGGCCTATCAAACCGGTGTGTTGCAGCAGCGGCAGGAACATACCGCGCAAATTTCGTTGCTGCTAGGCGGGCATTCCGATCCGGTTGAATTGGCAGCGCTACTAGCTAAACAGGATGCAGTGTTATTATTAACCTGGATGCATAGAATCGTGTCGGATCTGCTAAAGTGGCAAGGTGCGGGGCAGAAGCCCGCCTGGGCCGGTGATTCGAGTCTTGATATCGGTCGATATTCCCCGGCGAAGCTGTTTAGACTCTATGATAAACTTGGGAAATATCGACGTATGGCTCGTGACCAGATGAATCTACAACTCGCCTTAGAAGAAATTCTGATTTCTTTTCAGCAGACGTTTCGAACCTATGGATAATTCAAAAGAGTAAATCAGAAATCCTCATGGCAGACGAAAAATCACCTCAGGTACAACTCGCAGTGTCTAATACCGAGAGCGATGATAATCCAAAGGGCAAAGAGAAACCTGCCGCTGGCAGACCCTCAGTTGTTTCCTTAAGCTATCCTGATAAAAAATCGCTGCAAAAGGCGTACATGTCGTTTCTCAAGAATGGTGGATTGTTTTTACCCACATCTACTCAGCGTGATATGAATGAGGAGATATTCTTGTTAGTGACATTGCCCGAATCTGATAAGCCGATACCCGTGCCAGGCAAAGTGGTATGGAAGACGCCGTCCGGTGCCGTTGATAGCAAACCTCAGGGTGTTGGAATCGAGTTTAAGGGTCGCGAAGGGAATTCTTTACGGTCTCGGATAGAAGGCCTTCTTGGGCCTGAGGTAGGTTCTTCGAAACCAACTCATACTATGTAACGGGAGCGGCCAGAATTGGCCGGTTTTGTTCATCCCACTGAAGTAGCTTTACGATGCAAATCGTTGATTCACATTGCCATATCAATTTTGAACCTTTAGCTGGGGATTTTCCAGGATTACTAGCGCGCGCCTCTGAGAATCAAGTTACGCATATGCTTTGTGTTTCGGTCAATCTGGAAGACTTTCCGCAGGTGCTGAATCTGGCCCACGAACATCAGAATATATTTGCTTCTGTGGGCGTACATCCCTGCTACACAGAATGTGAAGATCCGAGCACAGCTAAACTGGTGGCCCTGGCCGAGGATCCCAAGATTATTGCAATTGGTGAGACAGGGCTCGATTATTTTCGTAATGAAGGGGATCTTTCATGGCAGCGGGAGCGATTTGCCAGGCATATAGAAGCGGCGAGGATAATCGGCAAACCTTTGATCATTCATACCAGGGAGGCAGCAGACGACACTATGTCGATGTTAAAAAGCCAAGATGCCGAATCTGCTGGAGGAGTAATGCATTGTTTTTCCGAAGACTGGAGAATTGCGGAAAAAGCCCTCGATATTGGATTCTATATATCTTTTTCAGGAATTGTTACGTTCAAGAGTGCACAACAACTGCGGGAAGTGGCGTGCAAAGTACCGCTGGATCGTATACTTGTTGAAACCGATTCACCTTATCTGGCACCAGTACCGATGCGGGGCAAAACCAACGAGCCCTCGTACGTGCGCCATACCACGGAGTTTCTTGCCGGGTTGCGCGGGATATCACTCGAACAGATGGCTGAAATCACTACTGCAAATTTTTTCAACCTGTTTTCAACCGCAGGCAAGCGAGCGGTTTGAATCTAAATACTGCTTGGGCTGAAGTAACGGTGCGCTAGAAATTCACGTTTGATGAAAACCTGAAGGTGTGTGGCCGTGATCGCCTTCATTGAAGATAAATCCCACTAGATGTTTCTCAATACGTTCCTGGGAGGCGGGATCTGCCGAATTGAGTTGCTCTTCGTTAATAATCATCACCAGCCGCTGCAGCCATTGTTTCCAGCCCTCCGCAGAAACATTTTCATAAATCCGCTGTCCTAGTTCACCAGGATAGGGCGGTTTTTCCAGGCCTTCGGCCTCTTTTCCGAGTACTGCGCAATGAACCATTCTGCTCATAATTTACTTTTTTGGCTGCTTGATTATAGGTACAATGACTCCAATTATGTGGGTGCGGGCCGGTCCTTCTCAAGCCCTGTTAGCACGCGTAATTTACCGGGATTTTGCCGAAGATCGGATTCAATTCCGTCAGAATTGCGCGGATTCTTGGCAATGACAGTAAAATGCGTCAAAAGGGCGGTGGTTGGAAGGAGTCGGCTAAAGGCATATCAACGATAGATGACAGGTTGAAATGTGACGATTAACTAGCAATTAGATATTAAGCGGAAAGATAAAGATGAACGAATATACTCAGGAACTCACTGATACTGATCTGGTAGTAACGGGAAACGCGCGCTCCAAGATCGCAACTCTAGTAAATGATACGAATGGTGAGGTTTCGGCGGTAAGGATTTATGTATCTGGTGGTGGTTGCTCCGGTATGAATTACGGTATGACATTTGCTGAGAAAGAAGAGGCGATAGATAGCGTGATGTCTGACGGCAATGGCTTCAAACTGGTTGTGGATCCGGTCGCCATGGGCTTTTTGGAAGGGGCGGAGGTCGACTATGTAGATGACGGTGTAAACGCCTCGTTCGTTTTTAATAATGTTTTTCAGGCGGTAGATGGCAGTGGCGCCTGTGGTGGTTGCGGTGGCGCCATGTAGGGCAGGGCTGCTGCCAGTTTTAAATATGTCTGATAAGAAGGATTCCGCGGGCGATGACAATGGCTCGGGCACTGGGCTTATCGTTGAAAAGAGCAAGCCCAAGCTCAAGAAACCCCCGCTTTATAAGGTAATGCTGCACAATGATGATTACACTCCTATGGAATTTGTTGTGAAGCTGTTGATGCAGTTCTTCCAGATGCCGAGACCTAAAGCGGAGGAGATCATGATTCACGTGCATACTAAGGGAATTGGAGTGTGTGGAGTATTTCCGCGTGAAATTGCGGAAACTAAAGTGCGACTTGTAAAGGATTATGCATTGGAAAATCAGCATCCGCTGCAATGCAGTATGGATGTCGCCTGAACGGTGAAAATTCTGGTAACGCGAAATGCTATCTGAAGAACTTGAAGTGACACTGGGCGCGGCGGTCAATTATGCCCGCAGCCATCGCCACGAAATTATTACGGTGGAGCACCTGCTGTATGCGCTGCTGGATGATAACGAGACCAGTAAAACTATCCACCTATGTGGCGGTGATATCGAATCACTAAAACAATCGCTGAAACAATATTTAGAGAACGAAGTACCACTCATTGATGAGGAAAGCGATAATGAGCCTCAACCCGGACTAGGATTTCAGCGAGTTCTGCAGCGCGCAATAATGCATGTGCAAAGCTCTGGTAAGAAAGTGGTCAAGGGCTCAAATGTATTAGTTGCTGTATTCAGCGAGCGCGAATCATTTGCTGTTTATTTTCTCAGTCAGCAGGAGATTAGCCGATACGATGTGGTTAATTATATCTCTCATGGAATTACTAAAGTACCAGAGGGTGATCGACTGCCGGCTCCGGAGGAGGGTCAGGAATATGACGAAGAAGGTGAGTTTGAGCCGAGCGGAGGCGCTCTGGAAAACTACACCATCAACCTGAATCAGCTTGCTGATGAAGGAAAGATTGATCCGCTCATCGGCCGTGAGAAAGAACTCGAACGCACGATTCAGATCCTATGTCGACGGCGAAAGAACAATCCTTTATTTGTCGGAGAAGCGGGTGTTGGTAAGACAGCTCTCGCAGAAGGTCTGGCGCGTAAAATCGTATTAAAAGAAGTACCCGAAGTGCTATCTGAAAGTACGATTTATTCATTGGATATGGGTGCGTTACTTGCCGGCGCTAAGTATCGGGGAGATTTTGAACAGCGCCTAAAGTCGGTGTTAAAAGAACTTTACAAAGAAGATCATGCGATCCTTTTTATTGATGAGATTCATACCATAATAGGTGCCGGTGCAGTATCCGGAGGGGCACTGGATGCTTCCAACCTACTTAAACCGATGCTGGCCTCCGGTGAACTAAAATGCATTGGTTCCACGACCTATCAGGAGTATCGAGGTATTTTTGAGAAGGATCGTGCACTGTCCCGACGATTTCAAAAAATTGATATTGTGGAACCTACGATTGATGAAGCAGTGGAAATACTGCGTGGACTGAAGTCGCGATTTGAGGAACATCACCAGGTCAAATACACACAACCGGCGTTAAGAAGTGCGGTTGAGTTATCGGCGCGTTATCTTTCCGAGCGCCATCTTCCGGATACCGCAATAGACGTGATTGATGAAGCCGGTGCGCGCACCAGGTTGATGCCGGCCGAGAAACGAAAAAAGACAGTTGGAGTTAAAGAAATTGAAAATATGATCGCGGATATCGCAAGGATTCCGCCAAAACATGTTTCTGCCTCCGATATCAGTTCGCTTATGAATCTGGAGCGCGACCTGAAAATGGTGGTTTTCGGTCAGGACGAGGCCATTGACGCACTCTCGTCCTCGATAAAGATGGCGAGGTCAGGTCTTGGTCATGTCGAGAAGCCAATTGCATCGCTGTTGTTTTCTGGACCTACTGGAGTAGGTAAGACCGAAGTCACCAAACAGCTTGCGAATACGCTTGGAATCGAGTTTATCAGGTTCGACATGTCCGAATATATGGAGCGCCATACTGTTTCCCGACTGATAGGTGCACCGCCGGGGTATGTTGGATTTGATCAGGGTGGGCTACTAACCGAGTCGATCAACAAACATCCGCATGCGGTGCTGCTGTTTGACGAGATTGAAAAAGCGCACCCTGATTTGTTCAATATTTTATTGCAGGTCATGGATTACGGCAGTCTTACCGATAATAATGGCAGGAAGTCCGACTTTCGCAATGTGATTATTATTATGACCACCAACGCCGGTGCGGAGAGAGCTGCGAGAGAATCTATGGGCTTTGTTACGCAGGACAATGCCTTGGATGATATGGAGGCGATAAAGAAAGCGTTCAGCCCTGAATTTCGTAACCGGCTGGATAGTGTTATTCGATTTAATGGCCTCGATAGTGAGAATATTCGACATGTTGTTAAAAAGTTTTTGCTCGAGCTCGAGCACCAGCTTGCCGATAAGCAAGTCACTCTGCAAGTCGATGATGGAGTAATTGATTGGCTAGCAGACAAAGGATACGACTCAGCAATGGGCGCGCGCCCGATGGCAAGGGTGATTCAGCAACAGATCAAACGTCCGCTCGCGGATGAGCTTTTGTTTGGAAAACTTGCCAAGGGCGGCAGTATTAAAGTTTCATTGCAGCAAGACGAAGAAGGGCAGCAGACCTTGAGTTTCGATACCAACGCATGTAAGGAAAAATAGCACTCTCCCAAGACAAGCAGGGTGTTGTGAAATAATCTAAGCTGTGGAAAGACGTGTGAGCGGTTTTTCATCGATAGGCAAGTGCACCAAAGCAGCCACAATGCCCAGGACGATGCCAGCGTACCACATACCGTCATAAGAACCGGTCTGGTCATGGATTCGGCCACCCAACCATACCCCAAGAAAGCTGCCTAGCTGGTGACTTAGGAATACAATACCAAACAAAGTGGCCATGTATCGCACCCCAAATACTTGCGCCACAATGCCGGTAGTCAAGGGTACCGTGGACAACCACAAAATACCCATGGTGCCCGCAAATAAATAAATTACCAACGGGGTTTTGGGCAGCAACAGTAGGCCGAGGATAGTGAGCGCGCGGGCAAAGTAAATAGTGCTGAGGCTCACTTTTTTGCTGAATCGTTGGCCTGCCATGCCTGACAGGAACGACCCTATGATGTTCATAAGTCCGATCAATGCAATTGACCATGCACCAATTGCGGGATCTAATCCAAGGTCCCTTATATAAGCGGGAAAGTGAACAGTAATAAATGCTACATGAAATCCGCAAACGAAAAAGCCCAAGGTTAGCAAAACGTAACCGCTATGTTTGCCGGCTTCACGAAGGGCCTCCGCCATGGTCTGATTGCTGAATGCTTCGGTGGATACGTTTGGATCCGAAGGTAGTATTAATGCGAGCGGAATCATTACCAACGTCGCTGCAGCCAGCAACACTAGCGTGGTGCTCCAGCCGTAAGCGCTGATAAATCCCTGACTGATAGGCGAAAATAGAACCTGGCCAAAAGATCCGGCAGCTGTTCCGAGGCCAAGTATAAAAGATCGTTTATTCGCGCCGACAACTCTCACCATTGCCGCCATTGCGATGGTGAATGACGAGAATGCAATGCCGACACCCGCCAGTATGCCTGCAGTAAGATGCAATCCTATAGGGCTGTTTACCAGGGTCATACCATATACACCTAACGCGTAAACGATGGCGCCGAATATAATCACTTTTATCGCGCCCAGCTTGTCTGCGATCGCGCCTGCAAATGGCAGTCCAACTCCCCAAAAGAGGTTCTGTAGTGCCATGGCCAGACCAAATGTCTCGCGAGTCCACTCCCTGTCAACCGTCATCGGTTCCAGGAACAAGCCAAAGACCGAACGAACACCAAATCCAGTCGTGGAGATAATGCAACCTGCAACAATAACTAGAAGCGGGGTGCGCCAGCTAAAGTCCGCTCTGCTCATTAAAAACTTTCTTCCGTTTTAATTACGAACCCTGATAACCGGATTTACTTTTGCTGCCACTCTGCCTTGCGTTTCTCGGCAAAGGCAGACATGCCTTCTTTCTGATCTTCGGTGGCAAACAACGCATGAAATTGTCGGCGTTCGAAAAGTAAACCCTCAGACAGTGTGGTTTCGAAAGAACGGTTGACCGACTCTTTACACATCATCACCGAGGGTAGAGATTTTGCGGCAATCTCACCTGCCGTTTTGAGAGCATCGTCGAGAAGCTGATCTACAGGTACGATGCGCGCGACCAGTCCGGCCCTCTCCGCTTCATCGGCATCCATCAGTCGGCCTGTGAGACAGAGTTCCATAGCTTTTGCTTTACCAATTGCACGGGTCAAGCGTTGGGTGCCCCCAGCTCCAGGGATGATGCCAAGATTAATTTCCGGTTGCCCAAAACGGGCATTGTCCGCCGCGAGTATGAAATCGCACATCATCGCTAATTCGCAGCCACCACCCAAAGCATAGCCGCTGACCGCTGCAATAACCGGTTTTCGGCAATGCGTGACTTGCTCCCAATTATCGGTGATAAAATCTTGTTTGTAGACATCCATAAAGCTTTTGTCTTTCATTTCTACAATATCGGCTCCAGCAGCAAACGCTTTTTCGTTGCCGGTGATTACGATGGCGCCTATGTCTGAATTTTCCTCGAACTGATTCAGCGCCTCGCCAAGTTCGATCATGAGAGCGGTCGAAAGTGCATTGAGTGCCTTGGGGCGATTTAGTCGGATCAGGCCGACGTTGTCATGGATTTCGCTAACGATGGTTGAATAAGCCATAGGTGGAATACTGAAAATGGTTGAAATAGACTATGATTACAGTGCAGCTATAGAAGCAAAGCAAGGCGAACAAGGCGGATATACACTCTATCCGCAAAAAGCCTGAGTCTCTATAGCAAACTTTGCGATACCAGAAGACATGTCCTGGTAAATCACATAAAAACAGCTGGATAATGCACATGACGAACACCTTTGACAAGATATACCAGGCTTCTATCGACAATCCCGACGCGTTCTGGGCCGGCGCAGCAGAGCAGATTCACTGGTACCGGAAGTGGGATAAGGTCCTGGATGACAGTGGTGCACCTTTTTATCGCTGGTTTACCGGGGGCCAGACGAACGTATGCTACAACGCAGTGGATCGCCATGTAGAGCAGGGTCACGGGGATCAACTGGCCATTATTCATGACAGCCCGATTACCGGTACTCAACAGAAGATAACCTATTCAGAACTCCAGCGCCGGGTTGCGGAATTTTCCGGGGCCCTGGTTGCATGTGGGGTGGAACAGGGAGATCGAGTAATCGTGTATATGCCGATGGTGCCTGAAGCAGTCGTTGCCATGCTCGCCTGTGCCCGTATTGGCGCGGTCCATTCCGTGGTGTTTGGGGGATTTGCTTCGAACGAACTTGCGGTAAGGATCGATGACTGCACACCCAAGGTGATCGTCGCAGCATCTTGCGGACTGGAACCGGGCCGCACGGTGGAATATAAACCCTTACTGGATGATGCCATCGAGCTGGCTAAGCACAACCCGGAACACTGTATTATCTTCCAGCGGCCGGAAGCCAAAGCTGATCTTATACAGGGTCGTGACCTCGAGTGGGGTGAGGCTGTGGCTGCGGGAAAACCTGCTGATTGTGTTCCCATGGAGGCTACCGATCCACTGTATATCCTCTATACTTCTGGAACCACGGGTCAGCCCAAGGGTGTAGTGCGCGATACCGCTGGAGGAATTGTCGCCCTTAACTGGTCGATGAAGAATATCTACGATATGAATCCGGGGGAGGTTTATTGGGCTGCATCGGACGTCGGATGGGTTGTGGGGCATTCCTATATCGTTTACGCGCCGTTGTTCTCTCGTAATACCACGATCGTGTTCGAAGGCAAGCCTGTGGGTACTCCGGATCCGGGTGTGTTTTGGCGAGTCATTGCAGAACACGATGTAAAAGTTTTATTTACCGCGCCTACCGCATTTCGTGCCATTAAAAAAGAAGATCCAAGTGGAAGCTATCTAAAGAAATATGATATTTCCTGCCTGCGCGCATTGTTCCTGGCAGGGGAGCGTACCGATCCGGATACGTTGCAATGGGCCACTGAAAAATTAGGCGTACCCGTGATTGATCACTGGTGGCAGACAGAAACCGGGTGGGCGATTTGCGCCAACTGCATTGGGATAGAAAGCCTTCCGATTAAACAAGGTTCTCCCACTCGACCGGTGCCAGGGTGGCAGATGCAGGTGCTGGATGACCATGGCAATGAGGTTGAATCTGGTGATATCGGTTCTCTTGTAGTCAAACTACCGCTGCCGCCCGGCACTTTCCCCTCTCTTTGGAATGCCAAGCAACGTATGTTTGACTCCTATCTTAAGAACTTTCCCGGCTATTATGAAACTGGAGATGCCGGGTTTATTGACGAAGACGGTTACGTGTTCGTGATGTCACGTACCGATGATGTCATCAATGTCGCGGGTCATCGCCTGTCCACTGGTGCTATAGAAGAAGTGCTGGCATCACATCCTGACGTGGCGGAATGTGCGGTGGTTGGTGTAAATGACGCACTTAAGGGAGAGCTGCCCCTAGGGTTCCTGGTGTTGAACGCTGGTGTAGATCGTGATGATGCCGAGATTGTTAAAGAAAGTGTAGCGCTAGTCAGGCAAAAAATCGGACCAGTAGCGGCATTCAAGCTGGCGACTGTGGTGACCAGGCTGCCCAAAACCCGATCCGGTAAAATCTTGCGCGGCACGATGAAGAAGATCGCTGATAGCACCGAGTGGAAAATGCCGGCAACGATCGATGATCCCGTGATCCTGGATGAAATCACAGACTCACTGAAGGCTCTGGGCTACGCTCAAGATTGACCGGAAAAATCGGCCATGCAGTTCGCATTTATCATGAACCCCCTGTCTTCGGTGAAAGCATGGAAAGACACTACGTATTATATTATGAAAGCCTGTCAGGAACGCGGGCATCAGGTCTGTTATCTGGATCAACAGTGGCTTTGGCTGAATCACGATCAACTTTATGCCAAAGTACAATGGCTACGAGTGAATCAAGATGATGCTGAGCCGTTTACCATCCTGTCGGAACAGACGATTGCTTTGTCACAGACCGATGCCGTGTGGTTGCGTACTGATCCTCCGTTCGACCGGCGTTATTTTTATACTACTATTTTGCTCGACTACTTGCCAGAAAAAACCCGGGTATTAAATCGTCCTGATGGCGTTCGTAACTGGAATGAAAAGCTGGCGGCTCTGAAATTTCCCGCCTACACACCGAGGACAATCGTCACAAACGATATCGACCAAATAAAAAAGTTTGCCGCTGAACAGGAAAAGATAACGGTAAAGCCTATGGATGGATTTGGCGGTAAAGGCATTGTGTTTTACACGTCCGGAGATGATGATTCGGTATTGCACCAGGCCACCCATCAGGGCAGTCATTGGGTTATCGCACAGGAGTATCTGGTTGCCGCCTCTCAGGGTGATAAGCGAATTCTCATACTCAATGGCGAACCAATGGGCGCAATTCTGCGATTACATGCGGAGGGCGTTGAACTCAATAACCTCGACCAGGGAGGTAGTGCACATGCCGCAAAAATCAACGATCAGGAAATGGAAATATGCAGGGCGCTCAAACCTGGCTTGATTGAAGAGGGCGTGTTTTTCGTCGGCCTCGATATCATTGGTGACAAGCTGATCGAGGTAAATGTTACCAGCCCAACGGGCCTACAGGAACTGTGTAGATTCAACCAGCAGGATTACCATCATCAGATGATCGAAGCGCTGGAACGCTAACTAGATTAAAGCTTCGATTGCGGTTTCTTCACTATTGCGGTAATCCAGGCTTCATAGACAAAAAAGGTTTCTCAACTAGATGCCAGCTCACCACGGCAAAAAAAAGCGCGAGCAAGAGGCTCAAGACAAACAGCGCTGCGGGTCCAATATTCGGCCAGGTGTATACCAGGGTTTGTTGAATGGGATATCCAAAAATGTAAAGGCCGTAGGAATAGTCACCCAACCGATTGAAAAGCCGAATCCGACCTGAAGGAACGTAAGCCAGGTAAAGCAGTAAGTAAGCCAGCGAAAGGTAGGTCAGGGTGATAAATAATGGTCGGATTCCATAACTGACAATAATTAGAATGGACAGCAATGCCACAATCAAAGTCGATAAGCGGACAAGATTCCTGAGCAGGTAGAATCCAGCACCAGTAAAAAACATTGCTGCAAAGCGTACTAAGTTTGCGGCAATACTGGTATCGGGCTGTGGTTGCGATATATTGGTCAGGTAGATGGTCATGCTGGCAACAGCCAAGGTAATGATTAAGAAAGTCGATATGGCTCCAGCAATTAGTGATGTTGTAAATCTGCCAAGCAAGTAGATGGCGGCCAGCCAGCAGTACATCAACACTTCGTATTGCAGCGTCCAAAGCGGCGCATTTACCTGCCCGGGTACCGGGTTGGTAGTAAACATTCCCGGAAGATAAACCTCGACCTGACCGACTACCAGTAAGCTGTTATTAAACAGAAATCGCCATGTTTGAGACTCCCCGAAGAAATCAGAAAAGCCTAGTTCTGATAGGGTGGTGGCGGAAACGAGTACGCATAACAAAACTGTTACACCTAGCGCAGGGTATATGCGCAGACACCTCGCGATAAAGTAATGTCTGAGGTCATTTCGCAGGGTGAGGCTTCTGCATACCAGGAAACCACTAATGATGAAAAAACAGTTAACCGCCAAATATCCAAGTGCCCAAGCAATGGAGCTATGAAGATTTCCTGATAGTAGGACGCTGTGACTTAAGATAACGGCGCTGGCGGCGCCAAATCGGAGTAGGTTAAAATTATTATCTCGGCCCCTGCTGACTGTGGCCAGGGACATGGGGTGGCGCAGCATATGTATTGCGACCATTGATCTGAATGCTCGTATAATACACGGATTAAATTAAAACAATCGGAGTGATCGCAGCATTATTGTTGCGAAGACCATACTTGGTTTCTAGCTGTAAATGAGAACTGCACTTATTGTAGACGCGGCATGCGACTTGCCGACTGACTATTGCCTGCAGAACGATATTCATATTCTGCCCATGGGTGTCGTCTCCGGGGAAGAAAGATATTTCGACTATCGAGATATGGATATCACTAAGGGGTTTTATAACGACTACACACACTTCCGTGCTACCGACGCATACTCATTACCACCGTCAGTGGATGTGATCAGTTCATATATCACGGAGTTTATTGCCAAATATTATGACCAGGCATTCATAATGTGTCTGAGTAGTTCGCGAAGCAACTTATACAAGTTCGCGATCGAAGCAGGAAAGCAGGCCATGCAGAGCATCCGTGACGTTCGGGGTGATGCCACAAATCACCTTAAAAACCTTCGAATTATGGATACGCAAACGGTGTTCACGGGCCAGGCGGTTTTAGCCTATGAGGCGCAGCGTGTGATACAGGTGATCAAGCAGGTAGACTCGCAGGAGCTATACGAAGTACTGAGAGTTCTATCAGACAACATCCATGTCTATACAGTCCCTAACGACCTATACTATATTCGATCGCGGGCGAATCTGCGGGGGGAGAAGAGTTTTGGCACATTATCTTATGCAATTGGCCGGTCATTTGATGTAAAACCGATCGTGCTTACGAAAAATGGTATGACTAGCAAAGCAGGTAGAGGGAAAGGTTTTATAGAAGCGGTTGGACGCCTGTTTCAGATGGTCAAGAATGCTATTGATGCTGGCCTTATGATCAACGCAGTGATGTTGAGTTATTCTGGCGATACACGCGAAATCACCAAATTGAACAGTTTCAGATCGCTGCAGGGATATGCCGAGAATGAAGGCGTCAGGGTGTATGTTTCGGTGATGAGCACGGCCGCTGGGATCAACGTAGGCCCGGGCGCCCTCTCGGTGGCATATTGTGGCTAAAACGGGTATTCACGGCTTCAGGGAGAAAACGGTAATAACCCGTAACTAGTTTCAATCGTCTCCTTGGTAAATCGATGTTTCGGGATTGAATGCCATCCACGCGAAGGCAAAATGGACACCGCTATCTACTGATTTGAGACGCTGGCCTTCAAGCGGTCCAGCTGTGGCAATTCCCAGCGCATTCCAGGTTGATTTGGTTTCGGTGTCCTTGAGAACTCCGCCTTCAAAGTTAAAGCTGAGGCTTCGGTCACTATCTTTGGCGCTTCGTTGCCAGGCATTAATCTGACCAACCATTCGCGATTCGCTGATATCACGTTGATCCAAAGCTGACAGCAACTGGCCCGAGTTAACAATCAAAATCTCGGTATCGCCCACGCGGTCTTCCACAATCGGTTTGTTCTGCAGGGAGGAAAAGGGATAAATCTTATGCTGATCCGCAATACTGACTCCAAGCACTCGTTCCATGGGCTTCAGTCGAGAGTCTGTATCGCCCCTGAACAAAAAGGGGCTACTATTAATGTCATCGTACCCAGGATAGGGGTTCTGTCCATACGGGCGAGACATACCAGTATCACGACTGAGTATCCAACCATCTGGTGCGGACTCGGCAAATGACTCGAACGAAATAATTGAAGATGGAATGCGCTCTAATTTCTGGCCAGCAATCCGGTGGTGCCAAAATCAAGAATTGTTCCAGCCAGCCTTCGGTCGAAGACAATGGAAGCATTGCAAAGTGGACAGAAAGTAACGCTAATCGGAACACCGTCAACTTCATCGTTGACGATTTCATGCCACGTCATGACCTGCAGCGGGTAGGCTCGCGATGTAGTGCCAAGCTTAACCGCAATAACGGGTTCCAGTGGTGCGATCCACGATGACGCCTGTTCCACAGTATCAAAGCTGGGATTATCTATAGGCGGTATTCCGTCCTTTGGCGGACCCCCAGACATGATCTCCTTAAGATCGATACTGGTCAGCGAAAAATCTGTATCCGGCCATGCTTGCCTGTATACCTGGGCGCTGGTCCACGAGCTCCACAATGAAGCCACAATTAGAACCAGTATTGGAAATCTAATTATTTTCATGATGATGTGACCGTGGGTTCCTGCTTCGGTTCACTAAGCGTGCCACTTTGATACAAGACAAAAAATTGGTCAGGATTACCCTGGTTTTTGCAGCAGGTCTTGCAATGCCCCTTGAAGCGATGGATAGATAAACTGGTAACCAGATTCCAGTATGCGTTTGGGCGCTACCTGCTGACCTCCTAGTAAAAGCCCAGATGCTTCGCCAAGTGCCAAGCGAATGAAAAATGCAGGTGCGGTAAGAAAGCTAGGTCGGCCCAATGTATGCGCAAGCGTAGAAGTAAACTCTGAGTTACGCACGCTGCCCGGTGCTGCCAGATTGTATGCTCCGTGTAAGTTCTTTTCGAACAGCATATGTTCTAGTATTGCAATCTGATCATCAATATGGATCCAGCTCATCCACTGCTGGCCGCTCGAAATCTTGCTACCGAGTCCCATACGAAATGGTAAAAGCAACTGCGTAAGCATGCCGCCACGGATACTTAACACCAGTCCAGTGCGGGCCAAACAAACACGTATGCCCAGGCTTTCTGACTTGATCGCCTCTGCTTCCCAGGCTGCACATAATCGCGCCCCAAAATCTTCACCAGCCTGATCGCTCTCGTCTATATTCCGCTCACCTGTATCACCATAAAAGCCGATTGCCGATCCGTTGATCAGCACCTCTGGTTTGCGACTCCGTTTTGACAGCCACATGACAAGGTCTTGAGTCAAGTCTACTCGGCTTTCCCAGATCTCCTTTTTGCGCGCGCGGCTCCATCTCTTGCCAACTAATTGTGCACCCGCCAAATTGACCACGGCGTCGATTTCATCATCGTCTGTGATTTCGCTTACAGAACCAACCACCCTTGTTTGTTCTGGAAACAGTCGTGATGCTTTTTCAGGAACGCGGCTAACTATAGTTATCCGATGTTTATTTTTAGTGAGTGAGTGATGCAATGCCGAACCGATTAGGCCGGTACCCCCTAAAATCAATATATTCATAGTATATTTCTGAAAACCGCAGGAAATGACGGTGTCATTTTGCAGGTAGTTGTGTCGAAGATACGTGATGTTCTAGGAACAAGCATCATCAAACCGAAGACAATCGCATGTTCCTAGTGTATCTTTAAGGTCTGAATGCATCTGATTAATATAATTCCTTTCTTTTGCGCCACCCCGCTATATATTTAAGATGCTGAGTAATTCTAAAAGTCAAATTCCTGGGGCGGAGGCGACCCACTATACTGTACTGGTCCTTTTCGACCAATTCCCATTGATTCCGTTTAGTTGCTTGATTGACTGTATGCGCACCGCAAATAAGTTCACGAGCCGCGATGCTTATCAATGGAGTATCGTCTCACCGGATGGGAATAGCGTGGAATCAAGTAGCGGCGTTCGCATAGAAGTCGACGGTCCTCTGCAAGAAGTTGAGAGTTGCAGTCGGGTGATATTGATTGCAACCAATCAAACCCAGTTTTTTAATGATGACCGGACTTTTCACAAGCTAGCAGCCCTGGATCGAAAGGGAGCACTTTTAGGCAGTGCTAGTTCTGGCAGTTTTGTGCTGGCTCGTGCAGGGTTACTAGATGGTTACCGCTGCACTATTCATTGGGAAAACCTGCCGGTTTTCAGAGAGTTGCATCCAATGTTAGATATTACTCGAAGTATCTATGAGATCGATCGTGACAGAGCCACATGCTCGGGAGGTACTGCTGCCCTTGATATGATGTTGAAACTGGTTGAAACGGATTGCGGTCACGAGGTTGCGCGTAGAATCTCTCAGATGTATCAGCATGACAGACTGAGAACGCCGGAAGACCAGCAAAAAATGGAAGCAAAATATGATCTTATCCGTCTCTCACCAAAGCTTGCTGAAGCGATTGATCTGATGCAGAACAATATTGAAGACCCGCTTTCGCCTCAGGAAGTGGCCAGCCATGTTGGCGTGTCTTTGCGACAGCTCGAACGCTTGTTTAAGAAATATCGTAGTACTACACCCCAACGCTACTATCTGCGGCTTCGCCTGGAGAATGCAAGACAGTTACTACTATACACTTCGCAGTCTGGGCTCGATGTGGCAATAGCTTCCGGCTTCTCTTCCCACTCGCACTTCATCAAGTCTTATCGTGACGTTTACGGCCGCACCCCCAGGGAGGAGCGGGTTTCGGATCAGGAACAGTTACAAGGTTAATAAGTCAATCGCATATCAACTTTTGCTATCAGGCACATGAAATACGACCACTTTTTCAGTCTGATAGTCCGGTTGGATCTGCATCAGATCCACAATGCTCTGGGCAGTCGGTAACTCCTCACGCCATTGCATAGCAGCAAAATACACAACCGTGACATTGCCTTGCAAGACTTCCTGACGTAGCTTGGATAGCTGAGCATCATGATCAGTATTCGCTTGTAGAGTAACCATATCGTAGATTTGAGGTAATGTGACTGCTTTTCTGTTCATGTGCAGACTGATTAGCTCTGGTCCGTTTGATACTATTCGATCTTGTATGTATCGGTCTTTATAATTCCAGATATCCATGTTTCTGTATAAAGCATTGGCGAAACCTTCTCCTTGGTGGATACGTGTTAGAGCCCGAACATACATTGCTGGTGACGAGCCAGCCGCGATGAAAACCAAGGCAAGCGGAAATACCAAACGAGTCACGCGATTATTTTTATCAGAACCTGTTCCCAGCATTACTGCTGCTGCTAGTAAAAATATGGTCAGAGCAGGGTAAAAGATTCGCAATTGCAGTTTTATGGCGGCATCAAAAAAAACCGTGGATATCACTACAAAAATCATGTATCCAACTATGGAAAGTAAAAACACCCACAGCCAGGCCCGGCTTGTACTATCGTTGTTTCGAATAAACCACCAGCTTGCATAGATCAATATTACGGCAACGATGACGCCAGCCGGGAAGCCTAATCCTTGATTGAGCCAGTACCCCACGGCAGTGATACCGTCCTGCAAATTTGTTGAATCGATAGGATAAAAACCGATCTTTCTCGGTTCAGATGCTAGTCCTGAAGAAGTAGCGAGGAGTATCCAGGCAAGAGGAAAAACCGATGCGCCCCCAACTAGCACTCCAATACGGTAGAGGATGCGTGAAATGGGTAGATGGCGACAAAATAAGGCTACAGCAATGACTGAGAAACCAATAAAAGGCAGTCCTGCGTATCGAGTTATCACCATTAATCCAAGCAGCATACCTGAGACAAACAGTAATTTGGTTCGTCCTTTGCGCTGCCATTGGATAAGACAAAGGTAGTGCAGTAAAAGTAATCCAGTAAACAGCGATTCGCTGAGTGCGTAGTGCCACAGAAAGAAAAATTCGTGGCGCAGGGTCATTGCGATCACGACCAAAAAACTTGCCATTCTGTTGCCATTGGTCAGCTGATGAACGAGCAACGCCGCAAGCGACGCATTTGCCGCGATCAGGAAAAACTGCAGGATCCTGGCTGCGCCTGGAATGTCATCGGTTACGTGGGTCAGAAGGCTGATGACAAATGGGTACAATGGTGGGAAGTGTGTTCCCAGTTCAGTCAGTTCTCTTCCATTTAGGAAGATTTGGGCCATATCATAATATCTGACTGAATCGACTGCTGCGCCAATCCCCCATGAAGTGGTCAACCAAAATACTATAGCGGGAAGCAGTCCTATCGACGTGTTGAACAGTGCGTCGACCTGTCTAAAGTAAGGATGTCGCACTGATAACAACGTTACTTCAGCAGGTTATACTTTAGAATGCAGTAGATTGCCCAAAGGCCATCACGCCAGCCGATTTTCTTACCCTCATCGTAGGTTCTGCCATAGTAAGAAACGCCAACCTCATAGATACGACATCCTTGCTTTGCTACCTTTGCTGTAATTTCCGGCTCAAATCCGAATCGGTTCTCCGTAATTTGGATGCTTTGTATCAGTTCACGGCGAAAAACCTTATAGCCCGTTTCCATGTCAGTAAGATTGACGTTGGTGAACATATTGGACAGAATTGTTAAAAATCCATTTCCAACTCTGTGCCAGAAATACAGGACGCGATGTGCGCCTGAGCCGGTAAAGCGTGAACCGTACACAACATCCGCCAGGTCTTGAATGATCGGATCGATAAGATTTGGGTATTCCCGAGGGTCATATTCCAAATCAGCATCCTGAATGATCACAATATCTCCCCTTGCACTGGAGATCCCGGTTCTTAAAGCTGCGCCCTTTCCCTGGTTGACCGCGTGGTAGAGGAAATTCCTGTTCGCACTTTCGGGCATGCGTTCCAGTAATTCCCGGGTTCCATCGTTTGAACCGTCGTCAACTACGATCAATTCCTGAATTTCAACCAAGGAGTTTTCTACTTTCTCAATAATTTTCCCGATTGTATTTACTTCGTTGTAGCAAGGAATGACAACACTTACATTCAACTTGAATCTCCTTTAATCTGTTTTGATCCTAATGGGTTTGATCCTAATGGGTTTGATCCTAATGGGTTTGATCACGCCGGCGTTTCGTATCTGCTCGATTTTATCTTTTTTATACCTGTTCTGCTCTAATACTTCCAAACTATGCTGCCTGTGCTCCGCAGGAAGGCTAAGAGATGCTATGGATTGTAGCAACGAGATAACGCACGACAGGTTTGATATTGGCAATCAATCTACTTTATATTTGCCGCTCTGCAGGCAGGCTTTTTTATGAATCTGCAATCGTCAAGGTTCGAGAAGGGTGAGCGTGTACGATCGCAGCCCTTGAAAACCTGAGTTTCAATCATCGTCAATAACCCCGATTCGAATCCAATAGGGAACGAACCAGTGTATTATGATGGTCGGATCATAGGTCAAACCACGTCGGCCGCATTTGGATACCGGATTGGCCAATCGAGAGCGATTGCGCAGCTGAATGCAGATCACATTAATAAATTGGATGATCTATCTGTTGAATTCGATATTGCTGGCACGATGGTTAAATTCAAACTAATTTGAGCAAAAAAATGAGTCATGTATTTCCCCGCCATAGTCAATCTCAACCACCTGTAGCGGTAAACGGTCAAGGTTGTTATCTTATCGACCAATCAGGAAAGCGTTATCTCGACGGTTCTGGCGGAGCGGCGGTATCCTGCCTTGGCCACGGTGACGTAGAAATAACAGCAAGGATCAGTGAACAGCTGCAAAAACTGGCGTTTGCCCACACCGGTTTTTTTACTAGTGAGCCTGCCGAAAGGTTGGCTGATCTGCTCATCAAGCATGCTCCGGGAAACCTCGATAGGGTCTACTTTGTATCTGGGGGATCAGAGGCAGTAGAGGCGGCGATCAAATTGGCGCGTCAGTATTTTTTAGAGAAAGGAGAGACATCTCGCTCAAAGGTGATTGCACGGCTCCAGAGCTATCATGGTAATACACTTGGTGCTTTGGCTGCAGGTGGAAACATGTGGCGGCGAAAACCTTTCGCACCTCTGATGATCGAGACCACCCATATCAATCCTTGCTATGCATATCGAGAACAGCGGGAAGGGGAGTCAATATCGGACTATGGGTTAAGGGCCGCTAACGAGTTGGAACAGGAAATCCTTCGAATTGGCGCTGATCAGGTCATGGCATTTATCGCTGAGCCCGTGGTCGGAGCGACGTTGGGTGCGGTGCCTGCAGTCGATGGTTATTTCCAACGCATTCGACAAATTTGCGATCAGTACGGAGTGCTGTTAATTCTTGACGAGGTGATGTGTGGTATGGGTCGAACCGGGTCGCTTTATGCTTGCGAGCAGGACGGCATAGCGCCTGATATCATGACCATTGCAAAAGGCTTGGGGGCGGGCTATCAACCCATTGGTGCAATGCTTTGCAGTGACAAAATCTATACGGAGATCGAGCAGGGAAGTGGTTTTTTCCAGCACGGGCACACTTATCTCGGCCACCCGGTTGCATGTGCTGCTGGATATGCCGTGGTCAATGCCATAATAGAACGTGACCTTATCCGGCGCTGTCGAGAACAGGGCGAGAAACTTGATGCCGTGCTCAAGGAGAAGTTCGGTCAGCACCCATACATCGGGGACATCCGGGGGCGGGGATTGTTCAGGGGGCTTGAGCTGGTGCGTGACCGTCAGACAGGGGAGCCTTTTGATCCTTTTCTTGGGGTAAACAAAAAGCTTAAAAAAGTGGCCTTCGAAGAGGGCCTTATTTGTTATCCAATGGGGGGGACTATCGACGGACATAAGGGTGACCATGTCTTACTGGCGCCCCCCTTTATCATTGAAGATTCGCAACTAGATGAACTAGCGGACAAGCTTTCGATTGCAATTGACGTTGCCACAGGATTTAAGTGACCCATGACACACCATGCAATCATTATGGCTGCACCAAACGGTGCGCGAAAAACCAAGCAAGACCATCCGACATTGCCTGTAGACATTGCCGAAACCGTTACCGAAGCAAAGCGCTGTTTTGAGGCAGGTGCTACAGTGCTGCATGCCCATGTGAGAGGCCGCGAGGGAGAGCATGTGCTTGATTCTGGACTTTACCTTGAACTGCTAAGAGAAATGCATAAGCAGGTTCCAGAAATGCTGGTTCAAATGACCACTGAGGCGGTTGGCAGGTACACTCCAATTGAACAGGCCGAATGTGTTTTTGCGGTCAAGCCGCGGATGATCAGTATGGCAGTGAAGGAAATTGCCGCAGAAAATTGTGATCTCGAGCTAGCGCGCAGGTTCTACTATTGGAATCTGGAGCATAAGGTGCATACGCAACACATTGTGTTTGACGTCGAAGATCTTGAGAGACTGTCTGACCTGCAATTGCAAGGCGTTGTACCACCTGGGAGATTATGTGTGCTGTTTGTATTAGGAAAATATGCACGGGGACAAGAGTCTGTGCCGGCGGACATCGACCCTTTCCTAAAACTTAAGAGCGATTGGGAAATGGACTGGTTTGTCTGTGCATTTGGTAGCCAGGAGCATGCTTGTGCCATGGAGGCGCTCAGACGGGGAGGACATGCCAGAGTTGGTTTTGAGAACAACACGCTGCTTCAAGATGGAAGCCAGGCGGATCGTTCGGCAGATCTGGTCGATTCTCTAAGAGCCGCAGCGGAGAGTGAAGGCATAAATATAGCTGGTGCCAAGGAGACACGAACAATCCTGGGCATTGACCGATAGTTTGCTGTTGCCTGCCTTCTAGTTATTACTTGCTCTTATTAGACTTTGTGTCAGTTCAATAGCTTCCAGATCAGAGGTAAGAGAATCGCCGTCGCCAGGGCATTCAACCCCATCGCCAAACCGGAGAAGGCGCCAGCTATTTCATTCACCTGCAGTGCCCGCGCAGTACCTATTCCGTGACTTGCAGTGCCTATGGCCATTCCACGTGCGGACCAGTCTCGAATTCTAAGAAGATTGAGGATTAGCGGGCCCAACATCGCGCCTGTTATCCCGGTCAATATCACCAACACCGCGGTTAGTGACGGCAGCCCACCCAGTTGTTCTGAAATTCCCATAGCTACTGGAGCGGTCACGGATTTTGGTGCAAGCGATATTATCGATACGGGTTGCGCACCAAGAAACCAGGCGATCAGAATTGCGCTGGTGGAGCCTGTGATAGCGCCGCTAATCAGGCTTACCAGTATCGCGAGTGCAGACTTTCGCACTCGATTGAACTGTCGATAAAGTGGGATAGCAAGGGCGACCGTGGCGGGGCCGAGCAGGAAGTGGACAAACTGAGCGCCTTCAAAATAGGTTTCATAGCTCGTTCGGGTGGCGTACAGAATTGCTACAATTGCGATAACACTAATCAGCACAGGATTCAAAAGAGGATTCATCCTTGCCTTTCTATACAGCATCGAAGCGCTTATGAAAGCCGTCAGAGTTAGTGTCAGATGCAATAAGGGGGTGGCGCTGAGATAAACCCAGATGTCTTTAAATTCCTGCATCAGGCTTTGCCCTGATTTGATCTCGCCTTTCGAGCTGCGTGTTTGTTTAACAGCACCATTAAGATCGCGGTCACGGCGATAGTTAACAAGGTGCTGGCAATTAACGCTACCGACAGAGGCCACGCATCTGCACCCAGAAGCTCGAAGTGCACCATTACACCGACCCCCGCCGGAACAAAAAGCAATGATAAATTGCTCAGCAGCGCATCGGATACATTGGCCAATGAATCTGGCACAGTTCCTCGGACCGTAAGGAACACGAATAGCATGATCATGCCGACAACTGGACCGGGAAGTGGCAGATCCAGAGTGGTGATTACAAGCTCGCCGATTAACTGACAGGCTAAAATAAGAGTGAAATATTCAAGCACTTGTTATAGATTTCGTAAGCTCGATCGGCGAGGTCAGATTATTTTAAGCGCTTATATTTAATTCGGCTTGGTTTGATGGTATCTCCATACCGTTTCTTATAGTCCTCTTCATAGTCACTGTAGTTACCCTCGTACCACACGACTTTGGAATCGCCTTCGAACGCTAGAATGTGGGTGGCGATCCGATCGAGAAACCAACGATCGTGAGAGATCACCACTGCGCAACCAGGAAAGTCCAGCAACGCCTGTTCGAGCGCCCGCAATGTTTCGACATCAAGGTCATTAGTGGGTTCGTCGAGTAAAAGCAGGTTGCCCCCGTCCGCAAGCAGTTTCGCCAGATGTACGCGATTGCGTTCCCCACCGGAAAGCGAGCCTATATTCTTTTGTTGATCTGCACCCTTGAAGTTGAAGCGTCCCACATAGCGACGGGACTGAACTTCATAGCCGTTGACCAGCATCACATCTGCTCCGCCGGTAATTTCTTCAAATACAGTTTTTGATCCGTCAAGCGCATCCCGGCTTTGATCTACATAGGCTGTAGTCACCGTGTCTCCAATGCGAAATTTACCGGTACTGGGTTTCTCTTCGCCGACGATCATTCGAAAAAGGGTTGTTTTACCGGCACCATTGGGCCCGATCACGCCGACAATGCCACCTTTCGGAAGACTGAAGTTCAGGTTCTCATAAAGCAAACGATCGCCATACGACTTAGAGACGCCATTTGCTTCTACCACCAGATCACCGAGCCTTGGCCCCGGCGGTATGTATATTTCGTTTGTTTCAGCCCGCTTTTGATAATCACTGGAGCTTAGTTCTTCAAAGCGTTTCAAGCGGGCTTTACTCTTGGTTTGACGACCCTTGACCCCCGCCCGTACCCATTCGAGCTCCTCCTTCATTGATTTTATGCGTGCTGCCTCGCCTTTTTGTTCTTGTTCAAGTCGTTTCTCCTTCTGTTCAAGCCATGATGAATAATTTCCTTCCCATGGAATACCTTGGCCTCGATCCAGTTCCAGTATCCAACCGGCAACGTTATCGAGAAAGTATCGGTCGTGAGTGACCGCTACCACGGTCCCTTCGAACTCGTGCAGGTAACGTTCGAGCCAGGCAATAGATTCAGCATCCAGATGGTTGGTCGGTTCATCGAGTATTAACATTTCAGGGCTGGAGAGGAGCAGACGGCATAGTGCTACGCGGCGTTTTTCACCACCAGAAAGCGTCTTTATTTCCGCGTCCCAGGGAGGCAGACGCAGTGCATCTGCTGCGATTTCTAGTTTGTGATCAATATTATGCGCATCCGCGGCTTGTACAATGGCTTCGAGTTTGGCCTGTTCAGTCGCCAGGGCATCAAAATCCGCATCTGGTTCGGCATAAGCGGCGTAAACCGCATCAAGTTGTTCCTGTGCCTGTTTGACCTGACCAAGACCTTGCTCGACATTGCCGCGCACATCTTTGCTCTCATCCAGTTCTGGCTCCTGGGCCAGGTAACCGATACTAAGTCCGGGCTGGGGACGTGCTTCGCCGATGATGTCGGTATCTATTCCGGCCATTATTCTGAGCAAAGTGGACTTACCTGCTCCGTTATATCCAAGCACTCCAATTTTGGCGCCCGGGAAAAAATTCAGATAGATATCTTTGAGTATTTGACGATTGGGCGGGACGACTTTGCCCACCCCATTCATGGTGAATACAAACTGGGCCATTGTTAAATTTGATTAAAATGCGATTAAGCGTTGAGGTGTTTGATTGCTGCTTGATGCAGCTTACCGGTGGCGGCGGCGAGCACCTGATCACCTGACCCCAGGGTCAAGGGGTCGCCTTGCCAATCGGTAATGATACCACCTGCGCCCTCAACCACGGGTATTAGTGCAAGGTAATCATAAGGCTTGAGATCTGCCTCGCAGACAAGCTCGGTGAACCCCGATGAAAGAAGCCCGTAGCTATAACAATCTCCTCCGAAAGCACGAAAGCGACAGGCCTTTGACAGCGAGGAATACCTCGCAAAACTGCTATCATCGAACATGTCCAGGGTGGTGCAATATATCGATGCCTGAGACAGTTGTGTAATCTTGCTGGCACGACAAGGTCGACCGTTGTGTGTTGTGGGCCGCTTGTGGATGCCCATCCAACGTTCATTTAATGCCCCATGGTCGATGATACCGAGAACCGGAGTTTCGCCGTGGAGCAGGGCGACCAGTGTGCCAAAGGTCGGCTTGCCCGTAGCGAAGCTCTTAGTGCCATCAATTGGGTCGATGATCCAGCGCCATTCCTGGTCGTTGGTCTGGTCTCCGCTTTCTTCTCCAAAGAAACCATGGTCTGGATGTTTGCCGAGTATCAGTGACCGCATCGCTTGTTCAGTCTCACGGTCTGCAATGGTTACCGGGGTCTGGTCCAGCTTGTCGTCAATATCGAGCCGAGTGCGAAAATATTTGTGGGTCAGTGAACGTGCAATTTCCACAGCCTCAATGGCAGTGGTCAGATACTCCTCGGGAAGCGCGGACATTATGGACTTAAGGGTAAGACGGAGCGCCTATTCTAACCTGTATACAGCAATTCTAATGGCCTAAATAATTCACCTTAAACTGGCACTTGGCGTCGTTTTCTGACAAATTGTTACGAGCGAAATATCCTTAAATACGCGCATTTGCGGGTTCTCTAGAGCGGGTGCGCTAGGGTAGAATCCCGGCCCTGTTGTATTGCAGCAAAATCCATATTTCGAGGAGAAAGCCCATATGAAAATTCTGGTTCCAGTTAAGCGCGTCATAGACGCCAATATCCGGGTCCGGGTTAAGGCGGACAACACCGGCGTTGAGACTGCGAATGTCAAAATGGCGATGAATCCGTTTTGTGAAATCGCGGTGGAAGAAGCGTTACGCTTAAAGGAAGCCGGTAATGCCGAAGAGGTCATTGTAGTATGCGTCGGGCCGGAAAAATCCGCCGAGACCATTCGCACCGGACTCGCAATGGGAGCTGACAGGGGTGTCCATGTGGCGACGGATGAGCGATTGGAGCCGCTTGTAATTGCAAAGATTCTAAAGGTTGTAGCAGAAAAAGAGGGTACCGATCTGGTCATCCTTGGAAAACAATCAATCGATGACGACAATAACCAGACAGGACAGATGCTGGCGGCGATCATGGGCCGGCCTCTTGGGAGTTATATATCAAAGATTGAAAGCAGTGATGGAGGTTTTGCTATTACCCGTGAAATCGATGCGGGTCTTGAAAGTCTCAAAATTACCTCTCCTGCTGTGGTGACCGCAGATCTGCGGTTGAATGAACCGCGATATGCGTCTCTGCCAAATATTATGAAAGCCAAGAAGAAACCTATTGAAGTGATGAGTCCAGAGGACTTGGGTGTCGAGGTAAAAAATCGGACCAACGTAGTTCGGGTCGATGAGCCGCCAGCAAGAGAAGCGGGAATTATGGTGTCCAGCGCGAGCGAGCTGGTAGATAAATTAAAGAATGAAGCGAAGGTGATTTAAATGAGTGTACTTGTAATAGCAGAACACGACAACAGCCAGCTTTTCCCTAGCACTCTAAACACGGTTGCGGCTGCATCAAAGATTAACAGTGAGGTGGATGTGCTGGTGGCGGGCAGTGATTGTGGGGATATCGCTGCGCAGTGTGCAAAAATCGCAGGAGTGGGCAAAGTACTGTGTGCTGATGCACCAACTTATGCTAATGAAATTACCGAAAACACTGCGGCATTGGTTAAGGCCCACGTCAGCAACTATTCACATGTGCTGGCGCCGGCGTCTACATTCGGCAAGGCGCTTATACCGTATACGGCAGCGTTGTGTGATGTGCAGGCGATATCGGATATCAGCGAAGTGGTTTCGGAGGATACATTCGTGCGACCGATTTACGCTGGTAATGCACTGCAGACAGTTCAATCGAGTGATTCGGTTAAAATGATTACAGTACGCACCACCGCCTTTGAGCTGGCTGACGCGGAGTCAGGTAGCGCCGAAGTCATCACGGTTGAAGATTTCGGTGCCACGGACTGGGTTCAATTTGTCGATCAGAATCTCAGTCAGAGCGAGCGCCCCGAATTAACCTCCGCTAAAGTGGTTGTGTCCGGTGGACGGGGTATGCAAAACGGGGATAATTTCGCCATGCTGGAAAAACTGGCTGATAACCTGGGTGGTGCGGTAGGCGCATCACGTGCGGCGGTGGATGCAGGATTTGTTCCTAATGACTACCAGGTCGGTCAAACCGGTAAGGTTGTTGCTCCCGATTTATATCTAGCCGTGGGCATTTCCGGGGCAATCCAGCACCTCGCCGGAATGAAGGACTCGAAAGTAATTGTCGCGATCAACAATGATGAAGAGGCGCCAATTTTTCAGGTATCTGACTATGGTTGGAATGAAGATTTATTTGTAGCAGTTCCTGCCTTGCAGGCTGAGTTGGAAAGTAACTGATTACGCAGTATGGATATAAGCCCTCCAGGTCAAACCTGGAGGGCTTTTTTGTGCGCGGGGCGTATGATGGAGATACGGTGGCGAAACCAGATTCTTTGGTGGTGTTGCCCGAAATAAATCATAAGAAACTCCAGACACTCTCCGAGCAAAAAAAAGGCGTGTCACTGGCACGCCTTTTCTTGTTTAGTTCCTGGCTATCAAAATTGCCACTGGGCCTGAACACCAAAAATATTGGCTTCACCCTCGTAAGTGCCTGACAGGGTGCTGGATACGATTCCAGGGGCGGTTGGGGGCGCGGCAATCACGGTCGATTCAAAGATCGGTGCATCATCCCCGGTCAAGTAAGCATAGCCAAAATCGATGGTCATATTTGCGTTTGGGGAATAACTCGCGCCAAGTGTGAACCAGTTCCGGTCCGAATCGGGAATGCGTACGGTCCGAAACTCGTCCGGCACAGGTGATTCATCATAGGCGTATCCAAACCGCATGGTCCATTGATTGCTTAGATGGTAATTTGCGCCCAGGCTGAAAGTCCACGAGTCATTCCAGTTTTCCTCAGTGACTGAGTCTGGCAGACCATTGTCAAACTCGATGCGAAGTTCCTCAAACCGGCTCCACTTCGTCCAACGTGCAGAAGCAAGTAAGTCCCACTGGCCATTTGGCGAATGCGCCGCGCTCAGATAGATGGTTTCAGGAAGAGTGACCTTCGCAAGTGCCCCCGCGTTAACGAGCGTGGCGCCGGTTGGAGAAACCACGTTTAGGCTTCCCTCTACTTCCTGCTCAATTTTGGAGCGGAACCCAATACCGAAGCGAGTCGAATCAGCAGGCGTAAACATTGCCCCAAGATTGAATCCAGCCGCCCAATTGTCGCCTTCGACTGTACTCTTACCGTCCGGTACGCCTAGCCCTAGAAATCTAGCCTGGCTCAGCTTGGCATCGGCAAACTGAATACTGATGCCGGCACCTAGGGAGACTTGATCGTTAACCTTATAAGCCAGTGCAGGGTTGATGTCGATAGTGGTGAGTTCGGAAGTCAGTCCCTGAAAGCGACCCGCCCAATTGTTGTCATACTCGGTTTTTAGTCCAAACGGAGCGGTGAGACTAATTCCATACTTGAGCTTTCCCGAATCTGGAAAAGTATAATATAGATTAGGTACGACGCCCGTGGTGCCTCCATCATCATTGGGCCCGCCAAAGGGCATAGCGCCACCTGCGAACTCGGATTTGCTGTCAATGATGCTGACGCCGGCCTGGAACTGGCGGCCTTCCACCAAAAACATTCCAGCAGGATTGTAGAACATGTCTGAGACGTCGTCCCCCGCAACGCCTGCGCCGGCGAAAGCTCTTCCCAATCCAGAAACGCTCGATTCACTAATCTGAAATCCGGCGGACAATGCCTGGGTGGAAGCTACCATAAGCACGGCAGCAATCACGCCATTAAATAGAGTTTTTTTTATACTCATCTTATTCCCCTGAAAGTTTTAGTAAGTGGGTTAAGTCACTGAAAGTGCTGATGATTGTCTGAGACCAATCCGTTGAACGAGGATTAAATATTTGTAATCTGAAGACTATAACACTAGTGAAAAAGTTCCAAGCTATTTAGCGTTTGTAGGCTGGATACCGACTCTGAATGACCTCTCACCACAAGGCTTTGGCGCAAAAATGATGAACTTACAGTAACACCGGGCTCTGATACCATGATCGAGCGGGTGTCAGATCAATCGCCTTCAGACACAATAATGAGGCAGTGTGAGTTTTTTGGAATATTGTCGAGTCCAATTGACTTAATCAATCCGGCAAGTCCTGCTGTACCAGACGGGGTGCTGTTGACGCCGTGCTTTTGTAATAGGATTGTTGAGTCTTCCGCTTCCTTATCTTCGACCTCAATAAATGCGTCGGCGGTATGTCGCAATGATTCAAAGGTCAGCAGAGATGCCTGCTTGCAATCGAGTCTGCCCATATTTGAAACTGGCCCATTAACGTCGACTAATTTTCCGGCGGCTACGCTGCGCGCGAGACATGGCGCCGCAGTCGGTTCCACGATATTTATTTGCGGCTGCGTCGTCCACGATTGACGAATATGCGCAGCGACTGCCGCTGCCATTCCACCGACTCCTGCCTGAAGAAACACTCGATCTGGCCATTCCCTGACGGCTTCAAATTGCTGCCGGCATTCTTCGGCCAGCGCGGTGTATCCCTGATAGATCAAGCGCGGGACTTCCAGATAATCATCCCACGACGTATCGGCAATCAATTGCCATTGATTTCGTTGGCTGGCTTCGAGTGCTCCCTGCATCGCTTCCTCGTAGACCGCGCCTTGGCGGATGACCTCTGCGCCTTTCTGTCTGAGTCTTTGCGCAAATGATTCGGGTACCGATTCAGCGATAAAAACCACAGCCTTGGCGCCGAACAGATGAGCGCCTGCGGCCACCGACAGCCCATGGTTTCCAGCCGTTGCACAAACAAAAGTTTTTGAGGCCGCCGCTTCGCGAATTGCCGGAGCAGTTAGATCTACCGGGAGGTCGGGATCATGGCCCGCTTGTTTCAGTATTATTTGTAAAATCGCGTAGCTGCCGCCCAGTGCCTTAAATGAACCCAAACCCATTCTCGGGCTTTCATTTTTTACCCATAGAGATTCAACACCGAGCGCACTCGCCAACTCAGCCAATGGTTCAAGAGGTGTAGGAGAATAAGCGGGGCACTGAGCAAGCAGCGCCATGACGGGCCGATGATCGACGTTTAGGCTTATATCAGGCATCCAGATTTCTCATTGCATTGATCGGGTTTCGCATCATGCCGACAAACGTGGAAAATGAAAAGGAACCTTATACTGAATTTAGAAGTCAGCGTTATCGAGCCATTCGAGGACCCGCTCCGTCAATATCTCTCCCGCTTCCGAAAAATAGTGATTGGCGCCATCAACCTTGATTTGAGCCGATGACGCATTGCCATTTTGTTCGATCAGGGCCTGGCGCTCGGGCACCATCGCCAGAGGGCGCGGATACTCTTCGCTACCGTAAATATCCAGAACAGGGATGGTCATATTTCCAATAGGAAACGGGGTTTTGAGTTCTTGGTCGGCATCGGTGGTTCCGAGCCCGATAGCGATATACCCCTGAATCATGCTGTCCCCCGTGGCATTCAACCAGTGGTTGGCCATGTGGGCGCCACAACTGTGCCCAGCGAGTATGATGGTTTCTTCCCCTTGAGATCGTAGGTGGTTAATTGCGGCTTCGATCCGTCCCTGCGCAAAATTTAGAATGGGCAGGTAATCGTAATATTTTTTCCCCTTGGCAAGCACCGGCATCTGCAGTGCGAGTGTTGACCAGTTATTTTCCGCGAGGCCTACCCGCATTGGCCCCACAACGTTCTGATCTTCGGGACTGACGTCTCTACCGTGCAGGATGATCACTGTGCCTTTCGGGTCATCTGATAGCATATGAATCGCAAGAAACTCCCGGCCATTGGCTTCGAGCCATAGGGCCTCCCCATCAAAGATCTGTGGTGCAATCTGTTCCGCGATGCGCCGCTCCCTCGCGTAATCGGGGCTCTCGTCAGCATAAACCTGCCACTGGATACCACACATCAGTGCACTCACGAAGAGCACGAAGCAACGTCCAAAAAAAGATTTTGCCGATCGCAATCCCAATCGATCATGGGCGGTAGCAAAACGCATTCCGGAATACCGATTCAAAGTGAGCGCAGTTCTGTCTCCAGCTGAGGCTGTACGGCCATGTTCAAGAATGTTTTGTATTTACGCCAATCAGTTTATAAAGCGCACAGAACCTGGTGACACCGGTAAATACTAAAACTGCGCCGACCACCTGGATCAGAATTCGTATAGTTTGATTTTCCCAAAGTGCCAGCTCTGCGACATAGGGTGCGGCGATAAGTACAATTCCAATGATGATGCGGATAACTCGATCCGCATTTCCAACGTTTGCAAGACTCATGATTCAGACTCCATTAAAAATTTTAAAATGATATTAGAACTCTCTAATTTTAACTTACACACACCCACGTTGTGGCAATGTATTTATTTCCGCTGTTGACTTTAGAGCCACGGTGCAGATGGGTCCAGAAGGGTGGAAACAGTAGCAGCATCCCGCATTCTGGTTTAACTTTGAGTTTCTGAAAATAAAACTCGGTCTCGCCGCCGGACTCTGGAGCGGCGTTTAAGTACCATATTGCCACCAGTTGACGTTTGCTGAACTCACCTGGCCCACCGTCTACGTGCCAGTGATAGTATTCGCCAGCATTGGTTTTCTGCATGTTGTATCCGATATCATTGAGACGATTAGTCTTGAAAAAAGGATGCAATCCAGCAAGTAGGCCTAGGCCGTGCGAAAGTGATTGCTGCAGCCGATTATCGATATCGGACCAGTCTTCTCGTCCGCTGATCCTGAGGTCGGTTGAACGTTTAATCGATTGCTCCGTAGTGGCGTGCTGACCGATTTTTCCTTGATACTGCTGCTCTGGATGACTTTCAAATCGTGTGATCATATCTTGACAGATGGAATGATCGAGGGCGTTATCCAGGGCGTATATAAATGATCCCGGTGCGAGTTCACGAAAGCTGCTCTTCTTGTTCATAACATCAGGGCGTCATTGTGATCGTAAAACATGGTTTCGTTGGCTTCACCCTCAGAATTGATGTTGACCGTTTTCACCCCGGGAAGTCGCCTCAGGATATACGCAGCCATCAGTGTCATGGATGCCTGGTTTTGAGTGTGAAGGGCGGTCAACAGACGATTTGCCGCGACCTGGCACCGCTCCAAAGTGCTGGGTGAATGGACGAATCTACGCCCTAACCGCCATCCGTTATCCATATCTTGATCAATTTTTTCCAGTAAGGGGTATGCATCATCTAGCATAGCTTGGTCTACAGAGATCAACCTTTGTTCTTCGGCAACCAGCACAAATAAAGTCAGAGAATTTGTTGAGGGCATACTTATTGATCTTTTGTGAGTGATTAGAGCGAATGGTATAATTTACCGGACTATTCTTGGTGAGAGCAATTGAACAAAGTATTGGTAGAACAGGATCCTTCTCCTATGAAACTGGAAGTAATGGGTGTGGATGACTGGCCGGTTGCCAGGGAAGCTATTGGAACCAGTGAGCGCAACTATCAGCATAGTGAGACCAGCTATATTCTTGAGGGCTCCGGAAAAATTGAAATCCAGGGCGATCAACCAGTTGGCTTTTCTGCCGGTGACCTGGTAACGGTTATGCCCGAAACCCGCTGCATCTGGAATATCACCGAAGCTATAGAGCGGCACTATTCCAAAGGGTAGTTCTCTAAGCTGAGGTGAACTGGTACCTTTATAGGCAAGGTTGCAGCTGAAACAGAGAATTTGGGCCGGCTGCCTAAAGCTAAGTCTGAGAACGAGACGGTCATGACCAATACCTATTACGAAACGATTTCAAAGCTAGAACAGCAAAATACTGCCAGGGATTATATTCTGGGCTGGGCAAGTGGTTACCTGGGAAATCCTAAAATCGAAGAACAGCGTATTTCGGAAAGCTGGGAAGCGGGTTACGGGGATGGCCGGGAACAGAACACTGATAACGCTGATAAGTGGAGAAACTGATCTGCTGAGGCCGTGTATTCAGCGATCCCCGGTGCCCTTTCGGTAATTCGGTTTTAGATTGCGGGCTGCGGGGAATGATTTCTAGAAAGGGATGCTTTAGAAATCCGAAGACTTTTTTAATTTGTCAAAGGACTTGCGAAAAAACTCGAAGGCCTCTGGACCGTCGATATCCATCACCTGGTCAATGACCCACTTGTTGGTCTGACTTTGTCCCAATATCTCCTGCACGCCAGACCCTAAAACGCGATACATCTCGTAGCCAGGTTCTCGGGCTATAAAGCGGCATCTGGATAGGCCTTCCATGGCCTGATTGAGGCTGGTCACAAAGTCCGAAGGGTCGATTTCTTGGTTCATGATTTCCAAGGCATTAATGGCGAAATGATTCTGGCAGTCCACTGAAAGAGCGTTGATGAATTCTGCTCTATTTTCCTGATCAAAGTGATCAAACACGAGTCTGTCAGCGCAGTGAATAAAGAAAAACAAATACTGCTGAATCACGCCGAGACGTTGGCTATCAGTCTGGTATTCGAAATCCTGCTGGTGTAGATTTTTCGCGGCATTTAGAGACATTCGCCAGCAAATGGCTGAAAGTGCATTAGCAAACTCAGACACTGAAATCTTTTTCTCTTTGTTTTTCCAGCTGGTCCGAATTCTTGATTTCTGAATCATTTACCTTTCCGCATTGACAACCGAATATCATAACAGTGTAATTGAGAGAATTCCTTTCATTCGATGTGGTGATGCAGACTATACGGCGCCCGGTGAATATCCCCAATTTAGTAGAGACAGTGCAACACAACTGCGACGTTGCGGATGCTCGATTTGCGGGGGACGACACGCTTTGCATCTACCTGCTAAAAATGCGCGAGTATTACAGGTGGGTTAACGAATTGCATTGTGGCGAGGTGATAGATCGCGAAAAACTGGGCAACTGGATTATGCAAAAGGAGGCCGCCTGGGATGATAAAGAAGAGCAGGATTATCACCCGCTAATATTGGGTGATCAGCAATTTGATCGCTTCGATAACAAACAGATTAACAATATTCTGAATCCCCTTGGAATGATTTACAGTGGCGGGCTCGGCAGGCGTAATCGCCCGATCTTTTTCCTGGGCAACCTTGACGCCGTTGAAGAAGCTGCAAACTGCCGGGTTTTGATCTGCGGCCGTGAACTCGCTCGGAGTATGGCGGCACCTCCTGCAATGTCGCATGCTGGATTCATCTATGTGAGAAGGGATGCATTGCGGCGATATCTGGCGGCGTTGGTTGAAGAGTGGAAGTGGGCGCGGCGCGACAACGCAATGGCAGACGTGATGAAGTATTATGGATTTGATACTGCCCCTGATGACGCGCTCGATACCATGGTAGATAGAGAACAGGAAAATCTGATCCTGCACGAAATAGGTGAGCGTATAGCGGAAGAAATGATTGGAGAAGGTTGGCAATTAGCGGTTGGAGAAATTGACAATCCTATTCAAGAGCTCAAAATGCGTGCGGTGCGCGATAATCTTGCCGACTGCGTGACCTCACTGCCCGCGTTTCTAACGCTCAGTGACCAGGTTTCTCTGGATTTTTATTACGCTAATATGACACCTCTGCGACGCGAAATGTTTCCGAGCTTTTGTGAAGCGTATCAGACTGCAAAGCGTCGGGGTGGTTATCAGGCATTGTCACGAGTGGTTGCTCAAGGAAGACATCATTGGCTGAAAATGAGCCAGGTACTTGTTTCACATCGGGAATGTGAGGCAAAAAAGCCTTCGTCGGTTGAACTTGAGTCCGTTGATCAACTTCTTGAGCGTTGTGTGTTCTGATGCTGATTATAGTGCCAAGTGTGCTCAACCAGGAACAGTTAGGTGCCTCAAGGCAGTTGCTTTCTGAAGGAACATTCATAGACGGCAGACTATCGGCGGGAGAACAGGCGAGAAGGCACAAAAATAACCAGGAATTTTCCGCCGACGACAAACAAACTTCCGCACTGAACAACCTGGTGATGGGAGCTTTGATCTCTCACCCTGTTTATCTGAATGCGGGATTACCGCGAAGGATTGCCGCGCCATACTATTGTCGTTACTTGTCCGGAATGGCATATGGCAGTCATATAGACGATCCGATCATGGGGCAAGGCGATCGTTACCGGTGCGATATCGCGATCACCGTATTTCTCAATGGCCCCGATGAATACCAGGGAGGGGAGTTAGAAATCGAAACCGAGTTTGGTTCCAAGCGGGTCAAGCTGGAAGCTGGCGATGCGGTAATGTACCCAGCGTCATCGCGTCACAGTGTGAATGAGGTCGCATCTGGGGAACGACTTGTTGCGGTGACCTGGATGCAAAGCCTGGTGCGTGAATCAGACAAGCGCAGCCTGCTTTATCAGCTCTATCTGGCAAAAGAAAGCCTGAGAAAATCCGATCCGGACGCAGAGGTTACGCATCGGGTAGATCAGAGCTACGTCAACCTGGTGCGTATGTGGAGTTGTCCGTGATTAATAAAGTATGTTTCTAAGAGTTATATAGTAAGAATAATTCAGCGGTGCCGAGACTGTTTTCAGCTGAATTTATCGTGTCCATATCAGGATTGGCATCTGACACGGGAACAACAGACGATATTGTATCGAGATTTCGAACGATGACCGAAACCTAGTCATGATTTCGCATGTTAAGTAACAGGTTAAGGTTAAAAAAGCGGGTTTAGCGGCTTATGCGGGATTTTTTTTATACAGTTTTACTCCTTTCTTTTTTTCTGTCGTTAGGCATTGCAACAGAGAGCAGCTCCAGCGAGCCAGATAGTGCAGCTGGTAGCGGCATTGTTTCTGACGCTGATTCTTCAAAGGTAATTGTTTTTTATCTTACCAACAGAGCCCGTCTGGGAGATCAACCACAAGAAGTTATCTATGGTGGTTATCGGGGAATTCCAATATTCGGACATTGCGAAGTTGAATTTACCCCTATTCCGATTGTTAAAGACGTTGCCTCCAAACTACCTTTCTATCTTCAGGGAGAGACCGATAGCGTAAAATTTGTTGAGGAGCCCAATCATCCCCAGTTCTGGATTCAGCTTGATGATGCGGTCAGGACAAACTCATCAGAAACGGTGGTGTTGTTCATTCACGGCTACAACTATAATTTTGAGCGTGCGTGTCTTATGGCAGCGCAAATGCAGCGATCACTTGAGGGTATGACTACTGTCATCGCATTCAGTTGGCCTTCGAATGGCCTGGCTTCGGATTATGTGAGTGATTTGGTGGATGTAGAATGGAGTGTGCCGTTACTGACTGACTTTATCAGTCAGCTTTCTGAGCGCTTCAATAGTAAAGGTGTTCAGGTGGTCGCACATAGCCTGGGCTCAAGGGGCGCAATATTTGCTTTACAGAAACTGGGGGCTCAAAAAATTGAGCCTCCTGTTATTGCGAAACTTGTGCTCCTTGCGCCTGATTTCGATTCCCAGACCTTTGTTGATGCACTGCCTGGCATTAAAACGGTAGCAGGGCACATCACGCTATATGCGTCTGCAAATGATACGCCGCTCAAACTTTCGCATCAATTAAGCGGCTATCCCCGCCTCGGTGAGGCCGGGGATTATTTAACCGTGGTAGAAGGCGTTGATACCATCGATATTTCCTCTACTGGTCGCTATCAGATAACCGGCCATGAATATTTCAGATTTAATCCTAAGGTGGTCGATGATCTGGTCATGCTGCTGGGTCATGGAACGCATGCGCCTATGCGCCCTGGTCTACAGCCTAACAAACGAGGCGGGCTTGTTTTCTGGGAGGCCAGATGAATTTTGAGATTCTTGATGATGCTTGAAGGCGACCAAGTCTTAGACAGGTAGGCCACAGTCAAGAACTGTCCACAAGCAGGTGCTCAACCGGACTTCGGCCGGGTCGCAAGCTGATTACTGAGGTTCTGGACCGAGTGCTGCGCACTTTGGTCAGGATGACTCGAATAGTAAGTGCCCTATCACCGACTTGATCCGGGATCAGTGCCAAACTCGCAATGTTTTACATCAAATCAGCGATGGGATCCTTTTTCCTGGTGTGCTAAATCGATTAGTCGATTAGCCAGTTCGGAATATTTCTGATGGTATCCAGACAGTAAGCCTTCGCCATCTTCAGCGTAGTATTCTTCCGATTCAATTCCGCTCTCGTGTTCCTTTGCAATAAACTGTTTTTGCATTTGCAGCATTTGTTGAATGATTTTTTGTTTCTCGCTCACTTTCAATTCTCCTGATAATTAATAATAAAAAGTCCAACCGCAGCAATAGTTAATATCCGCCTTTTCGCATACTCTCTGGTAATCCTCCAATGAGTCCTGCTTGCTTACTTGGTGTGCCCGGGAAAAGATCGAACAGTGCCGATGCATTAACTTTTTCGCCCGACCATAGCTTGCTCATCTCCTTGGCCATGATTCGATTGTTTGGTTGGTGCCCATTGTTATCGAAGTACTCCCCTCGAAGATAATTTATCACGTCCCAATGACGCTCTGTCAAATTCAAGCCCTGTGATTCTGCCAGAGCTTCGGCTACTTCCTGGCTCCAATCTTCCGCGTTGACCAGATAACCGTTTTCGTTTGTTTCAATTATTTTGTCATTGACATTGATGCTCATGTGTAACTCCAATATTTAAATCTATAATCAATCGTTGTCCTGTTCCGTGCCTACTGCTGCAAGGCTTTTATGCGGGAGAAATATTCCACAACCTAAGATTCGACTGAGACCGAGGCCACGCTGTTGAAGTGTGATGGATTGTGAAGGCTCAAGATCTGCAAGCAATACGCTGCGTGCGGTAAACGCGCCATCTGGTGTGTGCAGCTTGTGCGATAACCCGCACAATAATTTTGAGGCCTCGATTCCGTGCCGCTCGAGAAGCCCGACCAGTTCATCGGTGAAAACTTCTTCATCCTCGATATTTTCGCTTCGGACTGCACGCGAAAATACGGTGCTAGCAGGCACCAGCTGTTTGATTTGAAAATCGCCCACCTTAAGTTGAAAACCATCCAGGTCCAGATTTGAACCCACTAAAGCTTCGGCGTCTTCGAGTCTATGTTTTGGTAGTCTAAGATAGAGCCTTGTACGGCGTGAAAGCTGTAATAGACTATCCGGTTGTTCCGGTGGTCGTTCCCACCCGTTGCCAGAGGCCGCACCATGGATAGAATGTATGCCTGCATCGGGTTCAATGCTGATCCAGGGCAGGGCGGACTCAATTGCCGAACATAGCGCCCAGGCATGATCTAACGGCAACTCGCGACACTCCATTCGGAAGGATAAATCCACGACATCATCAGGCACGATGTAATTCGATGGGTCGGTTTTTTCCTGCCACAGCATGACTTACCCAGTCTCTGGAATGTTGGACTGAAGTTCATCTCGATCGATCCACCACTGGTCCTGGACCAGAACATCGATAATGTTCCGCATTCGAACCAGCAATTTAGATGGCTGATCCAATTCGAGCTTGCTGAACCATCGATCGAACTCATCCTGGTTGTGCACGCTGCCATGACGTCGAGCAACGTCGTTGAGCATTTGTCCAACCGCAAGGGCAGCATCATCGTTGGCATTTTCACTGCCTCGAAGGTCAACAATATAAGCGGCCATCGCAGCAGCTACCGCGGCACCGTCGGAATCCTCTGGGGTTTCAGCAATTACGTGTTGAAGTTGCGCGATGGTTAAAGTTGGCTCAACTGGAAACGTGATGCTGAGCCAAAGCGCATGACCGAGAGCCACCAAGGAATCCGGCTGATTGCAGCGAAATAAGGTGTCGCATGCCACGATCGCTTGTTCCCATCGTTGCCTGGTTATGTGGAGCTTGAAGGCGGGCATTGCATTGCTCCAGGCGAGCTGTCCTTGTTCCAATTCGATTTGAATCGAAGCAAGCTCGTGACTAAGAAGAGTTCGTTGTTCGTCTTCAGTATGTGTCAGTTCGCTCAACTGCTGTTCGATTTGCTTCGCCTTGCGAGCGAGGACAGCGGTTGACAGCACCGCATCCGCCTGACATTCGGCGCCAAGATCGAACTGCTCTTTATTAAGATAATTCAATGGATTATTTCATTCATCTAGCAACTGAACACGCTCAGCAAAACGAATTCTGTGAAGGCAGCGTTTACTTTCATGACTATCGTTATCTTCAAACGCGCTCCGGTTATGGAGTACGTTATTGCAGATCAAACCCTGTCCTCGCTGCAGAGTGATTGTGGCCGTCCAGCCGCTTTCTGTTCTAAGAATTTCTGCAAGCGCTGATACCGCCTTTTCTACAGTGGGTGTATCTTTCCAAACAACGTTGTGTTTGCGCTCAGTGTATCTAGCGTAGAGTTCTCCGGTAGCCGGATCGGTACTGAACACTGGCCCAATAAATTGATCACGAATTACTTTCTGCTTAACAATATTCTCGGGAATGGTCAGGCATTTCGGGTCACTAAGGGCTTCGGCCCAATCCGGATTTTGATCGCGTAAAAGAATGTATGCAATTTCGTGGTCCATCAACTTGTTAACACCGCCCGTTGGGGCAGACTCCATGCAATGGAGCACAAATGCGCGCACCATCTGGTTTTGGTTGTTGTAATAACCATCCGTGTGCCAGTTCAGTGCCAGATTGCTGTATGGAATATACCTACTTCGGTGGTTCGCGCCCGCACCGGATCCAGTATGGTCCTGAATTTTTGTGACGTTGTCAGCGTCAGCGCCAGGATTCGAAATCGAGCGATTGAGTCCTAACTGGCAGCATATCTCCCGATAACCATTAGAGTCGCAATCTGGACGGCTCGGGTATTGATAAACGACAAAATTATTGCTGCTTATTATTCCTTGGAGCTGCTTTTTCTCCGCCGGGCGCAATTTCAGTGGATTCTGGATCGGGACCAGGCAGTTTTCCAGATCGGGTATGTAGCGCCTTAGTTTTTCTTCCCGCCAACGTTGATAGTCGGATTCGCCCATCTCTAGAACCGGTTTCAGGTTGAAAGCGGAAGATAGCGGCATGGGATGCTGAATTGGTTGATTTTGGGCGATGATTTGCACGGACTTATAGTGGTGAGCCCGGCGCGTGGTTGGGTTTCAATCCTACGCTTCCGCCGAGCTTAAAAAACATCTGAAATGGCAGGTCAATTTCATCCAGTGGGATATCGTTCCGTCTATACCTCTATGGGGATAAACCTATTGATCCTGCTACCCTTTATGGGAACTGGAGTAATCAAGTGACATAGCTAGAATACCGGATAAGTTAATGCTTTGCCGCGCAACGTCGATCCCCGTACCCTGGGGCCAATTTAAGATGACTGATAACCACTTTGCGGCGGGAATTTGAGAAACCACTGGAGTAGCACCGAATGAGCGAATCTAAACACGACACCCCAATGCTTGATGAGCTGGAGTCCGGCCCTTGGCCAAGCTTTATCTCGGGTATCAAACGATTACGAGATGACCATCCTGACCAGAGAATCAACGGCATCGCCAATGACCTTTTAGGGCAGCTTGAGCATTCTTACGAAACTCGCAAAGGTTACTGGAAAGGGGGAACGGTTAGCGTATTCGGCTATGGAGGTGGAATCATTCCACGCTTCTCCGAGGTAGGAAAACAATTTCCGGATTCGAAAGAATTTCATACTCTTCGGGTTCAACCGCCAGCTGGCAATTACTATACCACTGATATGCTTCGGCAGTTGGGTGAGAGTTGGGAGAAATGGGGCTCTGGCCTGGTCACTTTTCATGGTCAGACCGGCAATATTATGTTTATCGGTACCAGTACCGAAAACACTCAGCATTTCTTTGATGAGATCAATGATTATGGTTTTGACCTGGGAGGTGCTGGACCTTGTGTTAGAACAGCGATGTCCTGCGTGGGATCGGCTCGATGTGAACAATCCTGCACCAATGAGCATCGCCTGCATCGAGAGCTGGTAAACAACTTTACCGATGATGTGCACCGTCCCGCGCTGCCTTACAAATTTAAGTTTAAAGTTTCGGGATGCCCCAACGATTGCATGAATTCCATTGAACGCGCGGATTTTGCGGTAATTGGCACCTGGCGTGACGATATCAAAGTAGATGAAGCTGAAGTCTCAAATTTTATCGAGGCCAAGGGCAGGCAGTATGTCATCGATAACGTGGTCACACGCTGTCCAACCAATTGTATGAGTCTGACTGACGACGACAGGTTGGAAATTGATAACCGTAATTGCGTTAAATGCATGCACTGTCTGAACGTAATGAACAAAGCGCTGTCGCCCGGTGATGATAAGGGCGTTTCGATTCTGATTGGCGGCAAACGCACTCTGAAGATCGGCGATCTGATGGGCACCGTGGTAGTGCCGTTCATGAAGCTTGAAAGTGATGAAGATTACGAGAGGATCGTGGAAATCGCTGAAGAAGCCATCGATTTCTGGGCCGAGAACGGTCTCGAACATGAGCGCTGCGGTGAAATGATCGAGCGAATAGGGCTGGTTAATTTCCTTGAAGGCATTGGCATCGAAGTAGATCCCAATATGGTGTCTCATCCCCGTGAGAGTTCCTATGTCCGTATGGATGGTTGGGATGAAGAAGCTGAGAAATGGTTCGAGCGTAAACGTGAAGCCAAGCTCGCGGCTGGCAGTAATTAATTTAACTGGAATTTAAAATGGCACTTGAAGATATGCGCCGGCCGATCGAGTCAGGCTGTCCCGATGGGATGCAATACATGCATCCAGTTATGGTGAAGAACTTCGGTCAATGGAAATACCATGAACATCCACGCCCAGGAGTGCTTGTGCACTACGCTAAGAGTGGCGACGCGATCTGGACAGTAAAGGCTGGTACTCAGCGAATACTCGATATCTACACATTGAGAAAGCTATGTGATATCGGTGACAAGTATGCCGATGGCCATGTCCGGTTTACGATTCGAAGCAACATCGAATACATGGTGTCTGAGGAGTCAAAAGTCGATCCGCTAATCGAGGCGCTCGAAAAGGAGGGATTTGTCGTGGGAGGAACCGCTAACTCGGTGGCTTTCATCTCCCACACGCAGGGATGGCTGCACTGCGATATTCCCGGTACCGACGCCTCTGGCGTAGTTAAAGCGATGATGGATGAGTTAATTGACGAGTTCAAGAATTGCCGTATGCCGAATCGCGTGCATATCACCACTTCGTGTTGCCAGATTAATTGTGGCGGTCAGGGCGATATTGCGATCAACGTACAGCATACCAAGCCACCAAAGATCAATCATGATCTGGTGGCAAATGTCTGTGAGCGTCCCTCGGTGGTAGCGCGCTGCCCGGTGGCGGCAATCAGGCCGGCCGTGGTTAACGGTAAACCAAGCCTGGAGGTTGATGAGAAAAAGTGTATCTGCTGCGGCGCCTGTTATCCGCCTTGCCCACCCATGCAGATCAACGATCCGGAGCATTCCAAACTTGCAATTTGGGTTGGCGGCAATCACTCCAATGCCAGAAGTAAACCAAGCTTTCAGAAACTAGTGGCGGGTGGTGTGCCGAACAATCCCCCTCGATGGCCTGAGGCTACCGCGATAGTTAAAAAAATTCTTAAGGCTTATAAGGAGGATGCGAAAGACTGGGAGAGGGTCAACGACTGGATCGATCGCATTGGCTGGCCAAGATTCTTTGAGCTTACTGGTCTTCCGTTCACCAAGTATCACATAGACAACTGGCGCGGCTCTCGTAAGAGCCTGAACTCCTCGGCTTATATCCGCCTGTAGTCGAATAAGTTATGAAATTCTCGGTAGTTGTGAACGAAGGGCCCTACACTCATCAGGCTAGTGATAGTGCCTACTATTTCACTCGTGCTGTCTTATCGCAGGGGCACGAAATAATGCGAGTATTTTTTTACCATGACGGGGTTAATAACGGCACCCGCTTGACTACGCCACCTCAGGATGACCGTAATATCACAAACCGATGGTCTGATCTTGCAAAGGAACATGACCTTGACCTGGTTGTATGCGTTGCGGCGGCGCAGCGTCGCGGGATCGTTGACGAGGACGAACAAAAACGCAACAGCAAGGACACTAATAACATCGCTGACGGATTTCGTATTTCAGGTCTCGGTCAATTGATTGAGGCAGGTATCCAGTCGGACCGACTGGTTGCATTTGGCGATTAATCAAGGAGGATATACAAATGTCTGATCAGGAGGCCAGCCCAACCAGTGGCATCATCAAAAAGTTTTTATATGTTAATCGACGGGCGCCTCATGGCTCGAATTATGCGCAAGAGGGTCTGGAAGTGGCGCTAGTCGGGGCTGCCTTTGAGCAGGATGTGGCCATGGCGTACATTGATGATGGGGTGTTTCAGTTAAAGACCGATCAGGATACCAGCGAGATCGGTACCAAGAATTTCAGTCCCACATATCGTGCGCTTGGGGATTACGACGTTAAGAAAATTTATGTCGAGAAGGAATCTCTTGAGAAGCGAGGGCTAACACAGGACGACCTGATGCCTCTTGTATATGAGGATGAAGACGATGACTGGGCAGAAAAACCGATGATCAACCTGGTAAGTGCTGCCGAGCTTCAGGACATTATTGAACAATCTGACGTGGTGTTGAACTTTTAGCCTGAGATCTAACGATGTTGCACACAGTTAACAAATCGCCTTTTGAAAAAAACAGTCTGCAAACCTGTCTGCGGCTGTCTCAGCCGGGATCCAGCATTCTGCTGATAGAAGATGGCATATACGGTGCGCTTAAAGGTAGCGATGCGGCAGCCAATATCACAGAACATTTGCAGGATCGTCAATTTTATGTATTGGGGCCCGATCTGAAGGCCAGGGGAATAGACAAAAGCAGACTCATTGACGGGATAGAGATAGTGGACTATGACGGCTTCGTTAAGTTAGCCGTAGAGGAACCAAAAGTTCAATCCTGGATGTAATTATTTTATTTAACGACTTTAATCGACCTACTCAAATGGAGCGCAATAATGACTATTGAAGTAAGCGGCAAATCCTACGAAACCGATGAGGAAGGGTATCTTGCCAATCTTAGTGACTGGAACCTTGAACTGGCGGAAGCTATGGCCAAGCAAGATGGTTGCGATTTGACGGAGAATCACTGGGAAGTTGTAAACTTTCTACGTGAGTATTATGACGAATACCAGATTGCCCCAGCGGTTCGTGTATTAACCAAAGCAATCGGAAAACGCCTTGGCAAGGACAAGGGTAACAGTAAGTACCTGTATGAACTGTTTCCATATGGTCCCGCTAAGCAGGCGTGTAAGTATGCCGGCTTACCCAAGCCCACGGGTTGCGTCTAAGATTTATGTTCTGGTATCGCGGCTAAAAGGCGTTGCAGTGTCCGTTGTTTCTTATTTGTATGCAGCCCTGTTCTATCTGGCAACGGCTATACTGATCGTTGGGGTTGGCAGGCGGATTCTTTTGTATAGCCGCACGCCCGCTCCGCTCAAAATTCCGACCACTCCCGCGCCCACCACCACTCCCGGTGTGGTCGCCAGGATGTTTCGGGAAGTCGTATTCTTCGAAAGCCTGTTCAAATCTAATAAATGGACCTGGCTGTTTGGCTGGGCATTTCATTTTGGATTGTTGCTGGCGCTGCTTCGCCATCTTCGATACTTCACTGACCCGGTCTGGTCCTGGGTGGCCTTTATCCAGAGTGCAGGGGTGTATGCTGGTTACGCCATGGTATTTGGCTTGGTCGGGCTTTGGATCAGGCGTCTGGCTGTCGATCGTGTGCGGTATATTTCAGCGCCCTCGGATCATCTTATGTTGGCATTGATCCTCGGGATTGCCGGATCCGGACTGCTGATGAAATTTGTATGGCATACCGATGTGGTTGCCCTCAAGACATATATGCTTGGTTTGATGAGCCTGCAAATAAAGCAACTCCCGTCGGATCCCATGCTCCTAATCCATCTCGCATTAGTCATCTGCTTGATGATTATTTTTCCTATCAGCAAACTATTGCATGCGCCCGGACTGTTCTTCAGTCCAACACGCAACCAGGCGGATAATCCGCGTGAGCGTCGTCATATGCCTTCTAATGCGGGATAGTCGATGAAAGCAGAGTTTGACATTCCTGTAATCACTCACTATCCGCAGACGCCTGCGATTCAGGTCGATGCCATGGTGCACAGCCAGCCGTTCGTTGCAAAACCCGATCATCAGGAGCCCCTGGGCTTTCCGGGAGAGCTGGTAGAAGACTGGCATGACAAAGCCATTGACAAGATGGGTGAACTCCTCGGCAAGTATCGTTCACTGCAGGTGTTTATGGATGCATGTGTTAAATGCGGCGCATGTACCGATAAATGTCATTATTACCTTGGGACCGCGGATCCGAAAAACATGCCGGTCGCGCGTCAGGATCTGATGCGCAAAGTGTATCGCAGGTATTTCACCTTTGCAGGCAAGCATTTCCCAAAGCTGGTGGGTGCCGCCGATTTAACGGAAGAAGTGCTCGACGACTGGTACAAGTACTATCACCAGTGTTCGGAATGCAGGCGCTGCTCAGTCTACTGCCCCTACGGTATCGACACTGCTGAAATCACCATGGCCGGAAGGGAAATTTTGGCAAGCGTTGGTATAGGACAAAAATATTCTAACGAAATTATCGGTAAGGTTTTTAAGATCGGTAATAATCTTGGATTGCCTGAGCCGGCTCTGCTCGACACCCTGGAAGGCCTCGAGGAAGAAGTTAAAGAGGACACGGATGTTGATGTGCGTTTCCCCGTGGACCAGAAGGGTGCCGATGTACTTCTGGTTACCCCATCAGCTGATTTCTTCGCGGAGCCCCATGTTGATGGTTTGATTGGTTATGCCAAGGTATTTCACCAAGCCGGGATTAGCTGGACTCTGAGCTCCCATGCCTCAGAGGCCGCAAATTTCGGATTGTTTATCGGCAGCCAGGGCAATATGCAGCGGGTCGCAATGCGGATTCGGGAAGCTGCGCTCGAGCTGGGAGTTAAAAGAATCGTAGTGGGTGAATGCGGTCATGCCTGGCGTGTGGCCTATAGCTACTGGAACACGCTGATTGGACCCTTTGATTTTCTGGATCCGGACTATCCGGCTCCACAACACATTTGTGAGTCAACTTACGACTTGATTCAGCAAGGCGCACTCAAGTTCAACAAAGAAGAAAATGACGACAAAGTCGTGACCTTTCATGATTCCTGTAATGTGTCTAGAGCGTCACGAATGGGGACAATGCCCGGCGGGCAATTTGTGATTCCGAGAGCTTTGATTAAAGCGAGCTGTAATCATTTCTTTGATATGCGCCAGGAAACTATCCATGAGGGCACGTTCTGTTGCGGTGGCGGTGGAGGTTTACTTACCGATGACTTGGTTGAGCTTCGGGTCAAAGGTGCGTTGCCAAGAATGCAAGCGCTCCACGAAGTGATCGAAGAACACGAGGTCACGCATATGGCGGCAATCTGCGCGATATGTAAAAGCCAGTTCACTAAAGTGCTGCCGTATTACGACTTAGGCATGGATATGATTATCAGTGTGCATCAGTTGGTGGGTGATGCCCTGGAGCTCGGAGTAGAGCGATGAAGCGCTTCGTTAATTTCCCTTTTTTCCGTTGCCTATTGCGGTGCGCAACGGAAACATCATTATTGGAGTAAACCAATGTCTGTAAACAACGAACAGCAAGCTAAGAAACTGACGTTTCGCGCCTATGAAGATGGCGATTACAAATGGGAGGACTGGCAGGAAGCGATCTTTAGCGCCGACCATTCCCACCAGTGTCCTACTTATGTTCATCGTACACCCCCTTGTCAGGGTAGCTGCCCCTCTGGTGAAGACATACGGGGCTGGCTGCAGATTGCAAAAGGTATTGAAAAGCCACCTGCAGATATGGATTGGCAGGAATATGCATTCCGTCGTTCCACGGATGCTAATCCTTTTCCTTCGATGATGGGCAGGGTATGCCCAGCGCCTTGTGAGGACGGATGTAACCGTAACGATGTTGAAGATTTTGTCGGCATCAATGCCGTTGAACAGTTTATTGGCGATACCGCATATGAAAAAAAATATACCTTTGAAGCGCCGGCGCTTGGCGATAAGAAAGTCGCCATTATTGGCGGCGGCCCGGCCGGCCTGGCCGCGGCGTATCAGTTGCGTCGAAAAGGTCATGGCTCACTGATTATTGACGATCACGAACAACTGGGTGGCATGATGCGCTACGGTATTCCAGGCTATCGAACTCCGCGGGATCATCTCGATCATGAGATCCAGCGCATTCTTGATATGGGCGGAATCGAGGTCCGCACAGGCGCTCGGGTTGGCACTGATATCACAGTTGAGCAGCTTGAAACAGATTACGATGCGGTGATCTGGTGTATAGGTTGTCAGACCGGGCGCGCACTGCCTGTTCCCGGTTCCGATGCACCCAACTGCGTGAGCGGAGTCAATTTCCTCGAAGCGTTTAATCAGGGAACTCTGCAAGTCACTGCAGACCGTGTATTGTGTGTCGGTGGTGGTGATACTTCTATCGACGTGGTCTCAGTGGCCAGGCGCCTTGGCAAGATCAAGAATATTAATAAATCGCAGCGACCGGAAGCGGTGATCGGCGGATACGTAGCGCACGACGCTGCATTTGCGGCAATGCGTGAAGGCGCTGAAGTTACCCTGACCTCATTATTTCCACGAGAGCAGATGACCGCTACCCAGGAAGAAGTAGAGGATGCCTTGCACGAGGGCGTAGATATTCACTACGGCGTGATTCCGGTTGAAGTGTTGTTGACTGATGAAGGTCGAGCCCGTGGTCTGCGGATGGCAGAGTGCCGGTTAGAGGAAGACGGTCGACCGGTACCGGTAGAGGGTACCGAGTTTGAGATCGAGTGTGACTTAATCGTTTCCGCTATCGGCCAGGGTGGTAACCTCGAGGGTCTGGAAGAATTCGATAACGGTCGTGGTTTAATCGATGCGGACAAATTCTTCCAGCATCCAGAAAAGACAGGTCATTTTGTCGCTGGAGATATTATCCGGCCACACCTTCTGACCACCGCGATCGGTCAGGCTTCCATTGCGGCGGATAGCGTCGATCACTTTCTGAAACATGACGCGCTATCAAAACGGCCGAAGGTCGACGTGCATCACTATAGTTTGCTTGAAAAGCTGCGTGAATCAAATCTTGAACCAGAAGGTTACGATCACCAGCAGGAGTGGGGAACTTGTGATTCTGGATATGCGGTGCACAACTATGAAGACCGTAGCGCCCACGAAATAATTCCTTCAGATAAACTGTTTCTGGGTCACTTCGAATACACGCCCCGCAACAAACGCGAGGCGAGAGGACCAGGTGCGGAAGAGGTGCTCAGCGATTTTGAGGAACGTCATATTGGACTGGATGCGGAAACCGCGCGTGAGGAAGCGGGTCGGTGCATGAGCTGTGGTATGTGCTTTGAATGTGACAACTGTGTGATCTACTGTCCCCAGGATGCGGTATTCCGGGTTAAAAAGGATCAGTCCACCATGGGTCGTTACGTAGACACGGATTATGACCGCTGTATAGGCTGTCATATATGTGCCGACGTATGTCCCACCGGTTACATCCAAATGGGGATGGGAGAATAAGTTGTCTCCTGGTCGGCTGATTCTGCTGGGCGTATGCATGGTGACCGCATTGGTCTCGGCCACTACGTCCGCAGTTGCAGATGCGCCCGTATTTCCTCGCGGCAAGGGGGAACAGTGCGTAGAGCCGACACAAACAATGCGCAAAAACCATATGAAGTTTCTTGTGCATCAAAGAGATGACACCGTGTACCAGGGAGTTCGCACAACTAAACACAGCCTGAAAAACTGCGTCGACTGTCATGTTCAGGAGGACAGCGCCGGCCAGTTTATCCCCATCGATGCACCGGGCCAGTTCTGTCAGAGTTGCCACGAGTTTGCCAGCGTTAAGTTGGACTGTTTCGAATGCCACGCGACGATGCCGGACCAAGGGCATGCGAATCTGGGTAATACGCCGGGTAAAATGGGGAGTGGCGCTGCATCGCTCACAGCACATGCATTTTCTACAAAACCTTCCGATGATGCGGCACAATAGTTTTTCTTTCTATATTTTAGCAAAGCAATGGAGTCGCCTGACCGGATACTGGCGCGAATACGAGGTTTGCTTATGCAATGCTAAGCGGGTCAATACGGATCGCTTATGAGTCTTTCCTGCAAATCAAAACAGCCGGATGGACAGCGCCGCCGATTACTGGGCGGCATTGCAGGCGCTGTATCGCTGGGTGGAGGATTCAGCCTGATCGAGTTGGCTTTAGCGAAGTCAGAAGATGAAGCGATTTCCAGTCTCAACCGTTGGGGCTTGCTGATCGATACTGCAAAGTGCGCCAGTGGCTGCGACGCCTGTGTTAAAGGTTGTAATACGGAGCACAACCTGGAAGGGTTTGATCGACCTGAGACTGATGCGCAATGGATTCGAAAACTGGAAGTAACGGATAGACAAACCGGTCATGTCAGTTCTTTGCCCATGCTGTGCCAGCATTGTGAGGATCCTCCCTGTGTCGATGTGTGTCCAACCGGTGCTTCGTTTCGACGACAAGACGGAGTTGTGCTTGTGGATAAACACACTTGTATAGGCTGTCGATACTGCGTGATGGCCTGCCCTTATAAGGCCAGATCGTTTGTGCATGAATCTTTATACAATCAGAAATCATACTCGCCAAGAGGTAAAGGCACCGTGGAAAGCTGCACCCTGTGCGTGCACCGTATCGATGATGACCGAACTCCCGCTTGTGTTGAGTCCTGTAATCGAGACGGGAATGGTGCAATGGTTTTTGGAGATCTCAATGATGCAGACAGTCAAATCGCAAAGACGATGCGTGATTCAGCTTCAAGACAGGTCCGGGAAGACCTGGGCTTGAATACCGGAGTGCGCTATCAGAATCTGTGACCGATAAGTTATGAGTAGTCATTTTAAAACCCTGCAAAGCAAACACATTGGATACTGGATGATTGTAATCTTGCTGGCTGTGATGGCGCTTGCAGGCTACGGGGCCGCGCACTATATGGAGGTGCAAGGTCATTGGGTCACCGGGATGAACAATCAGGTAGTCTGGGGTCTGCCACATGTGTTTGCCATTTTCCTTATTCTGGCTGCGTCTGGGGCGCTAAACGTGGCCTCTATTAGCTCGGTTTTCGGACGTAAAGTTTACAAACCCTGGTCTCGATTGTCCGCCTTATTGGCTGTTTGTCTGCTCGTAGCTGGGTTGATTGTTCTGGTGCTGGACCTGGGACGACCTGAAAGGCTGATTGTTGCCATGACGCACTATAATTTTAAATCGATCTTTGCCTGGAATATTTTTCTCTATACAGGTTTCATTCTGGTAGTAGCCGGATATCTTTGGACCATGTTCGAGCGCGGTATGAATCATCACACTAGCAAGGCTGGTGTTTTCGCGTTTGCCTGGAGGTTTGTCCTGACCAGCGGTACCGGTTCCATATTCGGGTTTCTGGTTGCGAGACAGTTCTATGACGCGGCCATGATGGTGCCCATGTTTATCGTGCTATCGCTGATCTTAGGAACTGCAATATTTATACTGTTGTCTCTGTTACTGGCGCAATGGTCGCAACAGCCTGTGTTACCGGAACTGCTGGAGCGACTCGCGAGTCTGTTGGCAATTTTTATTGTGCTGGAACTGTTCTTAGTCACTGTTTTTCACTTCACCAATCTGTACGCTACCGAGCATCATGGAATTGAGCGATTTATTCTTATCGACGGCGGGATATATACGTTCATTTTTTGGGTTGGTCAGATATTTTTGGGTGGTGTTGTGCCAGCAGTACTGGTTTTTCTATCCGCCTGGGGACAATCTCCGCAAGGGATCAAGCTGGTTGCGATACTGGCGGTTTTAGGGGCGATGTCACAACTTTATGTCACGATAATCGGCGGGCAGGCCTATCCACTGGTATTGTTTCCTGGAAAAGAGGTATCCAGTACGTTTTACGATGGCGTGGTAGCACAATATTCACCCAGCATGCCCGAACTGTTGTTGGGGGTTGGCGGGGTGGCGCTCGCAGTGTTGCTGGTAATCCTGGCAACCAGGATACTACCGTTCATGCCTGATGATCGTGTGTCTCGTAGCGCATCTTAATCTGAGCCGGTACGATCCGCTCTGACTCACTATCGCGCGATGTCTCGAATTTTCATATCTGCTACGCGTAAGTCGTCAGGTAAAACAACCTTTGCGGTTGGGCTGTGTGCTGCTCTTCGTAATCGAGGGATCGATGTACAGCCGTTCAAGAAGGGGCCGGACTACATTGACCCAATGTGGCTGAGTAGAGTCAGTGACAGACCGTGCATCAATCTTGATTTCAATAGCATGACCCGTGAAGAGATGTTGTGGAGTTTTGTCCGCCATCAGCCTGAAAATGGAATCAGTGTCATTGAGGGTAATAAAGGCCTGTTTGATGGCCTTGATCTTTATGGCAGTGATAGCAATGCTGCACTGGCAAAGATGTTGAACGTACCAATTATTCTGGTTGTGGATGTGGAAGGGATGACCCGCGGTATTGCGCCGCTGATCCAGGGCTATCTTGCTTTTGAACCAGAAATTAAAATTTCCGGATTGGTTCTGAACAACCTTGGCGGTGCGCGGCACGAATCAAAACTGCGTGACATAGTGAAATACTATACCGACCTGGAGCTGCTTGGAGTGATTCAACGTAATCCGGGTCTAAAGATTGTTGAAAGACACCTTGGGCTCACCACCGATAAGGAAGATGCCGGACGCCAGTCGCATATCCAGGCCATGACCGAAGCGGTAGAAACTCAGATTAATATTGACCGGATCATAGAACTGGCAGGTGTTTCTGGCGAACTTACTGCTTCGTCTCCCAGGATCGAAAAACAAAGCCCTTTGCCCGTGTCCATAGGTATCGCGAGAGATAGTGCGTTTTGCTTTTATTATGCGGACGATATCGAAGCTATGGAACAATACGGCGCCACTATTCGCTACTTCGATACGCTTAACGATGGTGGTTTGCCTGACGTTGATGCGATTTTCATTGGTGGGGGATTTCCCGAAACGCACGGAGAGCTGCTGGAGAAAAATGTATCCATGAGAAACGCTATCCGTGATTTTGCCGAATCCGGCAGGCCGGTCTATGCAGAGTGCGGCGGGCTGATGTATCTGTCCAGGAAGATCAGATGGCAAGGAAAAACCAGGGAAATGGTGGGCGCGATTCCGGCGGATGTAGATATGCATGAACGACCGATTGGGCGTGGTTACGTGTTGCTGGAGCCTACAAGCGATCACCCTTGGTTGGGGCGTAACGACAATCATTCTAGTGCCGAAATTAAGGCTCATGAATTCCATTACTCCAATCTTTCAGATCTAGATCCTAGTATCAGGTTTGCGTATCGCGTTAAACGCGGTCACGGGGTAGATGGTGAATACGATGGTATCGTTCATGGAAGTGTATTTGCCAACTTCGCGCATATGCGCGACAGTCGTGCCAACCCATGGGTCAGCCGGTTTCTCGATGCAGTACATCATTCTGTAGCTTCCAGAGCCTTCCCCATTAAGAAACAAGCAACTACCAATCTATGATTACGATCAGTAAAGCCGCAGCGCAACAAATCAAAGCTTCGATGGAGCAGACCGACGCGGAAGGGCTATCGCTTCGCATTGCAGCGAAGCGACTTGAAGATGGTTCTCTCGATTATGCGATGGGATTTGACAATACCGACCACAACGATAGTCATAGTCGGTCAAGTGGAATTGATATCGTGGTCGCCCCGACCAGCACAGAGTTTTTACGTAACGCAACGTTGGACTATGTCGAAATGGAGGACGGGGATTTCCGATTTATATTTCTCAATCCTAACGATCCGTCGCATGTGCCACCAAAGGTTGAATCCTGAGCCAGGTAGTATTTTTGTATGGAAATCAGCCAGATAACGGACTATAGTACGAAAAAGATCTCATCCTAGATAGCGCTAGTGAACACATCTAAACCCGTGAATCGACCAAATCCGGTCGCTGAAGAGCCAAAGTGCCTGATTTCTCCGGAATCAAAATGGTATCGTCCTGGCCAGGGGTTCACCTGTCGTCAAATTATGCTGCCCCTGCTGGTAGTGGCGTTGTTACTGTGCGTGATGATTGTAGTGCAGGCGCAGGTGCTGATCAGTGGCGGCGGTCAAAATTTGTTCGAGTGGGGGCAGTTTGTTGTTCCCATAGTAATGTTTGGATTGGTGGTCAGGGCAATATTGTTCGTTCGAAATTCGCTGCTCGATCCACTGACTCAGGTTCGACATTGGGTTTCTAGAGTGCGCAGTGGCGATCTGTCGGCACGTATGCCGTCACTTGCTACAGGAGAGTTCAATGAGCTGGCGCGGGACATCAATAGGCTTGCCAGACTCATGGAGTCATTACATAACGATCTTGAAACTGAAGTCGACGTAAAAACCGAAAATTTGGCACGCAAGTCTCTCGCTCTGCAGCTGTTGTACGAGGTGGTGACCTCTACAAACGAGGATTATGAGGTTAACGATTTATTGCTGCATTTTATGCGTCGATTAGGAAATGTCTATGCGGCTGATGCTGCGGTGGTGCGTATTCTGGATGACAGTAATTTAAACTTAATAGGTAGTTATGGGTTGAAAAGCGACAGTAACTTTCTCGCATCTAGTGTTCCGATTCGATTTGTGGTTAAAAACAGCCTGTTCGGTAAAGGGCAAATTGATGTGCGCTCTGAGACTATCAACGAATCGCTGCAGGCCAGAAAACCCGGGCAGGGTTTCGATAACGGTGTACGTCAGATTATTTCGATTCCTCTGCAGTACCGAGATTCCATAATGGGGTGTTATCAACTGTTTGTCAGCTCCGATACAGAACTTGATCGGGATGCTCGAGAACTGTTAGTGAGCGTAGGACAGCACTTGGGGGCCGCAGTGGAGCAATCTCGCCTGGATCAGGACGCCGGCAAGTTGATGATGGTTGAGGAGCGTGCCCGATTGGCGAATGAGTTACATGATTCTCTTGCGCAAACACTGGCAAGTCTTAGATTTCAAGTTAGGGTTCTGGATGAAACACTGCATCAGGATGAAGAACAGGTCACATGGGAGGAACTCGAGAAATTAGAAAGCAGAGTGGAGGAAGCAAACCATGAGCTTCGTTCATTGATCGCGCAGTTCCGAGCACCTCTGCAGTCTCAGGAAGTTGTTTTCTCGGTGGAGAAATTAATTCGGAAATTTAGACAGGATACTGGTGTCGCGGTTTTCTTTCAGAACGAATGGCAGGATGACAAACTCTCGTCAGATATGCGGACTGACGTTATCAGGATCATCCAGGAAGCGTTGGCCAATATTAAGAAGCACGCGGATGCAAACACAGTGCGGGTGCTTATTCGCCACCAAAACAGCCATTACCGTATTATGGTCGAGGACGATGGGGTTGGATTTGACGAATCGGAAGTCGTGGTTGGCGAGCCGGGAGAGCATATCGGGCGAGAAATCATGATGGAACGTGCGCGACGTCTTGGCTCCGAGATTAAACTTGAATCAGAGCCAGGAGAAGGCAGTGTGGTGAGTCTTGAATTCGATTATTTCCAGAGTCATGAGGCCGAGCCTCTTGTTGCAACCGGGTAGTGCCAAATACAATGAAAGTAGTATTAATTGACGACCACGCACTGTTCAGAGAAGGCCTGGAAAGTTTGTTGAAACGCCGTGGTGTTGAAGTCACGGCTTGTTCAAATGCGGATCAGGGAATTGAGGCTACTGCTTCGATGCAGCCTGATGTGGTGATGGTCGATCTCAGGATGCCAGAGGTCGACGGCGTCCGCACTCTGCAATTATTGCGCAAGAGCGATAAGGAAATTCCGATATTGATCCTGACCACCAGCGATGATGCCGCGGACCTAAAGGATTGTCTGCGGCACGATGCCAGTGGCTATCTACTGAAAGATATGGATCCAGATGAGTTGGTGGTTGCATTGCGCAAGGTTATAGCGGGGGAATTGGTTGTGGCCCCAGAACTGGCTGGCACCCTGGCTTCAATTATTCAAAATCGTGACGATGGACTCGAAGAAGAAAATAAGTCTGTATTCTCGAGTCTTTCTCCCAGAGAAATGGAGATTCTAAGTCATTTAACTGAGGGACAAAGTAACAAAGTCATTGCCAAACATTTGGGCATCTCTGATGGCACCGTTAAGTTGCATGTCAAATCCATTCTCAAGAAATTGGGCTTACACTCGCGTGTCGAGGCTGCGGTGCTTGCGGCCAATGAACGAATTTTTGCCACTAAAAGATAAATCTGGACCTGAGTGATGGTTTTCCAACTAACCGAAAATGAACAAATGAATCTGGCCAGTGGTGTCGCTGCGTTCGAAGCAAAAAACTTTTCTCAGGCTCTTGCACTACTTGGACCATTAGCCGAAAAGGGAGAAGCCGATTCTCAGTATCGATTAGCAATCATGTACCAGAACGGACTGGGTGTAGTTCGCAATGAGTTGCTGGCGATGAAGTGGATGGTAGCCGCAGCAAATCAGGATTTTCCAATGGCCCAGCATGGTCTAGGTTTTATGTACATGGAAGGAGATTGCGTCGCCAAGAACAGTGAGAAAGCCGTGAATTGGTTCAGGAAAGCGGCAGAGCAAGGTATGGCAGGTTCACAGACCACCCTGGCGATGATGTATGAAACAGGCAATGGAGTCGAACAGGATACTGACGAGGCAAAAAAATGGTACCGGATGGCTGGTTTCACCGAGGATGAAATGAATCTGGGTAGGCAGCTGCAATAGTCGTTTACTAAGGATTCAATTCTGACGACTTTTTTGACGGTCCTGAACTCGATTCAGCACCTCACCAATCTGCCACAGACCCTGCCACACATTTTGTATGTAGCTTGCTGTATTTACTTTGGCTGTATGTAGCCAGGGAACACAAATTCGCCAGAGCAGATCAAATGCCAACTGCCTCGATAACTATGCTTTGGGTACTTGCTGTTGACTCAACGCAGAGTCGCTATCCGCGGAGCTATCAGGCCGACTTATGACGAGATGGCATCATATCGCCAATAGTGGCTTTAAACGCATGCCACCAGCCTTGTTCGTCGTAAAGGTAGTACTGCATTTTCAAGGCGAATGCGCAACCTGCGACTATTGAAAGTGCCGCGACCAATGAGCCTAAGGCTAATGTGGACATCCCCGTGACTCCCTGGCCGATGGTGCACCCCAGTGCCATAACACCTCCAAATCCCATCAGTACACCACCCCAAAGATGGTGAACCAGATCTGATTGGTCGTTGAAGCTCTCGAAGCGAAATGTGCCGGACAGAATGCTATATAGAAACGAGCCTGCGATCATGCCAAATACCACCGCAATGCCAAAATTAATAACCGATCCGGTGTAGGTCATGAGGTAGCTGACTGTGTTACCGACAGGAGAAATGAATGAAATACCTTCCAGTGGCACTGGTTCAAAATCATCATACCCCAGCACGCCGGTGACATACCACGAAAAGGCGATAAGCAAGCCGATACCGACACCGGACAACATGTTGTCAAAACTTTTTCGAACGCCCGCATCTTTCAATGCATAGATAATAGAACCACCGCCGATCAGAATCGTTAAAACAATCGTCAGCATACTTGAACTCAGGCCGGTCCACATGCTGAGAATTTCAGGTATTCCCTGGGTCGTCAGCCCACGTTCGGATAGATCGAGTGCGCTTGGATCGTTGATTTGCAGACGTAACAGCGCAAGCAGCCCTCTTAGCGTCATATAAGCTGTGACGCCCATTACCATTAAAACAACCAGGGATTTCAGGTTGCCTGCACCTACCCGCACCAGGGTTTTCTGGCCGCAGCCAGAGGCGATAGTCATACCAATACCAAAAAGAAATCCGCCGATGATGTATCCAAGCCAGGTGAAGTTGGTGGACAGGTAAATCGAATCTGAAACGTCTATGGTGCCGCTTGCATGCATCGTCTGGGTGCCAATCAGAGCGATACCCATTGCCAGTAACCACACTTTCAATCGGATGAGGGCGCCCATGTTAACCCAGTCACTAATAGCGCCCATGGTGCAGAAGTTGGTGCGGTTGGCTATGGCACCGAAAATAGCGGCCAGTAAAAAGCCATATAATGCAACCTTCTGATAATGCTCAAATTCCAAAGGTAGTTCTCCTGACAATCAGATTGTGAAGAATCATGGCGACGGCATACAAAAGCAGCGAGGCTGAATCAGCCAAGCCTTCGAGGAAGCGATTTTGTATTCTGGTCGGCAACCCGCCGGGCTACGATTTTTTCAGCAGGAAGTGAAACTCATTACCTACCTCGGTGGATTCGAGCAGTTCGTTACCTGTCTGGTTGGCAAATGCTTCAAAGTCTTTGACAGAGCCCGGATCAGTGGCCAGGATTTTTACCACCTGACCTGACTCCATGCCATTGAGGGTTTTCTTTGCGCGCAGGATTGGAAGAGGGCAATTGAGATTCCGGGCATCAAGTTCTTGGTTTACTTCAGTCATGTTTAGTCTCGATTCAGTCCAATTGTTGAATACGGCGCCACTTGATGTATTCCAGGGGCCGTAAAACTTTGCTGTTTTCCTGAACACTGTCCGGATTATCGTGCAATTTCCAGCAGTCTTCCTGGATCAGCAATCACTCCATGATATTGTAATCAGCCGATCCGGGCAACGCGATATCTCCCGGGGATAACGATCTGGGTCGAGTTATATCCACAATGGCAGATACGCTAAATGGTCGCAGGTAAGCGAAGATTCAGATATGCGGTATTTACCAGCAGTACCGCATGGGTAAGCATTAAAATATATCTGGCAGATTCAACAGGCTCGTTACACTTGTGTGGTGCGGCCTGCCTGGTGCGACCTGCCTGGTGCGACCTGCCTGGTGCGACCTGCCTGGTGCGACCCGTGTCACGGAACCCATTTGGAGAGAAATACGACAATGACAGAGATAAATCGAAGAACACTGCTAAAACTGATCGGATTTGCCGCCACAGGCACGTTGCTCCCTAAATCCCTAGATGTCCTGATGGAGCAAGCCCGTGCTGAAAGTCTTGACACTTTATATCAGTTGCCGATGCAGGGAAATGCTCGAATTCTGCATACCACCGATATACATGCCCAGCTACTGCCGGTCTTCTATCGCGAGCCCAATGTCAATCTGGGGGTGGGATCAGCTAAAGGAATGTTGCCGCATCTTGTGGGTAAAGCATTGTTGGAAAAAACCGGATTTGCTGAAGATAGTATCGAAGCCTATGCGTATACCAATCTGGATTTCGAAGCCAATGCACGAAAGTATGGGCGGATGGGAGGGTTTGCCAATCTCAAAACTCTGATCGACTCTCTGCGGATGCAAGCAGGCGGGGTAGAAAATACGCTTACTTTGGATGGAGGAGATTTATGGCAGGGCTCCGCCACTGCTCTATGGACTCGAGGAACAGATATGGTCGACGCTTCCAATCTATTGGGCGTGGATATCATGACAGGACACTGGGAATTCACCTATCACCAAGCTGAACTGCTCGCTAATGTGAAGCGTTTTAATGGCGAGTTCCTGGGTCAGAATGTTCGGGTGAAGGAAGACAGTCTGTTTGGAGATGAGTATTTTGCCATGGTGGAACAGTTCGACGGTCTGGGGCTGTATGATGAGGATGCTGGACTTGCATTCAAACCATACACGATGCGAAACATTGCAGGGCGCAAAATAGCTGTGATCGGTCAAGCCTTTCCCCGAACCGCTAATGCTAATCCACAAGGATTCATTCCCGACTGGTCGTTTGGTATCCGCGAAGACGAATTGATCGAACTGCTGGAGCAGATCAAGGAGAAGGAAACCCCTGATGCGACCATCATGCTGTCGCACAATGGCATGGACGTGGACATCAAGCTTGCTGGCAGAGTGTCAGGTATAGACGCAATTTTCGGTGGACATACCCATGACGGTATTCCGGTGCCAGTTGAGGTCGAAACCCCGGGGGGTGGAATCTGCATGGTGACCAACGCGGGGACCAATGGAAAATTTGTCGGGATGATGGACTTCGATATTGGTGAAGGTGAAGTAAAGGGAATGCAATACCATCTGGTGCCGGTATTTGAGAACCTGCTCAAACCCGATCCTGAAATGAACGCTTTCCTGAGCGAAATGAGAGCAAGAATTTACGATCAATCGGTAATTGAAAGCCGTTCGAAATCGTTTTACTTCAACCCGCAAAGAGTGGGTAAGACTTATCAGAATATTCTTGAAGAGAAACTCGCCATTGCGGATCGCGCCCTTTATCGACGGGGTAACTTCATGGGTACCTGGGACCAGCTGATTTGCGACGCGATGAAACATGAGTATAAGGCAGAGGTCACCTTGTCCCCTGGTTTTCGCTGGGGTACCAGTGTTCTTTCTGGAGAGTGGATCACTATGGAAGATGTGATGACCCAGACAGCGATGACCTATGGGGAGACTTACATTCAAGAAATGACGGGGGAAGCGCTGTTGACCATACTTGAGTCTGTTGCAGATAACTTATTCGATCCCGATCCGTATTTCCAAAGCGGTGGAGACATGGTCCGTGTAGGAGGCCTTGATTACACGATTGATCCGGCTAAACCATTGCTGGAGAGAATTAGTGAGGTGACTCTGGATTCAGGTGAGTCACTCGATCCCGCAAAAACGTATCGTGTTTCGGGCTGGGCGGTTGTCGGACCCCATCCTGAGGGGCGATTGATTTGGGACGTGGTGCGAGACTATTTATTGAGTCAGCGTAATCAGCAGAATGTGATCGAAATCTCAAAGATGAATCACCCGACACTTGTGGGCGTAGCGGATAATCCGGGTGTCGCCGACTACGAAGGAAAGATCGTCTGACTACTAAGTGGTAAAAGTTGAGATCTTAACAAACGGCGCGGATATTCCGTTTCAATCTGAACTGACAAGGTGGAGGGTATCTAACTTCCCCGCTAGCGGTCGTTGGATTCGAGGGTGCCGGGCGGTCTCCTAATATCAGGAGTGTTACGGTGTTCGATTAGTGGTCTGGCGCAAAAAAAGGCGAACACTCCACTTGAAGTGTTCGCCCAGCGTGCGCTATCTACTTGGCAAGCAGCGACTATTAGAAGTCAGGCCAGATCGAAGCGATCGGCATTCATGACCTTGTTCCATGCAGCAACAAAATCGCTCACGAACTTTTCTTTGTTGTCATCCTGGGCATAGACTTCGGCATATGAACGAAGAATCGAGTTCGACCCGAATACGAGATCAACTCTCGTTGCCGTCCATTTGACTTCACCCTTGTTGCGATCACGGATTTCGTACAGGTTGTTACCCGCAGGCACCCAGGCGTTGCTCATGTCGGTCAGGTTGACGAAGAAGTCGTTCGTGAGTGCGCCTTCGCGATCGGTGAACACACCGTGACTGGTGCCGCCGTGGTTGGTGCCGATTACGCGCATACCGCCAACGAGCGCGGTCATTTCGGGCGCAGTCAGCCCCATGAGCTGGGTCCGGTCGAGCAGGAGCTCTTCGGAACTCACCGGGTAGTCCATCTTGACCCAATTGCGGTAGCCGTCGTGGATCGGCTCGAGCACTTCGAACGATTCGACATCAGTCATCTCGTCCGTGGCGTCGCCACGCCCCGGTGCAAACGGTACGATGATATCGTAGCCCGCCGCATTCGCCGCATTCTCGATCCCGACGTTGCCGGCAAGAACGATGACATCGGCCACGCTTGCGCCGGTATCAGCCGCGATACTCTGGAGCACGCCAAGTACCCTGGTAAGCCGCTCGGGCTCGTTGCCTTCCCAGTCCTTCTGCGGGGCGAGGCGGATTCGCGCACCATTTGCGCCACCACGCTTGTCCGAGCCACGGAAGGTTCTCGCACTGTCCCAGGCGGTGGTGACCATCTCGGCAACGCTTAGACCGCTGGCTTCGATTTTTGCCTTGACAGCGTCCACATCACAGCTCTTGTTGCCCGCGGGAACCGGATCCTGCCAAATCAGGTCTTCGCTGGGCACGTCAGGCCCGATGTAGCGCGCCTTTGGCCCCATATCGCGGTGCGTCAGCTTGAACCAGGCACGCGCGAACACTTCATCGAGAAAGGACGGATCTGCGTGGAAACGCTCGGAGATCTCGCGATATTCCGGATCCATCTTCATCGCCATATCGGCATCCGTCATGATTGGGTTTCGGCGAACCGATGGATCCTCGGTGTCGACCGGCATGTCCTCTTCCTCGATG
>CAMYNW010000020.1 GCA_947259885.1 uncultured Gammaproteobacteria bacterium
TTGGCTCGATGGTGGCACCAACTATGTTTTGCGGGTTCCACCGAATGCGCCCGCGGAGGCGTTTTGGTCTATTACGGCCTATGAGGTAAGCACCCGGACATTGGTACAAAACGAGCACGAAATCGCCGACCGCTCGTCGCGCATGGATCTGGACACAAACGCAGATGGGTCCGTGGACATCTACATAGGACCCAATAAGCCTGAGGGCGACAAAGCCAAGAACTGGATACCGACCGAGGCAGGTCGAGCGTGGTTCCCGTATTTCCGCCTCTACTCGCCAAAGCAGGCCTTCCTCGACCAGACATGGGTGCTCCCCGACATTGAGAAAGCGAAGTAATCGGGGCATCTGCCTGCTGGGTTGTGTTAGTTTAATAGCCGGGCTGAGTCATTCGTGTTCACTATAACGAATGGCGACTCCTGGCCAGTAACATGCTCCTGAGGTCAGAGCAAGAACTCTCTATGTCTGCATTGGACAAGCCGCCTTCTATCCCTTAGAGCCGAAGGTCGGCAAAGAGTATTGAGCGGTAATTTGTCCGATGTTTTTAAAGGTCCGCTTAGGAGTGCCGATTCAACTGATCGCTGCAACACACGCATTAAAACGTTCGGGCGATTTTGGTGAACGGCAGCTTTCCCGATGTCAGACGCAATCGAGCTTGAAACTATAGATCGAAAGATTAGAAGCCGACTTGTACATTTTAAGGGACGTATTGATATTAATCTTATTGTTTAAATCACATTCAATGGATCGTGCCATTTATCGATTCTGCTAACTGCTGCTCGTACCGCATCAGCTGTAATTGCGCGAATCGCAAGGCGTCGCGTATTCGTTGATACTCCGCACTGTCACTGCTATAGGTCCACTCGCTGATCAAAGTTTGCCAAAACTCAACTTCGGCTATGAGCGACTCATGAACCTTGTCCATGTGTTCTCCGGGATTAAAAGAATCGCAGTACTCTAACGCAATGGTAATAATTATCTTGACACAATCCGCCAAAATGTTGACCATGCTTAGTAACTTTACGATCTAGCCTGTGTAAAAGTTCATCTTATGTCATTTACTGCACTTGCAAAGTCAGCAGAAATTGCTTGGGTAATGCTTGAGTCTTATAACATTGACCCATTACCCCTATTCCGAGAAGCAGGTATCGATCCAAATATTCTGAACGATCTATCGGCGCGAGTGAGCCAATCAACGTTAGATAACTTGTGGTCAAAAGTATCTGAGGTCGTAGATGATCCTTGCTTTGGCGTAAAACTTGGCAACTTTTGGCATCCATCTTATATGCATGCACTGGGATATGCCTGGTTAGCCAGCACCACGTTGAGATCTGCTTTAAATAGACTGGTACGGTTTGTTCATGTGGTTAATCAGGCATTAGTGATTGAGCTATCAGAGGAGGATAATCAGCTGTCAGTTAGCATTGCCAATCCAGCCTCCGAGCTTAACGATGAATGGCAGGCGGACGGCGCTATTTCGATTTTGATGTGCATGTGTAGAGTGAACTATGGCGAAAGCCTTGATCCGGTATCTGTTCACTTCAAACACTCTAAGCCCATCTGCGCAGGAGACTACTATGAGTATTTTCGAAGCCCGATTGAATTCGATGCAGATTCTGACCGCTTAGTTTTGGCGAGCGAAGCTGTTGATAAAAGATTAACAAGTTCAAATCCATTGATGTCACAAATCAATGATAACGAAATGATCAAATATTTGGCAAAGTTGAACGCAAAGGATATTGTTCAACGAACGAAGGCCACCGTAATCGAACAGCTACCAGACGGCGGCGTATCCGATATAAGAGTGGCGGAAGGGTTAAACATGAGCAGCCGAACCCTTCAGCGCAAGTTAAATGAAAAGGGGACTACGTTTAAGAAAATACTGACCGAGGTTAGAAAAGAACTGGCATTAAAATATATCCAGAACCGGCAAATGACACTTACAGAACTGTCTTTCCAGCTAGGGTTTTCTGAAATGAGCTCGTTTTCGCGGGCGTTTAAACACTGGACCGGCCAATCCCCAAGGACCTATCGCAAATCTGTATGAGATTAAATTGTGAGAGGGACGGGCATGAGTTTCGTAATCACTTTTCTTCTAGAGTTCTCTTTTGAAGTAGCGTCGACGCATCAATAAAGAAAGGAAAATCAGAATAGGTGGTAATAATAGAGCTATGTAGTTTTCTCTTGTTCTGCGAGGTTTAGGTGGAGACGAAGTCATTGAGGGAATATTAACCTCACTCCCTTTTGGTGCTCAAGGTGTCGTTATCGTCGTTTTGCTATCAGCATTTATTCTTGGCTTCTTCCTAGACTGGATTGAAATAACGCTTATTGTTTTACCCTTGATTGCACCTGTGATCAGCTCTCTCGGTGTCGACATCGTATGGTTCACCGTTATGTTTGCGGTCTGCCTGCAGACTTCATTCATTACACCACCCGTAGGGTTTGCGCTTTTTTACATGAAAGGCGTTGCGCCAAAGGGCATTGCCATCACGCAGGTTTATAAAGGAGTCATACCGTTCGTACTGCTTCAGCTGATTGCGGTATGGGTCGTATTTCAATGGCCGAGAATCGTAACCTGGCTGCCTGAAGTGGCTTACGACTAAGGTTCAGGATCTAACGGTCAGACTTGACTGCCTAAATAGCAACGGCGACATACTTGAATACCTCCCGTGATGTCATATAGATTTTTTTGAGCTGAGCGATTGCGGACAACTATCCAGCTATTTTTTTGGCCGAGGAATAAATTGCTCTCAGCCGAGCTTCGCCGATTAACTCAGTAACTACCCCTCTAACCCTTCACTCGCAAACTTACAAAATATCGCCTGTCCTTCTGAATTCCTAGATCCCTGCTGTGCACTATTCGGGAGGTGGGGCAGGAAATGTGGCGAAGGGTGGATTCGGCTCCTGGTCCGGAGGTAGGTAGTTGGGCGCAGGTTCCCCAGCGGGGCCCAAAGAATCCACGAAATGGTAAATCGCTTTTAAATCGTCGTTATGCATTAGATTTAGGTTGAACCATGGCATTGGTGGCCTGGTTTTGAGAGTTTTGGCAACTTCGAGCCATTGCTCTTCACTCATTGCATTTATTAATAGTCTCAAATTAGGAGCGTAGGTCGTTCCCCAGGGTCCGCGCCAACCTAGCCTGTCGCCAATTAACCATGAATCCTCGGGAACATTCCCCTCGGACATTAAATAACCCGGTGTATGGCAATCATTGCAGCCTCCAATAGTAACAATGTATTTCCCGCGTTCTATCCACTCAATCTCTGAAGTCTCTGCAATGGAGATGTTTGTCATCCCAAGGCCTATGATGATGCAAATTATGGGCTGTGTTAACTTACGTATTCCCGTCATAGTCATTACTCCGCGATACCAGTCTTAAGCCTGATTGATAATTTTGTATGATTCAAAATTTCACACAAATAATATATAAAGCATAGAGCATAAAGCACGTAATATCTGTTTCGCAAGCATCACCGAATTAATTCGTAGAACGCATAAGTAACCGGGATGAGTATTTCGTGGGCCTCCAGGCCGGTCTGAACAAACTGCCGCTCCAGAGTGCTCGTTCGTACGATGAGTATCTAACTAAGGAAACCGGCCAGCAGCGGTCGCCCAGTATGACCTTGATTGATATAAGTTGATGTCCTCATCAGACTACAATTCTAAAGGACATGTCAGGATATTTATTATGCATTCAAATTTTGAAGCGCAAAAAAATACCAAGATAAAAGTATGGGCATTGGTGTTGTTTTATACAATAGCCTACATCAGTGAAGATATTGAAGTTGTCCACGTCTATGCTGGTTACGTTGTGCTGGGATTAATATTTTTTCGTGTGTTGGTCGATCAGTTGAATCCACTGCCCATTGCAGTCATTGACGAAACGCAGATAAACTACTGAATCTGGTCAAAGCGGCAATTCACCGATGGGAATGTGTCCTTATATATCTCGCCTTGTTGGAATAAACTGAGAACTTACGATTGATTGAGATTCTTGAATACCTGGAGCTAACGAGCGTGGCGATCAGCGTGTTCGCGGCGGCTGTTATGGTTGTCAGCTTTGCCTGGTCGGCGTTGCGGTGTACTCGCCGATTTGGAGACAGGTCGCGGAAAGATAACTTTAGCCTGTTCAAGGTTGAGCTCGGAAGCGGCTTAATACTGGGGTTGGAAATCCTGGTGCTCGCCGATGTAATCGAGACTATTACGGTGACACCAACCTTTGAGTCACTAGCGCAACTGGCTGCTGTTATCGTAGTTCGCACAGCTGTTAGCTGGACGCTTACACTGGAAACCGAAGGTTGCTGGCCATGGCAGGTGTCTGCACAGGAGCGGGACAATGCCTGAGTTTGTTATCCAGGGATTTGAGCTGCTCATCCAGTTGCTTGAGATCTGTGGTGCTGTTCTGCTGGTCCTCGGCTTCGTGGTTGCTACCTGGACATGGGGTCGGCAGGCACGACGGGACGGTCGCCATGTAGCGCTGACCAACTATCGCCAGGCCCTTGGACGGTCGGTCCTGGTCGGCCTGGAGGTTTTGGTAGTCGCCACGATCATAAAAACCATCATTCTTGCGCATACCTATGAAGGCCTGGGACTTCTGGCGGGTATGATCATCATAAGAACAGTATTGGGTTGGACTACCACGCTCGAAATTGATGGCAAGTGGCCATGGCAGAAACCAAAGACCAACCCGTCGAAATAGTGAATGTTTGTAATCTGGTTTATATTTTGGTTTTTTGATTATATGAAGATTCGATAATTTGCCAGCTCCCTGATTGTAGTTACGGCCAGTTTCATTTTAATTTGTACAGCTTGCGCCCAGTGGTGAAGCCAAAATGTCCGACTACGTTATGGGTGGAGTCTGGACGGGTTTCACTCCATTGCCGCTACCAAAAGAGTAGCCGATGGCCTGCCTGACCGCTCCGTTGGTCGAATCCAGCGGCGTAGACGCGGTTCATCAATGACCGCAACGGGCAATTTGAGGTGGTTAATTAGCGATTCCGAGAAGGTCGGCTTCGGAGCCAGGTTGTGTGAAAACGCAAAAGTATTTGAGGTGATTGGGACAGCGCACCAGAATAGATATCGAAAGCAGAATATGCGCATTTGATGTCCCACCAAAAGCGAATAGTGACAGCAAATTTTACCCTTTATCCCACCGCTGATTTTCGATTCACGTTTTCACGCAGGCTGGCGCATCTTGAGACGTTCGGTAAAATTTTCTGAACGGCGGCTTTTCTAGCGTCAGTCTTACTCGAACATAAAATTGTAGTTCAAAAGTTCAGATACTGACATATACATCTAATGGTTAAGTCAATGTGCTGTTGACCACGATCTTGCCATGGAGAGTTTTATGCACAGGGCAGCGATCCGCTATCTCCAGCAACCGTTCACGCTGATCCTTCTCGAGTTCACCGGATAAAGTGATTTCACGATCGATCACATCCACTTTAGAGTTTTGATCATCACAATGCTGGCAGTCCTCACCATGCTGCCGGTAGTGACGCATCTGCACTTTTACCTGCTTCAGCGGCCACTTCTTATGATTCGCATACATTCTCAAGGTCATCGAAGTGCACGTTCCGAGTGCGGCCAGCAAATGTTCATAAGGATCTGGACCAAGATTGCTTCCACCGACAGATAAGGGCTCATCCGCCAACCAGAAGTGACTGTCGGTCGACACATTCTGAGTGAACGTGGAATTTCGTTCTTCAACCATCACCTCTCCACTTGGTAATTTCGTGTCGCGGTCTGATATCAGGTCTACAGGCGCAATAAAACGACCCGCCCATGCTGCAATAGTTTCTGCTACGTACTCGGCATCTGGTTTACGCGTCAGTAAGTGATCGGCATCGTCAAGACTAATAAAACTCTTTGGATGTTTAGCCGCGCGATAGATCTTTTCTGCCTCATTGATTGAAACCGTGCTGTCCACCGGGGAATGCATTACCAGAAGAGCTTTATTCAGATTGGGCAGATGTTCCATGGCCTGGCTCTGAATATCATCGAGAAATTGTTTCTTTATCGTGAATTGTCTCCCGGCCAGACTGACCTCGGCTTCGCCTTTCTGTTCTATGATATCGATATCACAAGAAAACTGTTTTGAGACATGGCTCGCGTCTGCCGGAGAGCCGATTGTCACTACGCCAAGGGCTTCTGGTATAACTGCCGCAGCTTTTAGAATCGCTGTTCCACCTAAACTGTGTCCTATCAGCAAGCCCGGTGCCTGCCAGTTGTCACGAAGATATGCCGCAGCGCGCACCAGGTCTTCAACGTTTGAAGAAAAATTTGTGTTGGCAAAATCACCGTCACTGCTGCCCAAACCGGTGAAGTCAAAACGCAATACCGCATAGCCACGTGACACCAGCGCCCTGGCGACTCTCGATGCCGATGCGATGTCTTTGCCGCATGTAAAGCAATGTGCGAACAATGCATACCCAAGAGATTCTCCATTTGGTTGCTCAAGTAGCCCGGAAAGCTTGCCGCCGTCACTGCCGACAAATTGAATTTTAGATTTCTTCATGATTACTCTAATAGCGTAGTGATTAAAATGGTTATTGGAAAGTCGACGCTATATCACGTTAGCGGCCTGAAAATGTCATGCTGAGGTTATGGGTTAGTCTCAGAATCGGTGTTCTGATGACATTACTGCTTGCGGTTTCCAGGCTCAGGGGGCACCAGCAACCAGCTCAGCAATACTGCAAGGCCGAACAAGGTATAAATTGTGCTGAACACCCACAACGGCGCATCGTAATAAATTAATTTATGCAACCAATATTGAATGAAACTGCCATTATAAGCCTCCTGACCAGAACGCAAACGTAATTGCGATTCAATACTGGTGAGTGGGCACATTAATCCGATCCAGGCTTGCGCGACGACCACGCCAATTGCGATCAAATGAGCGAGACGAAACCAAAAATTTCGTATCCAATGCCAATTTTTGATTGCACCAATGTAAATAAACGGAAGCGCAAGTATCACAAACAACACAAAGCCCGTGTGGATAACCAGAATCGTGTCTGCGAGTGCCTGGTAAGGGAAAGAATCCTCCATATCTAGTAATACCTCGATCAAAAAAGTCGTCTCGAACTCGATTCAGGACTTAATCTCAACCAGATACCGGGCCTGTACCCGGGACGGAGTGTATTTTGTGCTTCATTGTCCTGAATAAAATGCAGAATCTGAGTTTTCGCTTCTAGGTCTCGGATTTGAGTCCGGGAAAACAGCGTTTAGTTTACTCACAACAATGGCTTCAGATACTCCCCGGTATAGGAGCCCTTAACATTAACGAGTTGTTCAGGCGTACCGGCGGCAATGACCTCACCACCTCCATCACCACCTTCGGGACCGAGATCTATAATCCAGTCAGCTGTTTTGATAACGTCGAGATTGTGCTCAATCACTACAATAGTATTGCCATGGTCTCGTAGTCGATGCAGCACAGCCAGGAGCTGCCGGATATCATAAAAATGCAGCCCAGTCGTAGGTTCGTCGAGCACATACAAGGTCCGCCCGGTGTCTCGCTTGGATAACTCCCTCGACAGCTTAATTCGCTGTGCCTCACCACCAGATAATGTTGTTGCACTCTGTCCGAGGGTGATATAGCCCAGTCCAACATCAAGCAGTGTATCCAGTTTCTTTTTGATCGCGGGAATCTCAGAAAAGAACTCTGCCGCTTCTTCCACGGTCATACCAAGAGACTCACTTATATTTTTTCCTTTAAACCTGACCTCCAGAGTTTCGCGGTTGTAACGCTCACCTTTACACACATCACAGGCAACATAGATGTCAGGAAGAAAATGCATTTCGACTCGAATCATTCCATCGCCTTGACACGCCTCACAGCGCCCGCCTTTAACGTTGAAGGAAAACCGCCCGGGTTTATAACCCCTGGTACGAGCTTCATGGGTATTAGTAAATAGATCGCGAATATGGGTGAACAATCCAGTATAGGTCGCTGGATTTGATCGTGGCGTTCGACCGATCGGGCTTTGGTCAATCATGATGATCTTGTCAAAATAATCGAGACCACTGATGGATTGATACGGCATCGGACTTGCCCGCATCAAATTAAGCTGCTGTGCTACTGCGGGATATAAAGTGCCATTTACCAGAGTTGATTTACCTGACCCCGAGACACCGGTAACGCAAGTTAACAACCCAACCGGGACTCTCGCGGTAATACTCTTGAGATTATTTCCGGTTGCACCAATAACTTCCAACACACGGTCAGAATCCATCGGTGAACGTTTAACGGGTACATTGACCTGTTCCTTACCACTTAAAAACTTACCGGTAATAGAATCTTTACAGTTTATGATTTGGAGTGGGGATCCTTCCGCAACAATTGTGCCACCATGTTTTCCAGCACCAGGCCCAATATCCACTACATGATCAGCGTTTCGAATAGCGTCCTCATCATGTTCTACGACAATAACCGTATTGCCGAGGTCTCTGAGATGGAAAAGCGTGCTTAGCAATCGGTTGTTGTCACGCTGGTGCAGACCGATTGAAGGCTCATCGAGAACATACATGACGCCAACAAGTCCTGACCCGATCTGTGATGCCAGACGTATGCGTTGAGCTTCTCCTCCTGATAGCGTTTCCGCAGCCCGTGATAACGACAGGTAATTGAGCCCAACGTTAACCAGAAACCCAAGCCTGGCATTAATTTCCTGCACTATCTTGTTCGAAATTTCCGCTCGCCACCCTTGGAGCTTCATATTGGCGAAGAAGTCCAGGGCCTTGCTGACGGGAAGGGCGGTAAGATTATGGATAGGTTCCCCATCCACGAACACGTGTCGCGCGGCAGTTCTGAGTCGACTGCCGTTACAGCTGCCGCAGACGCGGGTGCTCATACATTTAGCGAGATCCTCTCTAGCCGCTGAAGATTCGGTCTCGCGATAGCGCCGTTCGTAATTATTAATTACTCCTTCGAACACGTGCTTTTTCTCGAACTTACGCCCTGGACGCACATAAACGAATAGAATCTGTTCTTTGCCACTGCCGTACAACACGCGTTCCTGTTGCTTGCTGGTCAAAGAGTTAAACGGCTGATCTACGCTGAATCCATAGTGATCCGCGAGGCAAGTCAACTGGGAAAAATAGTATGCACTGCGACGGTCCCAGCCTCGAATCGCACCTTCAGAGAGCGATAGATTAGGGTCGTACACAATACGGCCAGGGTCAAAGAACTGCCGTACACCCAGTCCGTCACAGTCCCCGCAAGCGCCGGCAGGATTATTAAAGGAAAAAAGGCGTGGCTCGAGTTCATTAATACTATACCCACACTGTGGGCAGGCGAATTTACTCGAAAACAAATGCTCATCCGTAATGTTCCGCTCATCATCCAGCAGCGCTATCCGCGCACTGCCGTCGGTCAGTGCCAGGGCGGTTTCAAAAGATTCGGCGAGGCGCTGCTGATTACCTTGTTTGGCCACGACACGATCGATAATTACTTCGATACTGTGTTTGTATCGTTTATCGAGCTTTGGCGGTTGATCCAAATCTACTGTCTGCCCGTCGATCTGGGCCCGAATATATCCTTGTGAATGCAGCTCACCCAATAGTTGCTGAAACTCCCCCTTGCGGTCATTGACCACAGGCGCCAGGATCATCAATCTAGTGCCTTCCGGATTCTCCATGACCTGGTCAACCATCTGGCTGACAGTCTGTGCTTGCAAAGCAAGGTCGTGCGTGGGGCATCGAGGTTCACCAATCCGGGCAAACAATAGTCTTAGGTAATCGTAAATCTCGGTTACCGTACCAACTGTAGAGCGCGGATTGTGCGACGATGATTTCTGCTCAATACTGATTGCAGGGGAAAGACCTTCGATCAGATCGACTTCCGGCTTTTCCATTATCGACAGGAATTGCCGGGCGTAAGTCGACAACGATTCGACGTAGCGACGCTGTCCCTCGGCGTAGATTGTGTCAAAAGCCAGGGACGACTTTCCCGATCCCGAAAGCCCTGTTATTACAATTAATTTATCCCGAGGCAGGTCAAGATTTACGTCTTTGAGATTGTGGGTGCGGGCACCCCGGATCAGGATTTTATCGGTACTCACAGATAACTACGTAACAAAAAGCAAACCTGATACTATACGCGCCCACTGGAGAATTGACCAAGTAAAATTGCAATCTATTGAAGAGCGAATGCACATGAATGCGAGCGAAATGAAAGCAGTATTCTCTCTCGCAAGTATTTTCGCGTTGCGTATGTTTGGATTGTTTCTGCTATTGCCGGTTTTGTCTTTGCATGCGGCAAACTTCTCTGGCAGTACACCGTTTCTAGTTGGCTTGGCATTAGGTATTTACGGACTGACTCAAGCTGCATTGCAGATTCCTGTAGGGCTCTTGTCGGATCGATATGGTCGCAAAAAACTGATCACGGTCGGATTGATTATTTTTTTCATTGGCAGCGTCGTTGCCGCCATGGCGTCTTCTATCGAGTGGGTAATCATCGGCCGCGCGATTCAGGGTGGTGGGGCAATTTCCGCCGCTGTTCTTGCCCTGACTGCCGATCTAACTCGCGAAGAGCAGCGCACCAAAGCCATGGCCATTATCGGAATGAGTATAGGACTGGCATTCCTTGTTTCCTTCACGTTGGCTCCGATCCTGGCTGATCGTATTGGCGTGGCTGGATTATTCTGGATAACAGCAGTCCTGGCGCTGGCAGCTATAGCGGTATTACATCTGTTAGTTCCAAATCCACAACGTCACGTCTTGCATCGTGACATTGTGCCGGTGGTGAATCAACTGAGCGAAGTGATTAAAGATACACAACTGCTAAAGCTGGATTTCGGAATATTTATACTGCACCTCGTGCTTACGGCATTGTTCGTGGTTTTGCCTGGAGAAATTAACCGAATTGGAGGCTACGCCGTTGGCGACCACTGGAAAATTTATCTACCCCTAATCCTGCTGTCCGTAGTCGGTATGCTGCCATTAATTATTTTAGGATCTAAGAAGGGGCAGGTGACCATCGTGTTCCGAGTCACGACGCTATTGCTAAGCTTAGCCTTAATAGGACTAGCGTTCTCCACCGGCAAGCATGGCCCGGGATTCGTTGCACTTATGATCTCCTTGTGGCTTTTCTTTGTAGGCTTCAATGCGCTGGAGGCAATGTTGCCTTCCTTGGTATCCAGAGCGGCCCCCGCCGCCAGTAAGGGGACTGCTATCGGTATTTACAGCAGCCTTCAGTTTTTTGGGGTATTTGTAGGCGGCACCGCGGGAGGATTGATACTGAGCAAATTCGGCGCGGTCGGTGTGTTCTGGATGTGTGCCCTATTATCTTTACTGTGGGCGTTAGTCTCATTGATTTTCCCCGAATTTCGACTCTCATCCTCGAGAGTTATCGATATCGGGGAGCATTCACAGTCGCAGAGAGAGGCGCTGATTGATAGAATAGGGCGCATCAAGGGTGTTCAGGAAGTGACCATTGTCAGCGGCGAATCGCTGGCTTACCTGAAGGTCGACGACAAGGAATTGGACACCGCAGCGCTTCATCAACTCAAACAGACCTGAGGAGGTCAAACATTATGGCAAGAGGTATCAACAAGGTTATCCTGGTGGGCAACCTGGGACGTGATCCGGAGGTCCGGTACACCCCGAGTGGTGCCGCTGTGGCGAATCTCGCCGTGGCTACCAGTGAATCATGGAAAGACAAGCAAACCGGAGAACAACAGGAGCGTACCGAATGGCATCGGATAGTGATGTTCAACCGCCTGGGTGAAATTGCCGGGGAGTATTTAAAGAAAGGTTCTAAAGTCTATATCGAAGGCAAGCTTCAAACTCGAAAGTGGCAGGACAACAGCGGCCAGGATCGTTACACCACCGAAATCGTCGCGAATGAAATGCAAATGCTGGACAGTCGCGGAGGCGGCGGCGGAATGAGTGGTTCGAATGACTTCGACCAGTCGGCGCCGGCAGCCAAGCCAGCGCCAGCACAAAGTGACTCGGCACAGCCTCAGAAAGGCGCATTTGATGATTTCGATGACGATATTCCATTCTGATTTGAAACAGCATGGGTAAGTTCATAGAGCCAGGTCTGATCGGCCTGGCTCTTTTTTCAGCTGGGATAAGCGTCGACACCTGGCCTGAATCACTCTCGACTGGCCACACTGTGCTGATCTTCTCGGTCGTTTTTCTAGCGCATACTCTGCTTAGAGATTTGGTGTTGTTATACCAGCAAAAAACGCGAGAAAACTTTACCGCACCTAAAGTGGCTCAGGTTTTCTGTGTGGAATCAGGAATTGGAATGATTCTCGTTGCATTTGGAATCATTCTGTTCCTGAGTAACATTGGCGGGGTTTTGATTCTAACTAAAGCTGGCTGGCTATTCAGTCTCTTATTTCTGATGTTGATTAATTATGGTTTAAAGGACCTGGTATTCGGGTGGAATCCGTGGAGAATCTACCGAGACCCGAATCATTTGAATATTATTCCGAGGCTGTAGTTTCTAGTTATCTGATGCTCAAAAACTATCCCAGGGTATCGTGATCATATCGAACTGTCCTGACATTTCGCCCTGTGAGTAAAGGTAGGCGACTATACCTGCGGCAGCCGCTGCCAATATTACCGCCAGAGCAATTTTAAGTACGCTCCAAGGCCGGTCCCCCTGGACTTCCCCTGTGCGCGCATTGACAATGAATTGATAGGTCTTGCTGCGGAAGCGAAATCCCGCAATCCAGAAAGGCAATAAAATATGCTTGAAACTGACACTACTGTATCGGGTTTCGCTGCTGTTAATACGTTGTTGATCGCCACCAATATTGCGGCGGATGTCCTGACGAATAGTCGGATGCATGTGCTGCTTAGCGTAGTCAAATCCCTGATCTAATTCGACCTTGTAAACCTCGCTCTGAAATCCACTCAGAAATTCATCCTGGTAGGGCACCAGCTCAGTTAAGTCCCAGGGCGCCAATTCCCTAGCCATGTTGCGTGGTAATGAATCCGTACCGTACACCAACACGTCGTTAAAACTTCGTTGTACTGCTCCTGAGACGGGCGTCCAGCGAATCTTGTTTACCATCCTTGTTTGCGTCGTCATCCGCCCGTTAACTTTTACTCTTACTCTTTGCGCGACCTGATAAATGTCGCCTCGTTGACCATTGTAGCGAGTGTGCGTATCGCAGTCGTATGTCCAGTATGGGACATAAACGCCATTAAGTCTGCGTTCTTGACGCGCATACTTCTTAAGTTTGTTAGGTGCAAACCACAGCCGTTTTAACCATTTCCGGTAGGCGTCGCTTGCCTTTCGTGCATCGATTTTAAAGGGCAGCAATGCCTTAGGCTGAATGATCCGATGCTGTTCGGCGTCTACTACAATTTTGCTGCCACAGAATGGGCATTCGTCCGCATGAAGATCTGAATCAAACTCGAATTCAGCAGAGCAGGCATGACACTTTACCGATAAACTAATTGTGTCTGGTGCGCCACCGGGCAAATGTTTAAGAGTTGAATGAAAGTCGTATTCGACAATCGGATCACGAGATAGAACAATATGATGCTTATGTCCGCAGTGCCCGCACTGCTGCTGCTGACTGCCTTCCTTGTATTGCAGTTGCGCCCCACATTGCTCGCAGGGAAAGGCATGCTGTGTGGATTCGAATTCGGTGGTTTCCACGGTCGCTCACTCAAACTAGAGCCCGATCTCAGTAATCGATGCCTCGCAGATTCAGCCTGGAATTGTTGGTGGAATCCGATCCAGAACTGAAGAAATTTCTTCCAAATCCACCGCTCGGCGCCATTTTCGCATGCCACCTCGCCATACAAGAGTATCCCGATTCATAGAGCCATTCTCCACCTGCTCGATAAGCTCAACTGGGTCATAAGGTCCGGCACGCTTACCATCCACCACAAGATAGTACTGCGGTTCATCCGGAATAGGGGGTGGTCCTTCGGTATGAGGACTCGGTGGTGTATTGAGGGTTTCACCCAATTTGTTAGCCATTGCAAATCCCATACCCATGGCAATTGCAGCGCCGCCGCCACCTGTATTCTCCGCCGCCTTGGTTAGCGATTCTGCGGCCTGGAATTCAGTGTACTTTCGCAAATCGCCGACCACACCCATTGAGGTTCGCTTATCCAGGGCCTTTTCAACTTCGCTCGGCAACGAAATATTTTCCACCAGTAATTTGGTCAAGTCGAGACCGTATTCCTGAAATTCCGGATTGATCCGGTTGGTTAAAAACTCACCAAGGTCGTCATAACTCGCCGCGAGATCAAGAATTGGGATACCAGACTCGGCGGTTATTTCGGCGAAGCGTGACACAATAAGGTTGCGCAATTGATCGGTGATTTCATCAGTAGTGAAATAATCATCAGTACCCGCCACTTCTTTTAGAAATTTTGCAGCATCAGTTATTCGAATTGAGTAAGTACCAAATCCTCGGAGTCTGACCGCGCCGAACTCCTTGTCCCTCATCATAATTGGGTTCTTCGTGCCCCATTTCAAATCGATAAACTGTTTAGTCGAAAGAAAGTAAACCTCGGCCTTGAACGGGCTCTTAAACCCATGTGGCCATGACTGAAGTGTGGTCAGTATTGGTAAATTCGCCGTCTCAAGCTGATACAGGCCCGGGGTAAACACGTCTGCAATCTGGCCCTCATTCACGAACACCGCGTTTTGCGATTCCCTCACTGTCAGCATCGCACCGTATTTAATCTCATTAGCCTCGCGATCGAATCGTTTGACCATTACGTCATTTTCATCGCTCATCCATTCGATGACGTCGATGAACTGACCGGTGATGATGTCCCACAATCCCATAGCCTATGCCTCCTTGGTATCAGCAGATTGAGTGCGTGCACTAGCTGCAGTGAGTGCAGTCCGCAGCTCGCGTTCACATTCTTCGAGCTGGACGACGGCTTCGGCGCGCTGCCGCTTTCCTTCGTCTGCGATACGCAGACTTTCTTCGATTGTTTCGATTAACTTGGTATTGGCCAACTTCACGGTTCCCAAATCAAACACTCCTCGCTCTATTTGCTCCCGCACCTCCCGATTGGCCTGTTGCAGATTCTCTGCGTTCTTTTCGAGCAATTCATTGGTCAGATCAGTGGCAGCCTTTACCGTTCCTGCGGCTTGCTGGGAGCGGTAGATAGTGACCGCTTGAGCCAGTTGCTGTCTCCATAAAGGTACCGTGTTGGCAACAGTAGACTGGATTTTACGAATTAATCCCTTATCATTTTCTTGAACCAATCGAATACTTGGCAAGGCTTGCATCGTTACAGTGCGCGTTAATCTGAGATCGTGCACTCTACGTTCCAGATCGTCTCTTGCGGTGCGCATATCTCGCAGCTCCTGCGCTTTCAGCACCTCTTCACTTTGATTAGCGATTGCAGCCATTTCCGGAATTACGACATCATCCAGTTCACTCAGTTTCTGCTCACCAGCAAAAATATAGTTCTCGAGATTGCCAAAGTAATCAAGACTGGCGTCATATAAACGATCCAGTGAAGCGATATCGGTAAGCAATGTGGTTTTATGACCCTCAAGCTTGTCGGTAACCATATCAATCTGCTTGCGAATCTGCTCGTATTCCTGAAGGAATTTGACTACCGGCTTGGCGCCTCTAAACCAGCGCGCAAACCAGTTCGGATTCACAGCCAGATCTTCAGCGCCAAATCCTCGTAACGTTGCCACCATCTCACTGAGCGAGTCAGCTGCCGGACCGACATCTTTATTGCGCACGCCCTCAAGCATATTGTCGGAAATTGTCGTGAGCTGCTGTTGTGCTTTGGTGCCGAAAAAAATAATCGAATTGCTGTCCGACATATCGATCTGTGTGATCATTTTGTCGATTTCAACTTTATCTTCGTCAGTCAGGCCCACAGCCTCTTTAATTTGCTCTTCAACTACCGGAAGCAATTTTTCCGTTACGGCAACGACTTCGGCCTCATCTGCAATAGTCTGAGTAGTTTCGTTCATCTCTTTCTCCGCTGTATCGACCTGGCAAAGGTCGTTTATAAATTTCTAAATTATGCCCTCGTGTTTTAGCTGGGCTTCCAATACTTCGATCTTCACATCCAGATCCAGCACGTCATTTTCCAATAACTTGCCGTGCTGCTCTTCAATAACCGTTTCAATGCTTTCGAGAACATTTCGAAAGTTCTGTTCCAGCACCTGATTGTCTTGCTGTTTATGTGTCCGTGCATACTGCCTGGTGACATTGTTTGCTCCAGTCAGGTATACCTTGAGAAACTTTCTGGCCCGTCTCAGGTCTTTCGGGTCTTCCTCAATGAGTGACAACACCCCACGGGTTTTATCTACAATTCGCCTCAGTCGTATCTTCAATTCACTGTTACTGATATCTGCTGCAGACGATTCAATTTGACCAAGATTATTCTCGGCTTCTTCAAGGGCCTCGATAATTTCCTCAGTGGTCACACCAAAGCGGGAAACATCCTGATTCTTGTCATACTGCGGGTCGAAGCCATATGCCATGATGACCCCGGCAAACGCGCCAATGGCGATAAGTAATCCGACCAGGAGGTTATGCCCGATAATTAACGATCCAACAATGAGCGCACCGGCCGCGGCGAAAACAGCCGCAGAAAAGCGCCAGGGTACACGGGTAGGGCGTGCCCATTTCCGGCGTCTGGCTTCCCATTCGAATTTTGCGCCTTGCTGCAGAAACCACGCGGCAATCCAGATTAGACCTAACGCCGACACAGCAAAAATCAGTCGGAAAAATCGACCACTGATCAACGCGGAAATGATAACCAGCAGTAGTGGCAGCGGCAGTATATACAGTAAAAACGGGCCGAAACCCGGACCCTTGTTCTTTATTTTTTGTCGGTAAGGAATCGCCATCAGGCTCTTAGAGATCTTATTAAAAAATGGATTGCAGCGCTGACTGGCAGCTCGTCAAATGCAGGCTAATGATCAACAATATGATCCCAAGCACTCTGCGCCAGGCGCCGAGAGACTTAGATTCGCCGGGGTTTTCCGCAGTGTTTCCTCTCATCTTATTGGTTTTCTAGAGTTTCTCTCCATAGCACGCGATTATATACCGCCTGCTTCGGGTGCAGCCACGGCGTCCATGGAAGAATACCGACTCATAGGATCCACTCTATTTGACACCAGTCTCTTCCCCAGCCAGCTAAAAAAATGCCATTCGTCTATAGGAATATTGGCAAACCTCGGCACCAGCATGCCAGGAGACCGAACTTCAGCATCGGATAATTTTCCATCGATCGCACTGGAATTAGCAAAAACAAAACGAAAAAAATAATAGGGTTCGGCGCCCATCCTTAGATCACTGGCGACGATCTCATCATTAACCCTGGCCAATGCATAGTAACCGTGGTTAAACCTCGCAAAGTTGTCGATATCGATCTGATTATCCAGCTCATTCCTGAGTACTAGATTGCGCGGGTAGCGGTGCAGTTGGATTTCATTTGATGCGTCGCTGAAGGCGTAGAAACCCTCCAGAAAACTATCTTCCTGTAGAACCAGAATACGCCACAGCACTGAATTGAACGGGGTAGGTGTGGCAATCACCTTCTGCCATGACAGGCCTTGGTTTTTCATCGACTCTGCGGCAAGTTTTTCTACCTGATTCTGGGCCAACAATCCCCAACAAAGATAAACGCTGCTGAGTACGATACCCACCCCTGCAATTCGGTTTACCTTTAGAGCTTGTGGCCTACGCCAAATCATTATGATCGTGACCAGCAGGGGCAGGGTATAAAGCGGATCAATAATAAAAATACTCCCACCCATAGTGGGTATAGATTGCAGGGGCCAGAATAAACTCGTACCGTAGATGGTTAACGCGTCAAGCGCTGCATGACTGGTCAATACAACCAATACCAATCCAAACCAGGTAAACCAGCTCCATGAGCGATCGAAACGATGCAGGATAAAGGCCAGAAAGGGACTCACACACAGGTGGATAATCCAGGAATGGGACCAGGTGCGATGATTGATTGTCGCCTCCAGGTCGTTATCGAATGGTTGCAGGATATCGAGGTCGGGCAGTGTTGCCAGCAGAGCGCCGCAGATGATCGCCTTGCGCGGTTGTCGGCCTCTGGTTACCAGAACACCGACCGCCCCCCCGAGTACTGCCTGGCTCAGGCTGTCCACGGTTATTTCATTTGGTCCAATATATAATTCAGATTATAGTTTGGATTGATGAATTCAGAATGAATTTCTTCAAAGTTCAGATACCAGGCAAATCACCAACCATGAATCAAGAACAACTAGAAGCACTCAGAAACGATTATTCGGAGTCCGGTATTGATCCGGACACACTACCGGCAGATCCCGTCGATTTTTTTAATATTTGGTTCAAGCAAGCCGTGGATGCTGGAATTCCGGAGCCAAATGGTATGGTTATCGCAACTGCCGATGCGCTAGAAAACCTTAGCCAAAGAACGGTTCTTATGAAATCTTTCGATCAACATGGATTTTTCTTTTACACAAACTACTCCAGTCGAAAGGCCATCCATTTGCAGCGTAATCCCACCGTAAGCTGTTTATTCCCTTGGCTTGCATTACACCGCCAGGTTGCCATAACTGGTAGGGTAAGTCGGGCTTCTAGTGAAAATACGGAGCGTTATTTTAAGAGTCGTCCGCGGGGTAGCCAGATTGGTGCGTGGGCGTCCCGTCAAAGTGAACGTTTAGAAGGGCGGAATACTCTGGAGCAACGAGTCAGAGAAATTGAGGGCCGTTTTAAGGGTGGGGAAGTGCCTGTGCCTGAATTCTGGGGCGGATATCACGTGAATCCATCACGGATTGAATTCTGGCAAGGCAGAACCAGTCGTCTGCACGATCGGTATGTCTATACACGCGACAACGACGATTCAGGGACCTGGTTGCTTGAAAGTTTATACCCCTAAGTAAGCCCGTAATGCACAAGACTGAAAATCATGGCTTGACGCCCAGGATTTCTAGGTTCTCAATAGCAACCCGGTCGCCCTGTTTAGCGGCCTTTTGAAACCATGATATCGCCTTGGATCGATCATACGGCACCCCGTCTCCCTGCGCATATAGCACACCCAGATTAGTCTGAGCGCCCGGATACCCTCTATTCGCGGCTTGCTGGTACCAGTAAGCCGCGCGTTCATAGTCCTGCTGCAAGGAAATGCCAAATTCATAGGCAGTTCCTAAATCAGTCTGGGCCCAAGCCACTCCTTGCTGCGCTTTCTTAAATAATTGTGGTAACGCTGAGGTGAACCATTTCTCCGCAAGATCAGGATTCTTTGCAACGCTGCGGCCAAATTGATACATGATGCCGATGCGAAACTGTGCACGTGGCACACCTTCCTCGGCCAGTGGGTAAAGCAGCTCGAACGAACGATTATAGTCGCCACTATAATATGCCTTGATCCCTGCGTTCAGCGTAGTGTTAGGTCCTGTTTGCTTCTTGGTTGCAGTTGAAGAAGGTGGTGATACAGTGATTTTCTCCTGCGCCTTAGGTTGACCGGCTATTCCCGAGGCCAAAGTCTCATTGTTATTTTTTGTACTGGGAGTTGCTGACTGCTGCTTCGTGGTATTCGGTGTCGATTGAGCTTGCTGTTGCTCCATCAGCAGCTCCTGCTGAAGTTTTTGTTTTTCTCTTTGTTCCTTTTGCCTTAAACTGGCGTTCAACGCCAACTCGAGGCCACTGACCCGTCTGTTGTCCGGGTAGATATTTCGTGCGTCTTTTATACCAGCTTCGGCGGCGTTGAGATCACCTTCTCGCAGCCAGCCCTCGACCTCGTCGAGTTTGTAATCGGATAAGCGCTCCAATCCTGCCCGGGCGACTTTATTCTCAGGATCTATCTCAACTACTCTATAAAATAAATCCTTTATCTTATTGTAATTAAGAGGTTTATTTTTTTCTTCTTCTATCGCTTGAGACAGAGCAGTATCAATTTTTAACTGTAGTGCTTCGGTTTCCTGCTGCTTCAGCCTGGTCTCCGCTTCAGCGGCAATCAGGTCGCTGATTTCTTGTCTCAAATCTGCTTGGATAGAATCGCCTGGCACAATGACATCAAGCTGCACCAACCAGTTCTCAGCATCAGCAAACTCTCGATTATCTATAGCTTGTTCCGCGTTACCGATCAGACGTGATTTGATTTTTGTCAGTCCGGCAGTTGCTATACTTTCTGTAGGATTTATTCCCAAAATAGCTTTATAGTCTTCCCAGGCGTTTGCTCCAGGAGGTTCGACAAATTGCTGATTTTCAAAATGTACATCAGCGCGGTCAAGCAATAGAAGGATTTGTTGCTCCACCTCTTCATATTGAAGGTAGGCTTCAGCGCGATCACTATCATTCTCCCGTGTAATAGGCATCTGCTGCTGCTTTTCCACTGTATTTTCCTGGGCCAGAACTGCAGTATTGACAGTGGCAGTGCTTAACTTTTTAACCGCAGACCTATCTGGCGGGTCAGCGCTGTTACCGGTGTACATCGATAGCCAGATATAACCAACCACCAGGAGCAACAAAGTAATACCAAGCCACGCCAGCGGATGACCCAGCGAAAAGCGTGAGCCTATGCCGGAGACACGCAGAATTGGAAAAACAGTGGACACGATTTTCTGACCTAAATACTGTGCTAAATAAGTTGTTGCGGACTCACGTCGTTAAATTTTTGTGGCGTAGCTTAACTACTGATCTGTTCCAGTGGCAACGGAGATAATCTGGACACTAGTAAAGATTTTCATAGCTTGACGGCAGCCGATTACCAGGTATTGCCCCTGTGCACAGGTTGTTATAATCTCCGCGTCCCCCGCGGAGAGGTGTCTGAGTGGTTGAAAGAGCACGCCTGGAAAGCGTGTATACGTCAATAGCGTATCGGGGGTTCGAATCCCCCTCTCTCCGCCATACAGTCCGGTCTGTGTAGACAGACAGTATCAATCTTGTAAAATTCCCCCAATCTTCAGCAGCTTACGTCGTCATTGTACCGGAAAATCATGGTTGTAAGCGAACTGATTGGCGTCAAATAACAGGCCATAGCCTGCCATTGTCTCGAATCGGGAATTAGCTGGTTCGGATTGGGGTTTCGCTACAAGAACTGAACCCGAGCTCTTGCCACTGTTTATCCCAGTCAAGCGGGAAGCCTTTTTTCAGCCTCTCTAGGGATAGCGTCGCGGGCATCTGAGCACGAAAGATCGCCTGCATGATGTTTGGCGATAACCAGGCTAACTGAATCAGATGCGCGATATATCGTTGGGTGACGCCATGCTTCCTGGCGAGCGCACTCATCGATCTGGCCTCACCGGTGATTAATGCCTGGTTCCAGAGCAGGGCATGATGCAGGGCTTGCTGGATCGCGTGGACCACGCTTTGATGTGGCGCTTCTGTGGCCCTGCCTGTGACCAAAAGTTTTGATTCGATGCCACAGCGCCGGAAATTGATGCTCAGATCGATCACGTAATCATCAACGATGTCAGGATCAGGGACGAATGCCGCACCGAGAATGTGTAGGACGCCACTTATCGAAAAAGTAATCCTGACCCTCTCTCTCCCAATCTCTACTTTTCTGAGAGCAGATGTCAGGATGTTTATTTGGGACGGTGGGCTCATTTCAGGCCAACTCTTGGCACATTCATGTCCTTTGTCGATCACGGAAGCTTGAGAGGGGAGATCTTCCGATCTTGACTGGATTAAGTCTAGGATTCGCGTGCCATCCTGAACAAGGGCCAGAAACTCGCGGATGACGACCCCCTCGATTGCTGGCGCACTCACTCGAGTCACGCTGCCTGCTTGTTGACCTTCATATTTCAGAGTCGCCTGGCTAACGTAGTACCGATAACGACGATTGCGGTCCTTTTGACTGTGCGAGGGGCTCATCAGGGAAATACCCCCTACGAGGCGCTCAGAAGTAAGCTAATATAACTCAGTAAACTGTCCCGTCAGATTAGCTGTATTACAGTTGTATTATCGATTCAATCTGGACCGTCACCTGATTTCACCCATTCGTTATCGAATGCTCAGACAAAGGGCAATGTTGTCATGAAAACAAGCATCAACAGTATAAAGAATTTATTGCTTTAAATTGGTAGCAGGTCAAAAGTTAACTTTCCAATACCCAGAAATGTGATGAGTTACCCGTACTTCAGCTTGAAATTTGCGTTTGCGTTATGGATTACAACGTGTTCTATGGTTGTTTGGTCCACGGAAAATGAACAGCTTATTGATCAAAAACTCATCGCCAATTTGCGCAGCGGCGGTTACACCATATATTTTCGACACGCGCAAACCGACTGGACCCAAAGTGACCACATCGTTCGAAGAGGCGACTGGACAAGCTGTGATTCGACACGAGTAAGGCAGCTTTCCGAGGAAGGTCGTCAGACCGCGATGGCGATAGGGCAGGCCATCCGGGATCTTCAGATTCCGATAGGCCGCGTACTTTCAAGTCCATACTGCAGGACAATTGAAACCGCTCGTCTAATGCGGATAGGCCCTATAGCGACGACAAACGATGTAATGAACTTACGTGTCGCCGAGTATTTTGGCGGACGTGAAGCCATCGTTGAACGTGCCCGCGTACTCCTATCGACCCCACCGGAAGTCGGCACGAATACGGTTATAGTCGCTCACGGAAATGTGGCCCGTGAAGCTACCCCTGTCTATCCTGGCGAGGCAGAAGGGATCGTGTTTCGTCCCCATGGGAATGGCAATTTTTCCCTAGTCAGTCGCCTAACACCTTCTCAATGGGCTGCCTTAGTAAAAGGTTTTGCGAGCTTGGCCCCTGCAGTGGCAGTTAGGAGATTGGGGTCAGAGTAGAAACTGTTATGCAGTGCTCGCATTGAGTTCGAAAATTATTACACTTACCCCAAACTGTCCAAACTTTCGACGCCAAATTTTCGTTCCGGTGATCCCGAGCCCATGTGATCCTGTCCTCCCTTCCGGACGCTCAACAAATCGAGTTGAACGGTCTGGGACTCGTTTCATCAATAGTCCGATACTCGCAGAACTTTCACCGAGGTCGACTAGAATAGGCGTATGGTTTGTCATTTAACATCACGACAAGGGGCTATTCTCGATCGCAACTCACCATCCCTGCAAGTTGTTTAGAGAGTGCCAACAGTCAGCACGTTCGGCGAAAGCTGCATTTCGATTTTACCCGCGTTGAAAGATAGGCTGAGGCACAATTGTGAAACTCCGCCTGATCAGGGATGATTTGTTTTTTCTATTGCCATAAAAACTAATGAATCAATGATCGAATTGAAAGCGCTCAGCATGTGCTATCCCTTGGAAAAAGACACGGTAACCGTATTAAGCGGCATCGACCTGACCATTGGCCAAGGCGAAAGTGTCGCGGTGGTGGGCCCGTCTGGTTCGGGCAAGACGACGCTGCTGTTACTGCTAGCCGGTCTGGAACGGGCCAGCGAGGGCGCTATTTTGATGGATGGCGTGCAGCTGTCCGAGCTGGATGTTGACGCCATGGCAGATTTGCGTCGCGATCGTCTCGGCATTATTTTCCAGTCGTTTCACCTGATACCAAGCTTGAGCGCTCTGGGCAATGTCGCTCTGCCTCTGGAAATTGCCGGAAGGCGTGACGCCCGTCAACGGGCCAGGGAGATACTTGAAAAAGTGGATCTCGGACACCGTGAAAAACACTATCCCTCGCAGTTGTCGGGAGGTGAACAGCAGCGTGTTGCGATTGCCCGGGCATTGGTGCATGCCCCGGCGCTGCTGCTTGCCGATGAGCCTACCGGTAATCTCGATCAGCAAACTGGCGATAAAGTCGGGGATCTGCTGTTTGATCTGCATACCGATGTTGGGGCAACACTGATTATGGCCACCCACGATCAGGACATGGCGCGGCGCTGCGATCGCGTGCTTTATATGGACAATGGCACTCTCGTTGAACAGCAGTACGATGCAGTTTCTGGTTAGCTTCGCCTGGCGCGACCTGCGCGCCGGCGGGCGCAATTTGTGGGTATTTTGCATCTGTCTGGCGCTGGGTGTGACGCTCGTAACGGCCACCGGCGGTCTCTATCAGCAGGTGCAAAGCGCGCTGCTCACCGATACACGGGCATTGATGGGAGGCGATCTTGAGGTTGAATCCGTAGCCCCGCTCCCGGCACAGGCGTTAACCTGGATTAACGACAATGGATTAGTCTCGCTCCTGACTGAACTCGATACCATGATGGTCACCGAGAAAGGCGACCTGCAGCTGGTTGAGCTGCAGAGTGTGGATCATCTTTACCCGCTCTATGGATCACTTCAGCTTGATCCGCCAGACTCACTGGATAGGATTACTGGCTTGCAGCAGGGGCAGTGGGGAATCGCGCTGGATCCGGTGCTGGCGGAACGACTCAATATTGCCATCGGTGACCAGGTCACCATCGGCAATTTGACCCTGGCGGTACGCGCGTTGATCCGTAGTCAGCCGGATCGAAGTTTGCGGGCAGAGTGGCGCGCTGCGCCGGTGATGATCGCAGCCGATGCGCTGGCGTCCGCTGGTCTGTTTGGGCCGGGCAGCCGAGTGGACTACGAGTACAGGGTGCGTACTGACCTCGATCCGGAAACGTGGCGGACCCGTTTCTACCAGGCTTTCCCGGATACCGACTGGGAGGTACATACTTTTGCAGAGCGCAGCGAACGAATCGCTGATCGCCTGGCCCAGGTCGCTTCGGGGCTGTTGATTATTGGTTTTAGTACCCTCTTTATCGGCGGTCTGGGGGTCTTTAATAGTGTGTACGCTTATCTCCAGGGCAAGCTGACAACCATCTCGACATTGCGTGCGCTCGGTCTGCGCAACCGCCGCCTGGCTGCGGTTTACTTGCTGCAAACTGGTTTGCTTGCCGGTGCAGCGTGTATTCTGGGTGCCATAGCGGGGCTTGGTATTGTGTTTATGGGAACCGCTCTGTTGCCGGTTCAATCGGCTCAGGCTCAGACACTTTCCGGGCTCGGCGCGCCGATATTGCTAGCGGTGATATTTGGAATGTTGACTGCGTATACCTTTGCCATCCCCGCGATCGGCAGCGCCCTTTCGGCTTCCCCCGCCGCGCTGTTTCGGGGTGTCGACGGTAGTTCAAGGGCGGCGTCGCGTGGCTGGTGGCTGACTACGCTTGGAGGCTGTTTTTTGATTGCGGCTCTGGTGTTACTGACTTTGCCAGATCCCCTGTTTGGTCTCGGCTTTATCATCGTGGTAAGCGCTTTGCTGGGACTGTTGATGATCATTGTATACGGCCTGCGTCAGCTCGGCCTCAGGCTTGACGACCATCCAGCACTGGGTAACCGTTTTGCGCTGCGGCTGGCGGTGGCCAGCCTGCACCGACCGGGTTCGCCATTGCTGACCTCACTGCTTTCCCTGGGATCGGCACTGACCCTGCTGGTGGCGTGTGCACTGGTTGTGGCGGCGTTGCTTCAGGCGATTAACGACACGATTCCTGATCAGGCCCCGGCCCTGGTGTTATACGATATCTCGAAGGATCAACGTGACAACGTGATCGCGGCAATGGAAGGTGGCGACGACAGCACCCGGGTCGATATTGCGCCGCTGGTGCTCGGCAGATTGCAACAGGTGAACGGCGAGACACTCCGAGACAGTGCTGAAGCACATCGTCGCAACGAGGCAAGGGATGAGCACAAGCTAAGCTATCGAGGCAATAACATCGATCAGGTCACGATGGAGCGTGGCGTTTGGTGGTCTGATCAGGTTTCAGACTTACCCCGAGTTGTGATGGAGGATCGTGAAGCCGATCAACTGGGGTTGGAAGTCGGTGATCGCCTGACCTTTTCGATTGACGCGCGCTTGCTGGAAGCCGAGCTGACCGGCATCTATCGCCAGAAGGGCCTGCAAACGCGGTTCTGGTTTGAAGCCATCTTTTCCGATGGCGCCCTGGACCCATTTATCCACCGCTATGTCGGTGCCGCCTACCAATCTGACCTGGCAGCCATAGAGGCACAACAGCGCGTGGCCCGCGTCGCCCCGAACGTCGTCAGCGTCCGCACCGCCTCCATACTCTCCACTGCGCGAGATCTGTTAGGAAAAGCCAGCATCGGCCTGACCGTCATTGCCCTGGTCAGTCTGGTAGTCAGCCTGCTGGTGTTATCTGGCGTCATGGCCACCAACCGTACGCGCCAGATATACGAAGCGACGATACTTCATGTCCTCGGCGCACGCTTCAAGGTGATTCGACGCAGTCTGCAAATGGAATACCTGCTGCTAGCGGTGATCACTTCGGTGTTTGCACTCATTTTCGGCGCTGCACTGGCTCTGCCGCTGCTGATCTATCGACTCAAACTCGAGTCAGAATTTGCCCTTTGGCCGGGAGCAGTGGTCGCCGTAGTTGTGAGTACGGTTTGTTTGTATCTGGGTGCGCGCTACCTGCTACGAAGATTGCGCGTGCAACCTGCGAGCCTGCTCCGCAGTGGTGGATAACAAGGAAAAGAAATCAGTTTTCTGTATCGGTACACTCCAAACTGTCCCCTGAAACTCCCAGCTGGCTGTGCTTTTTTGGTTACACCGATTTCTACGAACTAAGCCGCATATTGCTCTATGCGTTTTAACTCATCTCGCAAAGTGTCCTTTGCGATCTCTAAATCATAGTGGGACTGCAGATTCATCCAAAACTCAGGCGTTGTTTTAAATGCTCTAGACAATCGTAACGCAGTGTCGCCGGTAATGCCGCGCTGGCCATTAATAATCGAGCTGATACGGTTCGCAGGAACATGAATATGTTTCGCAAACTTATTCGCACTCAAACCAAGTGGTTCAAGAAATTCGCTTTCAAGGACTTCCCCTGGATGAATTGGATCAATGATAGTCACAGATTTCGACATTATAAGCATCTCCATTTTGCCGAGTATAGGAAGGATGACCACTATGAGGTATGTAGAGAAGTCACGCACGTGGTCGTTGGATTGGAGGTATTGTGGCTGAAATTTGGCGCAGGGAGAGAGGGGGTCTCTGTTTGGCCTGGCTTATGCGGGCGGGTAGGCGAGCAAGAAGAGGCAAGGAGAGTTCTGTTGGATTTTCCGTTGATTTGGCACGAGCAGGCCATTAGCGATGCACCAGGCGGTGCCGCATCCATGCGATCAGCGTAACAGAAGTCAGGATCCGTCCCGATGGCCTGGCGTGGGCGGTGCGCGGGCGGGATTGGGCGTAGTTTCAGCCACTTCAGTGCGGTAGTCGAGGTGTTCGAGAATTTTTTTAATTACTGTCGGATCTTCGATACAGGCAACAACCTTCACGGCACCGCCACACTGATTACAGATTTGTATATCGATATTGAATACACGTTTGAGGCGTTGCGCCCAGCTCATGGCGGCACGTCGTTGTGCGGGTGACTTTAGGTCATCACTTTCTGCAGTTGGTTTACAACGGGCTTTTGGTGTGATCTGTTTGCGTAACCGACTATTAGGCGGATGGCCGCCCCGCACGAACACACCGTGGAATCGGGTCAAGTTGAATCTGGGTTTAGGGACCAGAGCCGCTAGCCTGGCCATAAAGTCCAATGGCTCTAATACAATGTGTGTGGTCCTGTCTCGATACGGTGTTTTCAGTGTATAACGAATATTCCCCTGATTGATGAGTGCCATACGTTCAGTGGAGATGGCCGGTCGGGCAATATATCGACACAACCGTTCCAGTTTAAGGCGTTGGTGGGCCTGAGCTGCGACCCCGGCATGCAACGAGAATCCGTTTGCCTTGGCGAGCCTGGGATTGTTGTTGTCTTCCTCCCGAGCCGGTAAGGTTTGCAAAGTGAAGGCTTTACGACCCGCCTGGGGACCAAAGGCGATGCGGTACGTAATGGAATGACCCAGCAAATCGGCCATGGCAGAGTCATCCACCGCATCCAACTGCAGGTGGCTGTTCTCAACATCCCGAACCAACAGGCCAGCCCGTTCAAGATACTTGCCGATACGGTGACTGATCGTTTGAACCAGTCGATCCAACGCCTCGGGGGTGGGTGCTTTAATACTGCGAAATACCAGTGGCTGATGGTCCGTGACGTAGACGCCGTCGAGGAACAACACATGAAAGTGAACATTCAGATTCAATGCACTGCCAAAGCGTTGGATCAGGGTCACTGCACCTGTGATGCCCGTGTTTCGGGTCTGTCCAGCCTGATTGATCAAATGGGTCTCGATAGCCCGGTAAACGATACCCAATACCTTGCCCATCGCCTCGGGCTGGCTGGCAAACAGATAAGGCCCTCGACATTAAAGGCAGACGGCCCCTTTGGCTGACTGATTGGCGGGTGCGAAAGTGCTCCGGCGTGACCAAGCTGCGGCCAAATATGCGCGTCTTTAATTGTGGCTCGCCTGGCTAATGAAGACTGAATAGTCGAAACAATCCTTACAAAGGCCATAGATTCCACCGGAAATCATCCAATACGCAGTCTGGCTGTACTATAGGTTCGGTCTGAGTTATCAGGATATTAAAGATTTACTTGGAGAAAGGGGCATGATCGTTACTCGCGAATCCTTACGGCTATGGAGCAACAAATTTATCTGGCGGCGTACAGCTAGCGGATCCTAACGACAGGAAAGTTCATCTGAATACGGGGGATCTCGGAAGGCAAGCCAGAAATCTCGAGGTTGTCTCCAGACTCTTTGAAAATTTTGACGACGTACAACTTTTTGTACGTTCCTGACCTCGTTCAGTTTGAGTTCAGGCAGGGTTCAGAACCTGTTGATAATATTCAGTTTATAAAGTTTTAAACTATTGACTAACTGGCGGAGGCCGCGTTATGAAAAAAATAATGATTTCTTCTCTGCTGATTTTTATTGCTTCGCTTGGTTTAGCGCAGCCGGTGTATGCGGGCAAATCGTATTATAACTTTTCGATTGACCTCGGATACATCTTTCCAGATGGCGGATATCAGCGTCACGGTTATGGCCATAACTATGGCGGCCATAGATACGGGCCAAAATGGCCAGCCCGACGATACTATGGACATGGATATAGAGGCGGGTACAGACACGGCTACAGAGATGGACACAGAGGCAACTATGGTCATGGATACGGCCATAGAGGAAATTCCCGCTATGGACATGGCCGCAGAGGCAGCTATGGTCACGGATATGGCCACCGAAACCACAGCTATGGCTATCGTGGACATGGTGGTGGACATCGCGGAGATGGGCATGGTTATCGTCCGCGAAGACACGGTGGTCATGGGTATCGAGGATCCCATGGCAGACACTCCGATAGTTATAGTTCATTCTCCTTCAGCTATCGGGAATACGGTCACTAGAAACTGTCGCAGACAGGATTTCTGTCCAACTCGTCGATAAAATATACTGCCAGTTGTTAATCAATACCGAACCGGCAGTGATCACTTTGCAACTCTACGGCGACATCGGGTATTAACCCCGATGTCGCAGCATACGTTTTTCTGGCACGACTACGAAACATTTGGAATAAATCCATCGTGGGATAGGCCGGCGCAGTTTGCTGGGATTCGGACAGACGACCAGCTGCAAGCTATTAGCGACCCACTTGTTATCTACTGCAAGCCAGCTCCAGATGTTTTACCTACCCCCGATGCTTGTCTGGTCACTGGAATCACTCCACAGATAGCCTCGGTGAATGGGGTTGTGGAAGCCGAATTTATTGCAAAAATTCACCAACAACTCGCGCTGCCAGGCACCTGTGGGGCGGGATTCAATTCGATACGCTTTGACGATGAGGTCACTCGCTACACTTTGTACAGGAATTTTTTTGATCCATACGCCCGGGAGTATCAATACGATTGCTCACGCTGGGACATTATAGATCTGGCCAGGATGACATTCGCACTTCGTCCTGACGGCGTCGAGTGGCCTCGCAATGACACAGGAGTTCCGAGTTTCAAGCTTGAGAATCTTGCCGCCGCCAACGGTATCAGTCACGATTCCGCGCACGATGCTCTTTCCGATGTTTACGCAACGATAGAATTCGCCAAACTCCTGCGCTCTGCGCAACCAAAACTATTTGATTGGTTATTCACGCTCAGAAACAAGCACAAAGTCGCCCAACAGATTGATGTGCGCTCAGGTAAGCCCATTGTACATACGACAAGAATGTACCCATCGTCTAACGGCTGTACATCTTTGGTGATGCCGCTAATTTACGAGTCTCGCAACAAATCCAGTGTGCTGGTCTATGATCTACGTTACGATCCTGAGGAGTTTCTCGACCTCGACAGCGAAGCGCTCTATCACAGATTATTTACACCGGTTAAGGAATTATCTGAATCCGATAGCAGGCTGCCGGTTAAGTCACTAAAGATCAACCATTGCCCAGCAATTGCCCCGATCAATACAATTAATGACAGGGGGCTGGCGCGGATCAATCTTGATTTAGATTTATGCGCACGCCATCGTGAAAAAATTTTAACCGCAACAACCTTTGCGGAGCGCGTCGAACAGGCATATTCTTCCAGGGAATTTGAATTAAAAGATGACGTAGATCAAGCGCTTTATTCCGGATTCTTTACCGACCATGATAAGAAGCAAATTCAGCGCGTCCATAACTCAAATCCAGACGAAATTGCAACGGCCGAATTTATGTTCAACGATTCAAGGCTACCAGAGCTTCTTTTTCGCTACCGCGCCCGTAACTGGCCGCAATCACTGAATTCGGAGGAGGCCGAACGCTGGAAAATACATTGCACGGCACGATTACATGACCCTGCTATTGGCCTTGAGAGTTACTTTGAACGAATTGACAAACTACGCGAGATGCACCTTGGCCAGAAGCGTGTCGAAGGCATTCTTAGTGATTTAGAAAGCTGGGCAGACAGTTTGTTGTCTGTGTAATTTTTTCAAGACCGCGAAATTTATAGGGGAATAATGCTGCTTTACTTCGGGGCAATATAACCTCGATGATTGAAATACTTTAAAAGGCATCCAGTTACCTAGGCAGTCCATAGAAGAGATCTTTTAAGGTAAAATTTTATCGGCATTACATACAGGCTTAGACAGGTAGAATCTATAAAATATAAGGAACCGCGGTTTCTGTTAACGGGTATTCTGTTCCGGAACGCCTCAATAAATGTACGTCTGTAGTGATGCAAAAACTGGTAGAACCGGCCCCAAGATTACGATTGGGTAATTAACTAAACAATTACGTCGAGTATTGTGAGCATGAATCTGATACCTGAAACCGCGAGCGAGTCAGCGGTAAAATCTGCATTTAATCAGGCTGCACTCGCGCTCAATAAGCTGGTCCTGGGGCAAAAGCACCTCACAGATCGACTGCTGGTGGCACTATTGGCGGATGGACACCTATTAGTTGAAGGGGCACCCGGCCTCGCTAAAACACGCGCAGTCAAGTCACTGGCTTCGCTTATCGATGCAGATTTTCATCGTATCCAATTTACACCGGATTTGCTGCCCTCTGACCTGACCGGAACTGATATCTATCAACCCCAAACTTCAAATTTTAGATTTCAGAAAGGACCGCTTTTTCACAATATCGTACTTGCCGATGAAATAAACCGGGCGCCAGCAAAAGTTCAGTCGGCACTGCTAGAGGCAATGGCAGAACGACAAATAACGGTTGGTAAAACAACGCACCATTTACCGGCTCTTTTTATGGTTATGGCCACCCAAAATCCGATTGAGCAAGAAGGAACTTATCCTCTGCCGGAGGCACAAATGGATAGATTCCTGCTGCACGTAAAAGTTGACTATCCGGCTGAAGATATTGAGCACCAGGTTTTAACACTTGCCCGTCACGAGGCTGTGGCTGATCTAAAGGGCGAATCAGGCAGCGCTGTCGCCGAAACAGTGTTAGGGGAATCAATGGTCAATGCTGGGCGGCGCGAAGTTCTTGAATTGTTTCTTTCCGAACCAGTCGAGGAATACATCGTGCAGTTGGTAATGGCAACTAGGCACCCAGACCGATACGATCCAAAACTGGCAAAGTGGATTGATTATGGCGCTAGTCCGAGAGGCAGTATCAGCCTTGAGCGCTGCGCTCGAGCACATGCCTGGCTGGCCGGTAGAGATTTTGTCTCCCCAGACGATGTGCAGGCAGTACTTCATGACGCTCTCAGACATCGATTAATTATCTCTTTCAGTGCGGAAGCAGAAGGTGTAGATGCAGATAGTTTTATCGATGCCATTCTAGATCTGGTGCCGGTCCCCTGATTATCAGAAAAGTCTTTGAATTACCGATGTTGATGTGATCGATTCATAATGGATGAAGCCAAGGTTGCAGCCGGTATTATTGCGGATACCGATAGTTTGATCAGGTTAGGCGTCGGTGCCCATAGAATTGCGTTGGACCTTCGGGCAGGGGCACGTTCGATACTTGCGGGAGCCCACATGTCGCGATTTCGAGGTAGAGGAATGGACTTCGCTGAATCCCGTGAATATCAGCCTGGTGATGATGTGCGCCATATCGATTGGCGGGTTACTGCCCGAACGGGAAAATCTCATACTAAACTGTACACCGAGGAGCGCGAGCGTCCTGTATTTCTTGTACTGGACTTCAGTCCAAGTATGTTTTTCGGCACCAGGGGCGCCTTCAAATCCGTTACCGCAGCGCGGGCTGCAGCATACGTAGCCTGGTCAGTGATTGCTAGTGGCGACCGAATTGGAGGGGTTGTCGTCACTTCAAGTCGTGTCGTTGACTCGAAGCCGGTATCCGGCAGGCGCGGCGTTTTAAGACTGCTCAGCGCTGTTTCCGAAGCCACTCTTCAGCCTGAGATTATTAAAACGAACGAGCCACAGCAGGCATTGCTAAATCGTGCTCTCATGCATGCGGTGAGGGTAGTGCATCCCGGCAGTCTGGTCTTGATATTTAGCGACTTTTATCAACAAGATGAAGAAAGTCGTCGCTATCTCTCGAGGCTGGTGCGACACAATGATCTGGTAGCGTGCCAGGTGCTGGATCCACTGGAGTGTTCTCCACCAAAACCCGGTCAGTATCTTATTACTGATGGTCAGAACAAAACTTTGATGGATGCGACTGGTTCGCAAAGCCGAAATCGCTATCAACACTTAGTCAATGCACGTAACAAGTCAGTACAAGCGTTGTTATCTGAATTTAATATTCCCTTGGTGCAACTGCTGAATGGCGACAATATTGGCGCCACCCTGGCCCTGGCGTTTGGGCGCAAGCCAAAAGCGGGTCGCACATGAATCCAACAGCAAATCCGCTTGATGCCCTGCGGGATATCCATCTGCCAGCTGATCCTTCCTGGTGGCCGCCTGCGCCCGGCTGGTGGATACTAGGATTACTCCTCATTGCAGGTGTCCTGTTTCTGATTCGAGTAATCACGGCGAGAAGAAGGTTGACATTACCGTCGCGCGAATTGGTGACACAACTTGAAAGGGTGAACCTTAGCACTGATCCGGAGAAAGCCCGAGACGCACTAATAAGAATGTCGAGACTGGTTCGTCGCTTCGCGGTGACTCGATACGGCCGACCAAATGTTGCCAGACTGACAGGCGACGAGTGGCTTGGCTTTCTAGATCAGGTATCTCAATCAAAAGACTTCACCCTGGGGCCTGGAAAATTACTTGCTGAAGGACCTTATCGTTCGCAATCTACTGATGAATTGAACGAGCTCAAGCAGACCCTTATTAATTGGGCCAAGAAATCACCGACCAAGCATCGGATTCACTAAGCATGTTTCAGTTTGCATTTCCGTTGGCATTTCTGCTGGTACCTCTCTCTGGTTTAGTCTACTGGCTGGTTCCCCGGGCGAGTTCCACTGGCGCAGCCTTACGAGTGCCATTTTACCAGCGGGTTCGCGTCTTACAGAGCGAATCTACGGCTAGCGGGAGGTGGTTCAGGCTGATGCTGTTGAGCATTTGTTGGCTGCTGTTGATCGTTGCCAGCGCCCGCCCTCAATGGCTCGGAGACCACACTGATTTGCCGGTTAGTGGCCGAGATTTAATGCTTGCGGTGGATGTTTCGGGCAGTATGAAGGCAGTAGATATGCTTCATAGGGGTAGGCCTGAAGATCGATTGACAGCGGTAAAGCGAGTTGCTGGTAAATTTATTGAACGCCGAACTGGGGATCGTATAGGTTTAGTTCTTTTCGGAACCCGGGCGTATTTGCAGGCTCCTTTAAGTCTCGATCGGAAAACCGTAAACCAGTTATTGCAAGAGTCCGCAATTGGAATCGCTGGCGAGAAAACCGCGATCGGAGACGCCATCGGACTCGCGATGAAGCGTTTACAAGATCGTGAAGGGGAAGAAAAGGTTTTGGTTCTTCTCACCGACGGAACCAATACGGCTGGAGTGGTCGAACCACTGCAAGCGGCGCAATTAGCAAGGCTTGGAGGATTACGAATTCATACCATTGGCGTAGGGCACGACGGACAAGGTCTTCAAGGCGCTCTTGGAAGTGGTTTTTTTCGTCAGCGCAGTGACCTTGATGAAACGACCCTCAAGCAGGTCGCCAACGCCACGGGGGGCCGCTATTTTCGTGCTACGGACGCTGAATCGCTGGATCAAATTTATGCCTTAATTGACCAGCTTGAGCCAGTAGAAGAAGAAATCAGCCACTTACGTCCTGTGACCGAGCTATTCCACTGGCCGCTATCGACCGCCTTTTTGATCAGTTTTCTATGGGTCCTGGTGTTAATTATCCCGGGTTATTTGCCTGCTCTGGTCAGGTGGTCCCCAGATGGCGGCAGGACCGACGAATTAAGAGAATCATGAATTTGATTGGTCAGATGCATTTTCTCCGGCCTGCATGGCTGTTCTTGATTCCGATTTGTGCGGTATTACTGTGGTTGTTTTGGCGCCGATTCAGCCTAAGCACGCAATGGGAGGGTCAATGCGATCCTGCGCTGCTGCGGGCTTTACTGGTAGGTACTGGTGCAGGGAAGCAGTGGATTCCACTTGCCGGATTATGCGTACTATGGTTGATTGCTGTTGTCGCGCTGGCGGGACCAACCTGGGAGCAACAACCTCGCCCAGTGTTTAATAAGTTGCAAAGCCGAATTCTGATTTTTGATCTTTCGCAATCCATGGACAGTAAAGATATTGCACCTTCGAGATTACAGCGCGCTCGCTTTAAGCTAACAGACCTGATCTCAGGCGCTGCTAACCGTCAGCAATCACTCATTGTATTCGCGGGCGATGCGTTTGTGGTGTCACCATTCACTGATGACAGTAAAACATTAATTAACTTAGTTCCTGCACTAGGCACGCAAACGGTTCCCGTACAGGGAAGTCGCGCCGACAAAGCACTTAAACTCGCCAGCGAACTGATAGACAATGCGGGCGTTTCAAAAGTAGAGATCATATTATTGACAGATGGTGTGAACAGCTCCAGCGAAAAAATTGCTTCAGCTCTTGCAGCTAACGGACATCACGTCAGTGTTCTGGCGATCGGAACTGCTCAAGGTGCGCCAATACCGCTAAAAAATGGCGGATTGTTGAAGGATGCCTCCGGCAGTATTGTGATTCCTGGAGTTGATCACGCTGCGCTTAAAAGACTGGCCTCGACCGGAGCCGGTAGCTATCGACCGTTGAGCGCGGACGACAGTGACATCCGTTTTTTTAACGATAACCAAATCCCATCTTTGAACATAGATTTCAAGGCTGGCGAGCAGACCGATCTGATGAGTGATATATGGATCGATAAAGGCATATGGCTGCTGTTCCCATTATTATTGTTCAGTGCCTTCAGTTTCCGACGAGGCTGGATCATCTGCGTCACACTACTGTTGTACCTACCTGATCAAGCAGCCTATGCGTTTACCTGGAACGACCTTTGGGTTCGCCCCAACCAGCAAGCTGCGGCGGCGCTCACGAAACAAAACCCAGAACTGGTGCCGGAACGCGCTACTCCGGACTGGCGCGGTGCGGCAGCTTACCGCCAGGGTGACCACAGCAAATCAGCTGAATTATTTGAAACGCTCGATACGGCTAGCGCTCATTACAATCGAGCCAACGCGCTGGCCAAGGCGGGAGACTTAAGACGGTCTATGACTGCCTATGATCAAGCTCTTTCATTGCAACCAGACATGGAGGATGCAAAGTTTAACCGCGATATTGTCGAACAGTTACTCAATCAGCAGCAACAGCAGTCGGCACCAGAACAACAACAATCTGATCAAAATAAGAGTGGTCAGGAACAACAAGAAGAAAAGGAAGGTGGCGACAATTCAGGATCTGAGGGCGGCCTCGATGATGAATCAGAACCAACTAGACCTCCTGAGTCTCAAAACGCCTCTCAGAGTTCTCCTAACCAAGACCAAGCCTCAGGTCGCGGCCCAGAACAGCGCCTGGATAATCAGCAGGAAGAACAAGTGAATTCAAAACCAAATCCTGAAACAGAAGGCACTCAGGCTGATGCGGAAGGAGAAATGACCCCCATGGATGAGACCCAACAGGCTTTGGAGCAGTGGCTCAAACAGGTCCCTGACGATCCCGGCGGGCTGTTAAGAAGAAAATTTCGTTATCAGTACAGCTTGAGACCAGAACAGACGCAGGAGACACAGCGGTGGTAGCTATGTTTCGGGTCGTTGTAATAATAGTGCTCAGTGTTTGGACCTTATCTTCTTACGCTGAAATCAGCGCCAGGCTCGAGCGCGAGGAAATTCGTATAAACGAAACGGTAAGGCTAGTGATCGAGAGTGATAGCGCTGGGGAATCACAACCAGATCTATCTGTTCTGGAGCAACACTTTAATATCCTGGGACGCTCCAGCGGTCAGAATATTTCCATCGTTAACGGCGCGCAATCCGTCACCCGACGTTGGACCATCGAGCTCGAGCCTAAGTCGGCAGGGTCATTTGGTCTCGAACCCATTGTGGTCGGTGTAGAGCAATCTCGCCGTTTACGTTTAACTGTCTTGCCTGAGGCCACGTCGGCCAGCTCCGGCGCGGAAGTGTTTTTAGAGGTTGAAGCGGATGCGGATTCAATATATGTCCAACAACAGCTTCTGCTGACGGTAAAGCTGTTTCTGCGAACCCGACTACTGGACGGCTCTTTGTCCGATCCGGAACCCAACGGTGCCGTTGTCCGTCGGATTGGACAGGACGTCCGATATGAGACGCGCCGAGCAGATATAACCTACAGTGTTTTTGAGCGCCGTTATGCTGTTTTTCCGCAGCAAAGCGGCGTACTCGAAATTCCTGCTTTTCAGTTTCAAGGAATCGCGGAAGACACGGGGCAAAATAACCAGCAAATGTTCAATTCCTTGTTTAATCAGGGCAAGCGGATTCGCGCGAGCTCATCTGCGGTTCAGGTCACCGTCAAACCGCCGGCCCCAATGCCATCTGGTGGCCCATGGTTGCCGGCAAAAAAAGTCCAAATTGAGCAAGTCGGACAACAATCGGATGAGTTTGAAGTAGGGCAACCGGTCACGTTAAAAATACAACTCCAGTCACTAGGACTCACAGCTGAGCAACTGCCCGAAATAATCATTCCAGAAACTCCTGGTCTGCGTTTCTATCCAGATCAGGGGGTACTGGAAACGCAAGATAATGGTGAGGATGTGATCGGCATTCAGCTTAAGAGCATTGCTGTCATCCCAAATCGATCCGGCGGACTAACCTTACCGGAACTAATAGTCACATGGTGGAATACTGAAACCGACAGTGTTGAAACCGCAAGGCTGCCACAACGAAAGATTCTGGTTAAAGAGGCAGCCGCATCTGTCAGTTCAGGAAAAATGGAAGACGAGTCAACTGTCTCAGACTCTGCAGTTTCGTCAATACAAGCCGCATCGGGCGACAGGCCTGCACAATCTCGGATCTGGAAATGGCTGGCGCTGGGATCTTTGGGATTATGGCTGATTTCAGTCGCTATTATGTTCCTTATTAAGCTGCGGAAAAAGACTAGAAGAGATTCCGGCCCTGTCCCGCCCACATCCAGTAACAGCGAATGGCGGCGGCGCCTTCAAGCTGCTTGTCGCGTCAATGATCCAGTCAACGCTCGAGCGGCACTAATTGGATGGGGCCGCGACGCTTATGGATCCGCACTCACGCTGGAGCAGATAGCCACTCGAACAGAAAAACCGGAGCTGGCTCGAGAAATTCTAAATCTGGACCTGGAGCTTTACTCCAGCCGCAACGGCGGTAGCGGATGGCAGGGAGAAGGACTGTGGAAGCTGTTTTCATCATTCCGTCCAGACAACAACACTGAATCAATTGTGCGCAGTAACCTGCAGCCGCTGTATCCCTGATATCTTTCCAAGATTATTGTGTCTGCACAGCGATGTGTAATAATCCGCCCCTCTTTGCTGACCTCAAACCGTTTCAGTACCTATGACAACCATTAACTACGTGCTGCACGATGGCAGCGTTCATTCTGTCGACGCCAATAATGGTGACAGCGTAATGATAGTCGCCGTGCGTCATGATTTTGAGGGTATTCTTGCAGAGTGCGGTGGGGCCTGCAGTTGTGCAACCTGTCACGTCCACGTCGCCCCCGAATGGATCGACAAACTACCTGAAATGGATGATCTTGAACGCGAGATGCTCGATTTCGCCGAAGATGTCGATGACTTCAGCAGGCTTAGCTGTCAGATAAAAATCTCCGATGCGCTGGAAGGATTAGTGGTCAACGTACCAGAGAAGCAGTACTGAAGTATCCGCTGGAGACTCCGGATCAAAGCCCGGCATGACGAAGTTCGGGATCCGGCAAAAGTTCCAACAAGATTTTGTCTTTTTTTGCGATAAACTCGCGAGCTAAAACTACCCTAGATAAGACTGCCTGCACGTGACTGAATACAACCAGAATGATATTGGCGAGGAACTGTGGCGTCCAAATACTAAAAAAATAGAAAATTCCAATATATCTAAATATATTAATAATTTAGATGACAAATATAATGTAGAAAATGACTATGACTCACTGTATCAATGGAGTGTCGAGTCATCTGAAGAATTCTGGAGTGAAGTATGGAAGCAGTCTGAGGTCGTTCACAGCCGTAGTTGGGATACCGTGCTTGAAAACCCGAAAGCCATGCCGGGGGCCAAATGGTTTTCAGGCGCTCGTCTGAATTTCGCTGAAAACCTGCTGCGCTTTCGCGACCAGCACCCGGCGATAGTGTTCGAAGGGGAGAATGGTACTCGCCGAAACTACACTTACGCCGAGGTATATCGCGAGGTTGTGCGTCATTACAATCTATTGCGTGGCCTCGGCGTGGGCCAAGGTGATCGTGTCGCCGCTTACATGTCGAATCTGCCACAGACTATTTTTGCGATGTTGGCGACAACCAGCCTAGGCGCAATCTGGTCATCATGCTCCCCGGATTTCGGGACCAAAGGTGTACTTGAACGCTTCTCACAGATTGAGCCAAAGGTCTTGTATGCCATTGACGCCTATCAATATAACGGGCGGGTATATAATGTCCTTGAGGGAGTGGCAACCGTAGCGGGTCAACTCGAAACTCTAGAAGCGGTTGTGGTCGTACCTTTTATTGAAACCTCCCCGGATATTTCTTCGATTCGTGGCGCAATGCTGTTGGACGAATCCGCTGATGCTGAAGGAGATCTCGAGTTCGCTCAACTTCCGTTCGACCACCCGCTATATATTCTCTACTCCTCGGGCACCACTGGTGCACCCAAATGTATTGTCCACGGAGCAGGCGGCACGTTGCTGCAACATTTAAAAGAACACCAGTTGCACTGCGATATAAAGAGGGACGACAAATTATTCTACTTTACAACCTGTGGCTGGATGATGTGGAATTGGCTGGTAAGCGGGCTTGCCAGTGGTTGCACACTAGTGCTGTTTGATGGTTCGCCATTTTTCCCGCGACGCAGAAGTCTATGGGAGTTGGCAGGCCGTGTCGGGGTTACCGTATTTGGAACCAGTGCCCGTTATCTCGCGGCTTGCGCCAAGGCGTCGCTTAAACCAGGTGAAGAATACGACCTATCCGCAATGCGCGCTATTCTCTCCACCGGATCACCTCTGGCCCCAGAGAGCTTCGATTATGTATACCAGCATGTGAAACAGGATGTCATGCTATCTTCTATTTCCGGGGGGACTGACATCGTTTCTTGCTTCGTTCTTGGTTGTCCAGTGCGGCCAGTTAGGCGTGGCGAAATTCAGTGTCGCGGCCTAGGCATGGCGGTGGATGTGTATATCGATGGCAAACCGGTCAAGGAACAGAGGGGGGAACTGGTATGCACTAAACCGTTTCCATCCATGCCCATTGGGTTCTGGGGCGAACCCGATGACAGCCGTTATGTTGATGCCTACTTTTCGCGTTTTGCTGGAGTCTGGGCCCAGGGTGACTACGCGGAAATCACCGCTCATGACGGTATTGTCATCTACGGACGGTCCGACGCAGTGTTGAATCCGGGTGGAGTAAGAATTGGTACCGCGGAGATTTACCGTCAGGTCGAAAAGCTGGATGAGGTGCTGGAAAGTCTCTGTATTGGACAGATCTGGGCTAACGATGTTCGCATTGTATTGTTTGTCATGTTGCGTGATGGAATTACTTTGGACGACGCTCTGCAGTCAAAAATAAAACAGGTGATTCGGCAAAACACCACATCGCGTCACGTTCCGCGGAAAATAATTGCAGTGCCAGACATCCCTCGAACACTGAGCGGCAAGATTGTAGAATTGGCTGTAAGAAATATCGTGCACGGGGATCCGGTCAAGAACACCGACGCCCTGGCAAATCCCGAAGCTCTTGAATATTACCGAGACCTTCCTGAACTTACTGAAAACTAACGGAGATAATGATGAGTATCAATGATGTATATGTAGTGAGCGGTGTAAGGACCGCGGTGGGAGATTTTGGCGGCAGTCTAAAAGACCAGAGACCGGGAGATCTGGCTGCAACGGTGATACGCGAAGCAGTGAATCGAGCAGGTATTAGTGCAGAGTCAGTTGGCCATTGTGCGATAGGTAATGTTATCCACACCGAAGCGCAGGACATGTATATTTCCAGGGTTGCGGCACTCAATGGTGGACTTCACCATCACACTCCCGCGGTCACGGTAAATCGATTATGTGGCAGCGGTTTACAAGCAATCGTTACGGCAGCGCAACAGATTCAACTCGGGCTATGTGATACCGCGATTGGTGGCGGTGTGGAGTCCATGAGTCGTGCCAGCTATATCGCAACCGGCGCGCGATTTGGTAACCGCATGGGCGATGCCAGTATGATTGATATGATGCTGGCCGCGCTGAATTGCCCGATGGAACAATACCATATGGGTGTCACCGCGGAAAATATTGCCGAAAAGTGGGGCGTCACCCGTGAAGACCAGGACGCCCTCGCGGTGCAAAGTCATCAGCGCGCTCAAAATGCCATCGAAAGCGGTCACTTTAAAGATCAGATAGTGCCAATTGAGCTCAAATCCCGCAAAGGTACGACGATATTCGATCAGGATGAGCACGTTCGTTTCGACGTTTCGCTCGAGGACATGTCAAAACTGCGAACAGTATTCAAAAAAGACGGAACCGTTACCGCAGGAAACGCATCAGGCATTAATGATGGTGCTGCGGCAGTGGTGCTGATGGACGCAAAGACCTGTGAAGAAAAAGGCGTCAAACCTCGCGCACGACTGGTGAAGTATGCATATGCGGGAGTAGAGCCTAAGTACATGGGGATCGGCCCGGTTCCCGCTGTTCGCAATTTGCTTGAGAACACTGACGTGTCAGTTGGCGATGTGGATGTCTGGGAGGTGAACGAGGCGTTTGCCGCACAAGCTATTGCCGTTGCCCGTGATCTGGAGATTCCTGAGGACAAACTAAACCCCAACGGCAGCGGTATTGCTTTAGGTCACCCTATTGGCGCAACCGGCGCAATTATCACCGAAAAGGCGATTTCAGAATTGGAGCGCAGCCAAGGCAAACTTGCAGTGGTCACCATGTGCATCGGTGGTGGACAGGGTATAGCTGCACTATTTGAGCGGATCTGAGATGTCAGCTCCTCTGGCCGGTTTGCGGGTCATTGATATGTCCCGCATCTTGGCTGGACCGTGGTGTACACAATTACTCGGTGATCTGGGCGCCGAAGTCATTAAAGTTGAGCGTCCGGAGCGAGGCGATGATACTCGACAGTGGGGGCCTCCCTGGCTCAGGGACCAAAATGGAAATCCGACCGGGGAATCGTCCTACTATCTGTCGACGAATCGCAATAAAGCTTCGTTAGCACTGGATATTAAATCGGGAGCAGGGCGCAATGTACTGCAAAAGCTGATTTCGAAAAGCGATGTACTGATTGAAAATTTCAAGGTCGGTGGACTGAAAAAGTTCGGGCTCGACTACGATTCACTTAAACTCGAGAACCCTGGCCTTATTTATGTGTCGATTACCGGCTTCGGTCAGACCGGGCCTATGGCAAACCAACCTGGTTATGACTATTTGATTCAAGGGCTTGGGGGCCTGATGAGTATTACCGGGCAACCTGATGGTGAGCCAGGAGCCGGTCCGCAGCGCGTTGGCGTTGCGATTTCAGATCTCACTACCGGCCTCTACGCTGCAGTAGGTATTCTCTCTGCACTGCATCACAGGCACCTGACTGGCCAGGGACAGTACATTGATCTGGCTTTGCTAGACACACAAGTGGGATGGCTGGCCAATCAGGCCTCTAACTACCTGACAGGGGGCGTCTTGCCCAAGAGAACCGGCAAATGGCATCCGAATCTTGCCCCTTACCAGCCGTTCACAACCAGTGATGGCGATATCATCATCGCGGTTGGAAATGACACTCAGTTCGCGGCCTTGTGTGAATTTATCGGCTTACCCGAATTGGCGGAGGATGAACGATTCCGAACCAATCCTAAACGCAATGTAAATCGAACAGCACTGGAGGTTCTGCTGCAACGCGAACTGGAAAAGCAGCCCGCGCACTACTGGCTGGAGCAACTACCCAAACAGGGCGTGCCCGCGTCGGCCATCAATAACATTGCGGAAGCGCTCGGTATGCCGCAAATCAAAGCCCGGGGAATGCAGATTGAGCTGGATCATCCGCTTTCAGGAAAAATATCTGGGATTGCAAATCCGCTCAATTTCTCGCAATCCAAGGTCGAATACCGTAACGCCGCCCCGCTCCATGGTGCCGATACCAGAACGGTGCTCGAATCGATTTTAGGATTAGACCGGCAAGAGATCGAGCGGCTTGTGCAACAAGGAGCGGTTGGCACGTCCTGACCGCGATCTCGAAAATCAGGTTTCGAGCACAGGTTTGCGTTTGCTGATTACCTGTTCAAACGCGTTGCAGAAGCCCTGTAAATCTTGATCGGTAATACTCAACATCAACGCAATAAATCCACGGGGTGCGATGTAATAGCCGGATTCCAGCAAATCAAAAAACACCAGCTGCTTTATCCTTGGATCACTCGATTTAAGATCAGCTGGGCAGTTAATCGACTCGGCTGTAGCGTGCAGATTCATTAGCGAACCAATGCCGGTAAATTGGAGGGAGACCTGCATCTTATTCGCGATTCGGTTTAATTCGTTACGCAGATCTTCACCGCGATGGTGCAGGGCATCTGCCAGTTCAGGTGTAAACACTCTACCCATCGCAGCGCAGCCAGCCGCCATGCTGAGACTGTTGTTATTGAAGGTGCCTGCGTGCGGGATTCCGGGTTGGCTTTCCGGATTGAATATTTCCATGATGTCCGAGCGCCCTCCAAAGGCGCCAAATGACATACCGCCACCAATATACTTACCTAATGTAGTCATATCGGGCATGACATCGAATAATTTTTGAGCGCCACCGCCGGACAGACGCGAAGTCATGACTTCATCAAAAATCACAATTGCCTCACATCGATCTGCTTCGCTGCGTAACATCTCTAGAAATTCAACTTTGCCGGGAATACATCCGGCAGATCCCATCATCGGTTCAACTAAAATACAGGCAAGATCGTCCTGGTTGCTCCTAATCAACGCTCGCGTGGTTTCAATATCGTTGTAACTGCCTAGCAGATAATCGAATGGGGCATTGATCGGGATACCACCGTTACCAAAGTAGAGCAGTCCGCCATGATACCCTCCGTCAAATACCATCACCTTGCTTCGACCACTGACATAACGCGCGGTAGAGATAGCCATCAGATTTGCTTCAGTACCGGAATTGGTAAACCTTACCCGTTCAATAGAAGGAAAACGCTGACACACCAGATCGGCTAACCTTATTTCATGCAAATTGTGAGCGCTCAGATTAATCCCTTGATCTAATGCCTGATCGATTGCCTTTCTAATCTCAGGATGATTGTGACCAAACAATCCCGCGGTATACTCACCGAGAAGATTCAAGAATTCATGACCATCTGCATCCGTAAGTTTGGAATTGCTGCCTTTTACAACGCGAAGCGGAAACGGATCATGATACAAAACGGTTCTTGTATTGCCGCCAGGCATAAATTTTTGGGCAGCATTATGGGCATCACGGGAAGCCGGATGTGATTCGATGTACTTCTGCCTTGCCGCCGCCAGCGCATTGTCAATATCGTCCATAACAGAAGTTGTTTCTAACGGCTTGTTCATATTCGAGTCACCTAATCAGCGATTCTCAAATCCGCTCAGAACATTGACTGTATTGAGCCCAATTTCCTCCACCGCATAACCGCCTTCCATTACAAACAGAGTCGGTAAATTAAGTTTGGCAATCAAGACTCCATAGCGTTTAAAGTCATCACTGGTAAGTTTAAAGAACGAAATTGGATCATGCTCGAAAGTATCTACTCCCAGGGAAACGACCAGTGCATCAGGAGCATAGTTGGTAATCTTATTGCAGGCATGTTCAAGCGCCCTTGCCCAAACATCGTATCCGGTATTCGGCCCAAGAGGATAATTGTAATTGAATCCTTCACCATTTCCCGCACCCAGTTCGTCGTTGTATCCAAGAAAGTGGGGGAAAGCTTCTTTTGGATCACCATGCAGTGATAAAAACATCACGTCTTCGCGATCATAAAAAATAGATTGGGTACCGTTACCATGATGAAAATCCACATCCAGAATGGCAACCCGCCTGGCCCCTTGATCGATAAAGGCCTGAGCGCTGACCGCCGCGTTATTAATAAAGCAGTAACCGCCAAAAAGGTCGCCGGCAGCATGATGCCCCGGTGGTCTGCATAGCGCAAAGGCAGCATCCTGACTTTGTTTAACCCGCGACTGGGCAGTTAATGCAACATTCGCACTGGCCCTGGCCGCGGGCCAGGTCCCTTCGCTGATTGATGTCTCAATAGCCATGGCATAGTAGCCAAGCTTGCCCTCAATATGATTCGGGATTCGTTGCTGCATCCCGCGAGTAGGTATTACAGTAGGTATCGCCTCACCCTTAAAACCTTCAGCTTGCCACTCGGCCCAGCAGCCTTGCAGGAACTCAATAAAACCAGGGTCGTGAATACGATAGATCGGATCGATACTGAAATCTTCCGGTGCAATGACTTCTCCGAGTCCGACTTCGTTTACTCTGTCGAGAACATACTGCACCCGCTCTGGACACTCAAAAGGGGGCACCAGCTGACCGCCATATAGCTCGGTTTTTGCGTTTCGAAGTTCGTGATCTGGGCTGTAGACTGTGAGCATTAATGCCTCCGAGATATTGTCAATTATAAGCGTAACTTTGATCATGCAGCTTTGTAGATTGCGCTATACCCAGCATCGTGATCTGACAGTATTTACGACTAACCATATATGTTGTTTGCACTAATGATTAATCGTGACATTTCACTATTGGCGGTATCTCAACCGACCGCGATTTGAATAATTTAGACGAGATCAAGAATGCAGAGCCTCCCATATTTCAGGCCGGTTGGTCTTGATTTCCGCCTCAGTGAGTCCTTCCAGAGAGTGCGGAAACTTAATCCACTGATCAGTTTCATGCAGATAATAATCTGGAGTGCGATCCACAAGCTTGCGGTCTGGTTTATACCAGGGAACCGCAATACGGATATCTTCCGGTGCATTGAGTCGTGCCTTACGCCGAAGTTTATCAATGATCGCCTTCATGGTTAATCCGGTGTCATAGACGTCATCCACCAGTAACAGTTTGTCATCTGCGTTGATTCTTTCTACCAGATATCGCAGTCCATGGATGCGGACATTGTGTCCTCGTTGATCGACGCTGCGCGCGTAGGAAGAAGTACGTATCGCAATATGGTCAGTCTTGACTCCTGCCCAGGCCAGCAGCTCCTGTACGGCAATTCCAATCGGTGCACCACCACGCCATATTGCGACAATGTAATCGGGTTGATATCCACTTTTCAGGACCATGGTGCCTAATCGAAATGCATCCTCAAGCAGATCGGGAGCCTCTAAGTAGAGTTTGTCATTCATCGGTTTTCCATATGAGTCATGCTACAATTTTATAGTATGGACGCGTCAGAAATCCCATCAAAAAAATATATCGAAGAAAAGGAACTGATGCTTGACGGATTTCGCTTAGGTAAACAGATTTATGATACCGGATTTCGACCTGACTTTATCGCCGGCATATGGCGCGGCGGGAGCGCAGTGGCAATTGTGGTACAGGAGTGTCTGCAGTATTTCGGTGTAGAAACTGACCATATCGCAATTCGTACTTCCTACGATGGCATGCAGTCTTATTCAGACATGATCCGCCACGCTAACCGAATTCGTGTGCACGGGCTCGAATACCTTGTGAACCGCCTCGAAGCGACCCACCGGTTACTGCTGGTAGACGACGTCTACAGCAGCGGACGAAGTGTTGAGGCGATCCTGCGAAAACTACGGCGCAAGCTACGACAAAACATGCCAGAAACGGTGCGTGTTGCCGCCGCCTGGTACCGGCCCGTAGAAGAGAGGCCACGACCGGATTATTTCGTCAATCAGACCGACCAATGGCTGGTATTACCTTATGAGCTTACTGGGTTGAGTCCGGAAGAGATCAGGCGCAACAAACCATGGGTATCGCCAATTATCGAATCAATCGAAAAAAAATCCCCGAAATCAGTTTAGCTAGTTTTTCGAAAACCAATATTATTGGTAAATATCAGAGATTACCTGCCCAGATCGGCGGGCGATAAGTCTGCCAGGGATTCAATCGTTCAATCAAGGCTGACAGTTGCAGTATTCGATGATCCTGCCCGAGGTGTCCGGCAAGCTGCACGGCACAGGGTATGTGATCATCTTCATTTATGACCGGTACCGACGCCGCACCGCCACTGCTGCCGCCTGTTGTTAAATTTCTGTTCCGGGGATTAAGCGTAGCGCCCCGAAAAGTCGGCTCACAAACATAGTCCTCGGCGAATTCAGAGGTATTTGATTTGCCTAAAACGATCAAACCGGACCTACGCCACCGTTTAACGATCTCGCTATCAGGTCGAGGATCAGCATTATCGAAAAATCGACAGGAAAAAGTAGTGGGCATATCGTGGGTAAATACGTTGACATCTTTAATTAAAAACGGAACACCTATTAGTGCCCCCGATGATGTCAAGATACTCCTTCGTGCATTTTCATAATTTTTAATGACCACTGCATTTAGCATCGGGTTCAGCGATTCAATGGTGTTTACTGCTGCTTCGAAAATTTCGCCTATCGTAAAGTCTCCATTTTTGATTCCAGCCGACAGCCCTAGACCATCGAAACTGCTGTAATCAGATTGATTCATTGTATGTATGACCCGAAGAAATTAATGAAGCACATCATGTTGCCGTTCCGCATATCTATCCAAATAATATATCGCTTTCTAGTTCTCCGTTTCTACCAGGGAGGTGATGCATCGTTCGTCGTCACCTGCGTCACACCTGGATTGCAGAATGTCTGCCGCCGTGATGGTTAGTGTGACATCGATACCTTGATTTTCCGATGCCTCAATTGCACCTGCCAAATCCTTGAGCATGGTCGCAATTTTTATCGAGACAGGCGACTCCTGATGCGCAGCCATTCGCTTACCAAATATCTGAAAAGGTAATGAGTCGGCAAATCCTCCTGCAAGCGCCTCCGGTAACAAAGCGGCATCGACGCCGGTGTGCTCAGCTAGACGAATTGCCTCGGCAATAGCGGCAATATTGCATCCTACAATGATCTGGTTGCAGAGTTTGGTGGTCTGACCAGCTCCGACGGGGCCCATTCGTGTCACTCTATTAGAAATTGCTGCCAGCAGCGGCCGTACCGTATCGATTGCGGCCTGATCTCCGCCTGCCATGATGACCAGAGTTCCCTGTTCAGCTCCCGGGACACCGCCAGAAACCGGAGCGTCTACCCAGGTTGCACCTGATTGACTGTGTACGAGGTCGGCCAATTTCGCGGTCACTCCAGGAGAGATGCTGGAAAGATCCACAATCAATTTTTCAGGAGAAAGCGCTTCGAGGAAATCTACGTCGGTGGCCACACCCTCCACCGCGTTAGCGTTCGCTAAACAAAATAGGATGACATCCGACTGAGCCGCCACGTCAGCGACCGAACTGCACTCAATAGCACCTGCGCTCAATACTTCAGCCAGTTTACTCTGTGTGCGATTCCAGACATTGACATCGTAATTCGCCATCAACAGCCTCAGCACCATCGGGCGCCCCATCAGACCAATCCCAACAAACCCGACTTTGACTCGTTTGTTCTTGTACATATTAAATTGCCAAGTGTGCGATCATTGGATTATAAACGCTTCTAATCCAGCCCCAGCAGCTTATGTCATTCACTGCCACCGAACAGATACTCGAAAAACTGATCTCTTTTCCAACGGTGAGCCGAGACAGCAATCTCGAGTTGATTCACTACATTAGAGATCACCTCGAGGCGCTCGAGATTCCGTCCGAACTTATCCTTAATGAAGAAGGAACCAAAGCAAATCTGCATGCAAAGCTCGGACCGGAGGATCTGTCCGGAATCATGTTATCCGGACACACCGATGTTGTACCGGTAGATGGCCAGAACTGGAGCGTTGACCCATTCCAGATGTCGCTACAGAGTGGAAGGCTTTACGGGCGAGGGACAACGGATATGAAGGGTTTTATTGCCAGCGTACTGGCAATGTTGCCAAAAGCGAGCAGCAGAAAGCTCAGCAGACCGATACACCTGGCATTTTCTTATGATGAAGAAATCGGTTGTGTCGGGGTACGGCGCATGATCGATATGCTAGAGACAGCTCCGCTACAACCTGCTTTCTGCATCGTAGGTGAACCAACCCGAATGCAGGTTGCCATCGCCCACAAGGGTAAGACTGCGGCGTCGTGCACTTGCCGCGGCGTTGAGGCGCACTCAGCGCTGACGACCCAGGGACTAAATGCCATTTATCTGGCAACCGAGATGATCCAGGCCATTCGCGGTATTCAAGAAAAATTGAAATTGCATAACGAGCATGACCATCACTATAGCGTCCCTTACACCACCCTCCATGTCGGGACTATAGAAGGCGGTACCGCACTCAATATTATTCCTAGAGAATGCAGTTTCAAGTTCGAAATTAGAAATATTCGTAAAAATGATTCGAATGAAATTATCACGCAGATAGAACAAATCGCCCGTGAAATTTCCTCTGACTATCGACAAGAGTTCCCAGAGGTCAAAATCAATGTCGAGGTGTTTAACCAGTATCCAGCTCTCGATACCTCCCCAGAAGAGGAGGTGGTTAAACTTGTTCAGGGATTCCTGCAGACCGAGGATTTCATCAAACTCGCATTCGGTACTGAGGGTGGTCTGTTCCAGGGAAGGTTAGGGATTCCCACCGTTGTGTGTGGGCCAGGCTCCATGGACCAAGGACATAAGCCGGACGAGTTTGTTGCACGCGAGCAGCTTCAGCGTTGTGACCGGTTTCTTGGTCAGTTATTGGACCATATCAGCGTCTGATGAACCTCGCTCGTCGTCACATTATTCCGGAAACTGATCTGCCTGAGGGCAGGGAGGTGCTTGAAGCTGGACGTGCGCTGGCGAAAGACTGGCACGTTGGGCCATCGGTCTTTCTGGACTTCTATCAGGTGAACTGCGAAGCGCAGTATAAGTTGCGATGCATGGATAGTGGGCGAATTATGCAACACGCACATATGGGATTCCGCGACAAGAAAAAGAGCGTTCGGGCATTTGAAGAAATATATGAGTCGACAGAGAAACAAGGAGTGCGTGTGGATCGCTTCGGGCTCTGTCTCGACTGGTCAATGGGCTTTCCACGCGCCATGCGTGATAGTCAGTTGCGCGGCACCGGCCTGATTCTGGATGGACCGGAAGACTTTTGCGAAATTGCTAATGCCGCGCCGGCTGCGACCCATTTTGGCGATTTCGTCCTGGGCTTTCCCGGCGCATTGGAAAATACACAGGCGGCGCTGGCGGCCGGCAGCACAGTAATAGGGAATCTTGGACAGTACTTCACATTTCGACTGCCGGACTGGAATGACGATATTGCCGCAACCAACTCGACGCTGCAGGCCATTGGGCTGATTGCCGCGCAGCCGGTCAAGGTGCTTGTGCACTCGAATCTTGATGATGGATTTGCAGCAGTTTTCGAAGATCTCGCGTCCGCATTGGGTGCAGCCATGCTGGAACGCTATATTATTGAGGACTTGTGCGGTGCCCGCATCACGCACTGCTTTGGGCATCATTATTCGACGCCGCTCACGCGTCTAAGCTTTCAGCGCGCGCTCTCCACAGTAAGTCCCAATCCCGGTAGCATGATTTATGGTAATACCACTAGTTATCGTGGCAATGACGCTGAGAACTACGCCAGTCTAGGCGCTTACTTATTGCTCGACATTGTTGGTCAAATAACCTGTCCGAGTGGACATGCAATCAATCCTGTACCCGTCACTGAAAACCGCCGTATTCCGGAAATAGACGAAATTGTCGATGCGCAGCTGTTTGCGGGTCAACTCACCGCTAGCGGAATGGACTACCTACCGATTTATAACGACGCAGAAGTTGAACAATTAGCAAACAAGCTGGTAACCAAAGGAAAGGATTTCTACAACGCGACTTTGACTGGCTTCAAAGAAGAAGGCTACGATATTTTGGACCCTTTCGAAATGATGCTGGCGATGCGCCGTATTGGATGCAGGGAACTGGAACGCCGCTTTGGACAAGGTCGCTGGGACGACGAATCTCATCGCCGCGTTGCTATTTTCCAATCGGATACGGTGAAAGAGATCGAGCAATTGGTGGCTAAAAATCTGCAGGCCATCGAACCGGAAGATAGAAATATCCTAAATGATTCGGATATAAAAGTGGTGGTCGCGACGACCGACGTACACGAACACAGCAAAATGCTGATCGAAGGATTGTTTCGTGAACTGAATATTGATGTATTGGATGGCGGTGTATCAGCCGACACTATTGACCTCGCCAGACTCGCGGAACAAGAAACGGCCGACGCGATTGCCCTCAGCACCTATAACGGTGTTGCGCTGACCTATTTCAGCCGACTGCGAGATCAGCTGCTAGAGATGGGAATACCCGTACCCATTCTAATCGGTGGCCAGCTCAACGAGATCCCTGAAGAATCCACTAACTCTCTGCCCATTGATGTCGAGGATAAACTTAAGAAAGAGGGCGCCTTCGTCTGCTGCGGTATTTTAGATGCGATTCCAATACTGGTAAATCTGTCCAGAGAAAAGGATGCAGAGAATTCTCGCAGATCAGCAACGCTCTGATTAACATAACATAATTAACAAGCCAAAAAAATGACTCAATCAATCGGCTTCCTAGGAACTGGTCGCATTGCAGAACCAATGATTCGTTCTTTGTCGAGACGATTTCCGAATTTCACAATTCTTGTATCCACGCGAAGTCATGAAATTTCTAGCCGGGTGCAAACTCTTAACAATGTGTCCGCTTCGCCTAATCAATATATTCTCGAACAGTGCGAGATTGTATTCATCTGTCTGCTTGCAGATGTCGCTCGCAAAGTCCTGCCACAATTAATGTTTGAGTCTGCACAGAAGATCATTTCGGTCATGGCAGACATCAGTCTCGAGGAGATTTCCAGTCTGATAGCGCCGGCCTCCAATCCATGTGTCACCATACCGTTACCGTTTATTGAGCAGGGCGGTTGCCCGTTACCGGTCTATCCCGAAAGTCCAACCCTTGAAACGCTGTTTGGAGACGAAAACGATGTCATCACACTGTCTTCGGAAAATGCTATCCCACCACACTTCGCCGCTACCGCGATACTTTCCTCCAGCATGAAACAGCTGGACGTTGTGGCACACTGGCTAGGGGAGCATGCCGGAAGCCAGAGGGATGGTGAGCGCTATGTGGCGAATCTTGTTTCCGGCTATCTTGGCGCCATGCCGAAGGATGGTGCGGACAGGTTTAAACAAGCCATGCAAGATCTGTCAACCGAAGGGGGATTGAATAATCAACTCAGACAGCACATTACGGAATCTGGTCATTATGAGACCTTGAGAAATGGGCTCGACGAACTGCATCGTCGACTTAAGGTTGCTACTGGCTAAAGTAGCCTACCGGCCCGACGTTTAATCTGGAATATCGATACCCTTCAGCTGCTAGAAGAAGTCCGCCGTAGCTCAGGGTGCAGGCTCTTCCCAAGAATATGTTCGCTGCCACTGATTACGTGCGCGCTTGTGGTCACCAGATATGGATCTGGTTGTTTGACAACATCCGTATCTTTACCGTCATAGGGAAGGGTAGATAAGAAATGCCGCATGCAGTTTAACCTCGCGCGTTTTTTGTCGTCCGACTTAATAATCGTCCAGGGCGCGTCCGCGGTATCGGTGTAGAAAAACATGGCTTCTTTGGCTTCCGTGTAGTCATCCCACTTATCCAGCGACGCTTTATCGATAGGCGACAGCTTCCACTGCTTCAAAGGGTCATTGTTACGGGATTCGAATCGCCTTCTCTGCTCCTGCCGCGTGACTGAAAACCAGTATTTGTAAAGTTTGACGCCTGAACGTGTCAGCATCCGTTCAATTTCGGGACACTGACGCATAAATTCGAGATAGTCACCTGGATCACAAAAACCCATTACTCGCTCGACACCCGCCCGGTTGTACCAGGAGCGATCAAACATCACAATTTCACCAGCAGAGGGCAGATGATTGAAATAACGCTGAAAATACCATTGGCTCTGCTCCGCCTCGGTCGGTTTCTCCAATGCAATCACCCTTGCGCCACGAGGATTCAGATGCTCCATGAACCGCTTAATAGTACCTCCTTTGCCGGCTGCGTCCCGCCCCTCAAACAGAACCATGATTTTCTGGCCAGTATCCTTAACCCACTTCTGCACCTTAAGGAGTTCAACCTGTAGTTCCGCTTTCTGGCGCTCATACTCCGATTTCGCGATCTTCTTCTTATAGGGATATTCACCGTTTTCAAAGCGCCGTCTGACCTCCGACGAATCTTGGTCCGAAGGCTGCTGGCTTTCAGAATCGCTGCGGTTAGATTTTATGCTTGAAGTAGCTTCTGAAGCAGTTTTGTGACTCATGTTTTCGACTCGTTTGAAATAAACATTAACAGCGGGATTTTGTTAGAGGAAACAGATTAATGACTTGACCCCTGTCAATTTTTTCAAGCTTTAGCCGATATCCCAATTATCCCATACTACCCATTCAAATCATTCTCTTTACTAACTCTTAGGGAACGAAACGAAAGGCTTATTCTTGGACCCCGACCGCTTTGTTTTGGGATGCCGTGCTGCCATTCGGATTGAAGCTCATCACTCATGTAAAACACCGAACCCGGTTCCAGTGGATATACGTATCGTAAAGTTGGCGCACTGATATACCTCAAGACCATCTCCCTCATTGTGCCTAGAGAAAAAATCGCCACCCCTGTGTGATCTTTCATTTCCGTGTCCTGATCAGAATGAAAACTGATGTAATGCTCACCGTCGGGATAATAGTTCACCAGACAATTATTCGGACGGAAATCAAACTGTCGAAACACAACATCACAAAATGGATTAATAAACGCTGGTAATTCCCTGTTTATTGTAGTTTCTGAACGATAATTATAGGACTCGCCGAATGTCACCGTGCGCCGTGACTTAAACCTGCAATTCCAGTCCACCCGATCACGTAAATACGTGAAATACGTCTCATGATCCGGTATTTGATTGGCGAGATATCTTATTTCTGGACGCGGAAGGCTGTTTTCCTCCGCACCGGCAAACAGATCTCGCTGAGTTGGATTCAACATGGTGATGAACGTTGAGTTAACCTGTGTCATTATACCGCCGAGAAATTCTGAGGAGATTGCACCGATCGGATTTCAACGGTGATGAATTTTACTGCTGTTTTTTTAAGTTTCTGCTTCAAAATTACGGATTCGTTATTCAAAAAATAGTAATTTATCGGCGTACTACATCGCAGATAGCGTAAACCCCTAAATAAACATAACCAGGACCTGGCATGATCAGAACCGGCTTACAGTATCGTGAATCCCTGCGAGACGGCAGGGAAGTGTATATGGATGGCGAACGTGTAGCGGATATTACCGCGCACCCCAAATTCAAGCCATTGATTGATATTCGGGCGCGCATCTATGACATGCAGCACGAAACGGATAAACAGGACTTGATGACTTTTGAGCAAGATGGAGAGCGCTTTCCTATTGGCAATCAAATTCCACGCACTCAGGAGCACTGGCAGGCGAAGCGCAAAGCGGTCGATACCCTGATGAAAGATATCGGTGGGGTGGTGACCCGGGTCGGTGATGAAACTGTTGGAGAAATGTGGTCACTGGCGGACGGGGCCGATATTCTCAACGAGATCGATCCTCGATTTGCCAAGAATATCAACACCCACATTCGCTTGGCCGTGGAGAACGATCCATTTCACGTCTCGGCAAATACCGACCCCAAGGGCGACCGGTCATTGAAGCCTCAGGAGCAGGACCCGGATATGCTGACGCATGTGGTTAAGGAAACCGACGAGGGCATCATTATTCGTGGCGCCAAGTACGAGACCGCGGCCGCCTATTCAAACCAGGCTTTTCTAAAGCCGACCATTGCGAACTGGGGCGACGCTTCTATCTCAGACTACGCCTTAGGCTGCATCGTTAAAATGAATGCTCCCGGTGTCAAACACATCTGCCGGGCTGGCTTTCAGAGAGATGGTCTGGAGGATGACTATCCTCTTTCGAACAGGTTCGACGAAGTTGATACCATCATGATACTGGACAATGTGCTGATTCCCTGGGAGGACGTTTTGTTTTATCAGCACACAAGAGCGGCCGCATTTATTCGCACCACACTGCACCGCTATTCAGCAATGCCATTTGTGCAACGACTGATCACCTATGCGGATATGATGATCGGCGCGGCGCTTTGGAACGTCAAACAGACCGGCCTCGAAAAACAGCCGGCTGTACAGGAGAAACTGGCACAGCTCGCGGTTTACCGAGAAGGTATCAACGCACATCTTACCGCCGCGATTGCGATGGGCGAGAAAAGCCCCGGTGGATTTCTGATGCCAAACCAGTCCCTGCTGATGACCGGTCGGGTACATGCCTGCTCCAATCTGCCAGCGATGATGCATATCGCGAGAGAGCTATGCGGCGGCCAGATCTGCGTGACCCCGGACATTGATTCTTTCCGAGGCAAAGAAACCGGAAAGTGGCTGGATAAGTATTACACCATCAACGAACGATGGAAGGCGGATGATCGCCGAAAACTATTGTCCTTTGCCCGCGATCTCCTGAATTCCGGTTACGCCGGTCATCGTCTGACATTTCATCTGTTTGCGCAATCGCCCCCATTCGCGCACCTGGCTGCGGTGTATCGCAATTTTGGCTGGGATGGACCATTGGATTTCGTCAAACACGCGGCGGGCATGTCCGACAACATCTATGGCGAAAAAACTGACGGATAAATCCAACAGACAGTTCTGTCGGCACGGTGCGCTCGGATTAAACGATGAGTGACAGTATAAATGCAGTCACCATAAAGGCCAGGAACGCGCCGTAGAACCATCCGGCATATGTCATCACAGCAGCAAAGGTGCCGCTGTGGCCCTCATTTATTCCAATTCCGAGCGCGGCAATAATTGGAAAACACGACAGCAGAAGCGCAACATCGGAGGGCGCACCGATCAATTTCGCAATATAATTGATCAGGACCACGGATACGATCAACAAAACAAGCCACATTAAAAAGCTGGCAATTTCCCTCATACGAGACGCACGGAATTTTTATTCGTCTCCAGGCACACCGTAAGACGGCGCGTCAGCCGGATTGATTGCACGGGTTAAGTAGTCAAGCATTTGCGGTTCATAATCACGCCACAATGCACGGAGCTTGACCGCCGGATTGGCATCATCCCAGTCCACACGCAGATCAACAAGTGGAAACGATTGCTTATCCACGACCAGCAACGCCGCGGAATGCACATCTCCTTCCTCACCACCCGCATCCAGTCCAGCTTCAAGGGATAGCAGAAGCCGTTCGGCAAGATGTTCAGAGGCATGGGTGCTAAACGCTGTGGTCATCGCTTTGGGCACAGCAATCGAGGACAGCAGATTCCCCGCGGCATAACACGCATCGCCGGCAGATTCAGCGTTAGTGCCTAGTATATTGCCACCGGTGAAACTCGCGGTGTTACCTTGATTGTCCACCACGGTGAGTTGTCGGTAATCAAGATAATCTCGTCCGGCGATCACCTGATCCAGCGCTTCCTGAGCATTTCGGCCAGCTGTCATCGCATCCAGAATCGACGGGCCAAGGGAAGGATCGGTTACATTTTGAGTAGCTACCGCGCCGACACCGGCACGGGCATGGGGACATCTAGCCCCCACACAAATGCTTGAGGTAGTAATCGCCACACCAAACATACCCGTGCGGCGACAGTGGCCGACTATGGAAAAAGTCATAATGAATTCACTTGAGGTTTAATCCGGAATCACTGCCGTCGCTTCAATTTCCATGACCCATTCAGGTCGCGCGAGACCATTCACAATAAGACCGGTGGACACCGGGTATACGCCTTTAAGCCATTCACCAATTGCCTGATAGACGTCGTCACGATAGGCCCGATCAGTGATATAGACCTGAATTCTGCAAATATGCGCGAGCTCCGAACCTGCTTCTTCAAGCAGTTGCTTGACGTTCTGCATCGCTTTGTCCGCCTGATCATAGGCATTCAAGCTTTCAATACTTTCGAAGTTATCAACGTCCTGCCCGACCTGGCCGCGCACAAACACGGTGGTTCCCCGTGCCTTGACCACCTGACACAGGTCATTATTTAGTTTCTGATTAGGGTAGGTGTCTGCTGTATTAAACTTGCGGTAGCGTTGATGCGGGTCTGCCATAGGAATAATTTCGGATGCATGGTGTTGAGTGGAGTCCTCGAGATTATCTTTTATTGGGGCGTTGTCAAGCGCAGCTGCGGGTTAAAATCTGCGAGTAACTAGCAGATTAACTACAGACATCGACTAACTAGGACCGCAATCATGTCTACACGCACAAAAGCAATACCGACAATATTGATAGACAATGAAAAAACAATTGTCACCGAGTGGAGGTTTCCCGTGGGCGCGGAGACAGGATGGCATCGCCATGCACTTGACTACGTAGTCGTACCGTTGACAAGTGGCACACTCCTTTTAGAAACCAGAACAGAGGTCAACAAGGCTGAATTAACTGTTGGAAAACCTTACTTCCGAGAGCTGGGAGTCGAGCACAATGTCGTTAACGACAATGAGCATGAGTTTGTTTTTGTCGAAACCGAATTTAAATAGACAGGCATCTACTACGTGAAATCAAAGCTAGCTGCCCGTTCCAAAAACTCATACGCTTTTTCATGCTACAATTTTAAAAATATATAGTTAAATCAAACAGCTAAGTAAAAAACTATGTTGCAAAGCGAGGCCACGGGTTTTATATATCGAGCGCGCTTGCTATCTGCCACTGAAATCATTTACTAAAAATTTAATTATGGATTGTCAGACACATACAGTTGAACCAATATTGCGCCGAAAACCGGAGCAGGTGCGCTTCATATACGGCTGTTATGTGAACAGCTGGAGCTACGCATGGACAGTGCATTAATAGGATTTTTAGTCGTATTCGGTGCTATCCACGTATTGCTGATTATCGTTCCAATCAGGACTACTCTGCGAGCACCTATCTCCGGTATAAGTAAAATATTATGGTGTGCATTTCTCGTGATCCTTCCATTCGTCGGAGTAGCATTTTTTCATTTTCGATTCAGGTCAAGTTTGTTCCTCGGAAAATCTTATGAACCGAGTCCACATGATTTAGGGGTAAGGTCAGATAACTATTCACAAAACGATCGAAATTGACTCGGGATTTACATGGCTTGAGTTTCGGATAATCTAGAATTATCTATGGAAAATATAGCGACAAAAACAAGCGAATCGCGCAATACTAACCATTCGGAAGTATTTTATATATGAGCGGTAATGCAGAAGAAGGCATCGCACGTGTACAAGCAGCCGCAGCAAAATCTCAGGGTGCCCAAGGAGATGGGCTTCGAAAAAATCAAGATAAGGGGATCGCTTATCTGAATGAGCGTATTCTCATATTCGTATTTTCCATTGCATTTATTGGATTGATCATTGTTTGGGCTACGGCAACTTCTCCGTTTGTCCTCTATGGATCATTTGCGAGTGTAGTTCTCTTAATCATTCTGTGGGGCGTGGCACGTATAAAACGAATAAAGAGGATCGAGCAAGTACGGCAACGCCAGGCTGAGGACTGGATATCCTAGCCTTTAGGTAAACATAGAATAGTACACGTGCAGATAACAATCGCAATCTGTCGACCTGTGTGCAAGCTGCGAGCGCACTTTTTCAGCATATAGTCGCTTCAGGAGCTACCTGTAGCCATCAACTATGAATGCTACGGAAATAAAAAATTTCTTAAGAAGCCTTGGTGATCCTGCAATTGCGGCGCATTCTCAAAGATTTTTTAAAACCGGTAAGGGTGAATATGGCGAAGGTGATCGATTTTTAGGCATCCGTGTACCACCGCTCAGAAAGGTCGCCAAACAGTATATAGATACCACTGTAAGGGAAATCACTCGCCTGCTTAAATCTCCGTATCATGAAGAGCGTTTGACTGCGTTATTCATGTTAGTCCAGAGGTTTGTTAAAAATTCCCCTTATCACCCGGCTAATTGCAGAGGGGAAAATTGTTAATGTATCGCGATCTCTTGGGGTGTCAGAAGGAACGCTAAACCATGAATCAGGCAAACTTTATGCGCATGCGACGTCTTCCTGCATGATTAAGGGCAACGATTAGCTAATAGTGTTGTAACGAATTAAAACGTTCTTCTGATCCTTCATTGCCGGCAGGTTGGATGGTCCGAAATAGTATTTCAGATCTTGCGTATTTCGATCATAGCCGACGTAAATAGGCGATGAAAGCATTCGAAATATAAGGTTGTTAGCCGCTATTCGAAAAAACACCACGTCACTGGAAATCTCATTTTCCAACGTTTCCGGTGGGTCTGACTTAAGAAACCTGAGCTTAAGAAACTTGTTATCTCTGGCGAACAGATAGTGATAGGCTACTTTATCTCCCTTCATCAGCGTGTCCCAGCTCGACTTGATCGCATTGTCAAATCCAGCGTCGATAATTGTCGGTCCATTAGGTACTTCAAGCTTAGTGACTTCATCATCCTGATAACTCTCTAGCAGATCCTGAGTCCAGTTTACCCCTTCTTTAACCCCGCTTACTTGATCAATCAAAGTGAACGAGGGCGCGGTAGTTCTGCAATTGTAATCCACCTGTTTATTCGCTAACGGGGCACCTCCTGGATCGGTATATGCCACTGTCAACATGCCCCCTGTGCTGTTGGGAACGTGCTTTAATCTTTCCACATAGAGAGTGTTTCCCTCGGGATCAGAAGCTACACCTTCAACAAAAAACTGCTGTTGTTGCAGCCAATCTTCTACACATGCATGGGAAGATGCTGTCATGAGCAACAACAGCAGACTGATGATTATCTTATTCATAGTGTTTGAGATTGACCTTGCCAAAGAGTAAAAAAATACTGGATAACCAGTCCGTGTATTGCCCATAGGAATCCTAGAATGAGCATGGATAGAAGTAATTCCGTTCCTAAAGTGACGCCGCTAAGGTTGACGCCAATGAGGTAACTAAGAGGGCCACCCACTGCCGAGAACAGCACGAACCAAGTGCGTTTAGCAGCGATCCATCGCAGCGACCAGGGAATTGTCGTAGCGAACAATAACCATAGCGTCACCATCCAGAATGGAGGATAAGGCGCACCCGATGGATACACAAGAATTCCCGTTACTCCAAGAAGGGTATCGCCAGCAAATCCAAGCAGTATCACTGCTACAATCAGAGCAAACTCAGCGCGGCTGCGAAGATAAAAGGCTCCATAAATTGAAATTGCAGCTAGAGCGATGACCAGTGCAATGCTGTTGCCATACAGCACGCTCAGAATCCATCCGACCTGAAACATCGCAGCGTTAAACAAAACTTTCAACAGTAACCCCATTTTCCTATCGAAACTATTTGGTCTACACTTTACGGAATACAATCTGGTTGGTGCTGATCGCCCGTTCCAGAAATCCGCCCTCGCAATAAGACAGATAGAACTGCCACAAGCGAATGAAATACTCATCAAATCCCATACGCAGGATATCGGCGGGATTGCGCATAAAGCGCTGGCCCCAATGGTTCAGCGTGCGGGCGTAATCGAGACCCATGTCGTCAAGGTGCTCTATATGAAGGTTGGTGTGGCGGCCGGTATTTTGCATTATGACTTCTATAGAAGGCAGGCTCCCACCCGGAAAAATATAACGTTGGATGAAATCTATATTGCGCTTTGCATATTCATAGCGCTGCTCCGGAATAGTAATCGCCTGAATCAACATTCTGCCCCCAGGTTTCAAAAGCGAACTACATTTTTCAAAATATACAGGTAGGAAACGATGCCCAACGGCTTCGATCATCTCTATTGATACAAGTTTATCATAACTGCCTTCGAGCAATCGATAGTCTTTCTGTAGCAAGGTTATTTGCTTGTGCAGGCCCTTCTCCTGTATTCGAGCCTTGGCGTAGTCGTGCTGCTCTTTTGAAATGGTCGTGGTGGTTACCCGGCACCCGAAGTTTTCCGCGAGATAGATTGCGAGCCCACCCCAGCCGGTGCCTATTTCGAGCACATGATCAAGCGAGGAGAGTTCGAGCTTTTCTCCAACTCTCTGAAGTTTGTGGGTGGCAGCGGTTTCAAGATCACTGTTTTGTTCCGGGTATACCGCTGCTGAATACATCATTCGGCTATCGAGAAAGTACTCGAACAGATCGTTACTTAAATCATAGTGAGCGTGTATATTTTTCTTTGATCCATTAAGAGTGTTTGGAGATAACCAATGTTTTAGTTTCTGGTATCCTAAACCGATACCGGTCAACCCTGCGTCCATCTTCTCAAGCTGTTTCAGATTACGACAAATGAGCCGGATCGCTAATGTCAGATCCGAGGTCTGCCAAAAACCCATCATGTACGCTTCGCCAGCACCAATAGATCCACGCATCAAGATCATCCGGTAAAAAGCAGGATTTGATACCTTGATATTGACTTGAATTGGATCTTGGCCAATATAATCATCATTGCATTCGCCAAAACGGTAGGTCTGATCGCCTTCCGTCAACGTTAGCGTACCTCCCTGTAAGTCTTTAAGCAGACGGAACAAACTCTTTCTGGCCAATCCATCTAGTGGTTTAGATCTCGTACTTTTGTGTATGATATTTGAAGAAATCGCAGAGATTTTCATTTTAATCTGTAGTGTTACTTAAACTCTGATTTGAAATTGGATCTGTTTCCAGATGTTTCGGATGATCATGAACCGGTGACTTTTTCAACCACAAGCGAAGTGCCTGCCAGTAGATTCCAAAGCCCACTTTAATTGTCATCACAGGTTGACGCAGAGTTAGTCCGATCAATTTCCATCTGGTCAAGGGATACCGTTTGAAAAGCATGGTGGCATCAGTATGCTTTTCAGATTCAAAATGGTTCTCCAGATGAAAGAACAATGTGTCCTCCGCATCCCTAAATCGACACTGATAGCGCATATTCATCGGATTAAACGGTGATACGTGCATTGCTTTGGGGAATTGAGAGAGTTGGTTTCGTTGATCATTGTCTGCATTGATCACATAGAGTATCTTTTCCCGCCACGGCGTATTAGTGACCTGTAGCGCAAGCGCCTGCAGTTGTTCCTCTTTGTCGTAACAATAAAAAACAGAAATCGGGTTCATGATGAAACCCCAGTATCTCAAGTGCGTCAGCACTAGAACTTTGCCGTTTAAGTTCTGACCGGTTTTCTGCTTCACCTGCTTCAGTATTTCCTGCTTCAACGGCAAAGTCTGGTCACCAACATAGTCCTTTCGCCTGAACCATCCGAGAGCCGCGTGTCGACATCCTAGCACCGGGCCAAAGTTAAGCTCACGCTCGACATGATCAAGGTCCAGCATCAGCATCGCAATTCGATAGCTGAACTCGTGTTTCACCGGAGTAAATCTCCGATGACGAACGTTTCCCCAATATATCGATGAGCGACTTTGCTCAATTTTTGGATTATATTTCACAAGCGATCCCCGCCCAGGGCATCCACCACAGGTAGTGCACTGACCACGCCATCTTCATGAAATCCATTACCCCAGTATGCGCCGCAGAACCAGGTACGCTTGTGTCCATTGATGCGCGACCAGCTTTTCTGCGCTGCGACGCTATCCCGACCGAATTGCGGGTGCGAGTAACTGAAACGCCTGATTACTCTAGTCTGATCGATATGCCGATCACCATTCACCGTTACACAAATGGGCTGGCTTGACTGAATACCCTGAAGAATATTCATGTTGTAGGTCAGCACCGGTTGCTCTGATTCTGTGCCATCGAGAAGGTAGTTCCAGCTTGCCCAGGCGTTCTTGCGCTTTGGAAGCAGGTTCTCGTCGCTATGCAGTATGACGCTGTTTTTCCGGTAGGGAATTGCCTCGAGAATCTCTTTCTCCTCTGGATCTGGATTTGGCAAAAGATCCAATGCCTGATTACTGTGACAGGCAAAAACGACGTGGTCGTAAGTTTCGTCACCAAGGGTGCAGGAGACCGTTACATTTTTCGGCGTGCGTCTCACCGCGTGCACCGGATTGCCGAGCTGGATCCGCTCGCGAAAGCCTTTTGTCATCGGTTCAAGGTAACTTCTCGAGCCTCCCTTCAACACCCGCCATTGAGGGCGGTCAGATATGTTGAGTAGACCGTGATTGGCGAAGAAACGGACAAAAAACAAGGTGTTGAAATCAGCCACCTGCGCAGTGGACGCTGACCAGATCGCTGACACCATAGGAATAATATAATATTCCAGAAAGTAGCTGCCGTAACCGCCTTGCTCAAGGTAGCGATGAAGGGGCAGGTCAGCTGGGATTGTGTTTCCCGCCAGGTCTCTCTTCGCACGTTTGTTAAAACGCATGATGTCTCTGACCATTCCAAGGAATGCTGGATTGAGCATCTGGCGGCGATCAGCAAACAAACTGCCTACCGTGGAGCCGCAGTATTCGAAATCATGTCCCTGATGACGCGTGGTCACACTAAAACCCATATCGGTGGGCTGACTTTGCACGCTCAACCGATCCATCAATTTGATGAAGTTTGGATAGGTCCAGTCGTTATAGACAATAAACCCTGTATCGACAGCGTGAGATTGACCGTCCAATTCAATGTCTATTGTTGCCGTATGGCCACCAATGTAGTGATTGGCTTCGTATACAGTAACATCATGGTGTCGGTGCAAAAAGTTTGCAGCAGTGAGCCCGGAAATACCCGTACCAATAATTGCAATTCTCATGGGGCTATCCTTGATCGCGGACCATGCTCAGCCCCGCTTTAAAACGGAGCTTCTCGGGAAGCGCTGCCATCAGCTTCAGAGACCAAATCAGGCGCCTCGGAAAGGTGATCTTGATCTTTCGTTTTTCGATTCCATCAATTATTAGACTTACAGCGGTATCGGCATCCATTAGATACGGCATGGGGAAATCGTTACGGTCAGTTAAAGGGGTCTCGACGAACCCTGGATAGACTATCGAGACGTCAATACCGTAACGGTGTAGATCGAGCCCTAAGGATTCGAGGAACGAAACAACCCCGGCTTTGCTGGCTCCATAAGCCTCTGCACGCGGCAGACCAGTAAGTGCCGCGGCACTGCTGATACCAACGATATGAGGGTTCGTTGATGAGCTTTTGAGGAGATCCAGACTGGCTTGGATACATCGTGACATCCCAAGAAGGTTTACCTGGATGACCCGCTCAATCAGGTCGGTGTCATAATTACCGACGTCGAGGTATTCACAGGTTCCCGCGTTCAGAATCACCGTATCTAGTTGGTCTGTCACCGCTTCTAAGCGTTCCTGCATATGCGTGATCGAGTTAGGATCAGCGATGTCGGCAACGACCACCTCCACCTGATCTGGGGCCGCTTTCTTTATAGCCGTCAATGCGTTTTCGTTTCGTGCGGTGATGATCAATCGATTACCCGATTGAATCAGCTTCTCCGCCATAGACTTGCCGATACCGGACGACGCGCCGGTGATCCAAATCGTTCGGTTTTTTAAAGGAACACGCGTCATGTCAGGAAGTGGAATGAGCGTGCATTTTGCCTTTGACGAATCGCACCGCGGACCCGATCAATGGCAGATTTTCATAAACCGCCTGCCCAAGGTCGAACCAGTCTCGATGAAGACGAACCTGTTCATCGAACTGCAGCAGGGTAATTCCGTTAGAAACAATTTGCTTACCACCATTAAGCTTGCGGTGGCGGAATGCCATGTTCCAGACCAGACAAGCCTGGTTCTCTTTGCGGATTTCCATGGATTCATTGAACAAAAAACGGCATTCGATTAGATTTGAGCAGGAGGCCCTGAAGTGGTCGAAAACAGCCTCTCGACCTTTTATCTCCCCCGCAGGTTCGATAAACGTTACCGAGGGAGAGTAGAGGGGCTCTAATTTCTTTAATGCTTCAAGGTCGAACTGACTCCATCCAGTTTTGATCTCCGCAATGAGGTCAGTCATAGTCTTTGCTTTGTCTTTCCTATTAAGTATCCGACCACCGGCAGGTGCTGAAAAAATCCTTCCGTGTTATCCCAAAAGTCCTGATGAAAGTAGATTTTTCCTTCATCATTCAGTCTGATGTGACTCATTCCTATCGATTCTGTTTCGATTGGTTTGTTGAATAACGTAAACCCGGTCTGCATCGACCAGCGAACATAGTAATTATCTTCACTCGGAATGATTTCATGAATTTGAACACGGTTGTAATCGACCCTCTCCGCGGTCTCCACCAGATACGCGACCAGTGTGTCACGAGAGTCAAGGGTCTTGAGGGTATCGTTGAAATAGAGGTCGTCGGCATAGGCCTCTTTGATGTGGTCGGCCATATCCGGTGACTTGAGATCCGCATGGGCCTCGATGAAGGATTGAAATTTCAGCCTTAGGTCATTTTGCACATCTGACGCAGTATCTTTCGCGGCGGGGTTGTCATAAGTTTCACTTAACTGCTGATACACCCTCGGGTAGCCAGCTCCCGGTTCGGTCAAAGCTTGCGAACTGCACCCGGTTATAGCAGCGACCAGAGCTACAGACAAAAGTATTTTGAAGGCATTAGGACGACGCCGCTGTTCGATAGAGACAGCTGGTAAAAATTTCACAAATAATAGAAAAAGAAGAAAAAAGAGGCTGAAAGATCCCAACAGAATGCCGTATTCCACCCAGGTGGGTCCGTGAAAAAGGCCCCAGGAATAGGGATCAAAGCCATGGGCCGGTGAACTGAGAATGATCACAAAGCGTTCAAAATACATACCGATATTGATAAGAATGGAAATGATCAGAAGCATTGCAATATTTGTCCTGATTTTTTTGAAGTAAAAAGCCAGCGGCGCTATGGAGTTACAGATCACCATAATCCAGAAAAAGGGTGCGTAGTGCCCCACTGCCCGCCATTTAAAAATTCCTCTTTCCACAACATTACCGCTGTACCACGAGATAAAATACTCGGTCAGGTAGGAATAACCAACGATAAGACCGGTGAAAATTATGGTCTTGGCCACGTTTTCCAGAATTGACATGGAAATAATATCCTCAAATCCCAGGATACGACGCAAGGGGATGAGCAGGGTGATAACCATGGCCAATCCGGAATGAATGGCACCGGCCACGAAATAGGGCG
>CAMYNW010000021.1 GCA_947259885.1 uncultured Gammaproteobacteria bacterium
ATTCCCGTAGCGGCTTCAAACGGGCCAAATAAGGCTTTTTGCTGTGCACTTTGATAGCTACCACCCCAGGTAGCAATGGTCAGTGTTTGTTGGTCTGCCAGGGCCGAGAGCGGCCCCAGACAAAGTATAAAACACATCAAAAAGCGAATATTAAACGGCTTCATTCTCTTCAGATCTTAGGGCCCGGGCAATTTTTTGATAGGCCGTGATGAGTTCGCTCTCTGCAATCATTCCAATAACCGTGGCATCCGTTCGAGATACAATGGGTACTGCTTCGCCAACGAACCCCTCCAGGGCACTCATGCCTTGCCACAACGTCGTGTCCTCATCGAACACCGGAGAGTCCGCGTGTAAATTCTCTGAAATGCGGATTGAACCTTGCCCGAGCAAATCAACAGTCCGTACGATGCCCTGGTAGATTCCGTTTGAATCGACCACCACGGCTTCAGAACGCCCATCCTTTGTTAACTTTTCAATGACCCGTTGAGTGCTGTCATTTAGATCAACGCGAACGAAATCATTGATGGGGAGATCGATAATTTTTGTGTGCTCTAATAACGCCCGATCTCGACCCAGTGACAAATCAACTCCTGAGCGAGCTAACACCACATCGAACATCGAACGACCCAGCAATCGAAAAGACAAGAGGTTAGCAAAAACAACTGCGACCATTGCTGAAATAGTTAAATCATAGTTATGAGTTAGCTCAAAGACGATTAAAATTGTTGTTAAAGGCGCACCGATTATGGGACTGGTTAAAGCCATCATCCCGCAGATGGCATACACTACAATCCCTGAATTCGGCACTCCAACCAGTTCTAAGACGGTCCACGAGAATGCACCGAACAAAATTCCGATCAAAAGTGATGGACTGAAGACTCCCCCTGAAAAGCCTAAACCGATACACACGGCGGTAAGTCCCATTTTTGCAAACACGAGCAATATCAGTTCCCAACTTTCGAATGCACCCTCAATGGTGGCAAAACGTAAGGTTTCCTGCCCTAATCCGAGCACGTCGGGTAATTGTAGTGCCACCATGCCGACTATTAATCCCGCGAGCGCAGGTTGGTACATTGCCGGAACCAGCAGTTTGGGTGCCATGGCGTTAATATAGAAAATCAACCGCATAAAACAGACTGATAAAAAAGCACAAATGAAGCCAATCAGAGCAAACAGAGCGAATTCGTAACTATGACCAACCCCGCTAAACTCAACCAGGAAAAGCGGCGGACGTTCTATAATAGTGTTCGAGATGACATAACCCGTCGCAGCGGCGACGGTGGTCGGGGCAAAAGCCTGTAAAGAGTAATGGCGCAGTATTACTTCATGGGCGAATACAAGCCCGGCAATGGGGGCGTTAAATGCAGTTGAAATGGCGGCTGCCACACCACAGGCAATCGCAATGTTTGGCAAATTTGCTATGTTTAGTTTTAATTGCGAAACAAGGTTCCCCGCGATGGCCCCCATATAAACCATAGGACCATATTGCCCCACTGAGGCGCCACTGCCGATCGAGACAATGGCTGCGAGCGTGGATATGATGCCAGAACGAACCGATGGTAAAGGAGCACGAAGCTGGACAGCGCGAATCGCATCGGGAGGCCCCAGAGGTCGTTGATCCGCAGAATATCGATGTATAACAATGCCGACCACTAGTCCACCCAGCATTGGCACCATGATTGTGGCCACCGAGAGTAAAAGAGGATTCTGAACTTGTACTCGAGAACGTGGCGAAATTAGCAACACATCGTTGAGCCAATCCACACTCTCTATAAAGGCTATGGCGGCCAGTGAAGCCAACCCCCCCACCACTAAAGAGAGAAGACTCAAAATAACGATGCGATAACCAAGTGTACCAAAGGAGACATCGGAGACCATGCTCAAAGGTTATTGAACTTCAATACAAATAGCAATTGACTACATTCAGGCGATAAGTATGAGGGCCATCAATATACGTTGCCCTGCAAAGAAACCCGTGGTTCACCTAAATCTGATTTCATTACATTAGTACCGATCCCTGATACGCTAATAATCGTGCTGAACTCTCACATCAACCAACTAGAGTGCGGGAACTGGGAATGCGAAATTTCAAGTCGATACTTCAGGCGCAACGTTTCTTAAGTGTACATGCTATGGTGCAGAATCTGTTTAATATGGGTCGTCACTTGGTTCCTGCAGAAACTTATAGATTTTTCCGGTTGCGTTCCTTTACGTCCTGGAACGATGCTGCGGCGTAAAAGCGAGAAAACCGCAGGGATTTAATTGGATTGGATAGTTAACTTGTCAATACCCACTTGACTATTCCCATCAAAGCACGCCAAATCTCAAAATATAGTCACACGCTCACCGATGACGTTTACCTCCAATTTGATACACAACAATAACTCAACCCGAGGTCAGGTACACCAGTGAAAAAGCGCCTGCCCATAATGCTGATCAATTTCTTGGTGGTGTGCATCGCGCTACTGCACGCTGCGAACGTGATTGTACTGCCGGGAGGTGAACGCTTCGAAAACTTACTGTATGACTTGAGGGTTAAATTGACCTTGCCCGGGGGAGTAGACGAGCGAATTGTGATTGTTGATATTGACGAACACAGTCTGCGTGAGGAAGGACACTGGCCCTGGTCGCGGAGCAAGCTGGCGGCATTGACGGACCAACTCTTCGATAAATACGAGATCGCGACCCTTGGTTTCGACGTCGTCTTCGCCGAAAAAGAGGAGAACCGCGAGATAGATGCGCTACGGGAAGTCGCCAGAAAAAGGGGTCGAACCAGCTTCATCGCCGAACTCGATGACATGGCGGCGGGACTCGACCGCGACCTGCGGTTTGCCCAGGCGCTGGTGGATCGTCCCATCACATTGGGCTATTACTTCAACATTAATCCTGAGCGAACGGAGAACAGTGGCATGCTGCCCGCACCGCTTAGTTTTGATGATTCGGTTAAGAATGCGCTGGTGCCGCCACGGGGTTGTAGCTATGGGGCCAACATTAAACCGCTGCAATCGAGTGTTGCCTCAGCCGGCTTTTTCTCCAATCCGCTGTTGGGCCCAGACGGCATTGTCCGCCGAGTGCCGACTGTGCATGAGTCTGAAGGATGCTGACAAGTTAACTTTTTGTCTTGAGAAATCTCCACATGAAATTGTAGAAAATGGCTCAATACTCTACATGCGTCTCCACTCTATGTGAAATTTAGCATCCCAAATCAATTCTAACCCCCACTTTTTGAAGAAGTTGGAGTTAACTTGTCAGCACCAATCGGAGTTAATAATTAGTGGTGGCTTCTGTTGATTGATACTAAGACCTAGCTGTCCAAATATTTTGACGACGCACAAACAGCCATTAATCATCTATTATTGTATTAATTCATAAATATGTACGTCTAGTAAAAGAAAAAATGCGACAGCAAGATACTCGATGTTTATCTTTCGCACAGGAAAGAATGTGGTTCTTTAGTCAATTTGAACCAGAAAGCCCGGTGTACAACACCTCTCGGGTGTATCAAATCTCTGGCTCTCTTCACCATAAATTTTTAGAACGCGCAATTAACGAGGTTGTGCAACGCCATGATTCGTTACGCGCGAGATTTATCAATTCAGGCGGCCTTCCTGTTCAGACGATTGAAAAAGAAGTAGATATTAAATTACCTGTCATAGATTTAACTGAGGTTGAATCCTATGAGCGAAGAGAAGAAGCGCATAAATTAATTGTTAAGGATATCCATAAACCAATTGACTTGAAGCAAGGGCCCCTGATTCGCGCAATGCTGCTAAAATTGGCGACTGAAATTCATTATTTTTCAGTAGTAGTGCATCATATCGCTTTCGATGCATTTAGTGAAAAAATATTTTTAAAGGAAATCGAATTTCTTTACGACTCTTATGAAAAGGGCATCGATCCACCTTTGGATGACTTGCCAATACAATACTCTGATTTCGCTCGCTGGCAGAAACAAAAACTAAGTGGAAATGAGCTGGCCAATCATGTTTCATACTGGAAAGAACAGCTTAGCGACTACCCTCCCAAACTAAACCTTCCAAAGCTCGCTTCTAAAAAAAGCAACACATGCCGAGGAGCGCAAGTATCTGCCGAGCTATCGAAGCCACTGATAGAGGATCTCGAAAATTTGCGCCGTGGTCGTGGAGTCACTCTGTTCATGATAATGCTAGCGGCGTATTTCATATTGCTGAAAAGGTACACCACGCAAGAAGATATTCTTATAGGTGTTCCAGTTGCAGGCCGAACCAGTCTTGAAACAGAAAAACTAATTGGAGTATTTATTAATACGCTGGTTCTGCGCGCTGATCTGAGCGGTGGTCCTACCTTCGACACGTTTCTAGGTAGTGTTAGAGAAACGCTGATAAATGCACTGGCTCATCAAGATCTTCCATTTGAGAAGTTAGTTGAAGAGTTACAGCCAGAAAGAAATCAGCACAGCTCACCATTTTTTCAGGTCATGTTCAATTTTAAAAATATACCCGAAGAGAAAAATTCTGATAAAAGCCTGCATTTCAAGGAGGTTCATATTAATTCGGGTATTTCTCTGTTTGACCTAAATCTTGAAGTAGTAAATAACGAAGGGGTGTTTACATGTCTGTTTAAGTACAACGCTGATCAGTTTGATTCCGAGTTGATGAAACGCATGATGGGTAATTTTCAAGTGTTGCTGCAGGGTATCGCAAATAAATGTGAATCAAAAATTTCTGAATTACCCTTACTCACAGAGCGCGAACACTATCTGCAATTGGTGACATGGAACGATGTTGACAATCCTTATGATTACACACGCACTTATCCCGAATTATTCGAGCTCCAAGTACAGGAGACACCTGAAAACATAGCTGTTGTCCATGGAGATCAAAGTGTTACCTATCAGGCGCTCAATACGAATGTCAATAAATTTGCCTCGTACCTGCGAGAAAATGGCGTGCGATCCGGAGAAATGATAGGACTAAGTTTTGACAAATCTCCGGAGATGGTAATAGGAATCCTTGGGATATGGAAAGCGGGTGGGACCTATGTTCCTCTTGACCCAAATTACCCTAAGGATCGCCTCAACTTTATGATAAAAGATGCACAAATAAAAATTCTAATCACAAAGATCGCTTTGTTAAAAGAAGCACCTGATTTTTCAGGCGATATTATATTCATGGATAGGGACTGGCCCAAAATTGTGATGCATGAAGGAGGCAATATCACCAATGGTGCAGTGGCGGATAACGTGGCGTACGTGATCTATACATCTGGTTCTACCGGCAAACCTAAGGGCGTGATGATCGCGCACTCAGCGTTTGCTAATTATTGTCAGGTCATGAAAGATTATTGGCTGGTAGATTCTCGCGATAGTATTTTACAACTCGCTAGTCTCAGTTTTGATTTGTCTCTAACAGAGATTTTTGTGAATCTCACATGCGGTGCAAAAATTGTTTTACCCACCGGAGACTACCTAGTTCCTCAACAACTCACGAGAAATTTAGCGCGACACAAGATAACACGGTTCAACCTTTCTCCCGCAATGTGGCGTCAATGGGTGCAGAGCTTAATTGATGACCAGGAAAGTAGAAACCTACCTGAATTGAGACTAATTGGAGTCGGAAGTGATGTCGTTCCACCTGAGGTTGTATTGATGTGGAACTCCCTTAAATTGAGCAAGAGGGTCAGGCTCGTTAACGCTTATGGACCTACAGAAGTCACAATCACAACGACAGTTAATTGGACAGTCTTGGAAAATTTTTCCACAACCGTTCCGATTGGCCGACCCTTACCAGGTTGCCCGCATTATATTTTAGATAAAGACCACCAACCTGTACCTATTGGGGTAGCCGGCGAGCTATACATTGGAGGTCGTCGACTTGCTCTGGGATATTTGAATCGACCTGATCTGACAACAGAAGTGTTTATTCCAGATCCATTTAGAGATGAAGCTGGTGCAAAGATGTATAAAACGGGAGATCTTACACGGTACTTACCGGATGGCACTATCGATTTCCTGGGACGAGTAGATCACCAGGTCAAAATTCGTGGATTTCGTGTGGAATTGGAAGAAATCGAAGCTGTGCTAAACAGTCACCCCGAAGTAACGGAATCTGTTTTGGTCGCGATCCAAGTAAAACCTGAAGAAAAAAATTTGGTCGCTTACGCAGCACCTAAAAATAAAGTCGGGCTAAGCGCATCTCAATTACGAAGTTATTTAAGGGGCTTTCTGCCAGAATACATGATTCCTTCCAGCTTCGTCTTTATCGACGAATTGCCTTTGAGTCCAAACGGTAAAGTAGACCGTAAACGACTTCCTTCCCCTGATTTCATGACAAGCGGGAGCGAAGCTGATTTTGTGGCACCGAGAAACTTGGTTGAAGAGAAGCTCGCAACGATCTGGAAAGAAGTATTAAACAGAGACCAGGTCGGCATTAATGACAATTTTTTTGCACTCGGCGGGCACTCCCTGAACGCGACACAGGTAATCTCAAGAATCTATGACGCGTTTAATTTGAACATTCCGTTAGTCAGTATTTTTGATGCTGAGTCGCTTTCTTCTCTAGCCACGATGATTGATGAAAAAAGAAAATCTGAATCTTTGTAAGCTACTCAATATTAGTTAAGAGTGAATTCTACAATCCGAGCGTCAATACTAAGATTTTTCAGAGCGACTTTTTCAATTCAGAAACTGTATGTCGTCAAAGGATATGGAACAGTCCGGTATTAAAGTTAAGACAGGTATCGATCACCCGACATCTGTTCTCGCTAGGAAAATATCACAGATTTTGTTTTGTGGCAGAAGTCCTAGTTACCAAAATACCGCACCATTTTTTATCGTGACTGAACTTATGGGTAATGACAAGTTAACTAATTTAGCCACCGAAAGTGGGTATCAAAGTGCACTCAAATTAGAAGAACAGAGTAAAAGTGGGTGCCAGGAGAGCTGCCCCAATCGCTAAGGGCAATCTGGTGCAGCTCTAGCCCATGACTTCAAGTTAACTTTGAAGTGCCGAAGTAAGGACTTAAGAATTAACTTCTCGTGCGATCAGATTTGCCATGTCCGCCAAAACCGGCGAGGTAAAAACGCTGCTTAAAGGGAGACTGACCTGAAATGCATCATGAATTCGGGAAATCACCTGCGTAGCAGATAGGGAGTCTCCGCCGAGCTCAAAGAAGTCGTCCAATATGCCGATTGGTCGGATGTTGAGCAAGCGCTCCCATATGAGCGACATTCTTAATTCAAGATCGTTTCGAGGTGCGAGGTAGTTTTCTCTGTGTGCATAACCAAGTCTAATCTGATTTGCGTATAGATCGTCTACACTCAGTTGAGATAATTTTATGGTGTCGACTTTGCCGCTGGGCAATAGAGGTAGTTCAGCATACTCAATATATATATTGGGTAGCATGTATGATGGCAGTCTACAGGCTAAATATATCCGTAATTCAGATTGCGAAATCTGTTGACCAGTAGTGGTAATAAATGCGGCTAGCCTATGGTCATTTTCGACAGTTGAGAAGGGGCAGACAACCGCGGAATTGATGCAAGGATGTTGTTTCAAGGTCGTTTCAATTTCGTCGAGAGAAACTAGGAATCCCTTTACCTTTACCTTTCGATCGCTCCTGCCCAATACATAAAGACAGTTGTGTTCATCAATGTACCCGTAATCTCCGGTACGGACGCCAACAATTTCTCCTTCTGAGTCCTTTATATACACGCTGTCAGTTAATTTCCCCATCCCAAAATAACCATCAGTTAAATATGGACTGTCGACAATAATTTCGCCGACGCAGTTAGCTGACTCATTATCTCCATTGATGATAGAAAGTTGGATAGAAGTCGATGGGTGACCAGCTGGAACAGGAAGCGTTTCCACGTTTGTTTTTCGGTCTATAGAGCAGCTTGATATATGTGCAAACTCCGAACATCCGTAACTGTTAATCAGAGTGCAATCAGCTGAGAAGTTTTTCTCTACCAGACGAATATCCGTCCCAATCATAATTTCGCCGCTGAGCGAAATGGTCCGTATTGATTGAAGCTGATCGTTAGCGTTCAGACTGACGCAGAATTTTCGAAAAGCAGTTGGAAACGTTGATAGGATTGTAATTTGGTTGGTGTTCAACCAATTTGCTAACTCTCTGTAGTCACAACGTTTCAGGTCGAATAAACACAACGTGGCACCCTTGATCAACGTACCATGAATTAGTGTATGCCAAAAAGTATTGAATAGTGTGACTCGGTCGTCGGGCTTCAGGTCAACGGATTCAACAAATGTCTGCGCAAGATGAAGCGATGTTCGCTGGTCGTGAATAACCCCCTTGGGTGCGCCTGTAGAACCCGAGGTGTAACGAATGTAGTCAATCCTTTCGGATGGCGGTGTGCTCTCAAAATTGGTGAGACAATTCGATTCGGTGCAGGATTCAACAAGGAGCAGATGGCAACCCGTATTGAGCAGCGGTTCTATTCTAAATTGATCAAGTGAAGAACAGACAACAATTGAGCATCCTGAATGCTTGAAGATTTCACTTAATTGATTGTCGTGTAACGATATGTCTGGTACGAAATATCCAATATTTGCCTTTAGTGCACCTAAAAACGTTGCGATTCTCTCAGTCCCATGTTCGAGTGCAATGCCGACTATTGGTGAATTATGACATTCGAGTAGGGCAAGCTCGTTTGCAATGGCATCTGCCAGTCTGTTCAGTGACTGGTAGGTGATAACATTGTTTCCGTGCAGAATTGCAGTGTTATCTTTACAGCGCTTGGCTTGTTTTTCAAAATTGTCTATAAGGCGAAGAGACATTCTGATCCAGCTATGAGCCTTTGTAAGTGGTATACGAAAAAGGGCTAATCAAAAGTGGCAGTACGACACTGTTCTCGTCGATCAAACGAAAATCGACATTTATTCGGGGGAAAAATGTGTTCATATTCTTTTGTTCAAAATAGTGCGCAGTTTCATAGACGAGCCTATATTGCGGGCTATTTTCTGTGTCAATTGTAAAAGTAAAGTTTTCAATACAGCCTTCCTGATCGGTGACGCTTTCAGTAAGGAGATGCCAATCGTGATCGATACGGTTTCGAACCATAAGTTTAACCGGAAGATTGTGTGCGGGTTCACCACTAGTTGCATCGAGAACAAATACTACTAATCTACCCTCGGCATTCAATTCTTAACGCCCTTATCATTGACCCAGCATCTGATCTGGCGCCTTTCTTGTGGCGTCATTCCGGTCTTGTTATCTGGGGGCATTGTTTGTGTGGTCACGCTTCTTTCCAGTATTCTGCTTCGCAAGGAGATTACCTGTTTTGGAGTGTCAAAGACGACTCCGTTAGGAGGGTTCGAGAATGATGGATCGCTTGGTGTGGAAGAGTGGCATGAAGTACATCTACGCGACACCGTATCGTAAATTTGACTTATATCTATTGTCGCTTCGCATTCTTCCAGTTGGACCAAACCAGGTTTGGAAAAAAATACGATAGAGATAAACAATGAAACTGAAACAACGAGGGGTAGGACTCCGGATTTCCCCTGCTGTATTTTGGTATGAACATGTTTGGCAAAGCCGGCAGCGAGCACCGCCACTGGCACAATAACCCAGCTGTAGGGATGACTGTGTACCACAGGCAAATGAATGCTCAGCATGATAAAGAAAACCGGAAGCGTCATGTAATGGTTATGATCTGAGCGGACTCCAGGGTGCGATTTGTATAGTGCATCCAGCGGATGTTTGTTTTCAATGGCATGTAATAGTGACTTATGCCAGGGGATAATGATGAAAAACACATTGGCGGACATAATTGTGCCCATGATTGCGCCGATGTGTAAAACCGCTGCACGGCCTGTAAATATTGAGGAAAGTAAAAACCCAAGTAACGTCACCGCTAATATTCCCAACCCAGCAGACAAAGGCAGGTTCTCAACCAGTCGAGTCTTGCAGTAGAGGTTGTATAGTAACCACGCGAATACTAAAAACACGAGGCTGATGACGATTCCTGCGCCCGTCGAAATCCCGGTCATAGCTGGCTTGATTAATGCATTGGAGGGCTGGGAATAGTAAAGAATGCTCAGCAGAATGAATCCGGATACCCATGTCAGATAGGCTTCATATTTAAACCAATGCAGTTCGTCAGGTAGCGTCTCAGGTGCTTGCTTATGTTTTTCAACATAATAAAAGTCCCCACCTTGTATGGTCCAGAAATTTCCCTCTATTTCTTTTCTCAGAAAACTCTTGTTGAATTTATTTTCCCAGGAGAATATATAAAACGACGTCCCAATCCATACTGCGGCAATAATCACATGCAGCCATCGCATGATGAGTGCTAGCCACTCTAGTTCATAAACGCCCATGACTCATCCTTGAATGATTTAAGGTTTGTAGTTGTTCATCTACGCTGAAGTTACCCAGTACTGGGGAATTGCTTTACGCCAAATTATTTTTTCACACCACCGATATAAATATTCTAGCATATCCAGGGGAATGCTTTGGAAGGATCAGATGTGAAGGGCGCAAAGTGGTCAGCGCGAAAAAAGGTACTGACTCCTTTTTCGCGATCTTGAACTCTCAGGAGTTTTTGTTTGAGTTGCTACTTCTGACGGGAAATAGTCTCCGTATATTGGTTTAACTATCATACTAAGCCAAGTATCTCTTGGCCCTGTTTAAAGTATCTGGGATCAAAAATCCCTCGCTCTCCTCCCATTTTTTGCGCGGCTTCACGGAAGTCAGCGGCAGGATGTAGCGCAATGAAGGCGATATAATCACGAAAACTTTCTTCGTCCGCCGAAAAGATAGCAACGAGGATGCGGCGGTCTTCGGTAAACAGCTTAAATAATATATTCTCAGAACATTCAAAAAGTCGTGACAGTGCTGGTGAGTCATTTAACAGCAGATTCCAGATCACATTACTATCGTAATTGACCAGAAGACGAAGCACGTCATCATTTTGTTTAAAGATTAATTGTAGTAACAAGGGATCAGATTCAAAAAGAGTTATAAGCACCGCATCCGTGTGAGCGAACAGGCTGCTCAATACGCCCTCACCATGGCTGAACAAGTTTTGTAACACGCTGGACGGGGTAGAGAATATTGCATTGAATAGCAGAGGAGAACTTGAAAACACACTGCTTATTACAGAGTCTGGTGAAGCAAAAATAATATTCAGTGTTTTATCATCATGGGAAAAAAATGAGTGTAAAACAGAGGGGGGAAGTGATAGTAAATGCCAGGCGACATCGATATTGTGTTTCAGTAAATTTTCAAATATCGTGGTCTCACGTTCGAATACCAGATCAATCATGTCAGGACGGATATCTACATACTTTCCGTAGTAGTGCACGAATGGCTGGCTTTGAAGTCCGAATGCCTCAATGGCGGCTCGGTCACGTCCGCTTAAAATTTCTGATGGCAAAATCGCATTTTCTTCTCCGGTGATCCGAGCCTGTAGCATCAATGCACGCACAACACCCTCTATATCATCTAAGCTCTTATTAAGTGCATTTACTATTTCAGATAGTGCATTTGGTCCCCAGGAAAAAAAATCTTCAAGCAGCAGCTTGTCGCACTGAAACAGTTTTTCAAGTGCGTCAGGTGCACAGCTAAAAAGGAGCTCAAGAGATTGACCAGGATACGAGAACAGTTCCCACAACATTGTATTTGATGAAAGAAATAACTCCCGTAGGGTTTGTTCTGGTAACTGGAATATCAGAATTTGCACATCTGCATTGTGGGTAAACAGGTTTACTAAGACGGCGTCATGGCAATCAAACAGTCTGATTAGTACATGATCTGAATGCTGTAACATCTGATGCAGTGCTTCATCTGATGTGGAAAGCAGGCGACGTTGTGTATGCAGTGCAAGCCCAAAGAATGCTCGATGTACCAGCGGGTCATGCTGCACAAAAAGACAATGCAGTAATTGGTCTGGTTGCCAGAATAACTTACGCAATACATCATAAGGTAGTGACAATACTTGAGCCAGTGTTGTGTTCGGCATATCAAAGAACTCTTGCAATACTGAATCAGAATGAGAAAAGATCAGATCCAGAAGATCAGCGTGTCCTGCTACTTCGCGACGTATCGCATGCAATAAGATATTGGTTCCCTCAGAATCTCCTTTTGGCAATGGTGATTGATCAAGACGCAATCGATGAGCTGTTCCAGTTATATTGGCACCTTCGCTACTCATCATGTTCCCTGCGGTCAGTTTTTCTGCCGGAGTGGTATAGAGCTGTGACAGGATTTGTTTGAACTCATCCTCGCCTCGTTCCAGAATGCTGTAAAGTCGATTATTGTCACAGGATATAAACAATGTAAGCGCCAAGCCGCCATCTTCTGGTGAGAAAATTTTTGACATCACTGATTCTGAGTGATTAAACAAATTCCATAACAAACTGTCTGAGAGAGAAAATAGCCAGTCCAACGTCTCTTCCTGCTGAACAAAAATGCGCTCAAGGACCAGATCGGAATGTGAGAAAATCTTTTCTATTGTAGTGTCATGATGATGAAAAACTTTAAGTAATAGCTTTTCCGAGCAAGAAAAGAGTTTTTCAGGAAGAAATCCAGAGCGTATAAATATTCGCTTGGTGACATATGACGGGTACATAAACATCCACCCCAGCAGGGTGTCACTCAAGGAAAAAAGATCTGTAAATACATCCTCATGAAGGCTAAATATTGCTGTTAGGGCATCAGGCGGTAAAGCCAGCATATCCGCCAAACTATCATCGTCAAGCACGTTGCATACTTGTTTGAGTCGATCCTGACGTTGATACATATTTCTTATTAAAACATTATCAGTATTGGCTTTGAGTAGATAGTGAACCTTGAGCTGTTGCTGTTTTGTCGGCTCGGAAACTGATTGAATTGATTCACGGATATTGAAAGGGATCGTGTTAGTTGCAGATGAAGGCGCATAATTATCCTCGCCCTCAAACATTGTGATTACGCTTCTTAACGATGTGGTTTCACCAGACCATGTTTCACTTTTATTTATCAGCATATTTAAAAAAATATTTAGCTCTTCAGTCTCTTTCGAAAACAACTTCTCTAGCACGTAATCATCTTGATTAAACAGTGCACTTAGTAACTCATCGGGTGAGCGAAAAAGATCGAGGAGAAACTTGTCTGGCTGTGAGAATAGATTGGTAAGATAAAAATTATCTGAATGATTAAAGATCGACTGGATCACCTGACCATCATGAGAAAACAAATCAAACAGCGCTGTGTCAGAACCGCTGAATATTTTTTCGAACACCATGTCTGCATGTCGAAATACTGAATCAAGCGTATCGCTTGAGTGAAATATTATTTGACGTAATAGCGTATCAGAATGGTCGAAAAAGCGATTTAGCGCAAAGTGCGATCGGCTAAACAGTGTTTCAATGACACGGGGCTCGCGTTGCAACAAACTGTCAAGAAAGGATTCAGAACACCAGAATACCTTACGTAATAAGTCCGGCGAGTGAGCAAAAAATCGATTTAATATCTTTTCATCAAGTGAAAACAAGGCTTCCAACACATTATCTGGATGGTTTGCGATAACATCAATTAATTGCGAGGTAGGACGAGCGTATTTCCCGATAAAAGCAGTGAACACCCAGGAGCTGGACATGCGTTCATTGCTGCTTGGGACAGGAAACTGATTCATGTAATGCCGAAAACGATCCAGCACAACGGGACGAACCAGACTCAGGTCATTGTTATTGTTGTCAAAACGCGTTGTCATAACAAAGTAAGCCTAAAGTTGATCAAGATCAAATACACTTTCTCTCGATTTGACAAATTAGGTGGCGAAGTTAAGTATTTTCTAATATACATTTAGTAAAACTTCGACAGGCAGTTATCAGAAAATTGCCAATCGAAAGTGACTATAAAATAGTATTGTGCTTAAAATTATTATAAGCAATTAGTTTAAAAAACTTCTTCAAATTATTGTAAGTGCAGGATGGTAAGTGATTCCTGCAACCCTAACAACATAACCTTGAGGAGAAGTACATGGCTCAAAAACTCTTACCCAAGTCCAACGCGGTTGTACTTTCAAGTTCGCACAAGTCGCGCCCTTTTTGGGAAGGCCGTTCTCCACGATGGATCTGCCAAATGATGATGCAGCGCGCCTGCGTTCCGGTGACTGGTGGTATTTTTCGTTTAAACAAGGTAACTGAACCTTTTATCCCAATTCAGGTATCCGCAGGGTCGAACTTGATCAATCTTCCTGCCGAAAACCTGAATGTTATGCATTCGCACAATGAAAATACTACTTTATCAAATAGCTATGCTGCATATGATGAAGCACCGCGAGAAATTCATTTGCAACCTATTCAAACCGTCGTGAAGATGCATACCCGCATTCCAGCATTATATTCTACCCATCATAATCAGCTCGAAATGCAGTTAAGTCTGTCTGCGGAATACATGTATGAGTCCAAGGAAAACCTGATCTACAATCATCCAGACTGGGGCTTGATAAATAATGTTGCTCCGAAGTTGCAGATCAAAAGTGATGGTGGCCCAACTCCGGATTTACTTGACGACATGCTAAGCCGTGTCTGGAAGGTTCCTGATGTGTTTGCGATGCATCCAGAGGCTATTGCTTCGTTCAATCAGACTTGTAACAGTATGGGAATTAAGCTTGATACTCTCGAGTTTAATGGTGGTCATTTTGTATGTTGGCGCGGTATTCCAATTTTACCGACCAATAAACTTTACCTGCATGATGGCGAAGGAAAGACTCTGCATGATCGTAATCCCGGCAAGTCAAAAACTGACATATTGTTGTTACGCATGGGCGAGGACAAGCAGGGTGTTATCAGTCTGTATGCGGCGGGCACCGAAGGCAGTCCAAGATTTCCATTCATTACAGTTGATTTCATGGGAATATCTGATGAATCGATCGCTTCCTATATAATGACAATGTACGTAGCGGTTGCTGTTCTGACGGCCGGTGCGCTTTGCAAGGCTGAGGTTGTCATTTAAGGTCCGGAGGTCCATATGAGTAATCCAACTACACCTGATGATGGATCGTATGCGAGCAACTCATTGACGTCTGGTGAGTATGTATATGCCCATGCCGAGCCAGTAACTGGAGGATTCAGCTTGACGGAAGAGGGCGCAACTCCTGCATCATCGGGCCCTTCTACAGAGACAGACCCTGCCAATGAAGCCCAGGAAGAAGTACTTGAAACGGTAGATCCAGGATCTAAAGAGCACAGCGTGGCCGGTGGTGGAGAATCAATGGCTGAGGACTTGGGCACAATAGAGACCGAGGAAATTATGGATGAAATGGCGGTTGAAGCGTTTATCCCTTCTGTTCCAGCAGTTCCAGCTGACTTTGCCAGTTCGCCGTGGGCGGATCTGTCGTTTCTGGCAACGCCAGGACCGATGCCTATGCCCAGTCCAGAACTAGCTGAATCGACCCAACCACCACCGGCAGCTGCAGTATCACCAACAGCTGGATCGTCACCGGATGTGCATCCGACTGAAATGCCGGAAACTCCTGTTACTACTGGCGTTTCCGAAATGGCAAGTGGTGAAGCGCAGGATGCACACAATCCAGCCGGTCCGGTTAATGTCGAAATGCCCGCGCCTGCGGCAATTGAAACGCCACCGGCGCCGGTCAGCACGCCCCCGGCGCCAGCAGCGGCTGAACCGAATATAGCTGCTGGAGAGTTGCCTTCGGGCGCAGCCGCTCCAACTGGCGCTGCGGGAACGGCACCAGTAAATCTTGATTCACAAGACCCGGCGGCGATAGAGATGCAGATGCAAATGAGTGAAAATACTGCTCAGCACATGGCAAAAATTCTGCAGGATATTCTTCAAAGTGAATCACCTTGAAACCAATAATCCAGATATGGGGGTTGATAGAATTAAGGAAGTTGATGGTTCTGTCTTAGGTGTAGTTTTAAACCTTAAAGGTGCTGGAAAATGGATACGACCATTACCAACTAGAGTGCGGTTTATTAAATGAATGACGCAATCGCCAGCGCTAATGGTCAAGTTGTGAGCAAGCTTGATCAGTCGGCCATGACAGTCAATCAGATATTCATCATTGGACTGCCAGTACTAGGGTTTATTTTTGACTCGCCGTGGCCGTTGATATTTACGGCGTCAGTTATGTTAATCGGACTTGTTATTCCGCAGCTTCGTTTGTTCAATCTTATCTATATGCATGTGGTCAAGCCGCTCGGTTTACTGAAACCAAATGTCATTAAAGACGATCCGGCACCACATCGATTTGCGCATTTGTTAGGGGGCATATTTCTATTGATCGCATGTGGCTTAATATTCCTCGATTACAGTGCATTAGGTTGGATATTCTGCTGGATCGTAGTTGGCCTCGCGCAATTGAATCTGCAGGCACATTTTTGTGTTGGTTGTTTCATGTATTTGCATTTAAGCAGGCTCATTTCAACCCGTAGCTGACAAAAAATTACCATAAGGAAAGAATATGTTGTTCGATACGACACGATTGTTGATTGCAATTGGTCTTCTGATTATCTTTACTACTGTAATTGGATTGTGGAACTGGGCGCATCTGCGAATTGTGCGCATACGCAGTCGTCATCGAAAGTGGCCGATGGAAGTTTGGAACGGTAAGGCAACCTTATTGTATTTCAGCACCAAGAATTGTGTCGTGTGTAAATATCAACAGGCCAAAGAGATTGAAAAAATACGCGAATTATTTTCGAAAGATTTGCTTGATATTAAAAAGCTTGATGCACTCGAACAACCAGAACTTGCGAAACTATTTGGCGTAATGAATGTCCCGACCACCGTAATAATTGATGGTCAAGGTAATTTGCACGCATTTAACGCAAATCTGGCGAAGGTGAAGGAGCTCACGCAACAGATTAAGGGTAGCATTGGTGCGTGTGAGCCGGTGAGACAGAGCTCGATACTGGATCCGGATAAAACTGAAGAAGTAGTTATTGTGGGATCCGGTCCAGCAGGATGGACAGCTGCGATCTATGCAGCAAGGGCTCAACTTGCACCATTGGTGTTTGTTGGCGTGGGTGACAAGTTCATGATTCCTGGTGGGCAATTAATGTGGACCACAGAAGTTGAAAATTTTCCTGGTTGGCCTGAAGGAATCGAGGGGCCAGCGTTGATGGAGAAGCACCAGGAGCAGGCTATGCATTGGGGGGCGCGGGTTATGGAAACCGATATCGTTAATATCGATGCCAGTAAAAGGCCTTTCGAGCTTACCGACTCTGATGACAATCTAGTAAAAGCTCAGGCGGTCATAATCGCAACCGGAGCGCGTACTCGCTGGCTTGGCCTGGAAAACGAGGAGCGCCTGGCACGGAGTGGAGGCGGTGTATCTGCTTGCGCGACATGTGATGGACCAATGCCAATATTTCGTGATCAAGTAGTAGCGGTAATAGGCGGCGGTGATACTGCTCTTGAGGAAGCACTTCAACTCACAAACTTTGCCAGTCGGGTTCACATCATCAATATCACGCCAGAACTTACTGCGAGTCAGGTAATGTGTGACCGCGCGCGCGATAATCAGAAAATTGAATTTCACTTCAACAAAACGGTTATTGATGTGATTGGTGAAGACAGAGTGGATGGATTGCGTATTCATGATGTCAGCGACAATACTGAATCAACTATGCCAGTGAAAGGATTGTTTGTGGCGATAGGGCATATTCCCAACACCGATTTTCTTAGGGATATCATGGAACTTGATGAGAATGGATATGTTGTCGTCAAGAAAGCGTTTAGGACCAATACAAGCGTGGATGGTATTTTTGCCGCAGGCGATGTTATAGACCCAAATTATCGCCAGGCAATAACATCTGCCGGTACTGGATGTATGGCGGCGATGGACGTTGAGCGTTGGTTACAACGTTCGCACGTCGCTTTGGTTTAACGGCTCACGGATAAGTCGGAACAAGGGTTTGGGGTCAAAGTAAAAACTCTTAGGATGAGATATGGAAATCTACTTCGAGGCCAAAGCATTAATATGCGGTTGATTTTGTGTTGAGCGGATGTCAGTGCGCTTCTTACTCTGACCCTTTTCCAGTGTTATGCCGCGGGCTGGTGCTGCGTCACGCAGTGGACTGCTCCGCCTTCGGCAGTGAGTGTAACCACCGGAATCGGGACGATTTCCCGATCTGGAAAACAATCGCCCAGAGTTTCGATTGACTGGCTATCTTGGGCGTTGCCAAATGCGGGCATCAACACGAGGTTGTTAGTGACTAAATAATTTAAATAGCTGGCGTCGGTAAAATGACTGCCAGCACCAAGTGCGGGATCGTGTCGGTCACCTATTGTAAATACACCGCCTTTGGGCAGGTTTAATGGAATTAATGTCAGTGGACTGCCGTCTTCATCGGTCGAACATTCCAGTTCCTCACGATGTTTGACAAGGTATGGGTAGCGAGGATCACTGTTGTCGTCTGTCCAGGCATATAGCACTTTATTTTTACCCACAAACCGCGCGGCAATATCGATGTGATAATCGGTGCCATCACCCAGTTCTTGTTCACAGACATCCGGCGGTGCACCGGATAGCCAGATAACATGATTTACGCCTAGGAATTCACTCAGCACTTTCTCAATATCCATTTGATTCAATCCCGGATTTCGATTGTCATTGATGATGGAACTGCGTGTCGCCATCAGGCTGCCCGTTCCGTTGACCTCTATAGCGCCACCTTCAGATACCAGGGGAGATACAAAAACCGGCAGATCTAAAATATCTGCGACGGTTTGAGGGATGTGTTTTTCCGCTTTGCCCCAATCCGAATACGAACCCCAACCATTAAAATTCCAATCAGTGATCGCCAGGTTTCCCTGGCCATCGATGACAAAAATCGGGCCGGAATCACGATGCCATACATCAACGGTTTGCGTGACATAAACGTAGATCTTGTCCATGTTGAAGCCGTAATAGTCCATCGCATCCAGAATATGCTTCCGGTGTACCTCACTCTGCGCCAGGATCTGCACGTCAACGTGCTGGTGGATTTCCCTAGACATGAGCAGCCAGGTCTTCTCCATCTTCATTTGATAGGAAAAATCCGTGCAATCGGTGGCTTTGGGGTATTTGCCAGGCCATTGCAGCCAAACTGCGGTTTGCGCCTCCCATTCCGCCGGCATTCGATAGCCGAGTTCTCTTGGCGTTGCGCTTTCGACAATGTTTGCCATGGTTTATCTGGTTTTGACCATAATATCGCCGTCCAGCGACATGATCGGACCGTAGTGCTCCGGCCGACGATCCCTGAACAAACACCAGCGATCTCGATGTTCTGCAATTGCATCCAGATCGAATTGATGGGCCAAGACCATGGAATCATTGCGATTGGCTTCCGATACTTTTTGTCCTAAGTGATTACATATGAAGGAGGAACCGTAAAATGTGAGATGTTGATCTCCTTTGGAAGAGGATTCTGTTCCGATCCGGTTTGATGCCACTACCGGCATGATATTCGCGGCCGCATGACCCTGCATAACGGCTTGCCAGTGAGGTGCTGAGTCATGTTCTATTTCTAATTCTGAGCCTATTGCGGTGGGGTAAAGCAGTACTTCCGCGCCTAAGAGCGCCATACATCGGGCGGTTTCCGGAAACCATTGGTCCCAGCATATGCCCAATCCCACTTTACCGTAACGTGTATTCCATACCTTAAAGCCGGTATTGCCGGGAGAGAAATACTGTTTCTCCTGATAGCCGACATCGTTTGGAATATGCGTCTTGCGGTAGACGCCCAGAATCGTTCCGTCGGCATCAATCATCGCCACCGAGTTGAAATAAACTTTTCCCGCTCTCTCAAACCAGCTTACCGGCAGTACCATTTGCAGTTCCTCTGCAAGTTTTGAAAACCTCTGAATGGTTGGATTCGCATCTAATGTGCTTGCCAGCGTTAAATGTTTGGTATCCTGTTCAATGCAAAAATAGGGCGTTTCAAACAGTTCCTGAATAAGGGTGATTTGGGCACCCTGGGATGCGGCTTCACGCACAAGTTGCTCGGCTCGGTCCACATTGTCCTGAATGTTCCAGTCGCAATGCATTTGTGTGGCAGCAAGGGTTACCAGTCTAGTCATAATGTCAATTCCGGTCAGATATCGGCCAATTGAGCCTGGGTAATGATTGGATTATATAGAGCAGGTTTTGGGTCAGAGCAATAGTTATCAGTATATTTTGTGATCTGTGAAAGTCAGGGTGTTGCATTCTGTCTCCCGTCTTATACACGCGACCTTCTGAATCAGGGACTTCAGGTAATTGATCCGCACCTACAAAGCTTCGCTCAGTCTCTTCGTCCCTATTCCAGTAACCGGGGCTAAGTCCAATACCAGCAATATACAGCTCTCCTTCAACACCTATAGGTGTGAGATAGCCCAGCGGGTCAAGAACCTAGTGTCGATAGTTAGCTATTGGCTTACCGATTGGCGCTGATGTCATATGCTCAAGCAGGTCGACCGCAGTGGAAATAATCGTAGTTTCGGTGGGGCCATAGCTATTTAGCAGTCTGACTTTCCCTTTTGTCGCGGCATGCCAGAGTTTCAGATACTCTGACTTCACAGCTTCTCCGCTAATCATTAGGGTATGTACACTTGGCGCAAGTGGCTGCGCATCGAGTCGCTCCGTTAAAACGCTGAAAAATGCGGTAGGCAAACTAAGGCGCGAAATCTCCATGTCGATAATACGCTCGAGCAGCCTGTCCGGATCGATCATATCTTCAGTCCGCAGTACGAGCGTCGCGCCTGATCCCAGCGTCACAAAAATATCCTCTACGGAGAAGTCGAAGGCCAGGGATGCGAATTGAAGATGCCGATCACTCGGTTGTATCCCGCTGACATCGCCAAAACCGTGGACGTAATTGGACAGGCTTTGATGTTTAATGGGTACACCTTTGGGTACCCCCGTACTCCCAGATGTATACATGATGTAAGCAAGCTGTTGTGGGTGAACCTCTACAGATGGATTCTGTGTTGAGCAAGAATCAATTATATCGCCTGTTTAGTGTTAGGCACGCGGCATCAGATTTTCGCGCCTCCGTTGCAGTAACGCTTGCTGTTTGGTCGGAGCCATACGTCTGTTCAGAGGATGCTCTGCGAGAACGGTTGTAATATAGCTAAACTGGCGCAACAGTTACCGAAATTATTGATATGTTTCTTGATCGAAACACTGAAAACTGAGCATACTCGAGTTTTGGCTTCTCAGCATTTATTTTTTCTGGATGTCCACCACTGTTACTAAATCGCGTTATTGGATGTTTATCGTGGCCGTCATGGCAGTGACAATTGGACTAACAACTCCGGTTTATAGCAGCGGCTATCCCCCGGTCAATGTCGACATGCAAGCCCGACAGGTCTCTCAGCACGTCTATTATGTGCAAGGCGTTCCGAGGGTCGCCACAGCTAATGCCGGATTTGTCTCCAATTCATCGTTTGTCGTCACTGAGCAGGGAGTAGTTGTATTTGACACACTGGGAACGCCGTCACTTGGCGCGAAGCTGCTTGAAGTCATACGTGAAATAACGGAAAAGCCAATTGTTCGCGTATACATCAGTCACTATCATGCGGACCACATGTACGGCAACCAGATTTTCCACGATCTTGGTGCGGAAATTGTAGCGCCCGAAGGGGCCGTGAGATACCTGTCCGGCGAAGACTCACAACGGCGACTGAAGGAGCGTAAGATCAGCCTGACGCCCTGGGTAAATGAATCAACTCGAGTAATACATCCCGACAGGTACCTTTACTCAGAAGAAGTTTTCACGCTCGGGGGGGTAACCATGCGCGCGGTTAATGTCGGCAGCGCACATTCTGACGGTGACATGATACTGTTTGTGGAAAGCGACTCGGTCCTGCTTTCGGGTGATATCATTTTTGAAAACCGGATTCCTTTTCTGGGTTCATCCAATACCAGGGAATGGCTTGAAATTCTTGACCAGCTGGCTGATTCAGACGCCACGACGATAATTCCTGGCCACGGACCAGCGGCGGTTGATCCCGGGAAAATCGTTAGCCTTACCCGTCGCTACCTTTCATACGTTCGACAGGTTATGGCCACGGCCGTCGAAGAATGGGTTCCCTTTGACGAGGCATACGAAAATGCTGACTGGACGGACTTTATCGACTATCCGGCGTTCATCGAGGCTAACCGGCAAAATGCCTATGGCGTTTACCTGTCCATGGAACAGGAGTCGCTGGAATAATGCTTCTTCCCCTCTGAGCACGCCACCTTAAAACTATATGGGTGAACAGAGGGGGTTGTTCTGACATAGAATTCACGATGTCTGTCTTAAAGTAGAAGCCAAAATATTTAGACGAGCAAAACAATGGAAACAATACGTTTCAGTCTTTCGGTTTTCGTAGCGTTGATTCTGGTTGCGATAACCCATACCGCCATAGCGGACAACGTGAAAATTACGCCGCTGGGGAGCCACGATGGGGAATTCTGTAGATTTGACCGGGCAATGGTTTTGGAAGATCCGGATGGCACCCGGCTTCTATATGACGCAGGTCGCACAGTAGCCGGTCCAGAGGATCCTCGACTCGGTAAGATTGATGTGATTTTGCTCAGCCACATGCATGGTGACCATGTTGGTGACCAGCACATAGCTGAAGTGAACGCAGGCGAGTGCGGCAAACCGGATTTCACCATGAAAGCGGCGCCGAATACGAACACGGTCAACATTGCGCTTGGTAAAAATGCAGCGATTATCACCGGTAGCGACATGCCGCGTTTTTTTGCCGCAAAACTTAAGGCCCTTGATGGTGATCCCAAAGCTTCTCAACTGGTGCGCTTCGGCGCCTCGCGCCAAGTTGGGGGCGTTTCGATCGCTACTGTTCCTGCTGTACACACAAACGGGGTTAATCCAGCCTTTATTGGGGGCGATCTAGGCGACATGCTGAGTGCGGCAGGGCTCGAGATTTCTGCCGGTCCGCCGACTGGTTATGTGCTGACTTTTTCTAACGGGTTAGTGGTCTACCTGTCGGGTGACACAGGCATTACAGCCGAACAGGATGCTGTGGTTCGGAGACACTACAATGCCAAACTTGCTGTCATCAATATCGGCGATACTTTTACGACCGGACCAACCGAAGCAGCTTTTGTAATTAACGAACTGATTAAGCCGAACTCGGTGATTCCTTCGCATGCCAACGAAATAGCAACCAGAAGTGGCAAAGTTATCGAGGGCTCAAAGACAGAGGCGTTCATTTCGAGTACAAGCATACCTGTGCATCTGCCTTTGAGTGGTCGCACCATGGAGTTTGACGGCAACGGTGGTTGTGTGTCCGGCTGTTGAACCAAATCATAGCGGATGCAAAGCTTGCATGGCGACGAAATAGGCCGATTCGAGAAGTTGTTATTTTACAGCGACCCATGCCCCGTTTGAACGATACGGTTCACAGGTTGTTGATGCAGCTTATATGGTTTCGATAAGACCAATCATTTTTTGCCGCGTCGGTTCATCCGGCAGACGTCCGAAACCTGCTCCCATATTGTCGACCATATGCTTTAACTTTGAGGTGGCCGGGATAATGCAGGTCACAGCGGGGTGAGCCGCGATAAACTTCAGAAAAAACTGCCCCCAGCTGGCGCAATCGATTTCCGACGCCCATGCAGGTAACGGCTTGCCGCGCACCTTGCGAAACAGGCTGCCGCGCTGATAGGGCCGATTGATCAGCGTCGCGATACCGCGTTCCTGCGCGATCGGCAACAGGCGTTGTTCCGCGGTCCGATTGAGGATGTTGTAGCTGAACTGCACGAAATCCAGCGGCTGGTTTTGCAGTAAGGTTTCGAGTTCGTCGTGGTAACGCCCATGAGAAGTGGTAATACCGATGTAGCGGATTTTACCCTGCGCCTTCCAGTCGATTAGGGTATCGAGATGTGTCTGCCAGTCGAGCAGGTTGTGGATCTGCATCAGGTCTATTCGATCGACGCCGAGACGTTGCATAGATTGCTTCATCTGGCGGATGCCCTGGTCCTTGCCGTTGGTCCAGACCTTGGTCGCGGTGAAGAGCTCCTGTTTGCCGTCTATTTTTTCCAGCAGTGCTCCAGTAACCGATTCTGCGTTGCCGTACATCGGCGAAGAATCGATCAGCTGACCGCCCCTGTCGAAAAAAGCCTGCATGACCTCGACTAATGGCGAACTAGCGGCGCCTCCGATGTCGACGTCGAAGGTGCGGGAGGTCCCGAGGCCGATCACCGAGATTGGCTCTCCGCTTGACGGAATCATTTTCTTGATGGCGACTGGTTCCATTGCGACGGTATAAGCCGGTGCAAACGTGCAAGCCAGCGACGCTGCACAAGTGGATTTAAGGAATTTACGGCGGGTAAAATCATTTTCGAATTTGCTCATTTCAAATCTCCGGTTGCGTTCGACTGGTTGCTTCGAGGCTGTTGTTACTTTGCTCATGATAGTTGCCGAGAAAGACTGCGACCAGCGTCCACAACAGCGCTATTGCCGCGGCGATAATCGCAATCGCGCCAAGGCCAAGACCTATGCCCTGGGCGAGTCCGGTATAGGTCCAGCTGGCGAGGACATCACCGCCCCGGTAGACAACGATATCAATGACGGGTTTGGTTTTAAACCGGGTTTCGCGCTCCACCCCGGTGAACAGCATTTCCCTCCCGGGTCGTGTAATGGCGTAGTTGCCGGCGCGGCGGATGATTTGCAGGGCGACCATGATTGCGAGCCCTGGGGCGATCGCAACGGCTGTCCAACCGAGCACCATGATCGCGGGAACCAGCGCGAGGGTCACCGCCAGCCCAAGTTTAGTCGCTAGACGGCTTGTCGCAAACAGCGCGGTCGCGATAGCCAGCGAATTGACGACCAGGTCCATCATTCCCCAGTATTGGGAACGGGTGGCACGATCGTAGTCGACCATAACGTTTTTCAGCTCGAAGTAAACAAAGGTGCTCATCATCGTGTATAGCAGAATGAACAGACCGATAGCCAGCAGGAAACGGTGACCGAGAAAATCGGTAAAGCCTGCGAAAAAATCTCCCCCGATGGACTGCGTGGAACCTGATGGCGAATCGGGTTTTTCCTCGGTCGCGCCCGCCAATCTCGTCCTGTCGAGAGAAAAAATCAGTGGAATGATCAGTAATAGCATCAACGCGGCGACCAGCAGCAGGTTATAGACGCCAAGGATTTCCCCAAGCAGCACCGGGAGGAAGGGCCCGGCGACCGCGCCGATGCTCGCGCCGGCGCCGAACACGCCGAACAGGCGCCTGGATTGCGATCTCGAATAAATATCGGACATGAAACTCCAGAACACCGAAATATGAAACATGGCGAAAAAACTGACCCACACGTAAAACGACTTGTCGATCAGCGCGGTATCGTCAACCCAGTGTGTTGCCGCGAAAAACAGCAGGAAGGAAGCTGCGAAAAAAAGGTATACCCCGGGAACCAGCTTTTTTAATTCGATTCTGGACACGACGTATCCGTAAGCCAGCACAGCGCCGGCGCTGATAAAAAAATTGAGCGTCCACAACCAGCTCAGTTCGGCATCGCTCCAGTCGCTGGACATGGCGTCGCGCACCGGCCTTAAAACGTAGTACGCCGCCATCAGGATGAAAACGAACAGGAAGGACATTGCCGCCGCGGGAATTTCATGCGGCTCGATTTTGATCAGCTTATTGACGTAACGGAGAAATACCGGTGGCATAAGTTTATTGTCCCGATGCGGTAACCAGCAGTATAGCCGAATCCCTTTTCACCCTTGGTTAATTGGTAGTTGCTTCAATATTTTACCCTGTCCTCAGTTACCGCGTTTTGCGAGAATTGCAACGACTTCAGCCCCGAGTTGTCGCAACAGTATTCTTAGATCCGCCTTGATTTTACAGTTGTGGTCATCACCGCCGATCACAATGTATTCGCGCTGCATTACCGACCCGACGATTCAGATCGACAAGCCTTGTGGCAGCGCCAGCGGGCGGCTGGCGAAGAGATAACGCGACTGGCTATTAGGCGGCAGGCCCCAGCACCAATGCACCATGGAATCGGGTCAAGTTGAATCTGGGCTTGGACATCAGGCCGGCCAACCTGTCCGCGAAGTTCAAGCTTGCAGTATGATGGCGTGGTGCCGTCTCGAAAGATTTTTTTAAGGCGCTAACTGGCAGCGTTCATCAGGTTTTCGATGCCTGAAAGATGCTTTCAATAGACGCATCGAGCATCGCATTAAACTCGTCGTCGCTCTGCTGCGCTTTTAGACCCTCAGCCAACGCACGCGAGAAGCTGGCAACCATACCATTATTGCGCGCCAGCCGTTCGTTGGCCTGCTCGCGCGAATATCCACCTGACAGTGCCACAACGCGAACGACTTTCGGGTGAGCAATCGCATCCGCGTACAGGTTGTCTTGTTCCGGTAACGTCAGTTTGAGCATCACATGTTGGTCCGCACCCAGCCGATCCAGCTCGGCCATGATCTCGCCTTTAAGCATCGCTTCGGCCTCCGCTTTGTCGGGACAATTGATGTCTACTTCCGGTTCGATGATAGGGACAAGGCCGGCGTCGCAGATTTGCCTGCCGATCTCGAATTGCTGTAACACATTGGCCTTGATGCCATCTGCTTTGGCGTGCTTTATGACCGAACGCATCTTGGTGCCAAATATACCTTTGGATTTGGCCTTTTCCAGCAATGCGGAAAGATCGGGAATCGGCTTCATCAACTGTACGCCATTCTTTTCTTCGGCAAGTCCCTTGTCGACTTTGAGAATAGGGACCACGTGCTTGACCTCCCACAGATAGTCCGCGGTTGGGCGGCCCTCGACCTCACGGTCCATGGTGTTTTCAAACAGTATCGCTGCCAGAATCCGCTCACCGGTAAATTTGGGGCTGGTCATTATCCGCGTGCGCATCTGGTGAACCATCCCGAACATTTCTTCGTCGGTCGACCATGCGTCCTCGGTGACGCCGTAAAGGCCAAGCGCCTTGGGCGTGCTGCCGCCGCTCTGGTCCAGCGCTGCGACGAAACCGTCCTGATTCTTCATTTTATCCAGCTGTTGATCGTAATTACTCACGGAATTCCTCGACTTTGATTTTAAAAATAGTTGATTCACCTGATGCCAGGATATTATAAGCGGCTCGACGTAATCTTGCGCAACTGATGATCGGCGTAGCGGGTGAGTATCTGGGATGATACCGCAAACTAGGTCCCCGGTTTTATCCGGTAAAATCGGTCAGAAATGGTATTGGCTCATGGGCCAATGCCTCGTTTTGGTTGTAATATCGAGCTTCATAAGGATTGACTCAGCCCTAGAAGTATCTTTTTTCAATTAACCTAGTACCATTCAAAGGTTTTATGGCAGAAGGCGGCGCAATCGGTACAGGTTTTAAGGTATTAATTGAGACGATCGGCATAGACTATATCAGCCCAAGTGTTCTAAGAGGTAGATTCGAGCAACCGACAACTGTGCTTTAAAACAGGCCTAAAACGGGAGGAAAAGATAATGGCCGATGGCATCCGCCTGGGTGAGCTGCAAATCTACGTGACCACACTATGAATACTCAGAAAAATATCCGCTTTGTCAGTCGTCTTACGCGACAGACCCTGGCCCTGGTGCTTGCCGGAGGCCGCGGCTCTCGCCTTTACGAACTGACCGAATGGCGTGCCAAACCAGCGGTACCTTTCGGGGGCAAATTCCGCATTATCGACTTCCCCCTTTCGAACTGCATTAACACCGGTATCCGCCGCATTGGTGTGTTAACCCAATACAAGGCGCATTCGCTGATTCGCCACTTGGTGCGTGGCTGGACCCGTTTCGATAGTGAACTCGACGAGTTTGTGGAAATTCTTCCCGCCTCACAGCGTGCCGGTGGCGAGTGGTACCAGGGCACTGCTGATGCGGTTTATCAAAACCTTGATATTACGCGCACACACAAACCCGAATACGTGCTGATCTTATCAGGCGACCATATTTATAAAATGGACTATGGCGACCTGATTGCCAGGCATGTTGAAACCCAAGCCGACATGACGATCGCCTGTCTCGAAGTCCCGATCGAAGAAGCGGCCGGCTCATTCGGCGTAATGACGGTCGATGAATCCGGTCGAATCGTTGAATTCAATGAAAAACCGGCCAACCCGGCGCCCATACCGGGCCAACCGGGACTCTGCCTGGCTTCGATGGGTAATTATCTGTTTAACACCGAGTTTCTTTACGAGCAATTAATCAAAGATGCAGATGAGCCTAGGTCCTCGCACGATTTCGGCAAGGACATCATCCCGTCGATTATCAAAAACTATCGTATATATGCGTACCCGTTCCGCGACATGGACACCGGCGAACGCGCCTACTGGCGTGACGTTGGCACGCTGGATGCCTTTTGGGAAGCCAACATGGAACTCGTCAATGTCACCCCTGAATTGAACCTTTATGACCAGAACTGGCCGATTCTGACGCACCAGGCGCAGATGCCGCCGGCCAAGTTCGTGTTTGACCGCGACGACCGTCGTGGTCTGGCGATTGACTCGATGGTCTCGGGCGGATGTGTGATTTCTGGTTCGCTGGTCAAACGATCGTTGCTATTTTCCAACGTCAGGATCCATTCCTATGCTGAAATAATAGATAGTGTCATCTTGCCCGATGTCGAAATCGGTCGTAACGCCCGCATCAATAAAGTTATCATCGATAGCGGATGTAAAATTGATGAAGGCATGGTGATCGGTGAAGACCATGAGCAGGATAAGCAACGTGGTTTTCGAGTTACCGAAAAAGGCGTGGTGCTGGTGACGCCCGATATGCTGCACCAGACAATCCACATGCGCAGGTAATCTGAATAGTGATGAATCGATCAAGAATTGCCGCCGACCCATTGACTGGGCAATGGTGGGATAACTGCAAGATCGAGCTCCTCGATATAGAGCCTTACACCTGTCACAGCAGTCCGAGTGTGGTGACCTGATGACTCATATCCTGATGATCGCCGCGGAAAATGGCACTTTACCGGGCGGCAAGGTAGGCGGTATCGGCGACGTCGTGCGCGAAGTTCCGGTGGCGCTGGCGCAACGCAATTGCACTGTTTCTGTGGTCACCCCGGCTTACGGTATTTTTGGCGAGTTACCTGGCGCAACCGAATTGCAGATCCTAAAGGTGAGGTTTGGCGGCCGTATAGAGTCACTCAAAGTCTACCAACTGGACGGGTTCGGTGCAGACATGGTTCGGCATTATGTGCTTGAGCATCCTTTGTTCAGCAGCTGTGGCAAAGGTCGGATTTACTGCGACGATCCACCCTCGCAACCTTTTAAAACAGATGCCGGTAAGTTTGCACTATTTTGCGCAGCGGTTGCTGTGGCTATAAACAAAGGTCTGTTCGGTGATCTTGACGTGCTACACCTGCACGACTGGCATGCGGCTCTGATATTAATTCTGCGTCGTTATGACCCAAGCTATCGTTCCCTGCAGGCACTGCGCTGCGTCTACAGTATCCATAACCTGGCCGTCCAGGGCGTCCGACCATTTGCCCACGCGGACTCGTCGCTCGAGAAATGGTATCCGGACATGGTTTACGAGCGTAAACAACTCGCCGATCCTCGTTGGCCCGACTGTATTAATCCGACGGCAAGCGCAATTCGCCTGGCCGATGCTGTGCACACGGTATCGCCAAGTTACGCTAAAGAAATCCTGCTTCCGGGGAGCCCCGAGGCCGGTATTCATGGTGGTGAAGGTCTCGACCATGATCTGCGTGCCGCCAGCGACGAGAAACGCCTGTTCGGTATCCTCAATGGTTGCGATTACTCGCCAAATTCGGCTCCCGCAGCTGCTGACTGGCCTGCATTATTGCAGCAGATGCGTCGGCTCATACCGCTATGGGCCAGCCGCAATCCAACACTAGCGAGTACGCATTTCATCGCCCACCAGTCACTTAGCCAGCTCACCGATCAACGACCAAAAATGCTGCTCACCAGCGTCGGCCGTGTAACCGATCAAAAGGTAGGTTTGATGCGCCAGACCACAAGTTCGGGAGTGCCGGCCCTGCATGCTGCACTGGAATTACTGGATGACGACGGCCTGCTGCTCATGGTTGGGACAGGCGATCCGGACTATGAGCAATTTTTGTGTGAAACCGCTGCTATCTATCGCAACTTTATTTACCTATGCGGTTTTTCCGAAGCACTGGCCCAGGCTCTTTACCAACAGGGCGATTTGTTCTTAATGCCCAGTTCTTTCGAACCCTGCGGTATCAGCCAGATGCTGGCGCTACGTGAGGGTCAGCCTTGTCTGGTCCACCGCGTTGGTGGACTCCGCGATACGGTCAAGCATAAGAGAACGGGGTTCGTATTCAGCGGCAAAAATCCAACCGAGCGGGCCGATGCAATGGTTGCTGAAGTGAAGCGCGCGGTTAAACAGTTCGATAAAAAATTCAGAAAGTGGCAGACAATGCGTAAAGCGGCAGCGGCGGCAAGATTTGAATGGTCCGACAGTATTGATGCCTATATAAAGCTTCTTTACCAGAAATCATGATTTGCTAATACCATGGCAACTCTGGAATCCTATTACGAGTCCATTGCACGCGGGCGGCATGGTGACCCATTCAAGATTCTGGGCCCTCACGGCGCGACCAAAAACTGGACGGTGCGGAGCTTTCAACCGCAGGCCCAAGCAGTGGAAGTCCTCGACGCCAACGATGAATTACTCACGAATATGCGACCGTTGCATGGTGACGGCCTGTTCGAAGCGCGTCTGCCGTTGCCCGTTGCTTCCATATCATCGACGATCCTTATCGATTTGCCTCACCTTTCGGGGATCTCGATCGTCACCTGATGCGAGAAGGTAAACTGCGAAATCTCGCGGATAAACTCGGCGCTCACGTGATTGAAATGGAGGGCATCGAGGGCGTGCATTTTGCGGTCTGGGCGCCTAATGCAAGCCGCGTCAGTGTCGTCGGTTTGTTCAACGGTTGGGACGGCCGTCGCCACCCGATGCGAAGCCATCCAACTGGTGGTGTCTGGGATATCTTTATCCCGGGCCTTTGCAATGGCGATTACTACAAGTTCGAGATACTCGACGCAAGCGGTAAACTGCTGCCTCTGAAGGCCGACCCGTTTGCGCGACAGATGGAATTGGCGCCGGGCAATGCGTCGATTGTGCACCACCACCATTTCAATTGGCATGATTATGAATGGCTGGCCGCGAGGCGCGCGAACAGCACACTGGATCAGCCAATGTCGATTTACGAAGTGCATCTCGGATCCTGGCGCCGGCAGGCTGATCGCAACCAGATGTTAAGTTACCGCGAACTTGCGCAAAGCCTGGTCGCTTACGTCCAGGATATGGGTTACACCCATATCGAGTTGCTCCCGGTCAGCGAGCATCCTTTCGATGGTTCTTGGGGCTATCAACCCGTTGGTCTGTTCGCACCGACTTCCCGTTTCGGTAATCCTCAGGATTTCAAGTTCTTCGTCGACAGCTGTCATCATCACGGCATCGGCGTGATCGTGGACTGGGTCCCAGCCCATTTTCCAAGTGACGAATTTGGACTCAGCCGCTTCGACGGCAGTTGCCTCTACGAGCATGCGGATCCGCGCCAGGGTGCGCATCCTGACTGGGGCACGCTGATCTTCAATTTCGGCCGGCCTGAAGTTGTCAACTACTTGATTGCAAGCGCGCTGTTCTGGGTCGAGGAATACCATATCGACGCGCTGCGGGTCGATGCCGTTGCCTCCATGCTGTACCTGGACTATTCGCGGGCCCCCGGTGAATGGGTGCCCAATCGTTACGGCGGGAATGAAAACCTCGAGGCAGTAGCATTCCTGCGCCAGATGAACGAACAGGTACACGCCAGCGGTGCGGCCACCATCGCCGAAGAGTCAACCTCATGGCCGGGCGTTTCACACCCGGTTTATCAGGGTGGACTGGGTTTCAGTTACAAATGGAACATGGGCTGGATGCACGATAGCCTCAACTACTTCGGCGAAGACCCGGTGCATCGGCGCTATCATCATGACAATCTAACATTCGGACTGCTTTACGCATTTAGTGAAAACTTTATCCTCCCGCTTTCGCACGATGAGGTGGTACACGGCAAGGGTTCGATCATCGGACGTATGCCCGGAGACGAATGGCAGGCATTCTCCAACTTGCGGCTTTACTACACATATATGTACACGCATCCAGGCAAGAAACTACTGTTCATGGGTGGCGAATTCGGGCAAAGACGCGAATGGAACCACGACATCTCGCTTGACTGGCACCTGCTCAACCAACCGGCGCACGCGGGTATCCAGCGCCTGGTTCGAGACTTGAACCATTTCTACCGCAGCACAGCGGCTCTCTACCAGGCAGATTTCAAACCCGAGGGTTTCGAATGGATCGACTGCAGCGATAACGAGCAGGGGGTAATTGCATTTATACGACATGGCGCAAATTCATCCGAAATGCTCGTCGCGGTGTGTAATATGACTCCCGTAATTCGCCGCAACTATCGAATCGGCGTGTCGGTTGCAGGCCGCTATCGGGAACGAATCAACAGCGACGCCAGCGCCTACGGTGGCAGCGGCGTTGGCAACCTCGGGGAAGTCGAATCTGACGAGATTGCTGCCCATGGACGTGACCACTCGTTAAGTTTGATTTTGCCGCCGCTGGCAGCTCTAATTCTGATACTTGAATGACCGATAACAATTTCCCAATTGACTGCAATATGAAGCCGCAAAAGAAAACAGAAATCCCTGCTCTCGCGCCACCGGGTCACGATAGCGCCAGCCTGGTGCGCGATTTTCGGCGTTATTTCAATCACACCCTGGGACGTGATCATTACCAGAGCTCTCCGCACTACGAGTTTATTGCGCTGGCAATGACGTTACGCGACCGTCTCATGGAAGGCAGTAATAATACCCGCCACGCTTACGAACAACAGGATAGCCGCCGGGTCTGTTACCTGTCGATGGAATACCTGCTCGGTCGAAGTCTGCGCAATGCGGTCCTGAATCTGGATCTCAACGATGAACTCGCCACAGCGCTTAACCAGCTTGGCCTCAACCAAGAGGATCTTGTCGAACAGGAACACGATGCCGGACTCGGCAACGGCGGCCTGGGTCGGCTGGCCGCCTGCTTTCTCGATAGTTGTGCGACGCTCGGCCTGCCTGTGATTGGCTACGGCATCCGCTATCAATATGGCATGTTTCGTCAGAATATTATTGCGGGACATCAGGTTGAGGAACCGGATCCCTGGCTGCGCGGTGGCCATCCCTGGGAAATCGAACGTTCCGAGTACGAACAGGAAGTACATTTTCGTGGGCACGTCGAACACTATCTTGACGATGAAGGACGCCGACATGCACGTTGGATTGATACTCACGACGTATTAGCGGTTCCTTTCGACATTCCGGTACCCGGTTATCATAACGGCACAGTCAATACTTTAAGACTCTGGTCGGCCGTCGCCACTGACGAATTCGACCTTGATGAATTCAACGCTGGCAGTTATACCGAAGCGGTTGCCGCCAGAACTGCGGCTGAAAACATCACCATGGTTTTATATCCAAACGATGCCAGCGAAAACGGCAAGGAACTGCGTCTGCGGCAACAGTATTTTCTTGCTTCGGCTAGCCTCAAAGATGTGATGCGACAGTGGGTTAACCGTCACGGCGAGAATTTCGACGATTTTGCGGAAAAACACTGCTTCCAGTTGAACGACACCCACCCCAGCATCGCCGTAGCCGAATTAATGCGCCTGTTAATCGACATTCACGGTCTAGAATGGGACCCGGCCTGGAAAATCACCAGCAATTGTATGGCCTACACCAATCACACCCTGCTGCCGGAGGCGCTTGAACGCTGGCCAGTAAGCCTGTTCGAACAGCTGGTGCCAAGGGTGCTCGATATCGTGGGCGAAATTAATAGTCGCTTTATCGCGGAAATAGCAGCACGTTGGCCAAATGACGTGGAACGCCGGGAACGTATGGCGATCATTGAAGAAGGGCCTGAGCCCATGATACGCATGGCACATCTCGCGATCGTCGGCAGTTTCTCGGTGAATGGCGTCGCTGCACTCCATTCGAAGCTGTTGAAACAGGGTCTGTTTCGGGATTTCCATCAACTATGGCCAAAGCGGCTGAATAACAAAACGAATGGTGTCACACAGCGCCGCTGGCTCAAGACCTGCAACCCGGGACTCGCGCAACTGATTACTGCCAGCATCGGAGAAGGCTGGATCACCGACCTGAATCAGCTCGGTGATCTCACTCCTCTCGCCAAGGACGCCGGGTTCCGCGAGTCCTGGCAATCGGTAAAAAAGGCCAACAAGATGAAGGTGGCCGCACTGGTAAAACAGGCCTGCGGTGTCGATCTCTATGCCGATGCCATTTTCGATGTGCAGGTTAAACGAATACACGAATACAAACGTCAGCTACTCAACGTATTGCATGTTATCCATTTGTTGCAAAGGATTCACCGGGGCGACACGGCTGAGTGGACGCCACGTTGTGTCCTTATCGGCGGCAAAGCCGCGCCTGGTTACTTCATGGCCAAGACCATTATAAAGCTGATCAACAATGTTGCCCAGGTGGTTAACTCCGACCCCAGAACCAAAGGCCTGTTACGCCTGGTATTCCTGCCTAACTACAATGTCAGCATCATGGAGACTATTTGCCCCGGCTGCGACCTCTCAGAACAAATCTCGACCGCGGGTAAAGAGGCCTCCGGCACCGGCAACATGAAATTCATGATCAACGGCGCGCTTACAATCGGTACCCTCGACGGCGCCAATATAGAGATCCGCGATGCGGTGGGTACGGAAAATTTTTTCCTGTGCGGGATGAGCGCGGAAGAGGTCGCTAAAACGCGTCCGCATTACAATCCGAGGGAAATCGTCGCGGCCGACGATGAACTGCGTGAGGTCATTGAGGTGCTGCAGAGCGGTCAGTTTAATTTATCGGAATCGGGTAGTTTCGATCCGATAGTCGACGGCATTTTAAGCCCCGAGGACCCGTGGATGACGGCCGCGGATTTTGCCAGCTTCGCGGAAGCGCAGCGCCTGGTGGCAGCTACTTTTCTGGACCAGGAGCGCTGGACAAAGATGAGCATCCAGAACACCGCGGCAAGTGGTCGCTTCTCTTCTGATCGAACCATCCGCGAGTACAACGACGAGATCTGGCGACTCGAGCCGGTATTCGCAGCCACGGCGCACCATCACCTGCCATGAACCGTAACAAGCTGCGTGGAACACAGCAGCCACTCGGCGCAAACTGGGACGGCCATGGAGTAAATTTTGCGCTATTTTCAGCTCATGCGGAAAAGGTTGAGCTGTGTCTTTTCGATACCGATACCCACCGCGAATTTGCACGTATCGAGCTCACAGTCACCGATCAGATCTGGCATGCCTATCTGTCCGATTGCGGGCCGGGCACCATTTATGGCTATCGCGTCTATGGACCGTATCGTCCGCAAGACGGTCACCGTTTCAACCCGAATAAACTACTGCTCGATCCCTACGCCAGGCAGCTAAGCGGCCGGCTCTGCTGGGACAATTCGGTTTACGGGTACGATCTCGACGAAGCCGAGCTGGACATGAGCTTTGACAGCAGCGATAGCGCGCAGTTTGTTCCCAAGGCCGTCGTGGTCGATGAGGCATTCGATTGGGGTAATGATCAGCCACCGCGCATACCCTGGCCGCGTACGGTGATTTACGAAACCCATGTGCGCGGATTTACCATGCTGAACCAGGAAATAGACGAAAAAAAGCGTGGCAGTTTCGCCGGGCTGGCGTCTGACTGCGTGATTTCGTACCTGAAGTCACTCGGCGTAACCGCGCTTGAACTGCAGCCCATCCATGCTTTTATCGACGAACACTTTCTGGTGAAAAACGGCTTCACTAACTATTGGGGCTACAACAGTATCGGATATTTCTGTGCTGAATCTCGCTATCTGTCGAGCGGTGATCGCAGTGAATTCAAAGCCATGGTGCGAAGGTTGCATGAGGCCAACATTGAAGTGATCCTCGACGTCGTCTACAACCACACCGCCGAGGGCGGTCAGTCAGGACCAACGCTTAGCTTTCGCGGTATTGACAATTTGAGCTACTACCGGCTTTCGGACGACGAGAAAAGCGTCTACATTAACGACAGTGGTTGCGGTAATTCTCTCAATCTGAATCACCCGCAGGTGTTACAGATGGTTATCGACAGCCTGCGACACTGGGTAATCGACATGCATGTTGACGGATTTCGCTTTGATCTTGCGGTCAGCCTCGGTCGAGAAGCGCAGGGTTTTAACAGTAATAGTGCGTTTTTTAAGGCGATCCATGCAGATGCCGTGCTGTCGCAGGTTAAGCTCATCGCAGAGCCCTGGGACATCGGTCCGGGGGGCTATCAACTGGGCGCCTTCCCGCCGGGTTGGGCCGAATGGAATGACCGCTTTCGCGATTGTGTGCGCCGTTTCTGGCGAGGCGATTCCGGAGTTGTGCCCGAACTGGCACGCAGCCTGCATGGTTCCAGTGATCTATTTGAGCATAATGGCCGACGACCATCGGCCAGTATTAATTTTATCACCAGCCACGACGGCTTCACGCTCACCGACCTGGTCAGTTACAACGAACGCCATAATGAAGCAAATGGTGAGAATAATCGTGACGGCCATGGTGCTAACTACAGCGACAACTATGGTGTCGAAGGCCCAAGCGATGATCCCGAGATTAATCGATTGCGTCAGCGTCAGCGTCGTAATTTGCTGGCAACCCTGTTTCTTTCGCAAGGAACCCCGATGGTGCTCGCAGGGGACGAACTCGGTCGCAGCCAGCAAGGCAATAACAATGCTTATTGCCAGGATAACGACAAGACCTGGCTGGACTGGTCTGTGCTTCAGAATGAAGCAGAAATGCTCGATTTTTTACGCCACATGATCAGGCTTAGAATCGATTACCCGCTGCTGCACCGTGATCGGTTCGTGCATGGTGAAGAACAATTTAAGCCGAGCGGTTTCACCGATATTCAATGGCTGCGCGCAGACGGCCAACCGATGAACGACGCTGACTGGCATGACCGCCGGCATAATTTTCTTGCCATGTTGTTAGCGGCTGAGGACGTGCCTGCTCGGGATCCACGCTTCATTGGCGAAAAGGAGGCGGCGCTGATTATCGTTTTTAATGCCGATTCAAGTTCGGTGGAGTTGATGCTGCCGAAGAGTGAGTTTCACTGGCATTGCATCTTTACTACTGCAAGTCATGAAGCCGCGGTTTCCAGGGACGAGCCTGTCGAAATTGAGTCGCGCTCGGTGCAGTTATTTGAATTGAAGATGTAATGTCCTGATCACATGATTCACACGACACAATGACGACTTCAAAATCTCGGTGTAGCATAGATTTACCTGTGCTAAAAACAAAATAGATTTTCGATGCCGATAACCGACCACGAGGGGCTCGATACTCTATGCGCCAGCTGCGGTATCGTGCTTCACTACCACGATATCTCCGGCCAGCATCATGAGCCCGGTATTGAAGTGAAAAAGTCTCTGCTCGCGGCGCTGCAGTTTCCGGTTAACAGCGATGAAGATATTCGGCTCAACCTTGAGAAGCTGGAGTCTCGCAAATGGGGGCGTATTATCGAAGCGGTGCTGGTAAATCGACAAAACGATTTACCAGTGCGCCTGACTTTAACTCTGGCCCCAAATCAGATTGACGAAGCGATAAGCTGGGAGCTAAGCGAAGAATCCGGTCAACTGCTCCAAGGAGTTTGGGAAATTGATGCAGGGGATGCGGTTGGTGAATCAACAATCAATGGAACGCGGTTGATGAAATTCGAGGTTATCCTGCCGCATATCACCAGTATCGGCTATTACCAGCTAAACGTTAAATTGAGAGATAGCAGCGAGGCACAGGCAACCCTCGTCGTCGCACCCGAAACCTGCTATCAGCCACCTGAACTCGCCGGTGGCAGGAAAATATGGGGCATCAGTCTGCAACTATTTTCACTGCGTTCGGAGCGCAACTGGGGCATTGGTGATTTTACCGATCTGCAATCAGTGGTTGAGATCTTTGCCCCGCTCGGGATCAATGTGCTCGGACTTAATCCGCTGCACGCGCTGTTCTCACACCTCCCGGAAAGCGCCAGCCCTTACAGTCCATCGAGTCGTGACTTCCTCAATCCGGTTTACCTGGATATCGAGGCGATCGATGAATTTAAACAAAATCATGAAGCGCAACAGTACGTAAAAAACCAAGTTTTTCAGACGCGTCTACAGGCCCTGCGCGAACTCGAGTTGATCAATTACAGCAAGGTCTGGGGTGTCAAGTTGCAGGTTCTTGAAACACTGTATAAATGGTTTAAGCAACAGCACCAGGATGCTGACTCAGCACGGATCAAAGCTTTTCGCCAGTTCCAGAAAACCGGAGGTCGGGATTTATTCAAATTTGCCTTGTTTGAGGCGTTGCAAGCGTCTTTTCACCGGCAGGATGCCGATATCGACCGATGGCAGGAATGGCCTGAAGCCTACAGAGATCCGGAATCAGCGACTGTGAAAAGATGGGCCGATGAACATCGAGATGAAATCGAGTTTCACCAGTATCTGCAGTGGAATACCGAGCAGCAGCTGTCCGCGATCCACGAAAATTGCATAAGACATGGCATGTGCATTAGCATTTATCGCGATCTTGCGGTTGGTAACGCAAAACCTTCGGCCCAGTGTTGGGCTGAACAAGCAGACTACGCACTAGACATGGGCATCGGTGCACCACCCGACGATTTTAATTCAAGCGGGCAGAACTGGTCATTACCCCCGTTGCGGCCGCAGGCGCTTTTCGATCAGGCTTATCGACCGTTTATCAATACCTTGCGCGCCAACATGCGTCATGCGGGCGCAATTCGGATCGACCACATCATGAGTTTGATGCGGCTGTTCTGGGTACCACCAGACTGCTCGCCCGAAGCGGGTGCTTATATCTCTTATCCCTTCGCTGATATGCTGGGCATTCTTGCACTCGAGAGCCAGCGCAATCATTGCCTGATTATCGGCGAAGACCTGGGTACCGTCCCGGATGAGGTTCGCCACGCTCTCGAAATAAATAAAATACTCTCGTACCGGATACTTTACTTTGAGAAGGACTGGCACCACGGAACGATCAAGCCGCCAGGAGAATATCCGCGTTACGCACTGTGCACATCGGGATCACACGACCTGCCAACGCTGCGAGGCTTTTGGCAGGGAGCGGACCTGGAACTGCGCGAGCGGCTTAATTTAAATCCATCAGACGACTTTAGAGGGCAACAGCAACGGATTCGCTGGCGGGATCGGTTTGAGATTTTGGCGGCGCTGGCGAGGGAAAATCTGCTTGCTAGCGAAGAGATAGATGAGACTACCGCGGCTAAAGACCTGGGCAGCGAACTGGCTCTGTCGATACAACGGTATCTGGCAAGATCGCAGTCAATGTTGTTGATGGTTCAGGTGGAAGACCTGTTACTAGAAACAAATCAAGTAAACGTGCCTGGCACAATCGATGAATATCCTAACTGGCGAAGTAAGTTGTCGACTACACTGGAAAATTGGCGAAAACAGGTTGATCTTGAGGGTTTCGCGTTTGCCGTCAATGCCGAACGCGATGCCTGAGTAGCAAACTGGTTGGCGAAAGTTTCAGCTTACGGACGGCTATAACCGTTATTCTCATTGTTCAAAACTAGTCACAATTAGTTACATGAATCACGGACATAACAAGGTTATACTATGTTCAACTCTGTTAGGATAATAGAGTTAACTAATTGAAAATAAGATAAACTAATTCAACTATTTGGTGCTATGTGAATGGAGGAAACGGGACTGAAAATCTCCGTGTCGAGACAGCGCGACTGCTGGCTCTATTTTGTCCCCGGCCACCATTCAGCGAAGGTTTCTACGGAATTATTTTTAGACTACGATGCTATTCTTCAGTCTACGATATTATTTTTCAGGCTACGATGTGATTAATGTCTCTAGTTATAAGAAGGAGGCGGCGGTAAATTATTTTCGAGCGCATGAATTTTTTATTATCCGAGCGGGTTTTCTAAAACCCAAGAATTGCTTAAAAACAATCAATCATCAGACAATAGCGGTAGATTCCAATGAAGCAGCCAGGATTGACGAGGTCTGTCCCGCTTGCGCCTAATTTTTCACTGACTAGTAAAACTTGATGCCAGACAAATCTAATACAACGCCAACAGTGCAAGTGAGCGATTTGCACAAATCATTTGGCAATTTGGAGGTCCTAAAAGGTGTCTCTTTAGAGGCGTACGAAGGAGATATTGTTTCAATTATTGGTGCCAGTGGCTCCGGCAAAAGCACGATGTTGAGATGTATCAATGTTTTGGAGAATCCCACATCCGGCACAATACAAGTGAATGGCGAGGCATTGGAATTCAAGCGCTCCAAAGACGGCGATATGGCTCCCGTCAGTAATCGGCAGATTGAGCGAATTCGCTCGCAGCTGGGAATGGTTTTTCAAGGGTTTAATCTCTGGGAGCATATGACCGTGTTGCAAAACGTAACTGAGGCGCCGGTGCATGTTCAAAAAATAAACAAGGCGGAGGCAATAGAGGCGGGGGAATCTCTACTTAAAAAGGTTGGGTTGTGGGAAAAACGTAACCAATACCCCATGGTATTATCTGGGGGACAGCAGCAGCGGGTTGCTATTGCGAGAGCGCTGGCAATGAACCCGAGCGCGCTTTTATTTGATGAACCAACTTCGGCATTGGATCCGGAGCTGGTTGGAGAGGTGTTAAAGGTTATTCGGGATTTGGCGGAAGAGGGTCGAACCATGATTTTGGTCACCCACGAAATGAATTTCGCGAGAAATGTATCGTCACATGTCATTTTCCTGGATAAAGGTGTAATCGAAGAGGAAGGCCCCCCACTAAAAGTCTTCTCTCAATCCGAAAGCGAACGCTGTCAAAAATTCCTTAGTGAACTAAGTTAACGGCTAAACTAATCAAACCACATGTAGGACATACTATGAAAACCACTATTAAACTTATTATCAGCGGCATGCTCGCCGCGTTTCTGTTTGGCAATTCCGCATTTGCGCTGAAAGTCGGCGTGGCGGCTGAGCCTTACCCACCATTCGCAGAGAAAAACGCTAGCGGAGAGTGGCAGGGTTGGGAAATTGAAATTGGTAACGCTATATGCGCGGCTATGGGCGAAGAATGTGAGTGGGTTGAAGTTGCCTGGGACGGCATTATTCCCGCATTGGTCGCTAAAAAGTTCGACGTAATAATGAGTTCGATGTCAATTACCGAAGAGCGAATGAAGACGATTGCGTTTTCAGATAAATACTATAATACACCTGCCGTCATCGTTGCCAACAAAGGGTCTGGAATAGATGGCACTCCGGACAGTGTGAGTGGGAAAATCGTTGGTGTGCAGGTTTCAACCACACATGAAAATTATGTGACCAAACATTTTTCTGGAACTGCTGACAGCATTAAAACCTATTCAACGTTTGATGAGCACAATCAGGATCTGGTAGCCGGTCGTGTTGATGCAGTTGTTGGCGATTCTCTGGCAATGCAGCCATTCCTGCAAAGTGATGCTGGACAATGCTGCGAGGTTGCTGGGGAGCTGAACGATGTTGCTGTGTTTGGTCCCGGCGTAGGTGGCGGTATGCGCCAAGAAGATACGGAGCTGAAGGCAAGTTTTAATGCTGCCATTGCAAAGATTCGCTCCGACGGTACGTACAAGTCAATTTCTGAAAAGTTCTTTGACTTTGATATCTATGGCGGTGAATAACAGCCTTCTAGGCGGTAGCTCCAATTAATTCTTTTTGATTGCGTTAAATTCAATGGCAATACGAATTTATTGATGTGTTTGAAAGCCTAGGCTTAGAAGTATTGGCGTATTCCCCTCCCGGTTGGGGGGGGACCCTTATTCACGGGTTAGGCATGACGCTTAAGATCGCGTTTGGCGCATACTTTCTTGGCCTGCTGATCGGGTTGTGTGGTGCTCTGGGGAAAATATATGGCGGGGCAACGGTTAAATGGTCTTTGGAGATTTACACCACGATCATTCGAGCGGTTCCCGAGCTTGTTCTGATATTACTGTTGTATTACGCAGGCACTGATTTACTGAATAGAGTGCTGGAATGGCTTGGCTATGAGCGGGTCGATATCAGTGGATTGGTCGCCGGGATTTGTGTGCTTGGTGTTGTCCAGGGGGCTTATTCAATTGAAGTCATCCGTGGTGCAATTCTATCTGTGTCTGCGGGACAGATTGAGGCTGCCAAGGCGTCTGGTATGTCATGGACGCTGATGCATCGTCGGATTATTATTCCTCTTGCCGTGCCCCTTGCTTTACCCGGCCTTGCTAACTTATGGCTTATTGTTACCAAGGACACGGCGCTTCTTGCCGTGGTGGGATTTAGCGAGTTAGCGTTAGCGACTAAACAAGCTGCTGGTGGGACCAAGGAATATCTGCTTTTTTATATTGCTGCCGCCTTGTTGTACTTGATGGTCAGTCTGACCTCTAACGCTATTTTTAAAACCATAGAACGACACTATCGCCGCGGCCAGGCGTCGGCCGAGGCATAATTAAAAATGGAATGGTATTGGGTCACTGAATACGCGCCAAAGTTTGTTGAAGGCCTGTGGATCACGATCCAGCTTCTGGTTTTATCCATTGGTTTCGGCATGGCTTTGGCTACACCAATCGGCTTGGTGCAAGTCACTGGACCGAAACCTCTGGCCCTTCTTGCCAAGGGGTTTTGCTCTGTAATCCGAGGAACACCGCTGCTGATTCAGTTGTGGTTGATTTATTATGGTCTCGGGTCGCTATTTCCTTCTATTCCGCTGATAAGGGAAAGTATGCTTTGGCCGATATTGCGGGACGCATTTCCTTATGCCGTGTTTGCATTTAGTTTAAGTGTGGCCGGCTACTCCGGCGAAGTGATGCGGGGTGCGTTCGCCAGTGTTAATAAAGGCGAACTGGAAGCGGGAAGGGCATTCGGAATGAGCAGGTTTACGCTTTTGCGGAGGATCTGGTTCCCGCGAGCGATTCAAAATGTTCTTCCAACGCTGGCTGGTGAATTTATCTTGACCCTCAAATCTACTCCTCTGGCGGCAACAATTACAGTGTTCGATGTGTATGGTGTTGGTAGTATGGTTCGGCAAGAGACATATCGAATCTATGAGCCACTGTTGCTTGTTGCTGGAATTTACATCTGCCTGTCAGGAATAATTATCGGGTTTTTTAGGTGGATAGAGCATAGAAGCGCGCAGCGCCGTTTGGTGGGGGTGGAGCATTAGATGCTTTTAAGTACTGCTGAGAGAAATAGATCGATCGCTTAGGGGGGGTGGAGGCGACACGCCTAAACAGAAACAAGCAAAAGCAACTCTATATAAATTTATGACTACTTATGAAATCAATCATAAATAGGGGGTTTACACTATTACAAGATAGTATTTTCGTAGTGATGCTTTCTGGTATTACAGCGACTGATTCTCAGCTCTACCGGAGATTTGTTCAAGGTTAGAGCAACACGTTCTATTTCGAGTAATGGCGTCCCGGGTTCCAAATTCAGATGTGACGCATCATGTTTTGAGGCTGCGACTGCGCGCAGCCGCTCTTCAGCGCTATGAATAGTAATTCCATATTGCTTCTCGTAAAGCTCATAAAGCATGTTTGGCAGATTGCTGCTGTCCAACTCATCCCAATCTTTGAACAAATGTCCTGGTAGTATAATCGTCTCGATCATAGTAGGACTCGACGACAAAGTACGCACTCTCTCTATTCGGATGATGTCTGCACGGTCTTCCAGTTGCAGTTTTAAAGTCTCGCTGCGTGATGCATGTTTCCTGTGACATCGTAACACCTTACTGTCAGGCATTACTTTTTGCTCTTTGTCATCGACAATGTGGAAAAAGTGGAAAAGTGCTCGTTGGCTGTCATGGTTTGAGACAAAGGTTCCACGGCCCTGCTTTCTTCTGAGCACGTTATATTCTACTAGCTCTGTAACAGCCTTGCGCACCGTGCCCTGACTGACCCCCAGTTCCTGTGACAGATTCATTTCGCTCGGAATAGGATCTCCAGGCAACCAATCTCCTTTGCTGATCTTTGCAATGAGAAACTCTCTTATTTGCATATAGAGCGGAATAGCGCCCTTTCCAGATGTGATCATTGAATCTGCTGCCTGAATGAATAAACCATAAAATTTAGAATGACAGAAAACGCCTCGTTTTTAAGGGAAAGTATATGCCCTATGTAGAATTGTGGCAAAAATGAAAGTGGATGCTCTCCCCAAATTCACAAGGCCTCAATCCCCGGCAGCTGCAGAATTGAAGATATTCAAGTAAATTATATAGTTATAGACATATATAAGACTACTTGACTAGTAAAATATATATGTGTAATCTGAGCAGCGAATTTTTAAGCTAATTCTTAGCCAATTCCTAATAGATCTGGAGAAAGTGATGGTTGATTTTGTTGTGCATGATGAAGGGGACAGCGTCGGTGTTGTCGTGGTCGAGGGTGTCAAAGCCGGTGATGAAATTAGTGGTTGGGTAATGGATCAAGATGTCGATATTAAGTTCAAGGCGGTCAGTGATATACCTATCGGACACAAGCTTGCCATTAAGTTGATGAAAGTCGGGGATACGGTAATTAAGTACAGCACGGATATTGGCAAAGTTGTAGCCGACATTGGTATCGGCGAGCATGTGCATGTTCACAATATAAAGACCAAGCGCTGGTAATTGCGCTGGCAATTTATTGTCAAATCCAAATCCCAAGGTTTCTTTTCGAGAGAATATATAAATGTATGAAGATTTAAGCACAGCAACATTTTCAGGTTACAGGCGCGAAAACGGCCGCGTCGGTGTTCGCAACCATGTCATTATCCTGCCCGTTGACGACCTTTCAAACGCGGCCTGCGAAGCAGTTGCCAATAACATTAGTGGGGTTATGGCATTGCCTCACCCTTATGGAAGGCTGCAGTTTGGAGAAGATCTCGAATTGCACTTTCGTACCCTGATCGGTACCGGGGCCAATCCTAATGTCGCCGCAGTTGTTGTTATTGGCATCGAAAATGGCTGGACACAACGCATCGTTGAGGGCATCGCCGCAACCGGTAAACCCGTGACCGGGTTTGGCATAGAACAGCACGGAGATCATGAAACCATTATGGAGGCTTCCAAAGTAGCAAAGGAATACGTTCAGTGGGCATCTGAACGGGTTCGCGAAGAAGCACCACTCAGTGAGCTTTGGATTTCTACTAAATGTGGCGAGTCCGATACCACTTCAGGTTGTGGTTCAAACCCGACGGTTGGCAACGCTTTCGACAAGATGTATCCACACGGTGCTACATTACTTTTCGGGGAAACTTCAGAGGTTACAGGTGGAGAGCATCTGGTGGCTGCACGGTGCAGAAACGATGAAGTTCGAGAGCGTTTCATGTTTATGTTCAATCGTTACCAGGACATGATAAATCGTCATAAGACCTCCGACCTTTCTGATTCGCAGCCAACCAAAGGAAACATTGAAGGTGGTTTATCAACCATCGAAGAAAAAGCCCTCGGCAATGTTCAGAAGATTGGTAAAGAATGCCTCGTGGACGGCGTGCTTGATAAAGCCGAAGCGCCAACCGGTCCGGGTCTGTGGTTTATGGATTCATCTTCAGCCGCAGCTGAAATGGTAACCCTGGCGGCAGCGGCGGGATATGTCGCACATTTTTTCCCTACCGGGCAGGGCAATATTATCGGTAACCCGATCATTCCGGTCATCAAGATATGCGCGAATCCGCGTACCCTCCGTACCATGGGCGAGCACGTCGATGTCGATGTTTCGGGTCTGCTGCGCAAAGAAATGTCCCCGAGTGACGCTGGCGACAAGCTGCTTGAGTCGATGTTTCGGACGGTTAACGGACGGCTGACCGCGGCCGAGGCTCTGGGACACCGGGAGTTTGTGCTTACTCGTTTGTATGAAAGCGCGTAAAGCTGCAATCATTTAACACGAAATTGTTGGGTCAGTGAAAACTGGCCCTGTCAATCATAAGCATTATCAACGACTGGGTGAATTTATTAACGGATAGGTTTTATGACTATAGAGTATTTGAAAAAAGCGGATAAGTCGGCGACCACAGGTGAAGACGATACGCGGAAAATTGTGTCGCAAATGCTTTCAGAGATTGAATCTGGTGGCGAGGAAAAAGCGATTGAATACGCAGCCAAATTGGACAACTACACAGGCAACATCGTTGTCACCGAGGAAGAGATAGAGGCCGCATCGGCAAAAGTCTCACAGCAGGTGAAAGACGATATTCAGTTCGCCTATGATCGTGTGCGTGGATTTGCCGAAAAGCAACGCCAGGCTTTGGTCGACTTCGAGGTTGAGTTATCCCCAGGATTATTTGCCGGCCAAAAACAAATACCTGTTGAAACCGCAGGTTGTTATGTGCCGGGTGGTCGTTATGCACATGTGGCGTCCGCCGTCATGTCGGTTGCGACAGCCAAGGCGGCGGGTGTTGATCACGTTATTGCGTGCTCACCTCCGAAACCAGGAGAAGGTGTCAATCCAGCCATTATTTATACCGCCGATCTCTGCGGTGCGGATACCATTCTTGCACTCGGTGGGGTACAGGGTATCGCCGCCATGGCTTTTGGCCTGTTCACCGGGCATGCGGCGGATATTCTTGTAGGACCAGGTAATCGGTTTGTTGCGGAAGCGAAGCGCATGCTGTTCGGGCGTGTCGGAATTGATCTGTTTGCGGGCCCTACTGAAATCGCGATTATTGCGGACCACACCGCAGACCCAATGATTGTCGCCAGCGATCTGGTAGGTCAGGCCGAGCATGGTCTGGATTCACCTTGCTGGTTGTTCACTACGGACCGCGAGTTAGGAAACAAGGTGATCGAATTGATGCCGGGGTTCATAGAAAAATTGCCGGACACCGCTCGCACCGCGGCGGAAGGTTCTTGGCGTGATTATGGCGAAGTGGTTCTGTGCTCGGACCGTGAAGAAGTTGCGCAGGTCAGTGATCGCTATGCGGGCGAACACCTAGAAGTGCAGGCTGAAGATCTGGATTGGTGGGTCAATCGCCTGCGCAATTATGGTTCTCTGTTTGTAGGCGAAGAGACTACTGTAGCGTTCGGAGACAAGTGCTCTGGTACCAATCATATCTTGCCAACTAAAGGTGCTGGCCGTTACACCGGTGGTCTGTCAGCGGGCAAGTTTATCAAGACCGTGACCACGCAGCGTATGAGCCGTGAAGCGAACCGGGAAGTGGCCGCCGCTGCAGCAAGGATCTCGCGCTTGGAAGGTATGGAGGCGCATGCTCGAACTGGAGACGATCGACTGTTCAAGTATTTCCCCAACGAGTCATTCAATCTGCAGCCATAGCCGATATCTGTTGTCGCTATATCGAAAATAATGACTGTTTGTCGGCGCCGGTGTGGCTATAAATTAACCTCAGGTGCAAGCACTCGCGAGTCGGATTCCAGCTCCATTGAATTTCACTGTTAAGGTCAGAAAATATACAAATTGCTACTTTTTCCGCTAGCGCTGGACCAGGGTCATGGCCACAGGTCTATGGAAATTGCCAGACGGCTCAGAGCGTAAGGCGGCAAGATCATTGCCGTACATGTAATCGATCAGGTTCCCAGTTTCGCGAATTATTACCTGTCGTCCGAAAATGAAAAGAAAATCCATGAATCAGCCAAAAAGGCTATTGAGGAACGAATTGGTGCGGAGAAGGATGCTGAAGTGGTAGTGCTCACCGGGCACCCGGGACGGACGATTACCGATTATGCGGAAAAAATTGGTGCAGACTGCATTATTGCTGGATCTCATAAACCGGAAATGAAGGATTTTTTACTCGAATGAACCGCGGCGCGCATTGTGCGTCACGCACCCTGCTCGGTAAACGTCATACACTAAGAACGGCACTCTGTTCGATCTGGTTGCATATTGAGAATAGGGAATAGGGAATAGGGGACTGAGAATCCCTCCGTGTTGGCACAGCGCGGCTACCGGCCCAATTGTGTCGTAGTCACCACAGCAATCCCTTTGGAACACGTTCTTGGTATTGCCCTGCAGCCATTGTTTGCCCGATTCCAGGAACTCTCTGCTCCAGCGGTAATAGACGTTTTGATTCAGGCCTTTTCGGTGGCACAATTCAGCCGCTATTTCCTCGCCGCGAAATTCTTCCAAAACAATACTGATCTTACCTTCCGCTGAATGCTTTCGACGGGATTTACGATGGATGGCTTTGACGAATTACGCAGAACTGGAATCGCGCGTATTAAGACTCCGATGGATAATAATAAATTAACAAATGTCTCTCGCAATATTTAACGCACTTTGGCCTCAACCGTTCTGACGGGATACACTTAGAGTACCTATATATTTGTGTGATCAGCGTACAAAGCATCCAATTACCCTTACAGATGTTGAAAAGTTCTTTGATCCTTCTTCAGTGTTTACTAATTTTGCTTGCTTGTTTAGGTGCGCACTCACACGCGCAGCAAGTGTCGACTGTGGAGGATGAGAGTGCTCCGATCGATGTTGAAACCCGGGAGCTGAGTGCCGAAGAAGATCCACTGTTGAGCTCAAAGATTCAGCGTGATGCCTCGCTTGAAGAAGGGGAAGGGGAAGGGGAAGGGGAAGGGGAAGGGGAAGGGGAAGGGGAAGGGGAAGGGGAAGGGGAAGATCCAGCGCCCGCCTTCGGTTTCGATTTATACGGCAGCTTCCGTGTCCGCTATCGTGAGCAGGGTAGCGATGCGGCATGGGAAGACGGCGGTTCGCGGTTAGGCATCGAAATCGAGAATCGATTCTCAGAAAAATCTTTTCTGTTTGCTCGCTATGAAAGTGGTTTAAACGTACTGGATGCACTAGACCGGGATAAAAGTGCGGAGGAATTCAAAGATACCATTTTTACCCGGCTTGGCTATGTCGGTCTGGAAACCCCATCCATTAATATCATCGCAGGTAAGAACTGGTCCACATATTATGAGGTGGGGGCATTCACCGATCGTTTTATGGGTGCCGGAGGGGATGCAAGCGGGGTCTTCAATGCCGAAACCGATGGTGGACCAACCGGTACGGGCCGTGCGGATAGCGCCCTTCAAACAAAACTATCACTAGATTTTCTGTCGCACAGAGTGTTCAAGCCGTTTAATCTGAATGTTCAGATGCAGCATGGTAACGCTATCCCGTTTGGCGGTGATTCGCATTACGGTACCGCAATCGGAATCAGCTCGGTTATGACCACTGAAAGCAACTTCACTCTTGGCGTTGCCTATAACCATGCAGAAGTCGATCTCGACGATGATTCTTCGCTGCGGGACGTTGGCTTATCGGGTGATGCCCGTTCGCTTCTTATTGGTACGCGGGCATTTGGTGAGCGCTGGTATGCAGGCATAGTGCTGGCCAAAATGGAAAATCACGAGACGACAGATGAGGGCGTCTACTTCGATGGCTTGGGCAGCGAATTCTATGGGCAGTATCAGTTGTCTGACCGGGTTTGGTTTGTTGGGGGATACAATATATTGGAGCCTGATTCCCGCCAGGCCCAGGCCGGAGACTACAGAATCAGATATCTAATGACAGGCTTTAGGTATTCCTTTGACGATTTCAGGCGCATGATTTTCGCAAATGTTCGTATCAACGACAGCCTTGATGCCGATGGTACCCAGGCCGCAAACATCTACACGATAGGAATAAGGTGGGACCTGACATCGAAAGGATGGCACCCGTCAAATTAACGAATTCGGCGACTTGTTGTTCTTTCGATTTTTTATTTGTGGGACCGGGGTATCAAGGACACAGAGAACCTGTATAAGTGATGTATTCCTGTCGTATGCCGTTGGCAAAATTGGATATTAGAGGAATGTGTTTATATGAAACTAATCAATCGAACCTGTGCAGTCGGTCTAATCCCAGGCCTGTAGAATATAGAGTCGGTATTAACCCTTGCGTTTGTAAGTAGATCTGACCGCTTTTTATCTTGGAATAGTGTTTAAAAATCTTCACTCATCCATTAACTTTTAGTTTACAAGACCTGATTCCATGCCTTATCAATTCTGCGAGAGCTTGTTGAGTTGTTTTAAAGCATTGAAAGCACTAGACGAAGGATAGCGTCAGAGAGAAATCGAGACAGTTATTGATGGGTCAATCGATGCCTATGAATGATGTTTTGTGATCTTTTAATATCATCGTAACGACCGGATCAGCATCCGTTACACCTGCTGTTTTAGTTGTCTGGAGCCTAAATTAAGTAGTACCGCTGAAACAGACCACCAGATCGACTTCTCGCGGTTTTAACCAGGCTTCTAGCCTAAAAAGCAAACCTTTATCAGATACAACCGACCGCTTATCTAAAATATTTGACAACGATATTCTGAGTAGATGTAATACTTTTACATAGTGCTTGTCTAAGCCATTGTTTGGACTACGCTGCTCCCATGTTTTACCCATCATCGGTGCGATGTCATTATTCAGAGTAACGTCAGGTTGCGAATAATGTGATTAAACAGTGGCTTCACTGAATCATACTTGAGAAGTCGCATGACTGATAAGAATTCGATCAAGGGCCGTCGCAGGTTACTGCTATCAATTGCCGCTGGCAGTGGCGCTGTGATGACAAGTAAAATGCTGCCTGAAATTTGGGCTGAGCCAGTTGTCAACGCCGTGATACTTCCCGTCCATGCACAGGTAAGTCCGGGCCCTATATCCAGCTGCGGTCGCACGTTCAGTTATACCGATCCCACCGCTAATCCAATCTCAGTGCAAGTGCCGGCCTGTGCGTCTTCTGCATCGCTGGCGCTGATTGGTGGCGCTGCAGGCGGCGGCGGCGGTGGTGGTGGCGGTGAGACAGGCGGCGCTCTTGACACCGGTGGTAATGGGGGCCAGGGCGCGGCAGGCGCAATTAACAATACCGTTGTCACGGTCAATCCAGGAGAAATGTTGTCCGTTTATGTAGGCGGCGGCGGTGGCGGTGGAGTAGGCGGTCAAGGTTGCTTCAGTGGCGGGTGTCCCGGCACAGGAGGGCCCGGGGGCGCCGGAGGAAATGGAAATCCAACTGGCCCCAGTGGAAGTCCAGGCGTGACTGATGCCTCCCCTGGGGCCGGCGCGGGTGGTTCATCAGCGGGCGGCGGTGGCGGTGGGGGTGCAGGAGGGACATCCAGTGTTTCCGGTTCGTTTGGCGCACAGGCTGCTGCCGGTGGCGCTGGCGGTGGTGGTGGCGGTGCAAAGGATGGGTCCGATCCGGTCACGGCCGGTGACGGGCAAGATGGCATCGCAGGCGGAGCGGGAGGTGATGGTGGCAATGACGGGGACGGGGGTGCTGGCGGAGCCGGTGATCAATCCACCGGGGGCGGTGGCGCCGGCGGTACTGGAGGGACCGCTACGGATGGAGCAACAGGCATTTCTGGAAACAATGGAAGCGTGCAGATTACCTTTAGCTAAAGACTGATAGGTTTAGGTAGGATAAGCCTGTGTTCTTCTATCGATTCCTTCAGTAAGTTCTGCTATCTGCCAAAACTGTAATTGATCGGATGTTTGAAATTAATGTTTACAGCCAGAACTACTGACTCTTAATTCAACGAGCTTTCAACAGATTTCGGGAACTACATTTTAGATCGTAGCTGGGAAGGTTAAGACAAAGGTCAAATTATTCATGGCACCTGCGTCGCAATCAACCACGCCTTGATTTGTCGCGGTTACCGGCACATTGAGACCGGGCCCAGCGGCACTGATATCTGCTTGGGTGATTGTATAAATCTCAGTGGCGGTGTCCTGCTGTTGCGGAAGGGGCGTTCCCGTGTTGCCGACTAAGGGTGTAAGAATTGGGCCACCGTTAAAGGCGATCTGCCAGGCTTCCATATTCGGCCCTTCATTACCAGTAAGATCGCCGTTAGCCGTCACCGTTAGTGTGCCATCGCCAGTTGGCGTAAATCCGCCGGTGGCCCAGTCGAACAGGAAAGGTGCGGGGTCAGGAACCGGGAGGCCAGTGTTTAGCACTGCACAAAGCTCACCCGACGACAAGGTCTGGGAAAAAGTCGTACGTGTGGGCCCGGTGCGCGCGCTGGTCTGAGCGTGAGCAGGAAGTAGCACACTATCAATCGCGGGTTTAATCCAACTTTCTGGCATTACTTTGCCGGTCGCGACTGCGCCACCACTCACTACAATGGATCTTAATAACTTACGGCGACTTTCTATATGACTTTTATCAAACATTAGCTTCTCTCATATCGATTGAGTGAGGATTATAAATGCTCACACGGTTACATCATATAGTGGAGTAGACACGTTATTCTAATTTGGTGGTTGTTGTATTCAATGAATCCCACCTATTGAGCATGCCTAGCTGGAATGCATTTTTGTTAAGCATTACACAGTACTCGAAAGAAACTTTCAAATATATTGGATCAGCGACCTATTTTCTCCGACGAACGCATGATTTTCTTATTGAGTGTGCCCTTATACCGGAGATGAATAGGCGACAATCTATTTATCAGCTACACACCAAAAATGGATTGAATTGCGAATTAGACAGCCGTAAATTTTGATAAATCACTGTTCGTTACGCATTCATTATTCCAAATACTTTCTAAACTTAATTACGCTGAGGGTTATGAACCCTATGGCAAATCCTGTTAACGCCAGGTAATCATGATAATGATCGATAATTCCATTACCCTTAAGTAAAAGTCCCCGGATCACTTCCACGAAGTAGGTGAACGGTAGAGCGTAGGCAACAGGTTGAAGATAACCGGGCATCGCTTCCACCGGAAAGATAAATCCTGAGAGAAGGATGGAGGGGATTAAGAAAAAGATAGAAAGAAAGATCGCCTGCTGTTGAGTCTGGCTAACGGTTGAAATAGCAACCCCGAGTCCAATCAATCCGCTGACGTAAACTACTGCAAGTAAAAACAACGGCCACTGTGCTGCGTGGGGCAGGGGAAGATCAAAAAATGTTGCGCTAAGCACCAGCACGATATAGAAATCGGCAAATGCGATCAACACATATGGAAGCAATTTGCCACAGATGATCTTGAAACCGCTGACCGGGCTGACGATCAATTGTTCGAGGGTATGATTTTCTTTTTCCCGCACTACAGCGGTACCCGTAAGGATCAGCGCGACCTGCATGATCAGCACGCCGATGACGCCGGGCAGAAAAAACCAGGTTTCCTTTTTGTCCGGATTGAACAAAACTTCCACATCAAGGAAAAACGGATCATTTGCGACAACAACAGGGTCGGCATCTGGATCCAGGAAGTACATGTCATTGGTCACCGCATCGTCGGTGATGGCGTATTTATTGTTGTCCATGGCAGTCGCAAGAGAAGGCATGGTGCCATCGACATACATTTTTACGGTGGGCTGATTGTTCTCAGTAAGTTCGAAACTGAAATTACCGGGAATGTACAACCCAGCACGGGCTTTCCCTTTCTGGATCGCGTTCTTGATGGCGGCTTCGTTCTCTACCTCGTAAAGCTGAAAATAACCTTCGGCCCAGATGTTTGTTTTGATCAGATTGCTGAATATTGACCGATCTTCGTCGACATAAGCCATTTGCACATTTTCAGGCTCGAGCTTAAGGGCCAGGCCGAACAGAATCATCAAGACAATCGGGAAGAAGAGAATAAAACCGATCAAACGCGGATCGCGCTTAAGCTGCAGTAACTCCTTGTTCATGATGGCTAGAACTGATTTCATTTTTTGTTTTTTGTAAGCGTGATGAACACATCTTCCAGGGTCGCACTAACTGCGGCTGGCTCGCTTGCCACCTGGGGCCAGTTATTTAGGAATTCCTGCAGTTTACCCAGATCAAATTCGCTATCCCCAATCACACGCACGCTGTTGCCGAATCGATTTACCATCAATACCCGATCCAGCTGTTGTAATGCCGCCATCATTTTTGGATCGTGTCCGCTGTCAAAAGCATATACGTGTTTATCCTCCAGATGCTCTCGAATCTGCGCAGGGCTGCCAAAGGCAACCTGTCGTCCTGAACTTAAGAAACTAAGCGTGTGGCAGCGTTCCGCTTCTTCCATATAGTGGGTGGTGACAAACAGGGTTTTACCTTCGGTAGCAAGATCGTAAAACAGATCCCATAGCTCTTTACGGGTTACTGGATCGATTCCGGCGGTTGGCTCGTCGAGGAATATGAGATCGGGGTCATGACTGATCGCGCACGCAATCGACAACCTACGCTTGTACCCTCCTGAAAGCTGCCCGGCGTAGCGCGCTGAGAATTGTCGTAAATCATATATATCGAGCAACTTCTCCTGTCGCCCCGTATCGAAATTGTCGTACATGCTGCTGTAAAAGCTCAAATTTTCTTTGACCGTCAGTTCGGGATACAGCGCGAAATGTTGCGCGACGTAACCGATGCGTGATTTTATCTGCTTGAGTCCAGTGGACAGATCGAAACCAAGCATGCTCGCAGAGCCGGAAGTAGGGCGCAGAATGCCCGACAGCATTCTAATGGTTGTGGTCTTACCGGCTGCATTGGGCCCAAGTAGGCCGAATATCTCACCAGGGCCTAATTCGAGGTCGAAACCGTCGACTGCGGTGAAATTCCCGAATGTTTTGGTCAACTGAGATACGCACAGTGATGACGTCATTTTCTGATCACAATCTACTATTTAGGGTGGTATAAAGCTTCACTTCAGAAACGCCGGTGGTTGAAGTGAGGATAGAAATCATTCTCGGTCGAGACTTAAACCTAGTTGTACATCAAATAGGTGACGGTGAGTTGAAAAAGTAAACTGTCCGTTACCTTTAATTACCTTTAACGCTAATCGGGCACCTTCTCGGTGTAAAATAGCGGGGACAATATTCAAACTCAATTGATAGAATCTGAAGATGAAAAGTACAGCAGAAAGAATAGTAGACCCAGCACCAATGTCGGCTCAATCGAACGATGACTTGATGCAGCGGCGCGGGCAGGCAGTGGCACGTGGCGTGGGTGCCATTCATCCGGTATTTGCCGAACGGGCCGAGAATGCCACGGTGTGGGATGTCGAAGGAAATGAGTATATTGACTTCGCTGGCGGCATTGCGGTGCTGAATACCGGCCACCTTCATCCCAGGGTTAAACAGGCGGCGGCCCGGCAGCTCGAAGCATTTTCCCATACCTGTTTTATGGTGCTGGGATATGAAAGTTATGTCGAGTTGTGCGAGAAGATAAATGCTCTGGTGCCCGGGGATTTCGCGAAGAAAAGCGCGCTGTTCACCTCCGGCTCGGAGGCGGTAGAAAATGCGGTCAAGGTTGCGCGAGCATGGACCAAACGAGCCGGCGTGATTGCCTTTACTTCCGGTTATCACGGTCGCACCATGGCGACTCTGGCGCTTACCGGCAAAGTCGCCCCTTACAGTACCGGAATGGGGCTTATGCCGGGTGCGGTTTTTCGTGCTGAGTTCCCTTGTGCAGTGCATGGTATCAGTGAAGATGACGCGATTGAGTCAATTCATAGAATTTTTAAAAATGACGCGGAACCAGCTGATATTGCGGCAATAATTTTAGAGCCGGTACAGGGCGAAGGTGGATTTTATGTTGCCTCTCCAAGCTTTATGCAGCGCTTGCGCGAGATTTGCGATGACCACGGTATTGTGCTGATAGCAGACGAAGTGCAGACCGGTGCCGGCCGAACCGGGACCTTCTTCGCAATGGAACAGATGGGGGTGGCGGCTGACGTTACCGCATTCGCAAAATCTATCGCTGGAGGATTTCCCTTATCAGGAATAACGGGTAAGGCGGAAATCATTGATGCAATCGCCCCTGGAGGTCTTGGCGGTACCTATGGCGGCAGCCCTATTGCCTGCGCGGCGGCACTTGCGGTGCTGGAGGTGTTTGAAGAGGAGAAACTGGTCAAACGATCGGCAGAAATTGGAAAGGTGATGACCGAACGGCTAACAAAGCTCGCCGATCGTTACAGCACCATAGGGGAAGTTCGGGGTCTGGGCGCCATGGTAGCCGTTGAGTTGTTCAAGGATGGCGATCATAGTCAGCCTGATGCCAAACTCGCAGCAGATATATTATCTCTGGCCAGGAACAAGGGATTGATTCTGCTGTCATGCGGTACTTACGGCAATGTGGTGAGGTTACTTGTGCCGCTCACGGTGCCAGATCAACAGCTAAACAAAGGTTTGGACATCATCGAACTGTGTTTTGACGAACTGATGGGCTGAGGCTAAAAGAGACAGCCACTATAATAGAGAATCCGGATTTTCCGAATAAGTCGGATTCTCTCTATAGGACTGATTTACCCCTTCAGTTGGCAGGGAATTGCGGCTCGGATAACTCCCCGGGGGGCGACACGGATTCCAGATCAGGAATGTAACCCACCTGCGCAGAGTCAGTCTGCCCGCCGTCGGCTCTTGCGACAAAATCGGGAGCAATTTGGTGCTGCCAGCCGATAATCTTTTCGATTGCTTCGGCGGCATCCAGCACCTCCAGATCGTGGCCTGGTCGCCCCATAATCTGTAAACCCACCGGTAATCCGCTTTCTCCAAAGCCCATTGGAATAGAGCAGGACGGCATACCGGTTAAGTTGGCGTCGTAGAGTAACCCAGCCCAGTCAAGCCACGGATAGGTGATCTCTTTTTGTTCAATCGCAACCGGATGGGTTAGAGAGCCGTCGAACGCTTCGCAGCCAAGCGCAGGGGTGATCAGAATGTCGGAATGACTGCGATCGAACATTGCGCTGTAGGCGTTGAAAATTTCTCTCTGATGCGAATGGGAATCGGCGATATCCTGATCGGTAAACCTGCTGCCGAAGTGAATGAATTCGCGTGCATACCTGCCTACGATATGCCTGAAATCGGGGTGATTGAATTCCTGATCTCGTTTATGTAGCCACATGTCATGGGTCGCAAGAGAGGCCCATGTGACGACCGAAGAAGTCAAGCCGGGATTGGATTCGATACAGGTGATTTCTGCATCTGCAAGCTGCAGGGCTACCTGCCTGAAACACTCGCGAATCGAAGCGTCTACGGGTGCAAAACCAAGATCTTCAGAAACGACAATTCTTAGCGGGGCGTCTTTTTCTTTCTTCGGCGCTGGCATCAGTTTGTCGTGGGTCGCGACGGCATCGAACATCAACCTGGCGTCCGCTACCGAGCGTGCCATTGGACCGTAGGCGATCAAAGCGTCCCAGGTTCCGAAGCCCGGGCCTCGAGGCACCACACCGTGGGTAGGTTTAAACCCGACGACACCGCAAAAGGCTGCGGGGATGCGGATCGAACCCCCACCATCACCACCCAAGGAGAAACTGCCAACTCCCGCTGCAATGGATGCCGCGGCGCCGCCGGAAGACCCACCGGGCGTTTTACTCAGGTCCCACGGATTACGGGTCGCCCCATACAGCGGGGAATTGTTGGTACCGCTGAGACAAAATTCAGGGCAGGTGGTCTTACCGAAAATCACCGCACCGGCTTGCTCCAGCCTGTCGACCGAGCGGCAGGTCGCATTGGGAATAAAATTGACCAGGGATTGCGACCCGTTGGCGCAGCGCACCCCCTTTAGCCATTGCGAATCCTTGATTGAAACGGGCAGTCCACAGAGTGGGCCTGGGCGTCCTCTTCGTAGGACTCTGTCGGCCTTGTCCGCGGCCTCCATGGCGCGCTGGTCCAGGCGCAATGCAATCGGATTGACTGTGCCCGCTATGCGGGTTGCCCGTTCAAGAGTGGCCTCAAGTAATTCGGTAGCGGAAACCTCTCTGCGCAGGAGTGCGTCGCGTTGTGCTAACGCTGATCGATCAATCCAGGAAGTCATTAAAGTTTATTGGGTGAAAGCGTCGATTTAAGGAGCGGGACAGTTACGAGTTTCTATTGTTTTGCACTGACACTATGGACCATAATGTAGGCAAGCAGCTGTTTATTGTCAACACTATGGATCAAGATGTATCTCTGGGGATTGTTGGTGCCATTGCCCAGGCAGATATCGCACCGATGCGCGGAGCGGGCCGTATCGCCGATTATGCCCTGATTTACCGGGTAGTGCGCCTGCATCAGGGTGGCGGTTACGGTGATCAGAACCGGCATCCGCTTGCCTGGGCCGCCGCGCTGTACGTCGATGGTCAGCTTTATCGCGTGTTCAACGCCCGGGGTGCCGGACGTGAATGGGTGAGCCTGGATAAACTTGGTAACTGGCTGCGAGAACAGGGTTTCTGGTACTGGTGGACGCGCAACGATCTCGAAGTTCTGGGTGAGGCAGAGAACGAATTCGAAGCACCGGATCCGCCCTTTATGCCGCTCTAAGCAGCTCTATTCTTTCGCATAATCAACTGCATAGGAACCACTTACAAAGTGGTTTATGGCAAAGTCCCACCGATGCTGCGGCCAGAGGTAGGACGCCTGGCGCGAAACAGGTCGGTACACCGCGGTATAGAGCGTGCCGAATCCGCGCCGGTAGGCATTGTTAAAAATCGGGGGCCTTAAGAATCCGGCGATCAGACCTTCGGCAGTTTCTTCGGTATCCGCCAGGATGGATTGCACCGCGCTTTCTCGCTCGAGCGTAGCGGTTGCCCAGGCGTGGCGCGGCCACTCCACTTTTCCCTGGTGATTGGTGGCGACCGGCACCTGGCGTACTACCGGCAGTTTATCCGGGGCGACATAAACCGTGGCAAACCTTTGAGATGGATCCACCACTGTAATGTTGTACGACATGTGGGTCGGCACTCTTTGCAGCACTTCGATCGCCTCATCAGTAGTTTTACAAAATTCGAGGATGTAACGAAGAATGAGCGGTATGCCAAATCCCTTTCCAGATTCGAGGCGGCCTCCAAATGCCAGCGACACCGCGAGTCCCGATTCATTGATACCGTCGAGGACACCCCAGAGGGCGTCTGACATGGCGATCACGGTTTGTCCGTTCCAGCACGATTTCAGCAGCACCGCTTCGAGTCGCTGTGCACTGTAATCGTAATTGCGCACCAGCAATGGTTCGTCACCGGTCCAGACCGCTTGTGTGCACCCACTGAGATAGGGAGGGGGGCAATAAAGAGATAGGAAGCGGGACACCATATCGCCGCCGCCTGCCAGTTCGCACAGACGTTCGAAAGTGGGGAGCAGTTCCGGCATATGCTGACGCAGAGCGCGTCTGCTTTCCACATAACTTGGTCGGGCTGCGTCCCCCTCGGACGAAAACCAGGTCTGATAGAGCGGCCAAAGGCGACGCTGCAGTGCCTGCCAATGCGTTCCCGGCAGCGACTCCTCGACAGCCTGAAAGGTCGCCGAGGTCGCATTGTGCGAGCTGGTCAACTATAAAATCTTGAACGCGTCCTTTTTAAGTCCAACCGGCGGTGCAGGCGCATTATCAACCTCTTCCAGAGACATGCCCTGGTACTCGCCGACGATGCCGTTTATCCACGCCTTGGCGCGATCGTTTAATTCAAAATCGTCGGTCATCAGACGCCCCCGTGTGATCAAGATCCCAAGATCGGCACCCTTGTAGCGGTAATCTCCCTGACCGCTGATGCGCAGATAGAAGCCATGGCTCTCATCTTCAACCGCACGCCGGTGATAATCGAAGCGTGTAAACGAAATACTATTGTCATCCTGCAGTTTCCAGATGCCTGATTCTGGCGCTTTGGTAATGTAGTCGATGCTTTGATCGACATGTTTAATCACCAGCTGGCTCCAGCTGTCAATATTGTCAGGATCCGCCCAGCGCTGATTGAGTTCATCGATATCGATTTCAAACGGTACATCGGAAAACTCCAGCAGGTGAAACAGAAAAAGCGGCGCATCAGCATGGGCAAACGCAGCGTGATTGGTCATTGAGCTGGCGCCGGTCACCCTTGGATTCAATTCACCCAGATAGAGCTCATTGCTGGCCAGGTCGATCAGAAAGTCTAATTCAAAGTAGCCGCGATACCCTTCCTCGCGGAGCGCTTCGCCAAAGTTTCGGGTGTAGTTTCGTGCTTTGTCGCGTATCTCCTGGTTGAATGAATCAGCAAAAATTTCATTACCACACCATCCGCCCTTGTACGGTGTCAATTCCTTGAACCCAACGAGTTCTGTCATTAAAGGACCAACGATGGTGCCGCATTTCGTTGCGCAGGCTTCGATGGCTGAACCCCGGCAGTTGATGCGTTTCATTATTTTCATTTCCGGTTCGGCAATGATTTCTTCCTTGTGCCTGTCCCAGTCCTCTTCGCTCGCGATAAAGAAGGTGGTTTTTCCGGAGTCCCCGAATGCGGTTTGCAGAACGAGATCGTCACCCAGGCCTTCGGAGGCTTTCTGCAGATCATCATAGCTTTTTATGGTGGCGAGTGCGTTTGGTACGCTTGGCACACCGGCACGATTGCCAATGCGTACCGTTTCGATCTTGTTATCCATCTTTGATCTGAGCTTCGCCGAAGGAAACCATATATCCAGTCCGGTTTCCTTGCAAATCGATTCAGTCTCCTCGTTAAACATCAGAAACACCGCTTTACCGCCGGGACCCCGATGGTTGATGTAGTCCACTACCTCTTTATGCTGCAGCAAGTAGTTGTTGATATCTTCGATACCAGTAAATTCCCGGTGCGGCTGTTCTTCAGGGATCCGCACGTTAGGGTGACGGCCGTCGAAACAATCGATGTAGTTGATATAGCGAAAGTTGCGTACCCATTCGTTGATGCCAAGCAGGTTAAAATTGGTGGCGCTAACGAAATAAATCGGTGTTTCATTACGGTGAAAATAACGACGGATATCAGAAAGGCCTGACAGTTTTTTCATTGTATTGATCCTCGTTTCTGAATTTTCCGGCTCATGAGAAGCAGGTTCTTGAGCGGTTTCAGGGCTAATGGATTGGTGTGGCGGGTCCGGTGGTAGCACCGTTTGGAACCAAAGCTTCAACCTGCTGAACAGGGAGGCGATAAATGTGAGTATAGGTGCTTCAGCCACGAAAGGAAATGTTATGCGGTTCGCTCAGCAGCTCTGGCAAGCGCATCGTCGGTAAACACAATCAATCCGAGTTCAGGTTCGTATCCGTGAATCTCCTTAACATCCAGCTTACGCATGAAAGTGATGATGTCGCTGCTGATGACCTGGCCCGGCACTAAAACTGGGAAGCCCGGCGGATAGGGGATGACAAAGCTCGCCGATACCAGCTCACGCCCTGCGTCGATTTCCTTCTCAAGACCGCCGTTACCGATATCCACATAGCTGTAATTGATATCGTCATAAGCGAGAAAGAATGCCTTTCTTAGATCTCCATCAGGCGTGTTTTTGTCTGGTTGAGGCCGGAACGCATCATGGAAGCGGCTGAAATCCGGCAGCGGGGGTAAATCTTTGGTAAGTGAATGTACCCTTTTTTGTAGCAGACGAATTTCCGAGCTGCTGTATTCCTCGCGCTCTTGTTCAAGTTCGTCGGCTATTTTTGTCAATACCTCTATCAAGAACGCGACAGAGCTGCGGGTGGTACCTATATTGGTCATAAACAGTACCGTGTTACGCGACGTCTTGTTGATCTGAATGCCGTATTTATCCATCAGGTACTGATTTTTGAAGGTGTCGCCGTCAATTCCGGTTTCACCAAGATACAGCGTCAGCCTTGTCGGATCGACCACGAAGTCGTCGATCTCCCAGGCTTTTTCCATTCTGTCATTTACCCATCCGGTTTCAGGATCGAAATAAGACTTGATGCCGGAAGGTCGATATTCTTCAGGCACCATATCCTCGGCCACCAGGAAGCGGAAGTGCTTGCGCAGCTTCGGACTGTTTGCGACCTGCTCACGAATGGTCATCGCAAGTTCGATTTGCTTCTGCACCATTTCATAGCCTTCAAGCTCTACCTGCCTGCGGCCCAGATCCAGCGATGCGAGAATCTGGTAGTTGGGCGATGTCGAGGTGTGGGTCATGAACGCTTCGTCGAAAGGTTCGGCGACTTTTTGTTTGAAAAGCTGATCGTAAATATGAATCATGGACCCCTGGCGCAGTGCGGTCAGGGATTTGTGCGTAGATTGTGTTGCGTATACCCGCACCTTGACCAGGTCTGGGTCGGGTAGCAGTCGGGTTTCCAGAAGTTGCTCCGGGGTTGGTGCATCGCCAAGCGCCTTCTTTTGCGCAATATATTGTTCGCGGTAATCTTCAGTGCGGTAGCGGATGGCGAGTTTTCTCGCCACGGCCATGGCGGTCCGCTGACGATAGGTGGGCGTGAATGCGGCAAATGCAAACCAAGCTTCGTCCCACAGAAACACGAGGTCCGGTTTGATTGCCAGACATTCTTCCATCACTCGTTCAACATTGTAGACCACGCCGTCAAAAGTACAGTTGGTCAACAGCAACATCTTTACCTGGTCCAACCGGCCCTCGGTGCGATACGTCAGCAGCCTCTGTTTGATTTCCGAGAGACTTACCGCACCATACATCGAATATTGGTGCAGGGGATAAGAATCCAGGTAAGACACGTGAGCGCCAGAAAGCACCAGACCGTAATGATGGGATTTATGGCAGTCCCGATCGATCAGGACGATATCACGCGGTTTTACCAGCGACTGCACCACGATCTTATTCGCGGTGGAGGTTCCGTTGGTGACAAAGTAGGTTCGTCTGGCGCCAAAGGCCCTGGCTGCATATTCCTGGGCACGTTTGATTGGACCGTGAGGCTGCAGCAGGGAATCGAGCCCGCCGGATGTCGCCGAGGTTTCGGCCAGGAATATGTTAATGCCGTAAAAATTGACCATATCCTGAATCCAGTTCGAATTCGTAACCGATTTGCCACGCGAAATGGGCATGGCATGAAACACCCCGGTGGGTTTCTGGCTGTATGATCGCAGCGCGTTGAAAAATGGCGTTTCGTACCGACGCTGGATCCCTCGTAGCAGATTGAGATGCAGCTCCAGGTAGTCGTCGTGACGATAAAACACACGCCGGAAGATTTTCGAGCTGGAGCCAGCAATGGATTCAACGGATTCGTCAGTGACCAGATACAAATCGATTTCTGGCCTGAGTTCGGCCAGCACAGCGCCCAGCATTGGACCATTCCCGGTATCTGCCATATCTTCATAATCAACATCACTGATCGAACGCGTGTAGCGGTTCAGAATCTCCAGATGGTTTTTTGACCGCAGCGGAAACTCGTAACGGATAACGCATGCCTGAATATTGTAATTGAACACTAATGCTATCAGTGCGTCTTCAAAACTGGGCACCGCGATCAGGTTATAGACGAAATCATCCTCGGGCCGGATTACACGCTCGAATCCTTGTTTTAGAGTATCAATTTCCTGATATGCGTTTTTATCGACGAACAGTGTTTCAAAGTAGGGCTTGTGGTCCGTCGCGGCCTGGCGTTTTTTATCCTCCGCGTAGTCTCGTGAATCTTCTCTGGCTGCGTTGAGCGGGTGAATTTCCTTGAGCCCTTGTTGACGGTAATTACCGCTGGTAATATTCCAGACAACATTGGAGATGCATTGTTCGAATGCGGGATAGTTCTTGCCCTTAAGTAACTGATGAAGGAGTTCCATCAGGCTGTGCGAGGGGTAGGCGGTATATTCTTCTAGTGTTTTAAGTACGCCCAGTAAATACTCGACCTTCTGTAGAGCGTCGGAATAGTCCTGTCTAGACTGCTGCCGCTTTCTTAGTCGGGTGGCGTATTCTGATAGCCTGTGCCATCCATCAAAGCGGAACTGTGTCGGACTATGAAAGTAATCCAGACGTATTTTTTCGTCTTCAGTCTCTCGGTTGTGGTGTTTATTCAAGTGTCGGTGTTATGATTTTTCGTACGTACCGTAAACTCATCATACGCTGTTGCGATTATGAGGTCCAGAATCAGTTGCGAGTCACTGACAAACCACAACAACAACTAATCACCTTGCAGAAATAACTATTTTTGTATCGTTTCGTGGTTGCTGCTTTATACATCACCACTTTTCTGAGCTTTTTTGCAAGCAGTAAAGTGGAGAAATTTCCAGGCGCGACATGGCATATTTTTTCAGGAATTTGGTGCACACGTGAGCGTTTTCTTCATCACCAGTGAACCGATAAAAGTTCTCTATTTTCGATTTGTTGCAGAGCATTCTGCTGAGTGTTTTGCGTGGGCGTACTGGCTGCTTGTTCAAAGTTTTTACTGCAGTGACCTGAATTTTATCAATGATAATTTATAAATTGGTGGTGTGGCAAACCGAGCAGCGGCGCGGACCTGAATTTTTCCAGCGGTCTAGATCGATCGAACTTATGGATAAAACGAAATGACTTGCGAGTGAAGGGCATGCATGATTTCCCGGCCTTGATTGGCAAAACAGATTAGACTGATAAATGTGCAGGCAATATTTAGCCCATCTATTTGTCAGTTAATGTGTTTTCCGTTATGCATTCTCAGTTTTTTACTGGAGATTTGGAATCCTGGTTAACGTAACGCGCTCAAGTTGGCGGTCAACGAAACATTTGATAGCTCGAGTTGTTCGTTTATCTTGTGTGCCAGGTCGGCTTCGGGACCGCAGCCAAGTGTAGCGGCGTTACGGTGAGCTACAGTGGTTTGCTGCACAGCCTTAATAAGGGTGCGTTCAACGATCCTGGAAATTTTCTGCCTCACTTCGTCGGAAAGACTTACATCTGGAAAAGCTCTATCCAGCTCGTCGACTGTATCATCAGCTAGTGTTTTTAAAGTCATGGGATACCCTTTTAGTAATCAAAGTTATTAGTAATTAAATAAATCAAGATGTGGAAGTATTATATAGTAGTCTTTGCGGCACTTTAATATCTATCTACACACTAAATACAGCGATCAATAGCATGCTTTGTGTCCGAAGGATTTGCAATTTGCTAGGTTAAGATGTCAACATCGCTCGGGTTGAACATTAACTGGAAAAGAATAGGACAATGTTTGGAGAAAAGCACGATTTATTGCACGAGTTTCCTCAGCACAAGGAGCTTATTCATCAGTTAAAGATGAATAATGCACGCTTTGCTCGATTATTTGACGATTACCATGATATAGAACATGAAGTTCATCGGATAGAGCAGGGAGTTGAAACTCCCTCGGACGAATATCTGGAGCTTCAGAAAAAGAAGCGACTGCACTTAAAAGACGAGTTGCTTGCAATAATTAAGGGCTCGACAGCGCGTTGAGCGTTAAACCCACGCTATGGTGAAAATACGAAGCCATGCCCATTATAATAACTCGCAAATGGTAAACAACCTGATGACCTGCACAAACTAACAGGCGACTTCAGTGGTGTTGGAACAAACTGTCGAAAGATACTAGGGGAATAGGGGGCTTATTCAACCAAAGCGCGTTCGAGGTCGGCAAAGGTATGTGCTCTAGCGCCGGATTGTAATTTCGTGTTCAACATTTTCTCAATATGTGAGGAAGAAAACATTCCCCTAACACGCTGAAGTCCGTCCTTGTCGGTCTCTACTACCAGGATGTGCTGTCGACTGCTTGATTTGTAGGTTTCAACGATATCCCCGACCCGTGCTTTCAATACGTCACCGTGATCGAGGGCTTCAAGCTTTTCTAGTGGTGTAAAAATATCCTGCACCAGGACATCTTCATGCCGGCCGCCGTGTTCCTGTACATATTGCAATGGCTTTTCGCCAAAAACATCATTATAGGTGACAAGCCCTAACAGATTCTGATCATTCTGGGTGACGAATAGTAGACGTACACCGCAGGCAATCATCTTATGATTTGTCTCACCGATGGTTGCGGTTGGTGTAATTGTAAATGGCCGGACACGAGTGAAATCGGTCAACACCGCGGCAGAATTGTCTTCGAGAGAAACCACGGACTTATTTCCGTCACTCTCTGCTGCAACCCGCGTTGTCTGGTTCAGATATTGGTATGATAAGCTGTGATACTGAATAGTCATAGTCATTTCCTCCAGCTATTATTGTTATTATAGTAACAAAATGCGGGGCTGGAAGTTGTTTTTCGATATCGTTATAGAGAGTTAGGTAAAATCCACAATAACGAGTTGTCGCATGGCAACCAGACATTACCGAATCGTCATAATTCAGGTATCCAAGAGGCCCTCTGGTTGATTGCAAAATTAGGGGTATACACTAAATCCTTATGCTGATTATCATAGGTAACATAATGCGGTTCCCCTGCTAAATTATTAAAATTTCACGCCTCAACTTCAACTAACTGATAATCATTTCCTTGCGCGTTAGCTCTAAAGATTCTGTTGTATCGTTTCAAAATGTCTGGAAACGATATGGTGAAGTAATTGCTGCCAGTAATCTCAATCTGGACGTCCAATCAGGGGAATTTCTTTCTTTTTTGGGGCCATCGGGCTGCGGTAAGACCACCACATTGAGAATGATTGCAGGTTTTGATCAACCCAGTGAGGGAGATGTCATACTAAAAGGTAAGAGGGTCAATGGCGTACCCGCGTTCAAACGGCCGGTGAACATGGTATTTCAACACTATGCATTGTTTCCACACTTAAATGTTGCGGACAATGTTGCCTATGGTTTGAAACAACGGTCCCCGAGGCCTCCTTCAAAAGAAATTGAATCCAGAGTGTCAGAGTCACTGGAGCTAGTTCAACTTGCTGGATACCAGAATAGGAGAATCTGGGAAATGTCCGGTGGACAGCAGCAACGGGTAGCCCTTGCCCGAGCCCTGATTAATAAGCCGGAAGTCCTATTACTGGACGAACCCTTAGCGGCACTAGACCGCAAGCTCAGACGAGAAATGCAGATTGAATTGCAGAATCTGCAACGAAACGTAGGGATTACATTTATTCTGGTCACCCATGATCAGGAGGAGGCGCTATCCATGAGTGACCGCGTCTGTATTATGCGCGAAGGAGAAATTATTCAGGTCGGCAGTCCACGAGAACTGTATGACAATCCGCTTAATCGCTATATCGCTGATTTCATTGGGAAATCAAATTTCTTTGATGGCGTGGTCCAAAAATCCTCGGCAAACGATCTGGAAATCAGACTTAACAATGGCGCCCAAATCGTGGCTGCGAATAGCCGCCAACATAATACGTATGCATCTGCTGCACCAGTAACGATTAGTATTCGACCCGAGCAGTTAATGCTTTCGCGGCGAGTTTCCCAGCTGCCAGATGAAAAGGCGATTGTCATAAACGCAGCAGTGCGGAACCGGATCTTTTTAGGCGAACACACTGAATACCTTTTATATAATGAGCAATTCGGTGAATTCCTGGCGTTGTCTCCAAGGCAGAATGAGATTGGCGAGCCGCCATTCGAAGTAAACGAAGATATTCACATCAGTTGGAATCAGGAAGCTACTCTGGTTCTTAATCATGACTGAAAATGACCATGTAGCACCTTAACCACACGAAAAGGAGAAGACCATGTCAAAAGACAATCAATCAATCACTAAAAAACAATTCATGAAAGAATTGTGGCGTTTTAAAAATGGTTCAATCAGCCGGCGTCAGTTTCTCGGCGTAACGGGGCTGGGGGTCGCCACATCAGTTCTGGCAGGCGCAATGCCCGCATTGATTCCACGAAAAGCCTGGTCCGCATCGGATATTGGTGATCGCGTAGTGTTAGCAACCTGGCCTAACTACCATGATCCGGCAAATTTCGAAAAATTTACCGAGGTAACTGGTGCGCATGTCCAGGTAAATGTATTTGGCTCTAACGAAGAGATGCTGGCCAAGTTACAGGCGGGTGGCAGCGGTTGGGATGTGTTTGTTCCTACCAATTACACCATTACCACGTATGTTGGCGAAGACCTGATTGAACCACTTGAGCTTTCTAAAATCCCGAATTACGCTGCAGAAGCATTTGATCCTCGATTTTCCGATGCAGGTTCTGTAGATGGCACCGTATACGCGGTACCAAAAAACTGGGGCACAACGGGTTACGTGGTTAACAACAAACACACTGATGGTCGGAAGTTGACCAGCTGGAAAGATTTCTGGGACATTTCGATGAATGAGTTTACGGGCAGGACCATGGTTCATGACTATCAACTTACTACCATAGGTAATGCTCTAAAGTATTTTGGCTATTCGTTTAACTCGGTAGATCCAGCTGAATTGGCCGATGCCGAGAAATTGCTGCTGGAAGTTAAACCACACCTTTTTGCGATAAATAGTGACTATCAACCGCCACTGAGAAACGGCGATGCGTGGATGTCAATGTGCTGGACAGGTGACGGAAAACAACTCAATACAGATATACCAGAAATGGAATACGTCCTCGGTGTGGAAGGTGGGGAAATCTGGAGTGATTACTTTGCCGTTCCGAGAGGAGCTGAACACCCGGATGCTGGTTATGCATTAATTGACTTCATGCTTGACCCAGCAGTTAATGCAAAGGAAGTTTTGGCACATGGCTATCCGGTGGCGGATAGTCGAACCAACGATTTGTTGCCCAAGGAGCTTCTGGAGGATCCGATTTTATACCCTGCCCAGGAGTTGCTTGACGCGTTGGAATTTGGTGCGGCTGCAACCCTTACAGATCCCAACCGTGCTGAATTGTTAGCCCGCTTTAAGGCGGCCTGACTAAGAAATCTTGACCGGAATAGTTGTAATCAATTTCCTATGAAGAGCAGCTTGGTACATCGGTTACTGTTGTTACCAGCAACAATGTGGTTGCTGGTTATGCTGGTGTTACCGCTGCTCGTGGTCATTATTTTCAGCTTTGGTGATCGCGGGCCGGCAGGCGGGTATGTGCCGGGATTCAGCCTGGACCAGTATGCCAACTTGCCTGCCCGTTTTACTGCATTTAAAAACACCATGATTCTGGCGCCGGCGGGAACGTTGGCAGCGCTCCTGATCGCCTATCCGCTGGCATATTATCTTGCAGTAAAGGCAAATCCGAACATAAAAACTGTTTTGCTGGTGATGATTATCGTTCCATTCTGGACCAGTATTTTGATCAGGACTTACGCCTGGATTTATATTTTGGGGGGGCAGGGAATCCCGAAAATGCTGGAGTTTTTTGGCGTCGAGGGCGTCCGACTGATCAATACACCTTACTCGGTCTTAATCGGTATTATATATGGCTACCTGCCGCTGATGGTGTTTCCAATTTACGTTAGTCTGGAGAAACTTGATAAACGATTGCTCGAGGCTTCTCAAGATCTTGGGGCATCGCCGATCCGTACATTTCGCAATGTGACCTTGCCGCTGTCGATTCCAGGAATAGCCACCGGCTGCATGCTTGTATTTATTTTACTAATGGGAGAATTCCTGATCCCCGCATTACTGGGCGGTGGCAAAGTATTTTTTATAGGGAATGCACTGGTTGACCTGTTTTTACAGTCGCGCAACTGGGCCTACGGTTCTGCCGTAGCGACAACTTTAGTTATTGTGATGCTGCTAACGGTGAGCATCTATATGAAACTGATGATGCGAGGGTCTAACATTCGCGAAGAAGTCTCGTTACTTTAGAGATTTGATATGCGACTTTACGCAATCGCTATTTATTTGTTTCTGTATTCGCCAATTGCGATTATTGTTCTGTTTAGTTTTAATGCTGGTCGACATGCAAGTGACTTCACTGGGTTGTCGGTTAAATGGTATGGCAAGGTTTTATCGAATCCGTTTGCTATGGAGGCTTTAACAACCAGCCTTACCGTCGCTTTGGCATCTGCCATCTTCGCCAGCGTGTTTGGCACCATGGCGGCACTCGGACTGCAAAAGGTGAAAGGCCGAGTCAGGGTGGTTTACGATGCTGCTATATATGTCGCCATTATGATTCCAGGAATTGTAATTGGAATCGCAACCCTGATTGCCTTAGTTACAGCTTTCAAATTTCTTAACCCCGCTTTACAGGAATTTTGGCCTTCCTGGCTTGGTAATGTGCCGAAACTGAATATGGGATACACCTCTCTTATAGGGGCGCACACAATGTTTACTATGGCATTGGTGATCGTGATTGTACGTTCTCGAGCCGCAGGTATGGATCGTGCATTGATCGAGGCTTCGGCGGATCTCTACGCCACGCCATGGGGCACATTTTGGCAAATTACGTTTCCCCAGATTTTTCCGGCTATTCTGGCTGGGTTCCTACTAAGCTTTACCTTTAGTTTTGATGATTTCATCATTGCATTTTTTGTGGCGGGTACCGAAACAACACTGCCGATATACGTGTTCTCGTCTATTCGACGGGGGGTTACGCCTGAAATCAATGCGATTGGTACCATGGTTTTGTTAACTTCTCTCGCTCTGCTGGTTGCTGCACAATTTCTATTACGATACCGAGATCGGCAGTCTTCGAAAATAAATTCATAGGTCTCAGGCTTTGGGGGTACGATTAATCTTTTGGCTCGGTCAAAGCGTTGTCAATTGCAGTATGGATGATTCGAAATACATAACCTGCATTCCAACTATCTCCGTCGAATGAGTTGTGTTTTGTGTTATTTACTAAAACCACTTCAACATCATCACGATGATTGACGTCTTCTCCAGTGATCGGTCCGACAAAGTCATGTTCACCAAAAACAAAAGTCATCGGCACATTGATGATTTTGATTAACTCCAGTGCTGCCAGGCCGGCCATGTGCACGTTGTATGTTGTATGTGCGGCGAGCTTGCCAGTATAGACATGTGGGTCATTCTTAATAACGTGAAGCACGCTTTCATCGTCTGAAATTAATTCCGGGCTAAATGGTAAGACATCTATTTTCTTAATAAAGCGTGAAATCAGCGACACGACAGATCCGAAGCGTAAAGCTAGTGGATGCACGACATGACCAACTTTAAGCGCAGGATGCAGTCCGATCATAGCTTTGACATGGCGTAGCGTGCGTGCTTTGAGATTAGGTCGTTCATCCTTTAAAAGGGCATCCATGGCGTGCACCAGCAGGGGAAAGCCATAGGAATAACCCATTAAAACAATCGGCGTTTCCTCCGTTATTGACTTGTGACGGAGAGCCTTCAATATCGCATGGGTCACACTATCAACGTCATGCCTGTAATCTTCGACCGAACAGCGTTTACCAAGGGACAATCCATGTCCGCCTAAATCAAAGGACAGAATTCCGCATCCTATTCCAACCAGATTATTGAAGAAATGTCGATGTGTCATGACATGGTCGCGTAAGCCATGTACGAACAACACCAGGCATTTCATTTCCTTCTCGGGGGCGACGAAGTAGTATTGCAGGCCGTTAAGTATTTCGGTTGGCTTCATTAACTATATCGGTTGTTGTGGTTGCATTATGCTGCAGTATGAAACGATGCAAAACACGCGTTTCAGAGATATTGTAACGAATAAAGGTGTCAGGTTGGTTTCATGTCTCTGTAGTGCTTCGGTTCATTATAGACAAGAAATGAATCACTCCTTGTTCTGTTATACGCGGCATCTCGAAGAAATTCTATTTAATGTTTGCACTTAAAAGCAGGCCAGATAATGGAGACCTCATGTGGTCCAAGCAAAAGACAATTTAGGGCACAAATACAATCTCTTCCGACTAACTTATTGATCAAGTCAGAGACGATGCAGATCTCAGTTGAGGGTTGAAACTTGGCCCTTAGGGATTGAGCATTTACCACTGGTCGAAAACTCTATTAACAACTTCAAAAAATGAGTTTTTGCAATTGAAACCAGTGTTTGATTATTGATACTCAGCATGCCGGTTATCCGGTATATTCACCGGCATGGTAATCGGAAAATCACTGACTTTACTAATTGTCGCTGCCGCTCTCGGTGGTCTTGGCTGGCTGATTTTTCAGCAACTAGAAGAACAATCCAGGGATGTGCCACCTCAGCAACGAACTGTTAGAGCTGTCCCGGTAGAGACGGAACAAGTAATAAACGGACGAATGGATCAGGTGAGGGCATTCACCGGAACGCTAGATGCTAACCAGGAGTTTGTGGTCTCTGCCAAGGTCAGCGGCAGGGTCGAGGAAGTCACCGTAGATCTTGCCGATACTGTACGCCGCAATCAAATTGTGGCGAGATTGGATAATGCCGAATATCGTCAGGCGCAAACCCAGGCTGAAGCCGATCTTGCCGTGGCAAGAGCAAATTTTGCCGAAGCCGAAAGCCTGTTAAAAATTGCAGACCGAGAACTTGCCCGAGTCAATACCCTGAAGGAACGTGGTGTCAGCTCGGAATCAGAACAGGACACTATCCAGGCCAACCAGCTTGCACGTTCGGCCCACCTCGATGTCACCCGCGCGCAGGTGACTCGAGCAGTCGCAGCGGTTGAAACCGCACGCATACGGCTCGGCTATAGCGATGTCACAGCGAGTTGGCAGGGTGGGAATGATTACCGGGTTGTGGCTGAGCGCTACGTTGACGAAGGAAGCACGGTTGGCATTAATGAGCCTTTATTGCGCGTGGTTGAAATGGACCAGGTGATAGCGGTGTTCTATGTTACCGAACGTGACTATAGGTTGTTGAAACCGGACCAGAGCGTATCGCTTGAGACAGACGCCTATCCGAACGAGGTATTCGTAGGACGCGTCGCTCGGATCGCGCCGGTATTCCGCGCAAGTACGCGTCAGGCGAAAGTGGAACTGTTGGTGGATAATAATGATCTGCGCCTCAAGCCAGGCATGTTTGTGCGGATCAGAGTTGTTCTTGAAAGTATTGAGGACGCGACAATTGTGCCCGAATCGGCCCTTGTGACCAGAGACGATAAGGTCGGGGTTTTTATGCTGAATCCGGATGGCGTCACGGTGCGCTGGCAGGAAGTCGAGCCCGGAATTCGTCAGGGGCATCTGGTTGAAGTTGTCACGAATGAGCTGCTTAAGGGTAGCGTAATCACTTTAGGTCAGCAGTTACTCGACGATGGATCGAGTGTGACCGTACAAGAGAATAAATTAGAGTGAACATTTCCCGGGCCAGTGTCAAGCGACCCGTGTTCACTCTAATGGTGACTCTGGCAGTTGTTGTGCTGGGTTCTGCAGCGCTTAGTCGTCTTAGGATTGATCTGCTGCCCAGCATAGAGCTCCCTACAATCACCGTGCGCACCAGTTACGATGGCGCCGATCCGCTGGTGATGGAACGCCTGGTCACGCAAATCGTGGAAGAAATTATCGCCACCGTGCCGGGGGTTGTGGAAATGACATCAAGGTCCTATGAAGGTAACAGTCGCGTTCGCGTAAGTTTCGCCTGGGGAACCGATGTCGATACTGCAGCGCTTGAAGTGCGTGCCACTTTGGAAGACGAGATCAATGAACTTCCCGACGATATCGGAAGTGTTCGGGTCAGTAAGTTTGATGTGGACAGTTTCCCGGTGGTGCTGTTGGGTATCTCCAGTAAGCTCGACCCGATCGAGCTAACCGAGATTGTAGAAAACCAGATCCGTTATCGTTTTTCACGTATTCCGGGTGTCGCCCAGGTCGATCCCTGGGGTGGCTTTAAGCGCGAGGTGCGCATTGAACTTGATCCATTTCGTATCAACGCTCTTGGATTGCCACTTAACGATGTTCTACAGGAGATTAGAAACGCCAATATAGATTTACCGGCAGGAAAAATTGAGGAGGGCAGTTATCAGATCAATCTGCGGACCCCTGCCGAATTCAGTAATCTTGAACAAATTCGCAGTACCGTAGTGGGGAGACAGGGTGATAATCTGATCACTCTGAGACAGATTGCGCGAGTGGAAGATACCTACCAGGTACTGTCTCGTATTATTCGAGTAAATGGAGAGCGAGGACTCAGGGTGGCGATACGCAAGCAGCCAGGAGAGAACACTGTGGAAGTCGCCAACCGCGTGCTCGAAGAAGTGGACGCCATCAATACTGCTTTTCCTCAGATTGAAATCATTCCAGTCATTAACCAGGGAAACTTCATCGAGCGCGCGATTTCCAATGTGGCGCGCTCGGTCCTCTATGGTGGATCGCTGGCAATTCTGGTTTTACTTTTTTTCCTGCGCGATCTTCGCAGTACCCTGGTGATTTCTCTGGCGATACCAATATCCGTGATTGCTACTTTTGCAATGCTCTACTTAGGTGGATTCACTCTCAACCTGATGTCTCTAGGAGGGCTCGCACTCGGTGTGGGGATGATGGTAGACAGCTCCGTAGTGGTGCTGGAAAATATTTTTCGCCGCCACCAGGAGACTGGAGAAAGTCCGGGCAGTGCCGCGATCCATGGTGCTACGGAAGTGAGTGGCGCAGTCATCGCCGGCACGGTGACCACCCTGGTGATTTTTTTGCCTTTGATTTTTATACAAGGCGTGACTGGGGTGCTGTTTAAGGAACTCGCTTACGTGATCATGTTTTCTCTGCTGTGCGCGCTGCTGGTAGCGCTTGCGTTAGTTCCTGTAATGGCTTCAAGAATGATATCAAAAGCTGGCGACATAACATCTGTCAGCAGTGGCTGGTTATTGAGGCAGTTGGAAAACGGATATCGCGATCTGTTGGGCTTTGTGCTCCGCTGGCGGCTCCTCACCCTTGTACTAGCAGCGCTTATATTTGGCTCAAGTCTGTTGCTTGCAAAATATATTGGAACCGAATTTATTCCTCCCAGCGATGAGGGGGAGGTCAGAGTCACTGGTGAAATGGAAGTCGGGACACGGCTCGAACTGATTGACAAACAAACAAGACTGATTGAAGAAAAAGTTTTTGCCGCGGTACCGGAAGCAGTTTCCTCGGTGACCAGTGTTGCAGTATCCGGCACTTTTGGCCGCTCTTCGGCGTCGGGGGATATCCGCTTATCGTTGGTGCCGGCTGCTGAGCGTGAACGTTCCAATATTACGATCGCCAGCGATCTGAGGAAAGAACTGGATGGATCCATTCCCGGCATGACAATCCGGGTGCGCGCGCCGCAAGGGCAGTTTCTGCTTGAGCGCATCCTGCCCAATGCATCAGGAGTCGATATTGAGGTCAGTGGTTTCGATCTTGACACTTTGAATGCACTCGCGAAACGGGTACGCGACAGCATACGCGATCTCTCTGGCATCACTGACATCAAGCTCAGCAGGGATGCCGGAATTCCTCAGCAGGAGCTCATCGTGGACCGCGAAAAAGCCGCGGATCTGGGTCTGAGCGTGCGTGATGTTACGCGAGTGATAGAGACCGCTGTGGCAGGCTCGACCGCAGGTGAATACAGAGTTGATGGCAACTCTTACCGTATATTGATGCAGCTGGAAAACGCCGAGCAACGGTCTCTGGATGAGATTCTAAATATTGTGGTTCGAACACCAGACGATGAACTGGTTGCGCTCAGAAATCTGGTAAGCAGCAGTCGTGGGTTTGGCCCGGTGACAATTGAACGTAAAGATCAACAGAGATTGGTGACAGTGAGCGCAAACGTCTCGGGTCGAGATCTCGGATCGATAGCAAGGGATATCCAGGAAGTTCTTGATAGTATCCCCAAGCCGGTCGGCTTTAGTACTTTAATTTCCGGAAAGTTTGAGGAGCAGGAAAAGGCATCAGACGAGCTGACACTGTCCCTGTTACTCGCATTGGCGTTGGTATACATGGTGCTTGCATCTCAGTATGAGTCCTTCCGCGATCCGCTGGTGGTGATGTTTTCGGTTCCCTTCGCCGCCACAGGGGTATTGGTGACTTTGTTTCTCACCAACACCACACTAAATCTTCAGTCGGGTATTGGATGCATTATGCTGGGAGGTATCGTGGTGAACAACGCAATCCTGCTGGTAGACCAGGCCGGACAGCTACTACACAAGGGCATGTCTACGATTGACGCGTTGAAAGAAGCGGGCGCGCGGCGGTTAAGACCGGTTTTGATGACGACCCTGACGACCATTCTTGCGCTGCTACCCCTCGCTTTGGGAATTGGAGAAGGCGCTGATGCCCAGGCTCCAATGGCGAGGGCCGTGGTCGGAGGTTTGACAGTATCGACCCTGGTCACATTGGTTTTGATACCAGTAGTGTACTCACTGTTTCATGGTTCCGGCACACGCATAGAGATAACCAAAACAACGCTGCAAGAGCAATAACGTCATCTATAAATATAGAACGGGAAACGGTTGCGACGATCTCACCTATCCTACAAAACTTCGGTTTAGTCACATCTGTGTTTGATTGGAACTGCGAACTTACGTCTTTATCTCGATTACTAGTAAATGACCATGTATCGCACCTCGATGCTGCAACAACCGCTGTTGGTTAATTGTGAGCGAATTTGTTATCTTTTACCTTGAAATTTGATACAAGATGGGAAAAATGTCGCGATCCGTGTGTGCGATTGTTGGTGCTGGTGAAGGGCTCGGTCGAGCCTTAGCTGCAAAGTTCGCAAGCGAAGGATTTAAGATCGCGTTGATCTCACGATCCGAGGCCAGTTGTGTTGCGGCGATTGAGTCTATAATAGCTGCCAATGACATGGCGGTAGTCCGGTTCTTTTCTGCTGATGCCACCAAACCGGAAACTATGGAGTCTGCGCTTTCTGCTGTTGTACGCGATATGGGTGAAATAGACGTCCTCATATACAACGCAAGAGGGAACTTCACCGCATGCGCGCCGCTCGACATGTCCTATGCTGCGCTTGAAGATAACTACCGGGTAGAGGTGGTCGGGGCCTTCGCCGCTGCCAAATCAGTCCTGCCCTCTATGATCAACCGGTCATGCGGCAGCGTATTCTTTTCAAGCGCTGCCGCTGCATTCCGAGGATCAAGTACCTTTCCTCTGTACGCCATTGGTAAGTTTGGGTTACGCGGGTTATCGCAAAGCCTGAGCAAAGCCTATGCAAAAGACGGTGTGCACATCGTGCATTTCAGATTGGATTGCGATCTCGACGTTCCCGTCATGCGCGATCTCTATGGAGACAAATATGATCCGGGAAAGCTAGCCAGCCCTGACGATGTGGCGGAAACCTACTGGCTGACCTATTTGCAGCCGACAGGAGCATGGAGCAATGAAGTTGAAATACGGCCAAGCAAAGAGACGTGGACCTACTGATAAAGCGACATATTAATTCGAAAATGACGACAGAAAGAGATCTCTATGACGTATAAACTTTATTATGCACTTGGTAGTGCAGCGATGGGAGTGCGGGTGATCCTGGAAGAAATCGGGGCACCCTATGAGCTAATAGAAACGACCATCGACATGGACAAACCAAGACCACCTGAACAATTGGCGCTAAACCCCAATGGCTGGGTACCGGTTCTCATCTGGGACGATAACGCCATGTACGAGTGCGCCGCGATAACTGTATTCCTGTGCGATCTTCACCCGGAAGCAACTCTGGCACCCAGGTTTGATGAACCGGATCGGGGGCCGTATTTGCAGACGCTGGTGTATTTTTCCAACTCTGTTCAAAACGCCTTTCAACTCAACTATTACCCAGACCGTTTCGCCGATACCCCCGCAGATGAACCGAGCGCTCAACGACGTGGCATTCGACGCTTACGCGAGACCTGGAAAGTGATCGATGACCAGGTCGGCGACAACCACTGGGTCCTGGGCGAACGTTTCAGCGCTGTCGACATTTATCTCTTCATGCTGACCACTTGGCTGAGTCCGTCGCGCGGTCATCCATCAACAGACGAGTTTCCCAACGTGAAGCGAATCGCTGACGCCGTCGTTTCCCGGCCAAGCGTGCAACTTGTTTACGAGAATTGGATCGCAGAGCAAGAATAGAAGAGAGTTACAGCAGTTTCGGATGAGAATGCTCTATCCATCTTTTTTAATGAATCACAGTACCCGTTATGTATATAACCGAGACGGCGGGCTTAATCTTACGACAGTCAGCTTAGGTGTATCTGGAGCTGTTTGAGTGATTCTGGTGAGCGGCAGCTTTTCCAATGTCAGGGTTAATCGAGCTCTAAATGTTAGATCGAAAGATCGGATGCCGACTTATACCACTCATTCCTCCGCCACCTTGTTAGTCTTTTACTGGTATTTTTCCTTTCGAATTCCAAACCCCTTCATACGATAGTTTAAGGTTGATGGTTTAATACCGAGCAACTGCGCGGCCCCCTCTTCACCCCAAACCTGCCACTTAGCATTTCGCAACGCGGAAATCATATTTGATTTTTCGATTTCCCGGATCTCGGCATCGGTCATGAATTCTCCGGGTTCCGGTTGAAGTTTGATCTGCGGTTGTTCTTCTATATTAGCCGGGTTTAATGTGAGATCCAGGTTAATACGATTTCCCGTACTCAGAATCACGCTTCGTTCGATCACATTCTTCAGTTCTCTGATATTTCCCGGCCAACTATGTCGTTTGAGCATGTCAACCTGTTGCCTGGATAGTTTCAATGGTTCACGACAGAATTCCTTGCAAGTGAGGTGGATAAAGTGCATTGCCAATGAAGCAATATCTTCTCTCCTTTCCCTGAGTGACGGCACTTGTATTGGGAATACGCTCAATCTGTAGTAGAGATCTTCGCGAAATCTGCCGGCTTTTACCTGTGCCTCCAGATCCTGATTGGTCGCGGCGACGATACGGACATCTGCTTTGATGGTTCTGCCATCTCCTATTCGTTCGAATTCACGCTCTTGCAGGGCCCGAAGCAATTTCCCCTGCTGTGAGGGTGGAATTTCACCCACCTCATCTAAAAACAATGTTCCGCCGTCAGCCAACTGTATCCGGCCGACCCGATCTTGATGGGCGCCGGTAAAAGCGCCTTTAACATGTCCAAAAAACTCGCTCTCAAACAGATCCTTTGGTATTGAGGCGCAATTAACTTTAACCATTGGCTTGTCAGCACGATTACTCTGGTTGTGTATGGCCCTGGCGATCAATTCTTTTCCAGTTCCCGATTCTCCGAGAATCAGTACGCCGACTGAGGTGGCAGCGACAGCTTCAATCTGTGTCTGCGTCCTTTTTAGTGCCCGACTTTCTCCAATTATTTCACCGTACTTTAAAATGGTTTTTACTTCGTCACGAAGATAATCTCGTTCTAGCTCAAGTTTGTCTTTGAGCTGTTTTACTTCGCTGAAAGCAGAATCCCGTTCCTGTTCTAATTTTTTTCTCTCCGATATATCTCGAAAAACAACGACCGCACCATTCGGTTTACCATTCTTTAAAATCGGCGTGCTGGTGTATTCTACCGGCACCGCGGAACCGTCGGCATGCCAAAACACCTCGTTGTCGACTTGGTGTACTTCACCATCTATTAACGCCGCATAGATCGGGCAATCATCGCGGGGGTAGTGGGAGCCATCAGCGTAGGAGTGGTGGTGTACGTCGTGTGATTTCTGTCCGAGCATATCCTCGGCGCGCCAACCGACAATTCTTTCTGTCGCAGCATTGCCAAATACAATATGGCCTTCCGCATCCAGGCCATAGATGCCTTCTCCAGCAGAATCGAGAATTAGGCCGTACTGTGATTGCAGTTGGGTCAATTCCTCTATTGCGATACGGTACTTGCTCACATCTGTGGCGGCTACCACGACGCAAGGGCGCTTGTGGCCGATAGGGTGTGCGCGCCAGGCGGACAGTCGTCCTGGAATTGTTCCCTCGAACGTCAGCAGGCCGGCGGGAGTATTCACTATGGGCTTGCCTTCATAGGCGACCGCTTCGAATTGACTGATTAATTCCGGTTCGCTAGCAAAATCAAATAATTCTGCCGCGGCAATTGTCGGCGCTTCCCGCAGCCGAAATTTGAGCCGTTGTCGCCATACCCTCGCAATGCTCCGGCATACGAGAGATTCATCCAATACCAGGAGTAAAGATGGTGATTCTCGAAACAGCCATTCAAAGGTGTAGTTAGTCATGGTAGTGGTCTCAATTAATTGAGGATTTGAACACAATAATTTGAGGAACGCAAAATATTGAGGTGATGGATTTGAGCTAACACATTGTAAATAAATAACTTAATCGGTTGGCACGCCTCTTGCTAAATGTATAAAAAATGTCTCTTATCCGGATTATCCAGATGCGAGATCACTAACTTTTTCAACATATCTATACAACAACCACACCGTTTAACTCTATATCAGGAAAAAATCATGTCACTTCTATCAAAATCAATCGCAGCCGCTCTTGCATTAACCAGCATCATCTCCGTTGCAAACGCGGGGTTGCCAGATCCCGGAATGGAGATCGTCAAAGGCCGTACTGCCATTCTGGTCACTGATCCACAGAACGATTTTCTCATTCCCGACGGTGTCACCTGGGGCGTGGTAGGCAAAAGCGTGACCGAGAACAACACGGTTGAAAATATCGAAGCGCTGTTCAAATCAGGCAAGGAATATGGCATCCCGGTGTTTGTTTCACCTCACTACTACTATCCCCACGACCATGGCTGGAAGTTCGAAGGTGCACTTGAAAAGCTGATGCATGACATTGGTATGTTTGACCGTAAAGACGCGTTAAGCGTGGAGGGCTTTGAAGGGTCTGGTGCAGACTGGCTGGCGCAATACAAGCCTTACATTCAAGACGGCAAAACCGTGGTCACGAGCCCGCACAAAGTATACGGCCCGGAAACCAACGATTTAGTTTTACAACTCCGTAAACAAGGTATCGATAAGGTCATCCTGGCGGGGATGTCGGCCAATCTTTGTGTGGAATCACACATGCGGGAACTTCTTGAGCAAGGTTTTGAGGTCGCGGTGGTCGCAGATGCAACCGCAGCTGCACAGGTTGAAGAAGGCGACGGGTTCGCTGCGGCAATGGTGAACTACCGTTTCATAGCAAATACGGTATGGAGTACTAAAGAAGCGGTAGCTGCGATCAGCGCAGCGCAATAATCAGGTGGAAATGGCAGCCGGTTGCTGGATCCGTGAACAGCTCCGGTTGCCATCCTCTTCCTGAGTATTACTCTACAATTAACAGTTAAACCGAACACACAGTATTGAGGTAACGTTACATGGGACACAAATTTGCAGAAATCGCTTTCACAGAATCGGTCAAGCAAGTGCAGGCAATGCAAGGCAGTCGTAACAATTATGCATCGATGCAAGAGGGGGACGACTGCAACAACCTTCTTGGTGAAGTGGAATCCGGTTTTATCACTGAACGGGACAGCTTTTACATGTCGAGCGTGAGCGAGACCGGGTGGCCGTATCTTCAACACCGCGGCGGGCCGGCAGGGTTTATGAAAGTGCTCGATGAAAGAACCATTGGGTTTGCTGATTTTGGTGGCAATCGCCAATACGTCAGCACCGGCAATTTCCTGAAAAACGACCGAGTCGCCTTGTTTTTTATGGACTATCCAAATCGACGCCGTCTTAAATTACTGGGTCATGTCCGGTTAATTGGAACTGAAGAGACCGAACTCTTATCCAATTTGAAAACTCCGGGTTACCGGGCCCGCGTCGAACGCGGCTTTGAAATCAAGGTCGAAGCCTTCGATTGGAATTGTCCACAACATATTACTCCGCGCTACACGCAATCTCAGATCGAAGAATTGATGGCACCGCTGATTGAAGAAAACCGGCTACTTAAATTAAAGCAACAGGATGCATAACAATGAATACTTCAAATGAATCGCGCCCGCCTTTACCGCCGTTTAATGATGAAACTGCGCATCAAAAAGTTCGATTAGCCGAAGATGGGTGGAATAGTCGTGATCCTGAGCGTATTGCCCTGGCTTACACGATCGATAGCCGATGGCGCAATCGGTCTGAGTTTCCAGTTGGTCGAGAACAGATTATCGAGTTTCTTACCCGGAAGTGGCAGCGAGAACTTGAATACCGATTGATCAAACAACTTTGGGCGTTCACTGACAACCGAATTGCCGTTCGATTTGCCTACGAGTGGCACAATAAAGATGGTAATTGGTTCCGATCCTATGGCAACGAGAACTGGGAATTTGATTGTCTTATGCTAACCCGACATGCAAGTATTAATGATTTACCCATTACCGCACATGATCGCTTGTTTCATTGGCCACAAGGGCGCAGACCAGACGATCATTTGGAGTTAAGTGAATTGGGTCTGTAGATCATTTCTCAGTATTTCATCAAGGCGTGTCCAAAAAATCTGTTATCGACGGAGATATAAAAATGCCACAAGACCACTACGACATTGTCATTATTGGCGGCGGTAATGCCGGTTTCGGCGTGTCACAAATTGCTCATCCTGCTGGAAAATCAATCGCATTCGTCGAGCCTGCAGAGTTCGGCGGCACCTGCCCGAACCGTGGCTGTACCCCTAAAAAGGTGTTGGTTGCCGCGGCCCAGGCGCTGCATGAGATTGAGATCGCGCACAATCACGGTATCGAGGTCGGTAAGGCGAAACTCGACTGGGAAAAGATGATCCGTCGAAAAAAGGATTTGATCGGTTTTATTCCTGACGCCATGAAGCAGACCGCCGCAGGCAGAGGAACAATTTATACCGGAAGGGCGCGCTTTGTCGGGCCCAATGCCATCGAAGTCGATGGGATTCGTATTGAGGCCGATGATTTTGTAATCGCTACCGGCTCAATGACTCGCCCGCTTTCGATACCCGGTGCCGAAAATCTGATTACCTCTGACGATGTGCTCTCAGAACTTGATCAGCCCGGCGAAGTGGTTTTTATCGGTGGTGGCGTTATCGCCATGGAGTTCAGCCATGTTTATGCCAGGGCCGGCAGTAAAGTCACGATCCTGGAGATGATGCCGCAATTACTGCCTCGTTTGGATAGTGATGCGGTCGCACAAATTCGCAGCGAAAGCGAACGGATTGGAATTTCCATAAGTACTGATGTCCAGGTCGAGCGAGTTGAAAAACAGGGTAATAAACTGCGGGTTCACTATATACATCGGGGCAAAGAGGTGAGTATTGATGCAGATCGTGTTGTGAACGGGACTGGCCGCATTGCCAATGTTGGAGAACTGGATCTGGATACCGGGGGGATTAAACACGACGGCATCCGAATAGAAGTGGATGACGTTTTGCGTTCAGTATCCAATCAGTCTGTCTGGGTGGCAGGGGATGCATTAGTGTCGTCAGCCCAGTTATCGCCGTTGGCAACCTATGAGGGCAGGATCGTCGGGCATAATATTGTTAATGGTCCAAGCAAAAAACCAGATTACTCGGTTGTTCCAAGTGCGGTGTACACCATTCCCGCTCTAAGTAGCGTTGGAATGACTGAAGCCGATGCTGAAAAGGCAGGTATCGAGTTCGAAGTGAACAGTTCGGATATGTCAGATTGGCTTTCAGCTAAGTTTTATGCTGAAACTGTAGCCTGGTCAAAAGTGATTGTGGATAAGGCTGCCCGAGGAATTCTCGGTGCGCATATCGTAGGTCACCACGGGGAGGAGCTTATTCATCTATTTGCACTAGCGATGCGGCACAACATTAGCGCAGATGATTTAGCTGACGAGATATTCGCGTTTCCGACTTTTGCTGCAGATATAAAGAGTATGGTGTAGGGAAACCAGTTCTGTCAGGATTTAAGACTAGATACGAGTCTGTCCAACTGGTTAGCGAAAGCCTGACGATTCTTTTGATTAAAAGGTGGCGGACCTCCGGTGTGCATGCCGCTACCCCGCATCGTATCCATAAAATCTCGCATGTTTAATCGAGAACGAATATTGTGTCGGGTGTAAAGATCTCCTCTTGGGCTTATTGCGATCGCATTTAACTCGATTGCCTCGGCTGCAAGAGGAATATCACTGGTTACCACAATATCGCCAGGCGAGAGCCTTTTAACGATTTCATTATCCGCAACATCAAATCCGGCTGTGACCTGCAGGAAATCAATATTCTGAGATGCCGGTTTCTGCATATAACTGTTGGCGACCAGGGTGACCCGTATTGGGATTCTGTCAGCGACCCGATACAGTATGTCGCGAATCGCAGTCGGACACGCATCGGCGTCAACCCAAATGTGGGAATTAATACCTAGGGACATATCACTAAATGTCGTTAGTATACTTCGGATACACTGCGAAGCATAAGGTGAGGAAGGGAACAACTCTGAATCCTTTGACACCATCGATATGACCGGAATGGTTGTCCTTTATGTGTTTTTACTTGTAGAGGTTGAGATCTCATCAAACGGTATGATTACCGGGTTTCAATCTGATCTGATAAATAGGCAGATATTCGCCTTTTTGCCAGCGATCCCACATCAATACTTTTTGTTCTTCTGTGTAATAAATCCTCGGTCGATACTTCGTCAGCAACATCCTCCTCTGTATAGTTAGAGTTCAGATGTTGCATCGACCGGTTGAAATCACAACCCAAAGCTGCCTGTCAGGCTGTTGATTCAAGGGTCCGCAACTTGCCCAGACCGGCTAAATTATTTAATTAATAATCGATTGAGATTGAATAAAAGAACAGGATTCAAATAACTCTCCATTTCATTTTGCGCTACAAAAATGAAAACGAACATTTGAAAGTATAGAGCAGCAGCCTTTGCGATATCGCTAGACGGCTGATGTAATCACATAGTCATTCCAGTTCTTTAATTATAGGCAATGAAATTGATCTCTATCAGGAAGCGAATTGTTAATCCGACATGAAATAGTCATCCGATATATCGAGAATATTCCTATGGAATGCGGAATTTCAGGACACATGGAAGCAGGTATGTTCGGGACCGTCACAATTAAGTAATTACGGTTTAGGCGGTTGCCTTTGAATTGAGGTGACCGTCAACCTGTGGGCTCTAGGCTGTTTTATTAATTGCTGGCTTATAACTTAAGCAGGATGATCAGCATTATGGGTGTTAGACCACTCATCGCGGCGATAGAAGTCTGACGGGCTTCTTTTTGCTCAAGGAAATTAGCGCCTTAGCACGAAAATTGAGTAATAGAAGAAACATAAAGTACCATGTGGTTTGAGTGCTTTGAGTTTTCAAACAGTCTGTACTCATTGCTGCCGTTCGGTTTTTTTTACGATGAGGCGATTCAAGACCGATCCGGGACCTGCAATGTACAGATACTTTAACCTGTAGATATCTAGCCCCGACGTGGTTGGCTGGAGAAAAGGGGTGTGCTAAACACTTGTTCGTTACGAGAATTGAAGAGAAAACTCAAAGCGACAATGGGTTGAAGCTGTGCTGACGTTATTCATGAGCAATCATCGCCGTGCTCAATTGACCCAGTGCGGTTTTGATGTGTTATGTATTTATTTAATGTGTTTTACATTCATCGGGGGCGCTATGGCCAATGAACAAATAAAAGAACAGAAAAGCATCTCTCTTCCCGAAATCGTGATATCCGATGACTCATCTGTACCAGCAATCCTGCAACAGCGTCGCTCAGTGCGGGAATACCAAGATGTTTCACTGTCTTTGCACGAGATAGGACAGCTACTCTGGGCCGCACAGGGTATTACGCATCCAAAAGGCCTTCGTACCGCACCTTCCGCTGGAGCCCTGTATCCCTTGGAACTGTATGTGGCGGTTGGCCGAGTGGAGGGCCTGACTGAAGGCATCTATCATTACAATCCCAACAAACATCAACTTAAAATGATAGCCTTTGGTGACCAACGCGAAGCATTAGCGCGGGCTGCTCTCGGACAATCCTGGATAGCGGATGCTGCTGCAGTAGTGGCGTTTACCGCGGTGTATGAACGAACCACACGTAAGTATGGTAGGCGCAGCAAACGTTATGTACATATAGAAGTCGGGCATGCCGCACAGAATCTGTTTTTACAGGCGGAGGAACTTGGCCTCGGTACAGTGGACGTGGGTGCCTTTAATGATAATGATGTGGCCAAGCTATTGCAGATTCCGGCAGATACCGAACCTGTCATTCTGATGCCAGTGGGTAAAAGATGAGGGTATTCTAGGGAATTAGGGTGGGGAATTCGGCATTCTGTAGAGCGATTCATCGGATCAGTCAGAAGGATGTGTTTGGATCACATCATTGTCCTAGGAGAACGGCATCTGAAGGGCGTTATTAAGGACTACGTTCGATACTACAACAATACTTGCACCCATTTGTCGTTCGACAAAGATGCACCTGTAACCCGTAAAAGTCAGAACATTACAGATGGGACTGTCGTTTCGATTCGAAGAGTGGGTGGGCTGCATCATGAATATCGACGGATGGCAGCCTAAAATAGGTCACGGATGACTTTTTGGAAACGACACCCACACAAACATTGCTTAGACTGTCTCCGTCAGCAATCAGTCAACGTCCCTGTCCCGCCATGCATGATAAATAGACGTGACGTCGGCGCGCCAGCGCGGCGATATGATTGTGATGCAAAGGGCCTCGAGATTGGTGAGGGCGATGGCCGTGAGAGCGATGCGCAAGGGCCAGAGGGACCAACCGGTGAACAGGGTAATGGCGGCGACCAGGGTTAGAAACCACGACGTCTTGGCGGCACGGGTGTGATAGCTTGGCCAGCGGCGATATTTCCAGAAGCCCGCCGCAGTTGAGATCAGGTAGGTGGCGGGGGCGGCAATGACCCAGATGAATTCATCGCGCAGTGTCTCGCCATGTATGATGACGACGCCGAACAACAGGGCGGCGTAGAGTGCGGCGTCGGCCCAACTGTCGAGCTGCGCTCCGATCACTGTGCGTTGATTGAGCAGGATGGCAAGCTTGCCATCGAACCAGTCCGTCATGGCAAGGAATATAAAGAGCCAGAGAAAGAGCTTCTGTTGATCCCATAGCGCGATCGGAATAAGAATGATCGATCCGGCCAGCCGCATGAAACACAGCAGATTTGGGACAGTGAGCAGTCGATTGGAGATATAGGGCTGATCGGATTCCGGATTGCCGTTTTCCCCTTTGCGCTGTTGGGGTCTTGTCACGCCATCCACCATTGCAGGAAATACACGAACACCGGCGCGGTCACCGTGAGGCTGTCGACGCGGTCGATGACACCGCCAATACCGGGAAGCAGGTTGCTGCTGTCCTTGACGCCGGCATCGCGTTTGATCGCGGACATATTGATGTCACCGAAGAACCCGGCCACCGCGATGAGTATTGCCAAAAGAATCGGAACGACCCATGATTGCAGTGGTGTCGGGAATACGAGCGCACCGGCTTGCTCGCCTAATGTGGTGAGCCAGGGTGCGATCAGGAAAGCGATCACGCTAGTGACCAACATCCCGCCCAGGAAGCCTTCCCATGTTTTGTTCGGCGACACGACGGGCGCGATGCGATGCCGTTTATGCGCGCCGAAGGCGCGGCCGACGATGGCCTGGAAGATGTCATTGGATTCTGTCAGGATGACAAGAAAAAGGAACCAGCCGGCCGGCCCCAACGGGCCCGCGGATGCACCGGGCAGGGTTAGCAGGTAGGCGGCATGGGAGACCCCGTAGCCGAGGAACATCATTCCCCACAGAAGACCGCCCGCGGATCTTATATATCCCTTTGGTTCACCCTTGATCAGCAATAAAACCGCGAAGACAAGGCTTGCGCTGATCGGCAGGAAGGCGACAAAGAGCGACACCCATCCGAATGCAATCAATAGGTAGTTGATGATGATGAGCAAGTATCCCGCATGGATGGCGACTCGATCCACGGCACGCGTTCCGACCATCCTGGTAATCTCAAACCAGGCAATGCAGCTGGCGGTACCGAGCAGGACGCAGATCCCGGGACGGCCGGCGAGCAGGCCCGCGCTCATCACTACGGCAAGTATCCACCAGGTCCGCAGACTGGCGAGTCGCTTGCGCCGCCGTGACTGTTCGCTGTTTCTGAGAGCGATGAAGCGGACGATCGAGCCGGCAATGAGCGCGGCGAATACTGCAGCAATGGTTAAATAGAGATTGGGGCCAGGGTTTGACATCACGGTTTGGGCCCCCGGGATTTTTGCGAGGCGTCAGAGCGGTGCGATTGCCCACGGGCGGGAATCGGAAAACGGCGCAACAGCCATCGAACCAGCAGCGGCAGCACCGCGCTGGCTCCCAGGGCGGCAATGAGTGGTGGATCAATGAGAGAAATTGGCCCTCTTTCCGACAGTTCACGGAGTGAAGGCAGGCTGACTCCAACGTATGCGGAGACGGTTGTACCGGGTAGTAAACCTACGGCGGTGGCCCAGAAAAACGTCCACGGCCGCAAACGGCTCGCTCCGCTGACCGTGTTAACGATCGAGTAAGGTGCATGCGCCATCCTCAGCGTCAATAGGTAAAACGCGCCTTCCCGTTTCAGGTGCATGTTCATTCGAGCGAGAAAGCTGGTGTACCGACGCTCGATGTAATCGCGAAACAGATAGCGGCTGAGGAAGAAGATCGCCATCGCGGCGGAACTGAGGCCGACGATGATAATGATCATGGCCTGCCAGAAACCGAACAGCCATCCAACAACAATGGCCTTTCCACCCAATCCGGGAACCAGCGATAGTCCGGTGTAAATGCTGAAACCGACGACAAATGAGCGCCATGGTTGCTGGGTAATAGTATTGCGGATACGTTCCTCCTGAATGACCAGTTGTTCGAGCGAAACTTGCGTATTCACATACCAGGCCAACAGCATGAGCGCGACGACGGCAACAATCATGACTAAAACTTTTCGTTTACCTCTTTTTGCTGGCGGCCGGGTAGTCACTGGGAAGAGGGAGTCTGATCTCCAAGATCAAGTCTATGCCCCTGGCGTGGAAACAGATGCCTGCTGATCGGAGCGAATTCACCCGTTTCCTCGAAATACAGGTAATGGGTCACTGCGAGATTTTGTAAATCGGCTTCAATCAGGTTGAATGTGTTTTCATCGTGTTCCCGACCTTTGCCGCGACTCGAAGTGGTAGTACCGCACTGGACGATGATAACGCCGCGGTCTCGATGGTGTCCCGGAAAAAAGTCGAGCGAGCTCCCGATATAGGATCTGTGCAGATGCCCACCCAGAATCATCTCGACCTTTTGCTCGACAAAGCAGTCAATGGCGCGCCGTGCCCCTGGCATTGATACATCGAACACGCGGTCGTGCCCGGGTGCGAACTGATGGTGCGCAACAACGATACGGACAATCTCGTCGGGCACGCTGGCGAAGGTCTCTGCGCAATGCCGAAGTTGATGCAGATCGAGTCGACCATTGGAGATGCTCCGTCGCGGAGCGGTTGAATCGAGACCGATCATCACGACGTCGCCAACGCGGAGGACCGGGTTGAGATCGGGCGATATGATCTCGCGGTAGAGAGCGTGGGGTCTGAACAGGCGCTCGAAGATTCGATACAGCGGCACGTCATGGTTGCCCGGAATGACAAGCAGCGGGATATCCGGCAGGCGGTCGAAGAACTGCCTTGCCTCTTCGAACTGGTAACGCTTTGCCCGCTGTGTCAGGTCGCCGCTTGCCACGATGGCATCGGGGGCGAGAGATGGAATGGCCCGCAGCAGCGCTTCCGCGATCGCCGCTACGAATGGGGGCCCGAAATGCAGATCGGATATTTGGAGGATTTTTGTCGACATTAATGTTGATTCATACGGCCCGAAATGTATCTGTGATGATTGTACGTCGTCAAAAGATTTGGGGTAGTATAGTCTGGTATTAGTCTGAATCAATTAACAGAAGTCTCTCTTCGTTTTCAGATCAATGTGTTTTCATATCCTTTGACGGGAAACACTGTATGTCGTCAAAAGATTTGAGGCAGTTCGGTCTTTAGCATAACGATACATGGCTATGACTAAATTCCCTGAACTGGAATGACACATTTTAAGACTCCAATTAATAATAAATCGTAGAAATTGGGACTCGATCGGAAAATCTAGATTATGAGTTTTAATTTGAACTGGCAATTCACCAGCAAATTCCAGTAAGCGGACGCTCATTAGAAATGTTTGAACTACCGTTCAATCCTCTAGGCGGTCAGTTAATGTACAAAAATATTACGAAAAATAGATCCCACAAGGTCTATCATAATAACGACTGAATCAGATGGCACAAATTCAGCACTGTTACGCGGCATGCAAGTCATGCAACAAGTTGCAGATGCTCCACGTGGGATTTCTATTGCTGGTTTAGTTGAAGTAACCGGTCTTCCTAAATCTACTATTCATCGTATTACCAGCCAGTTAGATGTTGAAGGTTATTTGCGGCGGAGTCCAGTTGATAAACGTTTTGTTATCGGCAAGAAGCTACAGGAATTTTCTCTGACAATTCTCTCTAATGCATCTGTAGGTGCGCCATGCCACGCCATGCCATTCTTGAAGCTTTATCTGAAGAAATTGGCGAAACCTGCAATTGCACAATGCTAGATGGTAGCCACACTGTATATTTCGACCGCGTCGAGTGTAACTAGCCAATCAAGATTAATCTTCGCACCGGATCTCGCTTACCCTTGTATGTAACAGCTAGCGGTAAACTATTCCTGGCA
>CAMYNW010000022.1 GCA_947259885.1 uncultured Gammaproteobacteria bacterium
AGCTGTTGTCGACAGCAGTCACAGCGGTACAGGCGACGGAGAATTCACTGTCGGAACGGTTGATCTTACTGTAGGTGAAGTGGTGACCTATGAAGTCACCGTAACCATACCCAATACCTTTGATGACTCCGATCTGACTCTGGTCGGCACTTCCGTTATTGATACCCTGCCCGTGGGTTTTGCACTGCTTGATGCACGTGTTGTGGCCATAGGAGGAAATACCACCTCTGGCGCAACCAGCGGCGGAGAATTTGTAGACAGTGCATCGCCCCTGGTGACCGGAGGGCCTGCCAGCACATTCCTTGGAGTCGGTGATTCTTTGATGTCGGGGAGTGCCAACATCACGGGAGTCGAGGGTGGCAGCAGCGTGACTTTTGATTTCGGCGGCCTCGCAGTCAACGATGCAAATAGTGCAGTGGGCGCAGAGCAGACCATTGTGGTGCAAATTGATGCGGTGGTAACGGATGATCTCGTGAATAATAGTGAAGGTGCGACTCGTACTAATTCAGCGTCGCTGCTTTGGGAGGAGATTCCAGGAGATCCGGTTGAGTTGGAAGCTACCGCAGAGGTAGACATTGTTGCACCTGAACTTGAAATAGAAAAATTCTTTATCGATCCGTCGACCGGAGGTGATGCCTTTATCGTTGAAGCTGGAGACCAGCTTATTGCATCACTCGAAGTTACCAATAACGGATCTGCCAACGCTTACGATGTGTTGGTCGAAGACGAAATTGACCTGACAAACTGGACCATTGTGGGTCCCGTTACGACACCACCTGGATTTGTCTACAGCCTGGAAAATGGTGCCAATCCGACACCTGCAGATACCGTCACCTACACGATGAGTTCTTCGGGAGATGCCACTAATCCGGATAATTTCGTTGCGCCCGGCGAGACCGTTATTTTTGAATTTACTCTTGAGTACACGGGTGCCGCGGGTCAGACCACACAGATCGTTAATACTGCTGAAGTCGTAGGTGATTCGCTGCCTGACGATGAGATCGTTGTTATCCCGGGTATCGATACAGAACGAAGCACGGAAGACGACGGTTCTGACGTGTTGTACGAGGGACCCCAGCTGGATAAAGCTGTGTTCTCGACCAGCGTCCCAGACACCGGCAGCAGTATGTTCGATAGCTTCGAGGATCTGACCATCGGTGAAACCGTGACCTATCAGCTGGTCATTACGCTGCCTGAGACCGATATGGACGGTGACGACGCGATAGATCCATTGACGGAACTGGTGAGCACAACCATAACGGATTCTCTGCCAGTCAATCTCACGCTGGTCGATGCGGTAGTTATTTCGGTTGGTATGGACGTTGTGACTTCGAATTTCACCGGCACTGGGCTAGAGAGCTTAGTGGGAGGAGATCCGGATATCACTGGTCCCGCAGGCGGATTGTCGGTCACTTTCGATCTTGGCGATGTCGGCGTACTCGATCAGAACGGTAATGCGGACCTGACCGAGCAGCAGGTGATTGTGCAGGTCACTGCTATCGTCACCAATGATCCGGCTAATGTCGAGGAAGACCCTGCAGATCCGGCTTCAAACGACAAGGAAAACATAGCCACGCTGAATTTTGGTACCGAAGTATTGCAAGATACCGCGACAGTAGAAATCGTAGAGCCAGTTCTCGAGATCACCAAGAACTTTCTTGATGCCCTCACCGGGCAGCCGATATTTGCTGTTGAAGCCGGTGAAACAGTGCGGATCTCGATCGAAGTTGAGAACGCAGGCTCTGCCACTGCATACGATGTTCTGGTTACTGATGATTTAAACAGCAACATCCCAGACTATATCGTTGCAGGCAGTGCATCGTTGTTTGGGCCCCTACCAGCCGGATTCGTATTCGATGAGACGGGTGACGTCATCACTTTTTCAGGCGGAACGATCAGCGCGGGCGAACTCGTAACACTTAGTTTTAATATCACGCTGGCAGACCCTATCGCTCTGGACCCGAATGAAGTCATCAGCAATACCTCTGATGTGACCGGCAATTCACTGCCACCGAGCGATCCGAATGCAGACGAACAGCGGACAACCACTGATGAGGATGAAGACGAGTTGTACGGACTGCCGGCAATCATCAAGGAGGTCGCAGACAACTATGATGACGTGCCGCCTGGAGATGCGGATTTTGAAGCGACCAGTCACGCAGGTACAGATGACAGCCAATTCGATACCACGCTGCCGGATCTTACAATAGGAGAGGTGGTCACCTATGAAGTGACGGTCGTTATACCCAACACCTTTGACGATCCGAATCTCACAACCATCGCAACTTCGATTACGGATACCTTGCCGGTCGGGTTGGGCTTGATTGACGCAAGAGTAGTGGCTATCGGCGGTAACCGCAGTGCTGGTGCCACCGAGGGCGGTGAGTTGGTCAACGATACCAATGCAGCGGTTACCGTTGGACCGGCCAGCAGCGGTCTGGCAGTGGGAAATTCCCTGGCCGCTGGCAGCGCTAACATAAGTGGAACAGTAGGCGGCTCTTCAGTGACTTTCGATTTTGGAGGCCTTGCGGTTAATGATCTCGATGGGGCGGTTGGCGACGAGCAGACCATTGTGGTGCAGATTGATGCTGTAGTTCTCGATGATGCCAGTAATGCGGCAGGTGACGTGAAAGTCAACTCAGCGCAACTCATCTGGGAGGAGACTGCCGGGGACCCGATTGTTATCGAAGATGATGCGGAAATTGAGATCGTAGAGCCGGAACTGGAAATAACCAAATCTTTTATCGATCCCGCTACCGGAGTGGATGTTTACACCGTAGGCGAAGGAGACCAGGTCGTTGCGGTTTTGAATGTCACCAATAACGGTAGTGCAAATGTCTATGACGTTCTGGTTACTGATGAAATCGATCTGGTGAACTGGATCATTATCAGCGAACAGGTGACGCCACCCGGTTTTATCTATTCGGTTGAAGATGGCGTCAATGCCGTACCTGCTGATACGGTCACTTACACCATGAATTCTTCTCTCGACGCCGCTAATCCGGACAATTTTGTTGCGCCTGGCGAGACGGTGACTATCGAGTTCATTCTTCAATACACGGGTGCCGATGATGGCGGAGCGCAGATCGACAACACTGCTGAGGCCACTGGAAATTCTCTTCCAGCAAACGAAGTCCTGGTTGTTCCGGGCCTGGATACTGTTCGTGATACCGAAGACGAAGGCTCTGATTTCGTTTATGAGGATCCTGGCCTCGAGAAGGTGGTGATCGAGGGACTTAATCCCGATACCGGCTCCGAACAGCACGATCCTGCTCTGGTCGATCTGAATATAGGCGAACAGGTAACCTATGAGCTCACCATCACATTACCGGAATCCTTGCTCGATGCGAGTGGCGCAATGATCCCGGTCACCGTGAACCTGATTGATGATCTACCGGGTGGTTTTACCGTGGTTGGGGCAGAAATTACCGGTATAGGCAGTGCCGTGACCGCCGCTGACCTAGCGCTAGGGAATACCCTGACCGTGCTGGATCCGGTAACGCTTGGGCTTGGTGTACCTGCGGCAACTGACGATCCTGATATCTCCTCGGCAGATGTCAATTTCCCCGCGCCAGCAGTTGGCGACGGTTTTGATGATCAGGTGTTATTCAGTTTTGGCGGGGTCACGGTTGATGACGTTGATAATCTCGCGCTGCAAACCATCACAGTGCGTGTGACTGCTGTAGTGATGGATGTTGAACCCGAAAACATCGACGGCGAAGTTAGAACTAACGATGCGACGCTCGAGTTTTTTGGTACCCCGACCGGTGATCCGGCTAATCCTTTCGACGAGATCGTTCCGATTGAGATCACCGATTCTGCAGATGTGGAAATCGTCGAGCCCGAGCTGGAGATTGAGAAGACTTTCTTGAATGCCGCGGGCACTGCTGAAGTTGAAAGCGTGACCTCTGGAGATACGATTACAGTTCAATTGACAGTGACTAACACGGGTACCGGCCCGGCTTATGATCTGGTGATTGAGGATCCTTTGGATCCAACCAAATTCAATATTTCTACAATATCGCCGGTCTCCACTCCAGCAGCGTTTATGTTCAGTCTGTCGGGGAATAGCGTGATCTACACGCTTGATTCCGGTGCGGGCACCCCAGGGAGCCCAGCGCATGTGGTGACACCAGGAGAGAGCGTTGTTCTGACTTTTACCGTACAGGTACTTGAGGGCATTGGACCTGATACTGCCCTCAACACTGCCACTGTCGATGGAGACTCTGCACCTGGCGACAACCCTTTTGAGCGCGACGAGCCCACTAAGGAAGGTACCGATGAACTCGCTATCCTGGCGGTGCCGTTACCTCCATCAATCTCCCCCCCTTCTCAAGGTCTTACCGGTTTAGAAGATACCGGAGATTCAGAAACTCTCGCCGATCAGGTACTGAGGACATATCGATACGACATCTTCGATCGGCTCAGGGATGAGTATGATGAACTGTTTGAACAGATCCGGCGTGATCTCCAAACCGAACTACCTAAGCTCTCAGCGAACTATATGGCCACCGGGATCACCGAGCACGGATCAAACGTTACGCTGATCGTTTACGATGAAACCGGAGCTATTGTTGGCTACTCTTCTACCCTTGCCGATACCGCGGGCAACTGGGCAGTGAGCTTTCCTCAGACCGTTCTGGATAAATCACCTCACCATGTCGAAGTGCAGGTATCAGCGGCCAGCTATAATGAAAGCACCGCCGGTGAATTTAATACCCGTATATATTTCACTCCCGCCACTGATGCCAGAGTGGCGCATTATAAGGGCCTCCAGGTCGGCGACGTGATTGCAGAGCGCGCGGATTCGTTGCTCGAGAGCATGCATCAGGGTAACCAGACGCCGTTCGGTTCTCCGGGCGCAAACTGGAATCATCCCTATGAGTTCCTTGGTACCGCAAGTATTGAAAACCTCTAAAATACAAATAGCCTATCTCATGCCCATAAACACCACAGCAAACCAAATCAAAGCCCTGACGCTCTTTCTCTGGGTGGCATTTTGTCTGGCTACTCCCGTTAATTCGAGTGCAGAGGACTGGAAATTTTCTGAGAGTTCCGCTGAGGAATCAGCAGTTCTCAAACAAAATTTGAAGCGTCAGTTTGCCGATGATGAGGTGACAGATAATATTGAAGAGAGATATCAGTCGGACGACGAACCGGTGAATTGGCGAAACAAAGACAAGGAGTTTGATCCTGCGATTATTGATTGGGAGCGAGACGAAGATTTACAGCGCCTGTCACCGATTGTTGAGGATGCAGAGAAGAATGTCGAACTCATCGGTACTGGCGGCAACCCTTACGCGAGTGACATCAGCGATGGGAAAATGCCTGATAAATTAAACATCTGGTGGGATCGTGAAGTACTCTCACAGATGGGCAGGAACACCGTGCCGAATCGCGAAACACCGGAGAGCTTGATCCTCAGAGCGATGGAGCATTCGAGTCAGATCAAGGTCTTTTCTGATGTGCCCATCATACGAGAAACCGCAGAACTTGAGGCGGTTGGAGAATTTGATCCGATAGCCTATTCCGAGTATCGAATGACCGATCTCGATGAGCCGGTGGGGAGTACACTCAAGACCGGTGGTCCAGAGCGTTTTTTCGAGGACGAATGGTTATTCAGGGCAGGTATCAGAAAAAAGTTCGTAACCGGAACCGAGATCGACCTATCACAAAGATGGGGAGTTTTAGATAACAATTCAGAATTTCTTGTGCCAAAGGATCAGGGCAATGCAAAAATCGCAATCACCCTCACCCAGCCACTGATCAATGGTGCGGGAATCCGCTATAACCGGAGTTTGATCGATGTTGCCCAACTTGATGGCAGCATCGCCCGTGATGAATTCAAGCGCCAAGTTGAATCTCATCTGCTTGAACTCGTGCGATCCTACTGGGGACTCTACCTGGAGCGCGCTACACTTACACAGCGCAGGGCATTGGTAAGGCGCACTCAGAAGATTGCAGACACCCTCGAGGCCCGATCAGGTTATGACGTGTCAGAAGTCCAGGCTCAGAGAGTCCGGTCTGAGGTGCTGGTGCGAAAGTCCGATGTAGTGCGAGCTGAATCTGCGGTTCGAAATGCGGAAGCCCGAATTGTGTCCCTGATCAATGATCCCGAATTCAGTATGCGAGACACGTTTGAGTTGTTACCAGAGACCACACCCATCACAGCAGCGAGCACGGTAACACATGACATGGCGCTCGCACTTGCGCTCGCAAACCGACCAGAGATCGATCAGGCATTCAAGCAGGCACGTGCCAGTGCGATTCGAGTTAAGATGACCAGAAACGAACTGCGCCCGGTTCTTAATTTCGTGCTCGGGTATGCCCGTGATGGATTGGCGGGTGAAGGTGATTATAACCAGGCCTTTGAGAATGAGTTTGACCTTGGTGATGGAAGCTGGATCGCAGGTTTGGTATTTGAAATGCCGCTCGGGAACCGTGTGGCCAAGTCCCGACTCGAAAGACGTCAAGCAGAAGCTAGACAGTTGGCCTATCAGCTCAAGACAACCGTGGATACTGTGCTGCTGGAGGTTCAGGTTTCGGTTCGAGAAATCCATACGTCATACCGTGAAATGCATGCTAAGTACACCGCAATGCAGGCGCTGGTAGCTGAAGTCGATAGTCTGGAACAACGTCAGGGAGTTGAACTTGTGGACGGCAACAGCGGCGGTAGATATCTTGAGAGACTACTGGACGCACAGGATCGGCTGACAGAATCTGAACACGAGTTCCTGAAGAGCATGACGACTTATAATGTAGCGTTAGTAAATCTGGATCGTGCTACCGGCATGTTTATGCAGACAAATGACATTCAGCCCCGATATTTTGATGATATAGATCCTTATATTGATGGACTTCCCACATACGAACTGGAAAAAGTCAGTAGTTCACAATAACGACTTCCACAGCGGAGTCTGGCACTTTGTACGATGACATTTCGGGCAAGTATATACTCCCTGATCGCTGTTTTGAGTCTGGCCTCTCAGCCAGTCTTGTCGTTCGAAGGTTTTCTCGAGCCGTTGCAGACCGTCGATATAACTGCTGCTGAAACAGGTGTTTTGAGCACACTCAGTGTTTCAGAAGGTGCTGAAGTAAAAGCTGGCGATGTCCTCGCAGTTCTTGACTCGCGTCTGATTGAAGCTTCTCTGAAAGTAGCCAAGGCCAAGAAAAACTCAACTGCAACGATCCTGGGAGCCAGTGCGGAGTGGGAGGTTTCAAAAAACAAACTGGCCCAGTTTGAAAAACTGTATGCGGCAGGTAATGCGAGGAAAGATGAACTGGTGCGGGCAGATCTGGATGAAAAGATCGTGGCGGCGAAACTGGCGCGTGCCAGGGAACAGAAAGAAATCCTGGAGTTGGAGTACCAACGAATTCAAATGCAGATCGAGCAACGAATTATCCGCAGCCCGATTAACGGTGTCGCGGTAACCGTGAATAGGGAAGCTGGAGAACTGGTGAGTGCTTCGCATGGACCTTTCATCCGTATTGTCGATATATCTCAGCTGAAGTTCATCACTAATATACCCCAGCAGGACGCACGGAAAATTAACCGGGGCGATGAAGTCAGTATAGGGCTTGATGCGGAAGGGGAAAAGCTGACAGGTAAAGTTGAATATGTCTCTCAGATCATCGATCCAACCAGTAATACCGTTAAAGTCTCGGTGAATCTTGAGAATCCTGGCGGCGTCAGAAGTGGAAACGCAGGGCGTCTTTTGCTGCAGTAAACTATCTGTGAACTTGCAGGCGGCCGTAATGAAAATTTATTGTTTGATTTTCAGAATCTGTTGTAAAAATGCTTACCGATGCAGGGAGTTTCCCGATCTCGCAAAGCCCATACCGCGTGTTATCGCATGCGAAAAATGAATACATCTTTAAAACCTTCCATTAAATCTCAGAAGGCCGATGCGGAGTCATCGGTTGCGGAGCAATTGGCGCGAACTGATGTACCAAAATTTGACAGTCAAACTACCTATGCCCAGCTGTTAAGGTTGACCGAGACGCTGAGCACGCGCCAGGAATTTCTCCTTTCTTTACTACAGTATGCAGTCAGCGTGTCCCACGCCCATGGCGGGGTTTATTACTTGCTTGATGATTCCGGGGTGCTGAAGCTAGGTCCGAGACTTTTATCTCGGGAGCTTATGTATCAGGTTCCTGGGGCGATGGAGAATATCAATGCTCTTGCAAAGGACTGTCTCAATAAAGGTTACAGTATCAGTGGCGCAATTGACCCTGCAGAATCGATTCAAGCTGTAATGTCTCCTGTCAGCTGCGGTGATCAAGGTGCTGAAGTTATTTGTCTAGTGGTCAATGTAGAGGCGTCACAGAAAAGCTACTGGAGTCTTTTTGTTCAGCTGCTTGCAGGTTACGTTAACTTGTGGGAGCAATCGCTATCGAATCGTCGGCTGCTCGAAGAGACCACATTTACCGCTGGTCTGGTCGAAATTATCAGTGAACTTAACCATACAGAAGATACGGAGAAGGCACACATTAATTTCACTTCGCAGCTAAAGCATCTCACGCAAGCTGACAGGGTGGCACTTGGCTTATCCCGACGCAGCCGGTCAGGGTTAAGTTTGGTGCAGCTTTCTGATGGGGATGATGTAAACAAACGTGGCGAATTTACTCGTTTGTTGGAGCTGTGCTTCGAAGAATCCATGGATTTTGGAGAACCCGTTGTTTGGCCAGAGGATAATGATAGAAACGATCGTGGTTTGTTTGGCGGCCACAAGCGTTTCAGTGAATTTGTCGAAGCCAAAAGCATGTTGTCGGTACCTCTGGTCGGGACAGACGATGAGCGAACCGGCGTGGTGACGCTTTGGTGGAGCGATAAAGTTCCGAATAATCAGATAAGACATTCTATGGGCGCTGCAGCAGAGCCGCTGGCAAATGCGATCGAGGCAAGAGAACGCTTCAAAGGATCTGCCTATCACAAGCTTTTGTTCAAGCGACACCGCAATCGGACAAAAGTTTTGATGTTTCTGCTGATGATTGCAGTAACCGGCACCATGTTTTTTCCGATCACTCACCGGATTACCGGCGATGTTTTGATTCAGCCAGTTGGTCAGCGAATAGTTTCAACTTCGTTCGATGCGATCCTCGATGAAGTTTTCGTGGATACGGGTGATCTGGTAAAGAAAGGAGATAAGCTCGCTGAATTTGATGGCCGAGAGTTGAAGTGGCAGCTGAACAGTCTCGAAGCCGAAGCTGCAAGTGCAAAGAAGACCAAAGATCTGAAGCTCGCGGAAAGGGATGCTCAGGGTGCGCAAGTCGCGCGACTCGACATGGAACGCATTGACCTGCAGGGAGAGTTGCTTCGTCACTACATTGCAAACCTTGAAGTCCGATCCCCGATAAGCGGCATTATTCTAAGTGGAGACTTAGAGCAGAGACGCGGCAGTCTGATCTCTAAAGGACAATCAATATTCGAGATCGCCCCGCTCGACAATGTCGAAGCAGAAATAAGACTATCAGCGCTCGATTTCAAACATATTGGACCCGATATGCCCGCTGAAATTTCTCTTGAAGCTCTTCCAGGTGAAAACTGGCCGGTGACCCTGGAGCGGGTCCAGCCACGGGCCATGGTGCTCGATTCAAAATCGGTGTTTATTGGCCGTGAGAGTATTAACAACGCTGATAAAAGAATACGACCGGGGATGCGTGGTGCGGTCTCGATCGCAGGAGAGAAAAGGCGCATTGGTTGGGTTTTGTTTCATCGCGCGTATGACAAGGTTGCGTTATGGTTGCGCGCTAAGTTTGGCTTGAAGGCGTGATAAACACAGATAAAAGCGTCAGAGAACTGAACCGTCTGAAGCTCAAGATCAGATCGGATGTTTCCATTTCAGCCAGGACAGATGGCGCTGAGCGCACATTTCTAATTGAAGATTCAATCGGCGGTAAATTTTATCGCGTGGGTGAATCGGAGTATCGATTTATAAGTCTGCTCGATGGCAGCGCGACCATAGGTGAAATACTTATCCAACTGGCGCGAGATCTGGGAGAGGCCGCCTTGACCGAGCAAGACGCGGCGGTGATCGTGAACTGGCTATCTGAGTCGCGTTTATTGCAGCCAGAGTCTGGGATCGAAGCAGATCAGATAATCGACGCACGAAGCAGCAGGGACAGTAATCGCTTTCTGCGATGGTTGAACCCGTTATTCATAAAGATCCCATTGTGTAATCCGGATCGCTTTCTAGAGTGGTGTAAACCTCTTTCCCGGATTCTTTACTCTCCTACTGCATTTATTATCTGGTGTGTAATCGTTGTCAGTGGTCTTTATCAGGTGGTTGTCAACGCCAGCCGGTTTTCTACAGAAGCTTCAGGCGTACTTGCGGTCTCAAACTGGGCATTGCTGCTGATAGTCTGGATAGTGCTCAAAGTGATCCATGAGCTCTCACACGGATTGGTATGCAAACATTTTGGCGGGAGTGTTAACGAAGCCGGAGTGATAATGATACTGCTGGTGCCAATAGGGTATGTGAACGCCACAAGTTCCTGGGGATTCTCTTCTCGCTGGCGACGAATCTATACGGCCGTTGCGGGAATCTATGTGGAATTTTTTATCGCCGCTGTTGCAGCGTGGGTTTGGGTCGGATCAGAACCTGGTTTGCTGCGTGCAGTCTGCTACAACACGATTGTTATCGCTAGTATTAATACGCTGTTGTTCAACGCAAACCCCCTGATGAAGTTTGACGGCTACTATGTTTTTTCCGATCTGGTCAAAATCCCTAATCTGTATCTTGAGGGCGTATCCTATGTGAAGTATCTGGCGCGCAGATATTTGCTCGGTTTGCCAATACGTTTTACAGGTCGAAGTGCCCGAGAAGATATTGTTATCCGCGTCTACGGTGTTTTGTCATTGATATGGAGGATACTCGTGATTGCCACACTGCTGATTGCAGCAAGTGCGTTGTTTCACGGGCTTGGCCTGGTCATGGCCTTTCTGGCCCTCTGTGTAATAGTTGTGTTGCCGGGGCTGAAATTCTTGCGCTATCTGGTTTCTGGAAATCAGTACGAAAAACCACGTGCCTTTCGATTCGTCACCATGATCTCGGTGGTGGCTTTAATTATATATTTTGGTCTGTTCAGTTTTAAGTGGAACCAGTCAATTGCCGCGCATGGACTTGTTGAGTTTTCCTCGATCAAAGAGTACCGCACGATCTATCCTGGAGAGATACGGGCGATATTGGTCGAAGATGGCGAGGAAGTATCTGCAGGCCAAAGACTAGTTGACCTGTCGAATCCGGAGTTGGTAGTTCAGGTCGCCACTAAGCGAAACGAGCTGGAGAAAATCAGGCTCGAGCGAAAGGAGCTTTTACGTCAGAATAAGCTCGCCGCCTATCAGGCCACCAAGGAGCGTGAAACTGCCGCAAGGCGCCAGCTACTGGAGTTTGAGCAAATGCTGGCTGGACTGGAATTGACGGCGGAGTCAGAAGGGGTCGTGATTTTAAACAACCCAGATTTGTTGGTTGGCAGATACGTGAGAAATTCAGACGTACTGCTCTCGATCGCGCATTCACTGGAAAAAGAACTGCGCATTGCGCTACCGCAACGTGATGTGAGTCGTCTGCAGTTGCAGGAGGATGACAGATTTAGGTTTCTGCTACTCGGCGGTGATGCTATAGAAGCAGAAATCCAAACGATATCGCCGAGCGCCACCGATCTATTAGTCAATCCTGTCCTCACCGCGGTCGGGGGTGGACCTCTTGCAGTGCTCTCGGAAGATTCGAATCGGTTCAGGATGACAGAACCACACTTCTGGATTATCGCTAGCATTATCAACAGCACCCGAGATGTCCTCGGAGCCGGGGAGCGGGGTTTGGCGGTGTTACAGGGTGTACCTACATCTATTGGCTATCTCTGGATACGATCTGTGAAAGACTGGATCGAGGGAATTACCAATCAGATCAAAAGATAGGTAATTACAGGGTAGCGTGAGAGTATGGCACCAATTATGGAGAAGGGACCCGGCCGGTTTCACTGCGTCTGACTTTTCGCTTGTGGAGAGGGTCAATAGTCTTTATAGCGAGCTTAACAGCCAGTCTGATTCAGAGCTTTGTGAACGGTTTCAAGCGCTCCGAAAACGCGCTGCAGATCTTACGCAGAGCCAACTGACCTTATCTGACGATCAGTTCATTGCCAATGGGTTTTCCTGTATTAAGGAAGCGGGTCGGCGTGCACTGAATATGGAACTGTATGATGTTCAGATTCTGGCTGGTATAGCGATGGTGCGTGGAAACGTGGCTGAGATGGCGACGGGAGAAGGAAAGACACTGGTCGCGGCGTTGCCGGCCTGCGTATTCGCATTGTGGGGGAAAGGGGTGCATATTATGACCACTAATGCCTATCTGGCCCAACGTGATTGTGAGCTTATGGGGCCTCTATATCGAATGCTGGGGCTGAATGTGGGTCTTATATTCAGCCAAATGCCTCGATCTGAAAAGCACGATGCGTACCTGGCAGATATAACGTATGGCGTCGGCAATGAATTTGGTTTTGATTATTTGCGCGATCAGTCGATGCTGCACCAGATGCCCAAGGCGGCTATTGGAAGCGCGTATCGTGATCGTTTGCGCGGCCAAACTGACGAGAAGATAAAACCTCTGCAGCGTGGACACGCTTTCGCAGTGATTGATGAGGCAGATAGCGTCATGATCGATGATGCCAATTCAACATTGATTCTGAGTGGGTCATCGGGATTGCCGCACCCACAACCAGAACCTTATAAGGTGGCGAGAGCGATATTCGAAGAACTGGTTGAGAACAAAGACTACGTGGTCGCCGATACTGAGAAGAAAGTTTCGCTTTCCAGTGCTGGTATGGAAAAAATAGTCCAGCGCCTCGATCGCGATACACGCCTGTCGTTGACAAGGCCATGGGAGACATACGTCGTTAATGCAATCTATACGGATAGATTTTACAGTCTAGACATCGACTACATCATTAAAGATGAAGCGATTCAGATAATCGATGAGTCGACCGGACGCCGTTTGGAGGACCGCAGCTGGAGTAACGGATTGCACCAGGCGGTCGAGGCGAAAGAAGGGGTGCCGATAACGGAAGAGAGTGCATCTTATCTGAAAATATCTCGACAGCGTTTTTTTCAATCTTACCAAGTACCCTGCAGCATGACCGGAACTGCACTTGATTGCGAACAGGAGTTCAAGCGGTTTTATCATATGAGTGTCAAGAAAGTTCCGTTACACAAGAAGAGCCGCAGGAAACACCTGCCAATTAAGTTCTTCGCCAGCCGAGAGGAAAAGCGGAAAGGAGTTTCGGCGCTGGTTCGTAAAGTCCACTTAGCTGGAATCCCGATTTTGATCGGCACACGGAATGTAAAGGATAGCGAGAGTCTCTCGGAATTGATCCACACAGGTGGAATCAAATGTAATGTTTTGAATGCCAGGCATGATCAATTTGAAGCAGAAATAATTAAAAAGGCTGGTAAGAAATTCGCGGTTACAGTGGCGACCAATATGGCCGGGCGCGGAACGGATATTCCAATAGATAAAGAAGTTGAGGATCTCGGAGGTTTATTTGTGATTGTTTTCGAGCCACACCTGTCACGGCGTCTGGATCGTCAGTTTATTGGGAGATGTGCGCGACAGGGTGAACCGGGAACAGCTGTAATGTTATCGTGTCAGGACGATGAGATTTTTCAGATCGCCAGATTCACCGGGTGGTCTTCCCTGAAAAGAAACAAACAATGGGACCCTGAGAAGCTTGCGATACAAATCCGGGGGCTGCAATCAAAACTTGATGCCGAGGCTTATTTGAACAGACAGCAATTGATGCGGCGAGATAAGTGGCAAGCGGAACTGCTGAACAAACTTACCTAGCCATGAGATAGGGTACGAAGTAAGGTATTAGTTTACAAGTCAGCATCTTATCTTTCGACCTACAATTTGGAACTTGATTAAGCCTAACGTCGGAAAAGCTGCCGTTCACCAGAATCCCCCGAAACTCTCAAGATGCTCCCGAGCCGACATTGATAAATGGAGAACCATACGGAGATAGCCTATGCTTATAAATGCGCTGCATTCCCTTATTCAGAATATAATCAGGAAATGGTTTCGGGCAATCTTAAAGTAACTCGCCTCGCCGGTGCTCTGGGTGCGGAAGTAAAAGGCATGCCACTAGCAGATGTTGATGCTGCGCAAGTTGATATTGTTAAATCTCTGTTGCTGGAGCACCAGGTTTTGTTCTTTCCAGATCAATTTCTAGGCGTTGACGCACATGTCAATCTAGGGCGCTATTTCGGCATATTGGAATCGCACCCAAATCTAAATAATCCTTACACTGAACATCCGGAAATTTTCGAGCTTGCAGCCAGTCACGGCGGTGTTGCAGATGAGTGGCACAGCGACATTTCATTTCAAGCCAACCCCTCCATCATGTCTATATTGAACATGATTAAATGCCCTGATGTTGGTGGTGATACGCTTTGGTCGAGCACCTACGCCGCATACGAAGGTTTGTCTGCTCCGATGAAAGATCTCCTGGACGGGCTGACCGCTCTCCATGACGCCGCCCCGCATTGTAAACCAGATATTACCGCTATCCATCCGGTAGTCCGTATTCATCCAGAAACGAACCGAAAGGCCATATTCGTTAATGAACACTTTACCCGGCGGATCGTCGAACTTAGCCATCAAGAAAGCAGACTACTCCTTGAGTATTTAATTGGCTGGATCGCCAGCCCTCGATTTACCGTCCGCTATCATTGGCAGCAGGGTGCCATAGCCATCTGGGACAACCGCTGTACTCAGCACTATGTTTTGAGCGATTTTGATGAGGAAAGGATTATTCAAAGGGTCACAGTGATGGGGGATAACCCAAGACCAGCGGGGCCGCCTCGTTGGGAACCGTTTACACGAACAGAAGTAACGGGTGCAACAAGTCGGTTTGACCAGCAGTTGAATAAACATTTAGGAAGGGAAGTTAACACCCTAGCAAGTAATAAAAAGTAAACACGGTTGATTGGTACTGAAAACTGTATCCAAAACTGAGTGGTTTTTATCGGAAGCGAATGGTTACGTCAAAACTGATACTTGAGACCGCTGCCCAATAGAAAGTGCGAAAGAATATTGACACTACCTACGTCAACGTTGTTCTCCATTTGCGCAATTTACGTATCTGCTCACTCTAGGAAAATAAAATAATTCTAGTTACCCGACATTCGTGAAGATAATCGAAATGACTAAGTTTGCTCCGAAGCGGACTTTCATTGGAAGATGAAAACGAGTTGTTGCACTGCAACCGCAAAGTCTCAGAACGGTCCTTTTCCGCCATTAACTGAATTTCATTGAAATGCGGTTCTATGGTTCAGCCCTTAAAAAATGGACCACTATGAAAGTCCACTAGCTCTAAGTTTGACTTGGAGACTGTGAAAAGCTGACATTCCAATCATAGCCATTTGTTAAGGAGCCTCTGATTAAAACTGGACGAATCATGTTGAGGTTTAAAATGATCGAGTTCGAGGCGGGAAACGCACGTAATAGCAGGGCTATTGCGAAGTTTTCGAAATAGGTCATTTTGGGCTCAAATTGATCGTTCATGTTTTGATCAGAGGTTCCTTAAGTATTTCGTTCGTAAAAAGTGTAAATTACCACAGAAATCTCAGCTCCTAAAGTCGCGACTCTTTCGATAATTCTACGCTCTATTTTCAAGTCAAGGTTAGCTCCCGAATCTCCGCTCTTGAACCCAACAGCAAAAGTCCTAAAATATCACCAACCCCATTCAAACCATAACATGCAGGGAAATTCAATGACGAATAAGTCGAAAACCGTAGTGTTTGACAGTAACCCCGGCCGCAACGCCCAAACTTATGGTGTGGCGCGTGAGCTCGGCACTGATATGGATTTGATCCACGAACCATCTGTGGGTGTCATGGGTACTAAGGGCGATAGTCAATGTTATTTGGGTGTGCAGCGAAAGGTCGAAGCCATTCACGAAAATCTGCGCCAACGTCTTGGGCGCGGTGACGGTCAGATGCCAATGCGTTTGGTACAACCTGAATATACGGTTGCGACCTCGGATGGTATGCGTAACGGTACACGGGAAATGCGCTATTCACTCATTGGTCGTGAGGTCACCCATGATACGGTTTGCGAACACCTGAGCGCGAGTGGCCTGGAAGGAACAATCGCGGTGGTTGCCTGTGACAAACCACCGGTTGGCACTTTGGCCGGCATCCTTGAGCATGATCGACCTGCGATCATCATGTCTGATGGCCCGATCCGGCCCGGTAAAGATTCAGTAACAGCAGAGTCCATCGATATCATTAGTGGCTTCCAGGTGGCGGGTAGTCATGATACCGAGCTTAAAGACCGTATCGCTCGCGAAGCATGCCCGGGATATGGAAGTTGCGGCGGCATCTTTACCTATAACACGATGCAGACTTTTATTGCGGTTGTCGGAATGCAGCCGCTGCACATGGTTGCGCCGCCGTCAGACGACCCGCGCCGGATTAACGAATTCCCGGAACAGCTTGTTACCTACTTGAAAGGCATGATTGAACGGGGTCAAACGCCGCGCGACATCGTCACCCGTGATGCCATCCGCAACGGCGTAATTGTTGCCATGGCGATCGGCGGATCAACAAATGTCCTGTTACATGCGCCCGAAATTGCGAGAGCGGCGGGATTTCGCAGTTTTTCTGAAAACATTATGTCGCCAGAAGAATTTAATCACTTGTCACAGTATGTGGTCCCTGTTTTAACCGACGCTCGCCCATACGGTAAATACTCCATGGTCGACATCGATGAAAAAGGCGGTGTGCAAGTAATCATCAAAGAGTTAATGGATGCAGGGCTGTTAAATGGCGATACGGAAACCTGCACCGGCGAAACACTGGCCGAGCAAATCGCGCGGCTCAATACTGCGGGACCAGATGGCACCGTGGTGTATACCGTGGAGAAACCATTCAAACCAACTGGAGGCCTGCGGGTACTAGGCGGCAATCTTTCGCCTGAATTCAGCGCAGTACTTAAACTGGCCGGCGTTGAAGGCGGGCTGGAAAACAATCGCTTTGTTGGCAAAGCTCGCATCTTTAACGGGGAACAGGGGCTGCTCGATGCACTGGAACTAACACCGGAAAGTTTCAGCAATCACGATATGGTAATTGTGCGCTATGAAGGGCCTTGTGGTGCACCAGGGATGCCGGAAATGCTTGACTCAACTTCCCGTATCACAACGCTTTGCCGTGAGAAAAACATTGTGGTAGGCATGATGACCGATGCCCGTTTTTCCGGTGGCTCTGTCGGCCTAGTAATCGGCCACGTTGGGCCAGAAGCCGCGTTGGGTGGACCAATTGCCCTTGTCGAAGATGGTGATGAGATTATCGTGGATCTCGACGCCAATCAGATCAACTGCTCGTCATTGGATGACACGGCAATACTCAATACGCGTAAAGCGGCATGGGAAAAAATGGTTGCTGATAATGGTGGAATGCATCCCGCCTGTGGCGAAGTCGATACCCGTTTATTAAACCGGATGCGAATGTCTGCAGTTTCCGCAGTCTACGGAGCCGGAATGCATCCGGATCGAGTCCTATGGGTGCCACAACCGCGTGAAGCAGGAAAAAGTGGTTTCGTACCACACAACAAATATCGTGAGGGATCTCAGAAAGTGTTCTAAGGCAGCATGACCAGGTTGCTAGAACAAGTGGTTGTCCGAGTTTTGCTGTGGATTCAGATGGTAGATGCAACATACTAATCTTTTGTTAAAGAGAGGGAGTGTTGCAGATGAAATACAGACGACGGATTCATTACACGGATACTCAGAAAACCCAGTTGTCAGATCAGGTTGAAACTGGATATCCATACCGGTTGATCAGATCCCAACTAATACATATGAGTAGTGTTACATATGAGTAGACCTCTTCGTCATGAAATAGTGCTTTTACTATTAATGTGCGCATAGATCCGGTCAGCGCTAATTCATACAGTGCCGCTTGAGGAATCAAAAGTGTGCTCCAGAGTTGATTTATTTGCTCGAATGATTACGTATTGTGTCTTGCCCCGTATACGGAGTCCTGCCGTTCAGTTAGTTTTGAGTTATTTCTTTTAAGCATATATATTTTAGGATTGAATATATAATTTCATTCCGATAAAGTTGGCTTCGAGTAGGCGAATACTTCCGCAAGAACTATGAAAACAGGAGCAGCAGAATGAAGATTGTTTGTTTGGGTGGTGGACCTGCGGGGCTCTATTTTGCGATATCGATGAAGTTGCGTGACCCGCGACACGATATTTGTGTGATGGAACGTAACCGCCCTGATGATACTTTTGGATGGGGTGTTGTCTTATCAGACGAAACACTTGATCACCTTGAGCGCAACGACGCGAAGAGTGCAAAGCGCATTCGGGAGCACTTTGCTTATTGGGATGACATAGCGGTTAACTACCGGGATACAAAAATTAAATCCTCTGGGCACGGGTTTTGCGGTATTGGCAGAAAACAGCTTTTAGTATTACTGCAGCAACGGGCGAAAGAACTCGGCGTTGAACTACGTTTCGAAGCAGAAATTTCCACTACACAAGAACTTGCCGATCAGTACGATCTTGTGATTGCGTCCGATGGTCTAAATTCTCGAACAAGAACCGAATATGCTGAATACTTTGAGCCAGATATAGATTTACGAAAATGTAAATTTGTGTGGCTGGGTACGCATCAAAAATTCGACGATGCGTTTACTTTTATCTTTGAAGAAACCGAGTGTGGCTGGATCTGGGCGCATGCCTATCAATTTGATGGTGATACCGCCACCTTTATCGTTGAATGCGATGAACAAACCTGGGACAACTATGGTTTCGGTGATTTGAGCCAGGAGCAATCTATCGCGATTTGTGAAAAGATTTTTGAAAAGTATCTTGGCGGTCATAGGCTGATGACCAACGCGAACCATATTCGTGGCTCAGCCTGGTTGAATTTTCCGAGAGTCTTGTGTCACAAGTGGTTCCATAAAAACATCGTCCTAATAGGTGATGCGGCAGCTACAGCACATTTCTCGATTGGTTCCGGTACGAAGTTGGCGTTAGAAAGCGGTATTGCTTTGGCCGAATCGCTGCACACGGAAGAAAACCTCGAGTCAGCATTCATAAAATATCAGGATGATCGAAGACTAGAAGTATTGCGGCTTCAGTCTGCGGCACGAAATTCAGTGGAATGGTTCGAGGACATCAGTCGGTATTTGAATCTGGACCCGGTGCAATTTAACTATTCATTGTTAACGCGCTCGCAACGAATCAGCCATGAAAACCTGCGTCTTAGAGATCCTGAATGGTTAAAGGGCGCGGAGCGCTGGTTTCAGCAGCGCGCATCAAGGGCTGAAAATTCAGAGGTTCGGGTCCCGATGTTTGCGCCCTACACACTAAGAGAACTCACGCTAAAAAATCGAATTGTGGTGTCTCCAATGGCCCAGTACAAAGCGGTTGATGGCTGTCCTACGGACTGGCACCTGGTGCACTATGGCGAACGAGCCAAGGGTGGTGCGGGCTTGGTGTATACAGAAATGACCTGTGTTTCAGCGAATGGTCGGATAACGCCTGGGTGCACTGGAATGTATACAGAGGAGCAGGAACTGGCATGGCGTCGCATCGTTGATTTTGTACATCAGGAAACCGAAGCAAAGATTTGTATGCAGCTTGGCCATTCCGGTGCAAAAGGATCGACTCAAGTTGGCTGGGAGGAAATGGACGCGCCTTTAAAGCAGAGTAATTGGCCCTTGATGTCTGCATCAGATATACCCTGGTCTGACCATAATCAAAGGCCGAGAATGATGGATCGAGACGATATGGCGCTGGTATTGCAGCAGTTTGTATCTGCAGCCGAGGCCGCTGAACGGGCCGGTTTCGATATGCTGGAAATTCATGCTGCACACGGATATCTATTGTCCTCTTTCATCACACCGCTCACCAATATCAGACAGGATGAGTATGGTGGTTCGCTGGAAAACAGAATGCGATTTCCGCTTGCCGTGTTTAATGCCGTTCGCTCCGTTTTCCCTGAAGAAAAGCCGATCTCTATTCGAATTTCAGCCAACGATTGGGTCGGAACAGACGGGATTACGCCGGAAGACGCAGTGGAGGTAGCGCGCATTTTGCAGACAGCTGGCGTGGATATCTGCGATGTTTCTGCTGGTCAAACCTCCACAAAAGCCGAGCCAGTCTATGGTCGGATGTTCCAGACGCCGTTTTCTGACCGTATTCGCAATGAAACGGGGATGGCGACCATGGCAGTGGGAAATATCTATGAACCAGACCATGTGAACTCTATCCTGATGGCCGGTCGTGCGGATCTGGTGTGTTTGGCAAGACCCCATCTAGCTAATCCTTATTGGACGCTGCATGCCGGCAGTGAGATTGGCGACCGATTAGCGAAATGGCCCGATCCCTATCTGCCAGGACGGGATCAGATGTGGCGGCTGGCAGATCGGGCCGACGTCTATGTCTAGTGATACGCTAAATCTAACCGGAAAAGTAGCCTGGGTAACGGGGGGCGGCACTGGGGTGGGCGCGCAAATCGCCTTATCTTTGGCGCAGGCCGGAGCGTCTGTCGTTGTCTCTGGCCGCACTAAGAATGCTCTAAAGGATACGGTTTCGAAGCATTCCTCTATAACCAGCTTCGCCGGTGACGTGACCGTTCGTAATGATGTGGATCAGTGTTGTGCGCATATTAAAAATCATTTTGACGGACTGGATATTGTTGTTGCCAATGCGGGTCATGCTTCAAGTGCGCCGTTTTCGCAGGTTAGCGAGCGTGATTTTCGTACCTTGTTCGAGGTCAACGTTCTGGGGGTGTTCAACGTGTGGCAATCGGCTTTGCCCCTGGTTAAAGCAGCAGATGCCGGGCGCCTGGTTGTGATCGCGTCTACCGCAGGGTTAAAGGGTTATCCCTATGTGTCGGGGTATTGCGCAGCCAAACATGCTGTCGTCGGTTTAACAAAATCTGTGGCTGCAGAACTATCAGAAAGCAACGTTACAGTGAACGCGGTTTGTCCTGGATACATCAATACGCCAATGTTAGATCGCACTATTGCGAACATTGTCAAAAAAACAGGGCTGTCCAAAAATAAGGCTGAAGCCGCTTTGAAAAAAACTAATCCACAAGGGCGATTTATCGAGCCCATTGAGGTCGCATCAACGGTACTCTGGGTGTGTCATAACAATTCGGGCTCTATTACAGGTCAAACAATTTCAGTTTCTGGTGGGGAAACATGAGTACTTCTTCGGTGCAAGACGTCAAACTATCTGTTGACCGTTTAGATGACGATAATATTGAATCAAAAACAAGACTACGTTTATGGTTGCATTTACTGAAAGCGACAAAAGAGATTGAGGGCGAACTAAGGGAGCGGCTGCGCCAGGAATTTAATACTACTTTGCCTCGATTTGACGTCATGGCTGCGTTATATCGCTTTGAAAATGGATTAAAGATGAGTGAGATATCAGGGGTCTTAAAAGTTTCCAATGGCAATGTGACGGGTATTGTCGATCGGCTTACAGATGAAGGATTATTGGTGCGCGTTCCTGTTAAAGGCGATCGGCGAGCCCTGTTAGTCAAATTGACCCAAAAAGGACGAGAACAATTCGGGGCTATGGCGGTGAAACACGAGAGCTGGGTCAACGAAGTGTTGTCAGCAATCTCAGCTGTTGACGGTGAAGAACTAATCGAACAGTTAGAATTGTTGCTTCCTAAAACCGCTACTGACGAGGGTGAAATCCATGTTTGATGCCAACCGGTTTAAACCCGAACACTTTAATTACGCTTTCGATGATGGAGTCGCTCGGGTTTCCTTAGACAGGGCGGAGCGCAAGAATCCATTGACGTTTGATAGCTATGCAGAACTGCGCGACTACTTTCGAGATCTTGTTTGCTGTGAGCAAACAGGTGCTGTTGTATTTGCCTCTAACGGTGGCAACTTCTCTTCAGGAGGAGACGTGCACGACATAATCGGTCCATTGCTCGAGAAAGATATGAAAGGACTATTACAATTTACTCGGATGACGGGCGACCTGGTGAAAGCCATGATTGCCTGTGGTAAACCGGTAGTTGCAGCAGTCGATGGGATTTGTGTTGGCGCCGGAGCGATTATCGCAATGGCCGCGGATCTTCGACTTGCAACTCCCTCCGCCAAGACCGCATTTTTGTTCAATCGAGTGGGATTGGCGGGTTGCGATATGGGGGCTTGCGCTATTTTGCCTAGAATCATTGGACAGGGTAGAGCAGCTGAATTGCTCTATACCGGAAGATCGATGAGCGCTGAAGAGGGAGAAAAATGGGGATTCTTCAATCGGTTGGTGGCTGAAGATGCACTGGAAGGAGCAGCCGCAAAATTGGCTGCTCAAATTGCTGGCGGACCAAGTTTCGCCAACATGATTACCAAAACCATGTTGGCGCAAGAATGGAGTATGAGTCTGGATCAGGCTATTGAATCTGAAGCACAAGCTCAGGCTATTTGTATGCAAACAAAGGACTTCAAGCGAGCGTTCGATGGCTTTGTGAACAAACAGAAGCCTGAGTTCAAGGGAGACTGAAATGGATCGCAGTTTTCTCAGCTGGCCGTTCTTTGATGCTCGGCATCGTGCGTTAGCGGAGGACATCGAGACTTGGTCTCGACAATACCTGGGTGAGATCGATCATGAGAATGTGGATGCCACGTGCCAGAATCTTGTCAAAGCTCTGGGAGACGCTGGATGGTTGGATCATTCGTCCCTTGATCCTGAAGATCCGGATTCCAAGCTGGATGTGAGGAGTTTATGTTTGATCCGGGAGACCCTTGCCCGACATGATGGCCTGGCTGATTTTGCATTTGCAATGCAAGGGCTCGGCACTGGTGCCATATCGCTCTTTGGCACACCGGCACAAAAAACATACTGGCTTGAGAAAACTCGCACAGGTAGGGCACTGTCGGCATTCGCTCTCACCGAACCACAGTCGGGCTCGGACGTTGCCAACATTTCCTTGAAAGCAGAAAAAGAAAGCGATGGTTATGTACTCAATGGCGAAAAAACGTGGATTTCGAATGGCGGTATTGCAGACGTTTACTGTTTGTTTGCGAGAACCGGAGAAGCGCCGGGGGCAAAGGGCATATCTGCATTTATCGTCACCCCGGATATGCCTGGTTTTGAAATCGTAGAAAGGCTCGAAACAATCTCTCCGCATCCGTTGGCGCGTATTTCGTTTAAGGATTGTCATGTTCCTGCTTCTGCCATGATTGGGGAGTCTGGCAGTGGATTTCGCATTGCCATGTCCGTATTAGACGTATTTCGACCTACGGTTGCCGCCGCCGCGCTCGGCTTTGCTAGGCGTGCACTGGATGAGTCTATCAACAGAGCAAAAAGCAGAGAGCTGTTTGGCGCTCCGCTTGGAAGTCTTCAAATGGTGCAAGGACATCTTGCCGATATGGCACTTGATGTTGATGCCTCCGCATTGCTGATCTATCGCGCCGCCTGGTGCAAAGACATGGGCACCGAGCGAATTAGTCGAGAAGCATCCATGGCCAAATTGTTTGCCACCGACCATGCCCAGCATGTCATTGATAAAGCGGTGCAGATTCATGGCGGGGATGGTGTAAGAAAAGGCCACATTGTCGAACGTTTGTACCGGGAGATACGTGCGCTTCGCATCTATGAAGGTGCTTCTGACGTGCAGAAAGTCGTGATTGCAAAGCACCTGATTGAGAATTATTAGGAGGGATTTATGCTGAGTTTCAGTGCACACACCGACACATTTGCGAGGGATAATCTGCCGCCGTTGGATCATTGGCCAGAATTTCTTCTTAAAGATTTCCCTTATCCGGATCAACTGAATGCTGCGGAAGAGTTGACCGACAACATGGTTGACAAGGGATTTGGCGATCATACCGCCTTGATCGGGAATGGAAGAAGGAGAACGTATAAGGAATTGACCGACTGGACCAATCGGATCGCGCATGTACTGCGGGACGACTTTGGAATATTGCCAGGCAACAGAGTTCTCATTCGTTCTGCCAACAACCCTGCTATGGTTGCATGTTGGTTAGCGGCGACGAAAGTCGGTGCCGTGGTGGTGAATACAATGCCCATGTTGCGTGCCAGCGAATTGGGTAAAGTGATCGATAAAGCTGAAGTCACCTTGGCCTTATGCGATTCTCGATTAGTGCAAGAACTAGCCGGCGCAATGGAAACGAGTGAGCACCTGCAGAAAATTGTTGAATTTGACGGTACAGCGAATCACAACTCGGAACTTGACCAGCTGGCCTTAGAGAAGCCAGTTAGATTTGAATCCATTAAAACAGGCAAGGACGATGTGGCTTTGCTTGGATTTACTTCGGGTACTACCGGTGTGCCCAAAGCGACCATGCATTTTCACCGGGATCTGATGATCATTGCTGATGGTTATGCCAAGGAAGTGCTGGGAGTAAAACCAGAGGACGTGTTCGTTGGTTCTCCTCCACTGGCGTTTACTTTTGGCCTGGGTGGGTTAGCTATTTTTCCGTTGCGATTCGGCGCGTCAGCGGTGCTGTTGGAGAACGCGTCACCACCTAATTTGATCGAAATTATTGAAAATTACAAAGCAACCGTCTGCTTTACAGCTCCCACTGCATACGGTGTCATGCTGGCTGCAATGGATGATGGGGCTGACCTATCCTCTCTTAGGGCAGCGGTTTCCGCTGGTGAAACATTGCCTGCGCCGATCTACGAAGCATGGATAAAAAAGACAGGTAAACCAATGCTTGACGGTATCGGCGCTACAGAAATGCTGCATATATTTTTGTCAAACAGATTTGGCGATTCGCATCCTTCTTGTGCCGGCAAACCTGTAAACGGCTACGAAGCAAAGGTTGTGAATGAGGGTATGGAAGAAGTAACTGCTGGCACGGTTGGTTGGTTAGCTGTGCGTGGGCCGACAGGTTGTCGTTACTTGTCCGATGACCGTCAGCGTGAATACGTAAAAAATGGATGGAACCTTACAGGTGATTCATTTTTTCAGGATGAAGCCGGTTATTTCCATTTTGTTGCCCGAAACGATGACATGATCGTGTCATCAGGTTACAACATTGCGGGTCCAGAAGTGGAGTCAGCCCTTTTGGGACACGACTATATTAAAGAATGTGCGGTGATCGGCACCCCAGATAGTGAGAGAGGACAGTTGGTGCGGGCACATGTCGTCCTTAATGAAGGCGTCGAAGCCAATGAAGAAACGACCAGGCAATTACAGGATTACGTGAAAACTGTGATTGCCCCTTATAAATATCCGAGATCAATTATTTTTGTTGATTCATTACCGAAGACACAAACTGGAAAGATCCAGCGTTTTCGTCTCAGGCAAGAATAACGACTGACAGATCTAAATCTAGTACAACCTTGACTATTCAAGAATCAGTCTTGAATAACCCGGCATAAGTTGGAGATATCTATGCACAAAATAATCAATCCGCAAGGCTGGAAAAAAGCCAAGGGATACTCAAATGGCGTGGTGGCAACGGGCCCAACTCTATACATAGGCGGGCAAATCGGCTGGAATAAAGATCAGATATTCATTGCCGACGACTTTATAGGTCAAATGGAGCAATGCTTAAAAAACATCGTGGACGTGACTACCACTGCGGGCGGACAAGTGACCGATTTGGTAAGAATGACCTGGTATGTCACCGACAAGTCCGAATATATAGCGAATCAAAGTGAGGTTGGGGAGGTATATCGAAAAATCATTGGAAGGCATTTCCCTGCAATGACAATGGTTGTTGTTTCGGAGCTGGTGGAGGATAAGGCCCTGATCGAGATTGAAGCCACTGCAGTACTGAGCGAATCTGCCTGAGAATGCCCAGTAGTTCATATGCTGGGAACACAACATTTAATGACCAGGATGGGTTTCTGGAATCCGAGGTCAGTTGTGAATTGTGCCCCCAGAACCTAGCAAATCGGTTGGTAGCTGCCTATTGGGGTCGAGAACCCAATGCCGATTAAGGCTGTCGAATAAAGGTCCACGCCAAACGAAGTATCTTTGAATGCATAGAAGTCTTTTACATCCGAAGACAGCGGCATTCCTCTCTGAACTATCTTAGCCCAGTAAAATACGAGCAGAAGTATACAAATGCGCATTGATTAGTGTACATGTCCTATTCGGAGAGCCTCACTCTATCAACTAGTTCTGTTACGCGGAATTGGGAGTTATGATTAATCCAACTTACACGACAAAAGACTTCTATGTTGTTGCCTATGAACCAGGTGCGGAACATCCGTCCTTGCCTGTATGGGCGAATCATCAACCCAATCCTGCAGGCTTGGCCGATATTGCGCCAAGCACCGTCAAACTCGAAGCGCTTGATCAGGTCCCCGGTACTTTCCAGCTATTGAATGTGTTGTCATCTGAAGAATGTCAACGCCTGGTTGGCCTCAGTGAATCGCTCGGCTATTTACCGGATGCGTCGGTTTCGTTACCACGCAGTGTGCGTCACAACGACAATGTGGTGTGGGTAGTTGATGAAAAAACGGATGGTTTAATCTGGAAGCGAATAGAAAATCAGTTGAATGATTTTGCAGCTATTTTTGACGGCAAACACGCCCTGGGAATTAATGCCCGCTTTCGATTCTACCGTTATGGTCCCGAAGATTATTTTAAGGCTCATACCGATGGCGCCTGGCCAGGCAGTCGAGTGGTTGATGGGGAATTGATTGCTAATGCGTATCCTGATCGTTATAGCCAGATGAGTTTTTTAATTTTTCTGAGTGAGAACTTTGAAGGTGGTGCGACAAGATTCCTGGTCGATAATAATGATCCGCAGCGACCCGCACGCGGTGGAGACCCCGTGAAGGAAGTCGATATACGCACTCGAATTGGTGGTGTATTGTGTTTTCCTCATGGTGCTCATCCGATGCACTGTGTACATAGTTCAGAGCCGATCATCCACGGGAAAAAATATATTATTCGTACTGATTTATTGTTTGAGATATAGGTGTCGAGCAGCACTGAAGCTTGATGTTTGATACCAAACGGTAAATCTGTCGACCAGGCTTATCCCGGAGGTGCATTACCTATATTATTCGATATAAGTTCCACATCAATCATCAGGTAGATAATGTGTTACAAAATACAAAAAAATGAACACGGCAACTACTGTGAATGAGCATAAAACTACTGACTTGATTTCCCTCTGGGATGCTTCCGCCAAAGAAAATGCGGCATCGTCCACGATGAGCGGAAACATCGTTACTGATGTTGCCATTGTAGGAGGCGGATTTACGGGTATCTCAACGGCTCTGCACTTGGCCGAACGAGGTATTGAATGCCATGTTCTAGAGGCGCAGAAAATCGGATATGGCGGTTCCGGACGAAACGTCGGGTTGGTCAATGCCGGACTTTGGCTGCCACCGCAGAATGTTCGTGCGCAGTTAGGGGATGCAGTCGGAAGTCGGTTATTGCGTTTGCTCGGCGAAGCGCCGGCCTATGTGTTTTCACTGATTAAAAAGCACGACATCGAGTGTGAACCGCGACAGAATGGCACAATCCATGCTGCACACTCTCTTTCAGGATTTGAGGATCTTAAAAGGCGGTGCGAACAGTGGCATCGTCTGGGCGCGCCTGTGGATCTGTTAAACCGCGAGCAAGCGGCCGATAAGATCGGTACGCATGTTTTTCATGGCGGGCTGCTCGATCATCGTGCTGGGACCATCAACCCAATGGGATATGTTCGCGGTCTTGCGCGTGCGGCCCAAGCGGCAGGCGCCAGGATTCATATCGGTGCAACGGTGAATAGCCTTCAGCCCGATCATGGAAAGTGGATTCTGGGCACAACCCAAGGCAGGGTTACTGCGAACAGGGTCGTCCTGGGCACAAATGCTTATACCGATGATCTGTGGCCCGATCTGAAGCGTTGTTTCACCATGATTCATTATTTCCAGATCGCCACTGAACCCCTTGGACAACAGGCTGATTTTATTCTTCCCGAGAGACAGGGTGTTTGGGACACCGCGCCGATTATGTTCAACGTGAGACGTGATGACCATGGCAGGATTCTCATTGGTTCAATGGGTAGGGTTTTTGGTGGTAGCCGCGGTCTCACCCAGCGATGGGCAAAGCGCAACATTGAAAGACTGTTTTCTAAGTTAGGTGATGTCCGGCTTGAAAAGTCCTGGTATGGACAAATTGCCATGACGCCCGATCATTTGCCTAGAATTTATAGACTGGCTGAAGGACTCTACACACCGATCGGATATAACGGCCGGGGCATTGCCCCCGGTACCATATTCGGTCGGGATATCGCTAAATATCTGTCGGGTGCTGCAGAGAATGAGTTGCCCTTGCCGATCACGAATTTTCATAAAGTGGGATTTAGTTCGCTCAAGTCTCGACTGTATGCGATGGCGTTTACCGCGAATCAGGTGATTAGGTCCCTTTAACTATTTCATTTTCCTCCCCAATGAAAATTGTGACTTACAACGCGCACTACGCAATTGGCAAGGATAACCGGTACGATCTCGCTCGAGTCATTGATGCAGTGAATGGTGCTGACATTATTGCGTTACAGGAGATCGAAAGATATTACGGGCCGCCGAACGGTCCGTCGCAACCCGAGGACGTTGCCAGGTTGTTACCCGAGTATTACTGGGTATTTGATGCGTCCTTCGATATCGATGGCAGTGAAAAACTCGGGGATGGCATAATCCTCAATCGACGTCGCCAGTATGGACAAATGCTACTTAGCCGATGGCCGATACTCAGCAAACGATACTATCCGCTGCCCCGATTGCATATCGATTACGCGTTCAACATGCAGATGGGCGTGCTTGAAGGTGTCTTATCAACCCCTGCAGGGGCGCTGCGCGTATACAACGCGCACTTCGGTTCGGTATCCAGTGAGGAGCGTCAGCACCAGGCAAGATTCCTGGTCTCGCTGATAAGGGTTGCGCCTTCTCAAGGTGGTGCATGGACAGGACCGTCCAGTGAGGACGGGGAAAGGGATTGGTCCAGCGGCACACCTCAACCACCGATGCCCGAGAATGCAGTGGTGTTGGGAGACTTTAATATGGGGCCTGACAGCCCGGAGTTTAAGATTATGTCCACGGCCTTAATCGGGGATGATATGCCGTTGCTAACCGATATCTGGGCAAAGAATAATCCTGGAAAACGTGTATTGACCTGGCATCCAAATCCAGGGCGACCTGGAAATGAAAAGAGCGCACGACTGGACTATTGTTTCTTGACCGCCGCGCTCGTGGCCCGTGCTAAATCGTCGTGGGTGGATCAAGAAGCCAGCAGTTCAGACCATCAACCCGTGTGGGTAGAGCTTGATTAGTCTAAAGGCAGCGGGTCATCTGAAGAAACCTCGGGATCCCGCCATGGCGGGATCCTGTTCATATCGTTCTTAACACACTATCAGTTCACCGCGCCGGATTCGATCAAATGTCGTGCCATGCCCTGAACATTGAGCGCGCGCCACTGATCAAAATTGCCCCAATCCTTATATTTCTCCATTAATACGGTCTGACTAAGTTCTTCGGCTGTCTTCCCTGCCTGCAATCCGGCCAGCACCTCGGCGCGCATTTCCTCGAGATATATGCGTCCATCGGTGGCGTCCGACTTCGTTCCAAGTACGCCATGACCGCCCGCAAGAATATCAAAATCCAGTGATTCGACCTTACGCACCTGATCGATCCAATGGTCAACATTGGCGTTTGGGAAATCGCGAAAAAAGACACGTTTCGGGGTGACCGCATCCACAACGAATCCGATATTTTCAGGCCGTATTACCATCGCAATCAGATCGGTGCCGTGACCTGGGCCGAGATAGGTCAACTCAAATGTTTTGCCACCCTGGGAAAACTCCATTTTATCTTCAAAGCGCTGGGTTGGAGTCACGACATCGATGTCCTCGGGGGCATTTTCATGCGCAACGACATTCGGCACCTCACCAAAGAACGCACCGCCTGAAGCGTGATCGGCATGACTGTGGCTGTACACAAGATGGGTTATCGGCTGATCTGTCATTTTTTCGATTTCGCCTCTGAGCCACTCGGCGGCATCGGCGCTGATTGGGTCTGTGACCACAACGCCATCTCCGGTGATGACAAACACCGAGTAATGAAAATTGTTTTGAAACCGATATACGTCGCCGGCAACCTTGGTAATTGCGCGTTGTGAGTCTTGGCTCATTGCGACAGAGGTGAAAATTCCTAGAAATAGCGGTATGAGTAGTCTTATGATGATTTTTGTCATGGTCAATACTCCTTGTTGATGGGTGAGAACAATATCGTCGCCGAACTTATCGACATTCAATTTGACCCGGGTCAAACCTACAGGTTCAGATTAGTTGAAATTCTTAGTGTCTGTGACGAAACGCGTTTAGGGTTCCTGCGATTTATAATACCGATTATTCAGTATAGAAAATACTTGGAAGACAGCTTTCCAACATATGAAATTTCGTTTATTTTAATACAACCAATTCTGGACACAGTATTATTAGCAATATAACTAGTTACGAATGCAGTCAGAGTGGAACAGCGGCTGCGTCCACTGCGGCTGTGTCCACTGCGACGAGGTTTGCTGCCGGTGCCCAGTCGACGGGCAGTGTTCTTTCGAGCGATCGGAATAAGACGCTGCTGGTGAAGAATATACATACCCTGGTCACCATGGACGATGAGCGGCGCGAGATTCATAATGGTGCGATCTTGGTGCAAAATAATGTCATCAAAGTCGTGGGCACAACCGAGGAGCTGCCAAAAGTTGGGTCGGAGGTGCTCGACTTGCAAGGCCGCTACGTCGTTATGCCGGGTATGGTGAATACGCACCACCACTTCTACCAGGTATTAACGCGGGTCATTACACCTGACGGTACGCTGTTTCCATGGCTCAAGTCGCTATACCCGATCTGGAAAAACATGCGCTCAACAGATATTTACTTGAGCGCGAAGTTGGCTGCTGCCGAGCTATTGCTTAGCGGGTGTACGACCTCGAGTGACCATCTGTATATATTGCCGAACGATTGTCGTATCGATGATGAGATTCGTGCGCTCGCCGATATTGGTATGCGTTTTACCGCAGTGCGTGGCAGTATGAGTATTGGTGAAAGTGACGGCGGGTTACCGCCCGATAACGTGGTCGAGACCATTCCCGCCATCCTCAAGGATTCGCAAAGAATTATTGAAGAACATCACGATAATTCGCGCCATTCAATGATTCGTGTCGCGTTAGGCCCTTGCTCGCCGTTTACCGTTACGGTTGACGCTATGTCCGAATCGGCAAAGTTAATCGAAGATTATGAAGGCGTGCGCTTACATACGCATCTCGCTGAGAATGCCGATGATATTGCTTATATGAAAGAAAAATACGGTGCCCGTCCGGCGGAGTGGACCGAGTCGCTGGGTTGGCTTAGTGATAAGGTCTGGCATGCACACTGCGTGCATCTCGATGATACGGATATTGGTATGTTTGCCAAAGCCGGCACTGGCGCCGCGCATTGCCCGGCAAGCAATATGCGTCTCGCCAGTGGTGCGGCTCCGATTCGAGCCATGCGTGACGCTGGCATGAGAGTTGGTCTGGGCGTGGATGGTTCGGCCTCGAACGATACGAGCAACATGCTGCAGGAGGCCCGGCTCGCCCTTTTGCTTGCGCGGGTGCGCGAGGTTTCGGTGGACGGTATGACCGCGCGCGAGGCGATCGAAATAGCAACGCGGGGAGGTGCGGAAGTGCTGGGCCGTGATGACATCGGGTATCCCACGCCGGGAATGTCTGCTGATTTCATCGCAGTCGATACCCACCGCAACGAATTCGTCGGCGCTCACGCAGATCCGGTTGCCGCACTGGTGCTGTGCCAGACGGATCATGTCGATTACAGCTTCGTCAATGGAAGAAAGGTGGTCGACCAGGGCCGGTTGACCACGGTGGACTATGACTTACTTGCGAAACAGACGCGAGCGGCGGCGATTGCCCTTGTTTCCTGACAATAATTTATGACTTCTGACTACATACACCATTATGCATGAGTTTCTAGCGGATGGGTTTAGTGAACAACCCTGGTGGTGGCGTGATGCCGCCCCTGTAGAGCAATCTACCTGTGATGCTTCTGGTGAAGCGGATGTTGTGGTAGTGGGTAGTGGTTACGCTGGATTGTCCTCGGCATTGGAGCTTGCACGAAGTGGATTAAAGGTAACCGTTATTGATGCCGGCAAGTGCGGTATTGGGGCCAGTACGCGAAATGCAGGCTTCCTGTCCGGCAGAGCGGGGGTCAGCAAACAGATCAACCTGCAGGCCATAGTGGGAACAGAACACGCAAACCGAATTTTTGCTGAAGCGGATAAAGCCTATGATCATTTGAAGGCCCTGGTTTCACGCGAGAACATTCAGTGTAACCTGGATTCGGTGGGTCGATTTGTTGGTGCCCATACGCCAGCTGCTTATGACAAGCTTTCAAAGAAAATGGACGAATACAATAACGATGGGCGGAGCAACTTTCGTATGGTTTCGAAACGTGAGCAGCGCGACTACGTTGCCAGCGACTATTGATATGGTGGGATGTATGTCGAAAATGCCGGGACTATTCATCCGTCGCGATATCATAAAGGCCTGATGGATCTTTGCCGGACCGCCGGTGTGTCATTTGTTTCAGACAGCCGCGTTATTGGCATTGTTACTGAAGGGTCGACCAAACACGTCCGTATACTGAGCGGCGACTTCAGAGCGAGAGAAGTTGTATTGGCGACAAATGGGTATACTGAAAGTTTATCTCCGTGGCATCAAAAACGCCTGGTTCCCGTCATGAGCAACATCGTAGCGAGCGAAGAAATTGGTGAAGACAGGGTTAATGCAATGTTGCCAATGCTATGTCCTGTCATCGATACCAAACGCGTTGTCTGTTTTGCCCGAGCGACCCCCGATAGAAAGCACATTCTTTTTGGGGGCCGTGCTCGATTCTCACCCATGGGTCCGAAGGGTAGTGCGCAAATTCTGCATCAGCAACTAGTACAAATGTTTCCGCAGATGCGAGATATAAAAGCGACCAGCGCATGGTCAGGCTATATGGCGTTCACCTTTGATTTTTTACCCAAGATCGGTGTACACGAAGGGGTGCATTATGCAATTGTATGTAACGGCGGCTGTGGCATAGTCATGATGAGTTGGCTTGGTAAGAAGGTCGCGCAAAACATTCTCGGCTCGGCACAACAAAAAAGTGCATTTGAAGGGCTGCCGTTTAAAACGCAGTTGTTCTATGCGGGTAAACCCTGGTTTCTGCCCATTGTTGGGAACTGGTGGCGTTTTAGGGACTGGGTTGAAATCCAACAAGCCAGAATGGGCTCTGGGCACCAGCCCAAATTGAAATTCTAAAACTCTGGAAGCCAATAGGCAGACGAATACAAAAGTAAGTATTCATTAACCAGCGGAAAATTCCGCGAATTTCTGTTTCTAGGTCTTCGGCAAATCATTAGCAGGGTCATAAAGAGCTTTACACCCCACAGCTTCAACTTTTATTGGAAACGGTTCGTCAAAATACTCCATGATCAGTTCACGCCCCTCCTCTGCATAAGCTCGTGGAAGATAGCCCAGGGCGATGTTCTTGCCCACAGACGGGCCGTAGGCGATGCTGGTGATAAATGAGCGCCTGCCCAGCTCATCAATAAGGACTTCATTGGTGTCCGGGTCGAGAATCGGCCATTGACCAACGGGATAGCGGGCAATACCCTTGGCGTCCACATTATTGGTCATAGTCATGGTGCAGAGATATGCGGGCTGGTGCTCACGCTCGCGTTGCGCAAGGTAGGCGGCCTTGCCGTGGAAATCCGCTTCCTTGACCTTAGGGCGGGCAAGGCCCGCTTCATACAGATTGTATTCGGTGAGAAGGTCCGCATTCTGCAATCGCAAGCTTTTTTCCAGACGACGGCTATTGGCATAAGTTTCTACACCCACGGGTGTTGCGCCCTGTTCGTAGATCATATCCCAAAGTGATAGGCCATAACTGAATGGCACGTGCAGTTCCCAACCCTGCTCACCTACATAGGAGATGCGGAATGCCAGCACTGGAATACCGCGCAGGGTGATATTTTTGGTGGTGGCAAAACGAAAATTATCGGCGTCTAATTCTTCGGGATGATCGGCTACCGCCTGTAGCATTTTACGGGCGTTAGGGCCCCATAATCCAAGGCAGGAAATGTGGTCGCTGCGGTCTTCGATATACACGCTCCAACCATGATCTTCAGCCATGCGTTTCAGCCAGATATAGTCCCTGTTGCCGGCGTCGGCACCGTCAATTACCCGATACTTGTCTGAGTCGAGCCGAATCACCGTGAGGTCCGCACGCACGCCACCACTGTGATCGAGAAAGTGGGTATAGATGCCTTTGCCGATTGCGGTGTCGCCACCAACCTTGGCTACGCAGACGTACTCCATCAGCGCTTCGGCATCGGCGCCGGTCACATCGTACACCGCAAAGTGTGAGAGGTTGATCATGCCCGCATTTTCTGACATAGCCAAATGTTCGGCGTTGGATACCCGCCAGAAGTGACGATTGTCCCATTCGTTTTCTCGAACGGGCACCTTGTCGGCATATTTTTCGAGCAAGTGTTCATTGGAGGAATATCCATGAGCCCGCTCCCAGCCAGCGAGTTCCATAAAGTATCCTCCGAGTTCCTGCTCCCTTGACCAGAATGGGCTGCGACGAAGATTGCGGCCCTTGGAGTAAGGTTCTCGGCTGTGCACAGCTGGATTGTATATTTTGAACGCGGTCTCATAACATCGATCGTAGATGTACGTTGGCGTTTTTTGAATCGGGTAATAGCGCGCGACGTCGATACTGTGGATATCCATTTCAGTTACGCCGTCGGTCATCATTTCAGCCAACACCTTACCAATGCCAGGCGCGTCCTTGACCCAGACCGACTCGGCGTACCACAGGCCGCGTGTCTCCGGAGATTCGCCAATGGAAGGTCCGCCGTCTGCGGTGACCTGCAAAAGGCCGTTAAACGAACGTTTTTCATCCCACCCCAGTTCGCCAAGAATTGGGGTGAGTTCCATAGCGCGTTCCAGCGGTTCCATAATCTGCTCAACTTCAAGATCGCGCTGGGATGGCGACAGGCGCGCTTCGCCTTTTTCTAGCAGATCCTTTGGATGCACTAGGCGCGGGTCCTTTTCCTCGTAGTAGCCCCATTCAATCTGGCCACCCTCCGGGGTGGTGGGGTCACCAGTGTCACGAAGATAAGCCGAGTTGCCCTGATCACGAAGAAGCGGATAACCAATATCTTTACCAGTGCCTTCAAATTCAGTATAGGGGCCGAAAAAACACAATGGATGGTCTACCGGCATGATGGGCAGATCCTCACCCGCCATCTGTGCGATCAGACGACCCCACAGGCCGGCGCAAACCACGACAGTACTAGTTTCGATGTAACCGCGGCTGGTTTCGACACCCTTGATTTGGCCATTTTCGATATCAAGGCCGGTTGCGGAAGTATTGGCAAAGGATTGCAACTTACCGGTCGCCTTGGCCTGGTCTACCAGTTCGCCCGCTACGGTCTGCGAGCGCGGGACAACCAACCCTGCGTCAGGATCCCACATTGCGCCCTGGATCATGTCTTCTTCAAGCAACGGAAATTTTTCTTTGGTTTCCTTGGCGGTGATCATGCGGACATTGGTCCCAAATGCTTTGCCTGACCCTACTTTGCGCTTGAGTTCTTGCATGCGCTCATCATCGTCATGTCGCGCTACCTCGAGACCACCAATCCGAGCGTAACGCCCCATCTTGTCAAAAAACTCCACGCTGTATTTGGTGGTGTAACAGGTCAGATTGTCATGGGCGGTTAAATAGCAGAAATCGGAGGCATGGGAGGTGGAGCCGATGTCTGTTGGGATCGATGATTTATCGAGGCCGACGATATTCTCCCATCCTTTTTCGATCAGGTGATGGACCACGGATGCGCCAACGATCCCACCTTGACCGATAATGACAACATCTGCACTTGTAGGAAATTTCGCCATGAATCTATTCTCTCTGTATGCGTGGTTAAGCGGAGTTTTTGGAACTGTATGGAGCTACAGAATTCCAGTTCTTGAACAAACAGACTGGATCGGAAGTCGCTGAGAAAAATTTATGTTTACCCATTCTAGCCGACTTTAAGTAGATTATAAGCACGTTTTCTGGTGTAGATAAATTTATATCCGACATGGTGTTTTCCTTACGCGGCTCCAAAAAATGCCACCGTTTTTGAATTTGGCGCCACCTTGAATTTTCGATAAAGCTTTAGACTATTTAGGCATGGTGTGTGTTGCTAAAGTTTCTATCTGCGGTTCTAGCTCAAGGAAATTACAACCGATTAGGATACAGTGCAAAACACGCCTGCTTCTGTAAAGGTTTCAGCATTGAAGTATGCGTCTGCACAATAGTTCAATGCAGATTCGTCGGGCAGGCCAGGGCACTTTTTCTGGGCAGAATTTTTGAAATACCAGGCCTCCACTGGCACCGCCGCCTGGGCATATACCGCGAATTTCATAACCGCCGGGACCAGCATTGCTCTACAGGATTTATGTTCATAGGAATATCCCCAGGTCGGGTGTATTCAGTTGAGTAAAGATGATTTGGAGCTATTTTGTAGGACTGTATAACAGACTTAATTAAGAGCTGTGAAGAAACAGACGCAAGAAAATTCAGATCATGTTAAAAGCTCCAGCTTCGTCCAGCAGCCACTGACGGAACAGCTGAAATGCTTTCTGATTCTCCGCTTTTGACGTGTGCACCAGATAGAATCCATAGCCCTCAAGCTGGATGTCGAATGGTTCTACTAAGAAGCCCCGAACTATGTCTTCACTGAGAAGCCGGTTTGCGAGAACCAGTCCATGGCCATCGATGGCGGATTGAACACGGACATTGGGATCGACAATGACGGGACCAGGACCTGATCCGAGATCTTCCAGGCCCGCTTTCAATAACCATTCATGCCAGCCATCGTTTCCTTCCTGATCATGCAGAAAAACCTGATGACGCAAATCACTGAGTTGTTCTATCGGTGTCTCACTCTCAATAAGTTTAGGAGAGCAGACTGCAATCATGGGTGACGGAATTAACAACTCTGATTCACATCTCGACCAGCTTCCATCCCCCCATCGAATGGCCAGGTCGACCTCCTTGAGATCGAAGTCAGGATCATTAACAGAATGTTTCAGTTTTATTGTGATGCTAGGGTGGTCGGTAAGGAAGTTGCCCAGTCTTTGCGACAGCCAGCGAGTGACAAAGTAGGTGCTTACGGATATCGTCAGACTCAGACGATTCGTGATCGGTGCAATGTTGTGAACCTCATCCTCGAGCTCGCGAAATAACCGATGCGTGGTGCGAAACAGGCTTTGGCCCTCTGGGGTCAAATTCACCTGTCTTGCGCTACGAGCAAACAGGACGATGTTGAGTTTCGACTCTAGTATTTTGATTTGGTAGCTTACTGCGCCTTGTGTCAGCGACAGTTCTTTTGCAGCCTCCGTAAAACTGCCGTGCCGGGCGGCGGCTTCAAATGCACGCAGCGCTTTTAGTGGTGGTAATCGTTCAAACATCGCTATAAATTAAAAATTTTAATTTATAGCGTAAATTAATTCGGTTGTATTTGTCCATAAATTAGTAATAAAGTAGGATTATTATATGCTTAATGAGCGTAAATACTTATTGCCATGAAATGCAGGGCTGTTAACACATTAATAATATTGTTGCTCAACGATCCCAGAAAAACTCCATCTAGCACCAGTTGGTATGACTGAAGCAGTGAACAAGGGGGCATCTCCGGCTGCTTCTTCCCGACCAAAAAGAAAGCAATGGAACTATCGGCCGGAACTACCGTTGTCAGTCTCCCCGCTTTTCACGTTGCCATGGCGACCCATGGAAATCATCAAATGGATTGTTGGCGCCTGGTTTCCAATTTCTGAGCGACTGATTGTCCTGGCGCTTTCATTGATCAGCTGGTTCTTTCTCCACCCTTCCCTGGAGCGATGCAAGAATTTTGAGTTCGACTGGATTGCGCAGATATTTCTGCGAAATCTTGGTTTGCTGTTTCTCGTGGCGGGCGGACTGCATCTTTACTATTACGTCTTTCGCCTCCAGGGAGACGAAGGCCGTCATGACACCCGGCCGCTGGTAAAGAACAGTCGGCAGTTCACATTTAACAACCAGATTCATGACAACATGTTCTGGAGCTGCGCGAGCGGAGTGACTGTGTGGACTGCGTATGAATCTCTGATGATGTGGGCTATTGCCAATGGTTACGCGTCCACACTGAACTGGTCGGAGAATCCCATTTGGTTTGTGATGCTCTTTCTTTTGTTGCCAGCGTGGGAGTCATTTTACTTCTACCTGGTACATCGTTTTCTGCACTGGCCGCCACTGTATAAAATCGCCCACGCGCTTCATCATCGGAACAATAATGTAGGTCCGTGGTCTGGTTTGTCTATGCATCCGATCGAACACATTTTGTATTTAGGAACGGTTTTGATCCATTGGGTGGTGGCGGCTCATCCACTGCATATCATTTTCCATCTGCAGTATTTTACCCTCACCGCGGCGACCACCCATACCGGTTATTCGGGAATATTTATAAATGGAAAGAAGCGATTGGCGCTCGGCACATTTCATCATCAATTGCACCACCGATTCTATGAATGTAATTATGGTGGTCTCGAAGTTCCTTTCGATCAATGGTTTGGATCCTTTCATAACGGCACAGAGGAATCTCACCGGCAGTTTCTCGATAGACGCAAATCATTCTAAAGACAACGTTTTAGCAATTTACCGATTTCTGTCAGCGAATCGCGGGCGTTCGGTAGCTCCGGATACGGTTCAAAGACGTGTCACATTTGTTCCCATACTCTCAGTTCAACATCATTTCCCGCGCGTCGTATGTCTCTTGTCAGATTAATGCAATGACTCAACAGCAGATCTCGACTGCCACTGGTGATCAAAGTTGGTGGCATGCTTGAGGGTGGGCTTGTGAATTCTGGTGACAGATTTGGATGTTATTCAATAAATCCAAGCAAATAATTAGAACTTATGCAATGCTCCGTTTTACACTAAGCACAAAGGAAAATTTCTTCAGTAAGAGGTGTAGTGAAGCATGAATATGTCATCGATCCGGATGGGCGTCGATATTGGTGGAACGTTTACGGATATCGTACTTGAAACTGGAGAAAGTCAATTTTCGACTAAGGTCCTTACTACAAATAAAGCACCTGAAGACGCGATTATCGCAGGGATGAGACAAGTTTGTGATCAGGCAGACATCCACCCCTCGGAGATAGAACAAATCATTCATGGTACGACACTGGCAACTAACGCGCTAATAGAGCGACGCGGCGCCAAGACAGCGCTGATCACCACCCAGGGTTTTCGGGATGTTATCGAGATGCGCAGCGAATCCCGATTTGAGCAATATGATCTCAATTTAATCTTACCGGAGCCACTACTTCCGAGGCAGCAGCGCTATACGGTCGAAGAGAGGATCAGTGCAAAGGGCGAGGTGCTCATCCCATTGGCAGCCACTGAGGTGGAGGCTCTCGTAGATAGAATTAAAGATGAAGGCTACGAAAGTGTTGCCGTAGGCCTTATCCATTCGTATCTAAATGTCGATCACGAAGCCATGATTCGCGAAGTATTGGCGGAAAAGCTGCCTGACGTAATGGTGTCTCTTTCGTCAGAAGTGTCGCCTCAGATGCGCGAATATGAACGATTCAACACCGTCGTTGCCAATGCTTACATAAAACCCATGATGAAAAACTATTTGGGAAGACTGGGAGGGCGGCTTCAAGATGAGGGTGTCAAATGCACTATCTTTCTGATGCATTCTGGCGGCGGAATTATTTCAATTGAGAGTGCAGCGGAGTTCCCGGTCAGACTGGTGGAGTCCGGGCCTGCCGGTGGTGCTGTTTTTGCTGCGCACATCGCTTCCAGATATGGGCTCGATAAGGTGTTGTCTTTCGACATGGGAGGGACTACTGCAAAAATTTGTCTGATTAAGAATCAAACGCCTAAAACAAGTCGCGTGTTTGAGGTCGCGAGAACCTATCGGTTTAAAAAGGGATCGGGAATGCCGATCTCGATTCCAGTTATCGATATGGTTGAAATTGGTGCGGGTGGTGGGTCATTGGCCCATGTCGATTTGATGCGCCAGATTCGAGTCGGACCAGAATCCGCAGGATCCGAACCAGGTCCCGCGTGTTATGGCCGAGGCGGTGAGCGACCTGCGGTAACGGATGCGGATCTTGTGTTAGGGAAGCTCGATCCGGAAAACTTTGCCGGTGGTACGATCAAGCTGCATAAGGAAAAAGCCATCTGTGCATTGCAAAGTGCTTTGGGTGAACCCCTTGAGATGGATTCGCAAACCGCCGCCTATGGGCTCGCCGAAGTAGTCGATGAAAATATGGCTAATGCAGCACGCGTTCACGCGGTCGAGAACGGTGAAGACTTGGCCGAGTACACCATGATCGCATTCGGTGGCGCGGCACCCTTGCACGCGGGTCGTCTATGCGAAAAACTTGGTGTTGAAAGATTGCTTGTTCCGCCCGGTGCCGGGGTTGGTTCTGCTATTGGTTTTCTTCGTGCGCCCTTTAGCTTTGAGGCTAACCGAAGCGTATATATGCGTCTGTCCGATTTCAAACCCGACAATATTCGTATTCTGCTTTCAGAGCTTGAAACCGAGGCGACCACTTTTGTTCGTTCTTGTGAGGCAAGTGCGGATATCCAGTCCGAATTTAAGGCCTACATGCGATACGCAGGTCAAGGAGAGGAAATTCCTATCGTGCTGAGCCCTGAACAAGCGATTGACCCCGACGCTGCAACATTTCAACGTTTATTTGAACACGACTACGTCACACTTTTTGGTCGTGCTGTTGAAGGCATGGACGTAGAGATCACGGTTTGGTCGGTTAACGCGACAACACAGAAAGAGTCTGTCAAGCCAATCCAACCGTTGATGGCTGATACGGAAGCAGTAACAAGCGGGCGTCGATCTATATTTGATCCAGCATTAGGTGAGTCGGTGGAGTCTGCAGTGGTTATGCGTAATGCCCTCAATTCTGGAGATAGAGTACAAGGGCCTGCGGCGATTACTGAAGACGAAACCACAATCATCCTGCCATCAAGCAGGCAGGCAATCCGTCAGTCTGACGGATGTATTGATATTGTCCAGCGCGCCTAATCAATATTCGGGAGATCGTTATGACACAAAAAACCTCAACAGTTTCCAATCAAGTGATGTGGAATAGAATGATTTCTGTGGTTGAAGAACAGGCGCAAGCGCTTATTCGCACTGCGTTTTCTACTTCCGTACGCGAAGCTGGCGATCTGTCCGCTGGGGTATATGACACGAAAGGGCAAATGCTCGCGCAAGCGGTCACCGGCACACCAGGACATGTCAACGCCATGGCCGAATCTGTCGGGCATTTCATTCGACGAATAGGCTATGACAACATTTTTGCGGGTGATGTTTATGTCACCAATGATCCCTGGGAAGGAACCGGTCACCTGCATGACATCACGGTCGTTACGCCATCTTTTTACAAAGGCTCACTGGTTGGCTTCCTTGCGTGCACAGCACATGTTGTAGACATTGGTGGCAGAGGCTTTGGTGCGGACGCCAACTCAGTCTATGAAGAGGGTCTTTATATCCCGATCATGAAATTCGCGCAAAAGGGCGAAGTGGACATGACCTTAATCAACCTTCTTCGTGGCAATGTGCGAGAGCCAGATCAGGTTGTCGGTGATTTCTATGCCCTCGCGACTTGCAATGAGGTGGGGCACAGACGCCTTTCAGACATGATGGAAGAGTTCGATCTGTCTGACTTGAGTGGCATCTCGACATTTATCCTTGAGAACTCACGTCGCGCAACTCTTGACCGTATCGCAGCACTCCCCAGGGCACAAGCTACCGGTGCTATGACCATCGACGGGTACAGCAAACCTGTTGTCCTTAGGGTTTCCCTCGACGTTCAAGCCGATCGCATCATCTGCGATTTCGAAGGCACGTCGGGCTTGGATAAAAAAGGCATCAATGTTCCTCTGGTCTATACAAAGGCCTATGCGTGCTACGCGTTGAAATGCGCAATTGCGCCGGAAATTCCCAATAACGCAGCTTCTCTTGCGCCATTTGAGGTAACGGCACCGGAAAACTCCATTGTCAATGCGCTACACCCTGCGCCGGTTGCACTAAGACATGTGATTGGCCACATGATTCCAGATGCGGTCTACGATGCATTGGACAAGATTTTACCCGATACTGTTCCTGCTGAAGGCGCCGGCACGTTGTGCAATTTTCAGGTTTCGCTTAGACCGAGAACAGATGTTAAGGCGCGAGAGATCGCGGTAAGAGCCGAAGTGCTGGCGTTTAACTCAGGCGGCTCCGGCGCCCGACCAACCGCTGACGGTATGAATGCGACCGCCTTCCCATCAGGTGTAAAGACCATGCCTGTTGAGGCGACCGAACACACGGGTCCTGTGATTATATGGAGAAAGGAATTACGTCCAGATAGTGGTGGGGCTGGTAAATATCGCGGTGGCCTTGGTCAGTATATGGTAGTTGGCGCTAGTGAAGACCATGAGTTCGATTTCTCCGCCATGTTTGATCGTGTCGATCACCCGGCACGCGGCAGACAAGGTGGCAAGAACGGCGCTTCCACAACTGTTAAAAGGGAAGATGGCACGCCTATGAAGGGCAAAGGTAAGCAGTTCGTCCCTGCCGGTGGTCGTGTAATGCTGGCGTTCCCTGGTGGCGCTGGGTATGGTAATCCCGCCGAAAGGGATGCCGAGTTGGTGCGCAGGGATCTTATCCGTGGATATATTTCAAAAGACATGGCTAAGGAGGAATACGGCATGAGTAATGAGGATATTGCTAGTGTCTTTGAAGCCAACAAAAGCGAGTTCAATTGATCTATCAAGCTTTTCGATTTTAGGACTGGAGACTGCGCCTTTAACGCCTTTGAACAGAATGCGATTCTCGGCCCGTACACAAGCATCAAAATTTTTATATTTTTGAATGGGTTTCAGGTCATGGATTGCAGCAAGCTCCCGCGATGGGACGCGGTCTTTCGGAGATGATTACCTATGGAGAATATCGCTCGCTTGAATTATCGCCCTTTAACTACCAACCGATCGAGCGCTAGGACTGCGGAATCTGGTCTACATACCTTGTTTATGCAATGACGCCAGTTCAGCCAGGGTAACTGGTTTGATCGGTGGGCGAATTCGGTAGTAACCTACTTCTGAGACCGGAACCTGCCTTTGGTCCGCAATTAGTTCGCTAACGACCAATCCGCAATACCTGCCCTGACAGGGCCCCATTCCCGGACGTCCAAAGGACTTGGTCTGATTTGGGCCGGTGCATCCTAGATCGACATAACTTCGGATGTCGCCCGCACTGACTTCTTCACACCTACAGACGATCGTTTCGTCAGCGGGTGTTAAAAATTCCTGTGAAGGAGCATACAAACAGTCTATAAAGGGTCTTGCTGAACTAAGTGGCAAAAGCTTTTCCTTTGTGATCTGAATCATTTCTTTAGCACCCGACTGGTCTGTTTTATCTAACGATACAATGGCGGACCATGCAGCCAGTGTTCCCTGAAGCTCCGCCGCTTTTGCGCCAAATATGCCGCGACCATCCCCAGCAATTCGAAGCCAGCTTAATTCAGTTTCTCCGCAGGGGCCTGTGCGCGGATACCAGCAGTGTTGTACTGGTTGCCAGTCATGAGACAAGTTTAAATGCCGGGAGATCTGAATATTGGGCACAACACCGATATGTATTCCAAGCACACTACAGCCTAGTTCGTGCATTCTGCCGCCAGACCTAAACTGTAAACCCTCGACTTTCTCTTTTCCAACAGCGGTTAAACTGCTCGCATGGCGATAGTGAGGAATGCCGTGTTTACGAATTACTCCCGTTAACTGTATGCCGCTGCGCAACAACTCTCTGGATTTCAGCATTCCAGGGAAATACTTTAAAGCTCTAAAACTATTTTGGCGGGGTGTCGTCTCTATCAGGGCAGTTATCTTGCCGCCAGCATTCAGAACTTGTCGAGTAAGTAAAAGCAGTAATGGGCCGCTGCCTACCAGCACAAATTCTCCTTCCGGGGTAAGCCCTGCAGTTTTTAATGCAATCTGTATCCCGCCAGCGGTCATCACACCAGGTAAGGTCCAGCCTGGAAATGGCATAGGCCGTTCCAAAGCTCCTGTGGCAAGGATAACTTGCTCGGATTGGAGGTATGAAGAGCCCGTTGGATCAGAATAATAGACTGTACCATCTTCGGTGATCTGCCAAACCGTCGCTTGCGGTTTCCAGGTAACTGAAGCATGTTCGAGTCCAGAGACCAGTTCTCGTCCTGATTTATATTCAGGGCCAAGTACTTTCAGTAAATTATCTCCAATGTCACTCAGGCCGCGATAGATTTGTCCGCCAGCGCTTTTTTGGTCGTCGAGCACAATGGTATCGATGCCTAATCGGCCAGCGACATCTGCTGCGGCCAGTCCTGCTGGGCCCGCGCCAATGATCACGAGAGGTGATTTATGTGTCATCGTCAGGATTTCTTGGGCCGTACATCCGACCAACCACCATTCCTTCTTGCACTTCGATCATACAGGCTTGTAGATTGGGAATTTGATCGACTTCCATCAGACATTCAAAACACGTCCCCACCATGCAAAATGGTGCGCGGGCTTGACCATTTACAGGCGTCTTTCTTGTAAAGTCTATTCCGTTTGCTAACAGGGCTGCCGCGATTGTCTCTCCTTCTCGCGCCTCTATGACCTGGTTTTCAAACTGAATGCTTACTAGTCTGGTGTCTCGATTAATGCTGCGACTAAATCGAAAAACGCTTGCCACTAAAACTCTCCAGGTTTTTGGGTTGATCTTCGCCACCAATCCATCTTGTGAGCACTAGTGCGTGTATGGCTGCTAATGTTATACCACTATGGCAGGTTACAACGTATGCTCCTGGGTGGGCGTCAGACTGTTGATATATAGGAAAACCGTCAGGGCTCATGACCCGTAATGCTGCCCAGGTTCTAATAGTGCGCAGATGGGACAGCAATGGGTAGATCTTTATTGCGCGGCGCGCAATGCGCGAAATTACCTCCGGTGAGGTGCGATCATCAAAACCAACGTTCTCCTTCGAATCGCCAATTTGGACTGCACCTTCACCGACTTGCCTGATCTGCACGGAGGGGTAACGCATGAATGGTATAACGCGTTCGCATATCATGATTTGACCTCGGTTCGGCTCGACCGGCACATTAAGGCCAACCATTTCCCCGAGCTTGCGGTTCCCAAGGCCTGCACACAACACCACCTTCTGCGCAAACATCTCGACGCCTCCACTCAAACGGAAGCCGCTATTTTCTTGTTTAATTTTGTCCACGCTGACGCCATTAACCACTCGTCCGCCACGCGACTGAAAGTCTGTATACAAAGCCCTAAGAAGGTATAGTGGGTTGACGTGTCCATCTTTCGGGCAATAAGTTCCCCCCACCACATCTGGACCGATCTCTGGCGTCAATTTGCGAAGCTCGGTATTTTCAATGTACTCGAACGGATAATCTATGCTTAGAGAATCACGAATACCGCTAAGACGTGCCACGGCGTTTTCAGCTTCATCATTACTCAGGCAAAAATCAATGCCTCCAGGTTGCGACAACTCCAGCTTGATCCCGGTAGTGTCCTCCAGCTCATCAGCGAAGTCAGGCCAAAGCGAAGCAGAACGCAGAGTCCATCGCGTATAGTCAGGTAAGCCATCTCCCTTACCCTGCACCCAGACCAGTCCAAAGTTTCCTCTGGAGGCGCGGAAGGCAAAATCTCCTTCGTCAATGACCATGACATCGCGTCCGATGCGTTGCAAACCCCAGGCAATTGATATGCCCAGAATACCACCACCAACGATTGCGAATTCAGATTCCACGGGTTGTATTTATTTTGACGGACAAACTAGTTTATACCTGGCTTAAAACGATCAGCTAAATCTGGTGGCATATCCTTTGACCGGAAACAAGTGCTACTCAGTGAACAGAAAGTCAAAACAGGTCAGGCTAACATGACTAGCATCATTGCTGGTGCTGCTTCGATCGACCAAAAATAAAGTAACCCGGGATTGCCATGGCAAAGATCACCAGTCCGACGAGCAATGATGAGTATTCATTCCCAAACAAAACTACCGGGTGATCGATGGTAAGAAGCATCAGCACACAACTGATGGCGCCGAGCACTGATACGACAGGCAGATTACCGATGTTGAAAGGAGTGCGCCATGGACGTGGCAGTTCGGGGCGGCGTAACCGCAACAGGATATTGCTCAGGTTGACAATCAGGAACAGGATAAAAATACCGACATCGGTTATCGAAGCCAGAACCTCTAAATGTTTAAAGAAAAGGAAGGCAATTGAGATGCCGCCGGCGATGCAGACAGCCAGGTAAGGGGTATAGCGACTGCGGGAAACCCGAGATAGTGCACGAGGCATCGACCCATCTGACGACATGCCGTATAACATTCTGGCGCTGACAATAAGGGTGATCAGAACAGTATTGGCGGTCGCAAATAGTGCAATGATGGCGATCAGAGTCGGTGCGGCACCGCCGATAAGTTCTTCCATGATCACCGAAAGGGGTTGCTCTGATTCAGCCAACTGCTGGTAGGGAACCACACTGACAGCGACTACTGCCACCAGTATGTATATGAAGGTCGAAATCACCAGTGCATAAATAAATGCGCGGGGCAAATCACGATATGGATCTCGTGCTTCTTCTGCAATGTTGGCAATATCCTCAAATCCCAGATACGCAAAAAAAATCAATGCTCCCGCCGAGATTACCGGCAGAAAGGGCCATTCTTCGGGCGCCACTGTCGGCGCTTCAAGTAGATTTGCGAGTGGGATGACACCATCAATTATCTGGTACCCGCCTACAGCGATGACCAACAAAAGGCCGCCAATCTCAATACTGGTAGCAAAAACATTGAAGCGAGCAGACTCCTTGATTCCCCAGTAGTTGAGCACTGACATCGCAATAATGAGACCGCCGGCTGCAAATACCGTATTCATGGGAACAAACTGATTCAGATATTGGGCGAAGCCGACCGCCACTGCGCTGGCGGCAGCAAAACCAACGACCAGGGCGCAGAAGCCGGTGATCCAGGCTACTGCGCGCGAGGAAAAAGCCTCTCTGGCAAATACGAACTCTGCGCCTGCGGCCGGAAACAGCGCGCTGAGCTCGGCATAACTGAGCGCGGTAAAACTCGCGACCAGCGCTGCCACTAGGAAAGCAAGCCATAGCATATTGCCTGCGATTCCTGCTGCCGCACCAATCAGAACATAGATTCCGGCACCCAGAATCAGGCCAACGCCATAGATGACGATTTCCCAAAGGCCAAGACAGCGTTTAAGAGCAGTTGTCAAATCAAACTTCTATTGCACTTTGATAGACCCAGACCAAAAGAAGATCAGGGATTGTTTGTTGTTACTTAATCCGGCATGTTCGCGTGCCGCAGTCAGTATACATTCTGTGACTGCTACATCGTCCAGATTTAGTCTAACCCAGACCAATGCATTCGGTTTCTAACGCTGAGCCCCGCGGTTGCTGAGTCAGGTATTCCTGTAAATTCTCTTCAGATTCAAGGACAACTAGGTATCAAGCGAACTTAGGTTAATTAATTGAAATACCTTGTTTCTTCAGGTCTTCCACCACTTCCGACATGGAGTCGCGAAGAATGGTAACAAGCTCGTCGATTTGTGTCCGGGTAATAGTCAAGGGTGGAGATAGTACATTCAAGTTTCCGACTGGTCGAACCAGTAACCCCCTCTTTTCCGCAGCGTTTGAGATTCGTTTGCCGATATTAACTTCATCTGGAAGCGTTTCCCGGGTTTCCTTGTTCCCAACGTTGACCACACACGCCATCAGGTGTTTACCTCGGACATCGCCGACAGTAGGCATATCCCGCAGCTCATTAAGCTTCTGCATAAAATACGGGCCCACATCATTTTTTACATGATCAAGCAGATTTTCCCGTTCCATGATTTCAATGTTCTTAAGTGCTGAAGCGCAGGCGACCGGGTGACCGGAATAGGTATAGCCATTGGTAAACCAGCGATCATGCCCTTTGGCGCTGATCACATCATAGATCTGGTCCGAGAATATGGTCGCGCCAAGCGGCTGGTAGCCCGAAGTTAGCCCTTTTGCGCAGGTGATGATGTCAGGCTGAATATTAAATACGTCTTTAGATGCGAACCACGCGCCCAGGCGCCCAAAACCAGTGACCACTTCATCTGAAACAAAGACAATACCGTGTGATTTGCACAGCTTGTGCACGGCTTCCACATAGCGCTGCGGAGGCACAACCACCCCACCAGCGCCGAGTATAGGTTCGGCGAAGAATGCGGCAACATTGTTAGCACCAAGTTCTTCCAGTTTGCCTTTGAAGTCAGCGATTAAAAAATCTGTAAAAGCCTCTTCATCCATATCACGCGGGCGCCGATAAACATTTGGCTCGGCTACATGATGAATAAAATCGGTGGCGTACTCGAACTCAGGCTGCCGATCTGCAGGTTTCCCTGTCAGCGACTGCGTGATGTAAGTGCTACCGTGATATGAGCCTTTGCGAGAGAGGAAATGCTTTCGATTTTTCTCGCCTTTGCAGCCCCAATAATACTGAATCAATCTAAACGCAGTTTCATTTGCGGTGGATCCGCCGCCCGCAAAACTTACATGGTTTAGCGAGCCTGGTGCCAGTTCAGCCAATTTGGCTGCCAGTTTCGCAGCAGGCGCATTGGTGACATCGACAAAGGGATTGGCATAAGCCAGTTTGAGGGTCTGTTCAGCGACAACTTCAGCCATTTCTTCCCGTCCATATCCGATGTTGACACACCATAGCCCGCCCACTCCATCAAGATATCGATTGCCTTCGGCGTCTACCGTATACACACCTTCTGCCTGGTGCATAACCAGCGAACCTTCCTCTTTAAAAGAATCAAAATGGGTCCACGGATGAACAAAATGTTGTCGATCTTTAGCCCAGATATCCTGGGCAACGTCTTTGGGTAATGTTGCGCTCATAAATCTAATAGTGAATTGAGATAACCATATTGAAGAATCGCATATCAAGGCGTCTTATTGAATATGGCATTTCGTATAGCGTTGTGTTGAAAATCGATAGAAAGATCTGGATACAACGTTATAATTAACTTTGATGAAGCCATACCAGCAGTCTCAGCTCCAGGCGTAAACTTTCATATGCAAAGCCGATATCCGGTCAGAATGGGACCAAAGAGTATTCCGATATCAGATCTCTTTGACGGAATCTCTGCACTTTATGCTGTTGCAACTGAGGACAAGTTCTTATCGCATTTAATAGAGTTCATAGAAAAATGGATACCGGTTCAGCATGCAGATATTCTGGAGTTCAAGAAAGGACTTCAGCCTCGATCGTTGAAGGCAACAGCGGGAGGATATGATCACGATTTGTCCAAGTACCTGAACGGCCTTTATTTGTTGGACCCCTATTACGATCTATACGAGAACCAGGATCGAACAGGCATTTTTAAATTAAATCTTGAAGATTGGGACAACTTTTCAAGCACGGAAGATTACAAGCGCTATTGGCGAATGTTCGTGGGTAACAATGAAGTAGCCGGTCTCTATAAAATTACGGATCAGCACTGTATTCACGTATCATTCATGATTCAGACCGAAGACCAGCAACTTGTGCAGGATGCGGTAGAGTTGATGCGTTTGTTGGAGTCAAATTTCTGTATTCTGTTTAGAAACTATTTCTATTCCAAAGGCCGACAGTCGACGATGAATGAAATCGATCGCCGCGAATTTCATACAACAGTCAGTGCGGTGCTCGAGAATTTCGGAAGTGATGTATTGAGTGATCGTGAACAAGAGATTGTACGGCTCTTGTTAAAAGGCCATTCAGCAAAATCCATAGCGACTCTTCTCGACATTACAGCCGGAACGGTCAGTGTTCATCGTTCAAATATTTATCAAAAGCTGGCTGTCGCGGGGCAAGGAGATCTTTTTTCTGAATTTGTTACGAGCCTGACAAGTCTAAGATAAATTCAGGTGCGTTGTTTAGTCAATAACTATTGAAGATATTAAATAAATGAGTGGATTTCCCGACAGCCTGCTAAGCGGCTATAGTAATTTTATGCGTGGGCGATATCCAGCCGAGCGCGACAGATACTCTAATCTCGCAAAGAAGGGTCAGAAACCTGAAACGCTAGTCATTGCGTGCTGTGACTCGAGAGCCGCACCGGAGACAGTTTTCGACTGTGGACCTGGAGAACTATTCGTAATGCGCAACGTTGCGAATCTAGTGCCGCCTTATGCGCCGGATAGCTCTCTTCACGCGACCTCGGCGGCTCTCGAATTTGCCGTGCAGGCGCTGCGTGTCAAACATATCGTGGTGATGGGGCATGGGCGCTGCGGTGGTATTCAGGCTGCGCTGGACCCCGCAGATGAACCCTTATCTCCGGGTGACTTTATCGGCAACTGGATGAGTATGGTCGCTCCTCTGGCAGAACAAATGCAGAACTATACAGCGCTTACCGAATCTGAGCGTCAAACTGCGCTTGAACGAATCTCCATCCGTAATTCAATCAATAATTTGCTGACATTTCCGTGTATAAAAATTTTATTTGAACAGGGGAAACTACATCTTCATGGCGCCTGGTTTGATATATCTACCGGGGAGCTTTGGGTAATGGATGCCGACAGCGGTGATTTTGAGCGACCTGATATCGATTGACAGGCTGGCCTGTGCGCAGTCGCCCTGATTAATATTGCATTACTGGGAGGACTCTACCGAAGTAAGTTTGACCTGTATCAAATAACCTTATGCGCCAATAAGTTAAAAACATAGGAATTCGGGCCATGGTCGATTCCGCTGTACTGATGCGGAGTCTGGTTTTGCTCTCCATCACTCTCTATGAGGAATGCTCAATGGGCCGTATAAAGGTAGCCGGGTTTATTTTCCCCGGCACTTTCTTGGAAAGAAAACTGGTCGCTCACCAGTGTGGAGAGGCATTGCGACCTTAACTACTAATTGGAAAAAACAATGAACTTAAGTAAATTACTACGAATAATTACCAATGCCGCAGTATTTTCGGCTCTATTTACACTCCCTGCACTATCAAACGCAGCAGAAAGGATCGTATTTGGTGGCGGTCCAGCCGGCGGCACTTTTCAGGTTGTAGCAAACGCCATTCAGGTCTATGGACCTGTTAAAGAATCTACTGATTACACGGTAAAAGCCCAGTCATCTGCAGGCTCGATTGAGAATCTTCGCAAAGTCAATCAAGGTAAATCTGATTTTGGTGTTGTGTATTCTGGACATGTGTATCTTGGACGAGAGGGATCGCTCAAGAACGATACCAACAAGTATGAGGATGTGATGGCAGTATCCTTCTTGTATGGCGCCCCGGCCCAACTCGTGGTCCGCAAAGATTCAGGGATTACCAGCGTTAAAGATCTTGAAGGAAAAAAGGTGGGCGTTGGTAACGCTGGTTCCGGCGCATTCGCTAACTGTGAATTGTTCTTTACCCACATGGGGGTCTGGGACAAGATCGAGCGTAATGCAATGGGCTATAACGATGCCGCAAATGCATTTGGTAATAACCAGCTCGACGCTTTCTGGCTGTTTACCGCTTTTCCCAGCGGCGCTGTGATCATGGCTGCCCAAACCAACGATATTGATCTGATTGATCTTGGTAAGGATGCGGAGGAAAGTGGTTTCTATGAGAAGTACCCTTACTTTTCCAAGCTATCAGTTCCCGCTGGCACCTATAAAGGTGTTGAGAAAGAATCACCTTCGTTTCGGGATTCAGCGCTATGGGTAGCGAATGCGGAGGTGTCGGACGAAATCGTTTACGATCTGCTTTCAAAAATATATACCGACGAAGGACTTGCGTATATGAAGGAACAGAAAAAGACGTTCAACGAGATGGCTATTGAAACTGGAATTGATGGGATAGTCACACCGCTTCATCCGGGCGCGGAGAAATTCTGGAAAGAAAAAGGTCTGATGTAGAGTACTGAAGAGGGAAAGGCGGACAAATAGAACTCCGTCTTTCCCTCCAATCTCTATGCAACAATAATATTTGGGGCCGATGAGAAGAAATTTATGTTTGATAAACTAACTCGAGCGGAACAGGTTATCTTCGATGTATTAGCCGTTTTCCTCGTGCTTTTCTATTCCTATTCGGCGGTCCTGGAGCCGGCAGCGACCCAGTATCACCGTGGCATATATGTCATCATCACATATATCCTTGTATTCCTGCTTTATAAATCCGACTCTACTCTAGGCAGAATAACTGATTATGTTCTTATATTAATTTCTGTGATCACGATCGGCTATTGGATCTATAACTTCGAAGTTATTAACTATCGTGCAGGCGCAGAAACCACACTGGATAAAACCATTGCAGTTGCCGGGGTCCTGATTGGTATTGAACTTGCGAGAAGGGTGGTTGGAAATATCTTTGTGGTCATTGGTGGGATCATGTTGCTCTATGGGGTGTTCGGAGAATATGCACCAGAACTGATTTCTCATGCAGGGGACACTTTCCCTGATCTGTGTACCAGCATTTTTTATAAAAGTGACGGCGTTTTTGGCATCATGGCCAATGTGTTGGCGACCTACGTCGTGTTGTTTGTGATTTTTGGTGCCTTTCTCGAAAAGTGCGGTGCACATCGATTCTTTATGAGCTGGCCAATGGCAGCAGTCGGGCACAAGATCGGCGGGCCGGGAAAGGTGGCTGTCATTGCGAGCGGGCTGTTTGGTTCGATATCGGGCAGCGCCATTGCAAATACAGTATCAACAGGCGCGTTCACCATTCCGCTGATGAAGAAGGCTGGCTTCAAGCCGCATGTGGCAGGAGCCATTGAGCCTGCAGCTTCAATTGGTGGTATGTTCTTGCCACCGATCATGGGGGCCGGCGGATTTATCATGGCCGAGCTGACGGGTATCCCTTATTCGCAGATCATGTTGATCGCAATTTTTCCGGCGCTGATGTATTTCTTCAGCGTTTTCGTCATGGTGCATTACGAAGCCAAGAAACATAATATCGTCGGTGAGAAAAGTGAAGAGAGTGCCAAAGCGATTTTTGCGCGCGAATGGTTTTATCTTTTACCGCTCGTGGCTATTACTATACTAATGTTGGCAGGATACTCTCCCGGGTATGCTGCAATCCTTGGTGTTGTTTCTTGTATCGTGGTCAGCTGGTTCAGAAAGGACACGAGGATTGACATTAAAGGTTTCATCCACGCATCACGGGCGGGCGCCGAGAGCAGTTTAAAGATAGGTGCGACCGTTGGCGTGATCGGTATCATTATTGGTGTATTAACCTACAGCGGTCTGGTGCTGACATTTGCCGATATTGTCATTGAACTGGCGAACGGAAAGCTGTTCCTGACTATTTTGCTGATTGCGCTGGCTTCCCTGGTGCTTGGAATGGGTGTGCCTGTCACCGCGGCTTACCTGATTACCGCTGTGGTAGCAGTTCCAGCACTTACGCATCTTGGCGTCAATCCAATTGCAGCGCACATGATTGTGTACTGGCTGTCTCAGGATTCAAACATCACCCCGCCGGTCTGCATCGCTGCCTTTGCCGGCGCCACCATTGCCAAGGCGGACATGTGGAAAACAGCGTTTAACGCATTTAAATTTGCGAAGTTTCTATATTTGGCGCCATTTCTGTTTGGATATGTGCCCGGATTTTCTTTAGACGGCAGTGCCACCGATATTGTTATCGCATTCGCGCTGATTGCGCTCGGGACCTTTGCCTATTCCTGGTTTCTCAGTGGTATCTGGATAAAGCCACTAAAGAGTCGGTTTGCAGGAGCACCGAAAGCTTGACTGGATAGCGGATGAATCCTCACTCCGCACAGAATTCTGGATTTAAACGAGTGGTAGTTATCTTCTAGAATACTTGTTATTGGCTTGCAGAATATTTCCCATAATCTCGGCTATTTCATATACCTGTGGTGCTTCCAGAATGCTTCGGTGGTGCCCGGACACTAGAAACGACTCTAGTCTCCCCCCACATGCTGCGTTCCATAAAGACAATTCGTATTGAGTCTTTTCTGCGTTTTGGAATTGTTCACTATAGAGAAAAGTGACTTCACCTGGGTATTCACTGGTCCTATACCGTCTCGTCAGAAAAGCCTGATAGAGAAACATCCGCTTGGTACGGTCGCCGGTGGATTGTTCAGAGGCTTTAGACTGAGATTGATGCGTCAATTTATAAACAAATGGCATAGTGGAGATGTATTTTTTTGTGAGCTCCAGGAATCTTCCTGTTTTTAGGTGTCTGATCACTTTAATGGGGAGTGGGGCGGTTCGCGAATAGCGAACTTTGGATCGTAAGTTTTCCGAAGTCGAGGGTTGCAGTTTACTTAAGTGAGGCCCTCCAGCATCAAGAACGAATAGTTCGTTGACCTTGTCCCCGGATTGCATGAGTTGCTGGGCGATCTCAAAAGCGATTAATCCACCGAAACACATTCCACATAGAGTGTATGGTCCAGTAGCGTGAACAGACTTGATTTCTTTAATATAGCTCGCGGCCATTTCTTCGATTGACGAAAAACGCTTTCGTTCATCTCCGAGCTCGGGGCTTTGCAAACCATAGAATGGCTGATTGTCTCCAAGACTCAGGGATAAATCACGGTAAAAAAGAACGTTGCCTTCGGCATGTATGCCAAAAATAGGGGATTTATCACCCTGCGGTTGAATTGGGACCAGGACTTGTAAATGTGATTCGGCTCCCTTTAGCAGGGCTTTTGCCAGGCTTTCAACGGTATTGTTTTCTATCAGCATCGCAAGCGGCATTTTAAGGTCTAATAGTTTCTCTATTGCATTGGCTACCCGCACCGCTAACAGCGAATTCCCACCCAGGTCAAAAAAACTTTGTTCAACATTTTCGACTCGTTGTCTTAGGATATCTTGCCAGATCGCGACAATAGATCTTTCGAGCCCGGTATTGCCCGCATATCTCTGATTACGATTTGGTGCTTCCTTATATTGAACGTGATCTACATCAAAAAATGATCTGCTCACCCTTGCAAGTTTCATCATTTCAGCAGGATTTTCTGAGTCAATCCATGAAATCAATAAATCTTTTACAGTTGCCATCAATTGTTGACCTAAAGCATGGTTGAATACCGCGCTATTGAAATGCAGGCTCACGGTAAGCGCGTTACTCTCTGGAACCCCGACCAAGGTTAGAGGAAAGTTACTTGAAATGCCGGACTGGGAAAACTGAGTGTACTGACCACGTCGCTGAAGCGAAGTAATCAAAATACTGTGCTTATGATCGATGTGTTTACCCGGCTGCCAGGGGAAATTCTCCATCATCAAGAGTGACTGGATTCCTACGGGTCCTTTTTTAGTTTTGACTATGGTGTTCAATGGGTGCACACACCAGTTCTGCAATACATTGGGTGAGACGTGTTCGCAGTCACGCAGTGAATTAGATTGTTTTTCGATTTGAGAGACGAACTCTGAAAACTCTGCCTCATCCGGTTGATTACAGATAACAGGGAGATGGTTAACAAACTGACCTGTCATCTTGTCAATGCCAGGGACTGGTGCGGTGCGACCGGAAACCGTGGTAAAAAAGGCGACAAGGTCGGCGTCACTGGCTGAACTCAGGCAAGCCGCCCAGGCCGCCTGCAACAATTGAGCAAAGGTGATCTGATTTTCCGCCAGGTGATCTTCCAGCCGCAAGAATGTATCTCCGGATATCTGGAATTCAGCTGAAACTTGCTTGCGACTTCTTTCCTGGCCTAGTGATAGCGCCGACAGATCAGTCCTTGATTGGGCATAGGGCCCAAGAAAATTCGTCCAGTGCTTTTTTACTCCCAGTAAATCTGTCTGGGAAAGCCAGCGCTGGTACTGATAAAACTGAGGGGGATCCGACAGCCGGGTCACAGTTTCCATCAGCCTTGATTGATAAATTTCTATAACCTCCTGCAGAATAATCGAGGCCGACCAACCGTCAACTAATCCATGATGAAAACTCCAGCATAAAATTGATTCATTCTGTTCAAGCTGGAATACAAAAATTCGCCAGGATGGATACTGATCAAGGTTGAGACCCTGTTGTCTATCGGCTGTCAGTCGCTTATCGATGGATTCCATTGGATTGTTCGGGTCTACATTCTCATATGAAATCTTCACCTCGCTCCTTGCATACACAACCTGTTCGGGTTCAGCTTTGTCACGCCAATGAATCAAGGTTCTCAGCGCGTCATGTCTGGTCACCACCTCGCTGCAGCACCGCTGCAGCAGATCGAGATCAAGATCGCCTTCAATTCGAGCCTGAATTTGCATGTGTCCAGGATCAGCAGCGCCACGACTCAAGTGAGAGAACAGGAATGCCGCCTGAGTGTCGCTTAGAGGAAAAGCGGCCGTCGCTTTTTCTCCATACTCTTCGGTAATTCGTTTCTTCTCTTCTGGTGTAACTAACCATGCTGCGTTCGAGGCCTTTGTCACTGTCGGTGCCATGCGGAGGCTCAGCTGCGCGATAGTTGGCGCTTCGAACAGATCGTTTGGACCAACCTTGAAACCTGCTTGCAGGATTTTAGAAACAATCTGGATACTAAGTATTGAATCTCCGCCTAGACTAAAAAAGTTATCATCAATGCTGATTTGCTCCACGCCAAGAACTGTCTGCCAGATTTCCTGAAGGCAGCGCTGGACCTCACTACTGGGTTGTCGAACACCATTTCGGGGTGAGGAGTTGCCATCATGCTGTTCAGCGATCTTTGCTAGAGCTTGCCTATCCAGCTTTTCGTTCGACAAGGTCGGAAGTTCGGGCAGTTCGATAATCTGTGCTGGCACCATGTGTGACGGTAATTGAGTCGCAAGAGTGTCACGCAGTGTGTCTATTGTCCCTTCATCAGACTCCATCACGACAAATGCGGTGAGTGTCGGCGCTCCTGCGCGAGAATACACCGAAACTATACTAGCAGCCCGGACATCGGGTAGAGACAAAATTCGCGCTTCGATTTCACCGGGATCAATACGGTGTCCGCGGATCTTGATCTGTTGATCGATTCGACCGAGGTAAATCAGGTTTCCATCTTCCAAGTACCGGACCAGGTCACCTGTATGGTAAACGGTGGTATTACCCTGATCGATGCAGAGGTGTCGGCGAAAGGCATTCTGAGTGGCCTCACTCTCTTGCCAGTAACCTGCTGAGACCCCGTCTCCTGCAATAACCAGTTCACCCGAAGCACCCAAAGGCGCAAGTTGCTCGTTCGGGTTCATGACAAACAGTCTAGTATTGGCTATGGGTCTGCCTATAGGCACCGGAACTGAACTGTCGTGGTGTGTCGCATCGTAGGCCGCGCACCATACGGTTGCCTCAGTGGGCCCGTATTCGTTGAAAATCTGGGCGTTCGGTAACAACGATCGATGCTGCTTCAGGTGCTCACCCGAGGGCATGGCTTCACCCGCATTGATGACAACCTGTATGCTACGGAGCGCCGATTTTTGCTCGCTCGAAGATGCATGGTCAAGTACGGACTGATACAGGCTGGGCAGGCATAACGTATGACTGATTTGCTCGGTAGAAATGGTGTGCAAAAGACTCTCGATATCCTGTTCCTGACGCGGTAGCGAAATCACCAGCTTTCCGCCATTAATCAAGGTCCAGAATATTCCAGCCACAGAGCTGTCAAAGGACAGTGATGAAAGCAATAAAAAAGAGGAGGGCGATGAGTTGTAGAATTGTTCTCGGGCTAATGTGGAGTGAACCAGATTGCGATGGGAGATCATCACCCCCTTGGGTACGCCGGTACTCCCGGAAGTAAACAATATATAAGCATTATCGCTAGTGAGTCTGTTCGGCGCAGGAGCTAGGTTCGGCCCCGCTTCAATACCGCATAACTCGTCAATAACAAGTGCGGCGCAGCCCTTAGCTTGTACCCGGGCAGATGTATCCCGATTGGTCACCACCACCGAAGCCCCGCTGTGAGTCAGCATTTCCTGAAGACGGGATGAGGGGTATTGTGGATCCAGCATCAAGTAGGTGGCGCCAGATCTCAGTACTGCGAGCATCCATACCAGGCATTCGTTACTGCGAGGCAGGCAGATGCCGACAACACTCCCTGGCATAATATTTCTGGAAAGCAGGTATGTCATTTTGATATGTGACAGACGATCCAGCTCACCATAACTCAGTCTTTCTTCACCGCACACCAATGCGGTGGCATCAGGGTGGCTTCTTGCCTGATCCAGTATCAGTTGATCAATAAAGCGATCAGCGTTTAATTCTGCTTCAGTGGTGTTCCATTTATAAAGCAGAGTGTCCGACTCTTCCACCGGAAGAAAGGCCAGTTTTTTCAGTGCCACGTTTGCATCCAAGGACAAGCTGATAAGAAAAAATCTTAACTGGTCCAGCATGCGTGCGATCTGTTGCGCAGTGAACACACCCCTATCGTAGATCAGGATCAGTCTAAGGTCATTTTCTGGCAGAGCAATCAACGCTAGCGGAAGATCACTTTGTTCCTTGTATTCGATTTCGGAAAGCGCCAATGAACCCTCGCTGTCAGGCTCGCCGTTGTCGATAGAATCCGAGGGGTAGTTTTCGTAGACCACTACCGAACCGAGTAGAGATTGACCTGCGGGGCATTCGCTCCAATGCATGATGTCCGTCAGAGCAGTATTCTCATGCTCCATCACCGTAAGCTGATTACTTTGGGTTGCCTGAAGGTAATCAGCCGCTGGCTGATCCCAGTTGATGTGCGATCTCAAAGGAATTGTGTTGATAAACAAGCCGACAGATTCTTCTATTCCCTTCAGCGAGGCAGGTCTTCCTGATACGGTTACGCCCCAGACAACGTCGTCACTGCCAGAGTAGCGACTGAGTAACACCGACCAGGCGGCTTGAAGTGCGGTATTTATGGTGACACGCAATGGTTTACATAGGGCTTCTAATGCATCAAAAGTTTTGGCAGGTACCAGGCGTGACGCTTCCTCATAGTCCCCCAACCGATGCGAGGCTTCACGCACTCTTTCTATGCTGAGAGTGGTGCGATGATTTACCCCTTGGAGGTACTGCTTCCAGAAGACCTGTTGGGTCTCGCGGTTTTGTTGTTTGAGCCAGGCGATATAGTTACGGTAGGGAGGCGCAGGTTTAAAAACAATGGATTCGCCTTTAATCAATCCGGCATAAAGTCGCTTGAGTTCCTTGATTACGTGATTGGTAGACCAACCGTCGGCAATCAGATGATGTCTGGTCCAAATCCAGGTGTAGCTGCCTTTGCCGGTCCGGACCAAGGTCATGCGCATCAACGGCGCCTTATTTAATAAGAATTCGGCTTTCCGATCGGATTGTTTTAACTGTTCAAGTTTTGAATCCTGGCTGGTCGGGTCTTCTCCCTCCCAGTCATGCTCTACCCATTCTAGCGAGACACTTTTTCGGACAACCTGCAGTGGCTCTCTCAAGTCCTTCCATATAAACGCGGTGCGAAATGCACTGTGTCGCTGTATAAGCAGATCCCAGCACTTCTTAAACGTTTCTGGTGAGAAGCCCTGCTGGTTGACGTTTACTGAGAGCTGCTCAAGATAGACACCTGATTCAGGAGAGGAAATTGTATGAAACAACATGCCCTGCTGCAGTGGCGACAGTGGATAGGCATCCTCAATATTTTCATGCAAAGGCGCAGACATGCTTCAGTCAATAGGTGCAGACCAGACCGTTAGGGGTCCAGTAACGACGACAGGTTCTTGAGAGTATCCTCGTCATGATTCAGAAGTGAGAACGGTGTTTGATCCGCCGATTGCTGTTGCTCGTCAGTCGAGTCTTTTGAACCCACAGCGAGCGCCAGTTGTTGAATGGTCTGGTGCAAAAAGAGCTGATTAGGCCTAAGTGATATCCCTTTCTGGCCGGCACGAACAACAATCTGAATCGCTACGATTGAATCTCCACCAAGATCAAAAAAGTTATCATGAATACCCACTTGATTGATGCGCAGCGCATCACACCAGATCCTGGTTAACATTTTCTCATTTTCGGTAGTTGCTGGAATCATAACCTGATCCAGCTTGGGTCTTTCGTTGCGCGGGTCCGGCAGCGCGTTGTGATCTACTTTTCCATTGACGGTGAGCGGAAAACTGTCGACAAAAACAAAATACGATGGAACCATCGCTTCCGGTAAGCGCGATCTCAAATAAGATTTCAGCACTTCAGTACTGACTAATGCGTTTCCTGTGTAGTACGCTACCATTTTATTATGCCCTCTACCCTGCAATAAATCTCCATCGTCGTAGCTGATTTCTTGGAGAATCTCGTGTACTCGATTGGCATCGATCTGGTCGTTGAGTTCTTCGAGCGCAGCGGTTCTTTGTTTGTGACCTAATCGAACGTCCCAGCTGTAGGGTAACGCATAATTGTGATAACCCATTTTTTGCTTATGTACGAATATGCCAGTGTCATTAATCAGGCAATTTGTCGATCGGCCGGTATCTTCAGGCCTTGTCCAAGGGGCATGCTGCTCAAGAAACGCGTACATTGCGCCCATCGAAACATCACAATAGCGATAGAAGTCGACAAACTGAATCTCATTAAAAATATCGTCTGATGCGAAAAGACTCATATCCAGACACTCGGTGACTTTGTCCGGAATACGGTGATACACTTTTCGAGCTTCTATAACCTCCCGGTCAATCGACTCAGGGTCGAATTCTGATTGTTCAAAGACCTGTCTGGTCAGACGGGTTTCAAACATCTGCCCTCGAGATAATCCGGTGACAATAACGGGTATGTCAAGCTTATGCGCATGGTTGATCGCTAGAGTGTAAATTGTTTTGAAGCAGCCATAGCAGACGCTGGAATGGCGATTAAGACTGTCACTGAAGATCTCGTTCATGAAATCTGTAGTAACAAATTCATGATCTATTCCGAGATCAGCAACACTTCTTCTGATGTTTGCCTTAGCACCCTCAGATATGTATCCATTGTCTAAAGTCATCGCGAACACATTCAGATCCATCGCACATATCTGATACAGAGCATAGGTGCTGTCCTTGCCCCCACTTAACAGCATCATGCAGTCGTATCGACCTCGCTTGGGTTTCGATAATTCCACTAAATGCGACTGTAACTCAGGCAGTGATCGGAAATATCCCGCCGCAAGATTACGATAACTGTTAAAGTCCTGGCAATGATTACATAATCCGGCGTCATCAAAGCTGACACCAGGATAATTCGATGCCAGCCCGCATGATGCGCAATAATGCGGTGTCTGGAAAGTGTCACGATCCGTGTCTTGCAAAATACCGATATGGCAATCACTGATCAGAGGGTGGGATTTTACTGCCCGAGAAATTTCAGCGATTTCGATGCGCACCCCGCGAATCTTTAACTGGCTGTCTTTTCTGCCCAGATAAACGAGTTGTCGGTTTCGGTTGACTCGCGCCAGATCCCCGGTTCTATACATCTTACGGTCAGGTAAAAAAGGGTCTGGAATGAAGCGATCGGAAGTCATACCGGGCTGGCGCAGATATCCAGATGCCAACCGCCGCCCTCCAATATGGATTTCTCCGGTCACGCCTTCCGGAACAGGATTGCTGGCGGAATCAAGCAGATAGATGTTCACCCCCTCAGCTGGATGGCCAATGGGCACCGATACGTCGTTATCCTCGCCAGGTACATACTGATGAAGCATGCATCCGACCACCGCCTCGGTAGGGCCGTATTCGTTGAATACCCTGATACCAGACCCGAAAATACGTTGTGCTTGCTGTGCCAGCGACGTAGTGAAATCCTCACCCCCGAGAATTAGAGTATGTACTCGAGAGGTCGTCAGGTTCATGCCGGTCAACAAGGAAAGGTGGGCGGGGGTCAGTTTAATCACGTCGACGGTATCGTCTTGCACGACCTTTATAATACTGAGATCCATCGCGCTGCGATCATCCGGATATATACGGATACAGCCGCCTATTGAGAGCGGTACAAAAATAGAAGTAAGTGTGAGGTCAAATCCTATTGAAGAATACAGGGGAAAGTCACAACCCTGTCTCGAAGCAGGCGGCTCTGCGACTTGCCCCTTAACATTACAATAAGTCCGGGCTGCCCAATGAACATAATCCCCTAAAGCGCCTTGCTGTATGACAACGCCTTTAGGCTCTCCGGTGGAGCCAGAGGTAAAGATCACATAGGCATCGTCTTCCGGACTGATTTCGGGTAGCACATCCAGTTGTTGAGAAGCAAAGCCATGTTCAGTGTGGTCGATATTTATGACCGTGCTGCAAATATCTGCCAGGCGGTGATTCTGATCAGAATGGCACAGCAATAGCTTGATACCAGCATTGGTGCAGATCTGCTGCAGCCGAGTGTCTGGATTCGCAGGATCGAGCGGTATAAAAGCCGCTCCGGCTTTATGCACAGAAATAAGAGCCACAAGCAATTCAATTGAGCGCGCTGCACAAACGCCTATAAGCTTCGGTGCATCTACCTGGTTTAGAATCCTGTATGCCAACATATTGCTCAGGTGATCGAGCTCCGAATAGGATATGGAGCGATCCTGATCAATCACCGCAGGCGCGTCAGGTCTGTGTTTAACCTGGTGTCTGAATCGATTGACTACGCTCTCGGAATACAAGGCATGCTCGGATTCAACAGTTGATTGGCTATAACTCCAGAACCGGTGCAGCAATTTCTGGCCTTCAGTGTCACCTGTCAATTTAACAGTGGAAATATGCTGACCAGGGTCTGATAGCAAGCTCTTAAGGACGTTTACAAAATGAAAAAGTGCGTCATTGCCGCGCATTTCGTCCAGGGTTTCTCGCTTGACATCAAAACACAAGCGCAGATCGCCGTCGCCGCAAAGATCAAATAATTGAAGGCGAAGATCGTGTTGTGGATCGATGTGATTGTTATGCAGCCAGTCGGTTCGACACGGATAAGGGCCAAAATCCGCAAATTGAGCTGTGATGTAATTGAAAATTACGTTGTAGCCTCGGACGGCATCCACTTCACTGTTTGCCGCCGAGGCTGATTTCAAATGCTGAAAAGTTGCAGCCGAGACTTTATCGTGCAAAGTAACAAAGGTGTCCTCTGGATCGACACTTACGTGCAATGGAAAGACTTCGATAAACAGTCCGATAGTGTTCTTTAAATTGATGTTGCCCCGGTTATGCACAGGGCAGCCGATTGCTAATTCTTCATCATCACTGATTCGATGCAAGTAGGCAAAAAATGCAGTGGCCACCAGATTAAATACAGATAAATCAAGACTAAGCGTCGAGAATTCTGGGCGCCGCGCAAGCGCGTACAGTTGTCGCGTTAAGACTTCACCCAGTTGGGTTTGAACACGGTAGGCGCGAGTGTCTCTTGATCCGCTCTTATTGTGATAAAGCTCGATCGGAGTGGAGGGGTTAGTCGAGGAATCCTCAATTGGTGCCGGATTATCCGGGTGTTTGAATTTTTCAGCCGTTCTATAAGATTCGAATTGTGGCAGGACCGCAGCGTCTGAAGTGCTCGCAGATGATTCTGATGAAATATGCACCAGGTAGCGATTCGATACCTGTCGAAAAATCAGCTCAATGGAAGCGATATCAGTGAAACAATGATGCTGATTAAAAAACCAGACATAATGCGAGGTGCCCAGCTTGATCAGCGCGCAGTCAAAATTCACCTTGGATAAGTCTATGATTCGGCCGGTTCTTCGCTCAATTTCATCATCGCAGCGCTGATCTGCATCACTGAATCCAGATAGATCTATAAATTCAAAGTAATCATAAATGGAACTTACAATCCTTTGCTGTGGAACCTGGTCAGTAACTTCGAGAACACTTCTCATTGTGTCGCTATCTTTGATCACCCCGCTAATTGCCTCGCGAAATGCTTTGACATCAAGCGCTCCATCGATGTCGAACCTCATCGCCATGTTGTAGAGTGGTGAATCGGGATTCAGTCTCTGACCCAGCCAGACCAGAAGCTGGCTGTTAGTCAGATTACTGCGGGTTGCCAGATCATCAAATCTGGGAAGGTTTGTAATCGGCTGTTGGGACAAATCGATGAGCTCGGCTTAGATCGTTGCGATCTCAGAATCGAGGTAGCTGACAATAGTATTGACGTTACCAAAGTTTTCGAGGGTCACGTCCTTTGGAGGAATGGTGGTTTCAAGGTTCTTCTCAATAAAACCCACCAAACGCATCACGCCAATAGAATCTATCAATCCGCTGATTAATAGATCTTCCTCGGCAGTTATCGATTGTTGGTCGTTTAAAAGCTCAGACTGAATGAACGTTACCAGTTTCTGTTTCATATTGTGCTGTGTGAGATTAAGAACAAAATATCTTTTAACGGGCGCCGCGAATTTAACCCTGGACTTTATCTATCTGCAGGTTCTGGACTCGAAGCTCGGTCAATTTTCGACGATCGATCTTCCCGGATGTCGTCCTTGGGAACTGGTCCAAGAAAACGATCTGATCAGGCACCGCATACTTGGGTAGTCTCTCTCCAACGTAATGGCGAAAGCTTTCCTCCTTATCGTCTGATTTGGCATCGAGCAACAGGGCCAGTTCAAGTCGCTCATGCTCTGTGCCCGAATCCAGAATGTACGCCGCTGCTTCTTCCACCTCGTTGTGTGTCAGTATGGCTGCCTCGACTTCGTCCAGCTCGACACGGTTACCACGCACCTTGACCAGACGATCCATCCTACCATGGTAGTGCATCAAGTTAACATGATCCCTGCTTGCCAGATCCCCGGTTCGAAAGAAAATTTTGGTGTCCGATGGGCGCTGGTAAAAACATCTGCTGTTGAGATCTGATCGATTCCAGTACCCTTTCATCATCGTGGGCGTATGAATCAGCAGTTCCCCCACTTCATCGATCTCAACCGGCGTGTTGTTTGTATCAACGATCAGCGCCTCGGTTTCGGCCCATACGTCTCCAATGGGAATAGACTCTTCGGTTCCTTTCAGTGAGTCCGGCACGAGATAAAGTGTGCACTGGTTTACCTCTGCCGGTCCATACAGGTTGGCAAACTGTGCCTGGGGCCAATAGTCCATCAGTTCCCGGATCTGACGGGGAGAAAATGGGTCACCGCCATATAGAATCCAGCGGAGAGACGATAGATCACGTTCATCAAGTACTCCGCGGGTCAGCACCTGTATCAGGGCAAATGGCACTGAATACCAGATCGTGAATTTTTCATCCTGGGCCAGCTTGGTCATGCTGGCGGGCATTCTGGTGTGCGGCTCAGGGATAATTATTGTCGTCGCGCCTGCGAGGGGTACTGCGAGATATCCTAGTGTAGAAATATCAAAATGCAGCGGAGCGTGATTGCCTACTCGGTCTGAGGGAGAGATCGAATAGGTATCCACCGTGATCCTGGCATACGCATGCCCACTGTCATGGGTATGCATAATGCCCTTCGGTGACCCGGTCGATCCAGAGGTAAACATGATATACGCGAGGTCATCAGATTTGATTCCAGTGGCGCAGTGAGGAGAATCGTCACTGTTAAAAATTTCCGACCAGGAAATAAACTGGATTCTTTCCGGATCAGTAAAGTCTGATTTATCCACTGGACTGCATCCAAGCACATACTTTAGAGAGGGAAAACTTTCCGCGGAACGCATCATGAAGGCCAATTTGCTGGGCGCAGACACGATGCAACTGATATCACAACTCTCTAAAATTGTGCCTATGCGCGACACGGGGGAGAGGGGGTCAATCGGCACGTAAGCGGCGCCCGCCTTGAGTATTCCGTATACCGCAACGGCAGTTTCGAGGCTTCGATCGAGGTAAATGCCTACTCGATCCCCTTTTTCCACATTGCACTGCTGCAACTGTCTTGCCAGCTGGTTGGTTCGACGATCCAGTTCCGAGTACTTTAATTCGGTCTCAGCAAATCGAAATGCAACGTTTTCCGGATAACGATCAGCCGAGGCGCTGAGGTTAGTATGGAGTAATGGGTTTAACACTGTAAAAAAATCTACAGGCCCAGAATATTTGCAATAATATTCTTCTGTATATCCGAAGTGCCGGAATAGATCACCCCTCCCATTGCGTCACGTAAGTCGCGCTCGACCTCGTAATCGCTCATATATCCTAAGGCGCCGTGAATACGAATAGCGTCGAGACTGTTGTCGACAAAGGATTCAGCAATGTATAGTTTTGCCATGGCGGCCTCCATCGAAGCACTCACCCCATTTTGTTTGAGGCTGGCCACTCTGTAAAGGAGCATTCTCGAATGCTCGAGGCGACCTTTCATGTCAACGATGCGGTGCGAGACGGCCTGGAACTTACCAATTGGCTGACCGAACTGATTTCGATTCTTGGCATATTCGATACACTGGTCTAGCTGTCTGGCCATTGATCCAATATGGCCGGCGAAAATCAGGCCGCGCTCCCAGTCCATGGACTGGTTGAACATGCTGACGCCAATGCCCTCGGGGCCGAGACGGTTTTCCTCTGGAACAAAACAGTCGTTAAGTTTGATTGAGCCAACCGGATTGCTGCGCACTCCCATTTTCTGCACAGGTGATGATGCGGAAAAACCGTCAAAACCGCTTTCTACAATAAATGCGGAGATTCCCCAGTTTCCTGCATCCGGATTGGTCTTTGCAAATACCAGGGCAATATCGGCAAATGGTGCCATTCCGACGTAGTGCTTCTCTCCATTGAGCAAGTATCCATCAGAAACTTTTGCGGCACTGCTCTGTAAACTGAAGGCATCGGAACCACTTTCCAGCTCGGTCATCCCATGCGCTGCACGCAGGGTGCCGCTGCATAGTCCAGAAAGATATTTCTTCTTCTGTTGTTCGGTACCAAACATGAGCAAAGGCTCCTGCACGCTCCAGATTTGTCCGTTCAACCCGAGGGTCAGGCCATTGTCTCTGCATCCGTAACCAATGCCTTCCAGCATAAGAATACTGGTTTCAAGATCAAAACCGCTACCACCATATTCTTCAGGCATACACCAGCCAAAGACGCCGAAATTGGCACATTTCTGCCACAGCTGACTATCGAAGCGATGTTCGAGATCGCGCTCCCTGACTTCATGGTTGAGTTCAGATTGTGCAAACGCCACACAATCATCATAGCGCTGCAATTGTTGTGCACTCCAGTTGTTCATCGATAATTCTCTATTAAATATCTAGTTCGACTAAAGTGTTTATCCAAACCCCAGTGCTCTTTGGATAAACCAGTAGCCACCCACTGCGGCTAGCAACCATGAGCCTCCCTTAAGCACAACAGGCACATACCGGGCGTTTAAACGAAGCCAGTAAAGAACGGGAAACAAGGCGATGACAATCGCGATCTGGCCGAGCTCCACACCCACATTAAACATGACTACCATCTTTACCAGATCCACCATTCGGAATGGCAGATTGCCCATGACAGAGGCAAAGCCTAGGCCGTGAAACAGCCCTAGGAAAAAAATCGTGAAAAGCGAACCCCTACTGACCCACTGAAAAATATTGTTAAGCGCAACCATCGCAATGGACAGTGCAATCACAGACTCCACTAGCCGTTCACCGACCTGGACGATGTTAAATGCAGCAAGAAACAACGTGATGGAGTGCGCAAGGGTAAAGATCGTAACAATCGCCAGGAGACTGCGAACCGCAGGTGCGGGCCTCGAAACAGGGCGCCATTCAGCGCCTTTTCGCACCAGCACCGTAGGCAAGATCAGTGCAAGTAAAAACAGTATGTGGTCGATACCGATCCAGATATGCCACATGCCTTGTACAATCATTTGGCGCAGCTTGAGCAGTCCAGGAATGTTTTTCAGGTCGAGATCCTGCACCTGGTTGTTTGGATTAAAGATCAGCGCGGTGTGCTCGGCGCCGTAGTTTTTGTCTGTTTTGGCGTTGTACTGCACCAGCAGCAGACCACGGTGGTTTTTGTCTCCCTGGTAAAACATGTTGTGGCGAATGGTTAACTTATCAGGTATCGATTCGGCATCGATTCGAAACGGGTAGCTCACAAACTTTATTATTTTTTCGCCCACCTTCACCCCGGTGAATGTGATCGGATAGGGCGAGTCACCTTGAGGACTGATCGAGAAATTCTCGCGGATATAGGCATAGACTGTCTCCTCACTTTCTGTGAGTACGCCTGTTTCAGCGGCGCCCAAATCCGGGATGCCGATGCCAAGCTTATCCCGTAGCTCATCGATATTGATCTGAAATTCACCCTCGATAGCCTGCTCCTTAATATTAATGAAAATATAGTCCTCTCCCTTCGCATGACCAAACACGCTGGAAGCAGGGAGCAGAAAAATCGCAATCAGGGCAAATAGCTTGGTCATTAACTTGGAATTAATTAGCTTGGGGCAATACGCGCAGGTTCTTGGGCTGCCGGCGCACTAATGAAATCAGCATTCGCACGCCACAATGATAAATAACTTAATGATTTTAAGTGATGTAAGGTGAGGTTCCAGGAAACGCAGTCTTCGTGGAATCCAGTCGCCAGCTTAGATCACCGGAATTTGGACTGTAAGCCGTCAATGAAATGTGAACAACCCCCTGTTAGACAGGCCGAGCCGCCACGGAATGCAATCTGAAACGAGAATTTTCTAACCCATCAGTATGCGCGAACGCCCATTGGTGGGGGGGATTACTATCAGAAATCATAGACTGGTGGATCGAAAACCGCTGACCTTCGAAGCTCGCTTTACTAATGCTGTTTTTCGCATGCCCTACAGAAAGTCGCCTGGGTTCAATTTCAAACCCCTTTCCTAAGAATTTTAATACCGACTCTTTACGAACCCAGAGGCGATAAAAAGTATCAGCCCTCCTTGCTTTCGCAAGTTGCATGTACGAATCAAATTCTTCATCGGTCATGACTCTTTTTGCTACTTGATCCATATCGGGAAAATCTCTGTATACTTCCACATCGATTCCCACCTGGTGTTGCCGGGAAATGATCAGCATCACACTTTCTCCGGAATGGCTGATATTGAACTGCCACCTATCTCCCAATTCGGGATCGAGGAAAGGGCGACCTTTCTCAATACTGAGTGGGATCCCTAAGGGTTCCATGCCGAGAGCGCGTCCAAGTACTTGTCTAAGAAGACTGCGTCCTACCGTAAATCGATTCCGGTCTATTTGATGGTGGAACTGGGCGGCGCGGTGGCGTTCGGTCTCGACCAGGTTTCCATGATCGGCGTCACTAGTACGCAATCTGGGGGAGAATCTGAAATGGAATATATGGAAGCCGTCGTCAAGTGTTTCAAAAGTATCAGGTATCAGCACATCCCAGGTATCAGATTCGGAACACATGATTCGAACTTTTCGTTTCAACCGCTGAATATAATTTAACCATATCCAAGTGTGGCAAACGCTGGATACCGCTGGAAAAATATCATTGTCGATCGGTCGCTTTAAAAGAAGGCTTTGATCAGTCGAATACAATCACGTTCCGAAGCGCTTCACCATTGTTGACCGCGGCTATCGCTTCATTGATCTGCTCAAGTGGATAACGTCGGGTAATCAGCTCATCCAGTTTCAGCCTGCCTTGTCGGTAAAGCGAAATCAAGTTGGGTATGTCTCTTTGAATATTGGAAGAGCCCATTTTTGAGCCGAGAATACGCTGACTGCTGTCCGCCAGGTCCAGAGGGTTGAACTCTGTAGTCACGTCGATACCTGCCATTCCAACCAGCACGACTACACCGCCCTTTGCGATCAAATTGTAGGATTGATCAAAAGCCGTCTTGGCACCTACCGTGACGAAGACATAATCCGCGCCTCTACCCTCAGTCAACCTACTGATTGCATCGCCAGCATTTTCACGGTTTGGGTTGACTAAATGTGTGGCACCGAATTGTTTTGCGGCCTCCAGTTTAGAATCGGACAGATCAACTGCGATGATCGTCTTAGCCCCTGACATCGCAGCGCCTTGGATACTGTTTAGACCGACTCCGCCGGTTCCAATTACTACGGTTGTAGTGCCTGCGCGAATGCGGGCGGTGTTGACCACCGCGCCCCAACCGGTAATCACGCCACAGGCCAATAACGAAGCGGAATCAAAAGGCATATCCTTTGGGATTGGGACTACCTGCGAGGTTTCTACCACAACCTGTTCGGCAAATGCCCCGGTTCTGAGTCCGTGCACAATTTTTGAGCCATCATCGCTTGCGCTCAAGGGAGTTTGCTGATCGAGTGGAAAAGTGCTCTCGCATGATCCGTAAAACCCCTGCTCACAGCAGCCGCAGGTGCCGCATGAGCGCACCAGAGTCACCACCACATGATCACCCGGTTTGATATGACTGACTCCTTCGCCAATGGTTTCGACGACGCCTGCTGCTTCGTGGCCGTACACGGCCGGGAGTGTGCCCCCCCAGGCGCCCTCGGCGTAATTGATGTCGGAATGACAGATGGCGCATGCCTTGATTCTGACCTGTACTTCACCATGATTCGGCTCGGCCAGTGTGAGCTGTTCGATGGAGAGGGGTTTACCAAACTCCCTGCAGACTGCGGCTTTCAATTGATGGCTCCGGGTGTTTTGCATTGATAGGCGAATATAACCCAAACTCTTCTAGTCGCAATAGAAGCGCAGGCGATCACGAATGGAAATTTCTACATCACAGAACAAAGCCGCAGCGCATCAAACATCGCTGCTGCAAGATTGCGACTCGCCACCGCGTCCCCTATTCGATACAGGGCGAACCTTCCAGAATCGTTGCCATGCGGCTGCTTTCCGCCCGCAAGCAGTTGTTTGATTTCGGTCACACCGTCGTTGCGGGAGTGCGGCCGCAAGGCCTGAAATAACTCTTCGCAGGGTACGGTCCCATGTTCCACGATCACCTGATCGGCACTTAGAGCGAACCGAACATCGGTCAATTCGTGGGTGAATCTTGCAAGCAATCGATCTCCGTCTTTTTCAATACCGGTGAGGCGTCGTTCTAGAAGAGGTGCGATACCTTTACGTGCCAGCTCGCGTTTCCAGGTCACCCTTTCCCCATATTCGAGTTCCGCGGCAGGTCGGTCATCAAGAAGCACCAAGGAAAGTTGTTTGCCTGCATCTTTACAGAACTCAGCGGCAGTCAGAGCTGGGTGACGGCCGGTCCCATCATAGACCACCACATCATCTTTGAGTGCAGTAATGCCTGAAAGAATGTCCCATACCGAGGTGCCCAGGTCATGGCCTGGCAACCACTCAAGATCAGGAATACCCCCGGTGGCGCAGATCACGGTGCTTGGCTGCTCCGCTATCACATCATCTAACTCAACATACTGGTTCAGGTTGACCTCGACCCCTAAGTGATCGAGCTCGCTCATGCGCCATGCAATAATGCTATCCACATCTTTGCGCCATCCTGCCCGGCTGGCCAGTCTAAGTTGTCCACCTGGTGCATCCGAGGCTTCGAACACTTTCACTTCATGCCCCCGACTCGCCAGAACCCGTGCAGCTTCCAGCCCGGCGGGACCGGCGCCAACTATGACCATTTTGCTGCCTGGCGTGTCGGAGTGCTGGATCACCTGAGGCCAATTCGTCTCTCTTCCGGCAGCCGGATTGTGAATACAGGTAGGGCGGGAGTCGCCCATACAATGCATCATCCCTACACAAGGTCGAATCCGATCTTCTTCTCCTCTTTCAAGTTTATTGACAATCTGCGGGTCGGCAATATGAGCGCGGGTCATGGCCACCATATCGAGCAGGCCTTCACGGATAGCGTAGCGTGCAGTGGAAAGGTCGACGATACGCGCTGCGTGGAAAACAGGCAGTTTCACTTCTCGCTTGAAGGCGCCTGCTTTCTCCAGCCAGGGCGCATTGGGCGAGGCCATACCAGGCATGCAGTCTGTAATCAGCGTCAGTTCTGTATCGATACGACCGTAATTAACATTGAAGTAATCAATCAGACCTGATTCTTCAAAACGATGTGCGATTTCCACGCATTGATCAAAGTCGAGCCCCTCTTTCAAGGTCTCATCAATGGGGAAACGCATGCCGACGATAAAATCATTTCCCACCTGACGTCTAATTTCTTCATGTACCATCATTCCAAAGCGGCAGCGGTTTTCAACTGAACCACCATACTCATCGGTACGATGGTTGGTGACCGGTGAAAGAAACTGCCCGATCAGGTGGCCCCCAACCATAGTTTCTAATCCGTCCAGGCCACCCTGTTTAGCGCGGCGTGCACTTTCTCCAAAGGCGGTGACGATACGTGCGATGTCATGTTGATCCATTTCCTTTGGGAAACTTCGGTGCCCACTTTCTCGAACCACGGAGGGAGCAACCGTGGGCAGCCAGTTCATCGATAGCGGTTCTCCTCGTCGACCGAGGTGTGTCAGCTGAATCATGATCGCGGCGCCCTCGGCATGCACTCTGGAAGAGAACAATTCCAGAGAGGGAATAATCCGGTCGCTTGACATGTTCAGCTGCGATGACGCCCAGGTGGAATCCTCTGCAACATAGGCAGAACCGCCGAACATAGTGAGTCCAATTCCGCCCCTGGCCTTTTCTACGTGATAACGCTGATAGACCTCAGCCGGCATACCCCCATCCTGCTCAAGGCCACAAGCGTGGCTGGTGGACATGATTCTATTGCGAAAAACTATCGATTTGAGTTGCAGCGGCTCGAGCAGAGGATCTTTGTTTTTTGACATGGCGGCTCGTGAATGATCAATTTGAATATGACGATAACTCCAGTGTCAACGTTACAGGATACGAGTTGGCAGAGAAAGGGGACGTCCTAACAATCGATGACTATAGTTTAAATACCTGCATAGCGGGGAAAAGTGCGAAACTGGAACTAAGCAACGGCCGAGAAAAAAGTGTCAGGACTCATTTGCCGGGAACCGGCCCTCCGGGTGCTGCGCACAAATGAGTCCTGACACTTATTTATCGAGCAATCCTTGGCATGTCCACAGTC
>CAMYNW010000023.1 GCA_947259885.1 uncultured Gammaproteobacteria bacterium
CGATACCGTACTGGTGCCCAAAAGCTAAAATCTGTTAGACACGCAGATGCATTGATGAGCATCGACGCTGAAAAGCCGGCACACTTGTGCCGGCTTTTTTTATGATTCATGCATTAACAGCGGTTGATCGTTTTGTAAAAGTAGTGAGTTTTAATGTCCTAAAATCGTTTAAATAGATGTCATATAACCGTCATTCACCCGCATAATTAGTGGCATATTTGAAAAGCTACGCTTAGATTTACTATTGGTCGAACAGAAGAGGCACCCAGAAGTAGGGTGGTTTGAGTGCGCTCAAAAGCTGGTGGTCTCAGAGAGTCGTTGAACGCCAAGACATTTAGCATCCCAATTCGGGTCTTAACCAGCAAGCTTTAAACGACACATGCACTCAATGAAATAACATTAGGGTGCAGATGAAAGTACTGCATCTTCCGCTTTGAAAGAACAATATGCTGGTACAGAGTTGTCTAAATTTTGTAGTCAGTCAAATAAATTAATGATAATTCGAAAACTAGCCAACAACTCTTCTCTCTCACTTCTAAGTTGAATTCAAGAGCTGTCGTAATTTGATAAGCGACAAGAGTGGAACATCCATAGCAAAGCTGTTGGAAACCCACCGGGGTATATTGCCACCAGGTTCCATGTGTACCTGATAGCGGACGCTACTGGTGTTATTTGACAAGGGTCGAATTAGCCATTCTGCTTCTAATTTTGGTATGCGAATATACTGATCCGTGACTGGTAATTGATCGCCGACGCTAGTCAGCGTAATGCTTATGTGGCTATTGGCTTCATCGATCCCCAGACTCACTTTACAGACCACATCCCGAGCATGGATTGGCCATGGTGGGGTGTTGATGATATGCACGTAGGCATTGGTCATGTCGATCATGTCCAACACGGTTACTTGCTTTGTGCGGTAGTGCCATTCAGAGATTTTTTCCAGATCTTGAAGCAAACGCACAACACGATCAGGTTTGGCATTAACCACAATTTCTCCTTGATACTGTCTAAACCGCGACCCTTCAGGATAGCGATAGTAGATCTGTATGCCTTGTTGTTCCTTTATCGGGCGCCAATTATTAGCCTCGGCGACACCACAGACTAAATAGATCGCTATGAAAATGCAGGTAGTAATCTGGTTTATGGTGCTGTTAATAGTCATAATGATTAAGTCTAGCAGCCGGCTAACAAGTTCAATCAGTTCGGAGTAATCGTTTGTATAAAATTGTTCAGCGTCTTGTAATTGCGGCTGTTTCTGCGGTTTTGGTTATTCCATTTTCTATAGCGCTCTTCACAATACTTGGTCACGTTATTAAACCAGGCGAATTTGCATCTCCTCTTGAAAATGGTTGGATAATTGATGCCTTAGCCGGAGTATTCTAGTTGTTCCATTTGGAGCATTAGTAGTGGTGACCTATGGTGTGCCGGCCTTCTTGATACTTCGAAAATTCGGTAAAGCAAATTTATCGACCAGCATAATCGCGGCGTTATTCCCAACCGGAGTCTTTTGGCTTTATAGCGGACTTCATGATGCCACACTGTTTTTTGGGTTTGTTGCAATTCCCAGCGCTCTGACATTCTGGGTGATTACGCGTGAAACAATTGCCAACAAATGATTGAGGTAAGGATTATGAGTATCAATCCTAGCGATAGATTTTGTCATCGAGAGACATGTTGGCAATATTGTGTCCTTTGAATCAGGTGCAAAGTGCACCAACACTCATTCAAGCCGAAACTAGTTACTGTAATTTGTAAGTTCTAGTTCAAATCTAGTGAAAGTTATCCTATTCATCGCCGCCAAGCCAGGTCGCGGCACCTCTCTCGGGACCAGTAAGATATTCAATTGTCGCCCTGGCCACGGGAGAATCGGCCTTGTCCTGGTCTTTTTGTGTTGTTCCCATGCCCATCGATCCACCTCAGGTGTGGTAATCGGTTTGACTATAGATTAGCTTATAGGTTCGGACCGTCCAACAGCCGATCTAAACTTATATGAGTGCAAGAGGAACAGTCAATGCTTCAACTGAGGCCGACATGCGAACATTGTAATAGGGGTCTACCGCCTGATTCCTCTGATGCGATGATATGCAGCTATGAGTGCACATTCTGCAAAGATTGCGTCAGTATAGTTCTAGAGAATGTATGTCCAAATTGTGGAGGTGGATTTTGTCAACGCCCAGTGCGACCGAGTAGAAATATAAAGAACGGGAATTACCTTGGCAACCAACCTGCTTCAACCAAGGTTGTGTATCGACCGGTTGAAATTGAAATCCACAGGAAGTTTGCAAAAAATATAAAACTGATTCCGCATGATGAGCGCTGATCACGTAAAGTTTGAATCATGCGCAATATCGTAAGTGTAAATCACATCGGGATTAGAATTAGTGAAAAGGATAGCTCAATCGCTCGATATTAGGATCTTAGATTTGAATAGTATTGCGGCCTTGGGTACGAACGGAGTCATTCGATAATAATGCGATATTCGATATGGATTTACTAGACGAAGCAAAGAGAATATTTGATATTGAAAAACCGGTGCACTTTACTGACTTCACCCATTGCGCCGAATGCCTGGAACACGACGAAACACTCCGAAATAAAGATATCGAGACTATAGGGTTAGAAGAATTTGGTAATCCTGGGTGGGATCCGATTTGTTTTGTAAGCCTACAAGGATTTAAATACTTTTTCCCTGCCTTGGTACGACTGTGTATCGAGAGCACGGAAAAAGATTACTATATCGATCAGTTTCTTTTCCACATCAGCTATGGGGCAATGGAGAAGAGTTTTCTTTCTGAATTCGATAGTGCTGAACGAGACTTCGTAGTCAAGCTGCTCAATCATCTATTAGATAACAAATCAGAGATCATTGATCAAAATCTTGATACTGATGCACTTTTGAGTGCTTTAGAGGTTTGGAACAACGAATGAATAGTGAGTTTGTTGGAATTAGAATTGAACCCCTACAATCTTTTGCCAGAATAATTAGTAAAAATTACGTAGGAGTATATATTTACCGTGAAAAAGAGATACCTGTACATGTTGATATTTGCTGTGCCGGCATTGATTGCTTCAGGTATTGTCTCAATAGCGCTGTTTGGCATTTTTGCAGGCGCACTTTGGTTATTTGTACTTGGCGATAATCCTTGGCCAGAAGCAGTCGGGACCGGACTGGTGTCGATACTTGCGCTTGTTTTTCTGGCTTCGTGGGCCGGGCTCCTGACGCTTGCATATCGGGCAGGACAAAGGCAAGAATCATACCCGGCTTTAAACCGGGTGCATCTCGCGTTATCGGCAGCTGCGACGCTGCTACTTCTGCTTCTTGTGGTCACGCACCAGTTCAGCGTCGGAAATCTTGGACCACCCACGGATAGCGCACTGTGTTCGGACGCATGCCGGGCAGAAGGATTTACAAGCAGCGGAACGCCGCCCAAGAATTCAGGAGAATTATCTTGTAGTTGCTTCGATGCACAAGGTAACGAAGCATTAAAGTTTTCTATAAAAAGGCTGCGTGCGAAAACATACTAAAAGCTTTGTCACGGTTTTGCGTTAGGCTAAATTCATCAATCAAACTTAAATCTGGGGTCTATCATTATGAAGACGGGAGGCTGCCTTTGCGGCGCCGTGCGGTATGAAATCACAGGACCGCTCCGAGATGTGGTGAATTGCCATTGCAGCATGTGTCAACGACTGCATGGAAACTTTGGGCCACACTCAAAAGCGCGAAAGTCGGATTTACACATTATTTGCGATCAAGGGCTCTTCTGGTATGAGACGTCAAGCATCGCGCGGCGTGGATTTTGCCACGAGTGTGGCTCCAGCTTGTTCTGGGAGCCTTTCGATCAGGATGCTACGGGCATTGTTGCGGGATCAATCGATGCACCGACGGGTCTGCGTACCATAGGCCATATCTTTGTCGCGGAGAAGAATGATTTTTATGAGATCAATGATGATTTGCCGCAGTTTCAGAAATCCTCTGAAGGTAGTCTTCCCGGAGACTATAAGTAGCCGACAGCGGGCGCTGACTTGAAAACTGTATTACGTGGAGTAACCTATTTTTTTCTCGTATTTGGAGCGGGTTTTATTTTGGGTCCAATCCGTGTGTTGTGGCTGGTACCACAGGTTGGGGAGCGGCTGGCCGAAATGATTGAAGCGCCGATCATGCTGGCCGTCATTGTATTTTCAGCACGTCTGATTGTACGGCGCTTTCCTGCGACGCTATGCACGCAATACTTTTACTCTGGTGCAATTGCGCTTGGTCTATTATTGGTCGCTGAAACGACCCTGATTCTGTCTCTAAGAGGATTGACCATTAGCGAGTATGTGAATGGCAGAGACCCAGTAAGTGGTGCGCTGTATCTGGTCATGCTGCTGGTGTTCGCAGGCATGCCGAGGATCGTTGGACGTCGTCGATCTTAGTAGCGAAAATAAAACCTGTGATGTTTCAACCTTAGACGGTTGATAGCGTTTTTCAGGATGATGGCTGGAGATAATTTTCTAGCGCAAGGCTACGTTCGCTCTTACTTTTTTTAGAAAGCGCTTTAGCAGATTCAAAAAACGCTAGAAGATCACCTCCTTCTTGATTGATCATTCTGCTAAATGCTGGGACCAGCCTAAAGTAGGTGGACACTGTAAGCAGATAGGCATTATTCAGTGGCTGGGAGAACCACCAGTCATAGTAACGCGTGCCCTCTGCCTGTGATTGTATTTCAGCATAGCGTCGTTTCATCTCTTCAAACAGGCGGACTTTGTCCTGAGCCGGCTGCTCACCAACATAGGCGCTGTTTAACTGTTGACGAAAGTCAAGGATCAGTTCAGTAATGCGCCCATGTCGGAGGCGCTGATCGGCAAGCTGCTGGATCTGATCGTTATTGCCCTGACTTCGAAGCCAGCTTTCCAGCATTGCATGCTCTACCGCAGTGGCAAAGGCTTCGTTAAACTCAGAATCGTCCTTGATGTAAAGCACCTGATGCGACAGCTCGTGGAAAATCAGGGCTGCCAGTTCAGTATCGGAATAGTGGATGAACGTATTCAGTAGTGGATCGTCAAACCAACCCAGGGTGGAGTAGGCGGAAACCCCATATACCAAGACATCATTACCCTGACTGCGCAATTTTTCCTGTTCGCGCAGCGCCATTTCCTGTTCAAAGAAACCCTTGTAGGCAACACAGCCTGCGATCGGAAAGCACCAGGTCCGGGGCTCGATGGAGAATTCCGGCGCCGCGACGACATTCCACACAGCGTGAGTGCGACCGAGATCGGCATACTGGGTGAAACCGCCGTGATCCTTTAGCCCCATGTGTTCCACCGCGAAGCGTCTGATCTTCTGGGATTTAGTAAGCTGTTGTTTTAATTTCGATGGTGTTGACGCCGCCGCCAGCAGGTCCTCGACCGGTTGACGTTTGTTCAGCAGCTGAGCTTGTCCCTTCGCAGCCTGGTAGTAATAACTGAGCTGCGAACACGCCGACAGGGAAATACAGACCGACAATGACAGCAGCAATTTTGTAATTCGTGGCATGACCAATTATTAGGATCTTCTACGGCGTAATATTAACCGCTGCACGGCGTAACAGGCCAAAGCAAAAACAGTGTAAAACCAGTCATAATCGCGCCATGAATTCCGTGACCGAAAATCTGTCTATCTACCTGGTGGGTGGCGCAGTGCGTGACCAGCTCATGGGGCTCGAGGTCAAGGACCGCGACTGGGTGGTGACTGGCGCAACGCCGGCACAGATGATCGAGCGAGGATTCCGACCGGTCGGCAAGGATTTCCCGGTATTTCTGCATCCACAGACCCAAGAAGAATATGCCTTGGCTCGCACTGAGCGTAAGACCGCGCCAGGCTATCATGGATTTGCGTTTATCAGTGATCCAACCGTGACCCTGGAGCAGGATCTGATGCGGCGAGATTTAACCATCAATGCCATGGCCCAGGATCAAGAGGGAAACTTAATCGACCCATGGGGTGGTCAGCTGGATATCGAAAATCGCGTGTTGCGTCATGTCTCACCTGCTTTTGTCGAAGATCCAGTCCGTGTTCTGAGGCTGGCCAGATTTGCCGCGCGCTTTGCACAGCAGAATTTTAAGGTGGCTAAAGATACCTTGAAACTGATGCAAGACATGGCCATTTCCGGAGAGGTGGATGCGCTGGTAGCGGAGCGCGTGTGGCAGGAGTTGGACGCCGCACTTGGCTATGCTGGATTCAGACGATTCGTCGAAGTACTTCGGGATGCTGACGCCCTAGCCGTGATTTTACCTGAGGTCGAGGCGTTGTTTGGGGTGCCGCAGACCGCAAAGTATCATCCCGAAATTGATAGTGGCCTGCATACATTAATGGTTCTGGACGCGGCTGCCAGAGCCAATGCCAACCGAAAAGAGATGTTTGCGGTATTGGTGCATGATCTTGGAAAAGCGCTGACGCCACACAGTCAATTGCCAGCCCACCGTGGGCATGAAAAGCGTGGTAGGGCGCCGGTGGAAGCGCTTTGTGATCGGCTGCGCGTGCCAACTGCTTACCGCCAACTGGCACTCAAAGTGTGTGAACACCATTTGCTGATGCACCGTATGAATGAGTTAAAACCGGCGACCGTGCTGAAACTGCTGGAAGCGCTGGATAGCTTTCGAAAACCCGATGAGGTGCGTGCATTCGTGACTTGCTGCGCGGCAGATATGCGTGGCCGACTCGGTAGCGAGGACGATCCGTACCCTCAGGGTGATACGCTGCTCAAATATTATACCGCCGCGGCGCTGGTGGACAGCGGCAGGATCTCGAGCAGTTTTAAAGACGGAGGAAGCGGCGAGCAGATCAAGCATGCGGTGCGACAAGCTCGGATCGATGCGATCAAAGACGTGCGCAGATGTCGCTTTAGCCGCTCAGTTGAAGACAATTGAATTCAATAAAACGGATCTGGGATCAAGCTGATTTGCTGGTCGCCGCAGGGGGGTGCAGATTGATAACATTTCCCGGGTAGCGGGTATTGAGTTCGCCGCACTCGGACAATCTGCGTAAGAAATGCTCCATAGTGGTGAGTCGCTGGCGATACTGCTGCAGCTGCGCTTCGAGATCGCTGATTTCGTCCTGTAACTTTGAATCTTTATTGTAGACTCGCTCAAGACTGGCGTGCCGGCGTTTAATCTCGTTGGCACGGTCTTTCAATTCCAGCTCCAGAGGCACCAGTACTGTTCTACACCAGCGATCGACATCGTCCCGGGTCTGTTTATAAAGATTTCGGATTCTGCTCATAACGGCACCGTGGTAACGGTCTCTGAGGATATGCTGTTCGGTCATGATCATGCCGAGTCCGGTACTGTGCTCGTTGTGGCTAGCCTGAAACTTTTTCAAAGAGTCGATGTAGATTTCCGGATCGATCTTACGCACGGTAAGTCCATCGACGTCCAGAGTTTTTTCTACCTCTTTAAAGGTGTGACTGATCTTTTTCTCCAGTCGGATCATGTAGGAAAGGGCTTTCTTGAATCGTTCAATGGCCGCCACGTGAAAATCATTCATTTCCCGTTGCAGTCCCGGGGTGGTTAACTGATTGCTGATTTCATATCGATAGGAGGCAATCATACGGTCGAGATATACCAGGTCCAGGCGACGCACAAAGCGCGTATAGCCTTCGCGCAGCTGCAGCTTTAGAGCGTTAATACGTTTCCGAGCTCTATTATGTTTTCTAACATCGCGCTTTACTTTCTGCAGGCTGACCTGGGCCACGCTGATCTGGTTTTCGTGGATACCTTGAAGCTCGTCAATATAAGCCGCGGTATCATTAATTCGTCTCTTCAGCACACTTCGGATCGCGCCCAATGTGGGCGACAGCTCATCAATGGCGCGACCCACGATTCTGCGCTGATTGGTGAAATTGATCGTGTCCGCTAGCGCCTGCTCGTAACGTTGAATGCCGCTGGCCTTGATCAGTTTCTGGTCGTCTCTGGCACGACCGAGCATTGCTTTTTGGGCTGAAACGGGGAATACCTGTTCTTTTGGGATTCCTAGAATTCTCGAAACATCCTTAATTTGCTTTTTGACGTCGTGATCAATTTCCACACGGCTCTTGAGTTCATCCCACAGGAGATCGATCTTATTGAGCACAATAATTATATTTTCCTTGTTTCCTTCACGAACATAATCCCGCCACAATTCCAACTCAGAGCGGGTTACTCCGGTATCCGCGGATAACACGAACACAATCGCATGGGCACTTTCGAGCGCTTGCAAAGTAAGCTCCGGCTCCACGCCCAGCGCGTTAAGTCCCGGCGTATCGATGATACGAAGACCCTGTTTAAGCAGGGAGTGCGGATAATTGATAATGGCATGGCGCCATTTAGGAATAGGTATCTGGCCATTGATCACGTCGACCAGCCCTTCGTCTTCGATATCATCGACGAATCCCAATGATCGCGCGATTTCCGATGAAACCAATTCAGCTTCTGCAATTTGCTTAAACGCTTCGGCTGCCTGGGCCTTATCGCTCAATGAGAACAGGGTACTATGCCAAGCTGCTTCGTCTTTGAGCAGCATCGAAACCGGCATGCTTTCGGTGCCCTCAGAAGAACGGGTTGGAAGCAGTTTAATAGAAGGTAGTGCCCCTTGCTCATACTGCAGGACCGTAGTACACCGTGTGGTACGTCCTGGAGAAGAAGGCAGCATACGGCTACCCTGGTCGCCGAAGATGGTGGCGTTGATCAGTTCGGATTTACCGCGAGAAAATTCAGCAAGGAACAGAACATTTCGATGCTTGTCATCAAGACTTGTGCGCACATGCTCGAACCGCTCCACCGTTCTGTGGCTGTGGAACCGATTCTTTTCCATCCAGCCATAGATGCTTTCGATCAGTTGACGCAGTTCGCGCAGGCTCTGATCCGCGTTTAATTGTTCTTCAAAGTAGCTCATAGCCCCCGAAATTCCCTCAAATTCACCTCAATTATTTTATTCAGGACCTCCCCCGATGAGGGTATTCTATACAAGTTTTCGTTAATTTTTAACAATTTGCAGCGAATAATGGTAATTTTGCGTCGAATTTCTCTAGGCACGGATAATACCGTAAGGATAATTTCAGGATCAGGGCATGATTATTGACCATGAAGCCTGAGTAACAGCTTAATAAATAAGACAAAATCCTGTGAAAATCGACTATGAAGCAATCTCGGCCGATGATTTCGGTCGCACACTAAGCGGATTTGGAATCAATTTGCTGGTCAGGGATGTGTCGACCAATACCGAATTTCTGCGTCAGGTACTGAAATTCGATGTGCTGAGACAATCAGCGGATTATGCGATCCTGGGTCATGGTCAGATGTTGTTGCAACTGCATGCAGACCACACCTACTCGGACAACCCGCTCCCTTCTTTATTGCCGGAAAACGGTCCGAGAGGCGCAGGCATTGAACTGCGGCTCTATGATGTTGACCCCGACCAAGCGGAAGCGCTCGCAGTGGCCGCAGGATATGTTGTGCTGCAATCCACCACCGATAAGCCACATGGACTAAGAGAGTGCTTTCTTCTGGATCCGGACGGTTATTGCTGGGTTCCGTCGGTGGCGAAACAAGGCAGCAGCGCGCGATGACAGTGACAATTAAGGCCATTCTGTTCGATAAAGATGGCACCTTACTTGATTTTAACCGTACCTGGTTACCGCCTTACCGCGCAGCGGCGGCTCAAATTGCCGAAAAATCTGACGGTCGGCTCAGTGCCGACGCATTGCTCGCCCATGGTGGTTACATCGCTGAATCCGAGGCCTGGCAGCCTGATTCCGTTCTTGCCGCAGGGAGTAATCGGCAGATTATCCAAAGCTGGAATGAATTGCTCGGTTTTTCCTTGAGTGAAATAGAAACCACTGAAATTATGCGCGCATTTAAACTGAGTGCCAGCCAGTATATTCCCGTTACGGAGTCTCTGCGCCCCTGCCTTCAGGAACTAAAGAAACAAGGATATGCGCTAGGCATTGCTACCATGGATGACGAGCGTCAGGCCCGCAGTATGGCGAAAGGGCTTGGTATTGATGATTTATTTGATTTTATCTGTGGTGCCGACAGTGGGCATGGGGTCAAGCCAGAACCGGGAATGGTGCTGGCATTTGCGCACAGCCTGGGTGTCGAACCCAATGTGGTGGCCATGGTGGGAGATAGCCCGCGCGACATCCATATGGGACTAAACGCTGGAGCTGGACTGTCCATAGGTGTTCTCACCGGCGCCCACAACCAACAGGAACTGGGTAAACATACGCCCCATGTGCTGTCCGATATCAGTGAGCTGCATGCCTATCTGGGACACTGATAGCTTGAACTTAAACGCCTGGTCTGGGTCATATGGTGGCGATCAGAAACTGGAGCGCGAGACTGAATTAGTTTAGTGTCGGGGCGCTGTTAACCATTGCATGTTGCACCTATGACAACTGAAGAAAAAACACGCTACATCAGACCCGATGACGCATCGATTCGGGAAAAGCTGTCGGATATTCAATATCAGGTCACTCAGCGCGAGGGCACTGAACGGCCCTTTGAAAACGAATATAACGACAACAAGCAAGAAGGCATTTACGTGGATATCGTAAGTGGGGAACCCTTATTCTCCTCGAACGACAAATTCGACTCTGGTACAGGTTGGCCAAGCTTTACCCAGCCAATCGATGAGCATTACGTGAAAACCCGAACAGATTTCAAGCTGATCTTGCCGCGCACCGAAGTGCGCAGTAAGGTGGCCGACTCTCACCTGGGGCATATGTTCAAGGATGGTCCAGCGCCGACGGGTCTTAGATACTGCATGAACTCCGCTGCCATGCGATTCATACCCAAACAGGAGATGGAGCAACAAGGTTATGGTGAATACCTCGACTTATTTAATTAAACGGCTTGCCGCCATCGCAATGACTGCGATGATCACCGCAGCGATACAACTACCGGCTTTTGCCGGAAAAGTAAGTGTGGCCAGCGGCGTGTATCGGACTCCGGTAGTGGAACTTTATACTTCTGAAGGCTGCAGCAGCTGTCCGCAGGCAGATCAGTGGGTCAGCAAGCTTGGTGATGCACTCAGCGGCGAATTCCATGCGGTGCCTCTCGCCTTTCATGTGGATTACTGGAATTACCTCGGGTGGGAAGATCCGTTTTCACGCCCCGAATTTACCGAGCGCCAGCGCGACCTAGCGGCGATCAATAAGCAGCGCGGTATCTACACGCCTCAATTCGCGGTCAGTGGTCGCGAAACACGCGGAACTTCAGCAGTGGTGCAGGCCATCCAGAGCGCAAATGCAGAAATTGCAGCGGTTACGATCAAGATGGATCTGAACGCCAGTGAGAACGGACAGGTTTCGGCTGCGTTTAATATTGAGAATACCGCTGACGTCGCCGAGCTCTACATAGCGGTGTACGAAAACGACATCAGTCGACCCATTGGTAGTGGAGAAAACAGCGGGAAAACACTACACCACGATTTTGTGGTGCGTCACTGGGTTCGCGCCGCGGCGTTACCAACCGGCCTGTATCAAGGTGATCATGCTCTCAAACTGGAACAGGACTGGCAGTTGCAGAATCTGGGTCTGGCCGCAGTGGTAATCGATCGTCCTAGCGGTAAAACCCTGCAGGCGGTCAGCATCTCGCTTGCCGAACTGTTTCCAGGGATTGAAGAGAGTTGAACCACGTCTGTTTTTGTCGCATTGGCGCAGTGTCTAGAGCGCTGGCATACCAGTTTATTCAGGTATCGGCTGAAGTCTGCTGATTGGCAACTTCCGCCCGCACCTGGTCCATATCCAGCTTTTTGGCGTGCGCGATGAGTTCATCGAAATTGCCGGGGGGTAGGGCGCCGGCCTGTGAAAACACGACTATCTGTTCTTTAAATACCATCAGTGTCGGAATAGAACGGATCTGAAACGCACTGGACAGATCCTGGGCTGCTTCGGTGTCGACCTTGGCGAATACGATGTCAGGATTGTTATCAGCGGCAGCGCTGAAGACCGGTGCAAAGCTCTTACAGGGACCACACCACGTGGCCCAGAAATCGACAATGACCAGATCGTTATTATCGACCACTTGTTTAAAGTTGGCGCCAGTGAGAGCAATGGTATTGGGCATAAGAACTTTCTGAGAGGAATGAAGATAAGGATCAGCCCTTGGGACAATCAATCTCGCCGAAGTTTTTCATTGGCAGCAATGGGCGTTGGATAGCGCAATACGATAAACCATGCCGAGACGATAAAGCTCAGTAGTGTGGCGATCTGCACCAGATAGGCGGCATCTTTGGATATTACGCCGTTGGTCAAGGCAACGAACACGATTAATAACGAAAATTCGCTGAGTTGACCTAGTCGCACCCCAGTCTCCCAAGCCAGTCGATTTGACTCTGACTGATTTACCAAGGCCATTCTGAACACCGCCGGTTTCAGCAACAATAATCCGACACCAATGATAAATGCTGGCACCACGACGTTACCGGCAGCGGAGGGATCGAAGCCCGCCCCCAGTCCGAAGAAAAACATAACCAGGAAAAAATCCCTCAAGGGTTTAAGGCTTTCTGCGATGTGCAGCGCCACCGGGCTGGTGGCAATGGCGATACCCGCAATGAAAGCACCAATTTCATAGGAAAGCCCGACAGTTTGAGCCAGCTGTGCGATGCCAAGACACCAGCCGATAGAAAGCAGGAAAATATACTCCTGAATCCGGTCGAATCGCAGAAACAGCGGCAGCAACAGCCATTTTTGTCCATACCACGCCACTGCACAGACGCCAGGCAATACCACCAGTAGCAGGGCAATTTCGGCGAACGGGACACCACCCTTACCCAGTCCCTGGATAACCAGCATCGTGACAATGGCGATCAGATCCTGCAGCAGCAGCACGCTAATGATCACTTCGCCGGTGTGACGGTGGTGCAGCACTGTAGTAGGCAGCAGTTTAAGCCCGATAATGGTGCTGGAAAATGACGCTGCCACCCCGATGATCAGAATATCCATAAGGCTGAAGCCAAACAGCCACGCCACCATTCCTGCGGCGCCACTGAATACCAGGCTGCAAAACACCGTAACCAGAGTGGTTTCACGCAGCAGGTGCAGCAATTTTCTTGGCGACAGGTTAAGTCCTAGCAGGAAAAGCAGAAAGATTATGCCGATTTCGGCAATATCCTGAATCAACGCCGCGTCGGTGACTAATTTGAGACCCCATGGTCCCAAAATCGCACCCAGAAAGAGGTAGGCGATCAGCATTGCCTGGCGCAGGTAAAGCGCAACCGTCGCCAATAGCGCGGCGCCGGAAAAAATCAGAAAAATGGAGAAAACAATGGAATGATCTTGCATGAGGAACGCAAGCGACCCGGCAATAATCCGCCTGCCTTGTGATGCCCGGTGAAGAAATTCATCTTACAATAACACGCTTATACAAACTTGTATTCACCGACGATGAATGATAATCGAAAACTCACCCATTTTAACGAACAAGGAGAAGTTCACATGGTAGACGTGGGTGACAAGGCTGTAAGCAAACGCAAAGCAATAGCCGAGGGCTGGATCAGTATGCGGCCGGAAACCCTTGAGTTGATCCGGCTGGGAAATCACAAGAAAGGAGATGTGCTGTCGGTGGCCCGCGTTGCAGGCATCATGGCTGCGAAGAAAACAGCCGAGCTGATACCACTATGTCATCCAATCATGTTGACCCGAATCACTATAGATATGGAGCTGGATGCAGACAACAGTGCGGTGCGCTGTGAGGTCTGTACCGAGACATCTGAGCGAACCGGTGTGGAAATGGAGGCATTGACTGGATTGCAGGTAACGCTGTTGACTATTTACGATATGTGCAAGGCAATGGACCGAGGTATGGAAATGCGGGATATCAGACTGGTGCATAAATCCGGTGGCAAGACCGGTGATTGGAACCGTGCTGTCTGATCGAAACACGACTATGGTCAATGATATTAATCGTCCAACAAGGTACCGAGCATGAAAATTCCGCATGAAAATTGAAAGCCAGCCACTATCGGCACAAGGGCCGAGCTGTGACTTCGATCCGAAGTCGATAAGCGCGGATGAGGCAACCCAGCGCATTCTTGGGCTGGTGATACCGGTCAGCCAGATTGAAACCATTGCTCTGCGCACCGCCTTGGGAAGGGTGACCGCTGAAAACGTGCTTAGCCGAATTCAAGTACCCAATCACACCAATTCTGCAATGGATGGTTACGCACTGATGGGCGCCGACTTGCCGGACGAGGACCCGTTGATGTTTGAAGTTGTGGGGGCTTCATTTGCGGGCAAGCCATTTGTAAACCAGATACAGCCTGGTCAGTGCGTAAGGATCATGACCGGGGCAGTGATGCCCGAAGGCAGTGATACCGTAGTCACACAAGAGCGCGTGCGGCGCGAGGGAGAACAAATCACTGTAAAGCCAGGAGAAAAACCAGGGAGTAATGTGCGCCAGGCTGGCGAGGACCTCCAACTGGGCGATGTGGCGATTGCCCGTGGCACTCGAATTGGTCCAGCACACTTGGGGCTTGCGGCGTCTCTGGGATTTTCCGAGCTGCCATGTTATCGAAAACCACGGGTCGCTTTCTTCTCCAATGGTGACGAGCTGCGTTCAGTGGGTCAACCGCTGGAGATTGGCGAGCTTTACGACTCCAATCGGTATACCTTGTTTGGGATGCTCACTGAAGCAGGCGTTGAACTAGTGGATCTAGGGATCGTGCCCGACGATAAAAAAGCGATTGCTCAGGCGTTTAGCGACGCGGCTGGCTGCGCGGATATTGTGCTGACCTCCGCCGGAGCGTCGGTTGGAGATGCCGATTTCGTCAAGCAGACCCTGGATCAAATGGGCGCGGTTAGTTTCTGGAAGGTAGCGATTAAACCCGGCCGGCCGCTTGCATTCGGTAAGGTGGGTGAAAGTCTGTTTTTCGGTCTTCCCGGAAATCCTGTATCGGTGATGGTGACGTTTCAGATCTTTGTTCGCGAAGCAATTAGAAAGCTTTCCGGGGAACTGCATGCCGCGCCTCTGAAGATAATGGTGCCCTTGACTTCTACTCTGAAAAAACGGGCAGGACGGGTTGAATATCAGCGCGGTGTTTTGAGTACAACACCGGACGGACAGACCTTAGTCAGTTCCACTGGTGAGCAAGGATCCGGAATCCTGCACTCCATGAGCGTCGCTAACTGTTTTATTGTCCTCCCTTCGGACTCTGAGGGCGCATCACCAGGGGACCAGGTCGAGGTTCGACCATTCAGTCAGAAACTTTAGACATCCGGTTTCTGCCGATGTGTGGAATGAGTCATAACGATGCCCGCAGACACAGAGCGCTGGAACAGAAAGTATCTTGAGGGCGATGGGGTCGTCGTGTTAAAGGGCGAACCGGAGCTGGTTAACAATAAAGAGGCTTTGTCGGGTTCCGGCCTTGCGATCGAACTTGCCTGTGGCAAGGGGGCTAACGCCCTCTATCTTTGCTCACTGGGGTACGACGTCGTGGCCGCCGATGGATCAATCGAGGGCTTGAAGATTTGTCTGCGCGAGGCAAATAATCTGAAACTTCAGTTACTACCCTTGGTCGTGGATCTTGATCATTATCCGCTGCCGGCTAACAGTTTCGACCTGATTTCAGTGGTCCGCTATCTGAACAGGGCGCTATTCGATGATCTTGTCTCAGCGCTCAATCCGGGAGGGATTCTGTTCTACAAGACCTTTAATCCAAAACACCTGGAATCACATCCGGGCTTCAATCCGGCGTTCGTGGTGGATTACGGGGAACTTAGCAAGGTATTTACAGAACTGGAGATCATTGCCCATGATGAACAAGGGTCAAGTAGTTTTGTGCTTGGCCGAAAGGTGTGATGGTTTGGGTTAATTGGTTTGTGATGTATCTGTGTTTCGTTCGGTCACTGGAACATGGCCCTGGGGCTCGCTGTTAAACGTGTCAGAGATGGCCTCGCCGGCCTGATTGGTTTTCTCTACGGTGTAGTCTACCGCTTTGCTACTGGCTTCCTTGGTGGCGTTCCAAGCTTTCTTTGATCCTGTCACGACGGCATCAGTGCCTTTGGCCAAACCTTCTTTGCTGCTGTCGAGTATTCGTTTGCCTTGGACTTTGGAATATTCCGCAGCCTCGCCGGTCTTCTGTTTGGTCTGATCCCACAGACCCTCGGTCTCGTCTTCGTTGGAGGGTCGGCTCAAATCGATTTCCTCGACTTCAACTGCAGAATCTTGTGGGTAAGACGCCGAGGGAATTCCCAGCAGCAGTGCGATGCTACAAACTGATACAAATTGTTTAATTGCTTTGTTCACATTCATGAATTACAAATGATATAAATATAGTTGGCAATTGTTGCAGTGTGGCATGAACAGCGGATGAATGAGAGGTGAACATAAATCGGGAGTCGGACACCGCGCCTGTCCTTATCGTAACCGGTGGCAGTCGCGGCATAGGCGCTGCCGTTTGCCGGGAAGCGGCGCAGCATGGCTATTCGGTAGTGCTCAACTACCTTTCCAATAGCGCCAGAGCAGAACAAGTGGCCGAGGAAGTTCGACAGCACGGTGGATCCATCATCGCGACACAGGCAGATATATCCCAGGAGCGCGAGGTGAGTAAACTGTTCGATGAGGCGCTCTCGCTGCTGGGGCCAATCTCAGGATTGGTGAACAACGCCGGAATTCTGGAGACCCAGATGGATGTGGTGGATATGACAGCAGAGCGAATAGACCGAATATTCGCGACCAATGTTCGCGGCAGCTTCCTGTGTGCACGGGAAGCCGTGCGTCATATGGCAAAGAGCCGGGGCGGTCAGGGTGGAGCGATTGTAAATATCTCATCCGCTGCAGCCAGACTCGGTTCACCCCATGAATATGTAGACTACGCTGCGTCCAAAGGAGCTATAGATTCCATGACCATTGGACTGTCTAGGGAAGTAGCGGCTGAAGGCATTCGGGTGAACGCTGTTCGTCCCGGATTTATTGATACCGAAATGCACGCCAGCGGGGGAGAACCCGGGCGACTAGAGCGAGTGCGATCGAGCATACCGCTGGGCCGGGGTGGACGTGCAGAAGAAGTGGCCGGCGCCGTGGTGTGGTTGCTGTCCAAACAAGCTTCGTACTGTACCGGAGCATTAATTGACGTAAGCGGAGGACGATAGGAGTGAATATGAATACAAATAACGATACAACAACGGGCATAGGGACTACTCTCTATTATGCCCATGATCCGATGTGCAGCTGGTGCTGGGGATTTGCCCCGACATGGGAAATTCTCAAACGTGCGCTGATCAAAGATTATGCTGGCACGCTTCGGGTGCAGCAACTTCTTGGTGGTTTGGCGCCGGACTCGGATGAGCCGATGCCGGAAGATATGCAGAAATACCTGCAAAAAACCTGGGCCACCATTCAGAAACGAGTACCCGGGACCCGTTTCAACTTCGAGTTCTGGGAAAGATGCGCGCCGCGGCGGTCGACCTGGCGCGCTTGTCGAGCAGTTATTGCGGCGAGAAACCAGGATCTTAAGTTTGAATCGGTCATGATCAAAGCGATACAGGAGGCGTATTACCTGTATGCTCGAAATCCTTCGAATTTCAGTACCCTGGCGGCTATTGCCGAAGAGATCGGTGTTGATAGAAGCAGGTTTTCAGATGAGCTGGATGCCCCAGAGACTTATGAGGCGCATCAAAACGAGATCCAGCAAGTACGTCAACTAGGCATTCACGGCTTTCCCTCGCTGGTACTGGTGAGAGACAGTACAGCATATGGTGTTCTGGTTGATTACTCGGGCACCGCAAAGACGCTGGGACATATCAGTCGTTTGATGGAAACGGCTTCCGCCGCCTGAAAGGATCGAATAAGTCTAAAGCCGGCAATTTAATTCGGTCTCGAGTTGCTGTGCAGGTAACCTTTGTGCGCGGATTACGACTAAGTCGTGCTGCGAAACTTAATCGGGACGCTTGGCTTCAAGTATGTCGCCAAACGCGACATATTCACCCGCACCAAGACGAGCCAGCGGCTTGATTCTGTCAGCGTATATCTTGAGACGACCTTTGTCGGTGATCTCGGCGCACCCATCTTCCACATAGATCGATTTGATTTCTCCGAAAATCAGGGACTGCTTTCGGTTACCGATGGTCTGGATATGATAGCGTTCGCACATCATCGCCAATTTACAGTCAGCCACCCGGGGCATACTGAAACCCTCTGCGTCGGCAAGTTCGATCTGCCCGGCGTCAATTTCTGAACTACCGTAAGGAAGTGTCGCCGAGGTCTGATTTAATACCGCTAGCTGATCGACGCTGGCTATATTCACCACAAACTCCGGACGCTGTTCAATATTGGTCAGCGTATCTTTATCGCTACCGTCTGGTTGCAGTCCCACTGAAAACATGATCAGCGGCGGATCACTGGCCACGGCGTTGAAATAAGAAAAAGGTGCCAGGTTAAAACCACTCTCCCGGTTTGTGCTGAGTGCCCAGCATATTGGTCTGGGGACAACAGCTTGGGTCAGCGTGAAATAGGCGTCCGGTGGACTCATTTCACCTATATTGATTATCATAAGTGGGCGCTAGGGGTAAGGATAAAGGACAATACGAAAATGATAATTGCTGCTACAATGAGCAACACATTGGTTAATGTTATTCAGGCTGGCCGCGAATATTTAAATTCTAATTCTGGTGCGGCCTGATGCCGCAACCTGATCTTGAGCTGGTTGTTATTGCAGCGATTGCGAGGCGAGCTGACGCCACTGCCTGTGCCGAATGTAGCCGGCCGCCGTCTCCGGCGGCCGTTAACCTGACTGGATTACAGTCCGGTAACGTTTTCGGCTTGAGGGCCCTTGGGGCTCTCTGTTACCTCGAAAGTCACCTGTTGGCCATCGCGCAATGTTTTGCGGCCTTGACCGTTAATTGCACGGTAGTGGACAAAGACATCCGGGCCACCTTCCCTCTCAATAAATCCAAACCCTTTTGAGTCGTTAAACCACTTTACGGTTCCGGTTATCAACTCACCTGACATACTCTAGTACCTCTTTATTGCAAACTTTTTCCGCCCGCGGGCGGAAATTCATTAGGTCGAATTTCCAATCTGGAGTTGAAACCTCGTCCCACGAAAACAGAAAATTACCCTCTGTTGTGCACGAATATAGCATCTTTTTATCACCTTAATCGAAACAAGCTTGAAAGTTGTTTAATAGAAATCTAATGACCTCGGATCTCATGTAAAACTTCGAGCAGCTGTTCAACCTGGATTTCCCGTTCCTGTCCACTGGCACGGTGGCGATATTCCACCGCTCCTTTGTCCAGCCCGCGCTCGCCCACAACCAGCCGGTGTGGAATGCCGATTAACTCCATATCGGCAAACATGACACCAGGTCGCTCGTTTCTATCATCCAGCAAGACAGAAAAGCCAGCCTCCTCTAATTGTTGTTGTAGGTCTCCAACTTCCGCGCGCACACGCTCAGATTTGTTGTAAGCGATCGGTATGATGGCAACATCGAATGGGGCAATTGATTCAGGCCAGATAATGCCTTTGTCGTCATGATTCTGTTCAATGGCGGCGGCCACTACACGGGTGACACCGATTCCATAGCAACCCATAAACATGGACACGCTTTTACCTTTTTCATCTAGAACTGTAGCATCCATGGCATCGCTATACATGGTGCCGAGCTGAAATATGTGGCCGACCTCTATACCTCGAGCGAGGGTCAGCTTGCCTCGGCCGTCGGGGCTTGGATCGCCCTCCACAACGTTCCGCAAATCAGCAACTTCTCCAAGCGGCACGTCGCGCTCCCAGTTAATGCCGAAGTAATGTTTGTCTTCGATATTGGCGCCTGCGGCGAAATCGCTCATAGTGGACACATAGTGATCGACAATAACCGGAATCAGCATATTGACTGGTCCGAGTGAGCCCGGCCCGGCGCCGATTGCGGCGCGGATTTCACTTTCTTCGGCCATACGCAGTGGTTCGGCTACCGTTTCCAGCCTCGCGGCTTTAACCGCGTTCAACTCGTGATCGCCCCGGACCAGCAGAGCTACTAGCTCATGCTCGCAATTTTCTGCGGCATGCACGACCAGCGTCTTGATAGTTTTCTCAATAGGCAAGTCAAAACCTTCCACCAACGCTTTGATAGTTTTAGCGTTGGGCGTGTCCACCAGCCGCAGGTCTTCTGCCGGAGCCGGTCGCTGGCCCGGCGGTGACGAGGTCGCTTTTTCTAGATTGGCGGCATAGGGTCCGTCGTCAGAAAATACGATGGCATCTTCACCAGATTCCGCGAGCACATGGAACTCATGGGAACCTTCACCGCCTATGCTGCCGTTATCCGCCACCACCGCGCGATAGTCGAGGCCGATTCGATTAAAAATCGCGACATAGGTGTCGTACATGACATCATAGGTTTCAAGCAGTGATGGCAGATCGACATGGAATGAGTAGGCATCTTTCATAATGAATTCGCGTCCCCGCATGATGCCGAAACGGGGACGTATCTCATCTCGAAACTTGGTCTGAATCTGATAAAAGTTCATCGGTAGCTGGCGATAGCTGCGCACTTCATTGCGAACCAGAGCGGTAATGACTTCTTCGTGGGTCGGGCTGAGACAGAAATCCCGTTCATGGCGGTCTTTGATCCGCAGCAGTTCCGGGCCGTACTTCTCCCAGCGTCCGGATTGTTGCCATAATTCCGCCGGGTGGACGCCGGGCAGCAAGACTTCCTGGGCGCCGGATCGATCCATTTCTTCTCTTACAATTGTTTCCACCTTGCGCAAGACCCGCATACCGAGTGGCAACCAGTTGTAAATACCGGCAGCAACGCGCCGAATTAAGCCGGCACGCAGCATCAACTGATGGCTGATTATTTCCGCGTCCGCAGGAATTTCCTTAAGCGTGGCGAGCAGAATTTGAGAGGTGCGCATAGAGGTGATGGTTTAATTATCTGTGTTTCGAAGGAGCGTTAAGTCTAACAACATCTAGCAGTCCAGGGCACTGTGAAGCGCTACATCCGGCAGCTGACGTGTTAGACTTTTTGTGATCATGGTTGAGACGCTCAAAACAGAAAAGCTGGAACAGTTGAGACAATTGTTGGACCAATTTGGCCTCCCCAGCAGCGATGTCGAAACTGCAGAATGGTTCAAGCTGCTGGGTATTAACGATGCAGGACGGTTAGTGTCTGCAGCGGGTTTAGAACACTGTGATGGATCATTGCTATTGCGTTCGGTTGTGACTGATCCAGCATTTCAGGGTAAAGGCATGGCCGCAGAGATAGTTTCTACTTTGAATCTTGCCGCGAAGAAAACGGGGTACGAAGAAATCTGGATGTTAACCATCGATGCCGACCGCTATTTCTCCCACCACCACGACTTTCATGTTGTAACGCGGTCCGACGCCCCTGAGGGGATCCGATGCAGCGCCCAGTTCAGAGGACTTTGTCCGGCTGACGCGATACTGATGCGTAGACGGTTGAATTGAGCGCTCGCCAATTTTTAGGAAACAACTTGAGCTCCCGAGCTGGCACCATTGTCCGATAATTCAATGAACTCTATTTCTCCAGAGCTTAATCCGGTGCTGGTCAATGTGATGCGACGCGGCAAGGTAGAGTCCTGTCATCGGGGCAGCGCGATAGTGCTGGATAGCGAAGGTAAAACCGTATTTTCCATTGGGCAAGCGGACCGCATGATTTATCCGCGATCGTCGATCAAGCTGTTTCAGGCTATCCCGCTGGTTGAGTCGGGTGCAGCGGATCAATTTGCCCTGGATAATAGAGAGATTGCGCTGGCATGCGCCTCACATAACGCGGAGTCTTTTCATACCCAGACAGTGACAAACTGGTTGGCCAAACTCGGGCTCGATGCCGATGCGCTCGAATGTGGCGCGAGTCGACCGCTTTCTGATGAGGTTTTTTGGACACTCTCTGCGCGCGCTGAAGTGCCGTCCAGGGTGCATCAGAACTGTTCCGGCAAGCATAGTGGAATGTTGACCCTGGCCAGGTTCATGGGTGTCGAAACCAAAGGCTATAGTGAGTATCAACACCCCACCCAGGCGGCCTGGATGAAAGTTTTCGGCGAACTGACAGGACTCGATGCTTTTTCACTGCATTGGGAACGAGACGGCTGTGGACTGCCGGCAATTTTCATGCCTATGGATAAGCTGGCGCTCGCCTTTTCCCGCTATGCAAACATCGACCACGTCGGTGGTGGTCGCGCAGCGGCCATGACGCGAATTCTCGAGGCGGTGAGGCAACATCCTGAGATGGTAGCGGGCACAGGGCGATGCTGCACCGCAGTGATTAAATATAGCGCAGGTAGCGCGGTTGTGAAGACTGGAGCCGAGGGAGTTTATGGCGGATGCGTGCCGGATCAAGGGCTGGGGTTTGCGCTAAAAGTTGATGACGGCGCGGCGCGGGGCAGCGAGGTCATGCTGGGCGCGTTGCTCGACAAACTGGATGCAATCGATACTGACATGGCATCACAACTGGCGCAGTGGTTTCAACCTGAAATTAAAAACAGTCAGGGTAATGTAACCGGGCAGGTCGTGCCCTCAACTGCTTGGCATTCTCAATCTGGCTAGCGGTGGTTAGCGCGCAATTGACTAATTCGCCTCGAAGTACGCCTTAATCACCTGGACCGCGTGGTCTATTTGTTTTTTATCGATCTGCTTGTGCACCACAAGTCGAACAGGATCGCGTCCACCAAACTTTAATCCGCGCCGGTCACACCATTGATAGAATCCCTCACTGTCGCGACCTACATCCGTAAGGTAGACCATGTTGGTGCTGGCGCCGTTATCTCGGACCTGCAGTCCTTCGATATTGGTGAGTTGTGATGCCAGAGACTGTGCGAGGGCATGGTCATCGATCAGTCTCTCGACATTATTCTCCAGCGCGTAAAGTCCTGCTGCGGCCAATATTCCAACTTGGCGCATGCCACCGCCCACCATTTTGCGCCAGCGCTTGGCCTGTTCAATCAGCTCTCGATTTGAAACCAGCACTGACCCGACCGGCGCCCCCAGGCCCTTGGAAAGACAGATAGACACTGAATCAAACTGGTTCGTCACTGCATCCAGAGGCAGGCCTTGTCCTACCGCTGCATTAAATACGCGGGCCCCATCAAGATGAAATCCTAAGCCATACTGACGCGCCAAACTGCCCGCGCTGGCGATGTAGTCTTGACCAATAATTCGCCCGCCAATGGTGTTTTCTAAAGCCAGCAGGCGGGTATGGGCGAAATGGAAATCGTCGGCTTTGATTGTGGCGCGGATTTTTTCCAGTGGAATAGTGCCATCCGCTGCGTGTTCGATGGGTTGGGGCTGAATACTGCCCAGCACAGCAGCGCCACCGCCCTCATATTTATATGTATGTGCTTCCTGGCCCACAATATATTCATCGCCACGTTGACAGTGGGACAGTAGCGCAACCAGATTGCTTTGCGTGCCGCTGGGGAAGAACAGTCCGGCCTGGTGACCGGACATTTCGGCCAGCTTTGCTTCGAGCTTCTTAACCGTCGGATCCTCGTCATAAACGTCGTCACCAACCGATGCTGATGCCATTGCCCGGCGCATACCGGTGCAGGGAACGGTCACCGTGTCGCTTCTAAGGTCTATTGTCTGATGGGTCATTGGGGAACTTAAACGGATTTAAATTAGGGCTAGGAGAGGATGTCGACTATAGATAAACTCCAGGGAACGGCCTCGCCAATGCGCAAACTATAACCGAGCACGAACGTGAATACACCTGGAGTGATCCATGCAGCGAGACAATATAATTGAAATTCTTGAGGAGCTTACCCAGGTAATTCCTCCGGTTTCGAGCGCGATGACATTGCCGCCCAGGTGTTACTCTGATCTGGCCTGGTTGGAGCGAGAGCAGCAACTGGTTTTCCGGAACAGCTGGGTGGCGGTAGGCAGGATAGAACGTTGGCAAAAAACCGGAGATTTCGTGGCCCTGGAAATTGCCGGAGTGCCGACCGTGGTCATGAAGGATGAAACTGGTGCGCTGCATGCTTACGCTAACAGCTGCCGCCATCGAGGCATGAAACTGCTGCAGGGAGAGGGTCAATGTAAAGTCGTGGTGTGTCCATTCCATGGTTGGACATATGATCTTGAGGGCGCCCTGATTTCGGCACCCCGAATGGAAACCTGCGAGCAATTAGGTACGGAAAGTCTAGGCCTGGTAGAGTTTCGATTGGACACACGAGATGGTTTTGTATTCGTATGTATGGACCCAGACCAGGCGTCTCTTGAGGAGTGGCTTGGTGATTTTTCTGACGTACATGCGCCATGGCTGTTGGAAAAGCTAGTATCCACCAGAGTCAGGGAATTTCAAGTGGACTGCAACTGGAAGTCGTTTATCGAAGTTTTCAACGAGTATTGCCATTTACCCTATGTTCACCCGGACTCAATCACTGGCTATTATCGAGAGCCAGACCCCGTAGATATCGTTATCGGGGAATACACAACGCAGTTTGGCGTCACCGACGGCACGGCGGCTCTACTCGAGGACAGCAGACAACACGCGTTGCCTACTGCACCCGGGCTGAGCGGACGCAATGCGACCGGCACGCGTTATACCTGGATATACCCAAATCTCACATTTGCCGCATGTTTCGACTCGCTTTGGATGTACCAGGCCTATCCACTCACTGTGGACCGATGTCATGTGGTGCAGACTATTTGCTTTCCCCAAGCTTCTCTCGAAGTGCCGAATTTCAAGGCCAGGGCTGAGGCCTACTACCAGCGAATCGATACAGCACTTAAGGAGGACCTGCCATTTCTAGAAGCGCAGCAACAAGGACTGACCTCTCCGTTTGCGCGCCAGGGCCGGTTTTCCGCGCTTGAGCCCAGCGTCGGAAATTTTGCCTGCTGGTATGCCGATAAATTGAGTGCGGGCGGCGCAAGTGTTACCAATTCGCTTTAATTGACCTCAATCGTTTGCTACTTTTTTAAGGCTGGTGAATGCGGGTGTTCTTCCGCATAGACAATCCATGGCAGCCATTATTCCACCTGATCGATATGGTATCGCAGCCAGTTCAAAGCCCATTTCAATACCCGAAAGGGTGCCCATTAACATCAGCGCGCTGAAGTCACCGAGGTGACCAATACGGAAGACCCGACCTGAAAGTTTTGCCAGGCCATTGCCTAACGACATATTGAAATGCTCGAGTACAACCTGTCTAAAATGATCTGCATCTTGACCGCGTGGCAACCGCACTGCGGTGAGTGAGTCAGAGTAGTGATGTGGGTTGCTGCACAATACTTCTAGTCCCCAAGTATTCACGGCAGCGCGCGTTGCCGCCGACAGTTTCCGATGGCGGGCAAATACGTTTTCGAGGCCTTCTTCATGCAACATATCGATGGCCTCGGCCAGGCCGTAAAGAAGGTTAGTCGCCGGTGTATAAGGAAACAGTCCAGCGTTATTTGGCCCTGTCATTGCGTCCCAGGCCCAATAAGACTTCGCGCTGGTAGCCGATTTTGCCGCGGCTAACGCTTTTTCACTGACCGCATTAAATGACAGACCTGGGGGCAACATGAGTCCCTTCTGACTGCCGGCAACGGACACGTCGACTCTCCACTCGTCGTGTCGGTAGTCGATTGAACCCAACGAGGAGATGGTGTCCACCATAAGCAGCGCCGGGTGACTCGCTTGGTCCATGGCCGCTCGTATTTCATCAATGCGGCTGGTGCAACCGGTTGAGGTTTCATTGTGGACGACACACACCGCTTTGATCTGGTTCTTGGAATCCTGTTCCAGGCGAGCGCAGATTGCATCTGGGTCTGCACCCTGCCGCCAGTCTCCGCTTATAAATTCTGGTTTAAATCCGAGTCGGGTGGCGAGCTCCATCCATAATGAAGCGAAATGGCCCGTCTCGTACATCAACACCCGATCTCCCGGCGACAAAGTATTGACCAGTGCAGCTTCCCAGGCGCCGGTGCCGGATGCCGGGTAAATAAACACAGGTCCTTGTGTTTTGAAAATTGTTTGCATGCCATCGAGGACTCTTCTTCCTAGTTGGGCAAAATCAGGACCTCGATGGTCGATAGTGGGCAGATCCATCGCCCGCAATACACGATCAGGGACATTGGTGGGCCCAGGTATTTGTAGAAAATGTCTTCCAGATGGGCTCATAAAGTTATTGTGGTAATGGTTTACTCATCCGGCTTTAATGCCGGGAGCACGCGATTGTCTGGGTTATGTCGTTGAGTGTGGCGTTACGATGTTGGAGTACAAGGGACGCCTGTTCCACCCAGCCCGCAGTAACCCATTGGATTTTTTGCCAGATACTGTTGATGGTCGTCTTCAGCATAATAGAAATTCTGTGCGGGTTTGATTTCCGTAGTGATTGCTTTATATCCGGCCTGCTTCAGTTTCTGTTGATACTGATTCTGGGACTCTTGTGCGATGGTCAACTGATGCTTGGAATAGGTGTAGACAGCCGATCGATACTGCGTACCGCGATCATTACCTTGCGCCATTCCCTGGGTCGGATCATGAGACTCCCAGAATACCGATAAGAGTTCCTGGTAACTTATTTTGCCGGGATCGAAAACAACCAGAACTACCTCGGTGTGTCCGGTCATGCCGCTACAAACTTCGCGGTAGTTTGCGTTTGGGGTAGAGCCCCCAGCATATCCCACCGCGGTAGTATAAACACCTTCCAATACCCAGAACTTGCGTTCCGCGCCCCAGAAGCAGCCCATGCCAAACACTGCGGTTTCAAGGCCTTCTGGAAAAGGCGCCTTAATTGGATTACCGTTGACGTAATGACGGTTTGAGACCTGCATCTCGCTGGCTCGGCCCGGTAGAGATTTGTCCGGGCTGGGTATCGTGTCAGATTTGGTGCTGAAAAACATAATGGCTACTCCGTAGTGTCTGCACCTGCAGTTCAGTCAGGTTGCGCATGGGGCTCAGGTTTCTTTTCGTTGTGCACAGGATATACATAGCGTGGCGATGGGGTCAATCTCTAGCCGTCGCGGATCGATCTCTTCACCACATTCTTCACACTCGCCGTACTCGCCGCTATCCAATCGGGAAAGAGCCCGCTTGAGACCAATAAGTTCGGTTTGTTGTCTGCGTGACAGCGCCAGCTCCATCTGTTGCATCTGCATTGCATCCATTCTCGACAATCGTCCAACCCGCGTTTGATCCAGTTCGACGGAGTTGGTCCTTTTATTATTCTTTTCACGGCTAGGCAAAAGCACATCAATTCGCTTTTGTATTAGTTCACGAAATCGGTCAGGATCGATCAAACTTCTGGCCTTTGGTTGACAATTTCACCAAAAAACGCTGCGACAGTCGCCTCAGCGTTTTAGTTCTTCGCTATAGGCTCTTCGGAACCAGGTCACCGCCTGGTAAGAAGCTGATCGCTATATGACGATACCGTGGCCGTGACCGACCATACACAGTAGCATTGGAATCGAAAGCACGGTGTTAGTGCGGGACGCCAAAAGCGCGACGTTCTTTGCTTTTGCAATCTCATCCTCTGAAGCGTCGACCATTCCCAGAACTTTTTTCTGGTTGGGCCATATTAAAACCCAGACATTGAACAGCATGATTGTTCCCAGCCAAGCGCCGATACCAATGATGGTTACACCATTTGTCGCGAAAAAATTTGCAGCAAATCCTCCCACGTAGGAGAGCGCCCCTGCGCCCGTCAACCAAGTAGCTAATGCCCCCCATCGAAACCAAAATAGCGCTTTCGGTGCGACGTACTTGGATATGCCGGCTCCGCCTGGTCCGCCGCTATCCGCCGCAGCCTCTGCGAGTGCGGGCACCTGGACGAAATTAAAATAGTAAAGCAAACCGATCCAGATCACGCCAGCGATCACATGTAGCCAGACGATAATGGACCAGCTTGGAGCACCTAGGTTTGCGAGCAGCAGCAATATCGCCGCCAGGACAAATCCGGTAATAATAGTGCCTGATACGCTTCTTAAAGGGTTCATGATATTGTTGGTTCTCCTGGAAACGGTTTGATTGGAGGGGTCTGAAATAACCCCTGAAATAGTGTAAATATAGCGGAATAGCTCCGCCGGTTTGTTAAAAGAATAAGGCTGGAGGTTGCAGATTGCAATACTTGCTGTGGACTCAGGTGCGCCTAATATCCTCTTGATAGATCCGCTAAATGGGTCAAAGGCTTGCCCTCACGGTGCCTCTGGATATTATCTGCAACATGATGGGCACTTGTCACCGGCAAGGTGATGCTGGCCACGTGGGGGGTTATTGTGACTGCTGGATGTTTCCAGTATGGGCTTTGAGGAGGAAGTGGTTCTTGGTTGAACACATCCAGTGCGGCAGCTGCGACCTGACCCTGATCTAGCGCCGCGAGTAGGTCCTGATCCCTGACCAATGGTCCGCGCCCGGCGTTGATCACAAAGGCCCCGCGCGGAAGTTGCTGAAGCAATGTTTGGTTAACAATACCGTGTGTGGCGTCCGTGAGCGGCAGAAGAATCACCAGAAACTCAGTCTTCTGCAAAAATATACCAAGCTGATTCTGGCCGACGTATGAAGTTACCCCCCGAACCTGTTTTTCGGTGCGACTCCAGCCGATCACATTAAACTTTAGTCTGCGCAAAGCGGCTGCCGCGGCACTTCCTAAAACGCCTAGCCCTAGTATGCCTGCCGTGCGGCCCCAAGCGGATTGCTGAACGCGCGGTTTCCAGATCTGATTAGCCTGGTCGCGCTCGTATACCGGCATTTCGCGGTGAAATCTCAGAACGTTATAGACGATGTATTCGACCATGCCAGCGGTAAGCGAATCTTCAACCATGCGCACCACCGGAATGCCAGCGGGAACCAGGCCTTCGCCCTTAAGGTGGTCGACACCCGCACCCACCGAAAAAATGACCTCGAGATTAGGCAAACTTGCCAGTGCCCCAGGCTCCGGCTGCCAAACCAAGGCATACTTCACGGTCTCACAGTGTTGGGCCATGTCATCCCAGGGAATGGCCTGAATATCGTGTTTGCGAAATTCGTCCTCCCATTCGCTGAAACGGTCAAAATCAGATTTGACCAGGATGACATCTGACATGGGGAAATTCGATAGACGGAAAATTGATTTCAGGTATTGTAATGTGACCTGGGATGCGACTCAATTTGTTAAACTTTCACAGCCGCTGGCGTAATCTCCGAATCAAATTGATAAACTCTCGGTCCGCCAGCATCCGACTCGACCAGTACTCTCTAAAGTTCTCTAACCCACAGCAACCAGTGAAGCAAAACAGCACCGAATTCAATATTAAACCGAACGCAGGGTTCGATCGTGGCAACTGGAAATGGTTGCTGGCGATTTTGATCATCGTCAGCATGACTATCGCGCTCCGCTTTGCTTGGCTTGGATTCTGGATGATTCTACCGTTTACTCTATTGGAGCTTGGAATCCTGATCACATTAATGGAGTTGGTTAAGCGGCGAGGGAGTTATATTGAGAGAGTGCGGATCAATGAAGGCGCGGTAGAGATCTACCACCTGCAGCCCGGTAAAAACAAAGACTGGGTGTTTCCACTTTACTGGACCCGGGTACATTTAAAAAAACCCACCCACCAATGGTATCCACACAAACTTCTGCTCGGTGCCTCAGGGGTATGGGTCGAAATCGGGCACTGTCTGACTGAAGAAGAGCGACTGCGCTTGGCCGATGCGATAAGTAAAGAAATCGACAGATTTAAGGCGGTGGCGGGGCCAGATAATGCTTGAGTTGGCGGCGACTCGGATCAACTGGCGCGATTATCTCGAGCTATGCAAACCCAAGGTGGTCGCATTGATTCTGTTTACCGCGGCGGTGGGGATGTTTTTATCAACAGAAGGCTGGGTCCCTTTTAACGCCTGGTTTTGGGGCCTGATTGGAATAGGGTTGGCAGCATCCGCTGGAGCTGCACTGAATCATTGGGTGGATCAGGAAATCGATGCCAGAATGGAGCGCACTCAGGCTAGACCGCTGCCCCAGGGCAACATTGGTGCTTACAACGCGGTGGTGTTTGCCCTCAGCTTGGCAGCCTTTTCGATGCTGATCTTGGTAGTCTTTGTGAATACGCTGACCGCTGCCCTTACCTTGGCCTCAATGGTTGGCTACGCGGTGATTTACACCATGTTCCTTAAGCGCACCACGCCGCAGAACATTGTGCTCGGTGGGGCGGCCGGCGCCGCACCGCCGGTGCTGGGCTGGACCGCGGTGACTGGTGAACTGCACAGCGAAGCGCTGCTGCTGTTCTTGATCATTTTTATATGGACGCCCCCGCATTTTTGGGCCCTGGCGATCAAGCGCCGAGACGACTATGCGCGAGCTGAGGTGCCAATGTTGCCAGTGACTCATGGTATAGCGCTGACCAAGCTGCATGTGCTGCTTTACACCATACTCTTAGTGATTATCACCATGATGCCCTTTGTGGTCAGAATGAGTGGCACGATTTACCTCGCGGGGGCTGTCGCTCTGGGAATAGGGTTTGTCTACTACGCCCTCAAGCTTTACCGCGCAGAAGGTGATCAGTTTGCCATGAAGACGTTTGGATATTCAATCTTTTATCTGAGCGCTCTATTCGCATTCCTGCTGTTGGATCACTATGCAAGAATTGCGATCCGCGCCTGGTTTTTAAATTAAATCAATGTGATATGGGTGAGAATATCAAGCCGGGGAAAAATGGGCCTGGGGATCAGAGCGGCCCTGAACAAGATCCCGAGCAGGCGGTGACTCTTTTAAGTGTGATTGCTAGCGTATTTGCTTCGTTTTTCGGGGTGCAAAAGGACAAAAACCGCCGGCGCGACTTTGAAAGCGGGAAATTCTGGCATTTCTTCGCAGCAGGACTGCTGTTTGTGCTGGTTTTTCTGCTCGCTGTTTGGGGCGCGGTAAAGTACATGCTGGCCACTACTCCGACCGGCTAGCAGAGTATGGCGTGGGGTGTATCAAAAGTGCTGGTCATGGGCAGATTCTGTATAAAGGTGCACGAATAAACAAAATTAATCAGTTACGCCCGATGTCTTATGTATTGATGAGATTATTGTCGCTATAATCGCCCACTGATTCATTTTGCCGGAACGGGACTGCCAAAAACCAGGGTGATCGGCCCATGAATGGCCGCCGTGGAGTGGTGACGAGGATAATAGAATCTGCTGCATAACTTCTACTACGGCAAGCTCAGCGGATTTACACAGATTTAGAAATCTATTTTCAGAGGTTGTTTTTCAAATGAGTACAAGTAACCGTTTTTCAGCCGCTGTCTTTGTAATAGCGTCGTTGATGTCGATACCTGCGCTGGCCGACTGGGAGCTGAATATGCCCAAGGGCGTGACAGACATCAGCCATAAGGTCTATGACATGCATATGCTTGCATTCTGGATTATGTGCGTTGTGGCGGTCGTAGTCTTTGGCGCAATGTTCATCAGCATTCTGAATCACCGCAAATCCAAGGGCGCTAAAGCCGCTGATTTCCACGAGAGTGTGGCGGTGGAAGTGGTGTGGACGATCGTCCCTTTTATCATTCTGATCGTTCTGGCTTTGCCTGCAGCGCGCACCTTGATTGCTCAAGAGGATGATAGCAATGCGGAGCTGACGGTCAAGATCACGGGCTATCAGTGGAAGTGGCAATACGAATACCCCGATTCGGGTGTGAGTTTTTTCAGCAGCCTGGCCGAAGAAAGTCGGAATGCCCGGCGTTTAGATTCCGGCATCGATCCAAACTCGGTAGAAAATTATCTGCTTGACGTGGATAAGCCGTTGGTGATCCCTGTTGATACCAAGGTGAGGCTGTTGCTTACTGCAAACGACGTTATTCATTCCTGGTGGATGCCTGAATTTGCGATAAAGAAGGACGCGATTCCAGGGTTTATCAATACCATGTGGACCAAGGTGAATGAAACAGGCACCTACCGGGGTCAGTGCACGGAATTGTGCGGGCGTGACCATGGCTTTATGCCGGTGGTTGTTAAGGTGGTTGAACAAGCGGAATTCAACCAGTGGTTAGCAGCCCAGGTTGAAGCTCAGAATGAACAAAAGCAACTAGCCGAAGCCCCCCAGGATACGGCCGAAGACGCTGAAAAGGCGCCCGTAAAAGTGATGGCGGCCAACTGATCCAGCCCACTGATTTGAACAGATAGACTATATTTATTTTGAGGAAAAAAAGATGAACGCAGCTGTAGCAGAAACCGATCATCACGACCACGGTCCGGCTCCCGGGTTAATGCGCTGGGTCACTACCACTAACCACAAAGATATTGGAACTCTCTATTTGTGGTTTTCATTGATCATGTTTTTCATTGGAGGCGCCATGGCGCTTGTGATCCGCTCTGAATTATTTCAGCCCGGACTGCAAATCGTCGATCCACAGTTCTTCAACTCGATGACCACCATGCACGCTCTGGTGATGATCTTCGGTGTGGTCATGCCGGCATTCGTTGGTCTTGCCAACTGGATGTTACCGATGATGGTTGGTGCCCCGGATATGGCGCTGCCTAGAATGAACAACTGGAGTTTCTGGATCCTGCCTTTTGGATTCGGCATGATGCTTTCAACACTTTTTATGCCGGGCGGCGCTCCTGCTTCAGGCTGGACGCTGTATCCCCCTCTCTCGTTGCAGGGTGGCATGGCCTTTCCATTCCTGATTTTCTCCATCCACCTGCTTGGGATTTCTTCGATAATGGGCGCGATTAATATTGTCGCCACGATTCAGAACTTGCGGGCGCCAGGCATGACATTTATGAAAATGCCGCTGTTTGTCTGGACCTGGTTCATTACCGCTTATCTATTGGTTGCGGTAATGCCGGTGTTAGCGGGCGCTGTCACCATGCTGCTTACTGATAAGTTCTTCGGCACTGCCTTTTTTACTGCGGGTGGTGGTGGCGACCCTGTCATGTACCAGCATATTTTCTGGTTTTTTGGCCACCCTGAGGTCTATATCCTGATCCTGCCGTCGTTTGGTGTGGTCTCCGAAATTATTCCGACCTTCGCGCGCAAGCATCTATTCGGATACTCCTCCATGGTATACGCCACGGCCTCCATCGCCTTCCTGTCATTCATCGTGTGGGCACACCATATGTTTACCGTCGGTATGCCACTGTCCGGAGAGCTGTTCTTCATGTTTGCAACCATGTTGATCGCTGTACCGACTGGGGTCAAAGTGTTTAACTGGGTTGCGACGATGTGGCGTGGCGCAATGACTTTTGAAACGCCGATGCTGTTTGCTATTGGCTTCGTAGTGATGTTCTCCATTGGGGGCTTCTCTGGCGTCATGCTGGCTCTGGCACCGGTGGATTTCCAATACCATGACACCTACTTCGTTGTGGCCCACTTCCACTATGTGCTGGTACCGGGCTCTATATTTGCCATTATGGCAGCGGTGTATTACTGGCTGCCAAAGTGGACCGGTAATATGTATGACGAGAAGTGGGGCAAGATCCATTTCTGGGTATCCACCATTTTCGTCAACCTGTTATTTTTCCCGATGCACTTTGTCGGCCTTGCCGGCATGCCGCGACGGATCCCCGATTACGCGGTGCAATTTGCAGACTTTAACGCGATTGCGAGTATCGGAGCATTCGGCTTTGGTTTTGCCCAGCTGATATTCGTCTATGTGGTGTTTAAGTGCTTGCGTGGCGGTGAGAAGGCCACCGATCAGGTATGGGAAGGTGCGCATGGCCTTGAGTGGACTCTGAGTTCACCGCCGCCGTACCACACTTTTACTGACCAACCGATTATCAAGTAGTGAAAACGCGGGACCTGAATTTAAGCATCGGTCCCGCGCACTATTGCAAGCAAAATTCGAATGCAACGAGGCGTAAAAATTACCGCAGTGATCCTGCTGACCGTGGCTTTAGCTATCTATTTTGGTTTTATTTATCTGGTGGGTAACGCCGGCGGATGATAGGTGGAATGAATCTGCAAAGCGGTAAAATCACATTACCGGTGCTTTTTCTGGTGCCGGTACTGATGTTTGGCTTTGGCTATCTTATGGTGCCGATCTACAACGTGTTGTGTGATATTACCGGGCTCAATGGTAAGACTGGCGCAATCAGTATTAGCGAAGCTTCGCAGTTGACTGTGGACGAGGAACGCCTGGTGAAGGTTGAATTTACAGGGAGCCTTAATATGTACGCGCCGTGGCAGTTTGCGCCTGAAGTGCCTAGTATGATGGTGCATCCTGGCAAGCAGTACAGCACCACTTACGTCGCCACCAACAAGTTAGCAAAACCCTTGGTCGGTCAGGCAGTACCGAGCGTTTCGCCCGGACGAGCAGCGAGTTACTTTAATAAGACAGAGTGTTTCTGCTTTGTACAACAGTCGTTTGAGGCGAAGGAAACCCGCGATATGCCGCTGGTATTTATAGTGGACCCCGAGCTGCCAAAAGATGTGGATACGGTAACGTTGTCATACACCTTTTTTGACGTCACCGATAAGCAGATCAATTAGAACATAACTTAATTTTTTGAAATTAGAGGTTAAATAGATGGCAAGTACTGCTGACAACCATTATTTCGTGCCCCATGGGGCTTACTGGCCACTGGTGGGCTCAGTAGGTCTGGCGACGACTACAGGAGGCCTCGCCGTCTATCTTAACGGCACATCCGTGGGGATGACGATCATGTTTGCCGGTGTGGCGATTCTGGTTGTCATGCTGTTCGGCTGGTTTGGTACCGTGGTCAGGGAAAGTGAGCGCGGCCAATATTCGGCCTGGGAAGACAAATCATTCCGCCTTGGTATGAGCTGGTTTATTTTTTCCGAGGTGATGTTCTTCGCCGCCTTTTTCGGCGCGCTGTTCTACGCTCGCGTATTTTCTGTGCCGTGGCTATTGGGGGAAGGTTCTGGTGCCAGCACCCACAGTGTGCTGTGGAGTGCATACAATGAAATCTGGCCGACCAACGGTCCTACCAACATGGGAGAAAGTGACTTTCATATGGGGTGGTGGCCGCTACCTTTCATCAACACTGTAATCCTGCTTACCTCAGGTCTGACCGTGACCATCGCTCACCACGCCGTGATTAAAAACAACCGGACGCGATTCATTTGGGGGTTGGCGGCAACCGTCGCGTTGGGATTCTTCTTTGTGTATTTGCAAGCCGTAGAATATCAGCATGCTTACAATGAAGGAATGACGCTTTCGAGCGGTATTTATGGCTCGACATTTTTTTTGTTAACTGGATTCCATGGATTTCACGTGACCATGGGCGCCGTTATTCTACTGGTGGTTCTGATTCGAGCCATATTCGGTCACTTCACACCTTCCCGTCATTTCGCCTTCGAGGCGGCCGCCTGGTATTGGCACTTTGTTGACGTGGTGTGGCTGGGCTTGTTTATTTTTGTTTATATTTTATAAGCCAGGGCAATAAGCCGATGCTTCTTTAAAACGCTGCCTTGGGCAGCGTTTTTTTGTTACCAGCCGTTGTTGCTCAGCGGCACGCTTACTGCCCAAAGCCATGGGGTTCAATGATTCCGAGCTTGGATCCGACGAATATCATTATGATCAGGAACAATGAGAGCCCGATCCTCAGCGACAGAGATTTCACCACTGTGGCAGAGTTGTCAGGACTTTTAATAAGATAATAAAGCGCCGTGAACAGGCTGCCAACAATAAAGATCAGTAAGATGACAATGAGTAGTTTGAATAGCAACATCAGAAGAATTAAATTGTTAACAGTCCGGGCCCGGTTGGCTTCAGAATATTGATGGATCAGGCACGCGCAGCATGGCCATTATAAGTGCAAAACGTTTGAGTTACGGGTTGTTTGTAAGCGGATTGGCTTTATTATTCAGCCTTGGCGCGTGGCAGTTGAAACGAGGTTTTGAAAAAGCGGAAATTGCGGCACTCTCTGAGGCTGGAGAAAATAGTGTTGTTGAATTGACGCACGCGCCAGCTAACTGGCAGGACTTAAACTTTCAGTCTGTAACACTCAATGGCCAATGGTTAACGGAGAAGACGTTCCTGATTGATAATCGACTGAATCAAGGCCAGCCGGGGTATGAGGTGCTCACGCCTTTTCAATTGTCTGAGGATAAAACCGTGTTGCTAGTAAACCGAGGCTGGATAGCTAAACCGAAAAACCGAAAACTAGAGATACCACCGCCTCAGATCGTAATGCCGCTAGCAGGGCGACTTTATCTGCCACAGAAGGGTTTTACCCTGGGACACACCTTCACCGGCGAGATAGAGTGGCCCCTGGTGATCTTGTATTATGATTTTGCAGCGTTATCTGAAGCTCTTGATAGGGCTTTGTCTTCGGTTGTGGTGGTGGTCGATGAGCAACATCCTGACAGTCTTACCCGGATATGGCGGCCCGCGATTATTCCGGCCTCTCGCCACTATGGCTATGCAGTGCAGTGGTGGGGGCTGGCACTGACCCTGCTGATTTTTGGACTTATCTGGCATCGCAGAGCCAGACTGATTCACTGAACTAAAATGACACAATCCATTAAAAGTAGCCGTACCAAACTATTAATCGTATTTGGACTTTTCCTAGGTCCGCTTTTCTTTGCTTTGATCTGGTACTACGGATTAGGCGCTGTGTTTCTGCCAAGGGCGGCAACAAACCATGCGCCACTTGTTCAACCCTTGGTGGTCCTGCAGCCTTTTACCAACCTGCAGCTCGATCAGAAGGAAATCAATCTATCAACCCTGCAGGGCAAGTGGACTGTGGTGCATCGCCTGGGAGATCGCTGTGATCAGACCTGTGAAAAATCTCTTTACAACACAAGACAGGCGCGACTAGCACTGGGTAAGGATGCGAATCGAGTACAGCGTTTGGTGCTCGGCAGTCACGTCAATCAGCTGGAGGCCTTAGGCGTCGATCACGCTGATCTTGCTCTGATGTTGCGGATAACTGGTGGCCTGGAAACGCAGCTGATGCCTCTGGTTGAATCTATGTCACTGCAGCAAGACGATGCACTTTTGGTCGATCCCTTAGGCAATGTAATGATGGCGATTCCGTTTGACCTTAATCCTTCACATCTGCTTAAAGATATGAAGAAGTTGCTCAAGTTATCCAAGATTGGCTGACTCAATTAAAATCTCATCGCGAAGTGGAGTTGCGACAGAACCACTGGCAGAGTTCGTTGAAAAGCACCCTCGACTAATGGTACTTACGGGCGCCGGGATTAGCGCTGCATCGGGGATTCCCACTTATCGCGATCATGGTGGACGCTGGCAGCATAATGAACCAATTCAGCACGGGGACTTCATCCGAGATCCTGAAAAAAGGCGACGCTACTGGGCCAGAAGCGTCGCAGGCTGGCCAGCGGTTGCAGCGGCGCAACCAAATGGCGCGCATCGAGCGCTGGTAAAGCTCGAACGTGCCGGACGTATCCCGCTGCTGGTCACTCAGAATGTGGATCGCTTGCACCAACGGGCCGGCCACCAACAAGTAATCGATTTGCATGGGCGACTTGATCAGGCTGCCTGTTTGAAGTGCGGTAATGCTGAATCCAGAGACCAGTTACAGCTTCGTTTACTTGAATCAAATCCGTATTTAGAGCGATTTACTGCAGATTTGGCGCCAGATGGGGATGCGCACGTCGAAGATCGTTTGGTAGAAATTTTAGAAGAACCCGCATGCCTGGATTGCGGCGGAGTGTTAATGCCCCAAGTGGTATTTTTTGGCGGCACGGTGCCACGAGCGCGGGTGGAAGCAGTAAGCCATGCACTTGCGCAGGCTGATGCGATGTTAATCGTTGGTTCATCATTAATGGTTTACTCTGGATATCGATTCTGTAAGATCGCTTCCCAACGCAGCATTCCGATTGTCGCTATCAATCAAGGACAGACTAGGGCTGACGGAATGTTGGCGCTCAAACTCAAACAAGATTGCCAGACTAGTCTTGAGGCCCTGGTTAATCATCTAGGGTTATGAGCGATATGAAGAGTGATAAAAAACGCCTGACTCTTTACATCCGCGACTACTGCATGTACTGCAGTCGAGTACTGCGTGCAGCTCAGCAGTTGGACCTCGAACTGGAGGTGCGTAATATCTGGCAGGATCGAAGCTATGAACAGGAGTTGCTGGAGGCGACTGGCAGGCGAATGGTACCAGTGCTGGCGATCTCGAAAGGAGGGAGCGGTCAAACTTGGATGCCGGAATCCAGGGATATTATTCGTTACCTCGAGAGTGAATCAAGAACGGATTAATCGCCACCTACCAGGAGTTGTTGGCACAAATTAGAGGCGTCAGATTTCCTGATCGAGGCCGGGCTAATCCGTGGATCGATTCTTGAGCCAGCTTCGGATCACCGGGGTTTGGCGACGGCTGATTTCGACGCTGTCGGGGATGCCACGGAAAAACACGCACCACTGCCCATCGTCATTTTTCTCCAGCCCCTCCAAATGGCTGGTAGAGATCAGCGCGTTGCGGTGTACTCGAATGAAGCTATCACCTAACTCTTTCTCCAGGTTATTGAGCGTATCATTCATCAAGTATTCTTCTTTGACGGTTTTGACCACCACATATTTATTTTCGGCTTTCAGGTAGCAAATGCTTTGAATTGGCACTAACTTGATCTTGCCTTTCTGGCTGATTGAAATATGCATGCTACGGGTCGCTTTTTTAAGGGACTCCGATTGAACTTTAGTTATTGGGTCTGCTTTTTGCAGCGCTCTTTTTAAGCGGTCGATCTGGACGGGTTTTAGCAGGTAATCAATGGCGTTGGCGTCGAACGCTTCCAGTGCGTACTCGCTGTATGCGGTGGTAAAGATGACAGCTGGAGAATAATCCAATCCTGAAAGGTGATACACCAGCTCGATCCCGCTGATGCCTGGCATCCTGATATCTACCAGGGCGGTATCGGGACGTTCGGACTCGCAAAGATCTAGAGCCTGTTGACCGTTTTCAGCTTCTAAGACCTCTGCTTTAGGGTCCAGTCGCAGCAATAGTTCTTTAAGTCTGGCCCGAGCCAGGAACTCGTCATCAATAATTAAATATTTCATATACTTAAATTTAGCTTAAATCCTCATGCGATACAGAGCGAATTTCCGTTCTTAAAGAGGCAGACGGATGGTCACGGTGTATTGATCTTCCGCCTCATGGGCGTCGAATGTTCCTCGGGCCCCGAACGTCCTATAGATTCTGTCTCGCAGGTTTTCCTGGGCGACTTTATTGCCTGTGCTTCGCTTGATGCTGCCCTCTGGTAATGGATTAGTAATTTGAATAATCAGCTGCTTATCGACAACCTGAACGCTAAGATTAATCGCACCGCCTTTAAATCGAGTTTCTATGCCATGGTATACCGAATTTTCCAGCAGTGGCTGTAGCATCAGTACTGGAACCAGAATGCCCAAGGCATCTGGATCAATTCGGCTGTTGACCTGTAAACGTTCCCCCAATCGTGTTTTTTCCAGATATAGATATTTGTCAGCCAGTTCGAGCTCTGCTTTCATCGGTACCAGCTCGCGCTTGTCTGCCATGACAACTCTAAATACGTCAGCAAGATTATATAGCGCCTTTTCTGCCCTCGCCGGATGAAGACTGATCAAGTGAGCGACACTGTTTAAAGTATTAAACAGGAAATGTGGACGAATACGAAATCCAAGATTGGAGAACTGCGTTATTTCTGACTCTTTGACCAGCGCACGAGTGGAATATACTTCCTTCTCTACCCAGAACAACGGCAATCCAAGCACGATCACCATCATCACCATCATGCTGGCAGACTGTGTGTTGATATCGCCTAGATAGGGTATTTGCCAACTGTAGTCAAACTGCCCCCCTGCGAGACTGATTATCAGATAAATAATTCCCGCTACCATGACGACAACCGCCCAACAAAAAAACATCCCAAGGTTCGCCCGCATCTGCATGACTATATCGCTAAAAAGTCGCAGCAATAACAGTGAAAACAGCACAAATACACTCACTAGAACAAGATGACTCAAGATTTGTTCAAAGTTGATCGGTGAAAAAAGATCAGCACCACGACTGGCAACCCATACTGCCAGGAGGCCGGTCAGCGATGCGACGACAAATCGGATCGGGAAACCGGCCTTTCGAAATTCCAGCTGAAGATAGCTTTGTTGCACGAATAGAAGAATATTTTTATCGCGCTATTTTAACCGACTAGGGCGTCGCTTTGGTCATAAGTACACCGGTACCTAGGCCTTAAACACTTCGGATGAGCGATGTCCTCTCCGGGAAATCGAGATAAGACGCTGCATCTGGCAGTCGCCAGATTTGGCTAGGAGGGGATTAAATCAAAAAAAATACTCCCTCGCATAGCGGGGGAGTATAATAATTTTGATCGGGTCGAACAGAATGGGGGTTCTGCTGAAGGGGGTAAAGACCCGACTAGCGGGTGGTTCGTCCTACCCGCGATGCAAGTAGACTACTTTGAGCGGTGTTCGTCAAATAATTCAGATAAATGGTAGGTTTTTGCCGACCAGCTGCAATTGTTTCTGGCAATTTTGCCCATTATCTAAGCGATTTTCTCGATTTTTAGTCCAAATATGAACCAAAAGAAACTGTGGGGCGGGCGCTTCAGCGGGTCGACCGATGCGCTCATGGAAGCGTTTTCTCAGTCTGTTAGCTTTGACTGGCGACTCTATCGTCAGGATATTCGGGGCTCAATCGCCCACGCTCGCATGTTGCAAGCCACGGGTGTGTTGAGCGAGCAGGATTTTGCTGATATCGAAGCGGGCCTGAACAACATACAGAGCGAGATTGAAAACGACAAGTTTGATTGGTCTGAAGCGTTGGAAGACGTGCATATGAATATTGAGGCTGCGCTCACCGAACGAATCGGAGATGCCGGAAAGCGTCTGCATACCGGCAGATCGCGTAATGACCAGATCGCAACCGATATGCGGCTTTTCCTGCGCGACGGCCTGGACGCAGTGTGTCAGGCCTTAACCGAGCTGCAGCGAACTCTGGTGATGTTGGCTAAGCAACAGGCCGCTGCAATCATGCCCGGCTACACACATATGCAGAGTGCCCAGCCGGTTACTCTGGGGCATCACTTACTCGCCTGGAATGAAATGCTCCAGCGGGACTACGAGCGGCTCATTGATTGCCGAAAGCGGATTAACGTGTCCCCCCTCGGTGCCGCCGCCCTGGCCGGCACCAGCTATCCCATTGACCGCGAGATGACAGCCAAAGAACTTGGATTTGACCGGATTGCCGTGAATAGTTTAGACGCGGTATCGGATCGTGACTTTATTATCGAATTCAATGCTCATGCAGCTCTAATGATGGTGCACCTCTCCCGGATCGCCGAAGAGCTTGTCTTATGGTCTGGTGAGGGATTCGGTTACGTCGATATGGGCGATGCCTTTTGTACAGGATCGAGCATCATGCCGCAGAAGAAAAATCCCGACGTAGCGGAACTCACGCGTGGTAAATGTGGCCGTGTGAACGGCAATCTGGTGGCGCTGTTAATGCTGATGAAAGGTCAGCCGCTCGCTTACAATCGCGATAACCAGGAAGACAAAGAACCGATGTTTGACTCTCTGGATACTTCAATCATGTGTCTACGGGTGTTTGCCGCCATGTTTGCACAGGTAAAGTTCAATCAGGAAACGATGTATCGCGCAGCCGCAAAAGGCTATTCTACGGCTACCGACCTGGCAGACTATCTGGTGCGCAAGGGATTGCCTTTTCGCGACGCTCACGAGGTGGTCGGTAAGGTTGTCGGATTGGCGGCGTCGGATCGCATCGAACTAGAACAAGTGCCTTTATCTCAATTACAGCGATTCAGTGGTGTTATTGAATCGGATGTTTATGAGGTTCTGACCCTGGAAGGTTCCGTTAATGCGCGAAATCATATTGGTGGAACCGCCCCGAGGCAGGTTAAAATCGCCGCAGAGAACGCCGAACGGCTACTTGCGGCGCGCATAGAGTAATCTTCGCCGGCTTTGGTGTATCGCGCACGGCAATAACTTGATGAATAGATTTGATGAAAACAATTGAAACACTGCTAGTATTACTCGTGGCGGCTATGTTGCTAAGTGCATGCGGTCAGAAAGGCCCGCTATATCTTCCACAGGAACAGCCTGCTGCGGCGACGCAAGTGAATGATGCGGAGCCTGACGGTGAAGACAAGGAAGAGAAAAGCAGTACCGCCGAATAGTCCGAATATCTTGTTTAACTCCGGGTAATCCGCCCGGCCCCTCACTATGGACCATTTCCAGTATCAGGATGGACAACTGTTCGCCGAGCAGGTTTCTCTTGAAGATATCGCTGATCAGGTCGGTACTCCCTGTTATGTCTACTCGAGGGCGACTCTGGAACGCCATTGGCATGCCTTTGATAACGCGTTTGGCGACTATCCGCATTTGGTCTGCTATGCAGTTAAGGCCAATGGCAATCTGGCGATTTTGAATCTGTTGGCGAGGCTGGGTTCTGGTTTCGATATCGTTTCCGGTGGTGAACTTAGACGCGTGATCGCTGCGGGTGGGGACCCGACCAGGACAGTATTTTCTGGAGTTTGCAAGCAAGACTGGGAGCTTAAAGAAGCACTGGAAGCCGGAGTCAGGTGTTTTAATATTGAGTCCGAGGGAGAGCTAGAGAATTTAAGTGAGGTGGCGTCAATCATGGGCAAGGTCGCACCCATATCGGTGCGTATCAATCCGGATGTAGATGCAAAAACTCATCCCTATATTTCAACCGGCCTACATAACAATAAATTTGGACTGCCGGTTGAGGCCGCAATGGCGGTTTACCGTAAAGCTAATCAAGACCCGAATATTGAGATAAGTGGAGTGGCTTGTCATATCGGTTCACAGTTGACTGATCTTGGGCCTTACAACGATGCGTTAGGACGAGTACTTGATTTTATCGATGCGCTTGAATCCAGCGGCATCGCAATCGACCATATAGATTTCGGCGGCGGCCTCGGTGTGCGCTACCACGATGAGACGCCGCCGAGTCCTGCGGAGTACTGGGATATTCTGAACCAGCAGTTGTCTTCGAGGGGAATTGTGCTGCCTATTACCATAGAGCCTGGGCGTGCCATTGTCGGCAATGCGGGTATTCTTTTAACCCGGGTGAATTTCCTAAAGCTTTCAGCTTCAACTCGCTTCTGTATTGTTGATGCTGGGATGAACGATCTGATTCGGCCGGCGTTATATCAGGCATACCAGGAAATCGTGCCGATCAAACAAAATTCTGATGCTAAAGCGGAGCGATACGATGTTGTGGGCCCGATTTGTGAGAGCGGTGATTTCCTCGGCAAAGACCGCCTAATGCAGGTGGAAAAGGATGATCTTCTGGCGGTCAGAACCGCCGGGGCCTATTCCGCGGTGATGGCATCAAATTACAATGCGCGTCCCCGACCGGCGGAAGTCATGGTCGATGGTGAGCGCTTTTTTATTGTGCGCGAGCGAGAGTCTCTACAACAACTATACCAGGGAGAACAGCTCATTCCCGGTTAAGGGTGTTGTTGGCCGCAATGCATTTATTTCACTTGGCAGCAATCAGCTGTTACTGACACCGTGGGGGACGTGACCAGTAGGGACATACTGCCGTGCAGAATCGCAATGGCCGCTCTGGTCGTCAAAGAAAATATCGGCACCGAAGGTTTTAAGAAATTCCCCTTTATCCATCCCACCTAGAAAATAACTTTCGTCAATCCTGATATCCCAGGCTCTCAGTGTTCGAATCACACGTTCGTGAGCCGGTGCTGCACGGGCGGTGATCAGGGCTGTTCGGATTGGAGACTGATCTGATGGATAGGCCTCTTGAATGCCGTGTAAAGCTGCGAGAACCGGCTTAAACGGACCACCGGGCAGGGGCTGATTTGCCGCTTTTTTCTCGGTTTCGCTGAAGCGCTCAAGTCCATGGGTTTGGTAGACCTTTTCCGCCACATCTGAGAAAAGTACTGCATCGCCATCGAAGGCGATCTTGAGCCGATTGTATTCAGAACCTTCAACTCTGGATGGCAGTATCGTCGCGGCGGCAATACCGTTGTCGAGTGCTTTACGGACGTCTTCTGGATCTGCGCTCAGAAACAGCTCGGCGCCGAACGGATGCACGTAGCGGTATGGTGACTCTCCTCCGGTAAATGCGGCGCGACTGATAGTAAGGCCGTAATGTTCAATCGAATTGAAGACTCTCAGACCGGTATCGGCGCTATTACGAGAGATCAAGACGATTTCGACCTGTTGTTTTTGTGCATCATTTAGTGCCAGAAATTTCTTTACCATCGAGAACGCAACACCGGGTTCTAGTGCCTCGCTCTCGTGGGCAATTTGATAGTGACAGTAGGCTTCTATGCCGTGCTCGACGAATATGCGATGACCTTCTTCCATATTAAAGAGCGCGCGCGAGGAGATCGCGATCACCAGAGTATTGTCAAATGTCTTTGCCATCTATCCCGATCAGGACTTTTTTAGATAACTGATAACCGGGGCGGTATCAGGTTCGAGGCCATGCCAGATTCGAAATGATTCTGCCGCCTGTTCAACCAGCATACCAAGACCATCCGCCGCTCTATCGGCACCCTTATCGAGTGCCCATTTCATAAATAAAGTGGGTTCATCACTGTACATCATATCGTAAGCCAAAGTGCGGGAACTGATACAACCCGCATCAATTTCCGGTAGTTCGCCTCCAAGGCTTGCAGCTGTTCCGTTAATGATTAAATCAAACTGGCCTGAAATCCGGTCCAGGGCACCGCCCGAAATACAATCAAACCCCATTTGACTAAATCGATGTGCCAGTGTGACCGCCTTTTCTGCAGTGCGATTAACAACATGGAGTTGTTCAGGGCCACATTCAAGTAATGGTCCCAGCACGCCTCTTACAGCGCCCCCTGCACCTAATACAAGGATTCGTGTGTGCGCCAGTGAGAGTCCGAGGTTGTGCTCAATATCCCGAGCAATGCCGACGCCATCGGTATTATCTCCTTGAATTGATCCTTCATCGTAAAACTTGAGAGTGTTGACGGCCTCTGCTAATTCGGCACGCGCCGTTAGACTATTGGGATCCCGCCGACACAGCTTCCATGCCTCGACCTTGAACGGCAACGTAATGTTAAGTCCGGCGCCATCGTGTGCAGCAAAATGGCTCACCGCTTGATCAAAGCCGCCAATATCCACCTGTATTCGTTGATAGCCCATCGACACTCCGCATTGACGGGCGAACAGATCGTGGATCACCGGAGACTTACTGTGTGCCACCGGATTTCCCATTACCGCGTATTGGTTTTTTGGGGCTTTAAAGTCGAATAGATCGCTCACTGTCGGTTAACTTTCTTTTGACGGTTCACGCTTCTTTGTTCCTAAAAAGGAACAACGGAGAACTGGTCTTGATGGTGATTAAGCCATAACCTTCGTTACTAAGCCCGAAAGAGCTCACGGGAGCGATTCGGGTGCCGTCTTGAATCTGGTATTTACATTGACCCGAGAGGGCAACCGTCGCTGCTTCAAATACGACCAGGCTGAAAGTGCCGTGTACCTGAACCTGCCAAGAGCCCTCACTAAAAGCTTCCACGGTACGATCGATCAGAGCCGAGGCTGGTCGTGAACGTCGGGCGAGAAAGTGAAACACCTCCCCAAGATTCAGCAGTTCATGATCCCGTCGGCCACCGAGAAATCCGTGCATCTGAATATTATGAAACCCATGGCTAAGCAGACTGAGGGCAAATGCAAGGTCTGAAAAATCTTTTTCTGTGTCCAGTTTGTGATCAAGTACTCCGGCAAATGAATCTCCGTCACCCACAGAGAGACCGATATTTTGTTCTCGACGGGTTGATCCACCGTCAACGAAAATTACTGGCTCAATAATTTCCAGCTTAGCGTCTGCCAGAGGACCCACCAGCATAATACTTCCGCTATCACTGAAGCGTTCGAGGTATTCTGATGGTTTGTTCTGCACAGGGAATTCCCGACTATATAATTATGTTGAAAATGAACGGTCTCAATTGTGTAAAGAATTTGTAAACATTTGTAAAAACCGATGAACTTCAGTTCGGCGGGTCTAGGAACAACATATAATGTAAAGCCAAAAGCTGCAATCACCATTTCTGTCCATCAATATGAAAGTCCTCAAGTTTCTGTTGCCGGTTCTGGTATTAGCTTTTGGTGTGGGAGGATTCCTATATTTCAAGGCTAATAAGACAAAACCGGAGCCGATCAAGACTACAGCCAGGGCTCCAGTTGTATCAGTTCAGGTAGTAGAAAAGACCTCCGCGTCCCCGGGCCTAACCTTGTTTGGGCAGATCGAAGCCCCTAGCAACAGCGTATTGACAGCGGCCATCTCGGCTGACGTGATGAATGTACTGGTCCTGGAAGGCAGCCGAGTGAAAGCAGGAGAAAGCCTGGTGCGGCTCGATAACACAGACGTTGCTCTGGAAATCCTTCAGCGAAAAGCGGAAATCGTCGAGATAGAAGCTCAACTGGAGAGTGATATTAAGCGTCATCAGGCGGACAAGGCGGCGCTTGCCAGAGAACAGGCGCTGTTGAATCTTAGTCGCAAGGCTGTTGAACGTTCGCGCACACTGGCCCGTTCGAGCGCTGGTACAGAAGCTAATCTGGACGCCGCACTTCAACAGCAGGAACAGCAGCTATTAGCGATAACCCAACGTACGCTTTCGATAGATGATTTTGAGTCACGGCAAAAATTATGGCGCGCAAGGCTGGAGAAAGCCGAAGCAGCGCTAAAAAGGTCGGAGCTTGATCTCGCACGAACAGAGATCAAAGCGCCTTATGCAGGTCGCGTAATAAAAGTTATGGTTTCCGCCGGGGATCGCACCAGCACCGGCACGCAGCTAGTACAACTGTACGACGATACCAGAGTGGAGGTTAGAGTCCAGGTGCCCAGTCGTTATCTACCGTCGTTGCAAATGGTTATCGACAACGCGGGCAGGTTACAGGCGGCAATGGTAAACAATGGTCACAGGGTGGGCCTTGTGCTGGATAGACTGTCAGCGAGTGTTACACCGGGTCAGGGCGGAGTGGACGCGTTCTTCAGGGCCGTGGAAGGTGCTCTGCCGGCTCTTGGCACGACAGTTGGTATCAGTGTGGATCTTCCCGCAATTGATCAGGTGGTGATGTTGTCGGCGGACGCGCTGTACGGTGCCGACCGGGTTTACCGCGTGCAGGACAATGCGCTTAGAGTGGTGAACGTAGTCCGTCTCGGCCAACGACAGGACGAGTATGGCAGGCAACTGATGATTCTTGATGGGGAACCATTTGATTCGGGAGATATGGTGCTTAGTTCACGCCTGCCTCAGGCCATCGATGGGCTGATTGTGGAACCTCGCCAGGCTGATGTCGACTGAACTAAACCCAGTGACATCCGGCTCGCCTCGCGGAGGCATGATCGGTATGTTTAGCAACCATCCGGTGGCCGCTAATTTACTGATGGTGATGATGTTGCTGGCTGGAGTGTGGGCGGTGCGGCAACTCAATACCCAGTTTTTTCCAAGCTTTGATATCGACTACGCCAGCGTGCGGGTCGTGTGGAGTGGTGCCAGCGCTGAGGATGTTGAAGAATTGATTACAGTGTCGCTGGAGCAGGCCTTGCGGGATGTGGATTTTGTCAAAGAGATGACCTCCACTTCTGCCGAGGGAGCTTCTTCGGTGACCCTTGAATTCGAGGAGGGCACCGACATGGGCCTGGCGGTGGATCAGGTTAAACAACGGATCGACCAGGTGCAGAACCTGCCTGATGGAGCGGAAACGCCGCTTGTCAGCCAGGTGGTGAGGTATGAAAGTGTGGCGCGGGTTCTGGTTACCGGTGATAGCGACATCAGTGAACTCAGACCACTAGTCAATCGCTTCGAGCAGGAATTGCTGGATCGTGGCATTGCCAAGATATTTATTAACGGTCTCCCTGAAGAACAGATTGCTATCGAAATTCCATCGCGGAATCTACGAGAACTCGGTCTGTCTTTGGATGATGTAGGACGCCGGGTGGCGGCATGGTCTCGGGATGTGCCAGTGGGCATAATCGGCCGTGGAGAAATTTCCAGACAACTCAGGTTTCAGGAGCGGCGTAAAACCGGGCTTGGTTTCGAAACCATACCGGTCGTGGCGGCGGAGCAGGGTCGACGTATTACTTTAGGCGATATCGCCAGCATCGAACGTAAACCGAAGGACAGCCAGGTTTCAATTTCCTATCTCGGCAAGCCTGCTGTAGAGCTCAGCCTGAATAGGACTGAAAACAGCGACGGCCTCGAGGCAGCCAGAATTCTGCATCGCTGGCTCGAAGATACCCGGCCGACTTTGCCCCCTGGAATTGAAATCGTACCCTTCGACGAACGCTGGGAATATTTGCAGGGGCGCATCAGTTTACTGATTAAAAATGGTGTCGGCGGGTTAGCATTGGTTCTAGTGATTCTTTACCTGTTCCTTCAGGGGAGGGTGGCTTTTTGGGTCGCGGTTGGGATACCGGTGTCGTTCATGGCTTCTCTCGCAGTACTTTACTTAATCGGCGGCTCCATCAATATGATTAGTTTGTTCGGATTGATCATGGCGCTCGGTATTATCGTTGATGATGCTATTGTGGTGGGGGAGGAGGCTATGAGCCACTATGGCGCGGGAGATGACCGACAAAACGCCTCTGAAAATGCCGCCCGGCGCATGATGGGACCGGTTTTTTCGTCTTCTTTGACCACTATTGCGGCTTTCTTTCCGCTGTTACTGATCGGCGGCATTATCGGCTCGATATTAAAGGCCATTCCGGTGGTGGTGATCTGTGTCATTTTGGCTTCGTTAGTAGAGTGTTTTCTGATTCTGCCTGGACACCTGACTCATTCGTTTCGGCGCATGGGAGGTCGGCCGGTGGGATCGTTTCGACGCGGTCTCGACAACGGCTTCAAGCGTTTCCGAGACGGTATTTTTCGACCTGCTGTGACTCTGGCCATCGAGTTCAGATGGACCACTATCGCCGCCGCCTTGGCTTTGCTGACGCTGTCATTTGGATGGTTCATTTCTGGGCGAATCGGCTTTCAGTTTTTTCCCACTGCAGAGGCAGACCGGTTGTACGCCAACGTTGGGTTTGTTTCCGGTACGTCGTCCGAAAAGGTACGGGACTATATGTCCAAAGTCGAGCAGGCGCTGTACGAGGTAGAGCAGGAACTTGGGCCGCCGCTGATCAGTCTGGTGATCACTCGATTAGGTACGGAAGAGGGAGAGAGCCGCGCTACGGGAGACCATTTTGGCGGTGTGCGGGTGGAGCTGGTTGATCCGGATCTGCGCACTGTGCGCAACCGTGACATTATTAAAGCCTGGCGTGAAAAATTGCCGGCAATCCCAGGCCGGGAGCGTCTAAGCATTGTAGAGCCGAGGGCGGGGCCTCCGGGAAGTGACATCGACCTGCGGATCGTCGGTAATAATATTCGCCAGGTCAAACTGGTGGCAGAGGAAATCGCGGCGGTACTGCAGGATATTCCGGGTGTGAACGGGATAGAAGATGATGCGCCATATGGCAGAGAACAAATGGTACTAGAGCTCACACCTACCGCAGAGGTGCTCGGTCTCAGCATCGAGAAAGTGTCGGGCCAGCTTCGTGCGGCTTATGACGGTTACGTGGTACAGGAGCTGTCGGATGGCTACGACGAGATCGAAGTTCGCCTGTCTTTGCCGGAAAGTGAGCGCAACACAATCGCTGGTCTCGATGAACTCGATATTGTGCTGCCGAATGGAAATACTGAACCGATTGGTAATCTTGCCACAATCAATCTGGATCGTGGATTTGAAACGATCAGGCACTCTGATGGCAATTTAGCAGTAACGATTAGGGGTAGCGTCGATCCGTCGGTCAACAATGCCAACGATATTCGCGCTGAAATTGAACAAGACCTGCTGCCGGACCTGGCTAGTCGATATGGCGTCAGCTTCAGTTTCGAAGGACGTCAGGCAGACCAGAGAGAAACCCTGGGTGATATGCGCTTAGGGCTGATGCTTGCGTTGAGCATGATATACCTGGTGCTGGCCTGGGTCTTTGGTTCCTATGGCTGGCCATTGATCGTTATGTTCATTATTCCGTTTAGCCTGGTGGGGGCAATTTGGGGTCACGTTGTGATGGGTCTGGACCTGACGATTCTCTCGCTGTTTGGTATCTTTGGTCTGTCCGGAATTGTGGTCAACGATTCGATCATACTGGTGGTGTTTTACAAAGATTTGCGATCTCGCGGGATGGCGGCCAAGGAGGCGGTAATTGAAGCCGCTTGTCAACGTTTACGAGCGGTCATCCTGACATCTCTGACAACGGTGGCGGGCTTGACACCCCTTTTATTTGAAACCTCCTTGCAGGCCCGATTCCTGATCCCAATGGCGACAAGCCTTGCATTTGGTCTGGCCTTTGCAACGCTGTTGGTATTGTTTCTAGTACCTTCGCTGCTGTTGATATATGAAAACGCAGCGCAACGGTTAAGTGGTGACAAGTCGGCTACAATCGCCAGCAAGGTTAATCGAGAAACAGCGTAAACTGCTTGGCACCGACGCGTTCGGTTACCAATGTGTTTACAGTTGCGCCCGGGTCTGCATACCCGATGGCCATACCACACACTACAATTTCGTCGTCACTGTCAGGTAGCACTGATCGAATTACTTTGTGATAGTCTGCCCACGCCGCTTGAGGGCAAGTATGCAAACCCGCTTCCCTGGCCAGCAACATTATATTTTGTAAAAACATGCCGTAGTCGAGCCAACTTCCAGTGGCTAGCTGGCGATGAATTGTGAATATCATTCCCGCGGGTGCACCAAAGAATAGAAAATTCCTCCGATGTTGTTCATGTGTTTTCTGACGATCACCTTTTTCAATTTTGAGCAATCCATATAGATCCCACCCCACCTTGCGTCTGCGAGATATATATGGCTCGAACCAATTCTCCGGGTAGTAACGTTTCTCGCTGTCGTATTGCCCTTTTTGGCTGTCGAAGGCCTCACATACCGCGTCACTTAAAGCCTGTCTGCTATTGCCTGTTGTAACGTATACCCGCCAGGGTTGCATATTGGTCCCGCTAGGTGCGCGGGCTGACTTTTCAAGAATTTCTTGGATGACTTCGTTCGAGACTGGTGTGGTTAAAAAAGCACGCAATGATCGACGTGAGATCACGGCCTCGGTTACCGAATTGGCAACCGAATAATTAATAAGATGTGGACTATTCAATCCGAAAAATTGATCTGACTAGGACTGATGAGTAATGTGGTGTCAAAGTGCCTTAAGTGCAACTAAACTCAACTACAAGCGAAGAGGTGCAATCTTAACTAAAAAGTCGTTTTAATTGACATGAACCTTGTCAGGCAAAGACTCTTTACGCGCATTTTTTCGCTGTCCTGATCCGGTTACTGGGTATTTGTTTAAAGGTTTCATCGGAGAAACTAAAAACCTCTCTAACTGATGCTGCTCATAGAGTTTCGAGGTCAGGACTGAGTTGATATGGGGTAAACACAATCGACGGTTTAGATGCTACCGTATTTGAATGACGGGTTTCCATAAGATAGCATGTGCTTTATGCTACTTGTTCGTGCGGGATCAGATTCTGGTTGCTCGTTCTAACTGGATCGTGCTCGAACCTATTCTGCCGCCACTTGAAACACCTGATTTCATTTCGAGGTAAATCAAATGTCACAACTCTCCGATGTCTCGGTAATTGGTCTTGGAGCCATGGGATGGGGCGCCGCTATATCACTTCTTAGTGACGGATTCAGTGTCCATGGGGTTGATATTCGTCAAGAAGTCCTGGAAAGGTTTAGCGCTGAGAAGGGTAATCCATGTCAATCCCCCGCGGAGGCCGCCAAACTGGCGTCAGTAATCATGATTTTCGTCGTCACTGAGGAACAGGTCGAGCAGGTGTTGTTTGGAACAGACGGGGCGGTTGCGGCCGCTGCTGCGGGTACATTATTTATCAACTCCAGCACAATACAGCCCAGCTCGGCGATTAAAATTGGGCAGCGACTGCAGTCCGCGGGCATGCGTGTAATTGATGCGCCAGTATCAGGTGGTGCAGCCAGGGCTCTGCGGGGAGAAGTGACGGTCATGGCATCTGGCAGTGGCGAGGCATTCAAAATTGCAGGCCCGATATTTGACGCAATCTCAGCAAAAGTTTTTAGGCTGGGCGCAGAGGTTGGTCAGGGCTCTCGAATCAAAATGATTAATCAACTGCTATCGGACGTACATATTGCGGCGACCGCGGAGGCCATGACGTTGGCTTCAACCATTGGCGTTAATCTTGAAACCATGTACGAAGTGATCACTCAATCAACAGGAAACTCTTGGATGTTTGAAGATCGTGGTGCACATATTGTCAATGGCGATTATGCGCCAAGATCGCCAATCGATATCATAGTAAAGGATCTTGGCATTGTTAGCTTTGAAGCTGAGTCGGTGGGGGCCGCAGTGCCGTTGACTAATGCCGCACTTGCACTGTTCTCAGAGGCGCGTGCTGAAGGATACGGGAGGGAAGATGGTTCCGCGGTGGCAAAATTGCTAGGCAGAAAATCTGACACGGCGCTGCCTGGAATAAAGGATCGGCCACCAGAATAAGGAGAACCGTTAAAGGAAGATGGTTCTTTGGCGGGTGCAGATAATCGCGGTACTAAAGTAATTTTAACTTCGCCCTAAAAATAGCATTCGCATTGCATAGCGTGAGATGCGTTCTGATTTCATCGCGAAACATTCATGAAGGGTTGTAAGCGGATATGATCCAGGCGCTCGAGGGTGCCCAAATTCTGCCTTCTCCGCCAACATACTTTTCGAACACCTTGTGCAGCGCTTTCATCACCGTGGGCTTAAGTCGTTCGCCTTCATCTTCAGCAAGGCGGATAATTTCGCCAGCGGGGCCATAAGCCATAGCAAATTCAACTGCTTCATCAATATCCCTGCCGATACAGATATCACAGTCGAAGCGTTCAAAATTTACATTCTCATAGCCGGTGGACAGCAGCATATCGCTGACCATATCGGGTCCAGCCATGGAAAACGGGCCAGGGCCACAGTGCACTGCGTCAGTCTCGTCATGGGAAATGACCGGCACGATTTCCTTTACGCACATCTCGGCATCATGAAGCCAGGGGTTGTCTTCCCGTTTGCGCCAAACGACCTGAGTGAATCTAGCGCTTGGTTTCAGCGACTTTCGAATATTTTTCATAGCCAATCCAGGCATGTTAAAAAACATGGTTCCGAACCTGGAAAATGCTTCATCGTATGGTCCGCCCAGGTCATCAACCGCCACATCAGCAACCTGAAACTCCGTATTATCTATACCTGCCGCAGCCGCATCCTCCTTTGACGACGTAATAAACCTTTCAGCACAGTCCACCCCAATTGCCTTGCCATCGGCACCGATCAATTTGGCAATGCTGATTGTGCTGTCACCAAAACCACAACCAACGTCCAGCACCTTTATTCCCGGCCTATACCCCTGGCGACCTAAAACCTGATTGCTGTGAGCAGAGAGTCCTTCAACAAATAGATGTTTAAATCGAAGATATTTGTCAAACAGAACTGTATTCCAGGCTTCGATAATAATGTCATTATTCATGTCTTTCTGTCCTCTGGTAACCGGGTTCATGGAAAGATCTTGGCGTCAAGTTGAATAGCAGAAAGTTACAATTTCTCAGTATCTTCGGTTGAGGATTAATTAGTCCGCTCAGCACCCGGAAACTATCCAATTCCGTAGTCATAATACCCTAAGCCTATGTTTTATCTCCTGCGCCAATACTTTGCCAAAACTACATTCTACTTGAATGATGGAGAGGCATAACCGGTTGTGTGACTGAAGAGTAAATTGTGCAGTACAGTATTTATGCGCCTAATATGTTGATTTAAAGATAGAAACAGGCATCATTGGCTTCAAACCAGTTATAACTGTTTAAAGGTTGATTCCAGATAAAAGCAATTGATGCAGACCGATTAAAAATTTATTCAGCGCGTTAGTCTTCGTTTAAATAATCGACAAAGCTAGATTGGCAAAATGCGGTCTGACCGAATTCAATCGGTGTTAGAATTTAAAGGTCGATTAACAGTAGTTTTAATAACAATGATTAAGCTGGGGAAATTAAAGTTCAAACGAATCTTTCGACAAAGACTGACGTGGGTTTTTGCCGTGATCGTCTCCGCATCAAGTGGCTCTGGCTGGGCTGAGTCAACGATCAACTACCTGTCGTTTGACAATCAGAATCAGGGCCAGGGAATCTGGTTTGAGTTTAAGCAACAGGATCGGAGGGACTGGTTGACTCAGTTCAGCGAGCCGAAAAAAGAACTCGCGCGCTCGGCAATGCAGTTGGAACAGGCATTTCCAGACTACACCCTTCATTGGGGTGTGGCGACTTCCGAGCTGCAGGACATGAGTCAGTTTGGCGTCTCTTTTTTGGATATTTCTGTGTATGGGTTCTCGGGTAGCGGTGATACCAACAGCACTATCTTTCATCCCTATGATGGCGTTGACAAATTCCATTTTCACGGTGGACTCAGACAAAATTACGATTACTCTGGCTTTCGCTTTGACTACCGCCTGAGTCGATTTAACAAATTTATACTTACCCAGGCGAAGGTAAATACGGCCGGACTCAATGTTTCGTTGAATCGGTTAAGTGCAGACAACAAAGCTGCGTATACCGGGATGTCATTTCTGTCTCGCACCCGGAGTGGCAAAGATTGGGGCATCCATTTCGAGCGACGAACGAATCCACTTTATCAAGATGCCAACGAAGATCGAATCACATTTACACTTGGGTTTCGTTTCAATTCTGTGCCAAGGATGAATGCCGATGAAACTGATGTGGATAGTGAGGCGCAGACTCAACGGAAAAACAAGACCAATGCAATGCTTGTAGGAGCAGGCGCTGTTGGGGCTGCAGTTGCCTTAAGTTCCGGTGGTGGAAGTGGGAGTGACGATCGTGCCAGATTTGGTTCACAACAGCAGACGGCCAGGCAGGTGTTGAATGATGTAAATCCAACTTCGATTGCGCAAAACAGGGAATGGGGCGGTTACATCTATCGAAATGCAGATGGCAGCTTTTCAGCTACCAATGCGGTAAAGGGGACCGCCACCAGTGTCCTGCTGCCGTCACCGTCCAATGCGGCACCCACTGGCGCAGTGACCACGGCCAGCTATCACACGCACGCAGCGTTCGACCCGCGCTACGATAATGAAAATTTTTCGCCCCAGGACATATTGTCAGATGCACTGTTTAGAATCGACGGATATCTGGCAACCCCAAAAGGGCAGTTTAAGTACCACAATGTGGGCAATGGCCGTGTCGTCATCCTGGGGGGCCCCGGTACCCTTGCTACGGGTGGATGAAACAGACCGCGCTGACAACCCTATTAACTTTACTGCTGATGCCCATGACCAGCCAGGGAGACGAAACCTACCGTGCAGCCAAACAGTATGCGCTTGAGAAAGACGGCTGTGGGCTCGATCATGGATATAATTGTGTACAGCTGCAGGAGGACGATTTCATTGGCATAGAGTCCGACCAGCGAATGGTGCCGGGAAACTATCTTAAGGCTTGGCAGGTGGCGGTTGCAGACTTTTTAGAGATTGAAGATTTAGAGCCGACACAGAAAGATCTCAAACACTATAAATTCGGCTTCACCGAATCAGGCGATCACTATATCGTACATTTCCAGGCATTGTTGTTGCCAGAAATTACCGAGGGTGAAGTAACGGCAACAATTCGGGGCACCTATGGTTTGACCATGCGTTACTGGATCAATAAACGCAGCATGGTGGTCGATAAACGGCTTTTCTATAAAACCTGACTACTTATACCGCTTTCCCATCTTCAACAAGGGGTAACAAAGAGCTCATGAGAGTTTCGAGCTCTTCTGGCGCTACATCACATGCCCCGCCCACCATTGCATCAAGACGAACCTGGGCGGGAGCAAATAGCCGACCGATATGTTCGGAAGCTTGGCGCGCCGCTTCAGGTTGATTGCAGATCAACACCATATCGCAGCCCGCATGCAATGCACGTTCAGCCCTTTCAGCGGGGTTGACTCCTCCCTCAGCACCCTTCATGGTTAGGTCGTCGCTAAAGATTAGCCCTTCAAACCCAAGATGATCACGTAAAACTTTTTTCAGCCAGAATCTGGAATAGGTCGGCAGCTCTTCCTGAATTGCCGAATATTGGACGTGAGCAGTCATGACTGCGCCGAGTATTGGTGCCAGGTTTCGGTAGGGTATCAGATCGCAGGACATTAGCATGTCGAGATCACGGTAATCTACGGGAAGTTGGAGATGGGAGTCGGTCAACACTCCGCCATGACCAGGAAAGTGCTTTCCGGTTGCCTGCATCCCAGCGCTGTTCATACCGTTTACATAGTGATACCCTAACTCAGCGATAATCAAAGGGTCATTGTGGAATCCACGATCACCGATCACCTGACTGTGTAAATCAGCAAGATCTAAAACGGGTGCGAAGCTGAAATCTATACCCACCTGGCGAAGCTCCGCGGCCATCAGACAGCCGGCATCAAAAGAAAGTCGGGTCGCTTGTTCAGGTTGAGTGTCATACAGCTGGCCGATGGCAAAAAGCGGCGGCAATTCAAAAAAACCTTGGCGAAAGCGTTGTACCCGCCCGCCTTCCTGATCCACGGCCACCAACAGTGCGGGGCTGCGAAGGGACTTTATTTGTGAGATCAGTGCACTAACCTGTTCGCGAGACTCGAAATTTCGCTCGAACAGGATCACCGCACCTACAGCAGGTTGCATCAGAAACTCTTGCTCCTCGCTGGACAGGGATACTCCCGCAAGGTCCGCCATCAACGGACCACGTGGAAGCTGCGCTACGTCATTCATGAATCATTACCGGTGTTCCAGTTTTTACTAAGTCAAACAGCTCAATCACATCGGGATTTCGCATCCGCACACAACCGTGGGATCCTGGGTGGCCCATTTTTACATCATTCGGTGCGCCGTGAATATAGACGTATCTGCGCATAGTGTCGACGTCGCCAAGGCGGTTAAATCCGGGCTCGCAACCACTGAGCCAGAGAATTCTAGTTAGAATCCAGTCGCGGTCAGGATGATTTTGCCGCAATTCAGGGTGATAAATTTCGCCAGTCTCGCGGCGCCCAACAAAAATTGTATTGGGTTCAGCTCCTGCACCAATACGAGCACGTATAGTATGTCGACCTCTCGGAGTGCAGTAACTACCGTTTTTCTCGCCAGGCCCTTTGTCCGCAGTGGATACCGGGTATTGAAGTTGCTGACCGTCAACCCCGGTAAACAGTAGTGTCTGCGAATCGATATAGATATCGATCCTTGGTAAATCGGTCACTGTTTTAAGATATGTGTTATCAAGCCTTCGCTTGCTTCTTCAATCATGTCCAGGACCTGGTCAAAGCCTCGGTCGCCGCCATAGTAAGGGTCGGGCACTTCATCGAGACCAATAATTTCGGTGAATTCGAGCAACAGACGAATCTTATGAGCTCGTGCTTGACCCGCGAGAGCCACTAACTCACGCTGGTTGCTGTGGTCCATTGCGATGATGTAATCGAAGCGATGTATATCCGCATCACTTATCTGGCGCGCTCGGAGACTGCTAATATCAATACCTCGCGTAGAGGCCGCAAGCTGTGCCCGTTTATCTGGTGGGCTGCCGATATGCCAGTTGCCTGTTCCCGCTGAATCTACCTCGAATTGCTCGAGTAGATTCCGCTTGGAGAGAAATTGGCGAAATACACCTTCTGCAGTTGGCGAACGACAGATATTGCCGAGACAGACAAATAGTATAGAGTGAGTGGCCATATACTAGTTAAATAAAGCTATTTGGGTCGAACAACTCTGATGACCGAGTTGTTTAAGCGTAGCTCACGCATAATATCGGCCAGCTGTTTTCGGTTTCTGACTTCAATCACAAACGACATTCGTGAAATATTCCCTGCCTGCTCTTCGACGTTCAATTTATTAATATTGGATTCATGGGAGGCAATAGTGTTAGTAATTTCCGATAAAACCCCCGGCTCATTGCGGGCTTCCAGTTTTAGCATTACATCGAAGAATCCGCGGGTGCTGTCTGACCAGTTCATATAGAAAAACTGATCCGGGTGCTTCATTATTCCGCGCGCATTGGGACACCGTAATCGGTGGATTACCAGCCCGCGGTCTGCGGTAGTGGTAACAATAATTCGGTCGTCCGGTATCGGATAGCAGCATTTAGCATAGTTGACCAGCAGTCCTTCAGTGCCTTCTATGGTAATGTTGCTCGGATGTTTTCGATCTTTAGCCGGCCGCTTGGTAGTCACGGGTTTAGCGATATCGATCACCTCATTAATCAGTTGCTTGGCAACTACCGGGGCTAAACGCTTGCCAAATCCGATATCGGCCAACAGTTCTGGCCAGTCCTTGAGGTCTAGTGCATTAAGCAACGCAATTTTGTGATTACTTGGAATACGTAGACGATGATAGCCCTGGTCCCAAAGTGACTTTTTCAACAGTTTCTGGCCGAGCTTCAGCGACTGTTTACCTTTTTGCTTATTGAGGAAGTTTCGGATAGCGGTGCGCGCCTTTGAAGTCACCGCATAGTTCAACCAACCAGGTTCCGGGCGCGATCGAATCGAGGTAATGACCTCTACATGGTCACCATTGCGCAGCGTTTCATATAGTGGAACAGCGCGTTGGTTAATGCGGGCTCCTACGCAGCGATTGCCGATATCCGAATGCACTGCATAGGCGAAATCCAAGGCGGTTGCTCCCCTCGGCAACCGCTTGATCTCTCCTTTAGGCGTAAATACGTAGACTTCATCCGGATACAGGTCTGCCTTTAGATGTTCTATGAACTCGCCAGAATCCCCTGACATCTGTTGCGATTCGAGGAAGCTGCTAAGCCATTTCTGGGCTAATTGTTGAGGAGCGCTGTCATCGCCGCCCTCGGTTTTGTAACGCCAGTGGGAGGCGACACCGGATTCCGCCACTCGGTGCATTGCGCGGCTGCGTATTTGAACCTCAATTGGCTGTCCGTGTGGGCCAAATACTGAAGTATGTATTGACTGGTAGCCATTTGCTTTGGGTAGCGCAATATAGTCTTTAAAAGTAGCTGGCCTCGGTTTATACAGTTTATGAATCACGCCAAGAGCCAGGTAACAGTGATTGCGGTCTTGAGTAATTATTCTCAGAGCGTTGATGTCAACAATATCGCGCAGCTCCTTCTTGCTACGTTTTAGCGCTTTACGGTATATGCTGTAGATATTCTTTTCCCGCCCCTCAACTTCAGCTTCAATAGGATGGTGAGATAGTGCTGCCCTGATTTGGGCGCAGGCTTCTTCAACAGCAGATTTACGGCCACGCTTGTTGGCTCGCACCATTTTCCGTATAGCAGAGTATCGGGCGGGGTATAGGCTCTGAAACGCGAGATCTTCCAGAGTACTGGACAAGTCTCGCATCCCCATTCGATTGGCGATAGGCGCATAGATATCCAGGGTCTGGCGGGCTATTCGTTTGCGCTTCTCTTGGTGCAGCGAATCCAGAGTGCGCATATTGTGAAGCCGATCGCACAGCTTAATAATGATCACCCGTATGTCGTGGGCCATGGCCATGAACATCTTGCGAAACGATGCAGCTTCAGCATGTTCCTTTGACTCATTCTCGAGTTGGCTGACTTTACTGACGCCGTCGACTAAGTGAGCGACATCTTCGCCGAATCGGTCAGCGATTTGATCAAGTGTGATTGGGGTATCTTCGACCACATCATGCAGAATAGCAGAAACAATTGTACGGCTATCCATGCGCATTTCGCCGAGGATTTCGGCTACTGCCACCGGATGTGAGATGTATGCTTCTCCGCTCTGGCGAGTCTGGCCGTCATGGGCTTCGGCACCAAATTCGCAGGCTTTTTCTATCTCTGCTAGAGCCTCAAAGTCCATGTAGGCTCCGAGGTTTTTAAGCAACTTTTTAACGAGGGGCCGGTGCGATGCTGCGGCCCTGGGTCGGAATAATTTAGCTTCCGACAGTGGCATTAATCATTAATGCTGTTACTGCGCCACACAGATGACACCAGGTTAATGGGGAGTGTCAGCGCCGGCTCCCGTGCCATCAGCGGAAGACGCAGATTCTTCTTTCACAGACAATTCGCCTTGTTCGCCAGTCTCTAGCCCTTCTTCAGATTCACCAAAGTTGAGTTCTGGTATTGAGGTGTCCTCGTCCAGAATTTCGGGACCGATGAAACCTTCTGCGATCTCTCGCAGAGCGATTACCGTAGGCTTATCGTTTTCTGGGGGGACATGAGGCTCGGCGCCCAGTATGAGCTGCCGCGCGCGCTTAGTTGCCACCAGCACCAGCTGGAAGCGATTGTCGACATTTTCAAGACAATCAGTGACAGTTATTCTTGCCATGTTAAGTTCCTATTTAATAATGAGTTGAATGTTACCAAAAACCGGAGTGTTTATTGCGGATTTACCCGGTTTTATCAAGAGACATCAATGCTGCGCCGAGATCTGCCAGTGCGGCATCAAACTCCAAATTAACCACCACGCAGTCATATTCGCCTTTATGACTAATTTCGTTTTGTGCTTCCTGCATGCGCCTGGCAATAACCTGTTCACTATCCTGACCACGGTCTCTTAACCGTTGTTCGAGCACCGCCAGTGACGGCGGCATCACGAATACAGAGAGCGCACCTGGAAATTTCTTACGTACTTTACGCGCGCCCTGCCAGTCAATCTCCAGTATCGCATGTTTGCCCTGTTCTAACTGGTTGTTAATTGCTTTGATTGAGGTTCCATAGTAGTTCCCGAAAACGCTGGCATATTCTACGAATTGATGGTCATTGATCATCTGTTCAAAGGTGCTCAGATCAACAAAGTGATAGTGAATGCCATCAATTTCCCCCGGTCGCTGGGCCCTGGTGGTATGGGAAACCGTAATGCCAATATCATTCCGTGAAGACACCAGAGCCTGAGTCAGGCTGGTTTTGCCGGCACCCGACGGCGCCGATACGATCACTACACCGGGGGTGCTCATGGGCATATTAAGGGATTAACGGTAGTTCAGGGGAAAAACGTTCCGACTGACCAGGAGCCTCATCAGTGCGGGATCGGTATTCTATTCTATATTCTGCACTTGTTCACGCATCTGATCGATCAACACCTTGAGTTCAACCGAGGCGTTTGTGTTGCGCATGTCAACGGATTTCGATCCTAGCGTGTTAGCCTCCCGGTTGAGTTCCTGCATCAGGAAATCAAGTCGCCGTCCGGCTGGTTTCGTTCCACTTAAAACACGATTGACTTCGTCGAAATGCGTGTCAAGTCTGTCCAGCTCCTCACTGACATCGTTTCGTGTCAGAAGCAACGCCAGTTCTTGCGCCATCCTGGCCGGTTCAATTTCTTCTCCAAGCTCTTCCAGTCGCCTTTGCCAGCGCTGTTTCATGTTGAGTTCAATGTCGGGCAAGCTGGCTCGCAAATCCGTAACGATCTGTCGTGCAGAAGCGATGCGGTCACTGATCAACTGCTGCATACGTGCACCCTCTCGCTGTCGCGACTGCAAGAGTTCATCGACAGCTTCCCCAAGGGATTTTAAGGCAGTCTCATTTAGACTCTCAATGTCGCTATCCGGTTCGCGTAAAACACCAGGCCAGCGAAGTATATCGAAAGGATTTACCGCACAGATATTAGTGACCTGTTTTTCGATTTCAGTGATTGCTTTACCCAGGGCGTCCACGACTTCCGAATTAACTGAAAACTCTGGTTCCACCTTTTTCCCAGGTTCGAGTTTCAATAATACGTCGATACGACCACGATTGAGGCGGCCGTTTATCAGTTCTCGACAACCGGTTTCCAGGATTCGAAGCTCCTCCGGAAGCTTTAAGTGGACATCGAGGTAGCGGTGATTCACGCTACGAATCTCCCACACAAGCTGCCCCTCCGGTAGCTCGGCTTGGGATCGGCAAAACGCGGTCATGCTGGCAGTCATCAGAGTCTTCTTTTGCGATCGGTTTCAGGACGCGGGAATATAGCAAAGGTCGCGCGGCAAGAGTGGATGCATCGCCATATTTCCTGAGTTCTATGCTTAACGGGCCTGATTACGCTGGGGTTCAATGAAGTGATCTGCTACTATCCTGCGTGGAGGTTGGCTCTAATGCGGCTGAGTACCATCCAAGCTAGTGCCGCAAAACTGTAGGAAATATCTTAAGCTAACAATAAGCACAGTCCAGTTCGTCGAATTCGAATGCGTCATTGCTGCACTAAGTGCTCTGTGAAAAACTACCTGAGGTATCCAAATACCAACGGTATTGGGTATGATCGGAACATGCATAGATTGCTGTCAATATAAATGTGGAGATGGGGATTTTTAATAAAAAGCCGCTGAAGCACCCTGATCAGAATGAGGCTGCGAACGCGGAGAAGGAAGATACTCGACGCCATCCGATACTAGCTGGGGAAAGCATTGAAAACTACCTGGTCGAGGGAGTAATCGGCGGCGGCGGATTCAGTATCGTTTACCGCGCGTTCGACGCAACCCTTGGAGAAAGCGTAGTACTTAAGGAGTATTTCCCAAACCTTCTGGCGATCCGGGATGAAGGCAACGCAATTAAACCGATTAGTCCGAAGAAAAAATCCGCATTTGACGTGGGTATGCAGCAGTTTTTCGCCGAAGCGCATGCGCTATCGAAGATCTCACACCCCCACGTCATCAATATCATCAATGTGTTTCGCAGTAACAATACCGCTTATTTGGTGTCAAAGCTGCAACCGGGGAAAGATCTAAGGTGGATGATCAAACGCTGTCAGGGTGATCTTGATCAGAATTTTATTCAAAAAGTGATGCCGCCGGTTATATCAGGTGTGGATATGCTGCATGAGAGCGGCATACTGCATCTCGATATCAAACCCGCAAATATTCTTTTACGCGCCGCGGGTGGGCCATTGTTGCTGGACTTTGGTGCCAGCAAAACAATGAGTCGACAGGAGAGGTTCAGTAGTTTCCAGACTTTGACTCCGGGATTCGCACCACCTGAACAGCATCATAAGCGTGAACTTGGGCCGGGTTCGGATATCTATGCTCTAGGTGCCACTATTTACGCTTGCGTCACCGGTAAGCCGCCCCCCACGTCCCTCAAACGCGAACAAAAGGAAAACGAGCTGAAACTAAAGGGGGCGGATAAGAACGTTTCTCTATCGGTGATCGAGGCACTTAAATGGGCCCTGGAACTCGACATCGATAACCGACCCCAAACTATTTCTGAATTTGCCAATCTGTTACTTCAGGACTCCGAATGGGGGTCGTTTGATGCCTTTCAGGATCAGCTGCTCAAAGACTTAGATTCCTGAGACTTAGATTCCCGAGTTTTCTTGCCGTCGAACCCCGGTCATGGTCCCTTCCGGCAGTGCTTCGACTGCCTTGCGATCTTGTTCCGGTTGGTTAACGCGTAGTTGCAAACGCCGGTAGTCAAAACCCGCCTCAACCGTCGGCTTCACTACGCGAAAGAATGGAGAAACGTCGAAATCCCGAGGCGTGAACAGGCTGTGATGACGGATATGCAGTATTTCCTTTTCAATGTACCAGTCCTTTGAGTGAGGCTGAGATGATTCTATCTTTGGCAGTATCGGATATCCGATTGACTGAAAAGACTTTGCAATCAATGTCGAGCAAATAGCGCGAGACGGGTCGCCACTGCCCAATGCAATCATGCGACGTCTGAACCTGGCTGGTACTGGAGGTGTGGGAAGCAGGTAGCGGGCAAGGTCAAGAACATGTTTAAGATCGTAGTCTTTGCCGATCCCTGCAACCATTAGGTTCACCAACCTATCCCGGTCTTCGTCAATGAGATTTACCGGCCTGCATATCCGAGTATTCAAGTTGTAGTAGCGAGAGAGCGGTGATGCAATGACTCCTTTTCCTAACTCCGCCTCAATCAGCGGACATGGTTCCCCGTCATCGGTGATGACGCCAGTTTGATCGCCGGCATAGAAAGCGGCGTGAGACCAGGTCGACTGGGTCAGGTATTTAATCGCATTACTGATTCGAGTGTCTCCCTCCACCAGTAACACATCCCCTGGTACAAGGTAGTGCATCAGTCGTGGAGACTCGTGGCTTGAAAAGCTCGAGTAACATTTAATAGTTTTGGTCAGGTAATTTGCGAGGCCCTTGCCGATAAGCCTGCGGATCTTAGTCAGCATCTGCTCAGCACTCCGCTGCGAAAAATAAAACGGTTAAGATTTGACCTGTCGCTTTTGATTTCGTTCACGTATACCGCGCGTTACCCAGCCAAGAACGAAGCCGGCAACAGCCATAATCACCAACCCTGCTGCTATTTCACCCATTAAGAAAAACATGATTCAATTCTAGTTTATTGGTGTTATACCTTGGGCACCCTGGAACGATGTGCCGGCAATGGTCAGCCAGTTTGTAAACTGCATGTCCGGAAACACTGATTCCAAGGCTCGGGTCACCGATTGTTGCTCGGCCCAACTCGACACCTGTCCGCTCACAAACACACCATCATCTGCTACCGTCAGCCCGAAAACTGTTCGTGGCATTTGCTTAAGAATTGACCACTGCTCCAGCCAGGGTGTGAAAGCGATGTTGGGCTCAATATTGATGAAATCCTCCACCTGGTCAACCCCCAGGGATTGCTGCAAAGCAGTAAGCAGGTTTTCACGACTGCGATGATTTGGCAGCCGGCCGCTTACTATTGCTTGTTTGCTATCACGAAATAATGAAATTTCAGGCGCGCGGTCCGCAGCATCGATAAAAACTTGGTTATCTGTGGATTGGGATAAACCAGCCTGTTCAATAGCCAAGATGATCCTGCCTAAACTTTGTGCAGTATCGACCCGACCCCAAATCACCAGCCCATCAGAACTGGTTTCCAGCCGCAGATCATGTACCTGATCGAGGGCGGGGATCAGGTTCGCGATGTTGGATAACAGTTCTGATTGTTTAATCGTGTCGTCAATTTTTAAGCGTTTGTTAATATCTTGGTCACCGGTATCAGCAACGAGCAAACCAAACCCGCTTTCCAGCTGGCCCCCTGTATGCATATCGGCTACCCGGGCAGTTATTGCCGCTCCATTCCACCCCGCAATCAAGGAAAGACTAGGGTGGCCCGGTTCTACTGGAGTGCGGATTTGATAATCTATGCGAATTGCGGGGTCTAGGCTCGCCGGGAATCCATACCTGACCCTCTGGGCAAGTGGATGGGAATCAGCCAAACCATCGACCAAAAGAGCGTCGCGCCAGCCGTGCAGATCATACTCCCGCAGTTTTGTAAGGGTGCTAAGAGCCTGCTCCAGTCCATCCAGCCAAAGAGGTCGACCAAGTCGGTCATCGATCTGAATCCGATCACGCAATCCGATGCCGGGGTAGGCCCGTTGAACTGACCGGACGACAATGTCGAGATCATTACCGGATAGTTTGCCGCGCATATCAATTTTATCGACGGAAAGGCTAATATGAATTTCCGCGGATGGTAGTGGTTGTTCATCAAGTTCGTTGACCACTTGTCGAACCCCAGGCAGGTTTCGAATTCCGCGCATTTCCCGATTTAGATCAAGCCCAGGTTCCACCGTGCCACGCATCACCACATTTCTGCCATCCACAATTACCAGTGGTCGAGCCCAAGGACGTGATTCAAACACACCGTCTATGCGATCACTGATTTCCGAAGGAATTCGCTGAAGGTAGAAACTAGTAAAAGCAATTAAAAGCCCCGTCATTGCCACTGACCCCCAGTAAACCGCTTTTTGCATTGCCTGTTTGGGCGGCAGCGATTCAAATTCTGACCAATGCTGGCGAGTCCAGTTAACTAATCTCATAAAATTACTGACTCGGATTGGGTCGAACGCTGATAGGGTGAATGCGCCTGCACGGCACGCATATACCCTCTGACACCGGACTGTTCCCTTTGAACGAACTCGGCAATTGCCTGACGAAAAGGTCGGCCGGCAATCCAGTGCAGAGAACGGGTTTCAGTAGGAACAAAACCTCGGGCAATCTTATGTTCGCCCTGGGCGCCAGGGTCGAATCGTTGCAGTTTTCTTTCAAGGCAATAATCAATTCCCTGGTAGTAACACACCTCGAAGTGAAGACTGTCTATATAGCCGTCGCAACCCCAGTGACGTCCGTACAGAGTTTTATCATCGGCATACATTAAAGCGCCGGCGATGCTGTTTTGGCCGTCGTCTACAAGGATCAACAGAATCTGGTCTGGCAAACTTGATGCAATGTCGAGAAAGAAATCGATATTAAAGGCCGGTGCGCCGTATTTTCGGTCATAAATTTTGCGATAGAGTTTGGTAAAATCCCGCCAATCCTGCTCGTTGGCCTGGTGACCATCCAGAGTTCGAATATTGACCCCGGAGTCTTTCACTTTACGCCGTTCCTGGCGAATATTTTTTCTTTTCTTTGATCTTAGAGTCGACAAAAATTGATCGAAATGAACGTAATCTTTGTTGTACCAGTGAAACTGGCAGTCAATCCGTGTCAACGCTTGGTCCTGATTGAGCAGATTATAGTCATCCGGTTTTATAAACAGAGAATGTATTCCGCTGAATTCTCCTTGGCGCATAACCTGCTTAGCCCCGGACAGCAGCGTTCGGGCAATTTTCGCCCGGTTTCCTGGATCCGCAAGAAAACGTTGCCCGGTCGCTGGAGTAAACGGCACAGCGTTAACCAGTTTAGGGTAATACTGTATGCCTGCACGGTGATAGGCGTCAGCCCAGGCATGGTCAAAAACGAACTCTCCCCAGGAGTTGTGTTTCTCATACATCGGCATCGCGCCAAGCAGCTGACCGCCGTCGTCATAGCAGGCAACGTGCCGTGGGATCCAGCCTGAATGTTCTCCGACACATTGATGCCGCTCCATGGCAGCGAGAAACTCATGTCGCAGGAACGGGTAATTGTCAATCACCAACGCATTCCATTGGTCTCGGTTTATGTCGTCGATTCGTGAGTGGAGTTTTATTTTCACCTCGATATTTTACCAATCTAATATGAAGAAAAAGCGAATTAGCGAATGCAGGGAAGCAAGACACTAAAAAGACGACATACTATAATGGCAAAGAGCATGAATTAATCACTGGAGAGAGTGATGCCAAGGTTTTGTACATTTCTGATTGTCCCCACTTGTTTACTGGCGCTGTCCGGTTGTGCCACCAATCCGGTCACCGGTGAAGCCGACTTCGTATTAATGAGTGAACAACAGGAGATCCAGCTCGGGCATCAGACCCATACCGATGTCATGAAGCAATACCAGGAGTATAACGCCCCGGAACTGCAGGCTCTTGTTAACGATCTTGGTCAAGAACTCGCAGCGCAAAGCCACCGAAGTCACTTGAACTACACATTCACTCTGCTGGATTCGCCCCAGGTCAACGCCTTTGCGACGCCAGGTGGTTACGTTTACATCACTCGCGGCATCCTCGCCTACATGAACAACGAAGAACAGCTTGCGGGCGTATTAGGACATGAACTCGGCCACGTTACCGCGCGCCACAGCGTACGCCAGCACAGTGCCCAGACCACCGCTGGCCTATTCACCATGATCGCCGCAATGGCCACCGGTAGCAAGAATGTTGGGCAGGTTACAGGACAATTTGGCCAGGCATTTGTGAGTGGTTACGGGCGCAGCCACGAACTGGAGGCCGACCGGCTTGGCGCAGAATATCTCGCGGGGATCGGGTATGACCCAGAAATGATGCTGGGCGTGGTGGGAATTTTAAAGGACCAGGAGGAGTTTGAGCGTCAACGGGCGCAGGAGGAAGATCGCGAACCGCGCACCTATCATGGTGTGTTTTCTACTCACCCACGCAATGATCAACGCTTGCAAGAAGTAATCCGGGCGGCCGAGAAATTTAAGAACCCTGATGCCCGTTATAGCAATTCAGATAAGTTTCTTCGCATGCTCGATGGTGTGACATTTGGCAACAGCGAAGACCAAGGTGTCACACGCGGCAATCAGTTTTATCATAAGCCCCTTGATCTAACCATCGAGTTTCCAGATAAATGGCGGATCGACAATCAACCGACCCAACTGGTTGCACTCAATCCGGAACAAAACAGTGCGCTTCTAATTCGTCTCGGTAAAGCAGGAGATGCCTCTTCCCCGGATCAATTTCTTCGCCAAAACTTTAAGGATCTGCAGAAACTGGAGCGAATCGATGGCAAAAGCGCTGCTGGAATTACCCAAGGTACGACACCGTTTGGACAGGTTCCAGTTAGAGTTGCCGCGGTGTTTCATGATGACAAGGTGTTGGTAATTAATGGCTTTGGCAAGGGTGGGCCGCCAGATCGGGCGTTTTTCGACACCGTGCAAAGTGTTCGAAAACTTGAACCAAATGAACGCAAACTCGCGAGTAGTCAAAAGCTAAAAGTCGTGCGGGCCAAGCAAGGAGAAACTTTTGCCAATCTGGCGCAGCAATTGGGTTTGGAACAATATGGCGAGGAAAATCTGCGGCTGCTCAATGGCATGTATCCTGATGGAGAGCCTGAACCCGGACAATTAATCAAAATCATTCGGTAATCTGCCATGCTTTGCGGATCGGTGCAAAGCGCTGCCAAGCATATGATGAACTTGCGTTGTGACTGATCACTGAAAAACCAAACTGATTCCTGTCAGCCTCTGATTTAATGCACCCCCAATCCACCCTTCCGTTTGATAGGTCCGGAATTGCGCCAGAATTGTTGCCAAACTTTCAGCATAACTGGGAGCGATTCTGTGAAGTCGCTGACCAGGTCGCGGTTGAAATCGTTAGTCAACGCAAGGAGCTGCCGATTGTATGGTGCGCCAGTGACTTTGTGTCGAGCTGGTGTATCCGTCATCCAAATAGTCTGGTTGACCTGGTCACTAAATCTGAACTCGACCAGGTACCTCAAGACACCTTCTTTGCCAGTGCATTAACTGACCTTTTGATTGACTGCGTTGACGAAGTCGGTCTAGACAAAAACCTGAGGCTGTTTCGACAACGGCAGATGGTGCGTTTAGCCTGGCAGGATCTGGCTGGTGTTGCACAGCTGGAACAGACCATGGAGGCGGTCTCCGCCCTGGCCGAGGCGTCCATTGAAGCCGCATTGAATTGTCATTATGAGTGGTTATCAACGCGATTTGGAACTCCCAGGAATGAGCATGGTGAGCAAGTAAGAATGGTGGTTCTTGGGCTTGGAAAATTAGGCGGCCGAGAGCTCAACTACTCTTCCGATATTGATCTTATGTATGTGTATGATGAGGCCGGTAACACGGACGGCGAGCGCAGCCTTAGTAATCAGGAATTTTTTATCAAACTCGGCCGTAAATTAACCGGGGCATTGGACAGGATCGATAAAGATGGGTTCGTATTCCGCACCGATCTGCGTCTTCGCCCCAACGGAGACAGCGGACCGCTGGTGTTGTCGTTCGCGGCAATGGAACACTACTATCAGACTCATGGACGTAACTGGGAACGCTATGCCCTGATCAAAGCCCGGGTGGTGGCAGGTGATCGAGATAGTGGTGAGCAATTGCTGTCGATGCTTAAACCATTTGTTTATCGTAAATATCTGGACTTTTCAGCTTTCGATTCAATCCGAGAAATGAAAACACTGATTGAGCGTCAGCTGGAATCGGGTGGCAACCAGGGAGACGTGAAACTTGGACGAGGCGGTATACGCGAGATTGAATTTCTGGTGCAAAACCAACAGCTGATTCGAGGTGGACGGGAAAGAATGTTGCAAACTAGTTCACTGTATCGCGCGATGCATCAGATGGTCAAACTTGGGGTCTTGGATAAGGCCGCCCACGATCAATTATTGAAAGCATACCGGTTCTTGCGCAATGTGGAGCACCGTCTACAGATGGTGGCGGACAGACAAACGCAACGTCTACCTCAGGATTCCACTGAACAGGCGCGCCTGGCCCGGGCCATGGGATATTCAGGTTGGGATCAATTTGTCAAAATTCTTGATCAGCACCGCGACAATGTTCATCACTTATTCGGCGAAGTATTAGAAACCCCAGATAAGCCGGCGGATGATACGGCGCTTTCTAAATTGGTGGCGTTATGGCAGGGGCAGCTGAACCCATCACAAGCGAGTGAAGAACTCGCCAAGGCAGGCTTTAGCCGGCCTGACGGCATTCCAGGATTACTTGAGCAGTTTCGGGCAGGGAGTTTATATCTGGCCTTTTCGAGTATTGAGCGCGATCGTCTTGATCGATTGATGCCTCTGGCGCTCATGCAGGCAGGTATTCATGTCGAAGCCGAAAGAGCAATTTCATCGTTCATTTCCGTGGTTGAGGCAATTGGTCGTCGTTCTGTTTACTTAAGTCTGTTGATCGAAAACCCGATCGCACTCAAGCAATTATTGCATTTGTGCGCAGCCAGTCCCTGGATTTCGCGGCACATCGGTCAGCACCCCGTAGTGTTGGATGAGTTATTGCAGCCCATTGCGGGAATTGAAGGGCGCACCCGCGAACAGATTTCCTTTGAGCTTGATCACAGGCTGGGCCAGGTTGAGGCAGGAGACGTCGAAGCGCAGATGAATGCATTGCGTGAGTTTTATCATGCACAGGTGCTGCGAATTGCGGCCGCGGATGTACGTGGGCAGATCGATGGTGACCAGGTTCAACAAGGCTTGACTCGGCTTGCAGAGGTGATTTTGAACCAAGTGCTTCAGGATGCCATTGCGGCAATACAACAAAAAAAAGGCCCGCCTCCCGGTGACGTGGGCATAATCGCTTACGGCAAGTTTGCTGGAGAAGAGCTGGGCTATCACTCTGACCTGGATATTGTCGTATGCTTCGAGCCCGCACAGTCATCGTCTCCAACCGATGCGGAATATTATTTCAGCAGAGTTGGGCAGCGTCTGATCAATCTGCTTACTACTCGTACTCCGGCGGGTACGTTATATGAATTGGATATGCGGCTTCGGCCAAGCGGCCGCAGTGGCACGTTAGTGACTTCGTTCAAGGCATTTGAGGAGTATCAGAATAAAAATGCGTGGACTTGGGAGCATCAGGCACTGGTGCGCGCACGCGTGGTAGCGGGTGCTCCCAGTCTCACTGAATGTTTTGAGGGTATACGTCGACGGGTCCTTTGCAGTCATCGACCAAGACCGGCTTTACAGAAGGAGGTAATCGAAATGCGTCAGCGTATGGTACAAGCCAACAGCAAGTCTGATCTGGATCACTACGATATCAAGCTCGACTATGGCGGCATAGTAGATATTGAATTTTTAGTTCAGTACCTGGTTTTAGCGCATGCCGAGGATCATCCTGAAATAGTTGAACCACGAAATACCCGGCAGATCATAATGACCCTTGCCAAGCAGGGGCTGCTCAATGTTGATCAGGCAAAACAATTGATGGAGACTTATCGGCAGTTTCTGTGGCGTTCACTGGAGCTCAAACTTATGGACCGCCAGGAGGTGATTCCACAGCAAGAACTGGAAGCTGAACGAGAGCAAGTCAAGAAATTATGGCAGGCGACTTTCGGTTGACAAGTGCACTCCTGTGAATTAATAGTAGATTTAATTTCCAATGTCCGGAAAAGCTGTCTATCCCGGGCCTGAGTAACAGAATTCGGAGCTTTTGTAATGTCTTTTAGTGATCGCGATGGCGTGATTTGGATGAATGGCGAGATGGTGCCTTGGCGCGAAGCCAAGGTCCACGTGCTCACCCATACCCTGCATTATGGAATGGGGGTTTTCGAGGGCGTGCGCGCCTATCATGCTAAGAATGGAACCGCTATTTTTCGTCTACAGGATCACACTCGCAGATTATTGCAGTCGGCCCATATTTTGGGCATGAAGATCCCGTTTTCCGAAGATCAGATCAACCAGGCTCAGCTTGAAGTGGTGCGAGAAAATGGCCTGGATTCAGCCTATCTGAGGCCCATGGTGTTTCTGGGCTCCGAAGGCATGGGGTTGCGTGCAGACAACTTGAGTACCAACCTTTCGATTGCGGCCTGGGAGTGGGGTTCCTACCTAGGTGAAGAAAATATGGAAAAGGGCCTCAGGGTTCGGGTTTCTTCGTATGCCCGACATCATGTCAACGTAAGCATGTGTCGTGCAAAGGCCAATGGTCATTACATCAATTCGATGCTGGCGCTGCAGGAAGCCCTTGATACCGGATACGACGAGGCATTGTTGCTTGATACCAGTGGTTTCGTAATGGAAGGTAGTGGAGAGAACCTGTTCATAATTCGAGATGGCGCAATTTATACTCCAGATTTGACCTCTGCACTGGATGGGGTGACCAGAAAGACCGCTAATCGCATAATTGCCGACGAGGGGTTTAAGCTGGTGGAAAAACGAATCACCCGAGACGAAGTTTATATTGCCGACGAAGCCTTCTTTACTGGTACAGCGGCAGAGATCACACCAATTCGTGAAGTTGACAACCGTCAGATTGGTACAGGAAAACGAGGGCCAATCACCGAGCGCATTCAGAGCAGATTCTTTGACGCCGTGCACGGTCGAGTCCCTGAATACGAGGAGTGGCTGAGTTATGTCTGAAGTAAGCAAAAATTCCTCCAATGAACAGGATGACACACCCAATGCCCGGGAGCGGGTTGAGGTCACTGCGGACGATCTACCACTCCATTGTCCGATGTCGGGCAAACGGCTGTGGGATTCACACCCCAGAGTTTTTCTGCCCGTAGCCGACAGCGGAGAAGAGACCTGCCCATATTGCGGCACTGTGTATGTGTTGAAAGGCCCAGTCGCTAAGAGTCACTAGCGGGACGACTTCACCTCCCATCCATGAACAGAATTCTTGTCGTTGGACCCTCCTGGGTAGGCGACATGATAATGGCCCAGAGCCTGTTCAAGGTTCTGATTCAGCAGCGGTCGGGGTGCCGGATTACAGTGCTCGCTCCCTCCTGGAGCGAACCGATTCTGGCGCGAATGCCGGAAGTTACATCAAGCATTGCGATGCCAGTTGGCCACGGTCGTCTAGAGATCGCCCAACGCTGGCGACTGAGTCGCGCATTGAAGTCACAATTCGATCAGGCAATCGTTTTGCCAGGATCTTTCAAGTCTGCTCTGATTCCCTGGTTTGCCGGGATCAAGCGACGCACAGGTTTCATCGGAGAGCAGCGTTACGGGCTACTCAACGATTATCGAAAGCTGGATCAACGGGCATTACCCTTTAGCGTTCAGCGCTTTGTCGCCCTTGGCCACGAATCCGGCCAGCCGCCCATTCCTTTGGATCGGATTCCCTGGCCGGTGCTGGAAATAGAATCAGATCGCCGTCAACAAATATGCAGTCAGTTTGGACTCAACGACCAGACTCCGATAATTGCATTGTGTCCGGGTGCCGAATACGGGCCAGCAAAACAATGGCCACCGGACCACTTTGCCGAGGTAGCTAAACACCAATTCGAGTTAAACCGGCAGGTTGTGATACTGGGGTCTGAAAAAGATCGAGCAGCAGCAAACTTAATCTGCCGAATTGCAAATGGTTGTATCGATCTTACCGGGGAGACATCGCTGGGCGACGCTGTTGACCTGATGTCAGCGGCCTCTCATGTTGTGACTAATGATTCAGGCTTAATGCATGTGGCCGCGGCGGTTGGTTGTCATGTCGTCGCAATATACGGTTCTTCAAGTGACGCATTTACTCCACCTCTGACCAATACAGCCGACAGGCTGTATCTCGACCTCCCTTGTCGGCCCTGCTTTCAAAGGCACTGCCCACTGGGACACCTGGATTGTCTGCACAAACTGGGGGCTGCACAGGTCATCGAGGTTTTGGATAATTAGCGGAATTTACTGCCTGGACGACAAACAGAACTGGTGAAAAAATTGCATAACAACATGTCGATTGAGCCGCTGCGAGGTCGGACATTCGGCGCCACGATAACATTTAGTCTGTCCGGCAGCGCACAAATCATCGCAAACTGCCTCGAGCAATCATGACAAATGATACTTCAACATGTGTGGTCAACGGGTTCACTGCATTTCTATTCTCATGCACTGGACCAGTTGCAATCATTCTCGCGGTGGCGAACTCCACGGGCCTTGAACAACAACATGTGTCGTCCTGGCTTTTTGGTGGCTTCGCCATCACGGGCTTATTTACGCTTTTTTTCAGTTTCCGATATCGGCAACCCATTGCATTTGCTTGGACTATTCCAGGTACGGTACTGCTGTTGTCTGCACTGGATCATTTGTCGTTCCAGGAGGTGGTAGGTGCTTACCTGGTAACGGCGCTATTCATACTGATTGTCGGAATTACCGGCTTGGGGAAAAAAGTGATCGAGCTAATACCGAAGCCGGTGGTGATGGCCATGGTGGCTGGGGTGTTTCTGGATTTTGGTCTGCAACTGGTGGCTGCTTTTGGTCAAGCCGCTTTAATGGCGAGTGTGATGGTTGTGTCGTTTATAGGGGTGACCCTGTCTCGCCGGGTTCAGCGTTTGGTTCCGCCGATCATGGTTGCCCTCGTGATCGGTGCGGTGGTGGTTATCTTGACCAATGCGGTCAAAGACACGGGGTCGCTACCAGGGCTCTTGACCGCGCCCCTTGTGTTTACGCCGCTATTCTCTATTAGCGCCATAATTGAATTGGTTGTGCCCCTGGCCATCACCGTGCTTATGGTTCAAAACGCCCAAGGATTCGCAGTGCTGACTAATGCCGGTCACCAGCCGCCAATCAATGCCATGACCACCGCTTGTGGTATTGGTTCTTTTCTGCTTGGCCTGGTGGGATCCGTATCTATGTGTGTTACCGGCCCGTCCAACGCTATTCTCTCTAGCGGTGGCCCAAGACGGCAACAGTATATCGGCGGTGTGATTTATGGTCTGTTGGCGATACTGTTTGGTTTATTCAGTACGTTTATGACCTGGCTCGCGCTCAAACTTCCAGAAGCGTATATTGCGGTATTAGGCGGTCTTGCGGTGTTTCGGGTTCTCGAGGGTGCGTTCGTCGCGGCATTCTCAAATGGATATACCTTGGGCGCATTGACTACGCTGTTAATCACGGTTTCGGATATCACCTTGCTCAGTATCGGTGCGCCGTTCTGGGGATTGGTTATAGGAACCATGGTCTCGATGCTGCTCGAGGGTCATGCACAAAACTGATTGACCGCTTAAGTTGCCCAACCGGCCATCATTATTCGCTTTAGTTTGACACTTACTTAGCAGAGCCCGATATCAGCCGTCTGGATAACTGGTGGAAGCGATAGGCGAGTAATAAGCCGGTTGCGGTCAGCCCCATGGCAAGTCCCCACCAAAGACCGGCACCGCCAAAGTTCATCCAGAATGCCAGCCATGATCCACCACCTATGCCGAGGATCCAGTAACCGAATCCTGCAATCCACAGCGGTGCTAAGCTGTCTTTGACCCCGCGTAAGGCGCGCGCTGCGATTGCCTGGAGTCCGTCAAATACCTGGAAGATGGCCGCAATAGTGAGAAATTCGATCGACAAAAGAGATACCACTGTAAAACCCGGGTCGGAAGGTGAAATAAAAATATCGATGATATAAGCGGCAAAACCCAGTGGAATGATCATCATCGTGACCAGAATTAGAACACCGATGCGCATTCCGAGTATCCCCGACTGTCGAGCAGTATCGAGACGATTTCTGCCAGCGCCATGCGCGACCCGGACCATGGTGGCTTCGGCAATACCCATGGCAATTACGAACGGTATGCCGACCCACGACATCACTATTTCATAAGCCGCGAGCGTCTCAACACTGATAATGCCGGATAGAATTGAGGCAGCGGAAAACATGCCCGCTTCCAGGAATACCAGACCAGCTACCGGTAAACCGAGTACCATAATTTCCTTACAAATCGTGGTATCCAGTTTCCAGCGCTCAGCAAATACCCCGTATCCACGCAGCGCGGTGGTCCGGTAGACGTGCCAGAGTAAAGCAAGGAACATCATCCAGGATACGATGCTGGTAGCGAGCCCGGCACCGAAAAGACCCAATGCGGGAATGCCCCATCCACCGTGCACCATCCATAGAGTCAGGAGGTAGTTAACCAGGACCGCCACTGCAGTAATTGTCATCACGGCTTGGGGCCGAGCCAGGGCCGAGACAAAGTTTCTGAGCACAGCGAAAAACAGCACCGGGAGTACACAAGCGCTTAGCCCACGCAGATAAGGCACCACCAGTTGAAGCACTCGGGGATCCTGACTGGTCCATCCTAGTATGATATCGAGATGCCACACCAATATCATTGCGGGTGTACCGAGCAACAAAGAAACAATAATACCCTGCCGTACGGCAAGCCCCGCCTGTTTTTTCTCTCCTGCGCCTTCCGCCTGCGCGCATAATACCCCTACGATAGACAACAAGCCCATAAGAATGACCAGCACCTCAAACGATAAATTGCCGGCAATGCCTACGGCCGCCAGTTCGTAGTAGCCAAGTTTGCCAACCACCATTTTGGTGGTGACAAACATGGCGAATTCGGCAAGATAGGCTGCAGAAAGCGGCAATGCGATGCGCATCAGCGTTACCGCTTCACCTCTAGTTCCCGAAGTTATGATCAAGGTCGATCCTTTAAAAAAGCGGGAGTATAGCGACTAAGGGATCACTAATTTGAATCGTTTAAAAACATAATGGAGAATAGCCGACTAGACCCTTAAAACTCTGACGACAATCTAACAGGTGAGCACACATTTCGGCATTTCCAGACTGAAAAAACAGGACAAAGGCCTGTTGGTAGACGGGTTTAATATTGCTGGGATTCTCAAACGGACGGACCCGCATGCGTTCGAACTTCTCGCAAACTACGCGCAGTCATTCCACCGGATTCATCCCGGCAAGTTGGACCAACGCGCGAGGCCGACCTGATTCTGTCTAGCTGTATGGCAACATAAAACGAATAGTACCTTCTCATTTTGTTAACTGGAGCGAATTAGATGAAACAGCGTGTAGCGGTGGTGACCGGTGGGTTGCAAGGTATTGGCCTGGCTATTGCCAAAGCCATAACCCAAAACGGAGTGCGAGTAGCGGTAGGCTCTAGGAGAGGTGGCGACTCCCGGGCATCCAGCGCAGCGAACAAGGCGGTGGGCAGTGACGGACTTGTCAGTCGCCTTGACGTAGCTTCTTCAGACTCAGTGGATGCGTTTATTGAAGAAGTTAAAGCCGCGATGGGCATGCCTGACATTCTAATCAATGCGGCTGGGGTCTCGGTGCATCAGACCGTGTGTGGTCATTCCGATGATGACTGGAACCATGTCATCGATATCAATCTTAGCGGACCATTTCGCATGATCAGAGCATGTTTACCTGGGATGAAGCAACAAGGATGGGGAAGGATCGTCAATATTGCCTCGACGGCTGCCAGAACTGCGTCACCTACGCACGCGGCGTATTGCGCTTCAAAAACTGGATTGGTGGGCATCACACGTGCGGTGGCACTGGAAGGCGGGCCGTACGGCGTAACATGTGTTGCCATCAGCCCGGGTTGGGTAGAGACAGACATGTTACGTGAGAGCGCGCGTACTATGGCGGAAAAATCCGGGCGCACCGAGGCTGAGGAAATTGCTGCAATGGGCGCGACTAATCCCCAGAATCGCCTGATTCAGCCCGAGGAGATCGCCGCGTTAGCGGTGTATTGCTGTTCAGAGGCTGCCGCTGGCCTGACCATGGAAGATATTCAGGTTAACGCGGGGGCGTTGTGGTAATCGGAGGGGCCGTGCACACCAGTTCATAGGGGTAACGCTCAGAGATAGTTCCCGTGTGCTGAAACACATCCAATATGACTTCGTAGGCTTGAGATGTAATCTCCACATGAGGCGTCCAGCAGCCAAGCTTTTGGTAGGTGGCGATGCATGCCTCAAGGGCGCTGAGATCGGTATCCGGGAAAAAATCTTTTTCCATTCTGGCGATCTCATCTGCAGGCGCTCGATTTAGATATTCACGGGCATTGGCATAGGCCGTGGTAAATGCGATGGCCATGTCCGACTGCAGCCACTCACGTGATGCCGCTAGACTTGAAAACGCGCAGGGGCCGATTTCCGGCCCAACCTGGGCCACGATGGAGGCTATTCCATCTGCCTCCAGCTGCTGCGGGAAGGGACCTTGCTGCTGGACATATTGACCAGCTCCATGACGGAAGGCGGCGTCGATATCCGCGGCACCGCCAGGCGTCACTGCAATGATCTTTTCGTAATCGATCCCTGCCTTATGGCAGGCATAGCGAAACATTGCATTGGGCTGGCCACCTTTGAACATCACTACTTCCGCGCCTTCAAGTTTGTTCCAAGAGAAATCTGGATCTGGTGTTCGGCCACTGATAAAGAATCCATCCATTTCATTAATCTGGGCGAAGTGAACTGCAACCGGCGTCTCTCCTTTGTTCAAAGAATTAAATCCCTGACTAGGTGCAGTTTGGATCACATGAGCCGATCCATCGACAATGGCGTCGACTGCTGACTTGCCTGGCGCGGATACCGACCACTCATAATCCAGCCCCTGTTCTCGCAGGAATCCGCCTGCCATGGTTACAATCAATGGGGAATAAAAGGCTGAAAAAAGTGTGAACTGGATATTGATAATAGTCATTAAAGTCTTCGCATATTTTTTGTAAACAGCAGGCACCTTCCCATAGGCATGCAGTAATATCAAGGATGAATGATGTCGCTCAGAGCCTCGATGAAAGAAAAACTATACAATTCGTCACAACGTTATAGATCTAAAATTATCCGGAGTTAGTTCATGACAAAAGACAGACTTGAGGACAAGCTGGATGCGGTATATCAGTCGGGTGGAGATCGTGATAAGCAGGATGCGGTCTACGACCAGTGGGCGCGGGATTATGACCAGGATCTTTGGGCTTCCGGGAATCCTTATATCGCCTTAATGACGGGGATGGCTGGGCGCTATATTCACGACAAGGCGGCGAGGATTCTGGACGCGGGTTGCGGCACTGGCAATATGGCACAGTTATTAGTCGCGATCGGCTATAAAAACATAGTCGGCATTGACGCATCAGAAGGAATGCTGGCGGTGGCCCGATCTAAAGGTGTTTATCAGGAAGTGCATCAGCTGTTGCTCGGAGAAAAAATCAATTTGTCATCCAATAGTTTTGACGCGGTGACAGCGGCCGGAGTATTGACCCATGGCCACGCCGCTCCAGAATCCCTGGACGGACTGTTGGCGCTGGCAAAGCCAGGTGCACCCATTATTTTCTCAATCTCAAAGCCTGCTATGGAAGAGTGTGGATTTGCCGATAAGATCGAGACCCTTGAGAAATCGGGGCAATGGCGGCTCGTGGATCAGAGCGATCAATTTCGTACTTATCCGTTTTCTTATCAATATGCTGATCTGCGGCATTGGATCTATGTTTTTCGTAAAGCGGATTAAAGCTAATTCGATTGCCAAATTCGAATTGAATCACCACAATATCGTCATCAATCTTTACCGCACATATACCGTTCAACCTATTTCTTTTTTCTTTTAGCTGATTGCACAACACCGACCTGATGCCCGCGCAAAACGGGAGTAAGAAAGTATTCATACTGGATACTAATGTTCTCCTTGTCGATCCCGATGCGATTGACAATTTCGAAGATAATATTGTCGTGATTTCCATGACGGTACTGGAGGAGCTGGATGGCCTTAAAAAACGTTCTTCGACAGAGTATGAAGCACGCCTCGCGATTCACAGAATACTCGGTTTAACCACGAGTCATAAGCCAGGTGAGCCGGTGTCGTTGAAATCGGGTGGATTGTTTATTCTTGATGCCAGCGAGCTCCAAAACCGTAACGTAAAGGGATTTGACCTGACGCTGGACAAGCCAGATAACCGGCTGCTGGCGCTTGCGATCAAGTACAAGCATGCCCCTGATTTACCCAGCAGGGTTGTGATCGTGACCAATGATGCTGCGGTGCGAATGAAAGCGCATGCCCTTGGGTTGGCTTCCGAGGAATACGAAGCGGTCAATTTTCGCACCCAGGTAGATGAACTGTATCGGGAGCCAACTGTGGTCGACCTTGAGACGACTCAGGTCAACAGGTGGATACAGGGTAAACCGATTACGTTCCAGCATGATCACAATGAACCCGTGATCGTGCGCATAGAGCAGGGAGAGCCTATGACGGGTTATTATAGCGATGGCGAACTACGTCCTTATGGTGCACTGATCTCTACTATTATTGAGCCACTAAACACACAGCAGGAGCTAGCGTTACAGATTCTTTACGACCAATCTAAAAAAGTTGTGGCGCTAGTTGGTCAGGCCGGCACTGGTAAGACCATACTGGCGCTTGCTGCAGCGATCGAGCAGAAGTTGCTCAGCACTTCCCCGGGAAAGGTTTATATTTTTCGTCCCAACGATCAGGTGGCAGATGATATCGGATTCCTACCGGGCAAGATTGACGAGAAGTTCAGTCCCTATAAGCGGGCAATTCGGGATGCCTACGAAGTCATTCAAAATGCCGTAAACAAAGCAAAGAAGAACAAACGGGTTCAGGACTTTGATGCGTTAACCAATGATGAAGGCGGCGGTCGCATGCCGATTCTGCCCGTTAACTTTATGCGCGGCAGCACCCTGCATAACGCTTTGATCATTATCGACGAGGCGCAGAATTTCAGTCCCCATCAGATGAAAACACTGCTGACCCGGGCAGGTCGTAACACCCGAGTCATAATTACCGGCGATCCTGATCAGATTGATAACCGGTTTTTGACCAAGCGTTCGTGTGGACTGACGCACGTGATTGGTAATATGCGTGATCATGACATATTCGCCTATATTAATTTGACTCAAGGCGAACGTTCTGACATTGCCAGCCTTGCTGCCAAGGTGCTTTGATTCTATTTATGCGAGATTTTATTGATACACTGCAGTGGAATCGACTAGCACATCTACGGTCAGGTTTTGGCCAAATATCCGATTAGGGTAACTCGCGGCAGTTACTCAATGAACCTGCAAATGTCTACTCAGGAGTAGGTGGTTTAGTCCTTCAAAAGTGGATCACCAAGAAACAACGGCTGAACGTTTTAATGTTTATGTTGCGGTGATCAGTTGACTCGACAATCCATTGCAACCGTATAGAAAATTGCTAGGTGAGTCCACAATTCCTGACAGCATATAGTGTAACGACAACAAAGAATTGACATGACAGCGCCAACGTTCTACTGCTTTTTAAAAGTGGGTATTTAGTGCCCAATCGCTGGCTGATACTGTTTGTACTCACTTTGGCGCGAGTTACGATGGGTTTCCAGTTTCAGTCTCTTGCAGCTGTAGGCTCTGCATTGACTGCAGAGACTGCGATCACTTACACCGCGCTTGGTGCGCTCATGGGTATTTATCTATTGCCTGGCGCATTGTTTGCCATTCCTAGCGGCTGGCTTGGGAAACGCTTTGGCGATAAACGGTTGGTGATGATCGGGCTCGCGATGATGACCAGTGGGGGAGCCTTATTAACTACGTCGCAGGTTTATGAGGTTATATTCGCTGGTCGACTGATTTCTGGTGCCGGTGCGGTTTTACTCAACGTGCTCGTTACCAAGATGGTCACTGACTGGTTCGCTGACCGTGGCATTGTTACAGCCATGGGTATCCTGATTTCGAGTTGGCCGCTGGGCATCGCCATCGCGCTAATGACAATGGGTCCGTTGACTGAGTTAGCAGGACTGGCATGGGCATTCGCGATTCCTGTTGCCCTATGCGCACTGGCATTGATACTGGTCGCTATTGTCTATACCAGCCCGGAGGACATGCAGATCAATGGATGCAATGTAAAAGAAAAATCTGTCCAGGGCCTGTCGCCTTTTGAGTTCAGAGGTGTTGTTTTGAGCGGATGTGTTTGGTGCTTTTACAACATCGCTTTCATTCTGCCACTCAGCTTTGGGCCGGAGTTTCTGACCACGCAAGGATTAAGTCTGGCAGCCGCCGGTGCGATCGTGAGCCTCACAAGCTGGTTGATTATTCCCGCTCTGCCGATGGGGGCGCGGTTGGCAGAACAAATAGGACACCCCGTAACCATCATGGTGGTGAGCTTCGTAGCGATTGCAATCGTTATCTGGATAATTCCATTGACATCATCCTATGTCTTAATGTTTGCGATACTGGGATTAATATTTGGGCCCGCTGGTGGGCTGATCATGGCGTTACCAACGCAGGTGCTGAGCAATGAGAATCGTGCTGTAGGCATGGGGATATTCTTTACCGTCTACTATATCGGCATGGGTATTATCCCGGCTGTAGCGGGCTACATCCGGGATGTCAGTGGCAATCCAGCCGCGCCCCTTTGGTTTGCAGGATCAATGATTCTTGTGGCCCTGCTGTCGTTGATCGGTTTTCGTATCTTATCGATTAGACACCTGGGGCACTCGCAGTAAATTTACGCTAGACACTTCTAATCAGAGAAATAATACAACCCGAGCTACATAGTGATAAGAAAGTGTACCGAAGCAGATATTGATGTGATTTACGAGATCATCAACGATGCCGCACAGGCTTACTGCGATGTGATCCCCGAAGACATGTGGCATGACCCCTATATGTCGAAGGCGGCGCTTATGCAAGAGCTTCAAGATGGAGTGGTATTTTGGGGTATTGTTGAAAACGATAGCTTGGTCGGTGTGATGGGCATGCAGGATAAAGGCGACGTTACGCTAGTTCGTCATGCCTATACTAAGACCGAGCAAAGAACTAAAGGGATCGGGTCCCGCTTGCTCCAATTTATCGAGCGGGAAACTGATAAACCTATCCTAGTGGGCACATGGGCAGATGCAACCTGGGCAATTCGCTTTTATCAGTCAAATGGTTACAAACTGGTTCCAGAAAAAGAAAAAAATCAGCTGCTCCGTGATTACTGGCATATTTCTGATCGGCAAATCGAAACATCGGTGGTGCTTGCTAAAAAATAGATAAAAAAATCCACTCCACCCCCCCTGGCGGTGGGCTGATTCCAGCAATAGTTCAATACAATCTGGTCCATATCAGAATATTTGGCGCAACTTAAGTCGATTCATTGAGGTGTTTCTATCAGGTGGCCTGCTGTTTGGATTGTCTATCCTTGCCGCAGGATTGGGTGCTGGCATCTACAGATTTCTGCAAATTCAATTAATACTCGCTTTTGCGGCTGAGGCCGTTTTTGAGTTTCATCTGAAAATTGTTAAACGTTCTTATAAACGCTTTTTTAGATGATGCGTAGGAATTATTGACTGTTGACACTGTCTGATCGACATTATGGCAGATAAATCTGAAACGACCGTACTGGATCAAAAATCGGAAAATACGGGTTCATTTGCACATTGGTCTTTGACAGGCAGCCGCTACCAAGTTGACATGTTGCCGGAGCGATTGCATAGCTCTATCCAGGATCAGCAAGAGCGTAGCGAAATCCTGATTAGCCTGATCCAGCTGCTTATCGTTTTTATTTTTGCGTTACTCTACGCGATCGCCCCTAAAACCTTCTCCCAGGAAGCGGATTTTGCACCCGTACCTTGGGCGCTGGCGGTATATTTTGTTTTCAGTCTGGTGCGTCTCGGTTTGGCCATTAACCGTAAGTTGCCGGACTGGATGTTGTATCTTTCCGCGTTCGTTGATATAGCGCTCTTACTCGGATTGATATGGAGCTTTCATCTGCAATACGAGCAGCCGGCGTCATTTTATCTTAAGGCGCCGACACTGTTATATCTATTTATTTTTATCGCTATCCGTGCGTTGCATTTTGATCCCCGGTTTGTCATCGCAACCGGCGTCTGCGCGGCTATCGGCTGGTTGTTAATGGTGGCATACGTGGTGTTTAACGATCCAGCCAACAATATGCTTACGAGTGACTATGTCGAGTATATGACCTCCAACAGTATTTTAATTGGTGCCGAGTTCGACAAAGTTGTATCGATATTGATGGTCACCGGGGTGCTGGCGCTTGCCCTACATCGTGCCAGAATTTTGCTGGTTGAATCAGTGATTGAAGGCAGTGCGGTGCGCGATTTGTCCCGATTTGTCCCTGAGGAGGTCGCGCAACAGGTGATCCACTCAGAGGAGGGAGCGATTACAGGCAAGGGCGAAGTGCGCGAGTGCACAATTTTGTTTACAGACATTGAGGGCTTTACCTCAATCAGTGAAACCCTTCCTCCAGAAAAGCTGATCAAAGCACTCAATCAATATTTCAGTTTGATCGCGGCACCAATACATAAACACGGCGGAGTGATCAGTCAGTTTCAGGGGGACGCAGTGCTCGCGACGTTTAACGTGCCTAAGCCGGATCTAAACCACGCGAGTCACGCGGTCAGAGCTGCGATTGAGATTCAGTCAGTTCTTGATAGAGAGGAATTTGGTGATGGAGTCGTTTTTAATACCCGGATTGGGATCAATACTGGATCGGTGGTGGGTGGACTGGTTGGTTCAGGTGAGCGAGTTGGATATACAGTGCATGGTGACAATGTGAACCTTGCGGCGCGTCTTGAACACATGAATAAGGAATACGGCACGCGAATTATCGTTTCAGAATACACCCTTGCTAAAATTCCACCCGGCGAATATGCGTTCAGTGAGATCGGTGAAGTACCGGTGCGCGGCTTAAATCAGACAATCAGAATTTATACCGTCAAACTAGACGCTTAGCGCTCGCTGGACCCCGATCCCCCGGGGAGACTTCCGCACATCCGTATCGATCATCTGGCAGCCACGGGTATCATATATTGCGTTCAAAAATGATTCAGATCATTTCGTTTGTTGTTATTTAAGTGTATTAGCTAACCCACGATCGGGAAAATACTGGGAGTGTGTAATATGGCTTATCGATTCAGCGGCTATCTGTTGGTAGCCTGCCTCACAGCCACCTCGTTGCAGGCTGCCTTTGCCGGGGAATTCACCGAAGCGATGACCAAGGGTAAAGCATATGGCGATTTCAGGCTGCGTTATGAGTCCGTCGCTCAGGACAATGATCTCGAGGATGCCAAAGCACTCACTCTGCGGTCACGCCTTGGTTATATCACCGGTGATTATTCGGGGTTTTCCGGTTTGATTGAATTTGAGGACTCGCGTGTAGTTGCTGGAGTTGATGACTACAACGATGGTCTGGGATCAAACCCAGAGTACTCGGTGATAGCGGATCCGGAAACCACGGAACTCGACCAGGGCTATCTGCAATACAAGGCGTCAGGACTGCAGTCACGGCTTGGTCGCCAGGTGATTACCTATGACAATCAACGCTTCGTTGGTCATGTCGGATGGCGTCAGGACCGTCAAACCTTTGATGCGTTTGCCATTTCCCATAAATTCGAAGAAGGCCCCGAGCTGAGCTACAGCTACATTGATAAACGCAACCGCATCTTCGCTGAAGAAAGAGATGTCGATTCCAAAGATAACTTGCTCAATGTCGGGTATGAAAGTGTGATTGGCAAACTTACTGGCTACGTTTACCTTCTGGAACAAGATGATTTGTCCAAACTGAGTTTCGATACCTATGGTGTTCGATTCAGTGGTTCATCTCCGGCTGGAGAGTTGAAGGTTCACTACACTGCCGAATATGCAACACAGGAAAAGACCGAAGAGGGTATGCCGGATTTCGAAGCCGACTACTACAAGTTAAAAGGCGGACTGGAGTTCAGCGGGATTACCGCCGATGTCGGCTATGAGGTTCTGGGTTCAGATAACGGCGAGTATGGATTTTCCACTCCCCTGGCGACCCTGCACAAGTTCAACGGGTGGGCTGATCGGTTCTTGTCCACTCCCGAAGAAGGGTTGGTGGACCTTTCGATCAGCTTGACGGGTAAGCTGGCGGGCGGCAACTGGATTGTGGCATGGCACGATTTTGAGGCCGATAAGAGCAGTATTAGTGTCAAAGATCTAGGTAATGAAATAGATATTTCCTATGTCAGGCCCTTTCATAAATATGTTACAGCTGGAATCAAGTACGCTGATTATTCCGCTGGCGACATAAATGTGGACACCGAAAAATTCTGGCTCTGGGTGAGCGTCAGGTTCTAGTGTGTGTGGGGGTCTACCAATTAGCCGGCAGCAAATATTCTGGCGCTCACTCTCGATCGTCATGTATCATTGTGGGGAATCTGTAGGCTGCGAGTAGTAATTTCAGCTATGAACATTCTATTTATTACTGCTGACCAATGGCGCGGTGAATGTATGTCTTGTGTCGATCACCCCGTGGTCAAGACACCTAATCTGGATGCGTTGGCGACCGAGGGGGTATTGTTTCGTAATCACTACGCTCAGGCTGCTCCCTGCGCGCCTAGCAGGACCTCCTTGCATACAGGCATGTATATGTTTAACCATCGTTGTGTCAGCAACGGTACGCCGGTATCTAGCAGACTTTCCAACTGGGCGCTTGAAGTAAGGAAGCGAGGCTTTGATCCATCACTGTTTGGGTATACTGACACGGCATTGGATCCTACCGATCTGCATCCCGACGATCATCGTTTATGGCATTATAGCGAGCCACTTCCCGGGATGGGGCACTACACGCCAATTCGTGACGAGGTTTCAGTCGACTGGGTAAAGTACCTGGAGCAAAAGGGCTATCAAATCCCAGCGCGATGGTGGGACCTTTACGGCAACAGAAAGCCAGGACTGCCGTGGCATCAAGGTGGTGATGCGCCACTTCCACTTGCCATTGAGGCCCATGATCACGAAACGCGTTTTATGGTGGACGAGTGTATAGAGTGGATTTCTGGCCAGTCGAAGCCATGGATTACCCACCTGTCATTGTTACGACCGCACCCACCTTTTGTCGCACCGGAACCCTACCATGCGCTCTATAAACCAGGCCGGTTGCGCGCACCTTATCGCCATGCGGATCGGGACCAGCAGGCAGCTCAGCATCCTTTTCTCAGGTACGTTCTTGAAAACTCCATTCACTGCTGGCAGGGAGATGATCGTCAGTTGGAAGAGGCCGCTGCAAGTTATTACGGACTGATGACCGAGGTGGATGACAACTTGGGCCGTATGTTCGAGTTCCTGATTAAGGTGGGTGCATGGAATGAGACGCTCATCATTTTCACCTCCGATCATGGTGAGCAACTTGGCGATCATTGGATGACCGGCAAGCTGGGATTTTACGATCAGTCTTACCATGTGCCACTGATTATCAAGGACCCCATGAATAACATCGATGGAGATAACAGACAAATAGATCTCTTTACTGAAAACGTTGATCTGATGCCGACTTTGCTGGACTGGCTTGGTATGGAAGTCCCGTTACAGTGTGACGGTCGATCTCTGGTACCATTTCTTCGCGGGCAGTCCTGTACCAAGCAATGGCGGACTGAAGCCCATTGGGAATTCGACTTTAGGGACATCATTCAACAGCGGGCAGAGAAGAGCTTAGGCATTCCCTCTAACCGTTGTAACCTCGCTGTGGTACGTGATGAACAATTCAAGTATGTACATTTCGCCGCACTTCCGCCATTGCTGTTCAATATTGAGAACGATCCTGGGGAGCTGAATAATCTGGCTGGATTGTCAGAATATAAAGATACTGTGCTCGAGTTCTCTCATAAGCTGCTGTCTTGGCGAATGGAGCATACTGAACGCGGTTTGACCGACACTCTGTTGACATCTTCCGGACCGGTGGTTAATCGAGCTTCAATATAGTCAGCGTGTTGTGTGCCGCTAAGATTTTAACCACGGCAGTTTATTTAGATCGACGTTACCACCAGTCAGGATCACTCCTACTTTTAATCCTGCGAAAAGTTTTCGGTTGTTGATGATGGCAGCCAGGGGCACCGCGCAACTCGGTTCGATAATGATCTTCATTCGCTCCCAGGTCAGGAACATTGCGTCAATGATTTCCTGCTCGGTTGCCAGCAGGATGTCTTTGACTTGGTTCGAGACAAAATGCCAGGTGAGTGGAGCAAGATTGGTTTTTAGCCCGTCAGCTATGGTATCTGGCGCATCGCGTTCAATTATTCTGCCGGCACGCAAAGACTGCCAGGCGTCGTCGGCGTTCTTAGGTTCGGCAGCAAAAACCGGAGTGCCCGGCATGATATTGGATGCAGTCAGACAGGTGCCGGCGACCAGTCCACCACCGCCGATGGGGGCAATCAATGCATCCAGATGATCCGTGTCCTCAAAGAGTTCGAGCGCACAGGTAGCCTGGCCGGCGATCACTCTGGAATCGTTATACGGATGCACGAACTCAGCGCCGGACTGTTCGATGAACGCCTTTAGCGTATTTTCACGGGCAGCATTGGATGGCACGCATTCCAGCACTTCCCCGCCGTACCCACGCACCGCTGCTTTCTTCGGTTCCGGGGCATTGTCAGGCATTACGACGGTGGCTTTGATGCCACGCCGGCCAGCGGCGTAACTCAATGCCTGACCATGGTTGCCGGAGGAGTGGGTTGCCACTCCAGCCGTGGCATCCTGATCTGAAAGTCCGTACACCGCGTTTACCGCGCCTCGGGCTTTAAATGCACCTGCCTTCTGAAAATTTTCGCATTTAAAATACAGTTCTGCACCGGTCAATGTGTTGAAAAATGATGAAGTTAAGATTGGTGTGCGATGAATATAAGGCTTGATCCGCTTGTGCGCTGCTTTCACGTCATCAAAATCTGGAATGGACATGGCGTTAAATGGAGGGATTCATGATTAACGGGCAGATTAGTGTGAACGCGCGCTAACTGAAGCGCAAGCGAAAAGACTTGGGGTAAATTCCAATAGCGTTGTTATTGTAAAGTATTCAATCTGAATCCATTTTAGATTTCCACGCAAGACCTGATATGACGCCTGTCTATTCAGAAAAGGATTTCTGTCTAGCCGCATATTTGTTGGCGAGCAAGTAGAGCACCAGGCCACCTAACGCCAGCAGCAGTAAACAGGGAAGTACCAGTTGATATCCACCAAGGTTCCAAACCAGTGAGCCTAGAAAAGGAGCAGAGGCAGAGCCGGCCAGGTACAGCATGGCAAGAGCGCCTGATTTGGCGCCAAAATTATCTTGACCAAGGATATCGCGGGCGATCACCGGCCGTATGATGCTCACCACACCGTAACCACCACCAAACAGAATTACAAAGCCGACCAATAATGCTGGCGTGGTGCCGGCACCAATTAACAAAAGGATCGAACATCCCATCACAACAAAGCAGCTGATGGCGATGCCATGATTGGACACGTGGCGCTCTGCCGCCATCATCGCCAGACGACCAGCGACCTGCATCGGCCCGATGAAAGCGGCGGCAACTACGGCCACGTCCTGATGGATGCCGCGGTCTGCGAGAATGGGTAGTAGATGATGCAAAGCTACGCCGTGTAGTAATGCTGCGAATGCAAAGCCAGTCGCCAATAGCCAGAATACGCCGGAAGCCATAAAGGGCTGCCTCAGTATTCCATAGGTCTTAGGCACAACCGCCCTGTGTATGCCTGTTCTCTCAAGCAGGCTGGCACTGATCCAGAGTAGTGGCGTGGCGGCAAAGATAACCACTACTGCGAACACCCTAACGGCAGTGCGCCAATCCCATGATTCAGCTAAGGTGTGTGCCATAGGAAAACTAATGGCGCCGGCAAATCCGGCAATCAGGGTGATGAGAATAATGGCTTGCTTGGCGCGCGCGCCACGTGCGCGAGTGACCAGGGCAAAGCAGGGCTCGTACAGACATCCGGCCAGAGTAATACCGATCAGCCCCCATGCGAGGTAGAACTGCCACAGTTCTGTGATCAATGAAACACCGAACAGACTGATTCCACCAAGGCATGCGCTGCCCGCCATCAGTTGGGGACCCTTTCCTTTGTCAATCAATCTGCCGACAAATGGTGAGGTAAAGGCAGAGGCAAAAACTGCCAGGGTAATGGCCGCTGTCAAGTCCGCCCTGGACCAGCCCAGGGACTGCTCCCACTTCAGAAGTAATGCTGGAAATACGTAAAAAAGGCCGGCCCACACCAGGATTTGCCCCGCTGCCATCAGAATTATGGCCTTATCTTTCTTCATGGCTTCTCTAACTACTTGCTTTCGCAGCTGCGAACCTGAATTGAAGAGAATCTTTTTGGTGATTCAAGACGAGCTCTGGATGAGTTGTTGTAAATGCGACGGGTGCCCTTGATCCAGATTATAAGTAAAAGCGGTGCGATCAATTTATCGCAGAAAATCTGTATAAAAGTTAAGCAATTCTCGGCACATAACGGTATCCCTGGAAACTGGATTTTGATTCTGCTTGTGGGCTCCCGGGTGCACACTTCCGGTAACCTCTTGAAAAGACAGAAATCGCAAAATTATTTTGACGAATACCATATGTTGGGTTTACTATCGGAAATTCGCCACTAGATATTGATCCCGGAATTATGTACAATTTTTTCCGTGGAAATCAGCAAGTTGCAAAAAAGAGGTAAGGAAGCTTCTTAAATAGCGAAATTTCGCAAATTACACGGAGGTAAAAAATGATAGCTGATCGATAAAAACATAACTTAAGAACTGAAGAGGATAAAGCAAGTATGAAGATGGCTAATGTTGCCGCTCAAAATAACTCCAAATCGGCTACTTCAGCCAACAACGGGGGCTCTTTGAAGGATCTGCCTTTGCAATCGGCATCGGTAGATATTTGGGACAAGAAATATCGTCTTAAGACAATGGAAGGGGAACCGGTGGATGGTTCAGTTGATGAAACTTATAAACGGGTTGCTCGAGCCTTAGCAGAAGCCGAATTAGGGGAAGCCAAACAAGAGGAGTGGTATCGAAAGTTTGTTTGGGCGCTGCAAAACGGCGCAATACCCGCCGGTCGAATTACTTCTAATGCCGGGGCGTTAGCGCACAAACCAGCCACTAGCACTATTAACTGCACCGTGTCTGCGACGGTGCCTGACTCTATGGATGGCGTGCTTCGCGCGGTGCATGAAGCAGGATTGACTCTTAAGGCAGGATGCGGCATCGGATACGAATTCTCCACGCTGCGCCCCAAGGGCGCATTTGTCAGCGGCGCCGGGGCTTATACCTCGGGGCCGCTGTCTTTTATGGACATTTTTGATTCGATGTGTTTTACAGTTTCCTCTGCTGGCGGCCGTCGCGGGGCACAGATGGGGACCTTCGATATCAGCCATCCTGATATACAGGATTTTATTCGCGCAAAACGAGAAAACGGACGCCTGAGACAGTTTAACTTGTCGTGTCTGATCACTGACGAGTTCATGCAGGCGGTAAAAGAAGATGCGGACTGGCCGTTATCGTTTCCGGCGACTTCGAATGAAATTGATGACGATCGATTCGAGATAGTTTGGCGCAACTGGGCCATTACTGAAGGTTATACCACGAACGATCGTGGTGAAGTCGCCTGTCGAGTATACAAGACTATTCTAGCGCGAAATCTGTGGAACCAAATTATGAGCTCCACCTATGACTATGCGGAGCCGGGGTTTATCCTGGTGGATCGCATAAATGAAATGAATAACAACTGGTTCTGCGAAAACATCCGGGCAACCAATCCCTGTGGAGAGCAACCTTTGCCGCCTTATGGTGCCTGTCTGCTGGGTTCTGTAAACCTCACCCGCTTCGTAGAAAACCCATTTAGCGATGAAGCATGTTTCAACTGGGAAAAGTATAGAGAGGTCGTAGCGGTATTTTCCCGTATGTTGGACAACGTGGTGGAAATTAATGGACTCCCGTTACCCAAGCAGCGCGAGGAAATTCTAGCCAAGCGTCGGCACGGTATGGGTTTTCTTGGCCTTGGTTCAGCGTTGACCATGATGAAGATCAAATACGGCAGTGAAGAATCCCTCAAGTTTACCGAGGAGGTTGCGCGCCAAATGGCTCTGGTTGGCTGGGAAACAGGTATTGCCTTGGCCGAAGAAAAGGGGTGCGCACCAGTATTAAAGCAGGAATTCGCGATAACCACCGAAATGCTTGCGCATCGTCCAGAAATGGCAGCAGACGGTTTCAAGGTCGGCGATATGGTTCCCGGGGCGGTGTTGATGGGTAAGTACAGTCGCTATATGCAGCAATTCCCGGAGGAACTGCAAAACCGCATTGCCCGGAAAGGTTGTCGTTATACTCACCATACCTCGATTGCCCCGACCGGAACCATCAGCCTTTCTCTGGGAAACAATGCGAGTAACGGTATAGAGCCTTCTTTTGGTCATATGTATAGCCGAAACGTGATTCGAGAAGGCAAGAAATCCAAGGAGAAAGTAGATGTATTCTCTTATGAGCTTTTGGCCTACCGACACCTGGTTAATGCCGATGCCTCGCCATTAGCTGAACAAGAGAATCACAAGCTGCCGGAATACTTTATCACCGCAGACGATATTAAACCGAAGCAACATGTTGACGTACAGGCTGCAGCGCAGAAATGGATAGACTCTTCTATTTCGAAAACCGCAAACGTACCCACTGATTTCGCGTTTGAGGACTTTCAAGGCATCTACCAGTATGCGTGGGAAAAAGGTCTCAAGGGTTGTACCACTTTTCGTTTTAATCCGGAGGTGTTTCAGGGCGTATTGGTTAAAGAGCAGGATCTTGAGAATACGACTTATCGCTTCACCTTGGAAAATGGTGAGGTGGTCGAGGTTAAAGGTAATGAGGAAATCGCATATGACGGCGAAACCCATACTGCTGCGAATTTGTTTGATGCGCTGAAGGAAGGGTACTACGGCCGCTTTTAATCATTCCGGACAACCAGGAGCAGCGGTAACGGGCTACAGCCCCACCGCAAGAACTAACAGTAGAGAAACCAAAAAATGAGCATCAAAATTGAAAAGAAAATTGTCGGCTACGATGTAGTCACGCCGCAAGACAAGCAGGAATCAGAGCCTGAAAAAGTCATCAAGGAAACGATTGATAGTGACATCCGTGAGCAGGCCAAGATCGTGCAGATGCATGAGAAAGTAGTGCGACCGGAGATGTTAATTGGCAGCACTTATAAAATCAAAACCCCAGTATCAGAACACGCGTTTTACATTACGATCAACGATATGGTGTTGAACCCGGACACGCCTTATGAAAAGCGTCGACCATTTGAGATATTCATTAACTCTAAAAACATGGATCACTACCAGTGGATTTCAGGGCTCACCTTGATTATTTCAGCGGTTTTTCGCAAAGGTGGCGATGTCACTTTTCTGGTTAACGAATTACAGAGTGTGTTTGATCCAAAAGGGGGCTATTTTAGAAAGGGTGGTAAGTTTATGCCGTCACTGGTTGCTGAGATCGGTGATGCGATTGAGAACCATCTTAAGATGATCGGCATGATCGTCGATCCGGGGCTTGACGAACATCAACAGAAGCTGATCGATGAAAAGCGCAAGGAATTCGCGACCCGACAAAATGAAAGTACTGAGGCTGCAGTCGGCAACAGCGGTTTCCCTGAAGGCGCTGCGCTATGTGGAAAGTGCAACACGAAGGCATCCATTATGATGGACGGTTGTTTGACGTGTCTGAATTGCGGTGATAGCAAGTGCGGTTAGTCCGCAATATTACTCAACGGCTTCGTTTGAGCACAAACATCAGAATACCTCGCAATCGATAGACAGCTTCAATTCTTGGTCTTGGCTTCGATGCAACCTTGGATGTGGTCTGCGTTCACGTAGCGATAGCAGTCGTCCAGACCGCCTTTGCCATCTTCGATCTGATCGAAACTGGTTTCCTGGTCATTCTCCTGGTAACGTGCAGTCGTTTTAGCAGTTTCAGGCGGCGATATTAAATAATGGTACAAACCGTAGCCAGCCGCTGCCAGGATAATCAGTGGAATCAGACTATCCACTAAGCCTTTTATCTTCATATTCCTCACCCCCAAGGTGTGGCCAAATACATCATAACACATGCTACAGTGCGTGTTCATTTTAAGCATGTCCCTGTAACATAATGAAACAAATTGCCGGCGTTGCTGTATTCCTAACCCGCCTTTTGGTCACATCAGTGGTGGCTCTTTGTTGCCAGATTTTATTAGTTGTACAGTATCCGGACTATCTGCTTGTCATACAGGAATCCGTAAAACTCGGTTCGAGTATGGTTTTTGAAACCATTAAACTTGCTTCCAGCTATCGTGTTGCCTATAACTTATTAAACGGCGATGGCATTGTCGTCCACACTATATTCGTACTGCTTGCCTTCACAGTGCTATACATCATGTTTTTGCTATTTCGTATGATGCGTCGTAAATAATATTTTCTGATGAATGAAATCGAAAAATATTACTTGTTAACTTCCCTTTCGCGTGTATTCGCATGAAATTTGAATACCCTCGCATGGAACATTGAAGCCGGACGGTATTTACTGCATGATGTATCGCAAGCTCACAATTATGCACATCCCATCAATTGTGCACACCACATATTGATCCAATGGAACTTTTTCTACTTTTGATTCCCGCTGTATTCTTACCTGTTGGACTCAGTATTGTTGGGATATGGTGGTTGTTCTCTAAGAATGATGCCAAGGCCGAAGAATCGACGAATGATGACTGGGCCGATGGTGGCGCCTAACGACAGAGCACTTTTCTGTCGGTGAGGGAAATATCACACGGTCAATGTCTGTGCGGGGCGCTGAAATACGAGTTAAAAGGGCACCCTTCCTGGATTTCACATTGCCACTGTCTCAGCTGTCGACGCAATACCGGCTGTGCAGTGGTTACGTTTGTCGGATATCCGGCTGAGAAAGTAACGTTTGTTCAGGGCGAACGGGCGATCTACAATTCTTCTCTTGGGGTGTGGCGTGGATTTTGCAGTAAGTGCGGTACTCCGATTAGCTATGAAGCCGACAGGTATCCAGGGGAAATTCACTTGTACATCAGTGCCCTGGATAATCCGGATGATTTTGCGCCGCAACAACATGTTCATTTCAACGAGAAAATAGAATGGTTTGATACCAATGATGATCTGCCTCGCAAAGAATCTAGTGGATAAATTAAATTGGCAAGGGATCAGTTAAATCAGTTTAAGGCAGCAGACACGCAATTCGCTGAACGTGTGAGGGAGAGCTTTCTCAAGCAAGATGCGCTGCTCATGATTGGTGCAACCATCCAAAAAGTTGAACCTGGCCGCGTAGAAATTAGTTTTGACTATGACCAGCGCCTGACTCAGCAGCATGGATTTATCCATGCCGGAATTTTGTCCACGGTGCTCGACAGCGCATGCGGTTATGCGGCTTATAGTTTAATGTCTGCCGAGGCAGGGGTATTGACTATCGAGTTCAAGACCAATCTGCTTTCCCCCGCCAAGGGAGAACGATTTGTCGCGGTGGGCGAGGTAAAGAAACAGGGTCGGACGATAACCGTAGCTGAAGGACAAATGTTTGCCTGGGAAGGCGCTCAGGAGAAGCTCATTGCGACCATGACCGGTACACTGATGACGGTTAATGGTCGAAGTGACGTCGCGGGTTAGGGGCGCAACAATCCGGCCTTTTCCAATTCTTGTGCGGTTGGAAATGCAGGTTGGTAAATATACGCATTGATTACACCTAGACAAAGCAGGGCATCGTAAATCGAGGTGGAACCATCACAGTCGCCACCTCTGATCTGACCCACGCATTCTGACAATTGCTGCCATGACCCCGTCTGCAGTAAATTATTCTGGGCCTGTTCGAGAATAGAATCTAATCGTAGTTCGCGTTCCAGTATTCCCAATGCATTGTTTACCATCAGGCCTGAGAAGCGGGATGAAGGAGCAAGACCGGGGATTACCTCCTGCTGCAGAGTAGTGCGAGTAATCGCGGCTAGATCCTCACCTCTCGACTGATCTTGTGGAGCCGGCTCGGCCTTTGATATCTGCATTCGCGGGGTAATCTTTGCGCTGGTCATTGGCGCTTTATGTTGCCAGCGTTCCGGATCGGTTTGACGTAAGATATAGAGTTCCAGCTGGTCGACGATACGACTGGTAATCGCCATATTGAGTGAAGGCTCGTTTCCGGAAAGGTGGCGCATTCCCTGCTGCAGTGCGATTAACGCCCATCTCAAATGGGCCATCGTCTCCCAGTACACTACACTTTCGTGGTTCACATTACGCCCCGAGATTTCCTCGTAACTTTTATAAAAATCTTCGCGCGCCCCAATTCCGCCCGCTTCCAGATCCGGCCTGCTGAATCGCCAGCATTCGGCACAGAACCAGCCAAGATCCGACATTGGATCGCCATAACCCGCGAACTCCCAATCGAGAATTGCGGCCAGTCCATTTTCATTAACCAGGTAATTCCCTGTTCGAAAGTCCCGATGCAAAAAAACCTGCTCCTGACAGGAAGGAATATGAGATAACGCCCAGCGAAGCCCCCAATCCAGGATGGGATGAAACACTGATTTCTGTTCAAGCCAGCTGCGCATATTCAAAAGTTCGGTTTGCGCATGGTTTGTTCTCGAAGTATCGATAAATTCAAGCTCCGTTTGTTCGAGGTCGATACTATGGATCATGGCCAGCTGACGACCGAGTTCGCAGGTAAGCTGTCGTCGATCCCCTCCGAGTTGCATATCCTTGACCACTTTCGGTCCGAGGCCGACCCCTTCAACGTACTCCATCATCGCGAAAGCCTTACCAATTACCTTGGGGTCATTACAAAATCCAAGGGGTGCAGGTACTTTGACACTCACTGATCCTGCCGCTGACATCAATTTAAATTCCTGCTCTCGGCTGCGGCTTTCGTCAATAGAGGCAGCAGCGTCAGTGCGCATGACGAATTTACGCCCGCTGGATTCAGTAGAAGATTCAACCAAACAATGCAGCAGCCAGTTTTCTTGTATTGCGCCACCTGACAGGCTTTCAACAGATGCCACTTCCACACTAGCTGCCCCGAGCTGCGAGGCAATCCACTTACCTAGCCTCTGTCGTGAAGCCTCTTTACCCTGATCTAGCTCCATTTCCAAAAATCATTGCCTTGCTCTTGGTACAGGTCAGCCAGCACCATGCGATGCACTTCAGAGGCACCATCGACTATTTTTGCTTGCCGCGCGTAGCGGTAAATCCACTCCAGCAGTATGTCCTTTGAATAGCCCTTGGCACCACAAAGCTGAATCGCTGTATCTGCGGATTTGTGCAGCACTTCAGCAACATGAACCTTGGCCATAGAGATCTCCTTTTTCGCACGCTCTCCTTGATCCAGTTTCCATGCTGCATGCATGACCAGCAGGCGCCCGACCTGAATATCATGAGCCACTTCCCCTAGTTTCAATTGAACCGACTCCCTTTGTGATAGTCGCACGCCGAAGCCTTCTCGATGATTGACATACTCCGCGGCGATCTCCATACATCGTTTGGCAAGACCTAACCAACGCATACAGTGTGTAAGCCTTGCAGGCCCCAGTCGAATCTGTGTCAGTTTCAAGCCATCACCTACTTCCATTAGTCGATGACAATCCGGGATCTTTAAGCCATCAAATCGAAGCTCGCAATGCCCGCCATGTTCTTCGGGTCCCATGATGGGTATCCTGCGCACAATTTCCCATCCTGGTTGATCACGGTGGAACAGAAATGCGGTGAGTGCTCGGCGTTTTTCCTCTGGGTTTGGTTCGGTTCGGGCGACTAATATGAAGTGCGCGGCGTTAGCAGCGCCGGTAATGAACCATTTATGACCGTTGATGATCCATTCGACACCTTTGCGGGTTGCGCTGGTGCGGATCATGGAAGGATCCGATCCACCACCCGGAGCGGGCTCGGTCATAACAAACGCTGACTGTACTTCACCGTCAATAATAGGTTGCAGCCACTGGTCTTTCTGTTCATTAGAGGCAACCTGTTGTAACACCCGCATATTGCCATCATCCGGCGCCGCGCAATTGAATGTGACAGGACCGAAAATCGAGCGATTGGCTTCTTCATACATGGCCGCACAAGCGGTCATGGAGAGATCCATCCCGCCACGTGAGGTGTCGATTTGGGGCGCCCAAAGACCCGCGTTGCGCGCCTTCTTGCGCAATCCTGTCAGCGTCTGTATACGGATGTTTTCATGTTCATCAAAATTGACAGGATCAGCTTCTAGCGGTATCAAATATTCAGTGACGAAATCTCGAGTTTTGGTTCTGATTGATTCCGCTTCACAATTTAGGTTGAAACTGATGCCAGGGGTAGGCGTATTCATTGCGCGAGGTCGAGTTCGAACAGGGTCGCGAATTGTAACCTTTACTAGATTGGCTTGCTCTAGATCCCTGGGTGCGCAACGGTCTTCGATTGCCGAGAGTTCGGTTTTCAAATAGCGATGTTGCCAATTTCTCGGATAGTGGCACGAAGCGACTCAACACTGTTGGCAGGCATAAAACGATCAACCATGGGCAGCGAGCGTTTGAGATCGGTTGCATTGAGTGATACGCCTGCTCTGCCTAGCATGGGATTAAGCCAGATAACACTTCTCGCATTGCTGCGTAAAACCTGGAGCTCAAACTCAAGTGACTCACGATTATCGGTGTCAAACCCATCGCTTATCACAAGCACTATGGCTTTCGAGTTTAATTCCTTCCTGGAAAACTTTCGGTTAAAGGTTGCGACTGACGTTGCTATGCATGTGCCGCCCATCCATAGGTTGTTGCCCGCCTCTAATCGGGTTTGCATGCGAGCAAGAGAAGCTTCACGGAACATTCGGGTGACAGGAAACAACCTGGTATGAAAAGCAAATGCCGAGGAGTCAGGGAAAGTCTGTATCAGGCCACGGACAAATCGAAATAAAAGCGGATTGTTCCAGGTCATTGAGTGGGAGACATCGTGCAGAATAACCAGTTGCAGCGGTATCGGCTTACGCTTGCTGAAACAGACACGTGCAGGAAATCCACCGGTCGCGAGACTGCCGCGTAGTGTTCGACGAATATCCAGACGCCCTCCTCTCGATGAAAGGACTCGCTTTCTTGAAAGCTGTTTTCGTAACTGTTGCCCAAGTTGTTCTGCGATTAATTCTGCCTCTCGCATTGCTGCTTTGTCGCCGAGAAACCGGAAATCCGCCTTACCTACGGATCGATTGCGCCCAGCTCCTGCGCCGTCGACGGGTAGATCATGTTGACCGTGCTCGGAGTCTTTACTGCTGGACCCGGAAATTCCGCTGGCTGATTTGCGGTGCAGGCGAGGATCGATTCTGGCCAACAGTTCCTGTTGAGGATCAAGCACGTCCTCGGGGCGCCAGAAGGCCGCGAAGTGTCGGTCAAATTGTTGCCAGTCTTCGTGATTTCGACAACTTAGCGCGCGCACACTCGCTTTGATCAGGCCAGGGTCTGGGTGGGCGGGTTCACTGGCGGTTTTGAGTATGTCCGCGGTCTCCCCGACCCCTATAACATAACCTTGTTTTCGAAGGTAACCGATAAAATCGAGTAAGCGGCTACCCCGCGCATTCAGAGGGTTTGCAGTTGTCGTCACGCGCTTCTTCTAAGCAGCGTGGCCATTTGTTCCTGATTAATTGCTTCGAGGTCATCTCTGGTTTTAAGAAAACAGCCTCGGGTCTGAAAAAGAATCTCTACATTATTCCCAAGTTCGGTGATACCCAGACCCTGCAGCGCGGCACACCAGTCTAATGTTTCCGCAATTCCTGGTGACTTGACCAGATCCTGCGTTCTAAGGGCCTGGACAAAATTAACCACCTGAGCTGCCAGCTTATGGTCGAATTCCGGAACGCGTTGTTCGACGATCGCTATTTCTCGCTCTCGATCCGGGTAGTCCAGATAGTGATAGAGGCAGCGCCTCCTCAGAGCATCACTCAACTCCCGAGTCCCGTTTGAAGTCAGAATAACGCGAGGAAATGAACGCGCTTTGATGGTTCCTAATTCTGGAATTGAAATCTGGAACTCCGATAACAGTTCCAGCAAAAAAGCTTCGAACGCTTCATCCGCCCGATCTATTTCATCGATCAGCAGAATCGGCGGATCGTCCTGCATGATTGACTGCAGTAGTGGCCGCTCCAGCAGGAACTCCCGATCAAATATCTGTGGTGGTTCCTGTTTTATATTTGATTCATGCAGCTTGATGGATAGTAGTTGTCTGCTGTAATTCCATTCATAAACCGCTGCACTGGTATCTAATCCTTCATAACACTGTAGCCGAATCAGTTTACAACCGTCTATTTTTGCCATGGTGGTAGCGACTTCCGTTTTACCTACACCGGCTTCTCCTTCAATCAAAATCGGCCGTTCCAGCTGCTGCATCAATACAATAGTTGTAATTAGTGCCGTATCGGCAATATATCCCGCCTCAGCAAAGCGAGCCCGAAGTTCGGATGCGGATTGGCTGTTCATAAACGACTGATAAGGGGAAAACTGATTGGAGTATAGCGCAACGCTTTTTTTTGTCTGGCAGCACGGAAGTTTCTATTCGGATCAGATGTGCAATAGCGACCGGGTGACAGGATTGAGACAAATGCAACAATTTTTGACCACTTGTGACAATCATTGTCAGCCAAATTCTTCCCTCTGAGGGGGAAAATTTAAAAATTGTGATCGCATCAGGTCAGAGCGCGCAATAACTATAAATAAATATAATTTCTTAATAACAATAAGATAGATCCAATTTTCTAATTTTTTTAAACCGGAACAGAAAAGTTGGCACAGCCTTTGCTTTAAACAAATCAGACAGCAATGCTGGGGGTTGAGACCAGTACCCAACCATATGTAGAGGTGAAAGTGGTACGTTAGTGGATCGACTCAATACCGGCGGATTAGTCCGCTGGTATTGAGCGATCCCTTTTTTTTCAGCAGGTGGGACCTGGGGGGGTCCCGTTGAAAACCAGCTGAATCCCGAAAGGCATTTAGGGTCGTCCGTGATGACGATCAATGGAGACAAAACGATGAATACTGAAATTAGTCAACAGGATCTGGACAGTCTGGCAGAGATTTCGAGCAAGATGGTGCACAGTATCGATTTTTCTGAGAACGAGAGTTTCGACTCAGACCAAATTACGTTTCTTCATTTACTCAGTCAACTTGATACCCGTTACGGTAACCATGAACTCCTGTTTGACGCGCGCAGTATCGTCTCATGCAAACCTTTTCGTAAGCTCGATCTTTACACACTCACCAGGGACCTCGTTCGAATGGCCCGAACCGGTGATACAACCCTAGCACTTCAATCGACAGGCGAAATTATGCCTGTCATACCCGCAGCGATGTTATCGACTGTTCAGCCTGCCAACCTTCTGGCTTGCTGAAGGCGAGGCCTCCTTGTATAAATCGATCTATCAACGTCATCCTGACGTGTTACGCAGTCGCTTTTTGCCATAGCTTTAAGTAGTTTCCCTGCTTTACGAGAGCAGTTCCACGGTTTGTGGTATATACCAGACGGAGAACAGCCTAGAATACTTGCGTGATCTCAAATTGGCACAGAATTCTTTCAGCAGTCTTAGTGGCCATATTATTAGCTGGCTGTGCTTCCCGCCCTCCATCAGATCGCGAAAATCTTTGTGCCGTTTACAGGCAAAAACCTAACTGGTACTCTGACTCAATAAAAGCAGCTAAACGTTGGAACGGACCGCTCGAAGTTCCGATGGCCATCATGGCGCAGGAGTCAAGCTTTCGCGCGAAGGCCAAACCACCAATACGGTTTTTTCTAGGCATTATTCCCTACGGCCGTGCTAGTGATGCATATGGATATCCACAGGCACTGGATAGTACTTGGTCGCGATATCGCAGCGAAGCAGGTTCGGTTTTCAGCCAACGAGATAAGTTTGATGACTCAATTGACTTCATCCAGTGGTACATGCACAACAGCTGGCAGATCAACGCAGTGGATAAGAATGATGCGTTTGCGCAGTATTTGAACTACCATGAAGGGCAGGGAGGCTATAAGCGCGGGACGTGGAAAAAGAAACGATGGTTGATCAATACGGCTCGCCTAGTTGAGCAGAGAACACTTCGTTATCGCAGCCAGCTTGCTTCGTGCAAGCCTGAGCTGGATAAGCGGGTAAAAAGCTGGACTCTTTTCTAGTCACGCTAAAATACATCTGAACACACTGATTTGCTGGAGAACCGTTTGAGCAAGAAAATTTCGCTGGTGCTGGGTAGTGGTGGGGCGAGAGGGTTGGCACACATTGGTGCCATCCGCTGGCTCGAGGAAAACGATTTTGAGATTAAGTCACTGGTCGGTTGTTCCATGGGTGCGTGTGTTGGCGGTATTCATGCGATCGGGAAGCTGGACGAGTTTGAGGAGTGGGTGCGCGCGATTCGCAAACGGGATATCGTGGCGCTTATGGATGTAACCTTCAGGCGGGCAGGCCTGGTCAAGGGCGATCGATTATTCAACACTTTGAGAGAGTTGCTTGGCGATCGGCTGATCGAAGATCTGAACATCCGCTTTACAGCTGTGGCAGTTGATATCTATAAGTCTAGAGAGGTTTGGATAACGCATGGCCCGGTTTTTGATGCGATTCGTGCATCGGTATCGATCCCGTTTTTGTTCACACCAGCCAATCTCAACGGGCGCAAACTGATTGATGGCGGCGTTATGAATCCGATCCCAATCGCCCCCACGGTTGGCGACCATACCGATCTGGTAGTGGCAATCAATGTCAGTGGTGAATTGTCCGAAGGTGTTCGGCAGGCGCGCAAGATACCCAGGCACAGGGAACCTCAATCAGCATTACAAGAACGCATCGGCCAGTTTTTGGAGACCCTGATTAACCAAAAAACCAATTCTAAACTGGATGAAGAGTCAATCACTGATGTGGTGTTTACCGCGTTTGACGCCATGCAGAGCACGATCGCAAGACAGAAGCTGGCGGCCTACCCGCCTGATATACTGGTTGAAATTCCTCGTAACGTGTCTAGCATCATGGAATTTGATCGTGCCGAAGAAATGATAGAACTTGGGTATGAGGCCACGCGGCTTGCTGTATCACCGGTGTTACAAAAGCAAAATAACGGGTAATCAGCAGATACGTCACAGGTACCTCTGTTAGAATTTCGGCTCTTTTCAACTTCTACAACCAGTAAAAATGAAACTCTACGGAAGTTATACCTCGCCCTTCGTCCGACATTGCCGGGTTGCTCTGATGCAGAGCGGATTCGATTTTGATTTTGTCGAAGCCGATTACGCTGTGAGCGCTGAAAAGTCGCCAACCAGCAAAGTACCGTTCTTTGAAGATGGCGACTTGACCCTGACTGATTCAAGCTCAATCCTCAAATATATCAGGGAAAAAGCCGGTCAAAATTTCCTGTCTGAAATTCAGGACTATGAAATGTTTTGCATGACAAATACTTTGCTGGACAGTGCGATTAACCTTTTTCTGTTGGAAAATGATGGGGTAACTCCAGACCAGGTCGGATACCTGGCGAGACAAAAAGAACGGGTTAATTCTGGACTGGTTGAACTCAATCGACGCTTCGATCCGGCCGAAGGAATTGCTAAAGATAGCGCGCTTCGATGTGCCTGCTTTATAGACTGGGCACTGTTTCGCAAACGAATCGACATCGATGGCTGCGAAAACTTAGCTGGACTGCTAGCGGCCGCAAATGAAGAGAAAGAGTTCGTTGTCACCGCGCCGCCGGGAAGGTAATCGGGTGTCCGAATAACAAAGCAAAAATTACTGCTAGAGGGCATCATGTTTGGTAAAAAAACACCGCATAACGAACCAGAAAACGAACTGGCTGGAGCGATCAATGCCTCTAACCGCCACAATGCCGAAAATACGCGGATACTGGCGATGCTGGCTCAGGATTATCTTAAGGAGCGCAAATCAAAGCGTCGCTGGGGCTGGTTTTTTAAAGGCCTGATTGCGGTATACCTTGGGCTCACTCTTTATGCCTGGTTTCAATCACAGGATCGCACAATTGCAGAAAATCATACCGCACTGGTAGAACTTGAAGGACTCATAGCGCCGGGCTCAACCAGTGCCAATGATATCAATGACAGTCTCAGGCGTGCGTTCAAGGCAGAAAACTCTGTTGGCGTGGTTATGCGGATCAATAGTCCTGGCGGTACTCCGGTGCAGGCGGCCAGTATCAATACCGAGATCAGGCGACTCAAGAGTATGTATCCGGACAAACCGTTTTACGTGGTGATCTCTGACGTTTGCGCTTCGGGCGGCTATTATGTGGCGGTCGCGGCTGACGAGATTTATGCTCACCCCTCAAGCATTGTTGGATCGATCGGGGTCAGGATGGATGCGTTTGGTTTTGTTGGCGCTATGGACAAGCTTGGGGTAGAGCGGAGACTGATCACAGCGGGGGAAAACAAGGGAATGTTGGATCCCTTTTCACCGGTTGAACCAGGTCAGGTCGCACATGCTGAGTCCATGATAAAGGAAGTCCATGAGCAATTTATTGAGGCCGTGCAGCAAGGCAGGGGAGACCGGCTGGCACAGGATAAAGATATTTTTAGTGGTCTGTTCTGGAGTGGCGCACGAGCTAAAGAGCTTGGGCTGATTGATAAATTCGGCGATGTTGGCAATGTCGCGCGTGATGTATTGGGCGCGAACAAAGTGGTGACGTATAACCCCAAGCTCTCATTGTTTGAAGAATTCGCTCGTAGCATGGGCGCTGCGCTATCGGCCAGCTTGTTTGAAACGGGTTTTCGCCTGCGTTGAGTCGAAGCGCTAACGCAGCACTACCCCACCAAATAAATAGGTCGATAGCAGAAGCACGAACACCAGAAGCGGTATCAGACTGATTATCAGCGCTGGCCGAGGTTGATTACTCCGCAGCAATCTGACAGAGCCAAACAGGCAGGCAATTAATGTCAGCGGATAAAACACCATTAAAGTACGCAGCGCATACTCGTGAAAATATCCGGGTATCTTGCCCTCTCCATCTATAAGGATAAATATAAATGGCACCAGCGGCACCACTAGCGCCGCTGGAAGCGTCGAAATTATATTGCCAGCGTAGACCAGTTTTCTCATTGAGTGATATATACGTAGTTTCTGTGAAGATCTGGTTTATGTGCCAGTCTTCAAGTATGGGTTCGAAGAAAACCGATAATTCTGAGCGGATTTATATTGTCACCCAATCGGCACCACCTCATTGGCTCACAGCTGATTTACCGTCCTAGTCAGAAAGCATCAGTGATCAAGTTCACTGCACTGATAGATTGAATGCTCCAGCCATTCGGTATTGACCTCAACGCCCCAGCCGGGCTCGTCCAGTACCGTGACATGCCCATCCACGACTTCAAATGGTGACTTTGTGAAAAGGTTCACTTGCCAGGGATAGTAGTCTTCACCCTCAATCGAAAATTCGAGGTACTCACCGGCATTGGGAATAGCGCGCAGCAGATGCATAGTAAAAAGCGTAACCAATGAAAGGTTGGCGCAGTGTGGCGTTACTGGAAGCCCGGCAGCTTCAGCCATTTTCGCTACCGTGAGAGTGCGATCGATTCCACCGAGGTAGCAGACATCCGGTTGCACAACATCAACCACATGGTTTTCAATCATCAGCCTCCAGTTTTGCAATTCACAGTCTTGCTCTCCTCCAGTGACGTCAATGTCTAATGCTTCCGTGACTTGACGGGTTTGATCGTACTCCCAGTATGGGCAGGGTTCTTCAAAATGACATACATCGTGATCCTGTAACATCTTTCCTACTTCAATGGCATGTGCAGGGCTATAGCAGGAGTTGGCATCCACTAACAATGAAACGTCTTTACCTAAAGCCGCACGAACTGCGGGCACAATCTGTTCGGTTCTCCCCGGCCATTGGTCCTGATCGTGGCCGCATTCTGAACCGACTCGAAACTTGAACGCATCAAATCCTAACTGCTGGCGTAATTTCGCCAGACGATTGGCTTCGTTTTGCGGGCTAATATCCCGTTTCATCGAAGACGCGTATGTACGAACCTTGCCCGGTGAACCACCAATAAGTTCACAAACACTTTTGCCTTCCAGTTTGCCCCGCAAGTCCCATAACGCGGTATCCAGCCCGCCCACTGCACGCCGCAAATAAGATCCCGGGAATTTATGCTCGCGCTCCAGTACGTGCTGAACCAGGCTGCTGATATCCAATGCATTTTGCCCAAGAGAATGGGGAGCAACTTGTCGATGGACTATCTGAGCCGTTATATCAGCATGATATGGCGCAACCTGGCCCCATCCCTGATGGCCGTCATCTGATGTCACTTTGACAAAGCAGATAAATTCGTTACTGAAGGTTTCAATTTTACTAATGCGCATTGTAATGGGCCTTAACAGTTGCCGCGTAGTCTCGCATAATTTAGATCCGCTTAGGATGACACAAGAGATGTTAGGATAATGTACTGTATATAAACTAATTGATTGTAAAAATGTTACTCGAATCCCCAGATGTAGAAATCGGTTGGAAAGCTGTCGGATTTAAGCTTAAAGATGCCAAGGGTCAACGATTCTCCTCAGAACAACTAATGGGCGAGTCAGGATTACTGGTGGCATTTATCTGCAACCATTGCCCATATGTCAAAGCAATAGTCGATCGGTTGGTCGAAGACGCCAATGTGCTTGAGAAAGAAGGTTTTGGCGTAGTAGCGATCATGTCTAATGATTATCGTAAAGTGCCCCAGGACAGCCCAGAAAATATGCTGGAGTTCGCCAGCAAACACGGTTTTTCCTTTCCATATTTAATCGATGAAGATCAATCAGTGGGCAAGGCCTATGACGCGGTATGTACCCCAGACTTTTTTGGCTTCAATTCAGCAGGGGAACTGCAATATCGCGGACGCCTTGATGACGCCAAGATGGGGGCTGATTCAAATAGAACTCCAGAACTACTAGAAGCCATGCGAAAGATTGCTCAAACCGGCAAGGGCCCGGCTGTGCAACATGCCAGTATGGGATGTTCGATTAAATGGACTTAGGTGTGAGATCAAAAAGACGTTTCTCTACATCCCCATCTGACGTCTTATTTTTCTCGAAATCTGGCTAGCCGGATCGTTCAGCTCGCGAACGATAGTGAAATGATTGTGCCTGGGCAGTGCGATGGCTGCAGTGCGCGGCCACTGTTCTGCTAACGACTCGCTCTGCCATCGGTACTCTGCCCCCTCTAGGGACCCAAAAAAACACACTAGTTCACCTCGGTTTCGGTTAGGCAGGTGTAGTGGGCTATTATGGCGGGCGCTGACGGCATCCAGGTCAAGTGTTTGGTTAAGAAAACTGAGTCGAATTGGTTCGAGGTCAAACAATCCGCTCAGTGATACACCACCTTTGACCAAGTCGGAAGGACACAGGTGATAGAGACGCGGCCAGTCGGTTGCCAGCATCATTCCTACCAGTTGGCCACCAGCCGAGTGCCCGGATACCGTAATGCGATGTGGGTTGCCACCGTAGGTGGCAATGTTCTGCCACAACCAGACCATGGAACGTCGACATTGATCCACCAGTTCGTCCAGGCTCACATTTGGCGCCAGGGCGTAGTTGACTACTACACATATCGCATTGGTGCCAGAAAAGGCGTTGGCGACATAGCTGAAATCATTTTTGTGCAGGGCGCGCCAATACCCCCCATGGAAGAACACATGGACTGGACGTGCTGCAGGACCGCCGCTTTCTCCGTTCGGGAAAAACAGATCCAGGGTTTCAGATTCGGACGGTCCATATCTGATATCACGTTCACTACCCATGGCCTGTCGCACTTGCCGGCTGGTTTCGCTATACCAGGCAATATGCTCCTTCGCGTCCGGGACTTTATCCTGGTTGTTGTATTCTGCATCGAGTGCGGACTGCGTCAGGTTCTTATAAACATGTACTTCTTTTAAACTGGCGCGGTAGGGTTTATACCAGCCAAGCCCCTCATTGGTTGAACCCCGGGGTTGATATTCCGCACCTATGTAACCGTCATACCCAAGACTATCGATATAACTGAATAGCCAGGGATAATCGATTTCACCACTACTCGGTTCCGTTCGGCCGGGGACCGCAGCGATCTGGATGTGAGCAATCTCAGGTAATGCTTGCCGAATCCGACCACTGAGGTTTCCTTCAGTCATCTGTGTGTGATAGCAGTCGAACATCAGTTTGACCACATCGGGTGCGCCAGACTGTCTGAGAATTTGAATCAGCTCCAATGCTTGACCGGTGTGGTAAAGAAAATATCCTGGTCGGTCGACCCGGTTTATTGGCTCGATCAGAATACCGATATCGGATTCCTGACCTCTCTCTGCAGCGTATCCCAAGTTATCAAGGAAGGTGTTTTGCGTTGCAGAATTGTCTTCCGACAGCCCCGCCATAACGTGCACATAGCGGGCATTTATTGCACTGGCATATTCTATCGCCTGGTCGATGCGTTCACGTGCATCGATCTCTCTACCCGGAACCGCTGACAGGCCAAATTCTCCGTTTTCAAGGTCCCCCGGATCGGTATTGATCCCTAACATGCTTAATCCGGTTTGATTAAGCGCCGCTTTCAGTTGCTGTGCATTGACATCATATGGCCAGTGACACTCAACTGCACTGAATCGCGATTCTGCGGCGGCGTAGACACGGTCTACCAGAGGATACTCCTGCCATAAAAATTCAATGTTGGCGGAAAAACGTGGCATCGATTACACCTTCTCCCAGCTATTCACCACTTTATTGGTGACCCATGGTGTAACCAGTTGGTCAAATGCATGAAAATGCTCAGTTTCGAGGTGCGCATCGAATGCCGCTCTGTCACTATAGATTTCGTAAAGCAACACGATACAAGGATTGTTCTCAGCCACGGACACGTCAAACTGATGACATCCGGCTTCCTGCTCTAGGGAATTATTAGCCTGGGCTACGACCGCTTCACGAAACGCAGGCAGGTGCGCTGGGTTGACGGTGAATTTAACTGTGATGACATACATAGAAAATTGAATGGAGCGATCAATCCGTGGACTTTAATTGTCAATAACTCCGATAGTCCACGCAAGAGCGCGAGTTGATAGGATAACATCGAGCGATAAATTTTACCGGGACTGGCAAAACATGATTGCATCTCAAAACCAAAATAATAGCCCAATCAAGATCGAAGCAATTGATCATATTGTGATTCGCATTGTGGATCTGGAAAAGATGCTTGATTTCTATTGCGGCGTTCTAGGTTGTGAGATCGAACGGCGCGAGGAGAATATCGGCCTCATCCAGCTGCGAGCGGGCAGTGCGCTGATCGATCTGGTGCCGGTTGATGGAGAGCTTGGCGCACAAGGCGGTGCTGCGCCAGGGAAGGGAGGCCGTAATATGGATCATTTTTGCCTGCGACTTGCGCTATTCAATGCTGAGGCGATATCCAGGTATCTAGAAAATTCAGGCGTCCCCCCAGGTGAAGTTAAATCGCGATACGGTGCACAGGGACAAGGTCCATCTATTTACATTAAAGACCCTGAAGGAAATGTAGTTGAGCTCAAGGGCGACTCGATTTCATAATTGGTATAAGTCGGATTCTAATCTTTCGATCTATAATTTAGAGTTCGATCAAGTCTGACATTAGAAAAGCTGCCGTTCACCAGAATAGTCTGAACGGCTCAAGATGCTCCTGAACGGTCATTTATGAAAGTTGGAGCAACTGCTCTGTTCGGCACGAAGCAGTTAATTTTCGCGCTCGAGGTTTCCATGGCGATAGGTGGACCTAGTTAAGTTCTTCAGCCACTAACCCAATTAAAGTGTCTCAGGTCGCTGATACATATCCTTAACGACTAAAACAGGGCAAGATGCATGACGAACAACCGCCTCGGCAACACTACCAATCAGCACATGGGAAAGGCCTGTTCTGCCGTGGCTCCCCATAACAATAATGTCGGCTTTCACTTCTCTTGCTTTCTCAATAATCTGAACTGAGGATTTGCCATGTTCGACAGTCGTTTCAATCTCAATGGCACTTTTGATTTGATCGACTAGACTTCCCATATTCTCATACGCTTGTTTTTCCATACGTTCAGAAATTTCTTGGGGGGAAAGTACTAGAACCTCGTAGTTTTCGAATCCGTGAAGTTGATCCACAACGTGTAGTAGAACTAATTCCGCACGCTGAGATGATGCTAGAAAGACTGCGTACTCGAATGCCTTTTTGGCAACCTCTGAAAAATCTGTCGGACATAAAATTTTCTTAATCTCCATATGATTGTCCTCTTCGAATTCATAGTCAGGTATTTATTTCTATTTTATTAACTTAAATTAATTCATACGGTGGAACAAATTGCAAATTTCTAGTAGAGAACTACTAATTCTTATGACGAAAACTTTCTATGAAGCTGTTCACCGGAAGTCTGAGGTAGTCCGCTATAGAGGCACCGGAAAATTTTAGGAAAGCTGCCGTTGAGCAAGATTTTCCAAGAGGCAGGAACTGCTCTATTCTAATGAAAAACTCGAAATATTTTGAATTGTAAAAATCAGCTTCGACATAACGAATTAAATATTTTTAAACACGGGGGGAAACCTATCATCAACGATCCCGTCATACAGGTCGACTGGTGAAGTCACGAGTGAAGTCTTAGAGGGAGTAAAGAATGTTTTCGCCTTTTCCAGGCAACTACCGCAATTTGTCCTGAAGGGACAGTCGTCGAATATCATCAGTAGGTATTTATAGATTCGGTTGAACTTATTTCGGTATCTTGTAATTTAATTTATAAGAAATTGTAGTCGTTCGTCTGCCTTTTTCGTATCAATTTCAAGTATTTCAGGGGCTACAACATTGTGCTCAACAAATGGGTCTTTATCCACTCTGATTTGAAGCTCTGCAAGCGATGTATTATGTGCGATTATCGAACCGCCTAAACCAGGTTGAATGCTCCCAACAAGGAGGAACACTCCATCGTCAAATCCTTGTTTAATCCATTGGTTATGACCTTTCATATAATCACCAGCATTACTTTTATTCTCTGAGAATTTTAGAAGTACGATAAACATAATTTGCGTCACTTATTAAACAAGAATGTCCGTAAAGAGTATTCCAAAGATAGATTAGAAAGTCGAGAATCGTTCGATTCGCCAAACTAAAGCCAGAGAAAAGGCGATTGACTCTGATTTGCCCGAAGCTGTCTTTGCTGCTAGTTGATTATGATGCGACTATCTCTGAACAACGCACACAAGTGAACTTATAGCTGCACAGGTCAGCTCGTTATCATATAAAATTTCCGTAACTTCTCAGTAATATGCCAGGTACATTGTGTGCCCTTGGGAATAAAGAACACGTCGCCAGCCGTGAATGTTTCAGAATCCCCATTTTTATTGGTAAGGGTTACTGAGCCCGAAATAACGGTCATCATTTCGTGTACCGGATAGCTGTCAATTTCTTCTCTACAGGGCGCGCATTCCCACACACCTGTCAATACGCTTTCATCGCCGGTTGCAAAGTAAAGTTGATCAAGTTCCGTATGGTCTTCAGTTGTAAATGCAGCCGATGAAACTAAGTTCGAAGGCTGCATGCCAGATTGAGAACTATCACCTGGCAGTAATCTCATAAACGAATCGCTCATCTTATCTTCTCCTATCTTGTTCGTGAACCATTATGCAGATACGAATCATTTCAATGCTCATTTTGGGCCAATAACAACCCTGTCATCTAAACGATAGAATGGCCGTTATGAGTATACACTTGCTTTCCCGCCTGATTTCTTAAACGAACGCTATCGAGGAATTGGACGAATTACGGGGAGCTGACGTTCACTGAAATAGTTCAAACGGCCCAGAATGCTCCGAAGCGGGCTTTAGGATTTATCAGCCCAAACGCGTGCTGTATACTCGATGCCGACATCAGAGTCCTTCTGCTGGTTCATGAACCTACGTTTGTTCACGAAACTTTGCACACCTTTTCAATGATTCGTACATGCCCATCCTGGATACTGTTTCTATAACCGACGACGATTACGATTATCTCGAATCGGTATTAAGCGGTTTCCAGAACGAAAATGCCATGAATCTGGAAATGGTAGATGGTTTTTTCGTTGCCCTGATCTGTTCTCCCCAGCTGGTCATTCCAAGCCAGTATTTGCCCGACATTTTGGGGGAAACTGAGGGAGAACCAGATGGGGCATACGACAGTATTGAGCAGGCGGAGCAGTTCATGTCCATCCTGATGGTACACTGGAATCATATCGTCTATACCTTTCGGGAAAGGGAAGTCTATCTGCCACTTTTGCTTGAGGATGAAAATGGGAACGTATTTGGCAATGACTGGGCACAGGGATTTTTGCGGGGTATGGAATTTTATCCGGAAGACTGGGCTGAACTGTTGGATGACGATGAACACGGGGGTGCCCTGGTGGCGATCTTTGCGCTGGCTCATGAACATGACCCGGACTCCGAAATGCGCCCCTATGACAAGCCGATGGATGACGACCAACGTGAACAACTTCTGGTTGGATTGGCGGCGGGCGCCAAAATTATCTACGACTATTTTGAACCGCACCGGCAGATGGATGCACAACTGAAGGATGCGGATTCAACTTACCGTCGTGAGAACCCTAAAATTGGTCGGAATGCACCCTGTCCCTGCGGATCGGGAAAGAAATACAAACAGTGTTGTGGCAAAGCCACGCTGCACTAGTGGGCCGAAAATTTAGGCAGAATGCCAAGTCATATTGAACTTGAAACACCAGCCGAACGTTTTAACGCATGAGTTGCAGCGATCGGTTGAATCGGTAGCAAGTTGAATCGTTAGCAAGAAGTTGCCCTCTATTTCTGGATGCCCAAGGTCAGCAATGAGCAATTCGGAGCCCTCTAGTTGAGTGAGTATGGAAGGCTGCTATCGAGATAGCCGGTGAATTAGGAAAAGCTGACGTTCGTCAAAGCTATTAATTAGGCTGGATTTGCTCCGAAGCCGACTTAGCCGACCTTCAAGCGATGAGCATTTAAGTATGGCAATCGGCCAGAAGCAGACGCCTGACAACAGATAATATATTATCAGGTCAATTACCTTTTAATCATGCTGTTAGTGTTCTTTATTCGTTAAGTGCTCGCGTAAAGTTAAAGTAATTCGAATGCAGAAGAAGTATTTAGCATTAACACATATCAAGACTGCTGAAATAACAAGTAACCAAAGAATCAAAAAGAGGGCATCATGCTTGAAGTTATCGGTACGGGATTTGGAAGAACTGGCACCAACTCTTTGAAGCTTGCCTTAGAGCAACTTGGTTTTGGGCCTTGTCATCACATGTATGAGATCCGCGACCACCCTGAGCAACTGGCTCTCTGGGAAAGTGCAGCTCAAGGGGGTGAAGTGGACTGGGACGTCGTATTTGCTGGCTATTCTTCCTGTGTTGACTGGCCTGCCGCCCGATATTGGCGAGAGCTTTGTTCCAAATACCCGAAAGCCAAAGTACTTCATTCTGTACGCGACGAAGAAAAATGGATAACCAGTGTTCACAAGACGGTTTTACCCACGATACTAAATCGAAATCAGCTCGAGGAGGGGCCTGACCGGAACAGGCTTAACATGTCTTTCGAAATTGTAGTAAATCAAACATTCGACGGCCGATTAGACGACCGAGAGCACGCCATAAATGTTTTCCGAGCTCATAATGACGAGGTCTCTCGCACAGTTCCGACAGAAAGACTCCTGGTCTATGACGTCAATCAAGGCTGGGAACCTCTATGCGAATTTTTGGGCGTTTCAATTCCCGATACTCCATTTCCACGCCAAAATACATCGGCGGAGTTTCAGCAATCACACTAATATTTTGATGTGCTTAAACCCAAGGTTGATTTCTTCGAGCTTCGAATGCAGATGTTGTTGATTGATCAACCCTCACCGTTTTTCAGAGCGCACACTAACAATCGTATACAGTCGGACCAAAGTGCCAGCTACCGCGTCATATTGAGCGTCTCAGTTGGGTCGGAGCCGGTCAGTGTATGCAAATGGCTGGATGCCTGCCTTGAGTATCAACTTGCATTCCAGCCCGATTATTTAAACGGCCGTATCGAAGAACTGGGCGAATTAGGAAAAGCTGACCTTCTTCAAAACTGCCAATTAGGCTGGAGTTGCTCTATTCTATTGAAAAACTCCGAATTTTTGGGTGTCTGTTTTTCTGGAAAAGGCGAAAACATTCTTTACTCCCTCTAAGACTTCACTCGTGACTTCACCAGTCGACCTAAAATATTTCGAGTTTTTCAACAGAATAGCTCCGAAGCGGACAATATGAGTTAAGGGGTATTCGGGTGAATTATGTATTGCATACCCGGAAATTACACAGGGCACAAGCTCGATCCTGTTAAGAAATAATAATCCTGTCAAGCTTCGCGACAAGAAATGGCTTGCAGGCTGCGCTGACTATCTCCGCCTCTCCAGCAAATATCAGTTTTTGTGCTGCAGCAAGCTCATCAGCAGTAAGGCTGTCTAGAAGTAGTCTGCTACCGCCAGCAACTCTTTTTCGCACCCGTTTAAAAGTGGTCGCAGGGTCTTCTCGCGTTCGCTGGCTATTTGGCATGCTTCGATTCTCCGCTGTCTATAAACTCAGTTCATTATACGTATCTCGCTATTCGTCGGTAGCGGTCACTGTGTTATTCGGATTCATTGCGTTATTTAGATTGGCTGCGAGGTAATCTTCGGCCAGGAACCGTCACTTGCGTTGATTGCCATCTCTTGTGGTTCTGACTTCAGTTACTGTCCTTGCTAGGCATGTGCTTTTCTTGCCGAGTTCAGCGTCGGAGATCATGGGCGTGCCAGCTGCAGTTTTAACAAAAGAAATTCGACGCAGTAGCATGCCAACCGCGCGATCGCTGGTTACATATCTGGATTGTTCGATCAATGCCTGTAGGGGACTGTCAAATTTGATGACCTTGTAATAACCGCCAACAAGGCCAAATGCAGTGACGGCGCAGGATTTGACAGCCTCATTATTGCAGACCCGGCGACACAGGGTTGTAATCGGTGCAGTCGCCGACTCGGCTTCAATCCAGTTCGCCAGGCCATCGTAGTAACTGTTGGTCTGATCGAAGCCGGATGCCTCAACACCGTTTTGATAGCCGAATTCAACGAAGTCGGCAGCTGCGCTTGTGTCACGTTCGGAACCCGGGAAAATATACGCAGAGTCTATGGCTTCACTGCCATCGATAATCTTTTGCAATGCGGCATGCCCGGGAGTGAAACCCGATACCGGGTTTTGTAGCGACCGAAGATATGGAATAAGTTCAGATTCTGGTGGCAGAAAACTGGCGAGCTCTTTTTTGTCATCCTGAGAGCCAATACCCGCCACCTCTCTGATCAGATCATAAGCCGCTTCTTCCTCACCAATCTCGAAAAGTGTTCGAATTGCAGAGACGTTAACGGCAGTATTAGAACTCTCCAAAAGCACGGCTGCCACTTTATTGCCATCCTGCATTTCTGATTTCAACCAGGTGGGCCGGAACAATCCCTTCCCTGAATTAGAACGGAACAGATCAATCCTGTCCTTGCGCGACAGGTCGTTTACGAAATTGCTGGCAGCTTGTTCGGTAGCCTCAATTCGAGCAAGTAGCAGTCTGGCTGCCTTGTTTCCTTCGCTGGCCCGAGAAGCGAATACTGGAAGGCTCTCCATGTCGTTGTCCTTAAGCCAAACTTCGACTGCTGCCAGGAGCGCTGGATCGTCAATGCCCGATAGGTCGTTGGCCCGCGCACTTTGTATTACGAGAACTTCTATCCAGAACAAAACACCAATTGTTATCAGCAAACGAATACTGCTTTTCACTATCGGCTTTTGCATTGATCCTGTCCTCCTCGAAAAGATAAACATGGTTCGCAATTGTCTCTTTAAGTAGCGAGACTTTTGTGGAGTAGAGGTGGATTTTTGGTTGAATTTGTGTCAAGACTACTACTTGTAAACATGCTTGAACATTGTTACCAACAAAAAAATTGAATATGCCGTGGCTGTTGATCAAAAGTAAGATAGACCTTGCTGCTGAGCGATTGTGGTTAGGAAATCGAGCCATTTCCATCAGCAACAAGGCATTTCAGATTCTATGGTTGTTTGTTAATAACCCGAACCGGCTGCTGACTAAAAATGACATTCTTAACACTGTTTGGGGAGAGATTTGCGTATCTGAAGGACTGGTAAAAGAGTATGTCCACGATTTACGCATGGCTCTAGGTGATGATCCCAAAAGTCCAGAATATATTGAGACAATCCGAGGGCGTGGCTATCGATTTCTGGGAGGGATACAGATTGTCGAGCAGACTACGAGTTTTTCCCTAGAACCCTCGTCATCGATCGAATTACCCTCATTAGTAGTTCTACCATTTGCCAATTTGTCAGACGATCCAGGCCAGGATTACTTTTCAGATGGTATTACGGACGACATTATTACTGAGTTATCCAAATTCCCTGAACTAAGTGTCGTCGCTCGCAATTCGGCGTTTACTTTCAAAAACCGGCCCGCTGATATAATTCAAATCGCAAGCGAACTGGGTGTCGACTATGTGATGGAAGGCAATATTCAACGAGAAAAAAACCGACTGCGGGTCACAGCCAAGCTTGTCGAAACGGATAGTGGCAGGCATATTTGGTGTGAGAAATATGATCGTGAACTAAAAGATATTTTTGAGCTGCAAGATGATCTTACAATGCATGTGGTAGGCAATATCACACCGCAGGTCGAACTAGCAGAATTGAAACGTAGCCAGAAATTGAATAACACTAACCTATCTGCATACGAACTAGCACTAAAGGCCCAGGCACTCAGTTATGATGCTGTGCGAGTCGCCGACCAGGGCATGCTGAATGAAGCAATGTCGCTTGCCGATAACGCGCTCAAGTTAGACGAAATGTGTACTCATGCTCTCTGGATCAGAGGTATGGGTTGTGTTTTCCAGTATCTCTACGGTTGGAGTACCGACCCCGGCAGTGAACTCAACTTTGCGATTGAAGTGGCAGATCACCTTATTGGTATAGATCCTTCTAATGCCAAGTCCTATATCGTCCGGGCGTGGGCCTATCAGTACCGGAGAGAATACGATTTGGCGCTTGCTGACTATCGACGTGCTTTAGAGCTTAATCCTAACCTGGCTTTAAACCTCTTCACCATGGCGTGGAGTGAAGCGGTGGCGGGCCTTCCGACTGAAGCAAGAAAGCATGCTAAAAAAGCATTAATGCTGAGCCCGCGAGACACCGACATTTGGTTGGCCTGGGCATATGCGACGCTGGAATTGGCGAGCTTTATCGAAAATGATTTTTCCGATACGGTGAAGTGGGGACGATTGGCAATCCAATTGCATGCCAGAATGCCGGCTCGCCAGTTGGTTATTATAGCCGGATACGGTCATCTGGGTGATGCAGAAGCGGCGAGCTCCCACACCGCAGCAATTAAGGCCTTCGCACCAGAAACTCTCTCGGCAGTGCTTGCATGTAAATACGAAATATTCAAATTGAGCGAGCACAATACACTCTTGTTAGAAGGACTTCACAAAGCGGGGCTATGAACAGTAAATATTCGTAATCTAGTTCTCGGCGATGCCATCAACGAAGTACTCCTGCTCCATATCATTGCTTATATTGGTGAATGGGAGCACGGCTATATCGCTGCTTATAAATCATTTTGTGCCTGCCTCGCAAAGGACGAGTGAACAATCCAGGAGCATGCATAATAGAGCAGAATTACTGCTTCCGAAATCGGTGAATAGTATGCCGGTCTGCTGGAAACTGGGTTACTTGCCGAATTTTTTCAACCAAATTTTCGTAGGTAATCGCAACCGATTGGGCGTCTCGAATGGATCGCAAATCGCCGCCTAATCTCCTGTTCGGAGCGTCTGTTTTCTCCAAAGCTACCGCTTACTCACAAGTCATGAGCTTCGTAGTACGGCCAGTTTCGGACACTCACCAATTCTCAATTTAAAGCCACACGAAAACTGCTTGTGATAGTATTTCCTGAATAATTTCTAGTGCGGGTAGAGCCATTGCTCCAAATTGAGCGAATTGCTCTTTATAGAGCGTATTTTCTATATGTGACATGTTCCTCCTTTTAGTAGTTCAGGCCTGATCGCCCCGGTCTACAAGCTGGTTAACAAATACCGGATCGGATTTACCACAATGAAAGGGCCGATCACCCATAAAAACCCCCGTTTAGCTTTCGCTAATACGGGGTCTCCCTCGCTTTAGCTGAATTTATTTAACGCCCGCAAGCTGACTCTCAAATCGGCGTTAAATTGACTCTAAATGATATTGTTCTGCGTTTCCACTGATGCGTTCCAATCTTGTCTGATACAAGTCAAAACAACCTCAGTAAAAACGTAAAAGCGGACATCCATTTCGCTTCAGTAAATTGGCTGCAATTGCTCTATTCTGTTGAAAAACTCGCCATTAAGTCGATTAGTTTTTATTCGCAGTTAATTCGAATACAGGAGTTGAAGATTACTTTCCACGATTGAACGTGGATTTTTTGTTTTTTGGTTGTCTGTTAGTTAATTATGTTCGTTTTCCGGTTAAGCAGGCACACCTATGCACTCATCAGGGGGCTTGTATTTCAGTTTGGCCAACCTTCTCAGGTCTTGAACGGTCGCGGCCATGAGGAATTCATCGTGAGCACCCGTTAACCCGCGCAAGCGTAGACGATCCAGCTTCATGATCCGTTTGAGGTGAGCGAAGAGAACCTCCACCTTCTTACGATCATTGCGCGATTGTTTGTATTCAGGTGTTTTAGCAATGCGCCTGGCGACATCTCGTGATGCCTCATAAATACTGCGAGCGATTTTGCGAAACGACGTATTGGGGCAGCATTGGTATTTGTGCTGGCAGGTGCGACAATCTCGCTGGCTGGAACGATAAATAATGGTGTTCTCTTTAGTGATATTGGATCGCAATTTGGTGAAGTTGCGTTGCCGGGGGAGCAACTATTTACCCGCTGGGCATCGATACCGATTGTCGTTGGCGTCAAAGATAAAATCAGATCGGTTGAATCGATCAGTATGGGCGTTTGATTTATCGTAGACCGCCACATGTGGCTCGATATCCATCAGATAATTGGTGGAGTAAGCATAGAAAGCCCGACCACCGGTCGCCGCCGTCCATTGTGTCTGCGGATCAGTCAGTGAAACGTTACTGTGCACAGGACGCGGATCGACATCACCATCCAGGGCGTCTAAATACTCACGGATCGGGCGTGTGGTGGTACTGGCATCAAAGTGTGCATCCGCTCCGATCGCAGGGACCCCTCGTTGGCGATTGGCATCCGCCCGGATGACGCTGGCATCGATAACAAATCCTTCGCCACCAACCAACCCTTCGGTCATGCAGCGATGTACCACTCCGTCAAATAACTGCCGAAACAGATCACTGTCTCGGAATCGTCCATGCCGGTTCTTACAGAACGTCGAGTGATCCGGCACCTCGTCCTCCAATCCCAACCCGCAGAACCAGCGATACCCCAAGTTCAGATGGACTTCTTCACACAACTGTCTTTCCGATCGAATGCCATAGCAATACCCGACGATCAACATCCGGATCATTAACTCCGGATCGATCGAGGGACGACCGGTTGGACTGTAAAAGGAACAAAGGTGTTGGCGAACATCACAAAGGTCGAGCACCTGGTCAATCTGTCTTAACAGATGGTCTGAAGGAATATGTTGTTCCAGACTGAAATCATAAAAAAGCACCTGCTGATTAGCAGGAAGTTGCCCCATCATAGGCAGATATACCTCAGTGAGATATCGATTCCCAATTATCTCATGTAGGCTTCTCTACAACGAGTTTTTCAACAGAATAGCTCCTGAGCGGACCTTCGCGGACTCTTAAAACAAATACCGCGAACTGCCCCCAAACTGGTTTCCAAGTTAACCATTATTTTGGGACCGTATAAGCGTAAACAATGAGTTTAAGCTATTTGATTGGTTAATTTTTGGGCATACTGCTAGCCACCAAAGTAACTTTCGAAGGCTGGTTAGGGTAAAGTTTTTCCAGCAGCCAGCCTTGCACCAGCACCTAGTGCCTTGAGTTTTTCCACTGCCAAACTTTTAGGGAGTGGCGCCATACCACAATTTGTACACGGGGATATTTGCTCAGCAGAAACATATTTTCCCGCTTCTTGAATAATTGTCGCAACCTGCTCCGGTGTCTCAGCCTCAAAATTGGCGACGTCTATCACACCGACCATTATCTTTTTGTCATTAAGCATCCCGATTAATGACATTGGCACTTTTGAGTTAGCACATTCAAGCGAAACTTGTTGGATTCTGCTGGAATTCAGTTCTGGAAAGATTTCTTCATATTGACGCCATTCATTCCCCAACGTGTCTTTCCAGTCAAGATTTTCTTGAATACCGTAACCATAACAAATGTGCACTGCAGTCTCGCAATGTAGATTCTCGATCGCCCGGTGCAGAGCTTCAATCCCCCAATCCTTTACATCGTCAATGAATACGTTAAAAGCAGGCTCGTCAAATTGGATCAGGTCAACACCAAGTGCTTCAAGTTCTCTTGCTTCTTCATTCAAAATCTCAGCAAAAGCCATAGCCATATCAGATCGCCTGCCATAATGCTCATCTGCGATAGTGTCACAAATAGTCATAGGGCCCGGTAATGTAAATTTCAGTTCCTGATCGGTGTGAGCGCGAGTGAATGCGACTTCATCACTATGTATTTTTGTAGTTCTTGATATTGGGCCCACTACTGTTGGTACATCAGCGTCATAGCGGTTATCACGTATTCCCATAGTGGTCATTTTATCCCAGTCAATTCCATCTACTGATTTCAGGAATCCATGAACAAAATGTTCTCTAAACTGTTCGCCATTAGTCACGATATCGATTCCAGCACACTCTTGCTCCTTGATCCATACGAGAGAGGCATCGCGTTTTCCGTTCTCCAAGTCCTCACCTTCCAGCCTCCACGGGGCCCACAGCTTTTCCGGTTCCGCCAACCAGGATGGTTTTGGAAGGCTGCCTGCGATAGTTGTTTTGTACATGTCTTCCTCCTGCTCAGATTATCAATTTTTACTGATATTCAAGTTTAACTCGTAGATAACGAAAACGGATAATTCGGGAGAGCCATCGCTCAGAATAATTGTCCTAAAGCCAGGAACTGCTCCTAAGCAGTCTTTAGAGCGGTGAGCATAAACTACAGTAAATAAGACCAGCCTTGGTTTAGTGGACACCCAGCGACAATGATAATATGTTATCAGTTCAAAAACCTTGTAGATCTACTGTTAGGCCATAAATGCAGTTGGTGAGTGTTGAAAGATGCGCAAAGTCATAAAGACTGAACTTACAAAACCAATCGCGCCTCATGAATGGGCGATAGCTGCGAATGGAATTATCTATTCGGTACATGTCCCGATTCGACCGGATGGAACAATTGAATCGGGAAGCGCCGAAGCTCAAGCCGATGTTACCTTCTCTGATTTAGAGGTGACTTTGAAAGCGGCGGGTGCAAACGCCAGTGACGTTGTCCTCGTCCAAATTTTTCTGACATCACTCGCACATAAATCTGCCGTAGATGAAGTATACAAGCGCTTTTTTACAGAGCCATATCCAGTACGTGCATGCATTGCCGTGTCAGAACTACCTACACCTGGTACCGTGATCGAGGTTGTTGCAACGACGGCGGTAGAGACCTAGCGAAATCTACGATTCATCGTCTTCGTCATCACACATCTCCCGTCTCTTGATTCTAAGACATTTCAATGTGCCCACTAAACAGGGACTGGTCCAAGAAGTTGCCTTCAGTTTATGAATGCCTAAGGTCAGCTATGAGTATCGAGTTGCCTTCAAAACTAAATATTTAAACGGCGGCTATCACTAAATCATTAGTTTTCATGGAAGCTGACATTCGTGAAACCTGCCCATTAGGCTGGAAATGCTTGCGATCTTTAGAGCGATGAGTATTTAAGTAAGGCAATCGGCCAGGACCGGACACTCTTTTCTCTTCGATAGCTTGCGAGATTTGCATTGGATAGATCACTCCATATAAAACTCGCCCATCCCATCGAGTTTACAAATTCTGGTAAAAGTGCGTAAATAAAAATACTTGAGGTAATAAAAATCTTAAAGAGGTAATCATGACAATAGCATCGAAATTGGAACACTATCTGCAACAGCAGGAGGTTGAGTACCAGGTGGTGACTCATCCGCACAGTGAATACAGCATGGAGACTGCCGAAAAGGCCCATGTTCACGGTGATGCCTTGGCCAAGGGGGTGTTGGTAAAGGATGACGACGGCTACCTTTTGGTGGTTTTGCCTGCCGACTACCATATTGAACTCGAATCCCTGCACAGGTTGCTGGGGCAGGAGGTCGCGATGGTGGATGAAGCTACCCTGGAGGAGATCTTTAGTGACTGTGAACTGGGAGCGGTGCCGCCCATCGGTATGGCCTACGGGGTAAAGACAATATGGGACCCGAAATCCAGCCTTGGCAAACAGGATGAAGTCTTCTTTGAAGCGGGTGATCACCAGAGTCTGGTTCAGATGAGTGGTGTGCAGTTTCACGAGCTGATGGCACCGGCCGAGCGCGGTGAGTTCAGTCACCACATCTGACCGGCACTTTTGTCTCCAGTGATAAAGATCATATTTCGCTGGGTGATGTAGCATCGATCGGTTGAGGTCACCGTATTAACTCGCCTTCCAACCCGATTGCTAAATCGACTGCTATCGAGAAACTGAGCGAATTAGGAAAAGCTGACCTTTATCAAAACTGTCAATTAAGCTGGATTTGCTCCGAAGTCGACTTTCACGGAATCGCTAATTAACCACCTCTAGTTGCCCATAGCGGTCGAATTGTCACAAGTATAGAAATTTACTGTAATGGACCAACACCACGCAACTCTGCCAGGCCTGATGACAGCACCCGGATCGAAGAGCGTATGAGCATCACTACGAGTCCGAGCGCAATCGCAATATCCGGCCAGCCCGACCCCGTTAGCCAAACTGCTGCGGCGGCGATGAAAACAGACAGATTCGAAGCAATATCATTACGCGAACATTCCCAGACTGAACTCATATTCACGTCTTCGTGACGATGCTTCAGAAGCAGGACTATACAAATCGAATTTGCGATCAAGCTTAGTAAGCTGAACGTACCCATGACTTCGAATATGGGAACGTTTGGCACGAACAGCCTGTACACAATCTGCCCCGCCACTGCACAGGCTGCCAGGAAAATTAAACCACCCTTGAACAGGGCAACCTTTGCCTTGGCCGATACACCTCTCGATACCGCATACAAACTAAGGATATAGGTTAATGAGTCTCCAAGATTGTCGAGACCATCGGCGAGTAATGCGGTAGATCTTGCATATAATGCAGCCCCAGTTATAAGTAAAAACATGATGACATTGATACCAAGCACAACCAGCAATGTTTCTCGCTGTCGTTTATGAACTTTAATTAAACAAAGACTGTCACTATCGCTCACTTTCTACACTCTTATTGCACTAATATAAACAAAAATCGGAGCAAGATACCGGCATTAACTGCAAATCAAGTTATCGAAATCAACAATTAAATTTGCGATGTAAGAAGTTGAAATTTAGGTTCGCCGTTCTTAGTTTTCATTGACAACGATTAAGCATTGTTATTACGTTTCACAGAAATTATGACAATTCCCAACCTTTGCTCAGTCTCCACTCTTTGATGAGCTTTGGCAGCTTGTTCAAGGGGATAAATTTTATCGACGGTTGGTTTGATTTTATTCTCTTCAATCATTTTCTTAAGTGTGAGCAACTCTTCCTCCTTTTCTCCGGCAAAAGCAAATACCGATTTCTTATCAGTAAATATTGATGTCAGAATTGACCTCAGCATGTCGGATACACGCGGATTTGCCATCAGATAACGCCCCTTAGGGTTAAGTGATCTAACGCATTTGGAATAGGAGCTTTTGGCCACCATATTGAAAATTACATCATAGGATAAATCACATTTTTCAAATTCCTCTTTCGTATAATCAAAAAATTGATCAGCCCCGATTCGGAGTAACATTTCCTTCTTGATGGCGCTGTCAACAACCACTACCTCCGCCCCCATTGCTTTCGCAATCTGCACCGCAAAAGTACCAATGCTTCCGCCTGCACCGTTGATTAAAACTCTTTCTCCACTTTTGATATTCGCTTTTCTTAAAAAGTGGAGTGCATTCAGTCCGCCTAAAGGTATGGCTGCCGCTTCTTCAAAGCTCACATTACTTGGCTTCAATGCAAGCGTGTAGCTGGCCGGCAGGCATACGTACTCGCCATATGCACCCAACCTGAGCCTGGTAGTTCCGAAAATCTGATCTCCAATTTTAAATTTTGAAACCTCTTTACCAATAGATTCGACTTCTCCCGCAAAATATCCTCCCAATATGGTTTTCTTTGGCTTCAAAATTCCTATTGCCACTCTTAAAGGCAACCAAAACCACTTCACTGCAAATTTGAAACTACGCAGTTCACAGTCTGCCTTTGTTGCCTCTACAGCATGAACTTTTATCAGGACTTCATCGTCCTTGGGTGCAGGCTTTTTTATCTCCTTAAGTTGAAGAACATCCGGCGTACCGTATTTGGTATAACAAATCGCTTTCATAACTCGACTATATTAGGATTAATTTTATCCAAATGGAATTGATAACTTGGTTAGTAACACGCCCACTCTGGGCTGAAGCCGCTTGATAATTACGAGGGTCTAATGGCAGCATGAATGTTTTCCTGATATTCCGCCGGGATTTCTTGATTGGGCTGATTCGGGTAATCGAGGTGAATCGAAAAAGCTGCCGTTCAGGCAGATTGAACGGAGGCCCGGAAATGCTCCCAAGCCGACTTTCACGGAATCGCTAATTAACTACCTCTAGTTACCCTTAACGAGCAATTAACCAAGTTGCGCAACGAAATCAAGTGGCCTATCCTTCCTGTCCGTAGACCGAATAAAGCTTGGAGGTATTCGATATGAACACGGTGGAAGAAGATCATCCAGTTCTTGATAAGAATGCGAAGGCTGCCGGTATGTGGAGTAGTGGTGGACGCGCTTATGATGAAATTAGTCGTGGTGTAGCTGAAGGTATTCGGCATGCTGTTTGGCGATTGGCACCAAAAGAAGGTGAACGTATCCTAGATATTGCGACGGGTACTGGTTGGACCGCTCGGCACATTAGCCGTTCTGGCGCCAAGGTTACCGGAGTCGATATCGCTAATGGGCTTTTGGATGCCGCGAAGCAAATTTCTGCAGAAGAGGGTCTTTTAATCGATTATCAGTTGGGTGATGCCGAGCAATTACCGTTTCCTGATGATTCATTTGACGCTGCCGCTTCTACATTCGGAATTATGTTTGCGACCAACCAGGAGGCTGCGATTTCAGAACTTTCACGAGTTATTCGACCTGGTGGCCGTTTCACAATTGCTGCCTGGCTACCCGATAGCACTGCAGTGGAATTACGCAAGGTTATTGCGCCGTTTGCGCCACCACCACCTTCCCCACCACCCCCATCACCCTTTAATTGGGGCGATCCTAACTGGTTGAAAAGTGCCCTAGGCGATCAGTTTGAGCTTAGACACGAAGTGGGCGAACTATCACACCGCCTAGACAGCGCGATAGAGATGTGGAACGTATACGAGAGCGGATTTGGCCCCATCAGAGCGACTTCGCATGCTTTAAATGAGGAAGATCGCTTGCGGTTGAAATCCGCATATATAAATTGGCTAGACAGCTTCCGCACTGATCTAGGTATCGCATTAACCTATGAATATCTCGTTACAATCGGTATCAGAAAATAACAGCTCTTGTTTTAGCTGCGGGTATTTCGTTTACACTCCGAAACGGCTGTAAGGCTACAACAGACTAGTCAGCTATTCTCCATTTCGGACGTTCACTGGATTTCATTTAACTGCCGGAAATGCGTCATTACTCCCAATTGCGAATGTAAAACGATTGTCCAGATCACGACCTGGAATTGATCATGACAAATAAAAAAGTGACTGGGAGTTGTTTCTGCGGTGAAGTGCAGTTCACGATCGAACTGCCTACTTTATTTTGTGGACATTGTCATTGCAGCATGTGCCGGCGTCCACACGGCGCGGCTTTTGTAACTTGGACCGCGGTGCCTACCAATCAACTCACTATTACCGCTGGTGAAAATCGGATCACGCGATATCAGAGTTCTTTAAAAGGCACGCGTAGTTTCTGCAGTAACTGCGGCAGTCAGTTATTTTGCCAGGTGGAAGAAAACGAGGTTGATATTGCAATGGCTGCACTGCACGGCCCGATCGATCGGTTACCTGAAGAGCACTACTACTTCGATTCACGAGCCGACTGGGTAGATATTAACGATAACCTGCCGAAACTCGGTGGTGCGGACGGCAGGCAACCACTCGATTAAAACTACCGATTACAGCTTTGGGTCGGTAGCTGCCTTCTGTTGAACCCACCGTATATACTTACCCTCCATCGAGACTCCTTGAACGGTTGTATATGGACTCCTCCTCGTTTGCAAGCACCCTGATTGTTGACGTGAGGTACGACTGCTCACGTATATCCGGCCTTTAACTACTGTATCTGTTTATGAT
>CAMYNW010000024.1 GCA_947259885.1 uncultured Gammaproteobacteria bacterium
CGTATTCGATGGATTGGCCGGCGGGCACAACTATAGTGCTGCTGCCGGCCGAGGTGGTGGCGGTAATATTCAGAGGGTCTGTCGGGCCCGGGTTATATAACATCACAGTGGCATTCACGCCGCTGCTGTATACAGGGGTGATGTAAGCCGTATTCCAGTCTTCGGTCGGGATCATGGAATACCAGCGTGACTCGTAACGGGTGCCCGCGTCGCCGGTAAACATGTCTACCTGCACCGGGAGATTCGCCAGCACCGTTGCCCCGACTAGAATATCGTCTGCAACGAAAGTCTCACCCTCGTTCAGTACAACCGTGAAGTCAGCGCTGCCGTCGGCATTGTTATCCACGTTGACAGTCGTATTATCCGCCTGGGCCTGAATATAGAGCTGGGTGACCTCGAAATTAGACCCGAGAGAGTTTTGGCCCACCGGCGCTGTATACGAAAGCCCCCAAGCATCGGTTGAAAAGACTTCGACAGCGCCCGCAATCACTGTTCCGGTGGTGGTCGGCCACGCGGCCCGGGTTAGCGCTACCGGTTCGGTGACGCTGATTTTGTCAGTCGCATCGAAAAAGATTCCGGTACCGCGTGGATCGGCCGGTACGTCGTTTTCGAAGATCAACACTTCACCGGCATCGATCAAATCATCTCCATCCGTGCAGGTCGCCACGGGCGGGTCCCTGAAATCTCCTGCGCAACCGTCAACCGCGATGCCATTTCCCAGAACCAGGGTCGTGGCTGAAGCGGGCGCATTGGCCTCGATTTCGTAACCGTCCTCCCAGTGGTCATAGTAGAGCAATGTATCGTCTACGGCGGCCGTAATGCCGATGACAGAGCGCATCGTGGCATCGTTAGGGCCAGCGTCGATCAATAGATTGGAGAGCCGCAGGCTCTCCTCCGGAAACGGGATGAAATAGGTTTCTACGGGCGCTTCCCCGACAATCGCGGGCGGCGGTATACCCACTTCAATCGCACCGACTTGAGTGCCGCTCACTGAATGAGGCGCCGCGCCGGAACCATCGCCGGTCAGAGCGTAATCGGTATCGTAGAATCCTCCTGGGGTTCCTCCCGGGACCGTGACGTCGACAACAAAACCCCAGCTCTCTCCCGCAAAGATTGCACCCGCACCGCTGTAGGTCACGATATTGCCGGCAGCGGAACACGACATCGACACGCTGTTGCCGCCTGAATCCGCAGGATCCTGACTGTTGCAGGCTGCGGTCCATCCCGCGGGCAGTGTCACCTGAACGCTGTTGATGGTTTCGCCATCGAGGCTCGCGTTAAATGCCTGGAACGTGACCGGTGAAGTGACCCCTTCAACAATCGGTGTGCTGATAAGCGCCGTCACCTGGGAATTGGAAATAGTCGCAGTAGCCGATGTGACGCAAGCCAGTGTTGCTAAAACGGAAATCAGTAGCAGTAGAATGGCATTGCTGATCGATTCCCAAACGCGTATTGATGCCGGTAACCTGTTAAGACCTAAATAACTGGCTATAACGGACTGAGCCAGTCTGCCTGGTATCGCCCCGGTTCGAGGGTCGGGGTTGTGTTTTAGTCTGGGTGCTGGAATCATTATTTTTTCTAGCGCGATTTTTTCTAGCGCGACGCGCGAAGCGTCAACATGCGCATGCGTGAAGCTAAAAAAAGTCGCGTCTTCAGAGATTTTCCGTAGTAATTGATTTGTCACCCATTTCGAAGTCGTCTAAAGGGGCTAAGCCAGTAGACGTAAAATAGGTTCCCTAAGTCATTGGAGCAATTTTCGTGCCAACATCCGAAAATCAGTGTGCAGGCAGATTCCTCAAAAGAATCAGTATGTTGCTGAAAAACCGCTGAATTGTTACCAAATAGAGACACTATATTTGCGCCTAATTCGTCAGTTATTTATGACAAATATTGGCAGAAGAAGGTGGCGGGTTCTAGCAAGCCGGCTGGATTAAGTCGATCTAAAACAGCACCGAATAAATATGATTTTCTATACCTTGAGGGTGCAAGAGCGCAGGCGAATCTATACTGAAGTGTTCATCCAATCTTACCGACCGGGCATATCCAAAGCGCACGGCCCGTAGCTTCAGGTGTTGCCATTCGCATCTTGTTCAATCAACCGATACTGATAGCTGATTCCAGGGCTTGCTGACGGATCAGCTAACCTAACCTATACTCGCCGCCCATGGGCGTGAATTAAGAACTACCGAGTTCTCGGCACATCCATCGCGGGGTTTTCATCAAAAAACCCGACTGGCATCCAGTGGAATCCCGCATACACGACGGGTTGCACCGGCCAGTCCTCTGGCCTTGGCAGATGGTGATAGTTGAGGGTGTACCAGACCACGATATCTTCATTGTCCAGAGGGCGGTTGGCTTTTACCCATTTGGGCAGGCCATCACCACCTTCATGTTGATTCGGAAACCAGCCGGCTGGATAAAGTTCATCCGCCTGATATTGAGTTGCCCACAAATGGTGATACATAAATCCGGCCCGCTTACCGACTGGTGAATCGGGATGCTGAAAAGGCAGGGCGTTGGCCCCGGGCACCAGTTTGTATCCGGTAGGGGTGCCGTGGGCATTGGTCGCGTTTTGGTTGATGACCTTCCAGTATCTCGATGCATTGATGTCCATGTTGCGCTGCGCTTCGGATTCGCTAGAGAAAATAGTTTCGCGGGTCACGATCGCATTGCCATAGGGATTATGACTGTCCATGGGCGCCGCCTCGAAGTTGACTTCGGTCACTGAATTTCGATCCCCGTCAACCGCCATGTCGAAACGATAACCGAAGACATGCTGGTGAACGTGGGATTCAACTCCGGGTGCAACTTTAATCCCATAGGGGCTCTCCTCTCCTTCGGCAATACCTGAAGGAAACGGGATGCCGGTCGCCTTCACTTCGACACCGATGGTGCCATCCTGGTAGAAGTACCAGAAAAAACCATAAACGTAGTTGCCGATTGTCGCGATCGAGGAGATCACCAGCCGCCTGGATCGGGTGACCGTGGACTGCCCCTTTTTTGGATTGGAGTATTTCCACAAAATCCCGAAGTCTTCCTCGTGCATGCAGACGGCGTTTTTAATCAGCTTTGGATTGCCATGCCAGTCGTGATTCCAGACGTCAAAGTAGTAGATGTGGCCCAGACAATCACACCCGAGTGCAAGGGAGTCGAACGATGCGCCGACCCCATACTCACCGACATCAAAAGCGTTGCGGCGAAAATTGGCGTGTCGCGGATCGCCGTAGGGAATCACCATCTCCGCCATCGAAGCGCGATGCATGATCGGACGAAGCCGGTCCTTATCGTGATAGCCGATGTTATACAGAATCAATCCTTCGCGAACCGAATAGCCGACCTCCACCTGCCAGTTCTGCCACTGCACTGTGTAACCATCGACCGTGAAGCTGGGGCCATCCGACTGCGTGATGTCGATTTTTTTGACATCGTTTCGCTGTTCATCGCGAATGATCGGGCCCGGGTCCGGTGGAATTGGCACAGCACCATAATCTTCGATGCGCAGGATCTCTCGCGCCGCAAGATCAAACACCGGATGCAGATTGGCGATGGGTCGCGCATAAGGATTGTCATTCGCATCATTCATCAACCAGCAATGACCATAGGCGATGCGTTTGGTTTGCTCTTCTTCAGACCCGAAGTTGCCCGCAGACCAGCTCTCAATCAGTACTCGGGAAGGGTCATCGACTCCGCGATCTTTAAGCGCCTGAATAAACTCAGGATGCTGGCGTGCGAGTTTGCATGCGATGTCGAATTCATCGGGGACGATACGTGCCTGAATCCCCTCGAGATGATCCCATTTGACCAGCGCAGCTTGCTCCAGATCGACCACGCCGGCAAAGGTACGGTTGCTGGATGGCTCATAACAGCAAACATATGCACGACGCGACTCAGGATTGCGCCCCTGGGATTCGTCCGGGGCAATGGTTTCAAACCAGGCGTCCGCGTCCAGACCGCCATCGCGCTCTACGATGCTGGCCGCAAGGGAAATTTCTGATTCTGAAAGAGGGGTCATAGAGAGGTCAGTGCTTTGTTGGGATCAATCATCCGTTTAATTGTCAACCACCGAAACTCTACCTGGAACAACGAGCGCGTCAACAATTGTGCAGCCTTTAGAGCTGACTATGACAGGATTCAGATCGATTTCAACGATTGAGTCCGCCAGCTCCTGCACCAGCTGAGAAAATTGAACAACCAGATCAATAAATGCCTGTCTATCGCAAGCAGGGCGACCGCGCACGACCTCTAGAAGCGCAGAGATTTTCAGCTTGCTCAGCATTTCGCCAGCTTGTTGTGCATTTATCGGGATCAGCCCGCTGACACGGTCGTTGAGAATTTCAATCAGAATGCCGCCTGCGGCGATAACAATAAGAGGACCATAAATTGGATCATTCTTCATGCCCAGTGCGAGCTCAACACCCTTTTCGGCCATCGCCGTTATTAGTACCCGCTCCCCAAGCCGGTGACTTAAGTCTTTATACATATTTTCAAGCTCGTCATCGCCTTGAATCGAGAGCTTGACGCCTTCGACATCGGATTTGTGTTGGATCCCCTGGGCCGCAGTCTTCAATGCCACCGGATAGCCGATCTGATTGGCGGCATGCGTGGCGCTATGAAGATCGCAGGCAAGGGCATGGGCGATGACAGGCAGCCCGAAATCAGACATGAGTGCCAAGGCAGCTGTTTCGCTAAAACCCGCTGGTGAAGTCAGAACCGTTTTCCATTTGCAAATAGCTTTCCGATCTAACCGTTCAGCGGGTGTGTTCGCAACAGGTTGAAAAAGTCTCTTGTAATGACACAGATTTCTGATTGCGCGAAGTGCAACATCAATGCCATTGATCATGGCGATGCCCTGATGACATAGAATTGCAGCAGATTCAGTCAACCCGGTATAGGTGCAGCTATTAATCACGATAAGTGGTTTTTCGCTATATCGATTCAGTTGATGAATGACGTCGAACATGATGGGGTAATGGGTAAAGCCATCTCTAAATTCGAATTCATAGGTCAGAAGACCGGTATCTTGATCATCCAGCAGCGCTTTGCCGCACTCCAGATAAGTCTGCCCCGTATCCCTGCCTAAGGCGCCCATGCCATCGAGAGGATTGTCCGCATGGAGGCCAAATTCCAGATGGTCTTGCATGGTCTTAAGCGTCTGATCGGAGACATCAGCAAATCGAACACCATAGTCTTCAGCAATGTCGATCATTTGCTCTCGCATGCCACCGGAATCAAGCAGGCTGGCAACACCCCCGGAGCCGACTCTGTATCCCATGGCAAAAAGCATGGCAGAGACGATCAATTCATCGATGTCATTGCAAATAATCGCCCCATATCGATCGCATGCGGCGGCAAATGCATCATGGTCCCCCACAATTGCACCGGAATGGCTGACCGCTAGCTCGGCGCTCTTTTCCGTACGCCCGAGTTTGGTAATGACGACCGGAATATCGTTGGTCTGTGCTTTTTTCAGTGCCAGGATAAATCCAGCAGTGTTTCTTACTGTCTCTATAAAAAGAGCAATTACCCGGGTCGACGGCTGATCGAGCAGGTAGTCCATGTAATCGGCGACATCGGCATTGGTTTCCTGGCCGCTCGAGATCGCATAGTTGTAGCAGAACCGCGTATCGTTATTGGCCAGATAGGTCATCGCCGAACCGGAGTGTGCAATGAGGCCGATATGGCCAGCAGGACGAGATTCGGGCGGTCGGTCAAAGCTGATCATGACATTGCTGTCGTAGTTATAGAAACCCATGGAGTTTCCACCGCATACCGGGACACCGGCTTTCGATGCGCGCGCACGCAGTCGCTGTGGCAGCGGTGTCGTTGATTCCTCTTCAACATAATTGCTGGCATAGATGACTATTCCACCTACGCCAATTGACAGGGCTTGGTCAAAACTTTGCTCGAGTGCATGTCCGCTGATCACAAACACCACCAGGTCTGGCACTACCGGCAGGGACCGCAGTGACGGGTAACACATCCGGTTGAACAACGTCTTGTACTTGGGGTTGAGCAGGAATAATTCTCCCGAATACCCGCTGTCCATAAGTTGAAGAATCGTCGCGCCTGCAAGACTCCCTTCGCGCTCCGATGCGCCAACGACGGCAACGGACTTCGGCGATAGCATTCTGTCTAGCCAATGTGTCATCTGTCGTTATCGGCGTTGTGGATCACGGGAGATTTTGGCATAGTTTTTATTGTTTCCATTCATCTAATCAGGTGTAACCATGCATGATGCCGTTCTGGTAAAAGAAACCGGTCATATTCTTGAAATTACGATCAACCGGCCGCCCGCGAACGCGATCAATGCCGCCGTATCCGACGCCATTTACAAGGCGTTGTCACGGCTGCAGGATGATGATCACTTAAGAGTCGGGATCATTACCGGCGCAGGGGACCGCATATTTAGCGCGGGTTGGGACCTGAAAGAAATTGCCAGCATGGAGTCCAATGAGGAAGCAGTGGCGAGTGCTCTGGATTGCCCCGGTGGGTTTGCAGGTATCACCGAATTCTGGGGGCTTAAGAAACCCGTTATCGCAGCGGTCAACGGTATGGCGGTCGGGGGCGGATTTGAAATCTGTCTTGCCTCAGACATTATTGTTGCCGCAGAACACGCGGAATTCTTTCTACCGGAGATGCAAAGAGGATTTTTACCGGATGTAGGGGCGATACAGATTCTGCCGCGCAAGGTGCCTTACAACGTTGCCATGGAGCTGCTGTACACGGGTCGTCGGATGAGCGCCGCGGAAGCAAAAGGGTGGGGATTGGTAAGTCGGGTCTGTTCTCGAGCTGATCTGAATCAAACGGCTCGCGACATGGCAACTGCAATTGCTGCGGGCGCGCCTTTAGCGTTGCAGGCGCTGAAGGAAGTTGTCCCGGCAATACATTCGTTACCGATTCAACAGGCGTTTGCCGAAACTAAGCCTGGCAACCGGCGCCTGCCGATTTATCAGAAGATGCTGATGTCTGAGGATTTCATGGAAGGCGCCCGGGCGTTTGCCGAAAAGAGGGCGCCACTGTGGAAGGGTGCCTAGGCCAACTCAAGAACGGCCAGTTCAAGAACGCAAATACGACGCGCCGTTCAGATCGATAATGCAGCCGGTCATAAATTCCGGGGCATCGAATGCAAGAAATCCGATAGTCTTTCCAAGCTCTTCAGGTTGCGCAACGCGGCCGATGGTACTTTGATTGCGTATCTGTTCTCCTTCCGGAGAAGCCAGAATCGCCGCAGCCATTTCAGTTTCTACAAATCCCGGGGCGACGGTATAAACAAATACGTTATCGGGCCCGAGCGCCTGGGCCAGGGATTGCCCTAGAGCGTTGAGCCCGGCCTTTGAGGCGCCATACCAGGGCATTAATGGCTCGCCTCTAAACGCGCCGCGGGAAGAAACATTCACGATGCGACCGCCTCCATGTTTAATCATTTTCTGCACGACGCAATAGCAGAGGTTGCTGGGGCCGGTCAGGTTGGTATCGACAACCCGTTTCCATGTCGCCTGCCAGGTGTCGTAGTCAATATCGGTGACCTGGTGGCGCTGGGAAACTCCGGCGTTGTTGACCAGCACATCGATTCCATCCATCTCCTCCGACACCGCATCTATCAGCTCAGAAGCCTGGTTCGGGTCCGTGACATCTGCCTGGTACAGGCCATGGCCTTCTCCGCTCAGCAGGCCTAGAGTTTCTTCCGCCAGCTGCAGATTACTGTTGTAGTGGACCGCAACCCTGCCGCCTTTGTTTGCGCATTCAATCGCTGCGGCGCGGCCGATGCCGCCCGAGGCGCCGGTAACGAGGATGGTGGTTTTCGCTTTCATTGAATCATCTGATCGAAAAGTAAAAGTCTATGTTAAGGAACTGGTTGGCCATCATATATTCACACCGTAACAAAATATGATGGCCGTCGCCAGGATCAACTTTCCCCCAAAACGTTCTGCAGTCGCTCAAGTAAATACTCGGTATTGGTTTGGTTGATGATCATGGGCGGTCTGATCTTCAGTACGTTGGAATAAATACCGTCAACGCCGATTAACACGCCTTCCTGCTTGAGTGCATTGGCAATAGCTGTTGCCTCTTCGGCCGCGGGTTCGAGGGTATCCTGGTCCCGTACCAGCTCGACCCCAATAAACAGTCCACTGCCTCGAACATCCCCGACGATCGGATATTGCTTTGCAAGCTGCTTGACGCCGTTGGATAGCAGGTTGCCGATGCGCTCGGCGTTTTCCATCAATTCTTCGTCCTGCATAACCTGCAATACTGCTGAGGCCGCGGCGCAGGCGACGGGGTTGCCGCCGGTGGTGCTGAAAAAATCACAACAGTGTTCAAACTTTTCCGCAATCTCTTTTCGAGTCACGACCAGACCCATGGGGTAACCGCCGGCAATGGGTTTACCGAAGGTGACGATGTCGGGCACTACCCCTGCGAGTTCGAATCCCCACATGGTTTTGCCGAGTCTGCCAAATCCCGATTGCACCTCATCCGCGACGCAAAGACCGCCGGCATTTCTCACTCGTTGATAGACTTCGTCTGTATAACCTGGCGGCGGGACCATGATGCCGCTTGAACTCAGTATCATGTCCATGTAGAAAGCAGCCGGACGGTGACCATTTTGCTCGAGTTTTTGAATGGCGTCATCGCACAAGGCGGCATAGTGCCGACCCCGATCCGCTAGATCTCTTTTCCAGGGGCCCCGGTAATCATCAGGCGCCTTGATTTCCTCGATGTGCTCGCAACCTGCGCCGGGTTCGATCCTCTCCGCGGGCGACAGATCAAATACCGCGTCGGTGATGCCATGGTAGGCGTTCTCAAGTACCAGTCCACCGCTATGGCCGGTCCAGGTTTTTGCCAGGCGCCACGCAAGATCATTGGCTTCGCTGCCGGAAGATACAAAGTAACAAACGTCCAGGTCATTCGGTAAGGTGCTGGTCAGTCTCTCGGCGTAATCGGGGAGGCAGTCATAGAGATACCGGGTGTTGGTGTTCAGCGTGGCGGTCTGCCGTGCGATTGCGGCAACCACTCTTGGATGACAATGCCCGACATGGGGTACATTGTTATAAGCGTCGAGATAGACTTTGTCATCACTATCGTAGAGCCAGACGCCTTCACCTTTCACCAGGTCAAGAGGTTTGTCATAGGAATAGTAACCCGCATTGCCTAGATACCTGTTTCTTTTATTCCAGTTCTGTTGTCGTGAATTTCGCGCCGGTTGAGGCAAATACTTTGAAGGCAGGCCGCAGGCGCCGCGCAGCAACGCTTCAAATTCACCAACCCCCATGGCATCGATTTCTTTTAAAAAATGGGCGGCATTTTCATGCCAGCCGTCAAGGTGGACGCGCTTATCGTCCCATTCGATCTCCCGACTGGCCCAGGCATCGATCAGCAGGCAGAGCACGATGCGGCCGATGATCAGATCGGGCAGTAAATTAAATTCCTGGTCTTCCAGAGGCAAGACGGCATGGAATCCAGCAACGATGTGCGCAGCGAGTGACGCTGGGTCCTTATGCCCCACAGGTACCTCGGCTGCGGTGAGACCTAAGTCCTGGATCAACGGCGCATGAACCATATCGCCGAAATCAAAAATACCTGCAATGCGCGTAGGATCGTCGGGGTCGACAACCGAGTTATGAAAGGTCAGGTCGTTGTGAATAAGCTGAGCGCGGCAGCTCGCGAGCCTGGGTTTGACCTCATTTGAAAAACGAGCAAGGAACGATTGGATAAAGTTCAATAACTGAGAGTCCTGGATGTGCCGGCAAAGCGAAGTCAGTTGATCGACGTTCTGGGTGTCCCAGGCGATTGCGTGTCGTGCCGCTGGATGAAAGAAACCCCGCAGCGCGTAATTCAGCTGGGCTGAGGTGTGCCCAAGGTCGCGCATCAAGCGCGGATCTGCAGGCGCCTCGTAGAGGGGCAATCCAGGAAGAAATCCGAAGGCTCGGACTCTGTAGTATTCAGTGCTACTGGATCCGACGCTGGTCCAGTTCCTGCCGTCGAGGGTCTGGACAAGTTGCTGCACGGGAAGGGAGGGGTCTAACTGCAGGATATGGTGCAGAGCGGCGCATTGTAGATCGAGGAGATCATCGGGTTCCGCGGCGTTAGCGACCTTTAGCAGCAAAGCGCTGTGTCGATCGGCGCGATCAGTCCGGATCAGAAAATTCTGGTCGCGCTCTCCACCGAGCGGTTCCGGAATCCCGGTAACGCCGTAGTCCATCCTGGCGATCTGTTCGATATCAGCAATCCTGATATCCGGAGGAGGGCATTGCAAAGTCTTCAGGATCTCGAGCATCGGCGCGGTCTTCACTTGGATCAAAGTTTATTGAATTCTATAGAATTTTCAGGGTGTAATGCCCCATTCAGGGAGACTGGATAACGTTGCGCAGAATATGGGTTAGACTTTCATTGTTCATCTAAACCTGAGGATTGAATATGACGGCCGACTTAATTTATCTTACCTGGACCGCTGTATTGTGTTTGATTTTGTGGATACCGTATATTGCGGGCACGGTAGCAAAAAACGGACTTCTGTCACCCGAGGAATATAAAACGCCGCTGGAGCGGGAACATCCGGACTGGTTGAGGCGCTGTAATCGCGCCCATGTGAATCTGGTTGAGAACCTCCCCCCGTTTGCTGCACTGGTTCTGGTTGCCCATGTCAGTGGCGAAGCCAGTTCGGTCACCGCGATCGCCGCACTGATTTTCTTCTGGGCCCGTGTGGTGCATGCGGTGGGTTATATTGGGGGTATTCCGTATGTGCGCACCTTATGTTTCAGTATTGGTGTATTCGCCTCCCTGGCGATTGCGTGGGAAATTCTGAGCTAGGACAGCCACCCGGGGGGAAAGGTCAGTGTGTCTCCGGGAAGCTATTCTGAGATCCATTTATAAGCGGTATCGGCTGCTGCTTCCTGGTTTTTTGAAACTCGCCCGATACTCGCTTCAAGGCTGAACAATACGGCATGAAAATTATCGCAATTTTCCTGGTTTGTTTACTGCTGTCAGCGAGTGAGGCATTCGCCAGCGGTCGATCTGTTTTCGACACTTTGTTCTTAAAAACCAAACAGGGTCAAACAGAATACGATATTCCTTTTCCCTTTTCAAAAGTGATCGACGTTCTGGAGCGGCAGCTTGGAATGTCGATTAATAACGATGCCAATACCGCTAAAACTGCATTAGTACCTCTCGGGCGATGTATTAACCGCTACGCCGCTGCACCGGATTTTTTTAAATATCCGAGAATTGTCGTAGCCATCGACAGCGAGCACTACGGTTCCGGCAAATGGGAAAAACCCTTCATCAAGGATCAGATTTTCCTCGGTTATCAGGAGAAGGCCAATGCCATAGAGGTGATCAGCTATAACCAAGAGGAAGGACAGTTTGATTTCCAGCTGGTGTCGAATTACTCGGCAGGTAACACGCCTTCAGTCAAAAAGATTAAGGACGACCGGTGCGCCAGCTGTCATCAGAATAATGGGCCTATCTTCCCCAGATCGAATTGGGATGAGACCGAATTGAATGATCAAATATTCAGGCTCATTGGCGAAGCGCAATATGGGCTTGGATACGAATCTTCGCGATCCACCGGAAGCGGGGCGCCGTCCATCGACCAGGCTACCAACAGGGCAAATATGTTTCCACTGTTCCAGAGAATCTGGCAGGGCGGTTGCAGATCCAAAAACGCGTTCAGTGAAATCCGGTGCCGAGCAGGGTTGTTGCAAATGACACTCGAGCACAGGCTCCAGGAAAACAGTCGCACAATAATTCCTTCCAGGTTAGTAACGGACTACGTTCTTCCTTTAATCGCCGAAAATGCCGGGCAGTATTGGCCGGACGGAATTTTGATTTTGAGTTCGGATATCAATAATCAAAACCCTCTATCAATGGGTGAGATGATACATCTGAACTCAGCGGAGAGTTTAAAACAACCCATGTCATTTATGATCAAATGGCACCCGGATAACATCCTTCGAATTATTCAAGGTCTTGGTAGTTTTATTTCGCTTAGTGAGGTCAGGCGGCTGGACCAGATGCTGTTCGATACCCCTCAGATTACAGCATCTTCAACGATTAACTATCGTGGTGTCTGCAGGATGCGGAAAACTGACAAAGCCAATAAATTTAAGGACCAAAAAAACAGATCTGGAAATATTGCGGTCAAATGTAATCTTACAGAGGGGGCGCTCTCGAGTGGGGTTGGATTGTATGGAGATTTATATATTGAATCAGGAGTGGTTAGATCATTCTCACCACTCGGTAACATGTATTTAGAGAGTTCAAACTTTATCGTGGGCATCTCTCACCATGGCGGAAAGATTGAGGATGAGGATAATAAATCGCTGATTAGATTGCAGCTATTTGATTCCAAACAACAGCTGTATGCGCGGCTGCCAAATGGAGCAATTGTAGATAGTCTGGAGATCAGCTGGAACAGAGGACAGACCAAAGATGAGCTCTTTGACGGCGGAAACTTAGTAGTTGCAAAAGTCACGCTGACCGCTGTGGCGGACTCGGGTTTACTTGACGCGGCTATCGATAGGCTTATCGCGGAAGCAGACCATGGTGCTTCGGCCGTATTCGCCGATAAACCGTTTCGCGGCACAAAGATGATGGATGCGCTGTTTAAAGAACTTTACTATTTCAAATAAGTAGTGCGCCTTCTATGGTCCTGGTAACAAGCCCATTAACTTGAAATTGTGTTGACAATGCCATTTCTTGTTTTAACGCATTAAGCGGATAAAAGGAGCAGCAAAAAGTCAGGAAATACTGCCGTTTAGATCATTTCTTGCGTATATTCTGGTAGTCTAATATTCGGTGTGTAATCTGACCGAAATAATTAATTAGCAATTTACTCTTGTTGTCTGGAGTCAATTTGGTTAACACAAGCGGCCCCGAGAGCCTTGGGTTTGTTGCTGCATTTTCACTGGCCTTATAACGAGTAAAAGTAAATTCCTTGAATCTTCGCGTTATCAGCTACAACATCCATCGCGCAATCGGACTCGACCGGCGCTTTCAACCCGACCGCATCGTCAAAGTTCTCCAGGATCACGATGCGGACATCGTTTTGCTGCAGGAAGTAGATCGCGGCGTGCCGAGATCGAATCAAATGGACATGGCAAAGAGTTTTGCCGGCATGCTTGACTATCCCTATTATGCTGCAGGATATAATGTGAGCTTGCGCAAGGGGCATTATGGGAATGCGACGCTAAGTCGATATCCTATTATTCGTGAACGCAATATCGATTTGACAATAAGCGATAATAAACGCCGCGGTTGTCAACATACCACCATACAAATTGAATCAAAACATAACCGTTGCAATGTGGAGGTTTTCAATCTGCATCTCGGTCTGTCTCCACTCGAAAGGCAGCGTCAGGCCGGAATATTATTGCGCGCGAAAGAGTTTTCCTCGATCGATCCCGCCTCCGCCTGCATCGTAGGTGGCGATTTCAATGACTGGTTATCGCGATTGCGTGCACTCTTTGTCGAAGGCATGTCTCTGCGTTGCGCAACTGACCACAATACCAATTTCCGCACGCGACCAATTAAAACCTACCCTTCCTTTTCTCCTCGCGGTGGGTTGGACCGTATCTATTACCGAGGCAATCTACAGCTCACCGGCGCAATAGGCTGTCGCCACAAAATTGCGCGGGTTGCCAGCGATCATCTGCCGGTGATTGTGGATTTCCAGTTATTGCTGGGTGGTAGATAACTCAGGCGCAATGCGCTCTACGCCTATCTTCCACTGTGCCAATAACCGCGCTTTCAATTTGTCGCTGACTTTTATACTTCGCGGCCGCGGTAACTTCTCAGGAAAAATGCAAAACAACTGAACCTTCAGCTGTAGACGGTGGATTGACGTCTAAGTACGAAGTACTTTTACTGATCCACTCTCCTGCGAACAGTTTGCTTTCGTCAGCGCTGCTTGTCGAGCCTTGTCACTCTAGTGAGCGATCTTATCCTTGAAACGCCTGGTGAGTGGGCTGAATGGTTTGTGCACAGAACGCTCACTCACGAGATTAGTACTCAGTCCAACCTGTCCATCGCGAATAGCAGATTCGATCAGGGTCTGGGTCAGGATATCGCGCTGTGCGTTGCTGCCACCGAAACGATGCGCGATCGTGCGAATCCCAAGTAGATCATCCACTGCATCGCTGTAGCGTTCTTCGCCAAATGCGATCATTGCCGAGCAGGCGGGCACTCCAACTTGTTCTGCCATCAGGCGGGTTAAAGCAGGATTGCTGGTGGCGGCTGATTCTACTGACTTGAGAACTTCTTTTGCCTCCTTTATACGTCCGGCCCCGACCATGGCCACTACGGCATGCAGATCGTTGAACGCGTAATAACCGTTTTCCACCGGCGTCTTGCGCGCCCATAAATCGGCGATGCCACGCCATCGATCACTGACCTCTATACCTTGTAGCTTCAGCCGCCAAAGCAATGCTGACGCATCTAACATCTGCAATGACACATCCGATTCTCCGGGCAGAATTTCGCTATCGTAGAGCTCGAGTGCACCATCGAAGTCTTCCTGCTCAATGTGGAACAGGGCAAGGTGCCACCAGTTATGAAAAGCAAATCCGTTATCGGGCGCCCAGTCAGGGGAGGTCGATCGCATGAAATTCTGTCCCTCCTCATACCGGTTCTGCATTTCCATTACGTGGGCCAGCGCGTGCACACTCCAGCCGTCGCGCTTTTCAATATCTAACGCCTCGCGCGCGGCTTGTTCGGCCCGGTCGAACTGATTGCATTCTTCAAATCCAAATGCCTGCATGCCCATAATAAAGGAATACCCTGGCATCGAGGAATCCCAGTGGCCAAGCACGCGTCCAATGCGATCGCGCAGGTTCACCGCATCACCAAGATAAAAATCTGTCAGGTGGGCGCACTGAATTGCCATGGCATCCGTGGGATGATCAGCTAAGACCTGATCCCAGGTCTGGCAGGCCCGATTCCACCGACCTTCCATCCAATGTCGCGCGGCATTCACCAGCTGCTTTTCACGGTCGATAGATTTTTCTGCCAGTGATTCTGCTTTTTCAATGCTCTGTTTAATTGCAGGGATATACTGGCGTTCGCTCATCATTAACATTGCGCTCGCGTTAAAAATATGACCCATTACAAATTCAGGATCATTTACTAAGGTCTCTGCCAGTGTTTCGGTGGGATCACCGAAGTAGCTTTGGAATTGACGGATCGCTTTTTCGTACTCCTCGAGGGATTTTGGTTCACATTTGGAAACAGGTGCGCCGCGTGCATCGGTTTGGTTTGATTGTGTTGCTGTCATCATTCGCTACCTGGCTTACTAAGTTAAGAACAGTGACTGGCCCAGAACCCGTCAGTAAAGGGAAGATCGGGTGAACAGTTTTGCACTTCACCATTTATCGTTGTCATTTCGACGAAAATTTCTTTAAGTTGGTATTGTGGAACTGTCAGTGGATTTTCAGAAAGAACTATCAGGCCTGCAAAATTGCCTCTCCGGATTGAGCCCACTTCTTGCGCTCGATCCAGGAAATACGCAGCGTTAGCGTTATCACAAACGTCACAATCAGAGATAAGAAACCAAACGTACGCATGAGAATTACCTTTTTATTACTACCTTTCTTGACTGAGTATACTGCTTTTTGAGATCTAGACGCGTGCTATACTTCCTCCACGGCGGGCGTCGGCGACTCCCACAGCGCCGTCTTCAGGTGACCACAAGACCGCTTGTACACCACCGAAATACATCGATGGTTCGGTAAACGGTCTCGGTTCCATGTCGTGCATCGCAACCACCGGCAGTCCCGGCTCGAAAGCAATGTTCTTAGGCGTGCCCGCGAGTTCGACATGCAGTCTCGGGTGATTGACTGCATCCATGAGACTCATGTTTTTGTGTGAAAAATTAGTAAGCACTTGAGCAATCGCGGTCGTGATCCTTGATGCGCCCGGTGACCCGATCGCGATCACGGCACCGTCACTGTTTCGCCGTGCAATGGTAGGTGCCATATTAGAGGCCAGGCGTGTTCCCGGAGCAAGGTCGCTCAATCCCTTGGTATGCAGGTCAAGTTCTCCTAGCGAATTATTCAGCCAGAATCCCGTACCCTCGACCATGGCGCCAGATCCGTAACCGGCTGAAGCGGTAATCGCACATGCCAACTGATCGGCGTCAACGGCTGAGACATGGCTTGTAGAGGGCGCGGTCAGCAAGGCTGGATCCACACTATCAGCCATCGCGAGCAGACGTTCAATTTCTCGTGGTAATTCTTGTTGCGCACCATCAAGGTGGTCAGCTCTGTATCCGAGGACCGCACGCTGCGCCGAGATCATGTGCCGCACGTCATCCTCCGCATTGGCTCCTGGTCCTAAGCGGTCGAGATAAAGTAGCATCCCGGCCAGACAGGCACCACCGACAGCAGGCGGTGGATTGGTGGCAACATCCCATCCACCGATGTGGGCTCTAATTGGGCTGCGCGGTTTTGCACGGTAAGTTTTCAAATCCTCGACTCCGAGCAGGCCTCCATTCGCCCGCACACCATTCGCGATATGTTGTCCAAGCTCGCCTCCGTACAGTGCATTCTGATCCAGCGCAATCGCTTTCAAAGTTTCAGCTAAGTGTGGAACTTGAACCAACTCTCCTTCTCGCAAGGGGCTGCCATCGTCATGGTGCAATATTCGAAAGCTGTCGGGGTGCCACGAGTAAATTGCTTCGTGGGTAAACAGAAGATACTGTGCAGCGCCGCCTGTAAGTGGAAAACCACGCTCAATCCATGTGATTGCCGGTTGCAGTAACTGTGCCCAGGGCAGGCGACCATACTGTCGAGAGGCAAGCGCGAGTCCAGCAAATGCGCCCGGCGTTGCTATAGTGCCGTAGCCGATCCTTTGATAGGTTTCGCCACCATAGTCGAAGGTAACCCGATGCGTAGATTGCCCAGGCTGCTTTTTCACAATGCCGCGCCCTGGCATTTCAGCATAACCATCAATGACTACCGGCTCGCTATCTTTCGGCCACACCGTGATGAATGCGCCGCCTCCGGGCGACATGATGCCAATATCGGTGCACATCGAAACAATTGCTGCTGCAATGGCGGCATCCACCGCATTACCACCTTGCTCGGCAATAGCGGCCCCGGCTTCAGCCGTGATTTTGGTTCCTGCGGCAATGAGAAGGCGGGTCATAGTTCGGAGTGATAATACAAATCCCGGAGATTAGGCCGGTTACGTTAAAAAAATCAGTATGTTAATGAATTTAACGTTGCGCGTTGATATCGCTCAAGTTCAAGTTAAACCAGACTGTTATATATTTTTCACATGGGAGAGCATCAGGTTCACGATACTTCGAACGAGCAACGCACACGGGCATTCGTGCGCGCCATGCTTGAAGATATCAGCGCGCTCGAGGTTTTGATTGAACAAGACCTCATCGAGTGCGGTGTATGTCGTGTTGGTGTCGAGCAGGAAATGTACATTGTGGATAAGCGAGGTAATCCGTCGCCAGTATTCGATCAGGTGCTTAAGCACCTTGGCGACAAACGCTTCACTACCGAACTCGCCAAATTCAATCTTGAGGTTAACCTGGCTCCTTTTCCAATAGGTGGAGATTTTCTGCGTACTATGGAGCGGGGTCTTGGCGACGTGTATACACTTGCGAGTCGTGCGGCAAATAAGGCCGATGCGAGCATCGTATTGACAGGGACTCTGCCGACGCTTCGCAATGAGCATGTATCCCTCTCAAACCTGACTCCGGAACTTCGTTATCAATGTCTCAACGATACCTGCATGGCCGCGCGCAGCGGTAAATTCACTTTGGTTATCGATGGAGTGGATCGATTCGAAGAAAGTTACGAAAGCGTTGTGATCGAGGGCGCAAGTACAAGTTTTCAAGTACATCTGCAGGTCGAGCCCGAACGCGCGGGTGCTCTTTACAACCTGGCGCAACTGATTACCGCTCCGATTCTTGCAGTAGCCGCAAACTCACCCATACTGATCAACCAAAGACTGTGGCATGAGACACGGGTGGCCTTATTCGAACGCGCCATTGAGTATCGTTCAAAGCCACAGATGGCACGAAGTTTTCCATCACGTGTGGGTTTTGGGGAAGCATGGGTCCGTGAATCAGTGCTTGAGATTTTTCGCGAGAACGCAATGCGCTATCACGTCATCATGATTCGCGATCCGATCGAGGATCCGTTTGCAGCCCTTGAGCAGGGACGCATCCCCGAGCTTGGCGCGTTGGCACTGCACAACGGGACCGTGTGGCGCTGGAACAGACCCTGTTATGGGATTACTAACGGCAAGCCACACCTCCGGATCGAAAACCGCGCACTCCCAGCCGGGCCTACCATTATCGACGAGGTTGCAAATGCTGCGTTGTTCTATGGGATTATGCAGGCCCTTGAGGCGGAGGCCGATAATATTCCTGATCGTATTGCTTTCGAAGATGCCAGGGACAATTTTCTGGCTGCGGCCAAGTTTGGTCTGGATGCCGATTTCACATGGCTCGATCAGCAACAAATTACCGCACGCGAGCTGCTAAAGCAGATACTCATTCCGGCGGCTTACCGAGGTCTTAAATCACTTAAAGTTCCGGCTGAAGATATCAAGCGATATCTTAGTGTGATCGAAGGCCGGGAAGAGAACAGCCAGACTGGAGCGACGTGGCTACTCGATAGCTTGGCCAGTGTTTCAGAGTCTGAACGCGCGCAAGCGTGTCGCGACGCTGTTGCCATCATGCTTGAGCGTCAAAGTCAATCGATACCCGTGCATCGCTGGGAACCGCTTAAACCAAGTGACTGCAACGAGGAACTACAGGCTTTAGAAACATTGAGAGACATTATGACTACGGATCTCTTTACCGTACGACCTGAAGATCTGCTTGATCTTGCGACCAGCATGATGGACTGGAAGCACTTCCGGCATGTGCCGGTGGAAAGTTCGGGCGGAAAGTTGGTTGGATTGCTTTCGACACGCCAACTGCTTCGAATCGGTACTATTGGCCCAAAGAGTCGGGATCAGCCCATAGCTGTTTCTGAAGTCATGCAATCAAATCCATTAACTATGTCGCCCAATACACCACTGCATGACGCCTTTGCGCAAATTCTGAGGAATGAGAGTGGCTGTTTGCTGGTGGTATCCGATGACCGCCTGCTTGGCATCGTCACCGAACGCGATCTACTGGAGGCCGCAGTTGCGCGCCTTTCCGAGTAACCATGGTTTCATTCAGTCAAAGTCTGCCCGACAAAGATTGATGCGCATCAATAGCAGAGTAACCACTCTCAGTAGTATGGACTGCTTTAGATCATCACTTCATCAGCAGAAAGGATTTGAAACCCGTTGTGGTTGTCTTGCAAGACCATGTGCTACTTTAAATTGAAACAACTAATTTTGCAGTTGAGCGCGGTATGGTTACTGACCATGGCGCTGTGCTTTCCTGTCTCAAGTATTGCGGATGAGTCCCTCTACACAAAACAAAGGGCAGAGTTGATCGCCGAGGTTGAACAATATGCGAGGTTGATTCACGAAGATACGGTAGATAGCTTTGACCCCGAAGTACTTTCATCCATGGCCAATGTGAAACGCCATGAGTTTGTGCCCGATGGCGAAAAACCGTTTGCCTACGAGAATCGACCACTCCCCATTGGTTATGGGCAGACCATCTCGCAACCTTACATCGTGGCGCTAATGACTGATCTGATTCAACCGGATAAGGACGATGTAGTTCTGGAAGTTGGCACAGGCTCGGGGTATCAGGCCGCTGTCCTGGCTAGGCTGGTTAAACATGTCTACACCATCGAGATCGTCGAGCCACTGGTGCGCCAGGTAGAAACCCGATTTAGGCATCTCGGTTATGAAAACATTACGACGCGACTTGGCGACGGCTATTACGGTTGGGAGGAACACGCACCATTTGATTCGATTATAGTCACGGCGGCAGCGAGCCATGTGCCGCCACCACTGGTCAAGCAATTGCGACCAGGAGGACGAATGATCATTCCAGTCGGGGGTCGATTCATGACCCAGCATCTATTGTTGATCGAAAAGACCGAGGAAGGCGAAATCAAGAGCCGGCAGATCCTTGCAGTCAGATTCGTACCCCTCACAGGAGAGCGCTAAGCGGGTGGCAGGAACGCCGCCGCGCTTTATCTTCGCCGCAACTCTGCTTGTCTCTCTGGCTGCGATTGGCTATGAAATCCTTTTGATGCGGCTGCTGTCAATCGTGCAATGGCATCACTTTGCTTACATGATCATCAGCCTGGCGCTGCTGGGTTATGGCAGCAGTGGCACCCTAATCGCAATTGGACATAGATGGCTTGAGCATCGATTTGAGATGATCTTTGCGATCAGTGCGCTCTGCTTTGGCGTGGCAATGGTAGTATGTTTTGTGGCCAGTCAACGGCTGCCGTTCAACGCGCTGGAAGTGATCTGGAACCCACGGCAGCTGATCTATCTGAGCGCGATCTACCTTATTTTCTTTATACCGTTTTTATTTGCCGCCACCTGCGTTGGCCTCGCATTGACCTGTCTTAAGGAACACATCAACCAGGTCTACTTTTTCGATATGTTTGGTGCCGGACTTGGTGCGCTGGCAACTATCGCCGCCTTGTTTTTGTTTTCTCCGCAAAATGTATTGAGGCTGCTTGCGTTGCTGGCACTGGCAGCGTCAGCACTGGCCGCTTTGTCTGCCAGGTCGTTTAATCGAAAACCATTGCTGTGGCTACAAAGTTTTTGTTTCGTACTGTTGCTGTTTGGACTGCCGCATAACCTGCTCGAGTTCCATGTTTCCCAGTTTAAAGGCCTTAGCCAGGCGCTCGAGGTGGTGGGTACAAAAGTGCGTGCTCAGTATTCCAATCCATTGGGACTGGTCACTGTAGTCGAAAGTCCAACCATTCCTTTTCGCGATGCCCCGGGACTCAGTTTGAACACCCAGTATGAAGTACCTGAACAACTGGCGGTATTCACTGATAGCAATAGCATGAGCGTTATTACGCGCTACGACGGAAATCTTGAAGCGCTTGCTTTCTCAGAGGATATGACCGCGGCGTTGCCGTATTATCTCCTCGATGCGCCAAAGGTGCTCATACTGGGCGCCGGGGGCGGTGCGGATGTGCTCTCCGCTCTCTATCACGGCGGGCGGGAGATTCATGCAGTTGAGCTCAATCCGCTCATGATCAAACTGGTTCGCGAGGAATACGCAGAATATGCCGGGCACCTCTACGATGATGAACGAGTAAGGATTCACCTTGGTGAGGCGCGTGGCTACGTGGCCAGACAAAACAACAGGTACGACTTGATTCAGGTAGCGCTGCTGGACTCTTTTTCCTCTTCCGGGTCTGGTGTTCAGACATTAAACGAAAGTTATCTTTATACCATCGAAGCGTTTCAGGAATATCTGCGGCACCTCGCGCCAGGCGGTATGCTCTCGATCACACGATGGTTGCGTCTGCCACCTCGTGACAGCCTAAAGCTGTTCGCCACCGCCTCGGAAGCTTTAATCAGATCGGGGTTAGGAACGCCAGAGAATAAGCTTGCAATGATTCGGAGCTGGAATACCAGCACTCTGCTGGTTAAAACTGAAGCGTTTACAGAAAGCGAAATAGATTCGATTCGGGAGTTTTCACGGGCGAGGTCATTCGACACTGCGTACTACCCCGCAATGCCCGCCGACGAGGCCAATCAATCTAACATTTTGCCGCAGCCTTACCTCTATACCGGCACACAAGCCCTGTTGAGCGATCGCGCCGAAGACTTTATCAGTCGTTACAAATTCGACATCAGACCCGCGAGCGATGATCGGCCTTACTTTTTTCACTTCTTCAAATGGGATTCGCTGCCAGAAATGTTGTCTCTGCGTAAACACGGCGGAGCGGGGATGATTGAATGGGCGTATCTAATACTGGTCGCGACCTTGATACAGGCTGTTGCTGCCGGTACCGTGTTGATATTAGTGCCATTATTTCTGGTAAAAAGAAACTGGCCAAGCAAAACAGGTCAGGGGATGGGCGCTTACTTCTTCGTTCTCGGTATCGCCTTTATGTTTGTGGAGATGGCGTTTATTCAAAAGCTGATTCTGTTCTTGAGTCATCCGCTTTACTCGGTTGCAGTGGTTCTTTGCGGATTCTTAGTCTTTGCTGGCCTGGGCAGTCGCGCCTCGAAGGGTCTGGCTGTAAAGCTCAACCAAAGAGGGGTTCCTGCAGTTGCCTTTATTGTTATTGTCATCGTGGCAACGGCGCTGGTCTATCTGATGTTGTTACCGGAACTGTTCTCTCATCTTGCCGGTCTGTCCGATCCCATTAAAATTTCTATATCGCTTCTAGTGATTGCGCCACTGGCATTCTTTATGGGCATGCCATTCCCCATCGGGCTTGCAAGACTTGCTGCTGAAGCGGGCGATTTTATACCCTGGGCGTGGGGTCTGAACGGATTTGCGTCGGTTGTGAGTGCATCGCTGGCGACATTGCTTGCGATTGAGTTTGGTTTTTCTGCAGTGCTGTTTATAGCGCTGGGTCTTTATCTTCTGGCAGCAGTATTAGTCAGAAATCGCATTTGAAATCCTGGAATACAATAATGATTGGGTTGTTTCGTTGGCGTCGGATGATGGCTCAATCAGTATAGACGATTTGATTTTGTATTTACCGAAGATCGCCAATGGCGGCAGTGAATCCTAGAAATGAAACAGGCAGTGTCAGCGGTTCTCCAGGGGCGGAAATGGTCTCAATCTTTATCGTGCCGGATCGCCCTTTTTTCATGCTGAGTACCTCATCGTCAGTAAACGCTGCCCGCGCATAACATCCGCGTTTGTCGCACCATGAAAAAGGGTAGTCTCCGTTTGTGCCATCGTCGAGATTCAGCACGAGTTTTGAGGTAAGTAACGTGCCAAGAGGTGTGAGAATGGTTGCCGCTGCTGAAATACCTTCAGGTTCGGAAACCTTTAATAGGGTGATTTCGCCAATAGGGAGGTCGTCTTTATTTTTTATTAGCTGATAAATATGACAGGGGTCCTCATCGCCATCCGTCTTGACGCAAATCCGTTGCCAGTCTCGATAGGTTTCCACCAGATAGTGCTGTCCCACTGGAACCTCCGATCGATCAGTCGATTGATCCTGGGCGAGCACGGTCAGGCAGGGTATCAGGAGCAACGCCACCATTGAAACGCGCAGAGACATTATAGTTTTCATATGAATTTTGAGATTCTGACGGCTTGAATTGTCGTGACAGTTTACTTAATTTCTGATGGTTATATTCTACGGTTAAAAATAGGTAAACTGTCCTAATGTCAGAATCATTTCCAAATCAGTTGCGGGCGTCATTGTTTCAGCCGGAATACTGATCTTTTTTGCGTCAGAATATATAGAGAAATTACATGTCTAAACAAAAAGAAATACTCCGCGGTGTGGTGCATCCCTGGTATTGCGATGCATTCGGTCATATGAATGTTCGCTGGTACAGCCATTTTTTCGATGACGCCGCGTTCCATCTTTGGCCAATGTATTGTGGCAGCCATCAAAAAATGGAGCGCGAGTTTGGAGTGCATACCGTGACCGCTTCGGCCAACATTCAGTTCATCAAAGAGCTTGTTGCTGGGGACTTAGTTATCGTCGACAGCATGTTGAAACGCGTGGGTAGTAAAAGTTGTGCATTCATGGAGCGAATGCTGCATGTTGACACCATGGAGGTGCATGCCACATACGAAACTGTTGAGGTGTTCTTCGATCCCAAAACCCGAAAGTCTGCAACCATACCGCAACCGATAAGAGAGACTCTCGAGCCACAGATAGTCGATCCAGAGGAGAGCTGAAAATCTGAGTGAGCTAGATTTCGTATCCTCATGCAAATTGATCTGTTTTAAGGGCCAGGAGGCGACCGTCCGTTTCTGACCTCCTCGGTCTGTCCAGTTTAAGTTAGATTCCTAACTTTAAACGTGGATCCGGTTTAGGGAAGCAGGTCAGTTTTCCGGAACGACAAGTTCAAGATTGGCAGCGATAACCAATAAAAGTCTGTCTTCCATCCTGTACTAGCGTGGCCACCACAAGCGTGTCTGCGCCCATTTCAGCGGCTTCAATCTTTGCCAATGTCTCCAGTTCTGATTTTACTTTCGCCGCTTTCCTGCTGACGCCCGCTACTTTTGCTTTGGTGTAAGACGAAATCTCTCCAAGCTTTTTACAATCAGCGACTCGGTCCGCTGGTACAATGATAATTTGGTCAGCGTCTGGTGAGGGTTTAACCCAGGTACAACCTCCGACAATGACGCTAAAAAACGCCACCAGGCTAATAATGTGAATTCGCATAAAAGTCCTCATATTTAAAACTCTAGTTGCTTTCTGTTTGATTCCGATTGGAAGTCTGAGGTGTGGGCAAGGAAAACACCCAGTTATATTTGATTGTCGACTAACTATAACTCGAAAAATAATGGATTACACAAATACGGTAGACTTTGTCATTATATCAGCACAGAAATGAGTATGAATCCATTGGTCGGATTAGTTGGTTCTTCAACCAACACATAATATCTAGAATAGGGCTGAAATCGAATAAATGGAAACCAATCCACCAACCTTAGCAGCACTCATCGCTTGCCCTGAATGCGATGTTTTGCATGTGCGAAAAGTGCTAAAAGACTCGGAAGCAGCACATTGTGTTCGTTGTGGTGCGAAGCTTTATTCAAAGAGAAGGAATGATATACAACAAGCGTTAGCTTTGTCCTTGGCTGGTTTGGTTTTCTTCGTGATGATGGTGACTTTTCCGTTTCTGGGCATTTCTTCAAGTGGTGCGGAGCGAAACATTGGATTGGTTAAAAGCATTGGCGAACTATACCTCACGCAATCGCCTTTGCTCGCAATACTGGTTGGACTTTTATTAGTCGTGTTTCCTTTAATTAAAGTACTGGGACTGATTGCGATTTTGATTCCTTTACAGATCAGTAATCGAATACCAGGGACAGATATTTATTTTAAATTGGTTGAACGTATTGCACCATGGAATATGACAGAGATCTATCTTGTTGGTGTTATTGTAACGTTTGTCAAACTCACGTCTATTGCTGATGTTAATTACGGGATAGCATTCTGGGCGTTTATCGGATTTGTAGTGGTGATGACAGCTGCAATGAATGCGATCAATTTCACCAGTCTCTGGGATAGACTGGAGGTGGGTGAGATTAATGATTTTCACGAGAAATAAATGCAGGTAAAAATTTAATTCGAATGATTTCTACAGCATTAGAAGAAGGTTTGATTTCCTGCCATGCCTGTTCGCTGGTTGCCAATCAAGAATTCCGTCGCTGTGATCGATGTGGATCAATCCTGCACAAGCGGAAACCGACAAGTCTCGGGAGCACCTGGGCTTATTTGCTCACAGCAGCAGGTCTTTATATTCCAGCGATGTTATTGCCAGTATCTACTGTTAATACTCTTGGTTTATCAGAAACGTCTACATTGATGGGTAGTATAATCAGCTTCGCGCAATCAGACGCAATCCCAGTTGCAGTAGTTATTTTTGTCGCGAGTATTGTTGTTCCTATCTTTAAAATATTAGGACTGGGCTATCTGCTTGTTTCAGTTCAACGTGGCTCTAAACGAGGTGTTTTGCAAAGAGCAAAGCTTTATCGTTTCATCGAGTTTGTAGGCAGATGGTCTATGGTGGATGTATTTGTCGTTGCGCTTCTTGTTTCGTTGGTTCAATTGGGCGTATTCGCAAGCATTGAACCTGGCCCTGGAATTATAGCTTTTGCTGGGGTTGTTGTACTCACAATATTTGCCTCGAACGCATTCGATCCACGGCTCATTTGGGATGCCCCTAACGATGGCGAATAATTCAACATCACAAAACACCCCTCTTCCGAAAGTTAAAAGAAGGCGACGCAATATTTCCCTTGTCTGGTTTGTGCCCATAGTTGCACTTTTACTAGGCGGCTGGCTCGTTTATAAAAGCTGGGTGAGTAGCGGTCCTTTAGTAACCATTTCATTCGAGACCGCCTCTGGTGTGGAAGCTGGGGTTACCAAAATAAAATATCGTGATGTATCTATTGGGCAGGTAGAGTCGGTTGAAATTGGTCCTGATTTTTCAAGTGCCCTGGTTTCCGCTCGTCTCGACAAGCAGGTTACCCCATATCTCAATGATTCAACCAAATTTTGGATTGAAAGGCCAAGAGTTGGAACGTCAGGTATTTCTGGTTTAGGTACGCTATTTTCTGGTGCACATATTGGATTTGAAGCAACACTTGACGGGGCAGAGAAGCGATTGTTCATAGGATTAGAGGAGCCTCCGATTGTAAACACCCGATCGGGTGGCAAACATGTAGTATTGAATGCGAAAAAAGTTGGGTCTCTGGTAGCGGGCGGCCCAGTTTATTACAAGAGTTTCAAGGTGGGAACTATAGAAAGCGTTAGATTGAATGAGGAGCTTAGCAGCGTAATAGTTAAAGCATTCATCGGTTCGCCATATGACAAACTAGTTCATGTTGATTCGCGGTTTTGGAATGTAAGTGGCGTATCCGCAGAAATAAATTCTGAGGGCATATCCGTGAATCTGCAGTCATTTGAGAGCTTGCTGATCGGCGGTATTGAGTTTGACTCACCGTCATTGGGCAAAGAGCCTCAGCCCGTAAATAGCTACCACGAGTTTCAACTGGTTGATAGTATTCAACACCTAGGCGCGCAGGAGTATGCCCATAAACTATTCTATATTGTGAATTTTGATCAATCCATTCGCGGTTTGAACGTCAATGCGCCAGTTGAATATCGCGGGCTCAAAATTGGCAGGGTGGTTGATATAAGTAGTCGCTACAATAAGACTCGAAGCGAAATACTTCTACCTGTATTGTTGGAAATTGAACCCGAACGCCTTGGAATCATGATTGACGACGATTCAGGAGTGGAAAGTGCCCACGAGGAGATTATTGATCTTGGGCTATTTGCAAAGCTTGAGAATGCAAACTTGATTACTGGTCAATTATATGTGTCTCTGGACTCTTATGATGATGAAGTGAGAACTGTGCTGGCTGACTTTGAAGGCTTTAAGCAGTTACCAACAGTTTCTACTGACCTCAACCGAATCTCGGCTAATCTTGGAGCTGTGCTGGAAAAGGTTAATGACCTAAAACTCGAACCACTCATCGAAAACCTTAATGCAACGTTATTAGCCGTTCAGGATACACTAAAAAATGCTGGGACGTTTATCGACAACTCGGATTCCGCCGTGAGCAAAGTTGTCGGGTCCCTTGCCGAAACCCTTGAACAGAGCCAAAAGCTTTTAAAAACAGGTGAACAAATGTTTGATCGAGGACATGCGGTAATGCAAAGCTTAGAAGAGGGGTCTACGACGCGGTATAAACTCGACCAAACATTGAAAGAACTTCAATCTGCCGCCCGATCACTAAATACGCTACTAGAAACAATTGAGAAGAATCCCAACTCGCTCATATTTGGAAAACAGAAGCGTAACTGATGAAAGGTCAAGCTTACATGGAGAAATGCATAGATAGCTTTAAAATTGTAATCATTAGCTTTGGAGTAATCGTTCTGACTGCGTGCGCTACGACATCGGTTTCAAATACCAAGTATTTTCTTTTGGATAGCACTTCAAAATCCAGTAATGCCCTCAGAATGGATCCGTTCAGCTTGGGAGTCGGGCCGGTGGAGATGGCCAGTTATCTTCAGCAAGAAGGAATAGCCAATCATACGGATGATAATCAAATCGAATACTCAGACGATAAGCGGTGGGCGGAACCGCTAGACAGCAATGTAAGTCAGGTGTTGTTGTCGAACTTAACCATATTATTGCCGAATCAAATCATATACCCGTTTCCATGGAAAGTATCTCAATCTCCCGATTATCAGGTGCTTGTCGATATACGCCGATTTGGTTGGTATCCGAATAATCGTGTGGCGCTAAATGCGCGAGTTATTATTGAAGATAATAAGGATGTCATTGTATTCTCGGGAGAACAGAATATTGAATTTACGGCGCCAGAATCCAGTTACCAAAGTGTTGTAGCAACCCACAATCAACTGCTTGAGCGCCTTAGCTTACGACTGGTAGAAATACTAATAAAAGTCATTCCTCAGGAATGAGGCTAATAAATTTACGTTTTGGTTATAGACTCGACTCTCATTAAAAACCGAAAAACCGGGACGTATTTATTGTCCGGATTTGAATGATTTTGCAAAAGCTGCACAGGCCGCAAAAGAATACGGCCGCTGGACAATGCAATAAAAGTCGATGGGCTCATATTAAGCTACATCTGCGCCAAGAAAGAGTGAGAGCGGTTCAGGTTTGACCTGGCTAAAACGGGTTTTATGGAATGACTCAAGATGAAACTTCTACCGTTTAACCGATACTTCAATTACTGCGCGAGCTAGTTATCTGAAGGTTAGGATTTTCTGAATCCTGCCTGGAGAAAAAGAACAGCATCGTTACTGGAGGTGAAGCAATACTATGGATACAAATCAGGTTTAGATATAGAATTGGCATGATCCGATCCAGATCTGTTTAACGATGTTTAGTGACGGTTAATGAATGAATAGTTCAGTTCCGGATGTGCGGCCTCACCGGATTTATTCTTTGTCAGCTGTTTCCTCGGTCGACTTGACTTCAGCTGCTTTTACCATCTGTTCTTGCAACACCGCATCCATTGTTGAAGATACGGATTGCGATGCCTCCAATGCATCGATGTAGCGCACGTGTTCTTTCAGAGGTGCGGAATCGCGCTGTTTGGACCGCCAGGCAATGAAAGCAATTAAAATCAAATGGGCTATTGCTGTGTGCGCGTAAAGAAATGATGCGTGCAGATAGGTCATCAGGGTCGCTGCCGCCATCGGCCCAATTATTGCCCCGATGGCATAAATCAGCAGCAGGGCGCCGGAAACTTCAACAAACTGATCAGGTTTGGCAAAATCGTTCGAATGTGCGACCGCAAGACCATATAGGGGAAAGGCTAGAAATCCCCATACCGCGGCTATCGCGTATAGCAGATATCCCGAGGATTCTCCCAGCCACCAGAGTATGCCTCCCGCAGTTGCCGCAAGAGCGCTGACAATTGTCATGACCTTACGACGGTCGTATCGATCAGAAATCATGCCGATCGGCCACTGTCCTAGCGCGCCCGCTATCACTGTAATACTCATAAAAACCGCTATTCCTGGCGCATCGAGACCGTTAGCTCCCGCATATTGGGGCGCCAATGCCCAGAACGCGCCGTTAGCGGCCCCAATACACAAGCATCCAATGAAACCCACTGGAGAAATGGCATAAACTTTGAACAAGTTGATTCCAGATTGGTGGATGGGTGCTGGGGCTGGGGCAATACTTAAGGCTACCGGCACCGCGGCAATGGATACAAGAATGGACGTAATGGCAAACAATGCAAATTCATTCACATCAAAGACGGTAATCATCAACTGACCAAGAGTCATAACGGTCATATTAATGACAAGATAAATTGCAAAAACCGATCCACGGGTTTCCTTGGTCGCGCGCTCGTTTAACCAGCTCTCAATCACGATATAGAGAACGGCGAAACAAAATCCTGTCACGACTCGTAATATCCACCAGGGCATGGGAGTCAGTATCAGGCCATGGGCGAGAGGGGTTGCCGATGCCAGTGCCGCCATTGCGGTAAACACCCGGATATGTCCGGCCCGACTAACCAGACGGGGGCCAATGATACAGCCCGCGATAAAGCCAGCGAAATAGGTTGATCCAAGCAGCCCAATGGAGAAAGTCGAAAACTGCTCTGCCGCGCCTCGTATCGGTAACAGCGTACCCTGCAATCCATTGCCGGTCTGCAGCAATGCGACACTTAGCAACAGAGCTGCCACGGGTAAAACTACTCTTAACATAGTTGTTGATTTTGCCTCGACACATTAAAAAATTAAAGGTCGGGGCGGGTTGATTTATCCCACTAATTTTTAGTGCTTTAAATAGATGTCCCTTATTTCCGCTTTATGCAGGTGCAGCACTGTTTGCTATCGGCGACCTGCCGCTTTTCTGTCCTTTCGTCCTAGGAGAATCCCGAATTCCACTCATATCGACCAATATTTTGCCTGGTTTTCCCCATATACAGATTTCGTGGAATCTTGTCAGATTCACTCGCGGCCTGGGCACCTGCGCTGCCATGCGTTCCTTGTGGCAAGATTCGCAGCGCAGCAGGCACCCATATTCGAGCTTTCCGTACATCAGGTAGTCATCGAAAATCCGTTACATGCAGCCAGGCAACGCCCTACCTTCCTCAGCCAACTGCTGCCTGAACATGGGGTAGCGCTTTGACACTAGCTGATACAGTAGCGTTTTCTCGGGCCGATGGTGCTGATAACGAAAAGTACCGGGAGGTAAGCAGGCGTTCCTTGCCAGAACGGATGTAGACATGATATCTAGTTATTACGAGCATTAACTCGTGAATAATATCAACAGGAAGATTGTTCAAGTTTTTCCTGGTATAAATTTATGAAAATCGATTTGTTTGAAGGACCAAGGGGCGACCGTCCACTTTTCGCCCTGGTGCTCCTGCTGACCGGAGTGTTTGTTCTGGCACTTCAGGATTCTCTAGTCAAGCTGATGTCTTCCCAAACTTCGTTCTGGCAGTTTCAGACACTCAGGTCTCTTGGGAACCTCGCATTCATCGTGATGCTGGCAGTGGTCAGTAGCGGTATTGGATTGATCAGACCGAAGAACTGGAAAGCGGTCTGCCTGCGCGCCGGCGTGATGACCGTCTGCATGTTCTGTTTCTTTGCCGGCGCTCCGTTTCTTTCTGTGCCACAAATGGCAGCGGGTCTGTATACCTACCCGCTGTTTGTATCGCTGCTGGCGGGGCCGGTGCTTGGAGAAACCGTTGGGCCATGGCGAGTCGGTGCGCTGATTCTTGGTATCACCGGTGCTGCGTTTATTCTGAGCCCGTGGGACGATGACTTTTCAATCGTTCAGCTGCTTCCAATGCTGGCCGGATTTCTCTACGCGGTGAACATACTGATTATCCGCCGTGCCTGTCGTAACGAAAGTCCTTTGGCGCTCGCGTTTAGCGTCGGGATCGCATTTGTGGTTTCGGGATTTGCTGGGATTGTGCTGTTATCCCTATTTCCTCTAGGGACGGATGTTCGACAAAGTATGCCTTTTGTGGCCATTGGCTGGCCCGAGCTGAGCATGATTGTGCTCGGATTTGCGGCGCTTTCATCTGTGCTCAATTTAACCGGAAATATATGCTTGAGTCGGGCATATCAGACCGCGGATAGCAGTTGGCTGGCACCCATGGATTTCAGTTATCTTGTTTTCGCAGGCATCTGGAGCCGAGTATTGTTCGACCAGTGGCCCACGGTGCCAGCAATACTTGGTATGTCGCTGATTGCAACGGCCGGTATCGTTACAGCCTGGCGCGAGAAGATAGCGGCGGCAAAATTATCAGCAGCGGCGTCTTAAGTAACGCAACTTCAATAGCATTACCCTTGGCCAGAAAATTGCTCCAGGCAAAATTCCAATAAAGTTGAAAACGGCACTCTGTTTCATCGCAATTGTTCCAGGCTCAGAGATTTATTCCGAGGTGAAAGCGTTTCAGGAGTATGTCTCAGAACATTTCAATAGCAATCGAGCCCTAAGGGCGCCCCCACACATCACATTAGAGCCTCCGTTCAAGTGGCAAGTTGATCGATTTGAAGAACTGGAATCCGTGCTCGACACATTTGCAAAGAAACAAACGTGTTTTTCAATTAAATTGCAGAACTTTAACGCATTCCCGCCAAGGGTAGTGTTTGTAGATGTGGCAGAAAACAAAGCACTTGATCGGTTTCAAAGCGCTATAAAATTATACCTCCGTTCTAAGCTTGAATTTAGAAGTGAACGGCAGGATCGTCCTTTTCGACCGCATATGACGATTGCTTTCCGCGATCTCAGAAGGAAAATGTTTCGGCAAGCCTGGGCGTATTTTTCTGAGCTTGAGTACAAGCGGGAGTTTGTTGCCGATCAATTTTGCTTGTTGCAACACAACGGTGAGCGTTGGGAGGTGCGTAGAGTCTTTCAGTTTGATTGGGCCTGAAATGGTGATTCTTCTCTTGCTAGTAAAACTAGCGCCGGGGTTTTTATATAATGAAAAGGGTGCATCACCTATTCAATTTCGTATTACGAACGCAGATGTTCGATCGATTTCAACAGTAATTCGTTCGCCTTCAGATATTTCACTGGCCTGTGGAAAATGAGCGATCAGAATGCGATCTGGATCCGCTTCCATCGAGAGCAGAGCACGAATATGGGCGCCAAAAAACGCAGCGCTTTTGACCGTGGCGACTCCCAGAGAAAGGGCATTTCTGCGATCCGTTAAGCGAAAATGCTCGGGCCTGATGCCAAGTTGCGCGGTATCACCTTGCCGTAGCGTATCGGTCAGGAGCGCCGTTAAAGGCAAATCTATAGCTCCGAACGATGACTGAAAGCAAACGGCACTGCCGTTTTGGCTGGACAACTGCACTGGAATCAGATTGATCTCTCCCATAAATTCTGCGGTGAACCGTGTCGCTGGCCGCAGATAAACTCTGTCAGCGGAGCCGCTGTCTTCGACCCTGCCGTGGTTCATGACCACGATTTTATCGGCAATGGCCATGGCTTCTTCCTGGTCATGAGTGACATGGATAAAAGTGGTGCCGACTTTCCGCTGGATCGCTTTCAGCTCGTCCTGCATTTGTTTGCGCAGTTTAAGATCGAGCGCACCCAAGGGTTCGTCCAGCAATAACACATCAGGTTCTACCGCAAGCGCCCGGGCTAATGCCACCCGCTGACGCTGGCCGCCAGACAATTCATGGGGTTTTTTGCGATATGCGTCTGCAAGATTCACCATTTCCAGTAATTCCATAGCACGATTCGCTGCCTGCTGGCGCGAAATACCCCGCATGCGTGGGCCGAACATGACGTTGGCCGCCACAGTCATATGTGGAAACAAGGCATAGTCTTGAAACATAGTAGTGGTTGGTCTTTTTGACGGAGGCACATGCTGATACGACTGCCCGCCAATCAGCACGTCGCCTGTTGTAGGCGGTATGAATCCAGCCAGGATCATAAGTAATGTTGTCTTGCCGCAACCTGAGGGCCCCAACAGCACTGCGTACTCACCGGCTTCAATGTCGAGATCAATTTTATTTAATGCTACAAAGTCGCCGAAGTGGTGTCCGATCTGTTTGAATTCAACTCTTGCGGTCACTTAGCGCCCCTCGTCTAAAGATAGTGAATTCAAGGAGCAGCACGATCACCACTGAAATCAGAAACACCACGCTGCCCACCGCATTGGTTTTGGGATTGAGCCCGGAGCGGAGCAGGCTCCAGATTTCTACCGGTAAGGTCACATCAAATCGGCTCAATAAAAATGCAATAATGAATTCATCCCAGGAAAAAGTTACCGAGAGAAAGTAAGCTGCGATGATGGATGGTAGCAACATGGGCGCCGTCACCCGCAGCATCACCTGCCAGTCATTCGCTCCCAGATCCCGTGCCGCGCGTTCGATATTAAGTTGATGATCACCCATGGACGCGTAAATGATGGCAAAACAGAGCGGTGTATTGATCACCACATGACCAACTCCAACGGTCAGCAAAGAGCGCGACACACCGATCATGTTGAACGTGACCAGGAGACCGAATCCGATAATCAGATAACTGACGGTGAGTGGTGCAGTGATCGCTGCTTTGATTGGTCCAGCACCAGGCAGGCGGTATCGCGCAAAACCATAGGCCGCAAGAAAGCCAAGGAAACAGGCGACCAGGGAGGAAAGCAGCGCGACCACCAGCGAATTAAACAGTGCGCTGGTTAACTTGCTGTCGGAAAACACCGCCTGATACCATTTGAGCGAAGGACCGTTAAACGGCGGAATCGGAAACCGGCCTTCCTGAAACGAAAACAAAACCAAAGTGACCACCGGCAGGAAAATAAAACCGTAAACCAGCAGCAGGTAACTGATAACGCCTATGGATCGCAGTCGATGCATGCTCAGGTCCGTTCCATCTTGAGCCAGCGCGCGCAGGCAATGTAAGCGATCGAGATCACCACCATCAGAATGATCGAAAGAGCAGCTGCAGTCGGAAAATCCGCACGACGGGTGATCTGCAACATGATAATTTGTGGCAATACAAGTTCGTTGTTTCCGCCGAGTATCTGCGGCGTAATGTAATCACCGATGCACAACACAAATGTGAGAAAGGCACCAACCATCACTCCCGGAATAGTCAGCGGCAAAATCACATGCCAGAAGGTTTGGAATCCATTGGCGCCAAGATCCGCCGCGGCCCGGCGATAGTTGGGAGAAAGCTGCACCAGGTTGGCATAGATAGTCAGCGTCAGCAGCATCACGAAAAAATGTACAAAACCGGTAACCGTGGCCACACGGGTCGCGGCAATTTCAAGAGGCGTGTCAATAACCTTAAGACTGATCAAAGTTTGATTCAGATAGCCGTTTTTCGATAGCACCAATAACCAGGCATAGGAACGCACTACGTAGGAGGTCCAGAACGGCAGAATCGCCAACAATAACGCCAGCCGCTGCCATCTGGGGGAAATCCGTTCGGCAATGATCCAGGCCAAAGGATAGGCGAGGACGATTGATATCACCGTAACCAGCGCGGTAATTTCAAGGGAGTTGATCAGCCCCGCGACAAAGTGAGATTTTTCAAAGAAACTGGCATAGTTGTCAAAGTTCCATGCCTTGACCAGGCTGGTACCCGTGCGCTGCCACAAGCTGTACATCACCATCACCACAAACGGGATGATGAAGAACGCCAGGGTCCACAACAAAGCTGGCACCACGAAGGCCCAGCCTTTGCGACGCCGCGCGGCCTCTGAGGGCATGGAACTACCCGATTAGTTTACTGCTGCAGGAACTCGGTCCAGATATCCTGCATCTTGGCGTCGAGTTCGGCGCTCGGGACAGGGTAAAGCTGCGAATTGGCGAGGTAACCTTTCTGATCGTCCCAGCGAAGCGCGGCTTTTTGCTGATCATTCAAGTGATCGCCAGCCTTACTGTTGGCAGGCATGGCCCAGTAGCAGGAGGAGGTGGCGAGCCGGGCCTGGCCTTCGGGGCTTAATATATACTGCACAAACTTGAGAGCCAGGTCGGGTTTTTTTGAGTCGGCAAAAACACCCACCGACTGTGACCAGCGCACTGCACCCTGGTCAGGAATGATCCAGTCGAGGTGAGGCAGCTCGCCGGTCAAGCCAGCGGTCACCCATTCACCGCCTCCAACAAGGATATCCACCTCCCCGGTGGCGATGGCGGTCTGGCTGGACACGACTTCGCCTACCTGTTTTGCCACCGCTTTCATCGCAAACAGTTTTTCCTTAATGGCCGGAAGATCGGATTCCTGGATGTTAGCGGTATCGATACCGAGGCTGATCGCCACCAGTCCGATCATCGGAAGATAATAATCATATAAAGCAATCTTGCCTTTATATTTTTCGTTCCACATAACCGAGATATCCTGCATGTCGGCTGCATCGACGGTGTTCTTGTTATAGGAAATCGTGTTGTATCCAAACTTTTCGGTGATTGCGTAGGTCTTGCCATCAATCACATGGGTTTCGGGCATGATGATTTCCGGGAACAGATCGGCGGTCGGCAACCCGTCTTCCGGCAACGGTGCCAGTAGTCCGGCCTCCACCACCCGCGGCACGTCGACGCCATCGACCACAAAGACATCCCAGTCACCGGGCTGCGACTGTTCGATAATCGAAAGCGCGGTACCCGTTCCTTCGTAGTCCTTGAGATTGACCTTGACGTTGTTAGCCTGTTCAAACGGTTGTACGAATTCAGGGTCGGTATGGTCGCACCAGACGAGAGCGTTGATCTCTTCCTGCGCATGGCCGGTTTGCGCGGTCATTGAGATAACCAAAGCAATGGCTGATGTGATGGTGGATTTGTGCATGATTGTTCCTCTTATGGTGATTGGTTTTGCTTTGCTCAGATCATGGAGTAATCACAAAAACCTGTCAATTGAAACTCCGTTAGAGCCTCAATATAAGGCAATGTATACTTTACCGCTATGAAAATGAGAGTGTCAGCTGAACAGTGGTATCGGACACGCAAGATGGACGATGACGTGACGCTGATATCGGAGCCCTGGATCGAGGAGTTTTATCGCTGCAACATCTGGCATGTGCGTGGCACTGATCGTGACATGCTGGTAGACAGCGGTATGGGCGTGGTCAGCCTTCGAGAGTATGTCCCACTGGTTACGGAAAAACCCTGTCTCGCGGTCACCAGTCATACCCATTTCGACCATATCGGCGCCCATCATGAATTTAAAGAGCGTCTGGTACACCGCGCCGAGGCCGATCTGCTGGCTAATCCGACCCGTCAGGGGACACTGGTTGATCCCTATGTTACTGACGAGATTTTTTCAAGGTTACCGCCAGAGCCATATCAATCCCATGAGTATGCGGTAAGCAAAGCGCCGGCGACGCGACTGCTGGAGGATGGCGACATTATTGATCTTGGCAGCCGTCGCTTCAGTGTCATTCACACCCCTGGTCATTCCCCGGGCGGTATCGCGTTATTTGAGGAGGCGTCAGGCATTCTTTTTTCCGGAGACATCGTTTATGACGGGCCGCTTATAGAAGACACCTATCATTCCAATGCGAAAGATTACTACTGCAGCATGGCACGGCTTCTGGAGCTGCCGGTGCGTGTCGTGCATGGCGGGCACTTCCCAAGCTATGGGAGAGAGCGACACAGAACACTGATAAAGAGCTGGCTGGAAGAAAAGGAAAAAAGCTGATGAGGCCTTGAAGCTATCCTAGGGAAAGCGCAGGGTGTTTGCAGGGAGATGCTGGGGAAAGAATCAGTCTAACCTTGCGGATGCCACCGCTTCACCACATAGTATCAGCTCCTTGGGTGATTGATCCAGATCGGGGCGGTCCAGGCTCGTTCGCCATCTCCCTGGGTGACACGCACGTAGAAGAATTCCGGAACACCGGAGGCGATATAAGTGTCAAAGATCAGCTCGCCCGGGCCGATGAATGTCCATGATTCGGATAAACCGTCGGCAGGTACCCATTTAACAAGGTTGCTACGTGACTGCGGTTGAACGTCGCCGTAGATCAACTCAACCGTGTACTCACTATCGCCGTCGGAGTCATCGGCGATAACGATTCTTGGTTGAAGCACGCCGCCTTCTTGAACCGTCAGCACGTCGCCCATGGCGCTGTCATTGATCATAAAATCGATTCTTAAATCGCTGTCCTCTGTGGCGAAAGTGCGATTGGCCCGCATCGCAGCAAGCAAACCTTCCAGGGACAATTCTTCGCTGAACACACCCATTCTAGCGGGGGTGGCGTCACCCCAGGTTGCGAAGTGATTGTCATGGCCCACGGAAGGGCTGATATGGAATCCCTGGATCAGATAAAAATAATAATCACGCTCATGATGATCATAGTGAAAGGTTTCATGGTTTGTCTGTGCAAATGCCGGGCCGGTCAGAATTTCAACTAACACAACAAGTGGATCAGCTGCGTTTACCAGTACGCTAAAGTCTTCATTGAAATCATCAAAACCGTAGTCATTAAACATTTTGCCAATAGTGCTTGACTGACCGCCACGATAAAAAAAATCAAGATGTACATTAGGGTGGTTTAACTGTAGCACCGGGGTCGCCGTGCCAAATGCGTTGTAGAGTCCGTCAAAGTCTCCGTTTGAAACCGTCAGCACTTCATTCCAGCCGAGCACGTTGACATGATTGCCGCTTGAAATAGAAGAAAACTCCTGACCCACTATCGCCACGAATTCGTTAGACGTAGCGTTGCTGGCGGCGCGAACGATCGAGGGTGAAGTCAGGATTTCGGTTGTCGATACACCGTTTATATTGAAACTTCGGGTAAACGTAACCTCTCCATCTGCGTTCATCAGGTTATGATCATTGGCAATGAGCACGCCGTCCCGGCGCTCTCCCTTGGCCCCCATTTCCGCACGGTTATGGTTATGTGGCGTGACTGCGAGAAAATCCAATCCAAGAGCTGCGGCGCGAGTGTAGGCATCCTGCGGGGTGCCTGAACCGTCTGAATACAATGTGTGGGCGTGCAGCAATCCGTATCTGACCGGAGTATTAACACTACGGGAAGACGTGCGCATCAGTCGCATGCGCCCGATTTGATCCATGCCTTGGTTATCCAGAATCCGAGGATATAGTGGGTGGGGGTGTTCGCTATCGGTCAGATCCCGCGTTTGTATCTTCCGCGGGCCGCGAAGCCGCGAATCATTTGCAATGCTGCCGGCAGTGGCTGATAGGACGGTTTCATTTCGGGCCGATGCGATATCCTCGCAGTTGCACGCTTCGTTAGTTACGCAAGCCGACAGACTTAGCATGCATACGACAAACGCAATATGACGCATCCTTGCGGCCCAGCGAGGCATCATGCAGTGAGAGTTCGATTTGCACAGTTCACTTTGCATTGTCTGATGAGCGTTTGCGCTCCCTATCTTTTGTAACATTGCGGCCAGTTTAAGTTAACCACTACTTAAAAACTGTGAATAGTTCACGAAACCTACTATTTAGGTGAATAGAATCAAACCTGTGCTTCTTTCACTGAGGTACGATGCTGGGAACGATTCTCGAAAAACACGACCAGTAAGCCGCTGCCAATAATTAACAGGCTGCCGATGATCTCCTTCGATCCCGGGAGGTCTCCCCACACCATGAAGCCCACAATTACCGCAAACGGCAGCGAGGTGTATTCGAAGGGCGCGACGACTGAAGCCTGGGCAAGGCGATAGGATTGAGACAGCAGGTAGGCACCGAACGCGACCACCAGGCCGCACAGCGCAAGAAGTCCTAGATCAAATGTGTTTGGCCAATGCCAGGCACGAAACAGGAATGCAAGAGTGGGTTGTTCAAAATTGTTAAAGCGACCATCACCGATCAGAAGACCGCTTAAGACGCTGATAATAATGAATGCTACCTGGATATAGAATGTCAACGCGCCGGCAGAATCTCGCATGCCCAGTTTTCGTGTCACCATCTGCATCACAGCATAGGTCAGCGCGGCAAGCACGGGTAATACGCTGGTCCAGGTAAAGCCGCTGGCCCCCGGGCGTACCATTACAATAACACCCCCAAGCCCGATCAATATCGCCACCCAGCGCGCAAGACCCACTTGTTCCCCCAACACCGGGCGAGCCAACAGGCAGATAAATAATGGCGCAGTGAAGAACAGCGCCACGACTTCCGCGAGAGGCATGACTGAAAGACCCAGAAAGAAGAACATGTTGGCGAATACCAATAGCATGCCACGAAACAGGTGCAGTATTGGGCGCCGGGTTTTAAGGGTTACCAGTCCGCCCTCCAGATATACAAAAATAAAAACGATCAGAGTAGCAAAGACGGCGCGAAACAGAGTGATCTCATGCAGAGGGTAGTAGGGGCTCAGCCACTTGATGATGGAGTCGCTAAAGGTCAGAAATACTACGGCACCAATCAGGCATAAGATGCCCTGGGTGTTGCGGTTGAATCTGCTAAACGCATGCATGAGCGGAGTTTAGACTGAAATGCTGCTGATCACCCGGAATAATATTTCAATCCAAATCATTATCGCCAAAGTATTCGGTCTGACCTAACTGCATCGCTGTTACGTTAGTTTCATCCATGTGATGGACTATGGTGATCAACTTATAATTTTGTGAACTCGTTTACACATTTTTTGTGACATTGTTAACGGAATAAACATTTGCAGTTAGCTACATTAACCTTTCGTTGGGTATCAGGATTGATGCTAAAATATTAGATCTGGTACCTTAAAAAAACCAATTTACAGGGACTGGGAAAATGGCATTTGCATATACCTCTGAAGAAATCTATCCAGAAGACGCTGAATTATCAAACAAAGGAAAATGCGCGTGTTTGGCAACCGTTTGGGCAAAAGGAATGACCAGTCAACTAGGCAAGAAGGCGGTGGTTAAGAACCTGGTTGCACTGCATGGCGTGAATCAAATTGTATGTTCAAATAAAAAGACACCATTGATGGTTATCGACTATCAGCCAGAGAGAATTACGATGATGGAAATTTTGAAGGTTATGAACGACCATGGAGTCCAGGCAAGTATTGTCAGCTGAATTTTGTGTGCCTGTATAATTAGTGGATACTTTCGGATTGAATAAGACAATTCGCCCAGAATGGACCGGTTTAAATAAGTTTGGTGAATTTTTCACAGAACCGGTGGATCTAGAGGTCTATAATCAACGCATGTTTCTCTCGTGTGTAGTTTTATAACTGATCACTAGTGAATCGCAATTTTTAGGAAGGGGCAGGGTTGCTAACGAATAGCAGCCAACTATGTCCTCGTAAAGATATGCCTAAGGGTTAGGCATCAAATGGAAATGAAGAGGGTGCAAATGGTAACAGGAGCTTTGAAAGACTTTACGAAAGTGGAGTGCAGATCTCAACGGAAAACGGATTGGGATCACGAACATCCCCGTCGACGCTTGATTTATCAAAATCATGACGTTGATCTTGCGGGGACACCCCCTAAACGACTTGTCGAACCAGTAGAAACCAAGGATGACGCGCCGATCAATCTGATTATCGATGTCCTCTCGGAAATGACCGCTCTTCTCTCGGGTGTGCCTGAAGAGGATCTGATCAATTCCACTTAAGTAAGCAAGACAGGATGTGTCTAAGCCCTGAATTTCTTGGTCAGATTTAACTTAAAACATGTAACTAAGGAGACGATCATGAGTGAAAACCAATATATTGTGTTACGTTCAAAAGGCGGTTTTTTGCCTACAGCTGATAATCTTGGCGTCGCGCGGGGACCACTCGGGGTGCCAGCGGGCGCCGGTCCGCGTGCAGCGGCCGCGCCGGAAGAAATAGAAATCAACGAAGTCAAACTGACAAAAAGTGAGCGGGATGATTTACGACGAGATCCGCGTACTTTGGCTATGGCGCCGCCAATGCCCCTCAAACTGATTGAACCCATGGATGCAACGGATGCTGATGGGCCAGCAGCCACTGCGGCTGCAAATACCTGGGGTATTGAAGCAGTTGGCGCACACCAATCCGCATTTGATGGCAGCGGCGTCAACGTTGCGGTGCTGGATACGGGGATCGATTTAACCCATCCTGCATTTGCCGGCGTTAATATCGAGAGAAAGAATTTTACCGCCGAGGGCGATGATGACATCCACGGTCACGGTACACACTGCGCCGGCACTATATTTGGTAAGGACGTCAACGGTACCCGCGTAGGAGTGGCAAGGAACATCTCAAAGGCTCTGATTGGAAAGGTTCTCGGACAAGGGCAGGGTACGTCGGCAAATCTGGCCAACGCAATTCAGTGGGCAGTGGAAAACGGCGCTAACGTTGTGTCAATGTCGTTAGGCATCGACTTTCCGGGCTTTGTCGAATTTCTCGTTAATGACCAGGGATTGGATATCAATCCTGCGACCTCTATCGCACTCGAGGGGTATCGCGCCAATATCAATCTGTTTGGTGCCTTGACGCAGATGATCGAAGCCCGCAATGCGTTTGCAAATGGGTGCATCATTGTCGCGGCCTCCGGCAATGAGAGCGAACGGCCGACCTATGAAATTGCGGTGGCGCCGCCTGCGGCCGGTAATGGCATCATCTCGGTTGGTGCTCTGCAGCAGGGTGCTGGTGGTTTTTCCGTGGCCTCATTTTCCAATACCCAGTGCAATGTCTCGGCGCCGGGCGTTGCAGTGTCCTCAGCCGCGCTTGGCGGTGGACTAGTCAGCTGGAATGGCACCAGTATGGCCACGCCCCACGTTTCGGGTGTAGCGGCACTGTGGGCCCAGAAGGAGCTGCAGCAGACCAATCGAATTTCAGGGCAAAATACCGCGGCAAAAATACTTGCTCTGGCCACAATGAACGGCATCAAGGCCGGCCAGGAAGTAGAGGACGTGGGCAACGGAATCGTGCAGGCGCCTTAATCCAGATTTTTATCTTTGCGGGTGCCGGGCTTGGTCTCGGTACCCGCCGGAATAAAGTTAAAAAGGTAATGAAAAGGGCCGAACATGATTAAGTCTGTGCTGCGTTTTGGGGACGGCATCGGAGAACGGATCTGGCTGCGAAGCGTGGTGAAAACAATCCAGGTAGGATTGGTGAACACAGGTTTTAACCTCGAGGTAGACGGACGTTTTGGAACAGGTACCCGAAACGCTGCAAAAGAATTTCAATTCGAAAATGAGCTCAACCCAACGGGTGTCTTTGATAAACTGAGCTGGAAAGCGATAGACAAGCTGTTACCACAACCTGATCCTGAAGTTGTTGCGCTGTTAGAAAAATTCCGTGGTGATCTCAATTGGGTTCATCAGCAGGAAGGACATAACGGTCGACCCTACTGGCCGGGAGGCGTGTCAGGCATCACACTGGATCCTGGACTGGATCTAGGCCATGCGAGCGAAGAATTAATTGAAAAGATCTACAAGCCCTTACTCACAGATAACCAAATGCGCGCGCTGCGTGCAGTGTACGGATTTAAAGGCAATGATGCACGCGATGCGTTAAATCGCTCGACGACGTTAAAGAGCATTAGAATTTCAGCCGATCAAGGCGCCGGCTTAATGCACCACACTGCAAGTCCATACTGGAAAGGAATTTCGCGCCGTTTCCCGGGATTGACTAGACAAGACACGCCAGCATCTGTTCAAACTGTTTTACTTTCCCTTGCCTATAATCGCGGAATACTGAACCGACACTTAGCCCCACTGGAACAGTTACTAAAAGTAAAAAAATGGGCGGAAGTGGCGGATAAAGTAGGTTCGATGCAACAAAGTCATCGCCTACGAGGAATTCGAATTCGGCGGCGCCAGGAGAAACTGGTCATCAGCGCAGAACTTGAATTTATGGCGCAACGATAGCTATTGTCTGCGCACGCTTGAGGATACCTATCGGCTATGTCCAACAGTGTGCTGACCCTCGCGGGTGACATAGTATGCCGCCAGTATTGGTAGAAACGTGACCAGCACCACAACCATGGCTACCACATTGGTGACTGGCCTTTGTCGTGGCCGAACCAGTTCTTCCAACATCCAAATAGGCAAAGTTTGCTGCTGACCTGCGGTAAAGGTGGTCACAATCACTTCGTCGAATGACAATGCGAAGGCAAGCATTCCTCCGGCCAGAAGTGCAGTACCAATATTCGGCAGGATCACATAACGAAAAGTCTGAAAGCCATCAGCGCCTAAATCCATCGACGCATCAATGAGCGATGCTGAGGTTCGACGAAAACGCGCCACCGCATTGTTGTATACCACCACTACGCAGAATGTGGCATGACCCAAAATGATAGTCCACATCGAAAACGGGATCTCGGCGAGATTAAAAGCAGAGCGCAGTGCGATGCCGGTAATAATGCCCGGCAGCGCGATGGGCAAAATGACCAACAAGGAAATGGTCTCACGGCCAAAGAACTTGCTGCGCGAGATTGCGGCGGCGCACAGCGTGCCAAGCAGAAGGGCAATAATCGTAGAGAGCGATGCAACGCCCACGGATAACTTGAGAGCCTGCCACACATCCGGGCGGTCCCAGGTTACTGCCAGCCACTTTAGAGTGAACCCAGGGGGCGGCCACTGATAACTCTTTTCCTCGGTGGTAAAAGCGTATACGAATATAAGCATAATCGGCAGATGCAGAAACAACAGCCCTGCAGATGCCGCGAGCTTGAGTGACCTTGGCGCTCGGCTATCAGCGTTAGAGTGCATCGAAGGCCCCTTGTCTTTTGGCTATCCAAAGATAGAATCCCATCACGACAATAGGCACGATGGTGAATGCCGCAGCCAACGGAATGTTGCCCGCGGTGCCTTGATGCGCGTAGACGGCCTGCCCGATAAAAAGCCGCGACGATCCGATGATTTGCGGAATGATGTAATCGCCGAGTGTCAAAGAAAAGGTAAAGATGGATCCAGCAATTAAACCCGGCATGGCAAGGGGCAAGATGACATGACGAAAGGTCTTTGCCGGTTCTGCACCGAGGTCGGACGACGCTTCCAGTAAATTAACGGGCACCCGCTCAAGGGAAGCCTGCAACGGCAGAATCATAAATGGCAACCAGACATAGAGAAAAACAATGCAAGTACCAAGGTAGCTTACTGAGAGTGAGTTGCCGCCAATGATGGGAATGGCCAGTACCGCATCCAGCAACCAGGTCAGATGCAGCTTGGCAAATATCCAGTTGAGAATACCTTCCTTGGCGAGAATCAGTTTCCACGCGTAGATCTTCACCAGGTAGCTGGACCATAGCGGCAGCATGATGCCTAAATAAAATACCGCCTTCCATCTGCCCTGCGCATAACGCGCGGCATAGTAGGCGATAGGGAAAGCAACTACTGCCGCGGATAGCGTGACTACAACTGCCGTGGATACGGTCCTCACGATTATGTCCAGATTGGCTGGATGCAGCAGCTCGCGGTAGGTCTTCAAGGTGAACTCGCGTTTGACCAGGCCGGTAAATTCGTCGATAGAAAAGAAACTTTGCACCAGCAAGGCCAGCAACGAACCGATATACACAACGCCGAGCCACAACACCGGGGGTAACAACAATAGAAACAGAAACATCTTCGGATTGCGCCAGATGGCGTCCGAAGACCGGCCGAAGATGCCGCCTCGGCCAGGCGTAATGGCGAGTGCGCTGTCAACCATTATTCACCCTCCATCACGCGCACATCGTCCGGATCCCAATCCACACTGATTTCATCGCCCTCAACAGGTAACGATTGATAGGATGAAACCAGTGCGTGTAAACGATTTCCCTCAACATCGAGTGCGATCCGGGTTGAATTTCCGAGATAATTTAAACTGACCACCCGGGCTTGCTTGCCGCCTGTCTCGACAATCCTAACCGCCTCAGGGCGCAGGCTCGCCCAGTGGTGCTGGCTCGAGAGTCCGGCAAACTCAACCGGGATGACGTTGGACGAGCCGACAAAATCCGCAACAAAGCGCGTATTCGGACGGCGATAGATATCTTCAGGGCGGCCAATCTGAATAATCGTGCCTTCATTAAAAATCGCGATCCGATCAGCCATTGACAGCGCCTCACCTTGATCATGGGTCACAAACACGAAGGTAATGCCCAGGGTTTTCTGCAGCGTTTTTAACTCTTCCTGCATCTGCTCGCGGAGTCTTAAATCCAGCGCCCCGAGCGGCTCATCAAGTAGCAATACTTTCGGTTTGTTAACAATCGCGCGGGCCAGCGCCACGCGTTGTCGCTGCCCGCCTGATAATTCTGCAGGCCGCCGCGTACCATAGCCGGGAAGGCGAATCATTTCGAGCGCATGTTCCGCTGCGGCCAGACGCTTTGACTTACTCACACCACGTACCATCATGCCATAGGCAACATTGTCTAGGACGCTCAAATGAGGAAACAGAGCATAGTCCTGGAAAACAGTATTCACGTTGCGCCGATAAGGCGGTACACCATCCACGGACTCGCCGAAAATCTCGATATGACCCGAAGTCGGGCTATCAAATCCGGCAATTAATCTCAGGCATGTGGTTTTGCCTGAACCAGAAGGACCCAGCAACGCGAAGAATTCCCCTTTGCCAATTTCAAGGTCGATACCATCCACCGCTTTAACGGAACCATAGTGGCGACAAACCTTAGATAACAGAACCGCGTCAGTCACGAAAGCCTCTTATCCCCGTCAAGTATATTGACGGGGACAGTCACGAGTGTATTGAGATAAGTTTAGCGACCGCCGATGACGCCGATGTAGTCAGAGACCCATCGATAGTAGGGTACACATTGTTCCTGGCTAGCGCATTTCGAGACAGGTGTTTGCCAGAACTTTATTTTTTCAAAGTCATCCATGCCGTTAGTGGTGCAGCCTTCTGCCGTCTGCATGCCGCGACCATCAGTACACGCCGCAGGAACCGAAGGATTGGCGCCAAACCAGACGGAGAGATCACTTTGGAGATTAGAGGACAATGTGTGTTCCATCCACATATAAGCACAGTTCGGATTTTCGGAGTCGACATGCATCATGGTGGTATCGGCCCAGCCCGTTGCCCCTTCTACCGGTATGGTGGAAGCAATAGGGAGCTTTTCACCGGCAAGAAGATTGACCTGAAACGGCCAGGATCCCGAGGCTACAACGCCTTCATTCTTGAAATCGTCCATCTGAATAAAGGCATCATGCCAGTATCTCGAAACCAGCGTGCGCTGTTGCCGTAGAAGATCGAGCGCCGCCTTATACTGATCGTCGTTTAACTCATACGGGCTCTTGATACCCAGTTCGGGTTGATGGTGCATTAAATAGTTTGCAGCATCCGCGACGTGAATGGGGCCATCATAAGCCTGCACTCGGCCTTTGTTAGATTTGCCATCTCCTAAAGTGGTTTCTTCGAACACAACACTCCAGCTGGTGGGTGGTTCTTTAAACGCCTCGGTGTTGTACATCAACACATTAGGGCCCCACATGTAAGGCGTTCCGTAGTGAACACCATCAACGGTATGCCACGGCGCATCTTTCAGTCGATCGTCAACGGTGTTCCAGCTTGGAATCAGGTCGATGTTGACCGGCTGCACACGCTTACCGGCGATCAATCGCAACGAGGCATCACCTGAAGCCGTCACCAAATCAAAACCGCCTTCATTCATCAGCGCCACCATCTCGTCGGACGTATTGGCAGTTTTAACCTGCACCGAGCAGCCGGAGGCTTGCTCGAACTTCGTTACCCAATCAAAATTCTCCATGGTCTCGCCACGTTCGATGTAACCCGGCCAGGCCACGATACTGACCTGACCCTCTGCTTCACCTATTTCGGTGACCATGTCCGCGGCAAACACCTGGCCGGTTAGTGCTGCGCTAACTGCGGATATCAAACAAGATTTTTTAAAACTCTTCATATTTATTCTCCAGTGGTGGAACGAGTACTGTCTCAGTTTCTTTGGTATTTATGCATCAACTTATTTCTCTATCCACCTGGTTCCAAATAATAATTAAACACGCAGAGACGGTCTATAGATCGGTGAAATAGTCGAACGAGTATAAATCACCTAATCATCTGATTGAAATCCATTTTTTGGGCGCGCGGAATACTAGTGACAGTTAACTTATCTCGCATAATAAAATTTATATTAAGTAAGCTGTCACCATAAATCTCTATTTGATTATCAGGCAAGGACACTCAGCCATTTGCAGCACTTTATGTGAAACGCTGCCTAGTATCAGGCTTTTCAGATCGCCAAAACCGCGGCTTCCCACCACGATCAGATCGCTATCGATTTGTTTGGCGAGTTCAAGAATGACATCCGCCGGTTTGCCTCTTTCTAACTTGGTATCAAAGTTTTTTAATCCGGAGTCCTTTAATTGCCTGGTTGCTTCACCAAGAACCAACTCCGCCATTTTTTGATGCACCTCCGCCGCCTCCGCCGCTCTAGAGTCGACGCGCACTGAAGGCCCAGGTGCCCGGCTAAGTACTTCGAGTGAAACCTGGTCAGCCTTATGCTCCTCTACCAGATGTTCTGCCTTTAACATCCTTACCATATTTTCCGGAACATCCCCCTGACCGACAATAGTGACGAGTACGACTGCCGAGTCAAATTTTGAGGCAAGAGCAGCTGCGGTCTCCGCCGCGCGTCGACCCATTGGGGAGCCATCGGTAGCAACAAGTATATTTTTTAACATGTTTCACTCCAATTTAGTCAGTGATTAAACTTCCAGTATTTTATACACTGCATCTTCAGAGTGAGTTGCGCGTTGATCCAGGTCAATAACAGGAGACCTGAGCCTGAAGATCGGCGGTGATTCTGTTTCTTCGAGTGACACAGCCTGTACTCTTGGCCGTTTTAAATGATCGAGGATTGAATCACCTCATTAATAAGGTAAATTGGGGCTTTTATTGCCAATCAATTTCAGCAATTTCAATAGTTTCACTCCGGGCTTCTATCTCTTTCGCAGCACTAAATAAAACATCTTCGCGATAGCGGCCGGCGACAAGCTGTACACCGATCGGCGTACTTGATGTTTTGCCAGTGGTGACAGTCATTGCAGGCATGCTGAGGAGTGGCAGAGCGATCTGTGTCATTTGTGCCTCCAGAATTTCCCGAAATGCTTCTGGGGATTGCACGTCGAGTTGATCGGCGAATGACAGCTTGGCTGAAACTGGGCAAAGCATGATGGGGTAATTGTTCAAGAACATTTCCCAGTCGCGGATCAGCCGGACTCTGGTCTTTAATATTTCCATAAAGCTGCTGAGCGTGGGTGGGTCTGTCAAGTCGCACAGTTGCTCGTAGATGAAGTTGGCGTCTGGGTCGTTCTCTTCTTTGAATGCCGCACCCTGATTAAGATGAAATTCAGAGGTCCAGAGTCGGATCTGTAATTTCATCGGTTCTCGTAGAGGCGGGTATTCTGTTTCGATAATCTTCCAACCGCCATCCTCAAGCTTTTTCGCGGATTCTTTAAGGGCTTTGACAATCTCAGGTTCGGTATCGAGCCCGTCTGGATGGGTGCAGAGAGCAGCGACCTTGTTGAACTCGCCAGAGTTCTTGGGCGCGGGGACCCACCAGGGGTCGAGATGGCTGGGTTGGGACATTGCCTCGTAACCAAGTGCAACGTCACGGACGGTGCGCGCGATGGGTCCGGAAACAGCAGTAATCTGTGGACCGATATGGCGATCAGGCAGAGATAGATTGACCGCCGGTACCCTGCCGAGCGTTGGGCGCAGGCCGTGCAACCCGCAGGCGTATGCCGGATATCTGATGGAGCCCGCGATGTCCGTGCCATGACCTATAGCGCAAATGCCTGTGGCCACTGCCGCTGCCGCTCCACCAGAGGAACCACCCGGCGTAAGCGCGGGATTGCGCGGGTTCTTTGTATGCCCATGCAATTGATTTCGCGTAAACCAGCGCAATGAAAATGCTGGGGTATTGGTGCGCCCAACGATAATGGCGCCCGCCTTGCGTAAGTTATCGACCAGGGGACTATCATGTTCCGCTATATTGTCCTTTAACGTCACCAGGCCATTTGTAGTGGCATGGCCTTTTTGGTCGACATTGACCTTTATCGTGATAGGCACCCCAGCTAGCGGGCCGAGCGTATCGCTGCGAGCGATGCCTGCATCAACCTCCCGAGCCGCAGCGAGGGCTTCATCCGGCATTTCCTGCACCACCGCATTGATTTTGGGATTGACGTCATCCAGTCGCTGCAACGTTTGTTCAGTAATCTCTGTTGCAGTCATTCTTTTGTTTTTAATCGCTGCCACAATTTCTGTGGCACTTAGCCGCCATAGCTCACTCATTGGTTCTTTCTCTCCATAATCTTTATCGATTCGCAGGTCAGTAAATATACTATGTGAACTCTTCCGGGTGTTTTACCTCCAATCCACTATATTTCACTCTCGCAATTATGTCTTATCGAAACATTGCGCTCCAACATCTCAGGGCGCTGATCACTGTTTGTTTTGTCATTGCCGCCGGCTCAATCTGCGCGCAAGACAACAAGATCGAACGGCCCCCCGATCTAGATAAGACGGCGTACGCGTTCATATCGCTGCTGCTGCAACCCGATCTCGCTCTCACTGAACCGATGAACTACATTGAGCAGACCTGGCAACCGACTTATATCGCGATGTCGCTTGATATGCTCAGCTTGAATCGTCGCGCTTCGGTAAGCCACTGGATGTATAAGGTATTAAGAAACAAAACTGGCCAAAACTTAGGGAATGATTTGCAAAGTTGGTTTGTTTGGGCGTGGAACCAACCGGAACAAAGGCACGAACACTACGCACAGTTCAAATCCCACCTTTATCGCCTGATCGATCCGCTGTTTGCAGGATATTTTGACGACCAGCGACAGACCGATATTCGACTGGATGAAGTCAGATGGGGCGGCGTCGCCCAGGATGGTATCCCACCGCTCAGATCACCGAAAATGATCTCGGCTGGCGAAGCTGATTACCTAAAGGATGGCAATGTAGTATTTGGCATTGAAATAAATGGTGACGCCAGGGCTTACCCTAAACGTATCCTAGCCTGGCACGAAATGTTTGTTGATGAAATTGGCGGCACGGAGTTTGCCGGGGTGTACTGCACCTTATGTGGCGCAGTCATTCTCTATCAGACGAATTACCAGGGAGTCAATCATGCGCTGGGGACTAGCGGATTTCTCTATCGCTCCAATAAATTAATGTACGATCAAAAAACCCAGTCACTCTGGAGCACGACACGAGGGGAGCCGGTCATCGGTCCTTTAGTGGGCCAGGGCATTCAACTTCAACGGAGCTATGTTGTGACCACCACATGGGGTGAGTGGCGACGGCGACATCCAAGCTCCAGTGTATTGTCTCTCGATACCGGTCACAGCAGGAACTACGACGAGGGCGCGGCGTATCGCGATTATTTTGCTACCGATGAATTGATGTTCAACGTACCCAAGATCGACACCCGTCTCAACAACAAAGATGAAGTACTAGCACTGACCTTTCCTAAACACAGCGATATAACGCTAGCAATACATGCGGAGTTTCTTGCCAATCATCCTGTATACCACGATAGCGTTGGCCCAATATCGCTCGTAGTGTTGACCGATACTTCCGGTGCGAATCGCGTCTACCAAAGTGAGAGCACTAAGTTCGATAGTTACGATCAAGATCGTTTAGTCATGGATTCCGAAGGAAATCAGTGGGTCATGACCGAAGAAGCATTAACTTCAACAGATGGCGAAAAACTCGACAGGCTTCCTGCTCATCGAGCCTTTTGGTTCGGCTGGTATGCGGTACACAATGAAACGCGATTGGTGCAGTAAAATAGTGAGAATATAGCGGTAGCGAAGATTCTCAAATATTAATTTTCGGATACACGTAAAAAGTGCAAAAGGTCTTCAAAATATTCGAACGAAAATTAGAGCATATCTCATAGTATAAGTTCCTTTTTAACTCCTATTGCCAATTAGGTATTCTGTGACCTTGTTCACATCGATGTGTTGGCTTTAGATGATACTGTTCGTGACATGCAATGTTTTTAATGGATTAGACAAAAATGTTTAACAGGTGCCACCCATGAAAAAAATTTTATATCCTATTGCTATAACCTTAGTTTTTTCTTTCAATGTTTTCGCCCAGTATATTTCTTCTGAAGAGCTGGCGGGTAAGTGGGAATTCGTCTCGTGGGAGGAGGCCGACGATCCGAGTACCAGAAAAGAGGTTGGCATACTAATGGATTTCCACAAAGATGGAACCGTAACCAGCCACATGGAAAATGGACCACAGAAATCGAACTACAGTATTGAAGGGGATTCAATTAAGTTTAGCGATGATAGGGGAGAGCAGGTGCAGAGAATTGTCGAATTTATCCCCGGACAACGACTCATTATCAATCATATGGGCGCACTGATGCGTTTTGAGCGAAGATAGGCCACCGAATAAGGATTTACTTTGCAATAATGCTGACTTATGCACCACAGTTTTATTTCCCAAGAAAAATAATAGTGACTATGATTGTTCCAACTGACGGAGGAAATCTTTAATGAAAAATACTTATAAACGGTTAACGATTGCCTTATTTATTCCGATGCTGTGCGTTACAAACGCGATTAACGCTCAAACTAAGGAACAACAGGAAATGCAGCAGGTGCTGGAGATGATGAAAGCATCAGGGGTTGACCAAGCACAAATTGATCAAATGGAAAACATGTTGAAAAGCATGATGAAGATGGAGATTCAACGAAAAGGCGCCAAGATCGATAAAGAGAAGGAGAAATTTGACACGGCTACGGCAGGTTACGGGTCTGGAATGGCTGCAGTGGAAGGCAAGCGCTACGCACTCACGGTCACTAAATGCGAAGTGCGAGACAGAAAGAAAGGTGCTTTTACTATCCAGGCTAAAGAAGCCCCAGGTCTCGACGGTGGTGAACTGTCTATATATAGTGATGGTATAAGCTCACCGCGTTCCGTTTCCTTTTCGACACGTATCAAACCATACAAGAACTACCATTCTCAAAATCCGGATCTGCAATTTGATGGTAAGACACTGATATGGGAGGGCCTTGCGCAGTCGGAGTCCCAGGAGCTGCCCTTTTCGTTGAATCTTAGCTGCGGGAGTGAAGCCGTGTATTACGATCAGGCCACAAGGGCACCGCTGGGCGATACAGGGAAATCGGTTACGCTTTATTTAGGCGCCGACACGTATTCGTTCCAGGCAGGCCGTTGTACTAACGAAAAGTATAGGACGGGCAATCTAATGGTGGATTTTGAAGTCACTGCCGCAGGAGACTTTCGCGGTCGCCCTGCGATAGTTCTGCTTTCCAGTAGTCACGGTGTTGGTGAAGGTGAAGGTGCAGGCCCGTTCCATAATTTTGAGTTGTTGCTTGGTGAAATTACCGAGGATCAACGTAGCGTTTCTCCGATTGAGTTAAAGCAGGCGCTCAGCAAGGAGGTAGAAGCCTTTCGCTCTAAACAACTCGAGATGCACCAGAAGAAGTACAGCGAAGAATTCTGGGCTACGGTTACGCCAGAGAATATCAATCAGGCGTTAGATGCGTCCTCTAGAGAAATGAATCTGATAATGGATAGGGCGGATGCAATGGTTCTTCCGTCAGCGCGAAGTGTTGGCGGTAATAATAGTATTGATGGACAAAATGCGGTATTCCGTGGACCGGCAATGCAAACCAGCGACGCGGATCGAGCCCCCCAGCTGCAGAACCTGGAGGCAATACCTGAAGTGCACATATCGTGCAGTGGATCATCGTCCTAGATCATTGCATTAGATAGTTGTGCCTTAATCAATCATACGATCAGATCGATCAAAATTAGTCAGGCATTCAACACCGGAATCAGTCACGACCGCTGTCTCGCTTAGCTCCATGCCCCAGCCGTCTATCCACATGCCGAGCATGACATACAATGTCATACTGGATTCGGGGATGGTCGCCTCATCTGCTCTTAGGCTGATGGTGTGTTCGCCCCAGTCCGGGGAGTATCCGACGCTAATGCCATAAGCCGATCCGGCTTTCTTTCACTAGACCATGCTGATCCAGCACGGCCTGCCACGCCCTATGTACCTCCCCAGTGGTAACGCCCGGCGTTACGGTTTCAAGCACCGCTTCGAGACCCTCTCCAACTGCGCTGGCGGTGTCGAATAGCTTCTTCGGGCCTTTACCCAACTGCACCGTGCGCGCCAGGCCGGCATTGTATCGTTTACGTGTACCGCCGAGCTCCAGCGCCACGGTTTGATCTTTTTCGAACGGTGCATCGGTCCACATCGGATGTGCGGTGGCTGACGATTCTCCGGCCAGGATCAGCGGCGATTATGCGGTCAGATCACCGCCGAAATCTTTATTGCCGCCGACCTGGGCGGCAAGGATTTTTGCTATCAGATCACATAGACGTAAGCCGGGCACATAATTATTTTGTTTAAAGGTTATCGATAATGGGATCGGGACAAAACTCCCGGCGCCGGCAAGAGCGGCAATGATTACCAAGGTAAAGCTCGTCGATCCAGGCGACTAGTTCGGCAATAGACTCTTCATCGTCAAACAGAAAACCCGCTTCGAAATTTCTTTTATCTGCGTGCTTGCTGCCGAGCCCGGCGCCGGTGAGATTCGCCGAACCTACAAAGGCTTCTCGACCATCAATGACAATCGCCTTGGTATGCACACGGGGACAGAGAATTCGTTCGAATAGCTCATTATTAATCAGTTCGTCATAGCGATCAAAATCTTCGCGAAACCGTGGGCCTGGCTCCTTGGCATGGATTAACCGCACGCCCACGCCCTGAGACACCAGATCGGTGAGTAGTTCGAGAAAAGGCACGAACTCTCCGTAGCGTTCCACATACATATCCTTGATATCCGCGGTCACAATCCAGACATGGTGACGCGCTTTGGGGATTCTTTCTTGAACGACTTTGAGATAGATGTCTCGATTGAGTACGAGTTGATACATGGTTGGTGTGCGCGGCTGTTAAAGTGTTAAATCGTCTTTAAAGCCGCTTTGCCCACTCAGTGTAGCCCCCATCCAAACTATAGGATTTTTCGAAGCCCTGCTGACCAAAAAAGTTGGCAGCGCCCTTGCTCATATGGCCATGGTAACAGCAGACAATCAAAGGCAGTGACTTGTTTGCGCTCTCGACAAATGTCTGCATATTGTCACTATGAATGTGAATGGCGCTTTCAATATGACCCGACTGAAATGAACCCGAGTCGCGGATGTCGATGATCACAGCCTGTTCCTCCTCGGCGAGAACAATGGTCTGCTCGATGTCTATGCATTCGTATGTCATGGTCGTGTTACGTTGCTTGAAGATCTTGTTGCGGCCAAGAATATCACTTAGCAATTATGGGAACACAATAATTAATCCCTTGGTTCTCGCTTCGGCGCTCACTCACGGAGTGGGTAGGTAATTGTGTTTTACTGCGAGAAAATCGGCTCATGAGCAAGAGCTTATCCACTTTCACGGGTAACGCGTTCCCGGTGCAATATATACAATCCGCTGCTTATGATCAGGCACGCTCCAATCAGGGTCCATCGATCCGGCAGATCACTGAACAGGATATAGCCGAACAGCGTTGCCCAGATCAGGGAACTGTAGCTGAACGGCGCGACCACTGATGCGGGGGCACTCCGAAACGCGCGAATAAGACAAAGATGACCAATACCGCCGGCTACACCGAGAGATGCAAGTAAAAAATAATCCGAACCTTCTACTGATTGCCATTGATATGGGACCACAGCCGTCATCACCAGAGCACCAACCAGTCCTGTATAGAATAATGAAGTGATGGGGCT
>CAMYNW010000025.1 GCA_947259885.1 uncultured Gammaproteobacteria bacterium
GCCAAGAAGGCCCCGGCGAAGAAGAAAACGAGTAAGAAAGTGGCGGCCAAGAAGGCCCCGGCGAAGAAGAAAACGAGTAAGAAAGTGGCGGCCAAGAAGGCCCCGGCGAAGAAGAAAACCAGTGCAAAGAAAAAGAGTAGGTGACAACCTCGCTTTATGACTGATCATCCCGAGCAGGCTTTGTTCCCGCTGTCGAGGCCACGCCGCATGCGGCGTGATGACTTCAGCAGGCGTTTGATGCGAGAGAATACCCTGAGTGCCAGTGATCTGTTGCAGCCTTTGTTTGTGCGCGAAGGTGATAATGAAACCGAGTCGATACCTTCAATGCCCGGTGTTCTGAGGCTTAGTCCTGATTTAATAGCGGACAAATGCCTTGCCCTGGCGGTGCTTGGAATACCCGCTGTGGTGCTGTTCCCGGTCACACCGCTAGAGGCTAAATCAGAAGATGCCAAAGAAGCATGGAATCCTGACGGACTAGTACAACGCACGATACGAGGCATTAAGGTCGCAGTACCGAATATGGGTGTTATCACGGATGTAGCGCTAGACCCCTACACGAGCCATGGTCAGGATGGATTGATAGATGAAGAGGGTTATGTCGTCAACGAGGCTACTGTCGAGGCACTGGTTAAGCAGGCGTTATCCCACGCCGAAGCCGGTGCGGATGTGGTCGCGCCATCTGACATGATGGATGGCCGAATTGGAACAATACGAGAGGCGCTCGAGCGAGCAGGATACATACAGACTCGAATTCTTGCCTATTCCGCGAAGTACGCGTCAAGCTTCTATAACCCTTTTCGAGATGCTGTCGGGTCTGCGGAAAATCTTGCAGGAGGAGACAAGTACACGTACCAGATGGATATTGCTAACGGAGATGAAGCGCTCAGGGAGGTTTCAATGGACATTGCAGAGGGCGCGGATATGGTAATGGTCAAACCGGGCGTGCCTTACCTCGACGTGGTGTGGCGGGTAAAACAGGCGTTTGGTATGCCCACATTTGCTTATCACGTGAGCGGTGAGTATGCGATGTTAAAGGCTGCATGCGACAATGGCTGGTTGGATGAAAAGAAGGTTGTAATGGAAACCATGATGGCGTTTAAGCGCGCGGGCTGCGATGGCGTGTTGACATACTTTGCTGAGGCAGTGGCGGGCTGGTTGCAGGACGAACAAAGCTAAATTCCCCAAGGACCGGCGTACTGTTGCTGAGCCGATTCGAACAAAACTCTCACTAGGGCTATCCGACATCCCGTAACGATGTATCCGGAGTAGAATACCGCCAGACATTTATTAAAATGAGCCATGAGTGATCACACACCCACTGAAATAAATCTAAACCGTAAGACACGCAGCCTGAAGGTTACCTTTGACGACGGGGAGACTTTCGAGATGAGCTGCGAATATCTGCGTGTACATTCACCCTCCGCTGAAGTGCAGGGACATGGCCCGGGGCAGGAAGTGCTTCAACTCAACATGGAAAATGTCAACATCGACGACATTGAAGCAGTGGGTAATTACGCGATCAAGCCTAAATTCGACGATGGTCACGATACCGGTATATATTCCTGGGACACTTTATACATACTCGGAAAAAATCAGCAGGAAAACTGGGCTCGATATCTGGACAAGCTGAAACAGGCCGGGCATCAACGTAAGTTGGATGCCTGATACGGGAGTCAACCAATGAACGATCCATTGAAGACCCATTTTGGTTTCAGAGACGTTGATATAGAGGCTAAGACCACATTGGTGGGGCAAGTTTTCCGGTCAGTGGCAAGCCGATATGACTTGATGAATGACTTAATGTCATTTGGAGCCCATCGACTGTGGAAGCGTTTTGCTGCTGGACAAAGTGGATTGCGACCGGGAGACAGTGTGCTTGATGTGGCTGGAGGGAGCGGTGATATGAGCCGATTATTTGCTCGGCAGGTTGGTTCCAGGGGTGCGGTGATGTTGACCGATATCAATCAAGCAATGTTGAACCAAGGAAGAGACAAGCTGGTCAATGCAGGGATAGTCGGTAACGTCTGTTATGCGCTGGTTGATGCGGAAAATCTGTGTTTTGCTGATGAGGAGTTCAACTGCGTATCGATATCCTTTGGACTACGTAACGTAACCCGAAAAGAAAACGCGCTGACTTCAATGTATCGGGTATTAAAACCCGGAGGAAGGTTACTGATTCTTGAGTTTTCCAAACCTATAATTCCGTTGCTGGAGAAGGCGTACGATAATTATTCTTTCAAGGCAATTCCAAAAATTGGAAAGTTGGTAACCGGTGATGAAGCTAGTTATCAATACCTGATCGAGTCTATACGGAAGCATCCGGGACAGGAACCATTAAAACAAATGATTTATAAAGCGGGATTTGATCATGTCAAGGTTCATAATTTAAGCGGCGGAATTGTTGCCTTGCATATCGGCTATCGCTTCTGATGATCCCCGCAGAAACATATTTGTTCGATATCCTTAATCGCGGAGTTCAAACCATACTATCGATAGATTCTGATACTTCGCGTGCATTTAGGACACTCAATGGGAAGGTGTATTGCATTGAGTTAACGTTGCCGCCTGTTACGTTATACATGGTAGCGGAACCAGAAGGTTTCTCCTTAGCCCCGCAGACTGAAAGAGAACCCGATGTAACTCTAAAAGGTTCCATATTTGCATTCGCTAGTCTGAGTGGAAAGGGCCCTGCCAGCAGCGTCCTGACTGACGGACGGGTTACGATGCAAGGCGACGCCGAAGCTGGCCAGGCGTTGCAAAAGATTCTGGCCCAATTTGATTTTGATTGGGAGGAGCTGATTGCACGGTTGATTGGTGACACTCCAGCCAGAAAAGTTGGAAACCTGATTCGATCTACATACGATTGGGCTGAAAACGCAGCGAACCTGTCTAAGGCTAATTTTGCGGATTATCTGACCGAGGAGAAACGCGTTGTCGTAAACAATGTTGCTTTGGAGCGGTTTGCAGCGAAGGTTAATCGGTTGCGAGCAGATACCGATCGGTTGGCCTTGAGAATCGAGCGTATCCGGCAGGGAAACTAGTACGGTAAACACTTTGGTCAAGAATATATTTCATCTTTATCGCATCGCCAGAGTCCTGATCCGCCATAATCTGGATGAATTTGTAGTTGCATTGAAGCTGGCCCGGCCTTGGACCATGATATTGAGCGCTATTCCACGAAAATGGCGTAGTCACTATGATGAACCACGAGGGGTCAGATTACGAGAAGCCTTGCAGGAGCTTGGGCCGGTGTTTGTCAAATTTGGCCAGATGCTCTCTACCCGACCAGACCTGATTCCCGAGGATATCCATGCTGAGTTGACTAAACTGCAGGATGAGGTGCCGCCTTTTCCCGGCAATGAGGCGCGCCAAATTATCGAGCAAGCTCTTGAACAGCAGCTTAGTGATATTTTTGATGAGTTTGAAACCGAATCAACTGCTTCCGCCTCGGTCGCCCAAGTGCATTTTGCAACGCTTATTGGTGGCAAGGAAGTTGTCGTTAAGGTGCTCAGACCTGGAGTTCAGGAGGTAATTGAAAGAGATCTTGACCTGTTACACACCCTGGCTGAACTTGCAGATAAGTATTGGTCCGAAGCACCTCGTTTGAAACCGCGGGAAATTGTCGAAGACTACGACAAGACTATTCACGACGAACTTAACTTGATGCGTGAGGCCGCCAACGCCAGCCAGCTCAGAGTGAATTTTCTAGACTCGGATCTGATTTACGTGCCCGAAGTTTATTGGGACTATTGCCGACAAAACGTGATGGTAATGGAACGAATTTATGGCATACCTGTTCGCGATGTAGAGAAAATTAAGGCTGCGGGGATTGACCTAAAGAAGTTGGCGCATGACGGTGTTGAGATCTTTTTCACTCAAGCGTTCCGGGATGGGTTCTTCCATGCCGACATGCATCCGGGTAATATTTTTGTTTCTGAAGAAGGCCAGTACCGAGCGGTAGATTTCGGTATTATGGGTACGCTCAGCGACGCAGATAAACGTTACTTAGCAGAGAACCTGTTGGGATTTTTCAATCGCGATTATCATGCGGTGGCAGATGCGCACATTAGGGCGGGTTGGGTACCTCCTGATACCGTTGCCGAAGATTTTGAAGGTGCAATTCGAACAGTGTGCGAGCCAATTTTTGCTAAACCGATCAGCGAAATATCATTTGGTACTCTTCTGATCGACCTATTTCGCATCGCCAGGCGTTTCCAGATGCCGGTGCAGCCTCAACTCGTATTGCTGCAGAAAACGCTTCTCAATATTGAGGGTCTGGGCCGGCAGTTATACGACGATCTGGATCTTTGGGACACAGCTAAGCCGTTTCTCGAGCGCTGGATGAGTGAGCAGATTGGCCCACGCGCAGCACTTAAAGCAATTCGAAGAGAGCTTCCCAATCTTGCGACAGTGGCGCCGGAGATTCCCGGGCTTGCATACCAACTATTGTATCGCCTCAAGAATGATGAGCTTGTGATGAGAACCAGGAATGAGGATGTTGCCCTGCTAAGACAGCAACTGGAGATATCCTCTAGCAAGAACAGGCGACTGATTGCGGGTCTTGGTTTGATTGTTCTGGCAGCGGTACTTGCCCCAGGCAACAATTTAGAATCAGCCCCGTTAATAAGCTGGCTTCTCGGTCTTGGCGGCGTGGTGTTAATCGCGATCAACTGGTTGCGTAAGTGACCGTCTAATGCCTAAATCCGCTCCGCCATTGGGGGGCAATGAACCGGGCCCGGTCTTTCTGCCGCCGGGGCGTAATGTCGCGATCAGGATTTTTACGATACTGTCGTTCGGTGTGGCAATTGGCATTATTGGTTCATTCTTAGCTGTTATGTTTGTAGAGGCAATTGAATGGATCAGCAGTCAATTGGCTTCGAGAGGCAGCTCAGAGGACATCAGTTTTCGCATGGTTCTACTTTTAGCGCCTGTTGCTGGGGGCTTTATAGTAGGTGGCTTGCTTCTACTTAGCAGCTCCAGCAGGCCGCTCAGCATCGCCGATTTGGTGTGTTCAGTTCAGTCGCGCCAAGTTCGGTTATCTACACGAGACGGCGTTTTGCATACTCTTGCCGCGATCATGGGTATGGGGGCAGGCGCCTCTGTGGGTATTTATGGACCATTGTCGACAATGGGGGCGACACTTGGCGGCACTATCAGCCGTCTAGTTCGCACTGATCCGACTCTTGGCATAGGATGCGGGGTAGCAGCGGCAATCTCCACTGCTTTCAACGCGCCCATCGCGGCAGTTGTGTTTGTACATGAAGTCATCCTGCGACATTATTCGCTGCGCGCATTTGCACCTATTACGGTTGCTTCCTCCACTGGATTTTTTGTCTCTAACTACTTGCTTGAGCGACCAGCTCTATTTCGGGTATTCGCTGAACGATCTTTTTTTGCACCGGAGTTCCTGGCATTCGTGTTGATAGGTGTTGTTGGGGCACTGATTGCCACTTTGTTTATGCGATCAGTTTTTTTTGCATCACGAGTTGCCAATAGAACGGGCCTGCCAGTCTGGGCACGCCCGGCAGTAGCTGGACTTGGTTTAGGGCTGATGGCGCAATTGGTTCCCGAAGTCATGGGTGTGGGTACGCACCTTATTGAAACGACTATTTTTGGTGAGGCATTTACTATTAGCAATCTGCTGATAATACTGCTGGCAAAAATTCTGGTTACAGCATTGTGTCTCGGATTTGGATTTGTCGGTGGTGTGTTTAGCCCAGCTCTGGTTATTGGCGTGTTAAGTGGCGCATTAATGGGGCAGTTGTGTGTGCTTTTTTTTGGCGAGCTATCATCCGGCCTTGCGGTTTACACAATTTGCGGAATGATGGCAGTTACCAGCCCTGTGATCGGCGCACCCCTCACTGCAATTCTGATTGTGTTTGAGCTTACCCGAAATTATGAACTCACGACGGCGGTAATGATCAGTGTGGTGTTTTCAAATGTAGTCGGATACCGACTGTGCGGGCGATCATTATTCGACCGTCAACTGTCTCTGGAGGGCTTTGATCTTTCAATGGGGCGGGATAAAGTGATTCTGGAGCGCACTTCGATCGCCAATCATGTCAACACTGATGCGGTGCTGGTTAACTCTGAGCAGTCTCTTAGTGCTGCGCTCCAAGCAATGGTCGAGGCAGACCGCACAGAATGCTATGTGTTGGACGATCTCTCTAGATATCAGGGTAAACTGCGTTTATTTGATATTGCCCGACTGCAAAAAAGAGTTGATCTCGAACAGGAAACCGTGGCGACCTATGCCGATCCGGACCAGCTTCGTTTTAGCCATGATCTATCTGTATGGGAGGCGCTTGAACAAATGAGAGAATTTGTTGGTGAAAGTATTCCAATTGTTGATCAGCGCGGATACTTCATAGGTATTATTTACGAATCCACGCTGGTTGCGGCATACTTGGACACGCTGACAAATCTGCGCACCGAAGAACACGCTGCTATTTAAAAATCTCCCGGTAATTTAATGCCAACACATCCTTTTGACTGGAGCGACCCTTTTGATTTTGATTCACAATTGAGTGAAGAAGAACGTATGGTGAGGGATAGCGCACGAGAATTCTGTGGCGAAATGCTGATGCCCGGAATCATCGAGGCGAACCGTAACGAAACCTTTAATCCCGAGATCATGTACCAGCTCGGTGAGCTAGGTATGCTCGGATCAACATTGCCAGAGGAGTATGGCTGTGCCGAATTGAACAATGTGTGCTATGGCCTGGTGGCACGCGAAGTGGAGCGGGTTGACAGTGGATATCGATCAGCAATGAGCGTGCAGTCTTCGTTGGTGATGTACCCTATTTATGCTTACGGCAGTGAAGAACAGCGCCGACGATTCTTACCCAAGCTAGCGACCGCTGATCTGATTGGCTGTTTCGGATTAACTGAACCCGATCATGGTTCAGACCCGGCAAGCATGAAAACCCGTGCAGAAACCGCGGATGGTGGCTATCGCCTCAATGGCAGCAAAATGTGGATCAGTAATTCACCGATTGCGGATATCGCCATTGTCTGGGCCAAGCTTGACGGTAGCATTCGTGGCTTTATTGTAGAGCGTGATATGGAAGGCTTTTCAACCCCAAAAATTGAAGGCAAGATGAGCCTGCGGGCCTCAATTACAGGGGAGATCGTGCTCAAGGATGTTATGGTGCCAGAGCAAAACCTGCTACCCAACGTAAGCGGACTTGCGGGACCTTTCGGCTGTCTCACCAAGGCTAGATATGGTATTGCCTGGGGTGTAATGGGCGCGGCCGAGTTCTGCTGGCACGCGGCGCGCAGTTATACACTTGAACGCACGCAGTTTGGTCGGCCGTTAGCTCAAAACCAACTGATTCAAAAAAAGCTTGCGGACATGCAGACCGAGATCACCCTGGGTTTACAGGCTGTTCTAAGGGTAGGTCGGCTCATGGACGAAGACCGCTGCCCGGTAGAAAATATTTCCCTGATAAAACGTAATAACTGCGGTAAGGCGCTGGATATTGCTCGGCTATCCAGAGATATGCATGGCGGCAATGGCATCTCTGATGAATATCATGTGATTCGCCACATGAGTAACCTTGAGACGGTTAATACCTATGAGGGTACTCACGATATTCATGCGTTGATTCTTGGGCGTGCACAGACCGGCCTACAGGCCTTTTTCTAGTTCTTATATTTTGATATGACCGTTCGCTACTTTGCCTACGGCTCTAATCTTTTGCATGCGCGCCTGTATGCGCGCTGTCGTTCTATTGTAAATATAGGTATTGCCCGTCTCGACCGACACCGACTTAATTTTGCCAAACCCGGTGGTGACGAATCTGGTAAGTGCGGGATTGAGGCGGTGAATACTGGAGAATATGTATTGGGTGTGCTGTACCAGATGGCTAAACGGGAAAAGCCGGTCCTGGACAGAATTGAAGGCAATGGTCACGGATATATGGATAAGGAAATTGAAGTGAATTCAAATCGAGGCCCCATTCGGTGCTTTACCTATTATCCTACTCGTCTCGACAATGATAAACGGCCTTATGACTGGTACAAGGCCTTAGTGCTGGAAGGAGCAAGAGAAAATGGCTTTCCACCCCACTATCTTGAAATGATCGAGGCGGTGGAGTCATTGATCGATCCGCATCACGAGAGGCGAATCAGTAATTACGCGATCATTCAGGGTCACGACTCTGAATAGTTATAACCGCTATTGATGAATCAGCGTCGAGCGCTATCGCTGCTGATTTTTTTTGGCATGTGGTGGGCATTTACCATACCCCTGACTAAGATCGCGGTTTCTACCGGTCATCCTCCACTAGGCCTGATTCTGTGGCAACTTATGATTTCAGGTGTGGTGATGTTTCTGATCATCCGGCTGCAAGGCAGAAGGTTGCGGTTTGACCGCATAGCAGTGCAGCACTACACCGTTATCGCCCTTCTCGGGACTATTTTACCTAATAGTTTCTCCTATTTCGCCGCGGCCCAATTACCGGCAGGGATTATGGCGATCATCGTCGCATCGGTACCGATGTTCGCGATGCTCATTGCACTTGGTATACGGCTTGAGAAATTTTCGATAATTCGCGTCGCAGGTGTTCTGTTAGGCGCCTTATCGGTGGTGGTGCTGATCGGGCCGGATGCGAGTTTGCCAGAGCCAGAGAAAGCCGTGTTCGTTCTGGTGGCTTTGGTGGCGCCCCTTTGCTATGGATTGGAAGGCAACTATATATCCGTTAAATCTCCACCAGGTATTGATCCTGTTAGTGCACTATGTGGCGCTTCGGCTTTTGGCGTGTTGATATGTGCGCCTTTAGTCTGGTTGGGAAATTACTGGGTCGACTTGTCGCAGCCATGGGGACCACCGGAGCAGGCCTTGATCGTCTCATCGCTAATACACGCCTTGATCTACTCAGGCTATATCTGGCTGGTAGGCATGACCAGCGCGGTATTCGCGAGCCAGATTGCCTATGTGGTCACCCTTGGAGGGGTGTTTTTCAGTGCATTATTATTGTCGGAGAGGTATTCCTCCTGGGTGTTTTTGGCGCTTGGATTGATGTTAGTGGGTCTACTATTAGTCCAGCCCCGTGAATCTAAAGCGAGTGCGAACTAAACAATCCGAACCTTATGAACTGCTTCCGTCCACTTCGACATGCGTTTATAGAAACACTGATTTGCGTCGGGTAAAACAATTAATCACCAATCGTCTGAATATGGAGAAAAAGCAATTCGTCATATTTTAAGATTTGGTAGATGGCGAGTATGACTAATTCTATTAAACAGGTTCGCTGGCGATTATGGAAAAGATAACCGTTGTGGCTGAAAGCAGTGCAGCGATACCAGCCACAGCTAAGGGGACAGAATAGCTGCCAGAGTTGTCGTATAAAGTGCCAGCCAGCCAGGGCCCCATAAGACCTGCAAACCCCCAGGCTGTGAATACAAGACCATAGACTCGGGGGCCATCATGATCACCAAACTGGAGGTTAATGGCGTAGGGATAAACGGCAATGATGGCACCATAAGTCAATCCAACCAGACTAAGTACGGCCGCCGAAAGTGATGCATGATCAGATAACGCTAGAGCAAACAGACAGATGGCAGAAACAAGGGGTAGGCCGGTCAATAGCTTTCGCACCGGAATTCGATCGCAGAGATAACCCGCGGCAAAGCCACCTATGGCGTTTCCCGCACCAATCAATACCGCACCCCATATGGCCAGGCTGCTGTTGTTCATCTGATTGCTGTGTCCTGACTGGACTATACCAGCAGCATGGCCAATTGCCATCAAGCCGGCAAAGACACTTAAACCATAGGCGATCCAATACAATCTCACACGGTGTGAATCTGCTTTAAAATTAGTGACATTGCCACTAAGGTCATGATAGCGGGTTCGAGTAAACCAAAGTACAGTGCCAGCCACGCTACCTGCCAGCAACAGGGAGCAGGCCATGAACAAAAAGGCGCCAGCAGAAGATTGAGGCGTAATAAATTCTGATAATACACGAGCAAAAACGGTAGCTCCGATTGCATAGGCTGCGGTCACAGCGCCCATGGCGAATCCTTTATGATCCGGCATTTCACGGGCCACGAGCTGCAAAACAAAACCATATCCAAGCCCGTTCGCTGCACCGAAGATCAAACTGTAACCTACGAAAACTTGCCACAATTGCTGTGCAAGTGCAGTAATCAACATGCCAATCGCAGCACCACCGCATGAAGCTATAACGATTGAGGCAGGAGACGATAAGCGATAAAACCGGTAGCCAAAGAGAACGAATAAAGTAAGACAAACAAGCGCCATGGAATACACCAAACTAATATTGCCGCGTGATTCTCCAAGTAAAGTTTCTAATGAATGAATAAAAATTGAGAATGCGTGAATCGAGCCCAGCACAAAGGTCACCAGCATGCCTGTAAATAATATTATCTTGGGGTAACGAGTCACGAATAATTTAGTCAGTTGCTGTTAATTATCGAAGGAGTCCACTAATATCGTGCTGAATTCCTATTCTCGAACCTGATGAAGGCTTATTTTAAAAACGCTGTCCAGGAGAATCTGGGTTCACTTTCCAGCCTGCATGATACCCCGGGGTATGAGGTTATAGAAGGAGACCCTCGTTGCTCAATGAGACTCGATGTTGGTTCTTCATCCACTTCATCCAGGCTTGGCATCTGGAGTTGTACACCGGGTACTTTTCGCTGTATCGAAAAAGGAGATGAACTGCAAACCGTGATTGAAGGCAAGCTGTCATTAATTATGGATGATGGCAATATTTACGACTTCGAACCCGGAGACAGTTTTTACACCAAGAAAGGAGAACGGGTAACCTGGAAAATTGTTGAAACAGTAAAAAAGGTGTTTTTTACTTATGACTCAGCGAACTCTTCTGTCACTGAATAGATTAAGAAAACGCAGTGACTGAAATCGCGAACACCCCAAATCCACCCTACTTCGCTGTAATCTTTTCTTCGAAGCGGAGCAACTTAGAGCAAGGTTATGCAGCGATGTCCGAGAAGATGATTGGGCTTGCGCGCACACAACCTGGTTTTTTGGGTGTTGAGATGGCTCGAGAAGAGGTTGGAATTACTGTTTCTTATTGGACGGATCTTGAGTCAATTAAAAACTGGAAACAAAATGTTGATCATCAAGAAGCGCAGAGACTTGGGCGAGAGAAATGGTATTCGTCTTATAAGTTACGGATCGCAAAAGTGGAGCGAGACTATGGGTTCGAATATTAATTTACTTTGGAAATAATGTAAATTTATACATTGAGCTTTTCTGTTTGCGCTCGAACAGAGATAGTCAGAAGTCAGCCGCAAATTTGATAGTAATACCAGTTATAGTAATATCAGTTAAGGTGACCGCGTTTGGAATTTCATCAAGGAAAAAATAGCCCAGAGCTGCGGCAACATAAATCTGAAAACAGGAAAATGGGACCTCTAGACTCGCTGCGGCGTTTCGATAGGCAATTACGATAAGGAAGCGAACAAGTGCTTGATCAAACCCAGGAGGATGCCAACGATATTTATAGTATCGCTAGCCGCCACACCTTCGACCGCCGAATCAGCGGCGAATCTTCCGCGTAGAAGAGAAACTTGCCATCTTGAGTGCAAGATCAGCCATTCGGCTGGCATACCCCGCTTCATTGTCATACCAGCTTACTAGTTTGATCATGTTAGCGCGAGAACTAGTTAGCTGGCTGTCAAATATTGAGGAGTGTACATTTCCGATAATATCGGAAGAAACCAGAGGGTCCTCAGAATACTCTAGGATGCCTCGCATGGGGCCGCGAGATGCAGAACGGAATTTGCGATTGATTTGTTCGGCGGAGACTGGTTTGTTAAGCAGTAGATTTAATTCAATCATTGAGCCTGTGATCACCGGCACCCGAATGGCAATTGCAGATATTTTATCGCCTATCGCAGGATAAACCTTGGATACTGCGGTTGCAGCGCCTGTGCTTGTAGGAATTATGTTGACCGCTCCTGCTCTTGCCCTTCGTAGATCCTTATGCGGTGCATCCTGGATGGGCTGGTCGGAAGTGTAGGCATGGGTCGTAGTCATAGAGCCCAGTTCTATACCCCAATTCTGATCGACAATTTTGACAATCGGCGCGAGGCAATTAGTGGTGCAGGAGGCGTTAGATACCACGGTGTCTGACGCCTGCAGCGTTTCGTCGTTCACGCCCATCACAATAGTTTTGACATCGCCACTCTTGGCGGGAGCAGAAATCAAGACTCTCTTGGCACCAGCGGTAAGATGCTGAGCAGCTTGTTGCCTGGTGCGAAATATACCTGTGCACTCCAGCACGACATCTACTTTGAGCCGCTTCCAGGGTAATTTTTTCGGGTCACGCTCTGAAAGTGCAAGCACACTCTGCTTGCCAATCTTGATATGTTTTTCTGATGCGCTGATCTTCCCCGGGAACACGCCCTGGGCTGAATCGTATCTGAGTAGATGTGCCAGAGTGCCGTTATCAGTCAGATCGTTGATTGCTACAATCTGGACGTTCTTATGTTTTAGTAGATACCGTAGCGAGAGCCGCCCAATTCGACCAAATCCATTAATTGCAACTTTCATAGTGAATTCCAAATTACCTGTTTTGAAGGGCCATTATACGCCCCGGCTGAGGCTCAAATATACCAGCATTAATACGGATAAGGATTATGCTCAGTGATGAACCTGTGCAGTGTTGCGCAGAGAGAAATTTGGATCACCAGCATTGTACGCAATAGAGTAATATACGTCGAACCTGGTGGTCAGCAGACCATCATTATTGAAGACGCGGACCCGGAACATCTTGATAATGTCGACAGGGCGATTCTGAATTGTTGTATGGACCGACCACATTTCGATCGCCAATATCAGGTCGGCCACCAGTGCACCGGCACTATCCTCTTCGAATGTATAAGCAATAAAAAATGAAGAAATTTAAAATAGCGGTGCTGGCTGGAGACGGGATTGGCCTTGAAGTCACATCGATCTGCTGTGACCTCCTTAAGCAGGTTGGCGCCCACCATGGCAGCTTTGCTCTGGATACCGAGTGGCTCAATGCAGGTGCAGACTGTTATCAGCAGACTGGTGAAGCGTTACCCGGTGAAACCATGCAGGTATGTCGAGAGGCGGATGCAATTCTTCTCGGTGCCATGGGACTGCCGAACATCCGGTATTCTGACGGCACTGAAATTGCGCCGCAGTTGGATCTCAGATTTGAATTGAATCTGTATGCAGGGGTCAGGCCGGTCAAACCGATGAAGAGTTTACCCTTGCCGCTACGAAATCCCGATCGTAGAAACATCGATTTCATTTTAATTCGGGAGTCCACCGAAGGACTGTTCGCCTCCCACGGAAAAGGCGTGGTGACCAATGACCAGGAAGCTACAGATACCATGCGTATTACACGTTCTGCTTGTGAACGATTGTTTCGGTTTGGCTTCGAACTCTCACGGAAACGCAAGGATCAGGGTTATCCAGGGCGTCTGACCTGTGTAGATAAAGCCAATGTTTTCGCTTCAATGGCGTTCTTCCGAAAGATTTATGAGGAAGTGGGAGAGCAATTTCCGGATATTGGAAAAGAGTGTATGTATGTTGATGCGGCGGCCCTAAACATGGTTAAGCAGCCCTGGAATATGGATGTGTTGGTCACCGAGAATATGTTTGGAGATATTCTTTCAGACCTCGGTGCTGGACTTATGGGGGGCATGGGAATGGCCCCTTCCGCAGATATTGGTGATCAGCACGCTGTATTCCAACCGTGTCACGGTAGCGCGCCAGATATCGCTGGACAAGGCAAGGCAAATCCTACCGCTATGTTTCTATCCGGTGCAATGATGTTGGAATGGTTAGGTGAACAGCATAGGCAGCCTGATTTGGTTCGTTGCGCCGAGTTAATAAATAAAGCCGTGGAGGATGCCTATGCAAAGCCAGGATTGCTACCGTATGAACTTGGCGGACAAAGCGGCACCAATGAAATCACCAGAACAGTGCAGATAGAAATTGAACGCCTGTTGTAAGCTGATAGTCGGCGTTAACAGGGTGCGCCGGTGCGGGACTTCTCGTAAGCCATGAAAGTTGCAACCGTCGGTTGTGGCTACTTCAGCCATTTTCACCATCAGGCTTGGCAGCGACTGGAAGTCGAACTAGTTGGGGTTTGCGACCTTGACGCTAAAAGGGCCGAAGATTTTCGGCATCAATACGGAATTGCTCAGGCGTTTGATAATTTCTCTGACATGTTATCCGCTGCCAAGCCTGATCTGGTAGACATTATTCTGCCGCCAGACCAGCATTTTCCTCATATTATGCACGCGGCTAAACATGGTGCGGACATCATTTGCCAGAAACCGTTTACCCAATGCCTGAGTAAAGCAAGGCAGGCGGTGGACATTGCAGAGTCTGCAAACATTAAACTGGTTGTGCATGAAAATTTTCGCTTTCAGCCGTGGTATCGATTGATCAAAACGCTATTAGACAAGGGGCTTCTGGGGCGGCTTTTCGCCGCGCGGTTTCTTCTTAGACCAGGAGACGGACAAGGAAAGGACGCCTACCTGAACCGCCAGCCATATTTTCAAAGAATGGACAGGTTTCTGATCAGAGAAACAGGCATTCACTTTATAGATGTTTTCCGCTTCCTGTTAGGGGAGCCCGAATCAGTTTATGCAGATTTACAGCGGCTCAATCCCTACATCAGGGGAGAGGACGCCGGTCAGTTTATACTAGATTTTCCAGCGCAGTTGCGCGCGATGTTTGATGGCAACCGCCTTGTGGATCACTCGGCCCAAGATCTGAGATTGACGATGGGAGAATTGATCATCGAAGGGGAATGCGGCGTGCTGCGGTTAGATGGTAATGGCCATATGTGGCACAGGATAAAGGGCTCGAATGAGGAGGTACAGTTAGAACTTCATTTTGATCACAGCCGATATGGCGGGGATTGCGTTTATGCGCTACAAAAACATGTGCTTGAATGTCTAGTGAAAGGTGAGACACCTGAAAATCTTGCGTCAGACTACATCCGTAATCTGGAAATACAGGAAGCTATTTACAGGAGCAATCAGACTCATAGGAAGGTTACGCTAGTTTCACAAACTTAATTTAAGGATTTTTAAAAGTGAATTTCAGAACCATGCGCAATCTAGCAGAGACCATATCCAGCTATTTTACAGGCAAGTCAAAATAGAGATATTAAAATTGAAATTACTGCCAGATATCTTCCTATGTTCGCTTGAAATGAAGCCGTGACAGGGATGCTGATAAAGGCTGGCTGCCTGTCGAGATAAATCTATTATGTAGAAATCCCGTTTTCCGGTATATTGCCAGAGTACTTCTTTCTGCACGATTCTTTTCCCAATGTCATCAGGTACACTGCATCGTTTTGTTAGCATTGCTGTATTGCTAGCACTCCTGGGGGGACTGACATTTGTATTTGCCTGGCTCCTGGATAAGCAGCATAACCCTAACCAATCAAACCTCACACGCATAATCAGTGACGGTTCAAGTGAAGTGGTGCTGGCACGCAATCGCGATGGACATTATGTGGCAAAAGGGGAAATAAATGGCAAGTCTGTGCAGTTCCTTCTGGACACTGGCGCTACTCAAATCAGCATACCTTCTGTTGTGGCTAACGACCTTGGATTGGTACGCGGCACTGCGATGTTAGCGCAGACCGCAAATGGAACGGTTAAGGTCTACGCTACAAGGGCAGATGAGGTAAGGCTTGGTCATATAGTGCTTCAGAACGTGCCGGCCAGTATTAATCCCGGCATGAATGGCGCTGATGTTTTGCTCGGCATGAGCTTTCTCAAGCATCTTGAAATTATTCAACGTGGCAACGTGCTTCGTTTGAGAATTCCTCGGTAAACAGAAGCAAGTGAAGGCTCATAAACCCCACTTAATGCCAATATACCGACAATAACCTGGGCTGATCTAAATTGGATTTGATACAAGATGCCCTGCAGTGGCTTTACATTGCAATTTGCTTCGTATTGATCTGGTATGGAATCTCCCTTTTACTCGAACTGGGGAGTTACCTGTTGGGCAAGCGCGGCGCCAGACAAATTCTACGACCGTTGATAAAACTGATTATCACTGCACTACTGGCAAAAGCAGTAGTATGGCTGGGTGCCGCGACATCCTTATAACCGTCAGGTTACTAACCGCGTATAAGCGAATACCAAACTGATTGAACGGGACTGAGCGCTGGAAATAATTCTGAACCGACAGTTGAACAATATACTTATTGCCGACCAAAATTCTATCTGTTCCTTCAGCGAATAGTCACTTGTTGATGTATTAGATGACAAAGATACAGACCCACGTGTCTTCATCCCGGGCGATTGCCGCATTTGCGCTTGGAACATTGTTCTTTTCCTATGCTTTCATGCAACGGGTTGCGCCCAGTGTAATGACGGGCGAACTCATGAAGGATTTTGCTGTGGGCGGGGCTGCACTTGGCAGCTTGTCGGCATGGTATTTCTATACCTATGCGGCGATCCAACTACCTGTGGGAATGTTGACAGATCGCTTCGGTCCGCGAAAACTAATGAGCGTTGCGATGGCGCTATGCGCGGTGGCTTCATTTGCATTCGCCGTCAGCCATTCTCTATTGACGGCTTCTATAAGTCGCGCGCTGGTAGGTGCGACGGTGGGATTTGGTTTTGTCGGCACCCTCGCTATTGCGGCATACTGGTTTAAGGCTTCGCGCTTTGCGATGCTCGCGGGCGTTATCCAGACAGCCGGGATGATCGGAGGAATGATGGGTCAGGCCCCGCTTGGAGTTGCAGTTGATTATGCAGGCTGGCGTAACACTATGATTGGACTTGGAGGGCTCGCTGTAGTGCTGTCGATATTATTATTCCTGGTCATACCAAAGCGACCAGAGGAGAGAATTTCCGGGACTCCATCGGTGTCTCGCAGACCGTCCAAAGGTATTGGTGAAGTTATTCGGAATCCGCAGAGCTGGTATTGCGCTGCGATTGGTTTTGGGCTGAGTTCGGTGATGCTTGGCTTTGTCGGTTTATGGGCGGTGCCATGGTTGACTACAGTACAAGGATTTGCACGATCCGAAGCGGCGGCAATAGCTTCAATGTTGTTTCTGGGGTGGGCGCTGGGCGCACCGACATGGGGCTGGTTATCCGACCATTTGGGACGACGCAAGCCTATGGTATTTGCAGGTGTAGTTTTTAATATTGCGGTATATACTGTGATTCTATTTGCGGGTATTTCGAACAATGCACTGCTGTCCGTACTGTTCTTTGTGGCCGGGATTTTCGGTGCAAGTATGACCGTGACCTTTAGTTGTATGCGGGAGCTGAATGCCACAGCTAATAGTGGTACGGCTCTCGGATTGATGAACATGTGTGTTGTAGGTTCAGGGGCAGTTACCCAACCTCTGGTGGGGTGGCTGCTGGATCGTAACTGGGAGGGGTTGATTGTTGAAGGGGAGAGAATTTATAGCGGAATCAACTATGATTCGGCGTTATTGGTGTTTTACGCGACCAATCTGCTTGCGTTAGTGGGAGTGGTGTTTATGAAAGAAACACACTGCAGGCAAACCGTATGATACACCCATCGCACTTACCAGGTTCACAGTATCCCAATACGTGGTACCTTGCTACAAGTGAAGTGGGTGAGCAGAGACCGGCTCTTAACACAGAACACAGAGCCAAGGTCTGTGTCGTAGGGGCCGGACTTGCAGGTCTTTCAGTTGCCCTTGAACTGTTGCGAATTGGGATCCCGGTTGCGATTGTCGAGGCCGGTCGGGTAGCCTGGGGCGCTTCAGGTCGAAACGGGGGCTTTGTTTCGGCTGGATTCCCTGTCGATCTGGAAGACATTATTCGAACCTGTGGAACCGAGCTAGCAGAACGGCTGTATGAGCATTCGGTTATAGGGGTTACTCACGTTCGCGAAAACATCGAACAACTTGCTCCGCATTGTTTGATGGGGGACGGAAATCTCTCTGTTAGCCGTTACCCCGCTGCAAAGAAAATGCAGCGTGAAGCAGAACTTATCAATAGTCTATATGGGGGCAAGGTAGAGCCGTGGACACGCAGTGAACTGAGCTCTGCTTTGAGAACCAGAAGATATTTCGATGCCTTGTACAAACCGGACGGGTTTCATATTCATCCTTTAAACTATGCGTTGGCTATAGCTGCGGAAATTGAGAGTCTAGGGGGAAGGATATTTGAGGCTTCTCCGGCGCGCAAACTGGAAAGCATAGATCCAGGAAATCTTAACTATCGGTGGCGGGTACGCACCGACTATGGCGAAGTAAAAGCAGAATATGTGGTGGTTTGCACCAGTGGGTATGATCAGGATTTCTATGGTCCCATATCTCGATCGGTCCTGCCAGTGGCCACCCATGTTGCGGTAACTGAACCGCTGAAAGAGGAAATTCTGGGACTGGTCAATACAGATGCATGCGTCTCAGATACAAGGAATGCCTGTGATTACTTTCGCATCGTCGATCGACGGCTGTTGTGGGGAGGCAAAATCTCGACGCTGACAGAGCCACCGGAAACTCTGGAGCAGATAATGAAAAAAGCAATGGTTGAAGTTTTTCCGGAGTTATCTGATGTCAGTATCGAATATTGCTGGTCAGGTTTAATGGGGTATTGCAGTCATAGAATGCCAGTTATACGAAGACAGCAGCCAGGGCTATGGGTGGCTACCGCTTTTGGAGGACATGGCTTGAATACAACAGCAATGGCCGGGGAATTAATCTGTACGGCGATAGTCAGAGGAGATGAACGCTGGCAAGACTTTGATGAGTATATGTTGGACTGGAATGGTGGGCCATTGGGACAGGTTGCAGTGCAGTCAAGCTACTGGTGGATGCAGTTTAAGGATCGAATACGCGAAACTTTAGCGGGTAAAAGAAAACACCCTGCCGATTGACCCCCCCGGTAAATTACGAAGAAACAAGCCAAATTGTTGTTTCTTTGATGTCACTGCAACTATCGTGACTCTAAAATATTTCAAATAAACTATTTCTGATGGCAAGTTGGTTTACCCATCCTGCGGTTCCTATTGCGCTCAGTGTCGGCCTTGGAAATAAGATCATTCCGATCCGCCTTTTAGCTGCGGGAGTTTTGTTATCTATACTGCCTGATCTTGACCTGGTGTTGCTTCAATTTGGTGCTTCCTGGTCTTCTGTCTATGGCCATCGAGGATTTACACATTCGATAGGATTTGCTGCGATATGCGCAGTGCTAATGGCTTTCTGCTACCGCCAACGAAGCATGGTGGCGCTTCTATTTGGCTTTTTGGTGGTGGCATCCCACGCTGTGCTTGATGCTATGACATGGGGTGGGCAGGGGGCCGCGATTTACTGGCCATTCAGCGAACAAAGGATGCTTATGCCTAACCGTTCACTACCTGCTTCTCCAATGAGTGTCGAACAGTTCATGCGCTGGGGAGGATTTGTACTGCGTGCAGAGTTGAAACAGGTGTGGCTACCTTTAATGTGTGTAGCGCTCGCATTCGCGATGTCCAGGCGGATTGTTCAACCAAAGCTAAGCCAGTTATTGCGTGGTCGAACATCGGAATTGTGGCGCGATTAAATTAATACTGTATCGCTAAGGCGGTGACGACATGTTCAGACACCAACTGATTCATGCAGTTGGCGCACAAGCCGCTAAAAAAACACAGTACCTGGCTCTTCTTCGGGCGACAACACGCCACCTGTATATACACCTGCGCCAAGGTTCTCAAAAACTCTCTCACCCACCTTGTGTCTCGATAAAAGAGTCCTGCTGTACCTCAATTACCGAGGGCACATTGCGGTCCTGTGCTTGTAACAGTGCTCGACGTAATTCGGAGTGGCTATCTACTCGCTCTGCATGACACCCGTAGGCCTTTGCAATACCAATAAAATCAGGTGTGTGGATGTCGCAGGCGATGGGTTCCATCCCCGCATCTCTGAAATTAAGTGCTATTTGTCCATAGCACTGGTTGTTCCAGACAATAATCGCGACCGATATCTTGGCTTCTACAGCAGTAGATAGTTCGTTGATGGTGAACTGCAATCCACCGTCTCCGATCAAAGCTACCACCGGTCTGTCCGGTTGGCCCAATTTGGCGCCGAATGAGGCAGGCAAAGCAAATCCTAGTGTTCCATAGCCGGTTCCCGCCGCGGCAAAACTTCTTGGGGAAGGTGCATCGTACTGAGAAGCAGCAAAGTAGGCAGGCTGAGTTGAATCGCCAATCAGGATGAGGTCCGGCAGCGCTTCTTTCAGTGTATGAAAGAACGCCTGATAGTCAGGATGAAATTCTTTACTTACAGATTCGCGAACGGCTGCTGCCCTCTTTGCACCCTGGCGGTTTGTGTCACTTTCTAAAAGAGGTAGCAGCGCTTGTATTGAGAGTCCTGCGTCACCGAGTATCGACAACGATGGTTTTTCATTGCGGCTGAACTGGCGTGGATCGATGTCAATCCTGATCAATCCTCCCGACATCCGGGTAGCCTCTTTGAAGAAAAAGTCATAGTCGGTTTCACCCAGTTCGGTGCCGATGGCCAGAACAAGATCTGCTTCAGCATAAAGTTGTTGAATTGGTTCCTGAGTTGGACTGCCGCCGGTATACAGAGGGTGCGCAGGAGGGACAATACCCTTAGCATTGTGGGTGGTTGTGACTGGTGCATCGATGGTCTCAGCCAAAGTTACAGCCAAACCTGGAGCGTTTGCTGCGCCACCCCCTAGCGCAATTACGGGCGTGTCACTCTGGTTTATCATCTGCGCGGCTTGATGCACCTGCGCCGGGTGTGGTGCGGGGGGTAATGGCAAAGGCCAGGGCTCATCGCTGACATGATCTGCACTGGCAGTGATCACATCAAGTGGAATGGTTAGATGGACTGGTCCCGGTCGTTCGCTGCGAAAAATAGCAAAAGCTCGAGCTATTACTCCTGGCAGTTCATCCGGTCGCGCCAGAGTATGACTCCAACGGCTGCATTCGGCCATCATGGCCTGCAGATTGGAAGTTTCATGCAGACGGCCTTCACCCAGCCCCTTTTGATAGGTCTTGTTATCAGCAGAGATAACCAGCATGGGTATTGAGTCAGCCAGCGCCTGCCCCATCGCAGTTGCGATGTTGAGCGCCCCGGGGCCCGACACTGTAATGCAGGCCGCCGGCTTACCGGTGACCCTTGCGTAACCGTCGGCCAGAAACCCGGCTCCTTGTTCATGACGCGGAGTAATGTGCCGGATGCGAGTTTGCGGCAGGCCACGATAAAGCTCTATGGTGTGCGTACCAGGGATACCCGAAATGATTTCGATACCATATGCATCGAGTAATTGAGCCAATTTCTCACCAGTAGTCGTCATTTTCCTTCTATGAATTTCTGCAATCGATTACAACCTTCCATCAGTACGCTCATTGGTTGGACCAGTGAGAATCTGACGTGACCTTTGGTGCTATCACCGAAGGCTATGCCGGGCAACACGGATACACACTCCGCATCCAATAGTTTTTTGGCGAAAATCCGGTCATCCGCTTCGACTTTGCTAACGTCAATCATAATAAACATACCTGACTCCGGTTTGTGGTAGCTTATAGATGGGATTTGATCGAGTCGCTCACAAACTTTATCTCTTCGAAGCTCATAGCGGTCTCGCATATCTTTGACATAGTACTCGTCGTTGTTGAGGGCGAATGTGGCAGCGTCCTGAATGAACTGTGGACAGCCAAAGATCGACATAGCGCTAAAATTTCCCAGATGGTGTATCAGATCCTTTTGACCTACAGCCCATCCCATTCTCCAACCGCTCATCGCATGTGACTTGGACAGACCATCGATTACGACCAGCCTATCCAGAGATTCAGCGGCTGTTCTGAGGGATACATGGGGCCGACGATAGGTCAGCATCGAGTAGATCTCGTCACATACCAGCCAGATTTTATTTTGCTGACACCATTTAGCAAGTTTGGCGAGCAGGGCCTGATCCATGATTGCGCCGGTTGGATTTGCTGGAGTGTTAATAAAGATCAGCCTGGTCGATGTGGTTACCGCAGAAGTAATTTCTTCAAACGAGGGTACAAATCCGGAATTGGCCCGCGCATATACAATTTGCATATCGACCTGCAGGGCCCGCATGATGGGTTCATAGCCTACGTACATCGGATCGACGATAACCGCACCATCGCCTGGATCAAGCAGGCAGCTCATTACGGAATAGATTGCGGAGGTGACACCAGGAAATATTGCGACTTCCTCCACCTGGCACCTGTGTGGAGACACGCGTGATTCATAGTCGGCCACTGCGCGGCGCAGGTTAAGTTCACCAAGAGCTGGTGAGTAATGGGTCCGCCCTACGCGCATGTGGCTTACGGCATTGTCGATGATGGGATCCGGGGTGCGAAAATCGGGATCACCAATAGACAGCATGATCACATCTTCACCCCTTCGCTTGAGCTCGAGGGCCTCATCGTGTACCGACCATGCGTCACTGTCGCCGGCATCGAGCAGCGACGTCAGCTGGCTGAAGCGAACTGCAGATGTTTCTCTATTCATTTTGAATCACGAGGAGTTGAATTAATTTTTTCGAGAAGCTTGGCATACTTTAAATACGATCCCATAGCATTAAAAATGGATAAGTTCAGTCCGTCAAGTCCAGCCATAAAACCGCGCCTGATCAGATAGAATTTTACAAAACAACCAAATCCATGGATGAAGGGAGCGAATACAGAAACTGTTTTGCCTTCCTCGAACATTGATTGACTCTGCCAGTCAGAATAACGAATCATACGATTCGACATGTCATTCAAATTCCCGATTGCATAGTGCAGGATATGTCCTTTGAGCCTGCCGAGTTTGTCGGTGGTGATGCGTGCATGGGTACGAAGTGGAGAAAAATCTGTTTTAGCTCGATTAAAAACTCTACAAACGTAGTCGGGATATTGGCCTGCCACTCTCATCCAACGACCATTTACATGATTTTTGCGCCTGCATTCATAAGCTTCGATTTGCTCCTGTTCAAGATCAAGGTTGGTCAACTCCGTAACCAACTCATCATCCAAGCGTTCATCGGCATCGATGTAAATAACCCAAGGGTGTTTACACTGCGGCAGTCCTGCACTGCGCTGAGGGCCATCACCAAGGAATGGCTGCAGGATGACTTTGGCACCCAGTTCACGGGCGATATCCGCGGTCCCATCCTGGCTGTTTGAGTCGACCACAACAACGTCGTCGCATACTTGGAATAAACTGACTAGACAGTCGTGAATATTTTTTTCCTCATTGAGAGTTATGACCAATCCGCTGAGTCGTTTCATGGATTAACTACCATCCGCTACTCCTTTGCGACGGGCTTCGGCCCTTTCTTTAGCGAAGGCGCGGCGACGCCGAAGTGCCGGGATAATCAGCAGGGCAGCGCCCACCAGTAACAGAACCAGTGTTCCCGGCCGCTGCCACATGAATGACACGCCATCTGTAATATTCACCGCTCGTGCAAAATTGTCTTCCATCATTCCACCCAGAATAAATCCAATTAACAATGGTGCCAGAGGGTAATCGGCGAAGCGAAGAATCGTTGCAAAAACACCCAGCCCGACCAGGATGAGAAGTTCTGTTTCATTATTCTGGCCGATATAAGAACCCATCAGGGTGAAAAACAGGATAAACGGGATCAGGTAATTGCGCGGTATTGCCAGGACCTTGGCAATATATGGAATCAGCGGCAGGTTAAGGACCAACAGCACCAGATTGCCGATATACATTGAAATGATCACCGACCAGAAAATTTCCGGACGATCTATCATCAGCCTCGGACCTGGTGCCACGTTGAGTGCTATCAGTGCACCCAGCAGTATTGCGGTGGTGCCGGACCCAGGAATTCCCAGGGTCAGCAGGGGAACAAAGGACCCCGTGCAGGCCGCATTGTTGGCTGCTTCCGGTGCCGCAAGCCCCTTGATAGAGCCTTTACCAAACTGTTCCTGCTCCTTCGCCGTGGAAATATTGCGTTCCACTGCGTAACCAAGAAAAGACGCAATGGTGGCCCCGGCCCCTGGCATCACGCCGATCAGAAAACCCTGAATCGACTGGCGGCCTATCACCGGTGCAATCTGTTTGGCCTCCTGACGACTAATCATCAAACTACGTATTGACCCACCGCCAGCTCCGCCTGCCTGGCTTCGTCGAGGATCCAGCACCATGTGGAAGGCTTCGGGAAGTGCAAACATCGCCATCGCCAGGGTAATAAAACTGAAGCCGGATTGGAGATCCTGTATGCCCATGGTAAATCTAGGCGCGTTAAACAATGCCGACTCTCCTACTGTTGCCATCATCAGGCCGACAATTGTCATGATGATTGCCTTGGCCACTTTTCCGGTTCCGGCAAAGGCTGCAATAGCCGACAGCCCCACTACCATCAGCGCGAAATACTCTGCGGAGTGAAATAGCAGCGCAACGCTTGCAAGTGCCGGAGCAAATCCAAGCAACAATATTGCACCAACGGTGCCACCACAAAATGAAGCGATTGCAGCAATCGCTAGAGCCTTTCCGGCTTCACCGCGCTGCGCCATTGGATAGCCATCAAAAGAAGTGGCAACAGTGCCCGCTACGCCGGGGGCATTGATCAGAATAGATGATGTGGAACCGCCAAAAATCGCACCGTAGTAAACGCCAGCCAACATGATCAACGCGGCCGAAGGGTCTCCTAGATTGATTGCGATCGGGATCATAATGGCGATGATTGACATCGGCCCGAGGCCGGGCAACATACCAATGAAAGTCCCGATCAAACAACCTGCGATCACCATCAGCATGTTTTTAAAAGACAGAGCAGTGCCAAGCCCAAGCAGAATACCTTCAAGCATAATTGCCTCTATCTATGTGAGTGTCGGTTTCTAATTAATGAAGACCGGCCACGGTCGAAGAAAAATTCCGAGGGTTTGTTGTACCAGATACCACACTAGAAACGTTGCAGCTAATGCAATAGGCAATAACAACCAGTATTTACGTTCGCCTAGCAGGATGCCGCTGCCCGCAATAAACAACGTGGTAGCGGCAATGAAACCGATAGGTCTTAGCAATACCGCGTACAGTACCATCCCGAGCACCAGCGCTAAGGTCTGGCCTAGCTTAAAGTTTTTTACTTCTTCAACTGTGATGACACCTGAATCCTCTGATGAGGGTCCCGGGGCTAACAGGATGAATGCGGAAACCAGTGCCCCTATCACGCTAAGTGTCATGGGCAAAGTATTAGGAAGGAAAGCCATATTACGCTCAAACGGCAGCAACGGATATCGAAACGCCGCCAACCCGTAGATGATGGATCCGACAAGAAACAGAAGAGCTATCCAGCGATCAAGCTTCATAGGTAATGATGTTTTTGGCGCCAGGAATGCCTCTGAAATGAATAGGAATCTGCGGCTCGATAAACTCGGAATTAACTTCATCGCGTCAGGCGTCCTGGCCCAATTGGACCAGGACGCGAGCGACCAATCTAAAGAAAGCCGAGTTTCTTCATCAGGCCAGAGATGACCTCTTCCTGTTTCTCGAGAAATGCAGTAAATTCATCGCCGGGATTGTATATATTCACCCAGCCGTTGCGTGCTCTGACTTCTTCCCACTCCGGTGTGTCATACATTTTTCCAAGGGCAGCGATGTACATGTCGCGCTTATCCGCAGGCAGATCGGGTGCTGCAAAGAATCCGCGCCAGTTGACAAACTCTGCGTCTACGCCCTGTTCTTTTAGAGTGGGTGCATCAGCATAAGCCGCAACCCTCTCTGCAGAGGTAGTGCCAATTATCTTCACTTCTCCGGCCTTAGCCATCTCAACTGCCTCTGAGAAGCCGGTCGACAGTGCTGATATCTCGCCCGATAGTAAGCCTGCCATGGCCTTACCGCCGGCGTCGTAGGGAATGTATTTGACCTTGGTAGGATCCTTTCCCGCTGCCTCCATGGCCAAGGCAGCAACCAGATGGTCCATTCCACCAGGTACAGAACCTCCGCCGATGGCTACTGAAGCCGGGTCGGTATCAAAGGCTGCGATCAGGTCGCTAAACGAATTGATGGCGCTGTCTTTCCCGACTACAAAGGCGGCGTAATCGCCGATGGTCCCGGCGACCATAGTCAAATCACGGAAGCTCTGGGGAAAACGACCGGTAAGAGAGCGGATTACGATAGGGGTCGAATTGACCATCAAGGTACCGTGATTGGATTCCGCATTTTCAATTAAATAACCGATTGCCTTGCCACCACCGCCGCCTGACATATTTTCAAAAGTAGCGTTAGTAACAATGCCAGCGTTTGTCAGCGCTTCGCCGGTGCCGCGTGCGGTGCCGTCCCATCCACCTCCGGCTCCGCCAGGAATCAGGAAGTGAATTGAGTCAATATCAGCCGCATAGGCATTACCGAGCCCGGTGGATCCAATGGCGACTGCGAGGGGGAGTGCGAGAATGGCTCGCCTGGTTATTTTCTTTAGCATTGATTTTGTCCTGCATTGGTGGTGTGTATATGAGGATATTGTAACCAGATTAGACGCCTATTGTTGATCGTGGGCCCATTCTCAGCCGCGACAACTCCATACCAGGGAACTGTCGAACTATCCTTTAGAGACGCAGAATTATGTAAACCCGGCGATAATTTTCTGACCACAATCGATTCGGACTTTCATACTGCTAGTGCAGTTTCTGTTTGCTATCTTCTATTGCTTCGGTCACCAACTTGCCAACAAAGACCTCGATCGGGTCAAGAGCAGCCCGATCAATACCGGTTTCGAATCCTTGGCGGTGCAGCATATCTACGACGGCACTGGTGGATATATTTCCCTTGGCCCCTGGGGCATAGGGGCAGCCTCCCAGCCCGCCTATGGCTGAGTCAAAGGTTCTAATTCCTTTTTCGAGACTGGCTTCGATGTTGTTCAGGGCACGATTGCCGGTGTCGTGGTAGTGGCCTGCCAGTTTGTCTGCTTCGGTCACCTTTAGTACTGCCTCCAACATTGCAACAATAGTTTCTGGAGTACCAGCGCCAATCGTATCTCCCAGGGAAATTTCGTAACACCCGATATCAAGAAGTATCTTAGTTATTCTGGCCACTGCCTCAGGATCTATGGCGCCCTCGTAAGGACAGGCCACTGCACAAGAGATGTATCCGCGTACCGGAATCTTGTCAGCTGTTGCGGCCTCTATTACCGGTTGGAATCGTTCGATGCTGTCTGCAATGCTGCAATTGATGTTTCGCTGGCTAAACGTCTCCGAGGCAGCAGCAAAGATCGCAACTTCGTCAGCCCCGGCTTTGCGGGCGAACTGATAGCCCATTTTATTTGGAGTCAGGGCCGCATAAGTCACCCCAGGCTTGCGTTTGATGCCTTTCATGACTATCGGGGCATCTTTCATCTGTGGGACCCACTTCGGCGAAACAAAACTGGTCACTTCAATTTTGCTGAATCCCGCGTCGGATAAAAGATCCACAAGTTCGATTTTCTGCTCTGAGGAAATTTTCGCTTTTTCGTTTTGCAGCCCGTCACGTGGACCGACCTCGAAAATTTGTACTTGTTCAGTCATTAATTTTATTCGACGCCAGGTTCCAGCGTGACAAGCGTAGCGCCCGCCTCAACCTGATCGCCGGTAGCTACGCTTACAGATTCGACCTTTCCATCTCGTCCGGCTTTGAGGGAGTGTTCCATCTTCATGGCTTCCATCACAATCAGTGTATCACCCGTTGTAACCGAATCCCCTGGCTCAATTGATATATGCGTGATTGCTCCAGGCATGGGGGCGGTTACATGGTTGGCATCGGTACTACTATCCTCGGTAACTTCCAACGGATCATCGAAATTCAGTAGCCAGCTTTCGCCATCGTAAAACACATTAAGTCGATGTATTTCCGCAGACATACCTAAGTTAAGCCATTGATCGTCTATCGCGAGCTGAACATCGTGAGTAGACACATCGCCAAGCTCTAGCTCAATTTCCGAATCGCCGATCTTAACTCTGAAGCGCGAACTAGAAATCACATCGAGGCGCAGATGATAAGCTTTATTCTGGCAGCGGGAGGAAACCAAGAACGTGGGATAACCCCAAGGTCGCCAGTGAGTTAATACCTGCCATGGATTGGTGTCGTGCGGCTTTGCTAAAACACCAATATTGTGCAGCGCCCCTAGAGCCAGCACTGCAGCAGGAGGGTGGTCTGGTCTTGAAAGCTTCTTTCGTTCTTGCTCTATTAGCCCCGTCTCCACATCCCCATCGATGAATCTTGTTAATGACACAAGCCTGCCAAGGAAACCGATATTGGTGACACAACCCGCAACCCTGGACCTGTTCAAAACCGCCGCCAAATTTGCTACGGCAGCGTTTCTGTCCTCTCCCTTTACGATCATCTTTGCGATCATTGGGTCATAATAAGGCGAGATGAAATCTCCTTGGCGCACCCCCGAATCGATCCTGGCATCAGAGTCCAAGTACATGTACTCCAGGGTGCCGGACGCAGGGAGGAAATCATTGTCTGTGTCTTCAGCGTAAATCCTTGCTTCCACTGCGTGCCCGTTGATCGACAGCTGATCCTGGCTTACTGGTAAAGATTTGCCCAGTGCGACATTGATTTGCCATTCTACCAAATCGACGCCGGTCACCATTTCGGTTACCGGGTGTTCCACCTGGAGCCTGGTGTTCATTTCCATGAAATAGAAGCGGTCTGGCCGCAGGCCGTCGGAAGCGTCAACGATGAACTCAACAGTGCCGGCACCGATATAGTTAACCGCTTTTGCTGCCTGCACCGCAGCACTACCCATGGCAGTTCGCATCTCTTCAGTCATACCGGGTGCAGGCGCTTCTTCGATAACCTTCTGGTGTCGTCTTTGCAACGAACAGTCGCGTTCATAAAGATGCACTACATTTCCTTGACGGTCGCCAAATACCTGGATCTCGATGTGCCTGGGCGTATCCAGATACTTTTCCACAATTACCCGGTCGTCACCAAAGCTGGCTGCCGCTTCGCGTTTGGCGCCTTCTAAAGCGTCAAGAAAATCATCCGCGGATTCAACTTTGCGCATACCCTTACCGCCTCCCCCGGCGCGGGCCTTAATCAACACAGGGTAGCCGATCTGGTCGGCTTCACCAGCCAGGTAGTCCGGATTCTGGTTGTCACCATGATAGCCGGGAACCACCGGAACACCGGCTTCCTGCATCAATTTCTTGGCAGCATCCTTAAGGCCCATTGCTTCGATCGAATGAGCGTCTGGCCCAACGAAAATTAATTCAGCATCATTGCAGGCGCGCACAAAGTCGGGATTTTCTGACAAGAATCCGTAACCGGGATGAATTGCGTCGGCACCTGTGTCCAGGGCTGCCTGGATAATTCGATCAGATTTTAGATAACTCTCGAGCGAAGGTGCGGGGCCTACCCGCACCGATTGGTCGGCCATGGAAACATGCAGCGCATCTCGATCGGCATCGGAGAATACGGCCACGGACCCGATGCCCATCCGATTAAGGGTACGTATCACTCGACAGGCAATTTCACCCCGGTTGGCAATCAAGACTTTTCGAATCATGGCTACATCCGAAACAGGCCGAAACGGGTTTCCTCGACAGGAGCGTTGAGACTTGCTGCCAATGAAAGACTTAGCACCTCCCTTGAGGTAACCGGATCGATCACACCGTCATCCCACAGCCGGGCGGATGCATAAAGCGGATGGCCTTGAAGTTCAAACTGGTCGATGATTGGTTGCTTGAACGCGCGTTCATCCTCTCCGGACCAGGTTTCGCCCTTTCGCTCGATACTGTCGCGCTTTACCGTCGCCAATACGCCGGCCGCTTGTTCGCCGCCCATCACGCTGATTCGGCTGTTGGGCCAGCTCCACAAGAATCTGGGATCATAAGCGCGCCCGCACATACCATAGTTACCTGCGCCAAAGCTGCCACCGATAATCAACGTGTGTTTCGGGACTCTAGCGGTCGCCACGGCGGTCACCAGTTTGGCACCATCCTTGGCAATACCACCGGATTCGTACTTTTTACCGACCATAAAGCCAGTGATATTCTGTAAAAACAGCAGCGGTATCCGGCGCTGGCAGCAGAGTTCGACAAAATGTGTGCCCTTAAGTGCGGACTCTGAGAACAGCACGCCGTTATTTGCGATGACTCCTACCGGAATACCATGGATGTGAGCGAATCCACATACCAAAGTAGTGCCGTACCGGGTTTTGAACTCATCCAGTCGTGATCCGTCCACCAGCCGCGCGATCACCTCGCGTACATCATAAGTTTGGCGAGGATCAGCGGGAATAATTCCGGGAATTTCCGACGGGTCGTATTGCGGCGCTTCGGGCTTTATCGTCACAATGTTATTCGGTGCCGGTCGATTCAAGTTTGCGACTGCCCGTCGTGCCAGCGCTAAGGCGTGGCTGTCATTCTCAGCATAATGATCTGAAACACCAGAAAGGCGTGTATGAACGTCTGCGCCCCCCAGATCCTCCGCGCTCACAATCTCACCCGTGGCCGCTTTTACCAAGGGAGGCCCGGCAAGAAATATGGTGCCCTGGTTTTTCACAATAATGGATTCATCCGACATTGCCGGTACGTACGCGCCACCAGCCGTGCACGAGCCCATCACCACTGCGATCTGCGCAATTCCATTAGCCGACATATTCGCCTGGTTAAAGAAAATACGACCGAAGTGGTCTCGGTCTGGAAACACTTCATCTTGATTTGGCAGGTTGGCGCCACCAGAATCGACCAGGTAAACGCAAGGCAAACTATTGGCGGCCGCGATCTCCTGCGCGCGCAGATGCTTTTTGACCGTCATCGGATAGTAAGTGCCGCCCTTTACCGTCGCGTCATTGCAGACCACCATGCAATGTTGACCCTCTATCGACCCTATCCCGGTTATTAGGCCAGCGGATGGCGCATCGCCCTGGTACATATCGTGAGCGGCAAACAGACCCACTTCAAGAAAGGGGGAGGCGGGATCGAGCAGTTTGTTGACTCGATCTCTGGGCAGGAGCTTGCCACGACTGAGATGCCTTTCGCGGGCGTTCTGACCACCGCCCTGCATGGCCAGTTCTGCAGCGGCGCTCACGACGTCCCGAGCTTTGCGCATGGCTCCGGAATTTTTTTTGAAGCTGTCGGATCGTGCGGAGATAGCCGATTTGATAACGGTCATGAAAAAGTCGGCGCTTTAAATGGTTTCTTCAAAAAGTTCGCGGCCGATTAGCATGCGGCGAATTTCGCTGGTGCCCGCGCCGATCTCATAGAGCTTTGCATCTCGCAGCAACCGTCCAACGGGATAATCGTTGATGTACCCATTACCGCCCAGAGCCTGTATCGCTTCGAGCGCCATCGCGGTGCCTTTTTCGGCACAGAAAAGGATGCATCCAGCGGCGTCTTTACGGGTAGTTTCGCCCCGATCACAGGCCGCCGCGACCATGTATACATAAGATCGACAGGCGTTAAATGTGGTGTACATGTCCGCAATTTTTCCCTGCATCAGCTGGAAAGTACCTATGGGCTCACCAAATTGTTTGCGCTCATGCACATAAGGCATCACTACATCCAGACAGGCTGCCATAATGCCAAGGGGGCCGCCCGCCAGGGTGACTCTCTCCGTATCGAGTCCTGACATCAAAACGTTGACTCCTCGACCGACTTCACCAAGCACGTTTTCTGCCGGAACCTCACAATCATTGAACACCAGCTCACAGGTATTGGAGCCACGCATACCGAGTTTGTCCAGCTTTTGTGCCGTGTTGAATCCAGAAAAATCTTTTTCTACGATGAATGCTGTGATTCCGCGCGGTCCGCCATCGGGATCAGTCTTGGCGTAGATCACCAGCGTGTCAGCATCAGGCCCGTTGGTAATCCACATTTTATTGCCGTTCAGAACGTAGCGATCGCCTTTGTTTTCTGCGCGCAATTTCATCGACACGACGTCTGAACCTGATCCTGGTTCTGACATCGCCAGTGCGCCAATATTTTCGCCACTACACAGCTTTGGCAGATACTTGGCTTTTTGCTCGGCGTTGCCATTACGATTGATCTGATTGACACAAAGATTGGAATGAGCGCCATAAGACAATCCCACCGACGCAGATGCACGACTGATTTCCTCAATTGCAATCACATGCGCGAGATACCCCATGCCCGAACCGCCGAACTCTGGATCTGCAGTGACCCCAAGTAGGCCAAGCTCACCAAGTCGTTGCCAGATCGATACCGGAAAACTATTTTCACGATCGGTTTGTTCGGCTATGGGTGAAATTTCGTCCTGGGCAAAACGATGCACCATATCGCGCAGCGCATCGATTTCTTCACCAAGCGCAAAATTCATAGATGAGTGAAACATAAGTGGCATACCGTGAGCTTCAGTCGAATTATATCGGTAATGGAATAAATTGTTATGTTGCAAATATTTGCGACGACAGTATGATGAACTTATTCGACTTGCGGCACCCATACGTATATCGGATGTTGGCTGAAATTACCTTTTCCCGACGACCATCGATTGGAGCAAATAATGCTTAGAAATGTATCTCTAGAAGACAAGTACGACCTTGCCAAGGACCGGGCATATATCACTGGAATAGAAGCGCTGGTGCGATTGCCGTTGCTGCAACACCAGAAGGACCTTGAGGCTGGTCTAAACACAGCAGGATTCGTGTCAGGATATCGCGGTTCGCCGGTCGGGACTGTAGACCAGGCCATGTGGCGCGCCCAGGACAAGCTGCTCGAACACAATATCAACTTCAAACCGGGGGTGAACGAGGATCTTGCGGCCACCGCAGTCTGGGGAACACAGCAAGTCCACCTGTTACCTGGCCCGAAATACGACGGAGTGTTTGCCATGTGGTATGGCAAAGGTCCAGGTGTAGATCGCAGCATGGATGTGATTAAACACGCTAACATGTTTGGCACAACCGCAAATGGCGGTGTGTTAGCGGTGGCAGGAGATGATCATGCCTGTAAATCTTCAACCGTCCCCCATCAGAGCGATCATAATTTCATAGGCGCCGCTGTGCCGGTACTGAATCCAGCAAATGTGCAAGACGTGCTGGATTACGGTCTATATGGCTGGGCATTGTCTCGTTACAGTGGATGCTGGGTTGGTCTCAAGGCGATCACCGAGAACATGGATTCTGCGATATCAGCGGATTTGAGCCCTGACAGAATACAGATTTGCGTACCGGCGGATTTTGATATGCCTGAAGGGGGCCTCAATGCCCAGTGGCCCACTACACCTCTGGAACAGGAGCGTCTGCTGCACAAATATCGAATTTATGCTGCGAGGTCATTCGCTTATGCCAACAGATTAAACCGGGTGGCGCTGGACAGCCCTAATCCAAGACTTGGAATCGTGACCACGGGTAAATCTTATCTTGATGTGCTGGAAGCATTGCGTGATCTTGGAATAGACCAGGATACGGCTTCGGAAATAGGCATCAGAATTTATAAAGTGGGCATGAGTTGGCCCCTTGAACCCATTGCTACTCATGAATTCGCGAAAGGTCTCAGCGAAATTCTGGTAGTAGAGGAAAAACGAAGCATCCTCGAAGATCAGATTACCGGGCAGCTTTATAACTGGCCAGTATCAGATCGGCCGAGGGTCGTGGGGGAATTCGATGAAGAGGGCAGTGACCTGGTTACGAATTTGTCGGAGTTGACCCCGGCAATGGTGGCAAGAGCCATTGGTTCGCGTGTTTTAAAGTTCTACGATAGTGCATCCATTCAAGATCGCCTGGCGTTTCTCGACGCTAAAGAGGCACGGCTTAAGAAAGCACCTGCGCCGCTGACCCGGACGCCATACTTCTGCTCTGGGTGCCCGCATAATACCTCGACACGAGTGCCGGAAGGCAGCGTTGGGCTTGCAGGTATTGGTTGTCATTATATGGTCAAGTGGATGGATCGCAATACCGAGCTGTTTACGCAAATGGGTGGAGAGGGAGCTTCCTGGATCGGGCAGGCGCCGTTTACCGAAACCAAACATGTTTTTCAGAATATTGGTGATGGCACCTATTTCCATTCCGGTATTCTGGCGATTAGGGCGGCCATCGCGGCCGGGGTCAATATCACATACAAGATTCTTTACAACGACGCGGTCGCGATGACTGGAGGCCAACCTGTAGATGGCACTTTGACTCTTGAGCGGGTAGTGGCCCAGGTTCGTGCTGAGGGTGTCAAAAGAATTGCTGTGGTGGCTGAAGATACTAATCGAGCCCGCGCACAGCTGCAAAACTACAGCGACATTACACTCCACCCCAAGGTCGACTTCGACCAACTGCAACATGAAATGCGTGAGGTCGAAGGCACATCGGTGATCGTCTTCGATCAGACCTGTGCCTCGGAAAAGAGACGAAGGCGTAAGAGAGGATTAATGCCGGAAAGCGATACTCGGGTGTATATCAATCCAGATGTCTGCGAGGGATGCGGTGATTGCAGCACCAAGTCAAACTGTCTTTCCGTAATCCCGAAGAAAACCGAGCTCGGTTTAAAGCGGCAGATCGATCAGAATGCCTGTAACAAGGACTTCAGCTGCCTGGAGGGGTTTTGCCCAAGCTTCGTGACTGTAACCGGGGGCAAACTAAAGTCAGTGTCGTCCGAGCAGCGGCGTGCGGAACTGGAGATCGTGTTGCGCGAACCGACCAGACCGAAACTCGATCGGCCATGGAATATATTGGTCACCGGCATCGGCGGCACCGGTGTGCTTACGGTGGGCTCAGTGCTCGCCATGGCGGCACATATAGAAGGTAAAGGCTGTGCGACGCTGAATCAAACCGGTCTGGCGCAAAAGTTTGGCTCAGTAGTCAGCCATGTCAAAATTGCAGCGAGCCAGAATGATATTCATGCGGTTCGGATTGCAGACGGTGACGCTGATCTCCTGCTTGGCTGTGATTTAGTGGTATCTGCGGGTAATGAAGCCCTCGCGAGACTGGATCCGGAACGCTCACATGCCATCGTTAATAGCTACGAGACCGCTACTGCCGATTTTATTCACGACCCGGAGTATTCATTTCCCGCTCAACAGCTGCGAGATGCAATTCGAACCGAAACGGGTGATGATCAAGCCGAGTTTGTTGACGCGACCTGTATTGCTCGTGATTTGCTTGGGGATACGATCGCAAGCAATATGTTCCTTGTTGGCTTTGCTTATCAAAACGGGCTGGTGCCGGTTTCCGCAGAGGCAATTAATCAGGCCATTGGATTAAATGGGGTTGCGCTTCAGCTGAACAAGTCGGCGTTTCTCTGGGGCCGTCGCGCAGCGGTTAATCTTGAGGCAGTGTTGAGCCAGATTGGTGAAGATAAATCTTCGCGAAAGATATTGACCGAGCCTGAAGATATTATTAACTGGCGGTACGATTACCTGGTGCAATACCAGAATCAGGCTTGGGCTGAACGATACGTTGAACTGGTCAATACGGTCCAAACAGCCGAACCTGAAGGCAGCGGCCAGGCACTTACTCTGGCAGTGGCAAAAAATGCGTTTCGATTAATGTCATACAAGGACGAGTACGAGGTCGGAAGACTTTATTCTGATGGAAGGTTTATTGAATCTCTGAATGCTCAGTTTGAAGGACAATTTAAAATCAACTATCACCTTGCACCACCATTTCTGGCAAAACGAAACAACTTCACAGGCTTACCTATGAAGCGTGTATTGCCTGGATTCACCATCACTGTTTTTAAATTGCTGGGGCGCTTAAAGGGATTGCGCGGTACGCCCTTTGATCTGTTTGGCCGCACTGATGAACGCCGCACGGAGCGAACGCTAATTAATGAATATCATGAACTGGTAGGGCAGCTCCTGACTGAGTTGAACAGTGATAATTACGAGAAAATTGTGGAGATTGCTGCACTTGCAGACATGGTCAAGGGGTTTGGACACGTAAAGATGGCTAACATACAGCGTTATCGAGAAAGGCTGGCGGTTCTTAAGAGAAAGCTGGTAGAGCCAGAATTAGCGGTAGTGGTGAATGGATAGGGGCCGGTTTTTCTGAACTGAATCAAGTCTTTAGACCATTGTAGTAGGTCTTGCATTGGCCAGGTTGTGCCGGAATTCGTGAGTTGTGGTGGTGAATACTGGAGGGATTCCAGGCAGTCAATTACAGTGACGCCATCGTCTGCACTCGGATGCCGCACTAGGTCTGTAGCGACCGTGAGAGAAAAAATTTTTGATATTCCCATCGTTTTTGTTGATACTTGCATGAGGTGAAGCATGTTCGATATTAGTCTTCATCATAAAATTATATCTAGACGAACCCTCACATTGGAGCATTTGAAATGTCAAAACTCACCAAACTAGAACAGGAATTGCGCGCGGGACGCTTGTCAAGACGCGACTTCCTCCAAGCAACATCTGCCCTTGGCCTTGGCGCTGTTGCGCCCTCGCTGCTCAGTCCCGCGTACGCAGCGCCTAACAAAGGTGGCAAGATGACGGTCGGGCTGGGCCACGGGTCCACTACCGATTCGCTCGATCCAGGCACGTATGAGAACGATTTTATGATCGGCTCTGCGTTTGCGCGATTCAATTTTCTAACTGAAATCTCTAATTCTGGGGAGCTTGTCGGTGAGTTGGCGGAAAGCTGGGAGGTCACACCCGACGCCAAAGAATGGACTTTCAAGCTCCGATCCGGGGTCGAGTTTCATAACGGCCAATCACTGACGGCGGAAGACGTGGTCAACTCGATTAACCACCATAAAGGAGAAGAATCGACCTCAGCAGCTAAACCGATCGTTGACCCGATCACTGACATCAAGGCGGACGGAGACACCGTTACCTTCGTGCTTGAAGCAGGAAACGCCGACTTCCCGTTTCTGGTGAGCGACTATCACCTCGCGATTATGCCGAGTAAAGATGGCAAGCCGGACTGGGAGTCCGCAGTGGGTACAGGTCCGTACATGAAGGATTCCTTCGAACCGGGCGTCAACTTGAAGCTCAAGAGAAATCCCAACTACTGGAAAGAGGGAGCAGCGCATTTCGATGAGGCTGAACTGATTGTTATTGCCGATGTCGCCGCGAGAACCAATGCGCTGAATACAGGCGAAATTGACATGATGGATCGGTGTGACATCAAGACCCTGCACTTATTGCAGCGTAATAAGAACGTGGTGATTGAAGAAATCAGCGGCAACGGTCATTACACTATTCCAATGCGCACCCATCTTGAGCCTTTTAATGACAATAATATTAGATTGGCGCTTAAGTATGCCTTGGACCGCGAGAACATGCTGCAGACTGTACTTGGCGGCCATGGATCAATAGGCAATGACCATCCAATTGGTAAAGGCCAGCGTTACTACGCGGCGGACCTGCCACAGAAGAGTTACGATCCTGACAAAGCCAAGTTCTATCTAAAGGAAGCCGGGCTAAGCTCGCTCGATGTTGATCTGAGTGCTGCGGATGCAGCGTTTGCGGGCGCGGTGGATGCGGCGCAGATCTATCAGGAAAATGCAGCCAAGGCCGGCATCAATATCAACGTGATACGTGAGCCCGCGGACGGGTATTGGTCCAACGTATGGAACTCCGACAATCGGGGTTGGTGCTTCAGCTACTGGGGCGGCAGGCCAACCGAGGACTGGATGTTTTCGACTGCCTATGCGTCCGGTGCGTCGTGGAATGAATCGGCCTGGGAAAACGAGGAGTTCAATAAGCTCTTGGTGGCGGGTCGTTCCGAACTGGATGAAAGCAAACGTCGCGATATGTATGTAGAGATGCAGCGTCTCTGCAGTGACGAAGGAGGTTCGGTCGTGCCATTGTTCAACAATTACATTCATGCCACTTCGACCAAGATCGCGCACGATGAAAATATGGCAACTAACTGGGCTAATGACGGACAACGTTACCTGGAGCGCTGGTGGTTCGCCTGAGCATCGGCCGCCACGTCGCGATTTGCTGACTGTAACCGACAGCATCAAATGATGCTGTCGGAACGCGGTTGAAGAATCGATCATTTAAAATGCAAATAAAGTAATAATATTGTGAACGATATCGTTCGAATGCTGCTCCAGCGCCTGTCGCTGGGGCTGATCACACTCTTCGTTGTTTCGCTGATAATTTTTCTCGGTGTCAGTCTGTTGCCTGGCGACGCGGCCCAAGCAATGCTTGGACAGTCCGCAACACCTGAGACAGTGGCTGCCTTGCGTAAGCAAATGGGCCTCGACCAGCCGGGCTACATTCGTTATTTCACCTGGCTAGGTGGCATCCTGCAAGGAGACTTCGGGGTTTCGATTTCTAACAAGCGGGAGATTGCTGAGTTACTTGGAACTCGATTTTCCAATACGATCTTTCTTGCCGTGTTTGCCGCAATCATCGCAGTGCCTTTGGCTCTTGCTTTGGGTATTATGGCCGCTTTACACCGCAACAGCATCTATGACCGAAGTGTTAACGTCATAACTTTATCTTCTATTTCAACTCCAGAGTTTTTTGTTGCCTATATCCTGATCCTGTTTATTTCAGTGAAAGCCGGCTGGTTTCCAAGTCTCGCCAATGTCAGTCCGGACACACCTTTCGTTGAAAGACTATCCAAGTGTTTTCTGCCTGCCCTGACCCTGACCCTGGTGGTCGTGGCACATATGATGCGTATGACCCGTGCCGCAATCATCAACCTGCTAGCAAGTCCGTATATTGAAATGGCTGCTTTAAAAGGAATCAGGAAGTTGCGCATCATCACTCGTCATGCTCTTCCTAATGCCTGGGCGCCGATTATCAACGTTATCGTACTGAACCTGGCCTATCTGATAGTCGGTGTTGTCGTGGTAGAAGTGGTATTCGTGTATCCGGGCCTCGGCCAATTGCTGGTTGATTCAGTTCAGCGACGTGACCTGCCGGTGGTACAAGCCTGTTGTCTCATCTTTGCTGCGACGTATGTGTTGCTCAATCTGACCGCGGATATTCTTTCCATTCTTACCAACCCACGGTTGCTGCATCCAAAATGACTGACACTAAAAGTAATCCAGAGTCTGCGGACGCTATGCCACCACCACCGCGGCGTAATGAAAGTCAGGTGACCGTGGCCTTACGCGAATTACGAAAGGCGCCCCTCAGTGCAAAGATCGGACTGTTGATTATTGTTACCTATATATTTGTGGCCATATTTGCACCCGCAATCGCGCCTTACGGAGAGTCAGAGATTGTTGGGCCGCAGTTCGATCTATGGAGTGACACTAATTTACTGGGCACTGACCATCTTGGCAGGGATATGCTGACCCGACTGATATATGGCGCACGAAACACGGTAGGAATTGCCCTTATTACGACCTTGCTCGCTTTTGTCTTGGGCGGAACCTGCGGAATTCTTGCGGCAGTATTTAGTGGCTGGATTGATCAGCTGCTCAGCCGAGTGGTGGATGTGCTGATGGCGATCCCATCCCTGATCTTTGCCATGCTTCTACTGACCATTTTTGGCACCTCCATTGTTAACCTGGTGTTGATCATCGGCATCCTGGATTCGACCCGGGTGTTCCGAATTGCCAGGGCAGTGAGTCTCAATGTGGTCGTGATGGATTTTATTGAATCGGCACGTTTACGAGGAGAAGGTTTTGCGTGGATTACGATGAGAGAAGTATTGCCAAATATCATGCCGCCACTGGTAGCTGAGTTTGGCCTGCGTTTTTGTTTTGTATTTTTGACCATCAGCGCCCTCAGTTTTCTGGGTCTCGGCATCCAGCCGCCGACAGCAGACTGGGGTTCTATGGTGCGCGATACCTCCACTCTGATTACCTATGGTGACATCACACCCTTGCTGCCGGCAGCGGCAATAGCGATCTTAACTATCGGGGTTAATTTTGTTGTGGATTGGTTCCTGCACAAGACCAGCGGTCTTAAAGAAGAGCATTAAAAGATGAGTACTAATTCCCAAGAAGTTCTGCTGGAGATGCGTGGCCTAAAGATAGAAGGTTTCAGTGAAGAGCAGTGGCACCAGATCGTTAAGGGTGTTGATATCACTCTGCATAAAGGTGAGGTGCTTGGACTGATAGGAGAGTCGGGCGCCGGAAAATCCACCATTGGTATCGCCGCCATGGGCTACGCCAAGCCGGGATGCAGAATCAATGGTGGCAGTATCAAATTTGATGGAATCGAACTCACCACGGCGTCAGAAGAGCAGAAACGCAAGTTACGCGGTGCACGTATCGCCTATGTTGCACAAAGTGCGGCGGCGTCTTTCAACCCGGCCCACAAGCTGATTGATCAATTTGCCGAGACAGTGATTGAGCACGGTGTTGGCAGTCGCGAACAGGCATACAAGGACGCAAAAGAACTTTATAAACGAATCAGGATGCCAGATCCGGATCAGATTGGTTTCAGGTATCCACACCAGGTTTCCGGGGGCCAGCTGCAGCGCGCGATGACCGCCATGGCTCTGTCATGCCGTCCGGATCTGATTATATTCGATGAGCCCACCACGGCCCTGGACGTGACCACTCAGATTGAGGTGCTTGTTACGATCCGAGATATCGTCGAGCAGTTTAATACCGCCGCGATTTATATCACCCATGATTTGGCAGTAGTGGCGCAGATGGCGGATAGGATCAAGGTGCTGAGATACGGTGAGACCGTTGAAGATGCTGATACCCGCACCATGCTGTCAGCTCCGACCCAGGACTATACGAAGTCGCTGTGGGCGGTCCGGTCATTTCGCAAAGAGGTGAAAGCGCCACCGCCAGAGCCAACACCATTGATTAAGGTGGAAAATGTCACTGCCACCTATGCCAGAGGCCTGCTGCCGGTTCTTTATAACGTCGATTTTGAGATTAACCGGGGCCACACCGTTGCAGTGGTGGGGGAGTCGGGGAGCGGAAAAAGCACGACCGCACGAGTGATCACCGGCCTGTTACCACCCCAGGAAGGCAAGGTTTATTGTGATGGAGAAGAGCTGCCAAGGGACTATCACCGTCGCACCAAGGATCAATTGCGTCAGGCGCAGATGATCTATCAGAGTGCCGACACTGCGGTAAACCCACGTCATAAAATCCGAGATATCATCGGTCGGCCGCTATCGTTTTACCTGGGTTTGGAAGGTGACGCTAAGGATCGGCGCTTAAGGGAGCTGATGGACATGATCGAAATGGACGCGGATCAATTCCTTGATCGTCTGCCGTCCGAACTATCAGGTGGACAGAAGCAGCGGATTTGTATTGCCCGAGCATTAGCGGCGGAGCCCTCTTTCATTATTTGTGATGAAGTGACCTCGGCCCTGGACCAGCTGGTAGCGGAGGGCATACTCAAGCTGCTGGATCGTTTGCAGCAGGAGTTAAATCTAGCCTATATGTTCATCACCCACGATCTTGCAACGGTTCGAGCCATTGCCGATGAAGTAATCGTGATGCTGCAAGGTCGAATTGTAGAACAGGGCCCGAAAGAGGAAATATTCAGCCCGCCGCACCATGAATATACTGAGTTGCTGTTGTCTTCGGTGCCGGAAATGGATCCCGACTGGATGGACCGGGTGCTGGAGGAGCGACGCGCCAAGGGCGGAATAACTGCAGCCGGGAACTAGTCGAACAATACTTGGGGTCGAGCAATTATTCTGCGTCGCTTAGGCAATACAAACTCAGGTTTCGTCTGGCTAAGGACAATTACAGGGTTATAGGTGGTCTCGCTTAATCACCTTATCCCACTGTCGCTTGCTGAATACCTGGTCCGCGTCCCAAGCGGTGACGCTAGCTTCCAAATAAAAGTTATCTTTGTCACAAGTTAAACTGCTCTCCGCGACCGTTCGAATACGCCAGTTGTCACGCGCTAAATAACAGGTGTAGATACTGCTTGCGGTGCTGGTTAGCGGGTCGTCCGGCGCGATACTCCAGCACTCTTCATGGGTATGTCGTATGCGCATACAGTGGTCTGGTATTTCATACTCTCCAGTATCGTCGAACACTCTATAGTGGGTCCGGTTGTGTTGAATGTCTGTTTCAACCACTCGCTGATGATCCGGTTTCAGATGACACTTGTATTCGGGCAATGGCGACTTGTTTTCGGGTTCTGGAATTTCTATGCGGTTGTCGCCGCGATACAGAGGGAGCGTCACACAGGTGTGCTCGCCTGACATGATAGTTGCCGTTACTCTTTCTGGAGGGGGCATGACCATGGGCCAGTATGCGGTGGATATCGCGAGTCTAATCTTGTGGCCGGGTAAGAACCTGTATCCGCATTCATCAAGCTGAAACTTAATGGTTTCCGTCTTTCCAGGCGTCATTGGCTTTGGATTTTCGTGACTATCGCGATGGGTAAGATTGAGGACACCCCAACTGACCCGGTGACTGACGCCTTCAGGACCTATGTCGAGAAGTCGCACTGCAATGTTAGCGACCGGTCGGTCTACCGAAAGATTGAGTTGAATGGAAGGTCGTCCTAATATCGTATACGGATCTTGGAGCACATCTGTCTCAAATATCAATGAGCCAGCATCATCCAACCGCTGGTCACCAGAAAGCTCTGAATCTGGTTTCAACGCAAAGAATTCTCCGCATGCAGTGCCGCAATCCTGAGGTGAACACACCAAAAATTTTAATGAATTACCGGGAGTCATTTTCAGAGTGTGCCGAGCGCTGGGATAGAAGCTTTGTGGATGAACCTGGTCGGAAGGCCAAGTCGATTCCCCCACCCAGGACCCTGGTTCATGCTGACGGAATCCGCCGGGTACAACTCCCTCAGAAATGTATGCGCGGTATGCAGGGATCTGTTCTACATCATTTTCGATGTTTTTCAGCCACCGATTCCACCAGCTGATAGCTTCGCGGTGGTAGTCCATTCTCGGGCGCGGCCAGGCAATATGCGGATACTTGTGTATCCATGGACCACTAACAGCCTTGGTTAATCCGCCGCTATGTTGGGCCATGGACGGTGGAGCGTTGATGTAACCGTCTCCCCAGCCACTGATCACCAGGCAGGGGATCTGAATCGCCGCATAATCTTCACATACCGAACCATGTTTCCAGTAATCGTCTCGCCTCTGGTGCTCAAGCCAGGTCTCAAGTGGGAAAGGTTGGGTGTCTAAACGGTGTTTCCACATCTCCCGCCAGCGATCCCCCACAAGCTGTGGGTCCGGCGGCCGTGATGCAAAACACAGCATGGTGCTGGACCAATAGAAATTGGAATACAGATGGCTGCCATTCTTGTAATGGATATCGTCGTTGTAGCGATCCACAGTGGTGCCAATTGCGATCACAGCTTTGAGAGCGGGTGGCTGCAGGGCTGCCAGCTGCAGGCTGTTAAACCCGCCCCAGGAAATTCCCATCATTCCTATATTGCCGTCACACCATGGTTGTATCGCGATCCAGTCGATAATCTCAAGGCAATCGGCAAGCTCTCGAGGCGAGTACTCATCGTCAAAATCTCCGTCTGATTCACCCGTTCCTGAAATGTCGACGCGGACGCCGGCATAACCCGCCGCAGCGAAAACAGGATACGTGCTGTCGTCTCGTTGAGCAGTGCCGTCGCGTTTTCGATAAGGAAGATATTCGAGGATTGCCGGAACGGAAGCATTCGAGGATTCTCTAGGGAGCCAGACCCTCGCTGCCAGTTGCCTTCCATCACTCAATGGGATCGAGGCATTATCAATTTCGGTAAAAGGTGTATTTAGGGAGCTGGTCAAAATCTTTTAGCTTTATTCAGGTTTGAGGTAGCTATTCACGGAAAGATGATAATCGATTTTCGAAGGTGTGGCATAGTGCTCTGAAATAGTTAACACGGACACCTTCATTTGATAACGGAAGTGCGGCCCAGCCTCCTCGATAGTTTGATGTGAAAATTTCACTGCTTTGCAGTAGAGGAATGCTGAAGTAAACTGTGTCCCTCATTGCGTATGTATTTCACTTGACGCTGAATGCACCACTTGAAGAAATGAGAAATGACTGAGAAAAGACGGGGTAGCTGTCACTGCGGCGCCGTGGAGTTTGAAGTCATCCTTGAAAATGGGTTGGAGAATCTAAGACGCTGCAATTGTTCACTTTGCGGCAGAAAAGGTGCGATTATGGCAAGCGTGCCTATGTCCGGAATTCACATCACTCGTGGTGAAGACAATCTAACGCTGTATCAGTGGAATACTGGGGTAGCGAAACACTTCTTCTGTAAAACCTGTGGCATTTATACTCATCACCATCGACGCAGCAATCCTGAGGAATACGGTTTTAACGTTGCCTGTGTAGAAGGTGTAGACATAGAGTCGCTAGGTGATATCCCGGTCGGTAACGGGGCGGCGATGAGCCTGGTATCGTAACGGGAGTCTTGAGTATGTCTATTAAATCAGGAAGGTATCGCCATTACAAAGGCAACTATTATGACGTCATCGGTGTAGCAAGACACTCTGAAACGGACGAACTATTGGTAGTTTACAGACCGCAATATGGAGAAAAAGGCCTTTGGGTAAGGCCGCTCGAGATGTTCACCGAATCAGTGGAACTCGGTGATAGTGTTGTACCGCGATTCGACTATTCCCCACTGACCTGAGTGGCAGATATAGAGAATGAAGAAGACTCTAAAACCTGGCATTACATATGAGCACCGTTTTGAGGTGACGGCATCCAAACTGGTGCCGGCTTTGTACCCAGAGGCCGATGAGTTTCAACAGATGCCCGATGTGTTTGCTACAGGATTCCTAGTGGGTTTCCTCGAATGGGCTTGTTTGAAAGCAGTAATTCCTCATTTGGAGTGGCCAATGGAGCAGACGGTTGGGACACACGTTAACTTCAGTCATGAGGCAGCAACACCAGCTGGAATGGAGGTGGTTGCAAAGGTCGAGCTGGTTGAGGTTGAAGGGCGACGACTTCGATTTAATGTGGAGGCACACGACGAAACCGGGTTGATTTCCAGGGGAACACATGAACGATTTGTCATTGATAAAGAACGATTTGATAAATCTTTGGCACAGAAAGTGAACAATTTCCGAAATAAAAGCTCTTAAACAGGCAGTGCGAAGCTAACAAAAAGTCTTAGGAGTGTCGTGATGAAGAGAATACTAATTTTTCTGACAATGAGTTTAGTCGTGTGTCTGCAACCTGTTGTTGCCGACGGTGGCGGTGGTGGCAGTACCAAGCAACCTGATCCGATTCCAGCAAAAATCACAAGTCTAATTGAAAGCGAACAATATGACCGAGCCGAAAAGGAGTTAAAGGCTTTCGTTAAAAAGGAAAAGAAAAACGCAGACGCCTGGAATTGGCTTGGATACAGTCAACGTAATATAGGAGATCTGGATGGTTCTCTAGCGTCATACAAAACTGCGCTGCGGATCGATCGTAAACATCTAGGAGCAAATGAATACCTCGGTGAGCTGTACATCATGCTCGGGGACATTAAGAAAGCGAAGCAGCAAC
>CAMYNW010000026.1 GCA_947259885.1 uncultured Gammaproteobacteria bacterium
TTCGACCGCGTCGAGTGTAACTAGCCAATCAAGATTAATCTTCGCACCGGATCTCGCTTACCCTTGTATGTAACAGCTAGCGGTAAACTATTCCTGGCACATATGAATAAAAGAGAACGTCGGCGCTTACTAGAAGCTGCGCCGTTATCTTGCAATACTGAACGTACGGTTGTTTCGCCTGACCTCATCGAAGAGGAATTGAAAGTAATCAAAAAAAAGGCGTCGGTCAGGTCATCGAATGGCGTGGTAAGCCAAAGGTCATACGATCAGATAACGGCAGTGAGATGTGTAGTGGAGAATTCCAGGCCTGGGCAAAGAAGAGAAATCTCCGTCTGCAATTTATTCAACCAGGATAGCCAACACAGAACGCATATGTTGAAAGATTCAACCGAACTGTCCGCCACGAGTGGCTGGATGAACATATATTCGAATCAATCGATCATGCTCAGAGGACTGCCACAGAATGGTTGTGGGGTTACAATAATGAAAGACCCAATATGGCGTTGGGTGGTATTACCCCAAAACAGAAGATAGCAAAAGCAGCTTAAATTATTTTATACCTACTTCTAGATTCGGTTATAAATGGGGGGATTACAGAAAGTTGAATCCTATTTAATAAAAGCTATCAACGTACCATCTTTCTAAGTTCGAATTCGAGTATTCCCTCGGCGCCCGCCCGTTTTAATTGCGGAATCAATTCGCGAACATCGTTTTTGCCGACAACGGTTTCTACCGCCAGCCATCCTTCGTCATAAAGCTTGTTGATAGTCGGTGCATGCAAGCTGGGCAGAAACTTAGCCACATTGTCTATGTCTTTAGAGGCAACGTTCATTTTAAGTAGAACTTTCTCTCTTGCCACCAATGCGCTGTTTAACAACAAGGAAATATTCTCGATCTTCTGACTTTTCCACGGATCAAGTAATGCCTGCCTGTTGGCAACGAGCACGGTATGAGTATGTAGCAGGTCACATACAATTCGAAGACCATGGGCACGAATCGTACTCCCTGTCTCAGTTATTTCGACCGCAGCGTCTGCCAAACCTTCTACAACCTTAGCTTCCGTTGCACCCCAGGAAAACTGCACATCTGCGGTGATATTCCTTTCTACAAGATACCGTTTGGTAAATTCCATCAGTTCTGTAGAGACAGTTTTACCTTCAAGGTCTTCCACCGACTGAATATCTGAATCATTTTTCACTATCAGCACCCAGCGACATGGTTGATCAGACGATTTCGAATAAACCAGTTCCGATACTACTTCGACATCAGCCCCAGTTTCCTGAATCCAATCTTGCCCAGTGAGTCCCACGTCCAGCGTTGCGTTGGCAACATACGGCCCCATTTCCTGGGAGCGAACTAGAGCACAACTGATTTCCGGGTCGTCTATCGATGGGAAGTAATTCCTTGAACGCGTATTAATATTCCACCCCGCTTGCGCGAAAAGGTCTAGGGTGGCGGCTTCAAGGCTTCCTTTAGGAATCCCTAACTTCAGTATTTGTGACATGTTAACGTCCTATTTAACAAAAGCCCGATCACAGTGCTGGTGCATTTGATTGGAGAGCATAATAAAAACTAAAGATTTGATATGATGGTTTCCATGCTTTCTTTCGCATCCCCGAACAACATTCGGGTGTTTTCTTTATAGAACAGTGGATTCTCCACTCCAGCGTAGCCGCTCGCCATACTACGTTTCATTACTATAACCGTCCTGGCATTCCATACTTCCAGCACTGGCATGCCGGCTATAGGACTGTCCGGCTCATCGATTGCGGACGGATTAACAATGTCGTTTGCACCAATTACCATCACCGCATCCGTTTGCGGAAAATCGTCGTTGATTTCATCCATTTCAAGAACAATGTCATAAGGCACTTTCGCCTCCGCAAGTAAAACGTTCATGTGTCCTGGCATTCGGCCCGCTACGGGGTGGATGGCAAACAGAACCTTAACTCCCTTGTCTCTTAGCTTGCGGGTGAGTTCCGAAACAGGATGTTGCGCGTGGGCTACCGCCATGCCGTATCCTGGCACGATCACCAGTGAGTCAATATCACCCAGCAGCTCCGCGGTGTCTTCCGCCGATATAGGTACGACCTCTCCCTGTGCCTCGTTGCCACTGCCTGCAACGGATGAGGTGCTGCCGAAACCGCCCATAATGACACTAACGAACTTTCGATTCATTGCCCGACACATAATGTAAGACAGTATCGCTCCACTGGATCCCACCAATGCACCCACGACGATCAATAGGTCATTGGACAACATGAATCCTGTCGCCGCCGCAGCCCAGCCAGAGTAGCTGTTAAGCATCGATATCACCACCGGCATATCTGCACCGCCAATCGCCATCACCATATGCACACCAAAGGCAAAAGCCAGAAGAGTCATGATTAGAAGTGGGGCCATGCCTCCAGCGATTGAATCGGTGTTGATAAATACCTTGCCTAGAAAGATACAGAGAATCAGAATGCCGAGGTTAATCCAGTGTCGTCCCGGTAGAGTCAATGGCTTGCTGCCGATTGTCCCTCGAAGCTTACCGAAAGCGATGACTGAACCGGTAAACGTCACAGCACCAATCAGAATGCCGAGATAAATTTCGACGTCATGGATAGTCTTTTCGACTCCTGCAAAATGAATGTCAGGATCGACATAGGTGGCAAATCCAACCAGCACCGCGGCAAGTCCTACGAAACTATGCAGGATAGCTACCAGTTCAGGCATTGCTGTCATCTCCACTCGCGACGCGAAATAGGCACCGACAGCGCCACCAATTAACATAGGAATGATAATTAATGCGTAATTGCCGACTTCGTCACTCATCAGGGTAGCGACGATAGCAATGGCCATTCCGATGATGCCGTAGATATTTCCCCGTCGGGCCGTTTCCTGATTGCTCAGGCCACCCAAGCTTAGTATGAACAGGATACTGGACAGGATGTAAGCAGAAATAATGAAACCGTTACTCATGATTGCGGCCTCTTATTTCTGAAACATTTTCAACATTCGCTGGGTCACTAAAAAGCCCCCTGCGACGTTAATCGATGCTATCGCCACAGCGATTACAGCCAGTACGATTCCGAGCCAGCCGGGCGAATTCACCTGAAGCAGAGCGCCGATGACGATGATTCCGCTAATCGCGTTTGTCACACTCATGAGAGGTGTGTGCAATGCAGGCGTGACATTCCAGATCACCTGCCAGCCGACAAAACAGGCCAGCACAAACACGATGAAATGATTCATAAACGATTGAGGCGCGACCGAACCCATGGCCAGTATTACCAACCCCCCTGCGGCCATTCCGATCAGCGTAGTCCAGCCGCGGTTTTCGGATTTTTGCTCTTCGACTACCGGTGCTGGCTTCGGTTTGGCAGCGGGGGCAGCGGACAGCTTGACCGGTGGTGGTGGCCATGTAATTTCACCATCTTTTACTACCGTCGCACCGCGAATGACGACATCTTCCATGTTCACCACTAATTGACCGTCCTTCTCAGGGGTTAGGTCGGTCAGCAGGTGACGAATATTCGTGGCGTATAATTGACTCGCCTGAGAGGCCATGCGACTTGGAAAGTCGGTGTATCCGACAATTGTGACGCCATCGTGATCGACAACTTGCTCGGGCTCCGTGAGTTCACAGTTTCCGCCTTGCTCCGCCGCCAGGTCGATGATCACGCTACCCCGCTTCATTGATTCAACCATCTCTCGGGTAATCAGCTTTGGCGCGGGCTTGCCCGGGATCAGCGCAGTGGTAATTATAATGTCGACCTCCCTGGCCTGAGCGGCAAACAATTCCATCTCAGCCTTAATAAACTCTTTGCTCATGACCTTGGCATAGCCGCCTTGGCCGCTACCTTCTTCCTCGAAATCCAGCTCGAGAAACTCGGCGTTCATGCTTTCGATTTGTTCCTTGACTTCGGGCCGAGTATCAAATGCACGCACTATAGCCCCAAGGCTGACTGCAGCGCCGATCGCGGCAAGCCCAGCCACCCCGGCGCCGATCACCATTACCTTTGCCGGTGGCACTTTTCCTGCAGCAGTGATCTGCCCGGTAAAAAAGCGTCCAAAATGCTGTCCCGACTCAATGACAGCCCGGTAGCCCGCAATATTCGCCATCGACGACAGGGCGTCCATTTTCTGGGCACGGGAAATCCTGGGAATTGCCTCCATGGCCAAGGCGGTTGCGTTGTTTTCGGCTATGGATTTAAGCAACTCCTCGCTTTGGGCGGGCGCAAGAAAACATATCAGAGTTTTCCCGTCGGTAAGCAAGCTGACCTCATGCTGACCAGTTTCCGGGTGCATTTGCGGTGCGCGAACCTTACAAATCAGCTCTGCATCTCGCCATAAATCCAGTGTATGATTAACTATAACCGCACCGGCCTCTATGAAATCTGGGTCAAGAAATCCTGCCGCTTTGCCTGCACCTGTCTCCACCAGCACCTGGTGGCCAAGTTTAATAAGTTTGCGGGTTTCTTCAGGTGTGCAGGCGACACGCGCCTCGTTTACCTGGATCTCCCGTGGGATACCAATTTTCATAGCATTTTCAAATAAATAAAAAGGAAATCTGTCATGTTTAGTGATGTTGTTCTAAGTCTCTCGAAGGCCAAGTCATAATACCGAGAACAGTGCACTATTTTTCAGTTTGTATAAGTTTTTTATATGTGCGGCCGATTGATAGATTCGTATCAGGAGAGTCAAAACCCTGCTCGTTTTGCTGCATCGCACAAGTCAACACGGTATGCTAACAGGGAAAACCTCAGGAACCAATATTCCACATGAGAGATTTAAAAAAGAAAGGATTTCGAGTCGCTGATAATTCGGGAATTCCTGTGCCCTCACGGCTGCTCCTAATCGAGTTGCTGTCAGAGTTGGGACAGCCCGTCACATTTCAGGCGATTTGCAGACACTTTGGGCTCGATCAAAAGGATGCCAAGCAGGCGCTGTCCAGCCGCATGGACCGTTTACAGAACCAGGGTGTGGTGATTATCGATCGAAAGGGGCGGTATGCCCTGCCAGACAAAATGGGAGCGTTTACCGGTCGGGTCATCGGGCATGCTAATGGTTACGGTTTCGTGCGTCCGGACCAGGGAGGAGATGATCTTTATCTTCATCATAGACAGATGCGAAAAGCGCTGCATGGCGATCATGTCGTAGCTAAACTAAAAAACATCGATGCTCGTGGCCGCAAGGAAGGGGTTATTGTTGAAGTGATTGTCGATCCGGAACGCGAGATCGTGGGTCATTTCCAGTTCGAGGGTGGGGTCGGATTCGTCGAGCCTGACGATAGTCGCTTTGGCCGTGATATCGCCATTCCCCCTGAACACATTGGCGCTGCCCAGAGCGGGGACATTGTCGTCGTCAAAATTATCAGGCATCCGGTGCAGCATCATCATGCGGTGGGGCGTATTTGCCATATTATGGGCAGCGAGCTAGCCCCTGGCATGGAAACTGAAATTGCGATCCGAAAGCACGAGATACCCGTGCAATGGCCGTCTGAAGTTGAGCAGCAATTGGAGCGTCAAATCCGAAGGTTTCAAACGGCTGGCCTTGATAAGGGTAGGGAAGACATCCGTGATCTGCCGCTGGTGACTATTGATGGAGAGGATGCAAAGGATTATGACGACGCCGTTTTCTGCCAGCCCAATCAGCGTGGATGGAGACTGGTGGTTGCAATTGCAGACGTCAGTCACTACGTCAAACTAGATTCGTCTTTGGATCAGGAGGCATTTAATCGAGGAAACTCAGTTTATTTTCCTAACAAAGTAGTGCCGATGTTGCCGGAGCTATTATCCAACGGAATCTGTTCGCTGAATCCAATGGAGGATCGATGTTGCATGGTGTGTGATATGCAAGTCAGTCGTGCTGGAAAAATCTTGGACTTTTCATTTTTTCCGGGTCTTATGCGTTCACGAGCACGCTTGACTTACGATGCAGTTGCTCAAGTTGTTGACAAAATGGACAAAACTGCAAGGAGTCAGTGTTCAAGTATTTTGACTGAGCTCGATAGCTTGTATGCACTATATAAGGCATTGGCTAAACAAAGAGACAAGCGAGGCACGATTAATTTTGAATTTCCTGAACCTTTAATTCATTTCGACGATCAGCAGCGAATAGACAGAGTTAGCGTTAGAGAGCGCAATGTGGCGCATCGTATTATTGAGGAATGCATGCTGGCAGCTAATGTTTGCGCGGGCGAACTGATCCAGGATCACTTTGGCGAACAGGGAATTTATCGTAACCATACTGGGCCCGATAACGAGTCCGTAGCAGATCTGCATACATTCCTTAAAGGCTTAGGCTTGCATCTTGAGGGCGGAAATGAACCTTCCGCGGCGGATTACAGTCGTCTACTTGCCGCGAGCAAGGTTCGACCGGAGATCGCAGGAGTTGTGCAGACAGTGCTCCTGCGCAGCTTGAGTCAAGCCGAGTACAGTCCTGAGATACTGGGGCACTTCGCCTTGGCGTATCCCGTATACACTCACTTTACATCTCCGATCAGGCGCTACCCCGACCTGGTGGCCCATCGCTTAATCAGAAAAATTATTGATCAGAACGACCGAAGGGTGGGTCCAAAAAATGCCAGTGTTGGCAAAATCGGAGAGCATTGTTCGTTCACCGAGCGCCGGGCAGATGATGCCACTCGAGATGTAGTGGGCTGGCTCAAGGCTGAATTTATGCAGGACAAAGTTGGCGAGGAGTTTGATGGCGTTGTTTCCGGAGTTAAGGAGTTTGGAGTTTTTGTTCAGCTCGACGATGTATTTGTAGACGGCCTGATTCATGTCACTGCTCTTGGCAGTGATTACTACCGGTTTGATCCGTTGAATTTTCAATTGGTTGGTGATCGCAGTGGGCGAAGATTTCGCTTGGGCGATCGACTGAGAGTCAGGGTCAGTAATGTAAATCTTGATCTGGCGAGAATTGATTTTGAACTACCAGCTGGAGAATCGAAAAAATACAATCAGTCAGAATCTGAATCAGTTGGCAGGTCAAGTGATAGGCGTGCGGAAAAAGAACGCCTAAAGCAAAAGAAGTCAAGAAGCCGAGACAAAAAAGCAGGTAAACAAGCGACTAGCGGGACACATAAGAGTGACCAAAAAATCCAATCGCGCGGGAAACCCAGTAAAAATCGAAAGCAAAACTCTCGCTAGAGAAATTGTATGCGGTTTTCATGCGGTAGGGTCAGCCTTACGCCGCGCGCCCGATACTGTAATACAGCTGTGGATTGACAGCAGTCGACATGATGCACGTGTCGCCAAGCTCACTGTAGAAGCCCAGCAGGCCGGCGTTAAATTCATTCGAACTGACAAATCTACTCTTGATCAGAAGTCCGGCGGGCAACGACATCAGGGCGTGTTGGTGGAAATAAGGTCGCCCGAACTGCAAGATGAATCGGCGTTGTATAGAAGGCTTGAATTGGTCAAACATCAACCACTGCTTTTGGTTTTAGATCAAGTTCAGGACCCTCATAATCTAGGAGCATGCCTGCGCACGGCGGAAGGAGCCGGGGTGGACGCTGTGGTGCTGCCCAAGGATGGCGCCGCGCCGGTGAACCAGACCGTTCGAAGAGTTGCGGCAGGGGCCGCGGATCGAATTCCAGTTTACTATGTAACCAACCTTAGCAGGTGTCTCGAAAGCCTCAAAAAGATGGGTGTCTGGATTACTGGCGCAGCGGAAGAAGGTGACAGTGACCTATATGATCTTAATTTTAGCGGGAGTACTGCGATTGTAATGGGAGCGGAGGGCAAGGGTCTTAGGCGCCTGACACGGGAACACTGTGACCAGATAGCTCGGATTCCAATGGCAGGCGCCGTATCAAGTCTTAATGTGTCGGTCGCCACAGGAGTAATATTGTTCGAGGTGGCAAGACAGCGACAGCTTTCGGCGAAGTGACCTTGATGGAGTAGGCAGATTAATAGACTCATAGCACTGCTCATGACTATTCGGCCGCCGTTTTTAGTGCTGACACCAGCGTGTATTTTTCTGGGTTATTGCACTGCCCGAATGACTGCAGCGGAAATTGATCCTAAAACCGTTATTCTCGTATTAATCGGTGGATTGTCGGCTCATATCAGCGTCAATACTCTTAACGATTACTTGGACTTTCTGAGTGGGCTGGATTTTAAGACATTGAAAACTCCGTTTAGCGGTGGCGCATTGCTCACTGATCCCTCGTCCAGCAAACTAGTGCTAAGCGTGGCGCTGTTTGCTCTGGCAGCCACAGTTCTCATTGTGCTTGGCATGGCCTCTAGTCTTTTGCTGAGGTGAAGTATTACTGGATCAATTCCGATGCTTAGTGGCTTAGCAGCATATATCGGTGCGCGTAAAAATTCTGAATCAATCGATAAACTCCTGCCTTTTCTCAGGGCAAATGTTATCGCAGCGATTTTGACACCTGTATTCCTTGGTTTCTCGCTGATCTATGCCTGATGCGCGCTCTCTATATCAAGATGTGACTTCGGCTGCTACTGGCTCTGAAGCAGGTTTAACTCAATGAGCGAAGGTGTAAAAAATCTTTCCCGCAAATTCCTGGCCGCTGTCTTGAAAGCAAACTACAAGCTTGGAAACTACCGCGAGGTCGCATGGATAGTAGGCGACGGACGAAGCGGTACCACATGGGTGTCCAGGTTGGTAAATTATCGCCGGGGTTATCGTGAAATGTTCGAGCCGTTTCACCCAGAATTAATCGAGCAGGTTAATTTTTTACTACCCTTGGAATATGTCAGGCCCGGACAGGCCTACCCTCAGCTCGAAACGTATATTGACGACCTCGTAAGCGGCAGATTCTCGCATCACAGAGTGAATCGCTTCAATCGCTCATTTTTCTATAACGGGATTCTGCTCAAGGATATTTTCGCTAACTTGCTTTGCTACTGGGCATGCCAGCGCCATCCCTCAATAAGACCAATATTATTGATTCGTAATCCCTTTGCGGTGGCTTTATCGAAGGCAAAGAAACATGACTGGTTATGGGTGGTGGATCCATTGGACCTTTGGAATCAACGTTATCTGCAGCAGGATTACTTACTTGAGCACGAGGATCTGATCCATAGGGTAAGCGAGCAGGGAGACTATGTCCAAAAACAATTATTGATTTGGGCAATAATTAATTACGTTCCGCTGCAACAGTTTAATAAAGGGGAGCTAAAAGTGCTTTATTATGAACAGGTGTATTTGAATCCAGATCGAGAGATCTCCGAGACGCTGCGCTTTATCAAAAACGATCCCGACTTGCCGCCAGTGAAACTGCCCGCTCGATTAGTCAACAAAGCCACTCGTGTTGCAGGAAAAGAGAGCACTATCGAAACCAATCAGTCTCCGATCTCGGCTTGGAAAGATGAACTGAGCACTTCACAAATTGATCAGGGTTATCGAATACTTATGCACTTTGGATTCGATAAGCTATACGGAGACGATGGTTTGCCAAGACCATAGAAGGGTTCTCAGGTATTTTCAAAGCGGCATTGCTGGTCAATCGATGGCACAGTTGGCAATGGTAAAACTATAGCCTCACGGCAATAAGGTGGTTGGCTCCGGGTATAGCTCGCTCATCCTTACCGATCGGCCGCTTCGTTGTACCAACCTGACATGATCTCTTGTCAAACTTCTTGGTTCGGATACCCCGCATGCGTGGGAAATAATTTCCACCGCTTCGGTGACCTGACCTACATAGTTAGCAACCTTTACCGCTTTGTCATCGGGATTCAGCCCTTTTTGTAAGCGTTTGTCATGGGTGGTAATTCCAGTGGGGCAGGTGTTTTTATTGCACTTTAATGACTGAATACACCCAAGTGCAAACATGAATCCACGCGCGGAATTGACGAAATCAGCGCCGGTACATAGTGCCCAGGCAATGCCAGCGGGGTTAACCAGCTTGCCCGAGGTTATAACCTTGATTCGGTGTCGAAGTCCGAACTGTTTAAGAGCGTCTACTAACATCGGTAATGATTCTCGAATGGGGAGGCCAACATGATCCATAAGAGTCATAGGCGCAGCCCCGGTGCCACCATCACCGCTGTCGAGAGTAATAAAATCTGGCGCTGAATCAAGACCGCGTTGACGAATTTTTCCGAACAAATCATTGAGCCAGTCCATACCGCCGATCACAGCCTTTATTCCCACGGGCTTTCCGGTCACCTGCCTGACTTTGATGATTAATTCAAGCAAGTGGTCCACTGAGTCCACGTCAAGATGCCGGTTGGGTGAGATCGATGCCTGTCCTTCCGGGATCCCTCTAATCGCCGCAATTTCTGAGGTCACTTTAGACGCGGGTAGAATCCCGCCTTTACCTGGTTTAGCGCCCTGGGATAGCTTAATTTCAATCATTTTTATTTGATCATGAGATGCTACCTGACGAAGTTTTTCTTCGCTCAGATAGCCTTCTTGATTCCGTACGCCATACTTGGCGGTTCCAAATTGGAACACGATATCCGCACCACCCTCCAGATGGTAGGAGGACAGCCCCCCTTCACCAGTATTGAGCCAGCATCCAGCCATATGGGCACCTTTAGAAAGGGCTTTTACTGCTGGTTTGGAAATGGCACCAAAACTCATGGCCGAAATGTTAATAATCGAGTTTGTTGCATAGGGTTTTTCGCAATAACCCTCGCCAATCACTACAGCCGCCGGAGATTGTTTGTCCTCATCAAGTAAAGGGAAGGCAGCATTTTCGAAGATTAAAGTTCCAGGATGTTCCAGGCTCTTGGTTGAACCAAACGCGATAGTAGTGCTTTTGTCTTTACTCGCTCGCTCTATCCATTGCCGTTCGGCTCGATTGAAGGGCATTTCTTCCCGGTCCATTGCAAAGAAGTATTGACGAAAAAACTCACCGAGCGTGGTGAATATATAGCGGAAGTGACCAATAACGGGATAGTTGCGTAATACCGCATCCTTGGTCTGGGTGACATCTCGCACATAAACAACAAAAACTAACAGCAACAGCAGCCCGATGGCTAAGAGAAACAGGTCTGACAGGGCAGAAACCCAGGGCGACATCTTCATTGTGTTTCAGACTCCAGACAGGGGCCGAGAGTAGAGCGGGACTGAGGGCGTCCGGATCGGTTATTTACTTAAATGTGTTGTTATTATAGTCCAAACATTTCAGCATATTTACCGTAGCCATTGTTACTTAGCTGATCCTTGGGTACGAACCTCAGGGATGCGGAATTGACGCAGTATCTAAGACCAGTTGGCGCTGGGCCGTCGTTAAAAACATGTCCAAGATGGGCGTCGCCGTATTTACTGCGCACCTCGGTGCGTGGAATGCCAAGTTTGAGGTCTAATTCTTCGATCACATATTGATCATCTATCGGTTTACTGAAACTTGGCCAGCCAGTGCCCGATTTGAATTTGTCGACCGAGGAGAAAAGTGGTTCTCCGCTCGTAATGTCGACATAAATGCCCTCTTCTTTGTTGTCCCAGTATTCATTAGCGAAGGGTCGTTCAGTGCCTTCGTGTTGAGTTACTTTATATTGCAGCGGTGTGAGTCGTGAACGCAGTTCTTGGTCAGAGGGCTTTACATAGGACACCATCTGATCCGAATCCGGCTGCATCTGAGTGTTTGACTGGGTATCGCTGCCAGTTGTTTCTGAGGATTCTAATTCTCCGCCTTCTGGTTTGTATTTTGCGTGTAGCTGTTCGCCCCACACACGTTCAAGAAACTGGTCGCGTCCCGAGCCATGACGATAAACCTTGTACCGCAATGGGCTTTTTTTATAGTAATCCTGATGATAATCCTCAGCCTCCCAGAATTTATCAAATGGCAATACCTCAACCTGAAGAGGTTCGGCGAATCTACCTGACGTTCGCAGATCCTCGAGAGAATCCAATAGTTGTTGTTTTTGTTCTTCGTTATGATAGAACACCGCCGGGCGATACATGCTGCCCCGGTCTACGAACTGCCCCTCTGCATCTGTCGGATCGATTTCGCGCCAAAGATAGTGCAATAGCGCTGCATATGAGGTTTTAACAGGGTCATATTGAATTTGGACCGCTTCGGTGTGGCCGGTCTTACCGCTCCCAACGTCGTAGTAAGTTGGATTCTGGGTGGTGCCTCCGGCGTAGCCAGAAACCGCTGTAACCACGCCAGGATATTTTTCGAATGTCGACTCGACACACCAGAAACACCCCCCTGCAAAGGTTGCGACCCTGAGACCGGGCTCGGTCTCAGCCAAGGCGGCGCTCACTGGGCCAGCATTTGTAATCGAGGACGGCGATTGTTTAATCCCAATACCCAGTACCAGACTCATGCTGATAGCTACACCACCTGCAACAATCAACCAATATTTTTTCATCTTAAAATCTCAAATATTTCGATACCAAATAGAACCATAATTTGCTTAAAGGTTCAAAGTTTATGTGGCATTTTACAGTTGCAGCTTCGTGAGATTCTTGTGATATTCTGACCATTAAATCGACACTTTTTACTATGACCGCTCTGAGCGTAAATCTTAATAAAATTGCATTACTGCGGAATTCCCGAGGCAGGGATTATCCAAATGTAGTGTTGTATGCCAATAAGCTAATTGCTATGGGGGTCGCCGGAATTACTGTACACCCACGTCAGGACGAACGACATATCACTCAGGCCGATACTTTGGACTTGTCAGATCTGGTTCGAGATTTTGACGATGTGGAGTTTAATGTTGAGGGCTATCCGTCCGAGGAATTTCTTCAGCTGATTGAGAGATCCCGACCAGATCAGTGTACGCTGGTGCCGGATACTACCGAGCAATTAACCTCAGATCATGGCTGGTCAGTAGAGCACAATCTCGCCATGCTTACACCGGCGCTGAAACGCATTCATGCGGTTGGAAGTCGGGCTGCGCTTTTTTTGGACCCCGACTGTGATCAGGTGCAGGCGGCTGCGCAGAGCGGATATGACCGCATAGAACTATATACTGAGCAGTATGCCAATACTTATGCTAGCGAGCAGCAGGATGTGGTATTAGAGAAGTACAAATCGGCTAAAGACTTAGCGGTTTTGCACGGCTTGGGGGTCAATGCGGGACACGACCTCGATCTGATTAACCTGGAAAAATTTCTCTCTATCGGTAACATTCTTGAGGTCTCTATCGGACACGCCCTTACGGTGGAGAGCATCGATCGGGGGCTTGCGACTGTGGTTGCGGAGTATTTGGAAATTTGCCGGCACGGTTAGGAATTGTCCTGTACTGGGCCGAACCAGGCGAGGTCCAGCTAGGCTAGGCCCGATAAAGCAAGGCCGATAGAACCTAAGTCGGGTATAAAACCACTTTTTACAATTTAGCAGGGGATATACATCAACTCTTACCACATTATCAAGGCGGCCACGACTTTTCTGCCATCTCCGGCAAGAACATTATAGGTCCTGCATGCGGCCACCGTGTCCATGACCTCTAGACCAATGTGATTCTCCATCAGGGCCTGAGACAGCGCTGGGTCCGGGAACTCGATTGACGTTCCTGTGCCGAGCACAATCACCTCAACTGGATACAGTGCCAGCTGTTCAAAATGATGTGTTTCAAGTTCGGAAATGTTGGTAACTTCCCACAAATCAATGCTCTCGGATGTTAATATCACGCTCTGCGTGAAGGCAGTTTCTCCGACTACAATATGGAAGCTTTGCGTATTGTTGCTTACGCTACGAATAATATTGGGCTGTGTTGGCCGCTCAAGATTAAGTTGCATGGACTTAGTAGTGACTCGCTGAATACATAACGCCTGTTGTGCCGAAGGTAAAGTATGCCTTCAATCTGTTAACAAGCGCACAATTAACCTGGATTGTAACCAATTCTCTGTTTGTAAATTTATCACTGTGAATGCTGTCAAAATTGGCTTGATCGGCCTTGGGACCGTCGGTGCAGGCACCCTGGAAATACTTCAACGGAATAGCCGTGATATTGCCGGTCGGGCGGGTAGAGATATACGGGTAACACGGGCTGCGGTGCAGAATTTGGCCAAACAAAGAATGGTTGATACCACCGGCATAGAGCTGACCGATGATCCGATGCAGGTGGTGAACGATCCTGACATTGATATTGTGGTTGAGCTCATCGGGGGGGACGGGATTGCCAGGGAAGTTGTGCTGAGAGCCATAGAGAACGGCAAGCACGTGGTCACGGCGAATAAGGCATTGATAGCGCTGCACGGAAATCACATTTTTGAGAAAGCCCAAGAGAAAGGTTTAATGGTGGCGTTCGAAGCGGCGGTAGCCGGTGGTATACCCATCATAAAATCTTTACGAGAAGGACTTTCCGCCAATCGGATTCAATGGCTCGCCGGGATAATTAACGGCACCTGTAATTACATACTGACCAGGATGGAACAGGATGGGTTAGATTTTTCCGAAGTGCTGAAGGAAGCGCAGTCACTTGGCTATGCTGAGGCAGATCCAACATTCGATATCGAAGGCATAGACGCCGCGCACAAACTGACCATTTTAGCCTCCATAGCGTTCGGCATCCCACTGCAGTTTGATAAGGTCTATGTTGAGGGTATTACTGGGGTAACTATTGACGACATACGATATGCCGGCGAGCTTGGTTTCAGAATCAAGCATCTTGGTATCGCTAGGCGAAACCAAGATGGTATTGAGCTTCGGGTGCATCCTGCGCTAATACCCGAACAACGGCTGATCGCCAATGTAGATGGGGTGATGAATGCGGCTCTGGTGATGGCTGACGCGGTTGGTCCAACCCTTTATTATGGGGCCGGGGCCGGGGCTGAACCCACTGGTTCAGCGGTCGTAGCCGATATCGTAGATGTGGTGCGCGCGCTTACAAGTGATCCAAACAATCGGGTGCCGCACTTGGCATTCCAGCCTGGATCACTGGCAGCGCTGCCGATCATGCATATCGGCCAGGTTGAGACTGCTTTCTATCTCCGCATGTCTGTAATTAATCGCCCCGGGGTGCTGGCTGCAATTACCCGTATCTTTGGTGATAGTGAGATTAGTATTGCGACCATATTACAAAAGGGTCATGATGCTAAAGGTAAGGAGGTAACAATTATCATGCTGACCCAGGTCACCCCAGGAAATTACATGTCAAACGCCGTTGAGCAGATTGAGAAACTCGATGCGGTGACAAGTAAAATCACCGCGATTCGTTTGGAAAACCTGGCCTGAGGGGCATAAAATGGGAATTTATCTGCCTGGATGAAAGAATTGCTCGCTAACATGACAAGACAAACCCAGCCTGGTCTGTTTAATTCGCGACAGGGATTACCTGTGGTGTTGACAGCATGTCTTGTATTTGGGCTGATCCATCCACTATGGGCGCAGTCCCCGGCCGTGGAAAATGGCGCAGTAGTAGATTTGTCTTTCCAGCAGGATCTGCAGTTCTATGCTAGCCAGATTGTTAACCCGGGTATCGACATACGATATGCATACGAACAGGAAGAATTAGATACTGACGGTGTTGTGGTCGACTTGAATCCCTCGGAGCTCGCTCGAGTGGTGGACGAAATTGGCGCAATAGAATCCCAGGTGCTGCTGGCGCAGACGGATAATGGCTCGACTGCAGCGTTGGGATCCACTGACACCTCTCAGATCGCAAGGGCTGCGGGGGAGAATGGCGAAGACGTCATTACTCTGAACTTCCAGGGCGCAGATATAAACGCGCTGATCAGTTTAGTTTCTCAGGTAACGGAGAAAAGTTTTATTGTCGATCCCCGTGTCAAAGGTAAAGTTACCCTAGTATCTGGTGTCGGATTGCCTGCGGATAAGCTTTACGAAATATTCTTGTCGGTACTGGAGGTCAGTAATTTTGCCGCGATACCAAGTGGTGAGGTGATTAAAATTTTACCCAAGAACCTGGTCAAGCAGCATCCTACCCCCACAAACGAATCCCCTTCAGGAAGTGACGAACAGATAACCCATATCGTCACACTTGAACACGCTTCGGCAGTAGAGCTATTGCCGATCCTGCGTCCCCTTTTACCCCCTACGGACCACATTGCGCCCCATGCAGGAAGTAACACGTTGATCCTGACTGGAACCGCTGCCAATATTAGTCGGACACTTGGGATGATAAAGCGGATGGATACGGAACAGAGAGGGGTGGATATCAGAGTGTTATATCTTGCACACGCTGATGCGACCAAGATGTCACAAATTATTGGTCAAACTTTATCTTCCTTGAATGCAGAGAGCAGTCGGACGGGACAACCGGTCGCCAATGTCAGCGTGCAGGTTGATGAGGGTCTTAATGCCTTGATTGTGCAGGCGCCTGAAGCAGAGTTTCCCGTAATCCAAGCCTTGATTGACCAGCTCGATGTTGACCGGCCTGAGGCGGGAGATACCCATGTGGTATACCTTAAATACGCCCAAGCGGCAGACCTGGTTACTCTGCTGGGTGGTCTGCAACAACCCGCTACCCAGAACGAGACGGGCGCGGTACCGCTGCCCGAAGTCTCGGTTCAGGCCGACGAGCAGAGTAATGCTCTGGTAATACGGGCGGATCAATCCTCTTTTGAGGAGATTAAATCGGTAATAGAGAAACTGGATATTCGGCGTGCACAGGTATTTGTTGAAACGATCATTGCCGAGGTGTCGGCCAACAAGGAATCAGAGCTCGGTGTCGACTGGAATGCGAATAAGAGGACCAGCTCCGGAGGGGATGTGAATTTTAATACCGGGTTCAGCGAATCGGTGGGAGGGGTCGAGCTCGGATATATAGACAGATTTTTTACTAATTTGTCGGGGGCGGTTGTGCCCAATCTTAATGTGGTGCTGCACGCATTGCGGGGAGATAGTAATACCAATATTATTTCAACGCCCAACCTGCTGACGCTAGATAATGAGGCTGCGGAAATTGTGGTGGGCCAGGAAGTGCCTTTTGTTACGGGAAACTTTACCAGCACTGCGTCGGCCACTAACATAACTGCTGATGGTGACGGCAATGCTGTCGGAGTGGTGAATCCTTTTCAAACCATTGAAAGGAAAAACGTAGGTCTTACTCTAAGAATAACACCGCAGATTAATGAGGGTAATACTATTCGTCTGGAAATCGAACAGGAGATCTCAAGCGTCGCTCCGACCACGGTCCAGGGTGCTTCGGATCTGATCACTGATACCCGTTCGATCGAAGCAACCGTGCAGGTAGACGATCAACAGATAATCGTGTTGGGCGGGTTAATTCGTGATGATTCGGTGGATACGCACGAGTGGGTGCCGGTGCTAGGGAAGATTCCTTTGCTGGGGTTATTATTTCGTAAAAAAACCAAAAAAGCGGTTAAAACTAACCTGATGGTTTTTCTGCGTCCAAAAATAATTCGGACTCCAGAGGATCTGGCCTTACTGACTGAAGAGCGCTATGAATTTATCCGCAATGAAGAAGTGGAAGCACAACAGGAAACCAGACGATTGCTGCGTGACGATCCGCCACAATTGAAACCAGTTGACTGGGATGATTCCGACAAACGTTAAGCGATATGGAAGCACGGCAAAATAGTGACATTTTCAGAGAATCCGGGTTCTCGCAGCTGAGTGAATTACACAATCCGCTAAGTTGGATAGATCGAATTGATTCGGATGTGGTGTCGAAGTTGACATATGCTTTTTGCAAACGTCACGGCGTTGTGGCAATTGAACAAGATGAACTTGGAGTTCAGGTAGTCTGTGTAAAAAAACCAGGTATAGAGTTATTCAGTGAATTACGCAGACGATTGGGTACGCGGATTCAGTTCAATGAAATGCCCCAATCTGGATTTGAACATCTACTGAGACAGGCTTTCGATAAGGGACAATCCGAAGCTACAGAGATGGCCAGTGACCTGGATGACAATATCGATCTGGAGTTATTCGCCAGCGAAATGCCAGAAACTACCGACTTGCTGGAAGCTTCCAATGACGCGCCAGTGGTCAAATTGATCAATGCGCTATTGACCCAGGCGATAAGAGAAAATGCTTCCGATATACATCTGGAGGTTTTTGAAAAACGTTCATTGGTTAGATTTCGTATTGATGGCATTTTACGAGATATTCTCGAACCGCAGCGTGTCATTCACAGTGCGTTGATTTCACGTCTCAAGGTTATGGCTAAGTTGGATATCGCCGAAAAACGTTTACCACAGGACGGGCGTATTTCATTAGTTGTTGGAGACCGCCCGGTGGATGTTCGGGTTTCCTCTTTGCCGACTCAATATGGAGAAAGAGTGGTGCTTCGATTGCTGGATAAAAAAGCCAGCAGGATGGAGCTCGAAAGTCTGGGTATGGACGAGCCAACCCTAGAAAAATTCAAGCGACTAATTTCGTCTCCCCATGGCATCCTGCTGGTTACCGGGCCTACCGGCTCGGGAAAAACCACTTCGTTATATGCTGGACTTTCAAATCTCGATCGGAAGAAGAATAATATCCTGACCATCGAGGACCCGGTAGAGTATGATCTTGATGGCGTCGGGCAGATCCAGGTTCACCCAAGAATAGGCCTCACTTTTGCCAGCGGGCTGCGATCCATACTGCGTCAAGATCCAGACATTGTATTGGTTGGGGAAATCCGCGACCTGGAAACCGCTGAAATTGCGGTACAGGCGAGTCTCACCGGACATTTAGTGATGTCTACCCTGCATACCAACACAGCGATAGGTGCGGTGACTCGCTTGATTGACATGGGAGTCGAAGACTTTCTGATTGCTTCCAGTTTGATTGGCATTGTATCTCAACGGCTGGTAAGGAAGCTCTGTACAAAATGCCGTCAGCAGGTACAGCCTAATGAGGCAGAGCGTGAGCTGATGGGTAATCAATATGCAGGTGGCCCTATTTACCATTCCAGTGGCTGTGAACACTGTGACTTTACGGGTTTTCGGGGGCGCATAGGCATTTACGAATTAATCATGGTTGACGACCCATTGCGAACCCTGATTCATGAACGAGCCAGCGAGGAGCAGATGCTAGAACAAGCGCGACCCGCTTCACCGAGCTTGATGGCAAGCGGTGTTATTCGGGTATTGGCGGGGACCACCAGCCTCGATGAGGTGGCGAGGGTCACCCAGGTCCAGTAAGCCAATCCACATATACTTTAAGTGCGAGCCTTTGAGTACCAGGCCCTCGATTCGAAGGGGCGGAAAAAACGAGGTGTAGCCTCTGGAGATAGTGCCCGTCAGGTTCGCCAACAATTGCGCGAACAGGGGCTTGCTCCACTTTCAGTGGAAATGGTGGAAGATCAACCCAAGGAGCGGGGCGTTACCGGCGGCGGCAGGAAGAAACTCAATAATATGGAGCTCGCCGTGATCACGCGGCAATTTGCCACGTTACTGGACTCGGGTCTGACCATTGAGGATTCTCTGACTGGGCTGATTGAGCAGGCAGAGAGTCACAAGGTAAAAACAGTATTAAGCGGTGTAAGAGCCCAGGTTGTGGAGGGGCGGTCTCTTGCCGACGGGCTTCGTATGTTTCCGAGAGCATTTCCAGAGTTGTATGTCGCATCGGTATCTGCCGGTGAACAGACCGGGCATCTTGAAGAGGTGCTGGAGAGATTGGCCGATTACACAGAAGCAAAACAGGGGTTGCAGCAACGACTGGGCATTGCACTGGTGTATCCTATCCTGCTGACTCTAGTGTCGATAACCATAATAATAGGTCTTATGACTTATGTGGTGCCTCAGGTGGTTAAAGTGTTCGAGGATAATGATCAGGCATTACCGGCCCTTACGCGCGTGTTGATAAGTATTAGTGAATTTCTGCAGGCCAATGGCCTGGTGATGCTGGTGCTGTTACTGGGGGTTCTGGTGGCGCTTACTATTGTTTTAAGGTTTGATGGCCCAAGATATACTTTTCATAAACTGATTCTGGTTCTGCCCGGGATTAGTCGCTTGTCGCGAAGCCTGAATACGTCTCGTATGGCCAGGACGTTATCGATCTTGATTGGCAGCGGCGTACCTCTGATTTCGGCATTACGCAGCAGTGCTGAAGTGGTACTCAATCGCGTTTTGAAGAAGCAATTGCAGCAAGCCACTTTAGAAGTAGAACAAGGAGCCAGTATTAACCGAGCGTTGCAACGGCGCAATTCCTTTCCACCCTTATTCACCCAAATGGTAGCCAGTGGTGAGTCAAGTGGGCGCCTTGGTGAAATGCTTGAGAAATCGGCCTCTGCGCTCGAACGTGAAGCAGAAGCTCGAATTTCAGTCGTGGTCAGTTTATTTGAGCCGATTATGATTCTGTTGATGGGGATTGTTGTGCTCATTATCGTGCTGGCGATTTTGCTTCCAATTTTTGACTTAAATCAGTTGATAAGTTGAATTCAAATGGGTTATTTGGCCGAGCAAATTTGCCCATGCTTATGCAAGTACTCTTAATTGCTATATCATTCCGGGCAACAAAATTACTGTATGGATTAAAAAAGGTGAGAAACAAAGATCAAAGGCACTGCATGTTAAATATTGGCAAGCAAAGCGGTTTCACTCTGATAGAGATTATGGTTGTAGTAGTGATTATCGGAATGCTTGCAACAATGATTCTGCCAAGAGTGCTTGGTAGGTTGGATCAGTCTCAGCAAGTTGCGGCCAAAGCTGATATTAACCAGCTTTCCACCGCGCTCAAATTTTATAAGCTTGACCATGCCAAGTTTCCATCCAGTTCTGATGGACTGGACGCGCTTTTATCCGGTTCTCGGGATGGCCGCGGCTATCTAGAAGGGGATTCGTTACCAAAGGATCCATGGGGCAATGATTATGTGTATCAGTATCCGGGACAACATCTGGAATTCGATATCTGGAGTCTTGGTGCAGATGGTCAGGCTGGTGGAGATGATATTAACAGGGATATTGGTAATTGGAATATGGACGAAATCAAATAAACGGAATCTCAAATCATCAATCTTTGCTGATAGGGGCTGGCTTTTCTTCCGCGCCTTGTATACGACATCGCAGTGCCGGTTTTACACTGCTGGAAATGTTATTGACCGTTTTCCTGATCGGCCTGATGATTGGTCTTGTTGCAATTAAAATTGACAGGAACGCTGATGATATTGCCAAACTGGAAGCGCGGAGATTTGTTGCCCTTGTCGACCACCTTAGGGATGAAGCCACATTTACCGGTCTACCGATGGGAATAGAGGTTAGTAGGACTGACGGTCGTTATCGCTTTTGGGAGCTCAGAGATAAATGGACACAGATTGATAAAGTTGAAGTGTTACGGGAGCGCGTGGTGCCGGACCCCATCATTATAGAGCTGAGACTTTTGCAGGAGAAGAAGGGATCTGAGCAGGATCAGTCTGCTCAGCAGACCCAAGAAGGTGAGGCTAAACAGGAACCCAATGCCACGCCAAAAAATTTGGTCCTGGTGGAACCCAATGGAATAATCAGACCATTTATCGCCAGCTTTAAAGGAGACCAACACCGTTTCGTCATTTCCCTCGATAATGAAATGAATCCAGTGATGTCAGATGAAAAAATCTGATAAGAGAGGTTACGGATTTACATTGTTAGAAGTGATGGTGGCTCTGGCAGTGGCGGCGATAGGATTGGGTGCCATTTCGAAATCCATGATCAGCAACGTAGGAGTTGCGGATCAACTGAAACAGCGCACACTCGGAACCTGGGTTGCCAGCAATCGTATGGCCGAGCTGCGTATGTACAGACAATTCAGCAGCACCGGAGGACAGTCAGGCCAAGCCGAGATGGGTGGAGTCAAATGGCGGATTGAGGAAGAGTTTTCGAGTACTGCTGATCCAAATATATCTAAAGTCGATATCACGGTATTTGCAGATTCCGACGATCGAAATGTCACGAGTCTAACTGGATATGTTGCGCGATATAAATCGGCCGATCAAACCACACAATGATTACTCCCGATAAGAAAACCAACCGATTTAAGTCTCAATTGGGTTTCACCTTTATCGAGGTCATGGTTGCGGTCGGTGTGTTCGCTGTAATTGCGACGATTTGTTATGTCACCTTAAGTCAGTATTTGAAGGTAAGGGAAGGTCTTGAGGTCAACCAACGAGAATTGCAGCATCTGCAAAGAACATTTACCCTGCTCGAACGAGATCTGCGATATATGGTCAATCGACCAGTTAGAGGGGAGTACGGGGATGTTGAGGCCGCTTACATCGGTGAAGCGGGTTCAATAAATGGAGAACTTTTTCGCATCACGATCTCTGAACCGGACATCGAGGTGCCAGGCAGCACCAGACTGCGTCGGGTAGCCTGGCGACTGGTGGATGGCGCATTGTATCGGGATAACTGGCTGGTGCTCGACCGGGTTCAGGATAGCGAGCCTCAAAGCAGGCTGGTATTGCAAGGTGTGGCCCAGATAGATATGTTGCACTATCAGTGGAGCGACGAACTCGGGGTGCAACAGCTGTTCGAACTGGATCCTAATGCTTTACCCTATGCTACCGAGCTGCTGATCAATATGGATGATGAAAAGAGCTATCGCAGACTGTTTGATCTCGCCAATGGTGCGTGATCAAAATACTTGCGGGGCGCTGAGATTGAAATCGCAGCATCGCGGTGTGGCTCTCATTTCGATTCTATTGATTCTTGCCGTTTTGGCAACGCTCGCGATCTATACTGCAGAAGATCAGAGTCTTGCTATTCGCCGGGTTGAAAATATTGGTCTGGCGGAGCAGGGATACCAGGTTAATCTGAGTGGCGAGCAATGGGTTGTGAAGGTGCTGGAAAAGGATATGACAGATGATCAGTTAAACTCCAATGAAGCAAGCGCGATCATCGACCATCGTGGTGAAATTTGGGGTAACCTGGGTCCGCCCGTGGAGGTTGGTGATACCGGTACTTTGCTGTTAATGACGGTTGACGATCTTCAGGGCCGGTTAAATATAAACAATTTGGTAGAAGGTAAGCAGCGAGACCAGAATCAACAGAATCAGGAACAACAGTCGCCCGATCAATCAAATAACAATGCAGGCGGAGACGAAAATAATACTGAAAACGATCCGGATGAAGAAGAGGAGGAACCAGTGTACTGGTATCAGATTTTCCAAAACCTTCTGGTTTCTCTTGAACTCAATCCCGAATTGGTCGATCCGATGATTGACTGGGTAGACAATGATGAAAACACTATTGGCACCACCGGCGCTGAGGATTTCTTCTACACAGGTCTTGAAATACCATATCGGAGTGCTAATCGAGGGATTGCCTCGGTATCTGAAATCGCAAATATCAAAGATTTCAATCGCCAGATCATTGCAGCGCTCTTGCCTTGGGTCAGTGCACTGCCAGTAGCAAATAGTGAATCACTGGTATCAGTCAATGTTAATACCGCGTCCGCTCGAGTACTTGCGCTATTCAGTGCGGAACAGCCGGTAGATCCAGCGATGCTTGAGCCTCTGATTTTGCGAAGGAATTCAGTGCCGTTTCAAAGCCTGGACGAATTTCGAGAGCAATTTTTGGCACTGATTCCCGGGGATTTGGTGCCGGGATACGAGGATATGCTGAGTGTAAATAGCTCCTTTTATGCGGGGCATAGCTGTGCCGAGTCCGGGAGGGTAAAATTCAGCATGTTTAGCCTGATGCAGAAACTGACACCGGAAAACAATGTAAAGGTGTTGCAGAGGGAACGATTTTTTGGCTGCCCTGCATTCGGCGCAACTGAGACTGAAAATTCCGAACCCGGATAACAGACCATTGAAACTATATCTAACTCTTGATCCACCTTATCACTGGGTGTTGATTAACGCCAAAGGAGAAGTCGCGAGCGATGGTGAGGTTGTCGCTCTTGATCAGCTGGAAATTCCTGAAGGGGTAACCGAGGTTGTGGGTGTAGCATCTGGGCAATCAGTGACAACGCGCTCGGTAACAGTGCCCGGCAAGAGACGGATTAATGTCGAGGCGGCACTTCCTTATGCTCTTGAGGAAAGCCTGAGTGAGGATGTAGAGGAACTGCATTTTACTGTCCTGAAGTGGCGTGCAGGTCAACCGGCTGACGTCGCCATCGTTTCAAAAATACAGATACGACAATGGTTGGAAGATTGTCGTGCAGCGTCAATTTCCCTAGATAGAATTGTACCGGCCTATCTTCTGGTTCCGTTACATAGTGAGAATTCCAGCACCGTGGCTCTGCTAGAGGATGGCACCATATATGTGCGCTCAGGACTTCTAACCGGGTTCGCGATGGATAGGGAGTTTTTTGACTATTGGCTCGATACCGAAGACTTGCCAGATAGGCCAGTTTCAGTTACTGATGTCGAGCTTGCAAAACTCATGTCGAAACAACAAGGCAGTCAAGTTAGCCACTGGGAGATCGGCAACCGGCTCAAAGACTGGCTGCCACTATCAGAAGATTCCACGGCTTCGGACAGTATATCGTTGCTGCATGGAGAGTTTGCTCCAGAGCATCGATCCAGAAACTATCGTCCGCTCAAGATTGCCGCACTATGCGGGCTTTTAGCGATCGCGATTTACTATACTGCCATGGTGAAGGAGGCGAGCACCCTGCGAGCCCAGGACTCCAGTATTAACAATCAGATGGTTCAGTTGTTCGAGCGCCATTTTCCCAATGAGCCGTATTTGGGCAGGCCAAGATTCCAGTTACAAAGTCTGCTGGCGTCGCATACAGGCAAAGGCGATCTGAACGAATTCCAGCGTTTGCTCACCTCCATTACAAACGCAACTCGACAGCACAAAGCGGAGATCGAGGAAGTTAACTTTCGCGATAATTCCATGACCGTACTTTGCAACGTAAGCAGTCTCTCAGTATTAGATAGTATTCGGCAAACGTTACAACAGCTACCGGGTATGAGCGCTGAATTACTGTCGTCCGGCGCACGCGATAATAAAGTTACCGGTCGTTTCCGGTTAGAGAGGAGCTGATCGTGATCTGGTGGCGGAATCTCAACCAAAGGGAAAGGATGTTGGTGAGTCTTGGGGTGCCGGTTTTGATGGTGATTATGTTTTACCTGTATCTGTGGCAGCCAGTGGCGGAGGATATCGATCGACTACGCATCAAAGTACCGGAAAATAATGCAACGCTGGCCTGGATGCATCACCAGCTCTCCAGCTTTGACGAATCATCTGCATCGCAAAAATCTTCGACTACAAGTCAGCCGCTTTTAACGGTCATTGAACAAGTGGCGATTCGGGCTAAGGTAAAGGAAGCTATACAGCGCGTTCAACCGGGTAATGATGGAAGTGTCGAAATTTGGTTTCAGGAAGCCACGGCGGACCAGCTGTTTAGCTGGATCGATCAATTGGCAAACAACAAAATCGCCGTTTTGTCGGCGACAATAACCCGAGCGACTCCAGGCCTTGTGTCTGCACGCATAAAGGTAAATCGAGGATAAGTGCCAGTATAGCTGGATAAATCACAGTGCCGTATGCAGTTTCTAAGTCAATTGTGCGGCGGGAGGTCGTTGGTCGCTTACCGAAATCAGATCGTACATTACATCCTCTTTTGCGCCGCATATTTCTGCAACGGAAAATAAACGGGCTAGAGGATCTTGACCACTCATTAGCAGGACTGTACCAGCCAGATAAACTTAAAGATATCGATAAGGCCGCTGCTCTTTTATACTGCGCTGTTGAGCAGGGCTGGCGGGTACTCATCGTTGGCGACTATGACACGGACGGTGCAACCGCCACCGCGGTTGCTATCCTGGGACTCAGATCCTTAGGTGCTACAAGCGTAGATTACCTAGTGCCGAATCGTTTTGATTACGGCTACGGGCTTTCAGTTGAGATCGCTAAAGTTGCACTAATAAAGGAACCGGACCTCGTGATAACTGTAGATAACGGTATATCAAGTCTTGCAGGTGTCAAATGTTTGCGTGAAGCCGGGATTGAAGTGATCGTAACCGACCATCACCTCGCAGGAGTTGAGCTTCCAGCAGCAAGCGCTATAGTCAATCCAAATCAACCAGGATGCGAGTTTCCCAGTAAAATGTTGGCGGGTGTAGGCGTCATGTTCTATTTGTTACTGGCATTACGAAGCCTTTTAAGCGCGAAGGATTGGTTCGAAAGAAACCAGCGTAAAGTTCCCAATCTGGCACAATTATTAGACTTGGTTGCGCTAGGAACAGTTGCTGATGTAGTGCCCCTTGATCATAACAATCGAATTCTTGTAGCTCAGGGAATCGCCCGAATTCACAAAGGTGCATGCAGGCTAGGAATTAAGGCATTGTTGGCTGTAGCTGGCAAGGACTATCGCAATGTCTCAAGCACAGACCTTGGATTTGTGCTGGCGCCTAGATTGAATGCCGCCGGTAGGCTTGACGATATTTCCATGGGGATCGAATGTTTGCTTGCAGACGAAGAAACCGACGCTAGAGAATATGCCGATATATTGCACGAAATAAATATTGAACGGCGGCGAATTGAACAAAAAATGCAACACCAGGCAGTGGAAGTTGTCGACAAACTCGAAGCGTCAAAGGAAACCGCTGGGATATGTCTGCATCATGCAGACTGGCATCAGGGAATTACTGGCCTGGTCGCCTCACGTGTGAGGGAGAGATACCATCAACCAGCAATCGTGTTTGCGAATAATTCGGAAGGCAAACTGACCGGCTCTGCAAGATCGGTGCCTGGATTACACATTCGTGATCTGCTCGAGGCAATCGCCACCGGTCAACCTGGTCTGATCGAGAAATTTGGGGGTCATGCTATGGCGGCGGGGCTTACTTTGGATCGAGACAATCTGGAACCTTTTTCCAGGTTGTTTCATACCGCAGTTTCTGATCATTTCCTGGGGCAGCCGGCGGGAAACTTCGTACACTCAGATGGCCCCCTAGAACCAGAGTTTTTTACTCGTGAGATTGCGGAATTGTTGAGAAATGCCGCACCCTGGGGACAGCAATTCAGTGCACCTGTATTCGACAATGAGTTCCGGGTGATTAGTCAGAAAGTTGTGGGTGAGCAACATCTCAAACTCCGACTTGCAACCCGAGACAGGGTGCTTGAGGGGATCGCGTTTCGGCAATTACTACCTGGCGAGGAGATGCCAAGACTTGAGCGCATTCATGCTGCATTTCAGCTTGATCTCAACGAATTTCGTGGTGCTAAAACATTGCAACTCATCATTGAATATATGGAGCCGGTTACGAATACCGTCGCAAGATAAATTCATGATTGTGTTTTCCAGAACATCCACTATACTGACCGCCAGCTGATAATAAACAAAGGGTTAAGCTTAATTCCAATTCGCCATGGAGCAAGAGGTTAACGACAATGCCCTGGTTGAACAGGTGCGCAATGGAGACAAGCAAGCATTCAATCTGCTGGTCGCAAAATATCAGTTCAAGATACAGAATCTGGTGAGTCGCTTTATCAAGGATCGTTCCGAACAGGAAGATGTTACCCAAGAAGCTTTTATAAAAGCCTACCGCGCCATCGGCAACTTTCGTGGAGAAAGCGCTTTTTATACTTGGTTGTATAGAATTGCGGTAAATACAGCAAAGAATCATCTGGTCGGTAGGGGTCGCAGGCCACCGGCGCAGGATGTAGATATAGATGAATCATCGGCAATTGGAATGGCAGGGGGATTGACTGAAATGAACTCTCCAGAAGCTATATTGCAGAATGATGAATTGGTGGTCGTTATTCGCAATGCCATTGAGCGGCTGCCTGATGAGCTTCGCCAGGCAATTACATTACGTGAATTCGATGGCTTAAGTTATGAAGATATTTCAGAAGTGATGCAGTGTCCGATTGGAACTGTACGCTCACGTATATTCCGAGCACGAGAGGCGATCGAGCAAGCCATGGATCTGCCGCTGAAGTAAAATTTTTAGGACTTGCACGAAACAATGAAAATGGCTTCAAATCTGAAAAAACGAAGTAAGTTTATGAACTTAATAACGATGACGTTGACTAATTTCATGACCGGTGGGTGACCGGTATCAGCTAATTGATATGATTATGAAAAACACTGTTTCGGAACTAATTGACCAGCGGGTCGCTCCCCATGACCTTGCTGACTTCATCGATCAGGTTGCAAAAGACCATAGGGCGCTTGGAAAATGGCGGAATTATCACTTGATTGGTGATGTTATTCGGGGAGAGGTGACCTCTACAGGCAATTGTATGATGGGCCGCGTACAGCAGGCTCTAGAGGCCGAGCCAACCGTGTTGGCACCCATAGCCGAGCCGGTGACGAATAATATAGAGGTGGTTCGCCCCTCAAATATTGAGGCCTTGAAATCCGCAGGGATGTTTGCGGTTGCGGCGTCGATCGTACTTATGGCCGTTTTGACACTATCTCCTGGTGCCCCCATGGCTGAACGGGATGGTTCTGAAATAGCACGAAATACCGTAAATCGTGCGCCAGAAGTGGCTACAACGAACTTGACCGAACCTGGTCAGCAGCAGGCATTTGAGACTGAGTTTGGCCAGATGTTAGTCGAGCACGGTGAGTTTACTGCGGCCTCGGGCTTAAATGGTCTGATAGCGTATGCCAAACTGGTGAGTAATGAGAATCTCGAGTAGCCACTGGAAACATATGCAGATTACATGAGTGTATTGCCTCATTTCCGAATGCGGAAAATCAGTTTAAAGGCTGGAATCCGCGCTCTTTTCATTATCTGGGTAAACAGCAGTATTGGGGTTTTATATGCCTCCGAAGAGGCCGCTGACTGGCTGATGAAAATTAATGATGCTGCCGCCCATCTAAGCTTTGCGGGGGATTTTGTTTATGTGCACGACGACCAAGTCGAGGCGATGACAGTTGTGCGGCGGGTGCAGGATGGAGCCATGCAGGAGAGATTGTATGCGTTAAACGGTGAGGCTCGTGAGGTGGTTCGTGACATGGACCGTGTATGGTGTTACATCCCCGACAAAAATGTAGGGGTTCACGATTATCGGCAGACTTCGGAAAGTGGTTTTCCAAGAATCCTTGCAGCAGATATTGATGATCTGAGACAAAACTATTTATTTGAGCTTGGCGGCCGACTGCGCGTTGCTGATCGCATGACCACGCAAGTCAAGGTCTTACCTCGAGATAACTATCGTTATGGATACCACCTGTGGGCGGATGAGGAAAGCGGTCTATTACTAAGGTCCGACCTGATAGATGCGGCCGGTGACAGCGTTGAACAGTACCTTTTTGTAAATATCGAGATCGGACGAGAGATAGCGGATAGCGAACTAGAATCGGTTACCAGCAAAGATCAATTGGTATGGTACGGTATGGACCGACCAAACCTGACCACAGATGTGAATCAAGGACAATGGCAGGTTATCGATTTACCTGCAGGCTATCGTTTGACCAAACACATACTCCGAATGACGCCAATGGACATGGAAGAAGAAGAGCATATGGTGTTTACAGATGGCCTATCGTCGGTTTCCATCTTTGTAAAGAAGGCCAAGCAAGGTCAGAGTACGGTCATAGGACTGTCTAAAATGGGCGCTGTGCATGCTTACCGTAATAACATAGAAAATCACTGGGTTACGGTTATGGGTGAAGTACCTGCGGAAACTGTTCAGCATCTGGCAAAACAGATTAGTTTTCGGCAATAGAATTATATTGATTCGTTGAACAACTCAGCCCATAAGTCAGATAGAAAGCGCCACTGTTTGTAATACTATACTCTAGGGTTGACCTACTCAAGCTTTACCTCGACCTTTAAATCCCTTAAGTTCGGTGGCAGAGTTATTGACCTGCCAAGTACTTGATGTCCTCTCTCCTGTCAGAACTATCAACCAGCCAGACTCTGGCTGCGATCGATCTTGGTTCCAATAGCTTTCATATGGTAATTGCTGAGCAGGACGAGAATGGAAGATTACAACTGATAGATCGGGTTAAGGAAATGGTGAGACTGAATGCCGGTCTCGATCAGGATGGAAACTTAAGCGAAGAGTCGCAGCAAAGAGCTATGGAGTGCCTTGATAGATTCAGTCAGAGGCTACGAGCAATTCCACCGCAACAGGTTCGGGCCGTAGGAACCAATACCTTTCGCGCCGCACGCAATGCGGATGAATTTATTGCCCGCGCGGAACATGCATTGGGGCACCATATCTCGATTATCTCTGGTCGTGAGGAAGCACGGTTAGTGTATCTAGGTGCGGCTTTCAGTCTGGAAAGTAGCGGAAAGCAACGTTTGGTGATTGATATCGGCGGTGGCAGTACCGAATTAATTATCGGGAAAGGATATAAGGCGATTACGATGAATTCGCTCTATATGGGATGCGTCAGCTTCAGTCGCAGATTTTTCCCCCAAGGAAAAATTACTTTGAAGCGATTGCAAAAGGCCCGGCTAGCGGCCTTTTATGAGTTGGAGCCCGTTACTCAGCATTATCTACGTATGGGGTGGCAAGAGGTGGTGGGTACATCAGGAACGATCAGAGCGGTAGATGACTTGTCTCGGGCACTAGGTTTGAACCAGGACTGGCTGTCAAATAAAAGTTTTCCACTGATAGATGAGTACCTCATCAAGCGCCGATCCGCCAACAAGCTTGACCATATTTCAGAACAAAGAATGCCGGTCTTTGCTGGTGGATACGCAATTATTTCCGCAATTTTCAAGGCGTTGGGACTAGAGCGTCTTGATTGCGCAAGCGGAGCCCTGAGAGAAGGGGTGCTGTATGATTTAAACGGTAGGTTACAAAATCACGACTCACGCGACCAGGGTGTTGACGCTATTGTAAGTCGCTTTGGCCTGGATATGGAACAATCAGAGCGGATCGAATTGACATGCTTAGAGCTGCTTGATCAAGTCGAGGAACCTTTGCAGTTGGATCAGGTAGTTCATCACAAACTATTGGGTTGGGCCAGTCGATTGCATGAAATTGGAATAAGCATAGCTTTTAACCAACATCACAAGCATGGCAGTTATATTGTCGAAAATAGTGATATCGATGGCTTTTCGCGGCAACAACAAAGATTGCTGGCGTTGTTAATTCGGAGTCATCGTCAGAAATTTCCTTCGGGTCTGTTTCAGGGACTATCGGAGCCAACCAGATCTTGGTTACAGCACCTGGCAGTGCTGCTGCGGTTAAGCGTTGCGTTGAACCGAAGCCGATCCGGAACTCCGAAAGATCAGGTAACGCTTAAAGTTAACAAAAACAATCTGCAGCTTTCGATAGACCGCATGTGGTGTGAAGATCATCCGCTAACGGTTATGGACCTGGAGCTGGAGCGGAATTACCTGAAACAGGCAGGAATAGAGGTCAAGATAAAGCAACGGTGATAATCGAATTTGAGAATTTGATTACTAGGCCTGTGTGTAGTCTGTTCTTAGCGTTTTAATTTTGCCCTTATAGTGGGCCTCCAAAGTTTCGGTTACGGTTCTGCATATATCTGAAATAGTCTCATCGATATCGACATTATCGACAATTTCAATATCAGCTGCATCCGCATCTGAAAGGACTGCGGCCTGCAGCTGCCAGATCAGATCGAAATTATCCAGGTAGCGCTTAGCAGCGCGTTTTTCGGAGTCCTTGGAGCGGCCCTTAAAATTCCGCTTTAAGCGCTTTTGATCTAAAACACTCAACATAATCGGCACTGCAATGGCATCCTTTTTACTCAATTTGCTGTAAAGGCTAGGACCCAGGTGAACACCCTCCAGGATCACGGAGACCCGTTCATTGATTGCACGATTGAGAACCGCTTCGCAGGCTACAGAAACCATGTCGCTTTGCATTTTAAACCCGCTGACCAAAGCGTCGGATTTATTCGCTTTATAGAATGCCTGTGTATGAAGCGCCTTGCCAGCGTTGAAAGAAGAACCATGCAGTGACGGGGACAGACGTTTAGGGATCAGAGCCCGCATAACCTCTCGCAACATGTCGGTCGACTGTGTCCGAATAATAGACATTTGATTGGCGAGTTCAGTCGCAACAGTACTCTTTCCGCTTCCAGGGATCCCTCCGATCAAAATCAGCAAAGGTAAATGTGAGCGATTGAAATCACACCAGATGAGATAACAATCCGCTGATTTTTGCCCTGCAACTTTTCTCACCGTCTCATAGGTGTAAGTAATTAGCTGCTCGACCGAAATTTTTCGCATTTTTTCCCGAATCAGCATGCTGTGCACCTGGCGGGTAATGGTGTTGCAGGTCCCGGCAGGGATGCCGGCATTCAGCAATCGTTTGACAAATATACCTCTTGAGAACAACTCCGCGTGGCCGTCGTCGCGTGTAACCTCGATAGATTCTGTGTAGATGGTGTCTCTAGGGTTCTGGCCCAGAACTATGCCAGGATGATCCTCCTTAAGCGTATCGATGATTTTCTTACGCAGATTCTCGGTTGTGATCGTTTCCACATCCTCGAGATCTTCCCGAATTTCGCTGGCTAGCTTATATGCATCAACAAATTCGAGGCCGGATCGCTGCAATGATTTTATAAGCATTCCACGAAGGAACGGTATTTTGGTATCTTCTTGTTCATCTATAACCAGCAGTTTTGCCATTTAGCTAGACCTGGATTTCGTGATTGGTAGAGTTAGGCATTACTAACTTTGGAAGCACCTTTAAGATAGGCGATTCGAACCTGATCCGCAATGATTTCTATTCCTTTGATGACATCAGTTTCACTAGCTGCATAGCTCACCCTTATGCACTCATTGCGATGCTGCCATGAGGAGTCGAGTCCAGGAAAAAAGTGATGCCCGGCAATGACCAGCACGCCACGGGCTTTTAGCCGTTGATACAATTCTTCACTAGATATCGGTAAACCTTCAAACCAAAGCCAAAGAAAAATCGCGCCTTCAGAAACATGAATCCTGACCGGCAGATCCGACATTAACTGATCCACCAACCCAATTGTATTATCTGAACGGTTTCTGTAAAAAGGTTTGACGATGTTCTGGCACAAGTGAAGAATTTCGCCCGAGGCCATAATATTAGTGATCAAACCAGGGCCAAATCTGCCGGGGGCCAGTGTAAATATGGCATTGGATCCTGAAATCAGTTCTATCAGTGGTTCGGCGGCAATTATAATTCCGGCTCTAGTGCCGGGAAGCCCTAGTTTAGAGAGGCTAAGACAGAGAATAATATTTGTATCCCAAACCGGAGTTGCGTCTGTAAAAATAATTCCGGGAAACGGCAGACCATAAGCGCCATCCAAAATGAGAGGTATGCCCTTATTGGCGGCCAATTGACGCAACTTGTTTAACTCGTTGTCGGTCACAACATTTCCCGTAGGATTTGTAGGTCGTGAGATACAGACTGCGCCAATATCGTGGTTCACTTCCAAGTGCTCGAAATCAACCCTGTACTTAAATAACAGCTCGTCTCGCTTTTCGATCAGTGGTTGATTGGCGGTGAAAATTGATTGTTCTCCAAGTCCGACATCAGCATAGCCAATATACTCGGGAGTCATCGGTAGTAGAATTTTTTTAAAGCTACCGTCTGGAAATGCACCGCTAAACAGGTTAAAAAGAATGCCAAATCCAGCCTGGCTGCCGTTTGTTATTGCAATATTCGATGGTGTTACCGGCCATCCTAGATTCTGCTGCAGCATTGTCGCCAACGCCCCGGCAAACATCCGGTTTCCTTGCGGAGTGTCATAATTGCCTATCATGTTTTCAAATTCTCGACCACGGCTCATCAGTGCCATCATCTCGCGTCTGAAAACCTTTTCCATAGCAGGTATCGTCGCCGGATTTCCACCCCCTAACATGTGTAGCTTGGTCTCAGTATTTACAGCATGACCGAGGTCATTCATCAACTGTAAAATCCCGCTTTCTGGATTGAACTGTCTGGAAAAATTAGAAAATATCAAGCTGCTGGTCTTGAAGTGGCCGCAGAAATCATTGCGTTTAATTTTACCAAAAGATACAGAATAGTATCCTGTCAGCTCGCGACTAAAGAGTTGTCAGTTGTTTAGTACCTGGGCCGGTTCTAGGCGCTCCACCAGGTTGCTATCAGCGCTTTGGTTGAGCCCTGTAAAATGAATAATATCTCCCAGGATTTGCGCAGACTCCAAGACAAATACATCGGGTTGACGATCGCTATCGTTGCGTTTTTGCTCGGCTTTATCGAATTCTTCCAGAGCGTCTATATCGGCAAAAATCTCTTCACCCATCGCAGCACGTTTGCGATTCTCAAGGTCAAGTCGTTCTTGATCACGAATTCCTCGTTCACCGCGGCGCGCCACCTCGTTCAGTGTCACCGATTTTATTTCTCTCCGCTCCCGGTTGATTTCTGAGACATCCATATAGTAACGGAACTCAGGATTGTTTTTTATTCGGTCAACGTGTTGCGTTCGCGCGCGCTCAAGAATGTCTTCCGAAATCCCACCTTGAAACTGCTCAAATTTTGCCTGCATAATCTTACGCCAGGGAATTGCATTGTCGTAGGACCTTTCGCCAACTTCGGATTCCGGATCAGATGTCGGCCAGATGAGGTCTGGGGTAACACCGCGAAACTGAGTGCTGTCTCCGTTAATTCTAAAAAATTGCGCAATAGTAACTTTGAGCTGTCCTAAATTGCCGTCATTACGGGCAAAACGATTGAGGTTAACCAGGTTCTGTACCGTCCCCTTGCCGAAAGTGGGTTCGCCAATAATTAATCCTCGTCTATAATCTTGTATCGCACCTGCGAATATTTCTGAAGCTGATGCACTATAGCCATCCACCAACACCACGAGTGGGCCATCATAGACAATCTCCGGGTCCGGATCCCTATCTACCTGAACATTGCCACCTGAGTTTTCCACCTGCACTACAGGTCCCTGGGGAATAAATAACCCAGTGAGTGCGATGGCTTCGGTCAGTGCACCTCCACCATTTCCACGTAGATCGATGACCAGGCCGTCAATACCTTCCGATTTGAACTCCAATAATAGATTCCGAACGTCACGAGTAGTGCTTTTGTAATCAGAATCACCGCCATGCATGCCGTCAAAATCCACGTAAAAAGAGGGTAGTTCAATCAGACCAATTCTTGCTTGGCTGTTTTCTGTGGTGATATCGAGGGTTTCCTTTCGCGCAGCTTGTTCTTCAAGTCGGATTTCATCACGCACAATTTCAATGATCTCAGTGTCGCCTTCAAGGCCGGCTTCACCCGGTAATATTTCCAGCTTGACAACTGAAGCCTTTGGGCCGCGGATTAGCTCAACCACGTCATCGAGTCGCCAACCTATGACATCGATAATGTCACTGCTGCCCTGGCCTACACCGATGATTCGATCTTCCGCCTTCAGCATCCCGCCCATATCCGCGGGACCGCCCGGCACAATTCGCCTGACCAATGTGTATTCATTGTCAGTCTGGAGGACTGCACCGATTCCCTCTAGTGACAGGCGCATGTTTATCTTAAAATTCTCGCTCGCACGAGGAGAAAAGTAGCTGGTATGAGGTTCTATTGAGTTCACATAAGCGTTTACGAACGTCTGGAATACGTCTTCTGATTTGAACTGCCTTGTACGCCGCGCTATATGCGTGTAGCGGCGGTCAAGCGTTGTCCAAATTTCATTTTCTTGTTTGTCCGCCAGGCGAAGGCTTAGGATGTCGTTCTTAATCCGTCTGCGCCAAAGATCGTCCAATTCCCCGGTATCGTTAGCCCATTTAGCTTCCTCTCGATCCAGTTGATAGGCTTCTTCGAGAGTAAAATCAAACTCTTTATTCAGTCGTTCGAGTGCAAATTCAATTCGCTGCTCGACCCGAGTACGAAAGATGCTAAAGATCGCAAATGCAGGCTTAAGGGTTCCTTCACGAATAAAATCATCGAATTCGGTTTGAAGTCTGGAGAACTGGTCAATGTCCGATTGCAGGAAAAAGCTTTTACTTGGATCAAGTTGATCCAGATACGCGTCCAGAACCTCGACCGAGAAAATGTCGTCGAGCGTCACTGTGCGGTAGTGAGATTTGTCGATCAGATAGTTGATCAATTTGAGCGTTCGCTGTTGTTTGGCATTGCTCGCAGGTACCGCAGTTTCCCCGAGATCGGCCATATCGGCCCGAACATCCGCTACAGTCAGTGCATAAAACGCGGTGACGAGGCAAAGCAGGCCTGCGGACACAAGCTTTAGAGCTTTTTCCGTAAATTTTCCAGCGGATGCACTATCCCTAATAGCTGAGCTCAACCAACTCCTGATTTTAGGGTGGTGAATGAAAGAATAATAGTGATTCGAGAGTACCCTTGGCACGCTAGTATTACCTCATTAATTCAATTTTCGTTCCTGGCCTTACATGGTCATGAAATTCAGTCACGAGAATTGGGTTTGAATGTTCCTTGCTTGGTAAAGTGCGAATGTCTTTGTTAGACGTTCACCAATAATGAAGATTCCAATATTACACCAAATTTATTGGCAAAAATGCCGAAAAGCATTGAAAGCGATTGAAAATCAAGAGAAATCTTAGGTGTCTTCCTGTAGTTCAGCGCTCCAAAGACCCACTGTTAGAGTTTGGTCATGGTTTGCAGAGGAACGGGCCTCCAGGATTTCATGTTTAACTCGACCAAATCCGTATCGACTGAACCACTTCTTGAGAGTGGAACTGGCGAATCCCAGTCGATGGTGCGCATGTTGTTCGCGCAGAAATTCTAGGTCGTGAGGAAGGAAGTCAACAATCATCAATTGACCTCGGGGCTTTAACAGCCTTGCCGATTCTTTCACCACCTGTTCTGGATTGTCGCAATAGTGGAGTACCTGATGGATGGTGATGGCATCTGCGCAATTATCGTTTAATCCAGTATTATGAATATCGCTCCGTCTAACGCTGCAGTTTGAAACCCCAGCGTTTTCAAGATTGCTACGCGCGACACTGAGCATCTCCCGGCTGAGATCGTATCCCACTCCTTTACGCACGTAAGGAGCAAGAATTTCGAGAATCCTCCCCGTGCCGGTTCCAAGATCGAGAAACAGATCGATTTCCCGATTCCGAACCAGTTCCACCAGCCTGTGTTCGATATCTGCATCGGATACCATACGCTCTCGAATAGAATCCCATTCCGCGGCGTGTTGACTAAAATAAGAAGCAGCTAAGCGAGTTTTCTTTTTACGAATCTCCTTTAATTTATGCTGGTCCCTCTCAAGTTCCGGGTCGTTCAAGTTAATCATTTGAACCAATCCTCTGGCAATATCCCGAATTCCTTCACGGTCGCTTATTCGGTGAAACACCCAGGCGCCTTCCTGGTACCTCTCTAATAGGCCAGAATCGCACAGCAGCTTCAGGTGGCGACTAACCCTGGGTTGGCTCTGATCGAGTACCATTGTGAGTTCTGATACCGTTAGTTCGCTGTATTTGAGTGCGGCCAGAATCCGAAGGCGGGTTGATTCACCGGCGGCACGCAACGCGAGCAGAAGTTGATTTAGGTTAGGTTCCACAGTATATGAAAAATAAATATATCTTTATATATTGTCAACGATCACAGGTGACGTAGAACATCGGGTTCAGTAGAATAGAGATAGATCGGATTTGATTTACGGATAATATTAATTATTTCAATATTTTAGTTCTATTATATGAACCATTTTCTTGTTTTTGTACTGGCTTTTTGGCTGACTCTTTCAGGGTTAGCACACGCCGCACCGATCTATGTGTATGTCAATGAAAAAGGCAACAGGTTAATTACTGATCATCCTCGACCAGAATTAAAGGGCTATCGGTTGTTGCAGAAGTATCATGCGGACGATTATTTTGGCACTGCGGCAAGACCGTCAGCAAGCAAGGGAGGGCTTCGGGTGCGCGATTCAGAATATGATCCGCTTATTGTTTCCAAGGCAAAACAGTTGGGACTCGAGCCCGCTTTACTCAAGGCAATTATCCACATTGAGTCTTCGTTCAATCCTTCTGCTGTTTCACCTAAGGGTGCCAGTGGTCTGATGCAGTTGATGCCAGAAACCGCGAGGCGATATGGTGTTACCGATCGATTCAACCCGTCCCAAAGCCTGGAAGGGGGCGGTCGATATATGCGGGACCTGCTGCTGATGTTTAACTACGATACCCGTCTAGCGCTGGCGGCTTACAACGCTGGTGAAAATGCGGTCACTCGTTACCAGGGCATACCGCCTTACGAGGAAACCCAAAAATATGTTGAGTTGGTGTTACAGATGCTCGATCTATATCGAAAAGAGATGATAGGGGTTTAATTGTTCCGATCGTTGCGCAATATTTATTGACAGGTACTTAAGAGTAAAAAAGGTTTCCTGTATAATCCTTAGATGGAACATATAGAAACCGCTCTCACCTTCGACGATATACTTCTCGTCCCCGCTAAATCGGATGTTCTGCCACGCGACGTGGATCTCAGTACCCGATTTACCCGAAACCTTAATATTAATATCCCGCTGGTGTCTGCGGCCATGGACACCGTCACCGGTGCCCGGGCGGCAATATGTCTGGCCCAGGCGGGTGGTGTAGGCGTCATACATCGAAATTTCAACCCCGAACTTCAGGCGAAAGAGGTCAACCAGGTCAAAAAGTTTGAAAGCGGGGTGATCACAGACCCGGTAACGGTGGCTAAGACCGCGCGAGTGAGTGATGTGCTCGAATTGATGAAAAAGTATGATATTTCCGGTGTCCCGGTGATCGATGGAGCGCGTGCTATCGGGATCGTGACAAATCGCGATCTGCGCTTTGAGCGAAATATGTCGACTCCGGTCGAGAAGGTGATGACACCCGAAGAAAAGCTGATTACGGTTAACGAAGGTGCAGCACCAGAACAAATTGAGGCCTTACTCCATCGACACCGCATTGAAAAGGTCCTGGTAGTAGATAAAGATGGGAACCTGGCCGGACTGGTGACTGTTAAAGACATTCAAAAATCGAGCGAGCACCCCCATGCCTGCAAAGATTCCAGGGGCCGGCTTCTAGTCGCGGCGGCGGTTGGGGTTGGTGAAGATAGTGAAGAGCGCGTGGAACGGCTGGTCAATGCTGGTGTCGATGCGATCGTGGTGGATACCGCACACGGTCACTCTAAAGGGGTGTTGGAGCGAGTTGCCCTGATTAAGGAACAGTACGAGGTAGAAGTTATTGGTGGCAACATTGCTACTTCTGAAGCGGCGAGAGATCTGGTCAAAGTGGGTGCCGACGGGGTGAAGGTCGGCATTGGGCCCGGTTCTATTTGCACAACAAGAATGGTTGCAGGCGTCGGTGTCCCTCAAATACATGCGATCACCGAGGTTGCCAAAGGGCTCCAGGGCACTGACGTACCTTTTATTGCGGACGGCGGGATTCGTTACTCTGGTGATATTGCTAAGTGCATTGCCGTAGGCGCATATTCCGTGATGGTGGGTGGAATGCTGGCTGGTACGGACGAATCCCCTGGAGAGATTGAGATGTACCAGGGCCGATCTTATAAATCTTATAGAGGAATGGGGTCTTTAGGCGCCATGCAAAAAGGTTCGAAAGACCGCTATTTCCAGGATGACGTGGACAGTGCGGACAAGCTGGTGCCGGAAGGTATCGAGGGCAGGGTGCCCTATAAAGGCCCAATGATCAATATCGTTCACCAATTGATGGGTGGTTTACGCGCGAGTATGGGATACACCGGTAATGAAAGTATCAGTCAAATGCGGGGCAATACCCGTTTTGTGCGAATAACAAATGCCGGCATCACTGAAAGCCATGTGCATGACGTATCAATCGTAAAAGAAGCGCCAAACTATAACCGCTGAATCCTAATAACATCCTTACCGGATTGCCGCAGCCCGACCGACTTCAATGCTTGATTGTTTCTGACCGATGACTGTCACCGTCGACCCCCATCAAGAAAAAATTCTGATCCTTGATTTTGGCGCTCAGTATACGCAACTGATCGGGCGCACTGTACGTGAACTAGGTGTGTACTGCGAAATATTCCCCTGGGACGTTGAGTATCGTTTAATTGCTGAGTTTGAACCTAAAGGCGTGATTCTTTCTGGCGGGCCGGCGTCGACCTATGATGCGGATACGCCCAAGGCTCCGCAACAGCTTTTTAATAGTAGGCTGCCAGTTCTAGGTATTTGCTACGGTATGCAAACTATGGTTGATCAGCTTGGCGGGCGGGTGGAAAACGCGGATCATCATGAATACGGTCATGCGTCTATTACCACCACTTCGAGGTGTCGCTTACTTGGAGAGGAGGGGTGCGCACTTGATGTCTGGATGAGTCACGGCGATTTGGTGACAGCTTTGCCGGCGGGGTTCTCTGTGGTGGCGTCAAGCACAAATTCTCCATATGCGGCGGTGGCAGATGAGTCACGCGACTACTATGGTGTTCAGTTTCACCCAGAAGTCACCCACACTATCGAAGGCGCAAAGATACTGTCTCGTTTTGTGCATGATATTTGTCGTTGCGGTTCAGATTGGATGCCAGCTAACATCATCTTATCGCTTATAGAGCAAGTGCAACATCAGGTGGGTAGCGACGACGTCATTCTCGGTTTATCCGGTGGCGTGGACTCATCAGTAGTTGCAGCGCTGCTGCATCGGGCCATTGGTGATCAGCTTACGTGCATATTTGTGGACACAGGCCTATTGCGTCTGTACGAAGGTGATCAGGTCATGGAGACCTTCGCGGAACATCTCGGTGTAACAGTCATTCGGGTGGATGCGGAATCTGAATTTTTGAAGCGCCTGAAAGGTGTCAGTGATCCTGAACAGAAGCGTAAAATTATTGGCAATCTGTTTGTGGAAATTTTTGAACGCGAGGCGTCTAAGTTCGCTAACGCCAAGTGGCTGGCGCAAGGGACCATATACCCTGATGTTATTGAATCGGCGGGAAGTAAACACGGTAAAGCCAAGGTGATCAAATCACATCATAATGTTGGTGGTCTGCCGGAGCATATGCAACTCAAATTGCTGGAGCCTCTGCGTGAGTTATTCAAAGATGAGGTAAGAAAAATAGGGGCGGACCTTGGGTTGCCGGAACGCATGATTCAGCGCCATCCTTTCCCCGGACCGGGGCTTGGAGTAAGAATACTCGGAGAAGTGAAAAAAGAGTATGCAGATATTTTGCGGCAAGCTGACGCAATTTATATGGAAGAGCTTTATCGCAATGATCTATACGACCAGGTGAGTCAGGCTTTTGCGGTATTCCTGCCGGTTAAATCGGTCGGCGTGGTTGGGGATAACCGGGCATACGAATACGTTATCGCGATCAGGGCGGTTGAAACAGTTGATTTCATGACGGCTAACTGGAAACACCTTCCGTATGAAGTATTGGGGACTATCTCAAGTCGAATTATCAATGAGGTCAGAGGGATAAGCAGGGTAACCTACGATATTTCAGGTAAGCCTCCCGCAACCATTGAATGGGAATGATTCCACATCTGGCACTGGCTGGCACCTACTTGCACCAAACAACATATAACACACTGAATTAAATAGAATATTCTCATTTCTGTCTGGCACTTGCTGGCACTGGCAGGCACCGCCAGGCAAACTTTTTCAATGGTATAAATCATGGTATCGTTGCCGTCAAGATCAGGGCTTCGACAAAATACCATGCCATGTCAAACAAGACATTCATGGTATTAAAAATCGCCAAGTGATTGATAATCAATAAAAAACATCATAAAAACATGGTATAAAAAATCATGGTATTTTTGGCCCCAGGGAGGCCCTTGTCATGCTGACCGATACCAAGCTGCGCAATTTGAAGCCCCAGGACAAACTCTACAAAGTGAACGACCGCGATGGGCTCTATGTGGCGGTGACACCAGCGGGGGGTATCTCCTTCAGATACAACTACTGGATCAGCGATCGACAGGAGACGTTGACGATAGGCCGGTATGGCAAGCGTGGCGTCACGCTTGCAGAAGCACGGGAACGACTCAGCGAAGCAAAAAAGATGATCGCGGCCGGGAAATCACCGGCTAAGGAAAAGGCACGCGACAAGAAGCGTGTGAAGAATGCCGAGACGTTCGCTGCATGGGCCGATAAATGGCTGCGTGGCTATCAGATGGCTGAATCCACGCGCGACATGCGCAAGTCGGTATATTCACGCGAACTGAAAAAGCGGTTCGGCAATCAGAAGCTAAGCGAAATCACCCATGAGGATCTGCGCGCATTGACCGATGCCATCGTCGACAGGGGAGCACCAGCCACGGCGGTGCATGCCCGAAAGTGGTGTTGCAGGTCTATCGTTGGGCAATAGAGCGCGGGCAGAACGTGGAAAACCCGGCGGAAATGGTGCGTCCGACCACTATCGCCAGATTCGAGCCGCGTGACCGCGCGCTGACACCGGCAGAGATCGGTCTGATGTATCGGTACATGGACCGGGTTGGGACATCGCCGCAATACCGGGCTGCGATCAAGCTGCTATTACTGACCATGGTGAGAAAATGGTAGTTGTAAAAATGGTAGTTGTAATAGTCGACATCTGAGCTGACAGACAGTGTCAGATTCAGTCTAGCTCCGATCCGGCGAAAGCGGGCGTTCAATCAAGCCGAAAGATAGCGTCCTGATAGTCTCAGATC
>CAMYNW010000027.1 GCA_947259885.1 uncultured Gammaproteobacteria bacterium
GGCTATAGATGAAGCAACAGGTTTCGATCATTTTTTTGCAATTACCAAGTCTAATGACCCATCAGAGCAAGCGAAACTAAGCCATACCCGCTATGGAGCGTTACCGCAGAAATAATTTAAACCGCCTAAATATTTTTTAGCGTATATTTTCTGCATACTCGCAAGTTATGGGGTCAGAGTCAGGATCATGTCGAAAAGTGTTGTGGAACCACTTTGATGGCAGCTTTATACTAATACATCTTGTAGGGCCAATGGATGATTATGCGAACTAGTGACTGGTGTTTTCAGCGGTGGACCAGTCCTATTAAACGCGTAGCGAAAAGCTGCCTGTTTGTTTGCTTGTGCCTTTTTGCAATCGACACGAGCCTGGCTCAAACAGGAGCACCGGGTGAATCCTCGACACAAGCCACGTCAGATTCGGCTACTGAAGGTGCGGGGCTACAGGCTTTCTCAGCCACTGGAATTGCAGACCAGGCCATTTCATCCAAAGCGCTTCGTCGCGATGCGGAGGACCTGATTGCCGACGATGATAGTTTCGAAAAAATCAAGGACGAGTTCGAAATAGTCTGACAGCACCCACCTACAGGCGTTACTCACTCATACTACTTCTGATATTGGCAATTCTTGGGTTTATTTGAACCGTCGCGTTTTTCCTGTTTACATGTTGTCAGGCATAATACTGATCTTCAGCGGGTTTACCGAGTAGGCGGCAATAGATAAATCATCCATTTGATAAGATGAAGTCAAAATTATTGGCAGGTATTTTCCTATATGAGCAACGACACCCATCAAGAATATGATGACGGCCTGGTAGCGGTACTTGAAGCAGTATGGGGTGAAGGCTTTATGTCTCCAGGTGGTACTGACGAAGTTGACCGCTATTTACACGGTATAGATCTTACTGGATTGTCTGTGCTTGATATTGGCTGCGGCCTCGGCGGAGTGGACATCCATTTGGTCAGTCAGCATCAGGCGAGTAAGGTCACGGGCATCGACATCGAATCCGAGTTGATTCCACGTTGCGAACGTCTTGCGCAAAAATACAATGCGGTTGAGCAAACCCTGTTCTTGTGTGTCGAACCGGGGCCGCTGCCTTTTGCAAATGCCAGTTTCGACATGGTGACAAGCAAAGACTCAATTATTCATATCGCTGACAAACACGCTCTGGCTGCTGATATTTATCGCTTGCTAAAGCCGGGAGGGTGTTTTGCTGCCAGTGATTGGCTGGCAGGTTATGAAGGCAAACCATCTGCTGAAATGCGGGAATACCTCGCCGCGGAGGCACTCGATTTTGGACTCGCGTCCGCAGACGGTTATCGTCATGCGTTGAGTGAAGCCGGTTTTATAGACATCGAGATCGTCGACCGCAACGACTGGTATCGCACTGAAGCACGTCGCGAACGTGACCAGATGCGCGGCGCGCTTTATGACGGCCTTGTGAGTCAGGTGGGTAGTGAGTTTATGGAACACGAAATCGATGTCTGGGAGAAAATGATTATCGCACTCGATCAGGGGCAGCTGCGACCTACGCATCTACGAGGAAGAAAACCGGGTTAGAAGGGTTCTGTAGCCAGAACACGCGCTCTTAGCCACCAAGCTCCAGATCATATGTCACTGTTTTAAAAGGTACGCCATCTGGATCAATCTCCGTATCCAATTCTCGCGCGTAGCGGTGACCTTCATACACGGCCGCCGCAATAGTGGCGGGGCCAAAACAATCGCCGATGCGCCGAACGGATTTGATGTTCGCTGCTTCGACCCGCCCTGGTAATACAGCAAGGCTTTCATACAATTTATCATTGGGAAGGCGCATAGTGACCGGAACCAACGCACCACTCCGCTTGATCTGCTCACCGGTCATCATATTAACCAGTTCAATCACGCCATCGCCAACAGCACTCACACAGTGACGTGTCAAAATTTCCACACCCAGATCCAATAGCCGACGTTCGATATTCCCCTGCTCAAGGGTATATTCGGTCCAGCTAGCGACACACAACCCCGGTGTGGCCAGCGTTACCTGATAGCCCTTCTCGGCCAACAGATCCGCCATCATGCTACCCATGTAGTAGTGATCGTCATCAAAGACAACGACTGATCCTTTCGGCGGTCGTTTATCATTCATAATATCGTCAGGGCTGAACGAACGATCGGCACTCGCTCCCGTTAGCGGTTCTCGCACTGCGCGGCCAACGCCATCTCGACGCCAGATTGAACCCGTTGCGAGTGCGACGTGGTCTGCACCGACTTCAAAGATATCCTCTACCCCCAGCTTACTTTCAAAGTACATCTCTACATTATTCATAGTCGCGATCTGACCAAGTCGATAGTCACGCACTCGCGCCCAGGCATTGAGATTCGGCAACGCGCTCTCGCGCGTGACGCGTCCACCCGCCTCTTTCCGCGCCTCGGCAAGCGTCACCCGGTACCCGCGTTTTCCTAGAGCATGGGCGGCTTCCAGGCCAGCCGGCCCAGCGCCAACAACGAGAATGCGTGAGTCCGAAGCCTTTGGTGCTACATGTTCCGGATGCCAACCCTTTCTCCACTCCTCACCAAATGTTGGGTTTTGGGTGCATCGGCTAGGCGCAGATAGATTATTCCATGCGGCGCAGATATTGCAGCCGATGCATTCGCGAATATCCTCAAACCTGCCCTCTTCAATCTTTTTAGGTAGGAATGGGTCGGCAATGGATGGCCTGGCCGCCCCGATAATATCGACAATACCGCGTCGGATCGCGGAAACCATGGCGTCAGGAGATGTGTAGCGCCCGACGGTTGCCACGGGCTTGGAAGTGACTTTCTTGACAAAGGCAACATAGTCTTCCTGATATCCCTCGGGCGCAAAACGCGACGTCATGGAATCGTTATCCCAGTTACTGACATTGACATCCCACATATGGGGCAACTCCGCCATCATCTCGATAGCATCGCGGCCTTCGTGCTTCCATTCAAGGCCATCAGACCCCATCATTTCATCCACGGCAAAACGCGCAATCACACCCATCTTATCTCCAACCGCATCGAGTGTGTCTTCCAGTACTTCGCGATAAAACCGTAATCGGTTTTCCAGGCTGCCCCCATACTCATCAATGCGTTGATTGTGACGGCGGGAAAGGAAATGCGACGGCATCGCGCCATCGTGTCCGGCATAGACCACGACGATATCAAAACCTGCCTGCTGTGCCCGCAAAGCGGCCTTGCGATGGCGGCGACGATAGTCGCGGATATCATGGAGATCCATTGCACGAGCCTGAATCGGATGGTTATGCCAGGTGACTGGACGGTGGGCAGGGCCAATGGGCACCTCACGGCTGTAGATGTTACCGGTGTCCTGACCATTATGAACAAGCTCCACTGCAGCGAGGCCGCCATGTTCATGCACGGCATTGCACATACCCGCCAGATAAGGAATGTCCTGATCGCTCCATAGCCTGGTTTCGGTAAAAGGAGAAACGTCGGCAGTAGAATGAAAGTCACACTGCTCTGTCGCAACGATCGCCCAGCCACCTTCTGCCTTCATACCGCGCATGGCAATCATACTGTCGGGAAACAAACGGCCCATGCCGTTACAGTGGGGCACCTGGTAAAAGCGATTCTTTGCTGTCACCGGGCCGATCGCGATGGGTTCAAACAGGACATCGAACCTGGGGTCTCTGGTCATAGTTTCTTGGGATTAAAAATCGAACTGAGGGGCTGGTCATTATAAGGGTTGGCAACCGGCATCCAGGATCGGAAATTACCCTTCACGACTCGGCGCAGCTGGCATCGAGCGCCTAGCAAATAGTGCCCGGCTCGACGTTGACACCGATGGATAATAAGTCCCATGCGGTCGCGCTCGGACGTCCCGTTCTTCGAGACACTACGACATCCTGCCTGTGGTCTACCTTTCCCGCTTTTTAGGATACGGATACTTGGTATTGATTTGAAACTGTGCGTGGTACCCGGAGCCGGACTTGAACCGGCACGATGTTGCCATCGAGGGATTTTAAGTCCCACAATTAAACACTATGTCTTTGATAGTTAATGATAGTTAGTGTCAGTTTGTGATAGTCACAAATATTGTCAATTCAACAGTTTATCGTAGTTTAGGGCAATTAATGATAGCTGAGCGTTGTACCTCTGGTGCACCCGATTTTTGTGTCATTCGAAGCACTGAGAAGATCCAGCCTACCAGTTAATGTTGTTCAATTTGTGGGGGAATGAATCTTGCAACTAAATTACCCGTGACATCGATCACGATCCGATTTGCTTGATTGAACAGTCAACGATAGACTGCAAGCCAGCCCAAATTCGCAAGGACGCGAATCATGCCCCAAATCACTACGGCAGGGAATGCCGATGTGGGTTTTTGTGCCTACCGGTATCAACGCCACCAAGCTGAGAAGACATTACTTTATCAGCTCGTATCGAACTATTACCCAGCATTTACTGAATATCTGGCGCGTGAAGGTAAGGTGCTGCCGGACTATGTGCAACGGGAATTTGAAGCCTATTTGAAGTGCGGGAACTGTCAGGAGGAACGCCTAGTTGCATTTAGTTGCAAACGACGTGGATTCTGCCCGAGCTGTGGAGCACGTCGCATGGCCGAGAGCGCAGCCCTGCTGGTGGATGAGGTATTCCCACATCAACCGGTGCGTCAATGGGTGCTCAGTTTTCCATTCCAGTTGCGTTTTCTCTTCGCTAGCCGTCCATTAATCACAGGCCAGGTGCTGGGTATCGTTTATCGTGTCATCGCCACGCATCTGATCAAAAAGGCAGGCTATTCAAATAAGACAGCCCGCACTGGTGCAATAACGTTGATTCAGCGATTCGGTTCCGCGCTTAACCTGAATATACACTTTCACATGCTGTTTCTGGATGGGGTGTATACAGAAGGCTCTGTTGGAGATAGTGCTCGATTTCGCTGGGTTAGATCGCCGACCAGTCGGGAACTTACCCAGCTGGTGCAAACCATCGCCCGGCGAGTCGGGCGATATCTTGAGCGCCAGGGCCTGTTGGAGCGGGATGCCGAAAACAGTTACCTGGCCTCGGATGTGGTGTCCGGAGAACCGATAGATCAGATATTGGGCCATTCCATCACCTATCGCATTGCAGTGGGCCCCCAGGCAGGGCGTAAGGTGTTTACCCTGCAAACTATCCCAGCTTGTGAGGCAGATGAATTCACAGATACAACAGGCAAGGTATCCGGTTTCTCCCTGCATGCAGGGGTAGCGGCCAGGGCTGACGAGCGCAAGAAACTTGAGCGTCTGTGCCGATATATCAGCCGTCCTGCGGTTTCTGAAAAGCGGCTTTCGTTAACGTCAAACATCGAGAAAGCTTGCCCCATGAGCGCAGCGAATGCTTTGGGTATGGCACTACCCACGTCATCTTCGAGCCACTCGATTTCATGGCTCGTCTTGCCGCTTTGGTGCCCAGACCGAGAGCCAATCTGACACGCTTCCATGGCGTGTTCGTGCGGGGCGGCCATCCGCCGAATAGCAAGTACCATGCTCTGGTAACACAGGCTGAACGCGGTAAAGGCAACAAGCGTGAGGAAAACTGTAAGACGGGCGACTGCGAGTCTGCAAACCGTCACGCCGCGATGACCTGCACCCGAGGGCATAAAGGCACAACGCCTCAAGCGAGTATTCACCAAATGTAGGCGCTTTAGGCGATATCGATATTACAACTTGCGAAGAATGCGGTGGCGCAGTCAAGGTAATTGCTAGTATTGAAGACCCTGCGGTGATTAAGCAGATACTTGCACACCTGGAGAGAAAAGCGGAATCAAAAGAATTCAACCCATTACCCGAGAGCAGGGCACCGCCACAAGGGAGTTTGTTCGGGTAGCCGACAAGATTAAGATCAAACTCATTCAGTTCACAACATTGCAGTCTCTAAAAGAAGCGGCAGGTAATCGGTATGTCTGGTGGCTGAAATTCGACCGGAATGACCGATGGGAAGAGGGGCAATATTGGGTTTGACGGCGGAAATTAGTCAGATTTCGGGTGTTCTAGGGCTAGGCGGCTTCGCGAATCTCTTTCTTTACCTTGGTGGAATAGCGAAAATAGGGTGTTAACTCTTCCTATACTCCCACATCAGCTGTATGAATGAATCAAAAGCCCTGCTAACCTGCCCAAACAACCGCATTCGCGCGGCTAGGGAGGCCCGGAACATACAAATGAAACGGCAACTGGCGCGTGCTTCAATCTTGGGGCTGGCACTTTGGATCGGCGCGGCCGCGGCGCAGGATGAGGCTGCGCCCGCGCCCAAGGTTTCGGTCGCGGCGGCCTTTACCCGGATAATCACCGAAGAGAAGGTCTTTCTTGGCCGCGTCGAGGCAATCGACAAGGTCGACGTGATCGCGCGGGTGGACGGCTACATTCGGGAACGCCTGATCGTCGATGGACAGGAAGTCGCGACCGATGACGTGCTCTTCGAGATCGAAGATGACCAGTATCTCGCCTTGGTGAAGGCGCGCGAGGCGGATCTGGCGCGGGCGAAGGCCAACTTTGCGCTGGCGCGGATCGAACTGGACCGGAAGCGGCAACTGGTCGAGCGCAAAGCCGTGTCGCGCTCCGAACTCGACATCGCGCTTGCAAACGAGGCCGTGGCTAAGTCCGAGATCGCTGCCGCCGAGGCGGCACTCGACCAGGCCAAGTTGAACCTCAGCTACACCCAGTTGACAGCGCCGTTTTCCGGACGGGTCGGCCGGCTCGCACGCAGCGTCGGGGAGACCGTCGGTCCGGGCGCCGGACCGCTTGTCACGCTGGTGCGCGAACGGCCGATTTACGTTGCGTTTTCGCTCAGCGAGAAGCATATGCTTGATGTGTTGGAGCGAATCGGGGGCGGTATCGCGGACCTGACCGATCTTGCCTCAACGCCCAATATTATGGTGCAGCTCCCGAACGGCTCGGTGCTGAAAGAGGCCGGCGAGGTGGTATTCATCGACAACCGCATCGATAGAAGTACGGGGACGATCTCGCTCCGGGCTAAATTCGAGAACACCACCGGGCTGCTGGTGGATGGGGCCTTCGTCAACGTCATGATCGAGGCTGTCGAACCCGTGAAACGGGTTCTGGTGCCGCAGGCTGCACTGCAGCGCGACCAGCGCGGGGACTTCGTGCTTGTGGTCAACCAGCATTCGAACGTGGAGCAGCGCTACATAACAACCGGTGGCGAATTCGAGACCGCGATGATCGTGCTCGACGGTCTGCAGGAGGGCGAGTCGGTCATCGTCGAAGGTCTGCAGCGGGTGCGCCCGGGTGTTCCTGTCGAGGCTGTCATGGCCGCCGAAGGTCGGAAGTGACGCCGTGTTCTCGTCCGTTTTCATTTCCCGCCCCAAGACCGCGATTGTCATTTCGCTCGTGCTCACCATCATGGGTGCCATCGCGAGCGTAGTGCTGCCGGTCGAGCGGTTTCCCGACATAACGCCGCCGGCGGTGAACGTTTCGACGAGCTATGCCGGCGCCGATGCCGAAACGGTCGAGAACACCGTCGCCGCCCCGATCGAGGCGCAGGTCAACGGCGTGGACGGTATGCTCTACATGCGCTCCACCTCGGCCGACAATGGCCGATACAATCTCGACGTCACTTTCGAGGTAGGGACAGATCCCGATATCGCGGCGGTGAACGTGCAGAACCGGGTGGCACAGGCCACCTCGGTGCTGCCGAGTGAGGTCATCGCTGCCGGAGTGAAAACCGAGAAGGCCGCGACCAATATGCTCCTGACGGTGGTGCTCTATTCGCCGAATGGGACCTATGACGAAGTATTTCTGTCAAACTTCGCCGCGATCAATCTCACGGATGCCATAGCCCGCGTTCCCGGCGTGGGCAAGGTTGTGGCTCTGATCAACTTCGAATACGCAATGCGCGTCTGGATGGACCCCGAACGCATGACCAGCCTTGGGATCACCCCAGGCGACGTCATTCAAGCGATCCGTGAGCAGAACGTACAGGTCTCGGCCGGACAGGTCGGGGCGCCGCCGGTCCCGGGCGACCAGCAGTTCCAGTACACGATCAAATCGAAAGGCCGGCTTAGCCACGCTTCGGAATTCGAGAATATCGTGATCCGAAGCGGCGAAGCCGGGGCTGTCGTCACCGTGGGAGACGTTGCCAGAGTCGAGCGCGGATCGAGCGTATACAGCACTTCGGGGAGCTTCTCGGGCCAGCCCGCCACGGTTCTGGCCGTCTATCAGGCCCCGGGTGAGAACTCACTTGTCGTCTCCGACGGTGTGGTCGCGGAAGTCGAACGCCTGTCACGAAGCTTCCCCGACGACCTGGTCTACGAGATTCCCTTCAACACAACCGATTTTGTTGAGCAGTCGGTGAAAGACGTGATCTCGACCCTGTTCATGGCGTTTGTTCTGGTGATCGCGGTCGTGTTCCTGTTCCTCGGCAGCCTGCGGGCCACCCTGATTCCGGTGGTGGCGATCCCGGTCTCGCTGATCGGTACCTTAGCCTTTCTCCTGCTCTTCGGCATGTCGCTAAACACGGTCTCGCTCTTCGCCCTTGTGCTGGCTATTGGCATCGTCGTGGACGACGCCATCGTCGTCGTGGAAAACGTGGAGAGGCTCATGGCGGAGGAGCGCCTCAGCCCGGTCGACGCCACCCGCAAGGCGATGGGTCAGATCACCGGTCCGATCATCGCTACGACGCTGGTCTTACTCGCGGTCTTCGTCCCTGTGACCTTCATGCCTGGAATCACTGGTCGGCTCTATTCCCAGTTTGCGATAACGATCTCGACGGCCGTCGTGATCTCTTCGATCAACGCGCTTACGCTGTCGCCCGCACTGTGCTCGATTGTGCTGAAGGCGCGGAAGGGCAGACAGACGGGCGTGTTTGCGGTCTTCGAGGGGATGATTGGAAAGGCTCGGGACGGTTATGTCGGAGTCGTCCGTCGCTTCGTGCGTGTCGCCTTCTTGAGCCTTGTCGTCATCTGCGGCTTCGCGGTTGTCTCAGGATGGCTTCTGAAGCAAATCCCATCCGGTTTCATCCCATCCGAAGACAACGGCTATCTCTTCGTCGACCTGCAACTTCCCGATGCCGCCGCGATTGGCCGCACCGAGGCCGTCACCGCTCGCATCGGCGAGCAGATCCGACAGATCAAAGGTGTCGAGGCGACGATAAGCATCAACGGTTCCAGCCTATTGAACGGTAACACGCCGAACGGGGCGATGATCATCACGACGCTGACGCCGTGGGACGAGCGGCAGGAACCCAACCTCTCGGCTGAGGCAATTCTTGCGCAGATACTAATACTGGCTAGTCAGGAGGCCGCCGCCAGCGTCATTGCCTTCAACCCGCCGCCGATTTCGGGCCTCGGCCGCAGTGCCGGCGTCGAGATGAAAGTGCAGCAGGCCGGCGGAGGCTCGGCACAGGATCTCGCTGCCGCGCTCGGTTCGCTGGTCTATTCGGCCAACCAGCGACATGAGATAGCTAAGGCCTACACCACTTTCCGCGCCAATGTTCCGCAGCTATTCGTCGATCTCGATCGCCAGAAAGCGAAGACTCTGCAGGTTTCGATCGCCGAGGTATTCCAGACCCTGCAGGCGCAGCTGGGTTCCTACTATGTGAATGATTTCAACCTCTTCGGCCGGGTCTACAGGGTGATGGTGCAGGCCGACGGCGACTACCGGAACACCGTCGAGGACATCGGTGCGCTGTACGTCCGATCAACCATCGGCGAGATGGTCCCGCTCAGCACACTTATCGATGTCGAGAAGATCCTCGGACCCACTGTGCTCGAACGCTACAACATGTTCCGTGCGGGCACGGTCACCGGTGTGCCGGCCCCGGGCTTCTCGACCGGCAGCGCGATCGAGGTACTGGAGGAGGAGGCCACAATTGCCCTGCCGCCGGGCTTCGCCTTCGAGTGGACGGGCACCGCGCAGCAGCAACTCGAAAGCGCGGGACTGGTGCAACTCATCCTCGGGATATCGGTGCTCTTCGGCTACCTGTTCCTCGTCGCGCAGTACGAAAGCTGGACCATGCCGGTAGCGATCCTTTTGTCGGTGATCGTGGCGCTTTTCGGGGCGGTGGCCGCAGTCGCGGTCACGGGCGGAGATGTGAATCTCTACATTCAGATCGGGTTGATCATGCTGGTAGGTCTGGGGGCGAAGAATGCCATCCTGATCGTCGAATTCGCGATGGAGCGGCGACGAGCCGGCGACAGCATCGCCGAGGCCGCCGTCAACGCCGCCAATCAGCGCTTCCGGGCGGTGATGATGACGGCCCTGTCCTTCCTGCTGGGCGTTGTTCCCCTTCTGGCCGCCTCGGGTGCTGGTGCGGCCAGCCAAAAGGCTATCGGTGTGGCGGTCTTTGGCGGCATGCTGGCGGCGACGCTAGTCGGCGTGATCCTGATCCCGGTCCTGTTCGTGACGCTGCAGCGTCCGCGCGAATGGATCAAGGCGAAGCTTGGCGGCGGTGCCGAAGGATAAGAAATCCAACCGCATGCGTGAAAGTATCCGCCTTCTCGAGGTCGGGCTCAAAACGGACAGTTCAGCCAGGAAGGGGAACGAAGGAAGCTCTGAAAGCAGATACCGTGTTTTTTCAAGGCTCCCTGCCGCTAACCGGGCTTCAGAAACTCCGAAGATGGCAGTTGGAGAGCCGTTCGGCGCAGGAGGGACCGCCACCACCGCCGAGAGAAGAGATGTGGTTGAAGGGGTGGACGGGATACGGCTCACCACCCCTTGGTCTGATCGAATTGGAAGTCGGGCTCGCTCTGGGCAACCGGATCGTACATTGGCAACGATTCGACTTTCCCTTCCCAGGCGGGTGGTCCCCTGGCGGGCGAGATCGGTGGGGGATCGGCACTCTTGCCGATGTACTCCAGAAGGTACTAATGTAATGAACCATCCCCATCCCCATCCACGCCACTAACCTGGCGGAATCTATCAGATCAGGTTAAACCTGATAGACCTTAACAACCTGATGGGAGATCGACATGACACTTAGCATACTGGGCATTGATATTGCCAAGAAGGTTCTGTCAAGTTGACGTGTCATTGATAGAATTGTCTGCATGAAAAATATAAACCCAGATTATCGCGGATATCGCTTTTCACCCGAGATCATCAGTCATGCGGTTTGGCTATATCATCGATTTTGCCTTAGCTTTCGCGATATTGAGGATTTGCTTGCCGAACGTGGCGTAATTGTTTCCTACGAATCTATCCGAAATTGGTGTAGAAATTTTGGATCAACGTATGGTCGAAATATCAAGAAGCATCGAGGACGGCTTGGCGATACCTGGTATCTTGATGAGGTTTATATCGTGACGGTAAGAGGCGAGCGACGATACCTATGGCGTGCTATTGATCAAGACGGTGATGTCCTCGACATTTTAGTGCAGAAAACCAAGGACCAACAAGCGGCATTTCGCTTTTTTAGAAAACTGATGAAAGGCCAGGGGAGAACTCCTCGATTGATCGTCACGGATAAACTGCCGAGTTATGGCGCAGCGCTACGAAAGGTTATGCCCTCTTCGTTACATTGCAATGACCGTTTTGCAAACAATCGAGTTGAAGTATCGCACGAACATACCCGGGCGCAGGAAAGACAGATGCGACGGTTTAAATCTCCCGGTCAGGCACAACGATTTCTGTCCGTCCACAGTCAGGTAAACAATCTTTTTCGGATTGGTAGACATTTAATCAGTGCTGAAAACTATAGGATACTGAGAAACCGGTCGTTTAATACTTGGCGACAGGTGACGTACGTCTGCTGATTGAGAGTGTGCCAATTTGAATGAAATCTTTGACTTTCCGCCAGTTAACTTGACAAAACCATATTGTCAATTCAACAGTTTATCGTAGTTAAAGGCAATTAATGATAGCTGAGCACTGTACCTCTGGTGTACCTCTTCCACGGTTCATTACCCGTACTCTGTCGACGCTGAAGCTTTTGATCCATCCTCATTTTGAGGTAATTATAATTCCTTACATTTTCTCCTTACAATATGGTAAGATATAGACTATTGGCAAGCAATAGACAGACTATGATTACCGCAACTATTACCAGCAAAGGTCAAATCACCATTCCCAAAGACATTCGGGATCAGTTGGGTTTGCACGCCGGGGATAAGTTAAGCTTCGTTGAAGAAGAAGACGGCTCCATCAATCTGGTACCGATCAAAAAACCACTCAGAGCTCTAAAAGGCTTGGTCGCTAAGCCCAAACGGCCTGTCAGTGTTGAAGATATGAACAAAGCGGTTAAACGCAATGCAAGTCGGTCTTGATTGCGCTCGACACCAATGTCCTTGTGCGTTATTTAGTACAGGATGATCCCAAACAAGCCAGGGTAGCCACCCGGTTTATTGAACAAAATTGCACTGATGAAAAACCATGTTTTATTGGTCAGATCGTCTTATGTGAACTTGCCTGGGTATTGGAAAGCGCCTATAACCAGAATCGCGAGCAAGTCGCGTATGTTATTGAAGAACTACTGCAGGTAGGACAACTAGAAGTACAACAACCAGAAGTCGTATGGCGGGCGCTCAACGATTATAAAAATTCAAATGCCGATTTCCCGGATCATGTACTCGCTAGAGTGAATCAATCAGCCGGTTGTGAGTGTACAGTCACATTTGACATTAAAGCGAGCAAACAACCTGCCTTTAAATTACTTGGCAACAACACTTAAGACTTACTTTCAGGCTATATCGGTTGCATGGGTATTGGCAAGTTAACTATTTCAGACTGCCCTCATCTGAATTCGATTGTTAAGCAACCGCCTTTCCCCACTCTGTTAACGCACTGCCTCTGAGGTTTCGATAGTGATCGGCAGATACCAGGTGCCTGCCAAGATTGAATAAATTATGGACAGCGGCATGAGCACCCAAGAACCGTTGCGCCTGTCTAACTGATTTGGACCGCCTCATCCCCCGCTCTCTTATCCTGGTCGCCTCATGCGAGACTCCATAGCTTCGCAGCTTATCGGTCACAATCTTTCTCGGCTCCCCGCCATGGTTCCGCAATAAACGCTTGAAAAAACGCTTGAAAAAACGCTTCGCAGCAGCCCCATCTCGCTTTGCCTGGGGATAGACATCAACCACCTCACCATCCTGGTCAACAGCCCGCCAAAGATAGTACTGCTTGCCATTGATTTTTACGAAGACTTCATCGATAAAGAACGTGTCACCGTAGCCTCTGTGCTTTCGTCTCAATCTTCTGGCGTAAAGGGCTCCAAATTTAATGCACCAAAGTCGGATTGCTTCTCTAGATACGGTGATGCAGCGCTCAGCCACTAGGTCTTCTATATCTCGGTGGCTCAAGTTGAAACGGTAGTAGAGCCAGACTGCATAGTTGATGATCTCGGGAGGGAATCGGTGGCGTTTGTATGTGTTCATCCACCGATTCTAGCAATATACGTGATTTAACTTGGCGATACCGGGCAAATGGTATATACCGTACTACCTGGATGTTGGAGCCGGGCAGTCAGACTTGCGGCCCGTCAGTTCAATTGGGGAGACCTGACGTTTGCATACCGCCACCTCGAATGGGACCTCCCCTCGGATATCCCCATCAAGGACATTAGTTTCAGCGGACCGATCATACAGGCCAAGTGGTACTTCTAAACTAGTGAATATTAATAAGACTCTATTAGTCTTTTTTTTTATAAGCTCAATTTTCAGCCAGACAAACTTTAAGACTGGATCCGGTTTGTGGGGCAGGTCACTGTGACCGTATTGTCTAATTAGAATCTCTTAAGAAATATCATGATCAATAATTTTATGAAAGTTAGTGCTCGATTATTCATTTTTCCAATTGTATTTATAGTGTCACAAACGGGATTTGCGGCAGAGTATGAAGAAGCACCGGTTTTCAAAGCCTCTCAGTTGCTGAACAAAAATATGCGTGCGGGTGAGAACTTCACCGTAAATGAGAAAGTCGTCAATCATGGCTTCATGAATCAATACACGGTTGAAACTAAATGGGGAGACTTCACCGCGAAGTCTGACGCTCAACTTCGCCTGGGACTACACGAAGTTAGTGTCATGGGTATCATCGAGGAAATGTTAGCCAACGACGAAGTCACAAAAGCTGCTGGAGAACAAGGAACAGACACCTTCGAAAACGCCAAAAAACTAGTCAGTAATCCAGGTGAGGTTTTAGATGGGGCAGTAGAAGGGACAAAAAAACTCTTCAGCCTCGGTAAACGCGCTTGGAATGATAAAAGCGCTTCGTCCACCCAAGAAGACAGCAAGTGGGAATCATTAGTTGGCTTTTCAAGTAAGAAAAGAGAATATGCCGCACAATTCAAAATTGACCCATATACAACAAATCCGCTGATGGAAGAAGCTCTCGACAAGCTAACCTGGACGACACATTCGACCAAGCTGGCAAGTGGGTTCTTAGTATCCTTGATCCCCGTTGTCGGCGTTGCAGCAACAGTTTCCAATACCAGTGATGTTCTTAACGAAGTTATGGTTCTAAAATCACCGTTGGAATTACGAGAAGATAACATCAGGTCCTTGAGCGATGTCGGGATCAATCAGACTGTAATTGACTTATTTATGCGAAATGAATATTTCACACCAACTTCTCAAACGCTATTTGTAGAAGCTCTGGCTTCTATGAAATCGACGAAAGGACTTGAAGCAGTAATTGGAATCGCAACCTTGAGTGATGATGTCGAAACAGCAACCCTGCGTCAGCGTCAAATGCAAATGTATGCCAGTTATCATAAACACATCAAACCCATCAAACATTTTTCGTCCTTGGGTGACATGGCTTACGCCAAAACAAGTGAAGACACAACCCTGGTAGTTTCTCCGGTAGACTATTTGTTCTGGACCAAAGATGTCGATGAAGTAGCCAAATCTATCAGACAAAACGACAACGACCATAATGGAAAACTGGAACTATGGATTGCAGGGAAATTTAGTGAAGCTACTGCATCGATGCTGAAAGATATGGGATGGAGTTTACATATTAATGCTGAAAACTCTTTGCTCGGAAATGCAGACAAAAGTTGATCCCGATTTGTGCCAATATTGCCCTTCCTTTAGGGATTACCAGATGGCGCTTAGGGCAACTTTCTGCCAATAGGCTTTACTTTTCTATAAGGCAGAAACAGGTACTGTCAAATTAACGTTAAGAGCACCAAATAATCCTTACGGATAGGTACGTTCTCATTTAGCAGGCGCACGTCACCTGTTGCCATGTTCTAAATGACCGGTTTCTCAATATCCTGTAGGTCTCAGCGCATAGTAGATGTCGACCGATACGAAAGAGATTGTTTACTTGGCTATGAACGGATAGAAAGCGTTGTGCCTGGCCGGATGATTTGAATCTTCGCATCTGTCTTTCCTGCGCTCGTGTATGTTGGTGGGATACTTCAACACGATTATTAGCAAACCGATCATTGCAGTGTAGAGAAGAGGGCATGACATTTCTTAAAGCTGCGCCATAACTTGGTAGCTTATCCGTGACGATCAATCGAGGAGATCGTCTTTGACCCTTCATTAGTTTTCTAAAAAACCGATGTGCCGCTTGTTGGTTCTTGGACTTTTGCACCAAAATATCGAGAACATCGCCATCCTGATCAACAGCACGCCATAGATATCGTCGCTCGCCCCGAACTGTCACGATAAAAACCTCATCAAGATACCAAGTATCGCCAAGCATTCCTCGATGCTTCTTTATCTTTCGGGCGTATGATGATCCGAATTTTCTACACCAATAACGAATGGCTTCATAAGAAACATCTACTCCCCGCTCGGCCAACAGATCTTCTACATCACGCAAGCTGAGACTAAATCGATGGTAGAGCCAAACTGCGTGACTAATAATTTCGGGCGGGAATCGGTGGCGTTTATAGATATCCATAGCTAGATTATGGAACCTAGCCAATTAATTTGACAGTACCATTTTAAGTCCCACAACTAAACACCAAGTCTTTGATAGTTAATGATAGTTAGTATAAGTTTGTGATAGTCACAAATATTGTCAATTCAACAGTTTATCGTAGTTTAGGGCAATTAATGCAAGCTGAGCACTGTACCTCTGGTGTACCTTTTTCACTGTTTTCTAGGTGCATCATGCCGTTACGGATAAGCATTGCTACTACTTATCATGACTAGGCTTTACGGTCGGCGGTCACCGTTTTTCTAAGATCTTTGATCTCAAGTTCCTCAAAACACTTGAATAATCGGCGTTGTCTTGCGCGATTTACATCCCTTAGTTTTTCTCTTGGCCGTCAAGAGAAAAAAGTACACGAATTTTTTCTAAGGCTCTCTTAGCTTTTTCTTCGCGTCTTGCCGTCCAATGATTGCCATGATTTCGATGGTTTTCCCGTCAACGCGATAGTACACGCTATCCGCACCGCACACGCCGCGCCTGTAGCCATCGCGGACATTTGATACCGGATACAAAAGCGGTTGCTCTGCAAGCTGTTCGAAATGCTTAAAAAATGCGTTGTAATAACGATCTGCGGCCTCCACACCCCAATTCTAAATGCCATAAAACCAAATTCGCCTTAGGTCAGCCTTCGCTTCTGGCGAAACTCTATAATTTGCCATCGCGACGGGCTTCCTCTTTGAAGCCGTCGAGCATTTCTTGCGGCGTTTCCTCAACCCATCCATGCTCCTCTACGGATTTTTCGGAAGCAATAAGTTTGGCGCGGATTTGCTCAATTTCAATCGTCCGCATTTCTTTTTCGCGCAACGCCTCGCGGATCAATTCACTATCGGTCGCATAGTGACCTTTTGCCATTTGTGCCTGAATCCAGCTTTCCTGTTGGTCGGTCACGGTGATGCTCTTTTTTACCATTGGCATAAGAAGTCCTCCAAAAAGTAAGAATTTATACTACTTTATACTACTCTACATTTGCCGTTTTGATAAGCAATTTTTTTACTTTTCTTCTCTCAAAAGTAGCATCCATTTTGGCGTTTTCATCAGAATATTCCCTGCAGAAAAAACTCAATTAAATCAACAATGACGAGCTTTTAGGAGGGACAGTAGCGGCCAGGGCTGACGAGCGCAAGAAACTTGAGCGTCTGTGCCGATATATCAGCCGTCCTGCGGTTTCTGAAAAGCGGCTTTCGTTAACGTCAAACCGCCCTGGTACCGAAGCCCAGAGTTAACCTGACTCGATTCCACGGCGTGTTCGTGCGGGGCGGCCATCCGCCGAATAGTAAGCACCGTGCCCTGATAACACCGGCAAAACGTGGTAAGGGCAACAGCCGCGAGGAAAACTGTAAGACAGGCGACTGCGAGTCCGCAAACCACCACACCGCGATGACATGGGCGCAACGCTTGAAACGGGTTTTCAACATTGAGATTACAACTTGTGATACATGCGGTGGTACCGTCAAAGTGATCGCCAGTATCGAAGATCCTGCGGTGATCAAGCAGATACTTGCACACCTCGAAAAAAAAGCTGAATCAAAAGAATGCAGCCCACTACCTGAGAGCAGGGCACCACCGCAAAAGGGGGAAGTGCGGGTAGCCGACTAAGGTAATGTCAACTCTCTCAACTCACCTAATTGCTGCGAGCAAAAGTAGCGGCAGGTAACCGCCTGCCTGGTGGTTGAATTTTGGCTGGATTACTCAGTGAAAAGGGGCGATATTGTGAGTCCTGACGGAAATTAGTCAGATTTCGGAAGCATCGAGGCTGATCGGCGTCGTTAATATCGTTCTTTTCTGGGTGAAATAAGGAAAATAGGGTATTTATCCTTCCTATACTTAGTGCGACGGTACGGACACTTGGGAAATTGATGGTGGCTGGTCGGAGTGGATGGATGTTTGGGTTCCGATTTCATCGCCGGCAATTTCTCATCCTTTTGGTTGGGCTGCCTTCTATTCTAGAATTACATATAGTTTATTAATTAACCCTGCGACTTCCATAGCATTAGATATTGCAGGCGATGCTGCAAGTCTTTTCGAACAATCTAATGAACCTACAATGCTGTGCAGAGCAATTTCAAGACGATAATGACGAGTACCAATGAATTGTCCTAGCTGCAAAAATCAATTGCCGAGTTCATCGATAGTGCTTTTATCTCTTGGGTTTAAATCTAAGTGTCCCAATTGCAAAAAACAGTTACGAAAGAGCCCATTACTAATGTTTGCTCTTTCATGCTTCGCAGTAATATCGGCGGTGTTTTCTATGGCGTTTTTTGTAAATACATTTGGACCGATAGGTTTCATTCTTGCTGGAGCAATTGTTCTATTAATTTATACGATTGGGCACTATCTGTTGCCAATCGTCTCTGACTAACAGGCTGAAGGTGACGAATTTATTTACAGATTAAAAGGGATGCATTTATTTAATGTTGCAACGCCAGCAGACCAGCCCTGCCACCGAGCAGGGCTTTTTATTTTAGCTGCTGAACTTGTTATCGCGTTTTAGAAGACCAGCGCTCCGCCTCATACTTTATAATCATGCCTTCTTGGATATTATTTTTTTGCCTTGGAAGCTATTATTTAAGGGTTCACAATTCGTCTCGGGGCGGCATATTTAAAAATAGTTCCTGTTGCGATTGAGGTGCTATTTCTCTGGTTTAGCTATGCATCATTTAGTGATTATATGTCTCTATAAAACAAAGCCGAATCGGTGTGGGATGCGGAAGGAAAAAGAAATAGTCAGGGCGGTTAGAATATTGCTTTTTGACTCATAGCTTCAACGGGGCTGACAGTAGATCGAAGCAAACCAATCACGATAAAAGTCTGCGGATGCGCTTTCATCGTCCCCATGATGAAATGTAGGTTCTGGTTGGGGATGTTGTTCTGATACTCGTTCTCGATCATCTCGAGGGCTTTGTCTTCGGTCTTGTATAACCGTTTGTAGTTGATAAAAGCAGCCTGCACTTCCCAGTCATGAATCTGGTGTTTGTGCTTGTGGCCGTCGCAGGTATATTGGTATCGAAAGCTATACTTGGGCTGTTCAATGGGTTTCAGCAGGCCTTCGAGTAAAGACACCTGCTGAAAGACCATGCTCGCAACCTGCTGGTCTTCCTGGTCGCTCTTGGAAGCTTCCTGAATCTTGAAGCGGAGACTGCCGGGATCGGGCTTTATAATCCCGAGACTGCGATGCTCGGTCTTGTTCTGATCCCAAAGATCATGGAGAGAAGGGGCAATATGGTTTGCCCATAATCGCACTTTATCCTCCGGCTTTAGCTGCTTGCCGTTTTGCACGATCTGGATAGAGCCTTCATCGACACGATAGCTCTCTGGTCGTGGGTCGCCAGGTGCCTTAGTAATGGTCATCTCGACCAGATCAAATCGTTTGAACTGGTCGGACTTATCGAGTCGCCTGAATCGAATCGGAAACAGGCGTAATAAATCGTTGGTATCCTCCGTGACGCCCGCGCAGCAGACGGTTTCCTCGTGCGCCTGGCTAGGCTGCGGAAACGCCTTGACTAATATCCAGATGCGCCGCTTGTTGTGTTTGCCACTTATCATTGTCTACTCCTAGATGGACAGGGGTCTTGTTGACCAGTTTGGCAAGTGCATCGACCACCGGGGTACGATGGCATTGGCTATGATCCTTCTCGAAACACATGAGCGCTACGTTACCCCGTAGTTCGTCAGCAAGCTGTTCAATTAACTCGGATTGCTGGTTCAAGTGTTTATCAAAGTCTTTAAAAAACCGCTTGTAGTTCCAGTCATCACGCAGTCGATGACGCATATCTCTGGGGGACCCCAATTGCCGTTCATGGCGGTAGTCAATGCCAACTTCTGCTAATGCATCCTTCAATGCGTTCTTGGAAAACCCTTTGCGTCTGGAGATCGGTAGTTCTCTGACATCCAGTAATGTGCTGGTCTTAGCAGCCTTTAGTGTTGCAACGAAAGCACTGAGGTCTGCACCTTCATAGCCAATAGTGTAAAGCTTCCTCATGATCCGGAGTTCTCTGGTTAAATCGTTTAAATATTACCAGAAGCACTAGCCAATGCTCAGAAGCAAGCAGCGAAATACTGGGAGAAGTACGGTAGTCAATAAAGATACTTCTGCTCTAAAAACCGTTGGAAATTGGATAAGATTGATGGGGGCTAGCCATGGTTGAGACAACCCCCCATGGGGGTGGGGTACCCCTGAGTGCTGCTTGCTCTTGAAATTCCCTGTAAGCCAACAACGATAGCCATTACCGCATATAATTTACAAAATAACCGTTATGCGAAGTCGTTGGTATCAGTGGGTTTCAGAGCGTGTTTTTTAAAATACCACGTAAGCGACACGTTTTCAGGGGTTTGGAAGCTCCTCAGCGTCTGCTATTTCACCCTCAATAGGACCCTTGTTACGGCAATTTTCTGAGCCTGTATTGCCATGTAATGCCTGACTAAGGGTATTGGCTGTTATCCCCAGAATATCGGCTAATTTGCTGGTTAAATGGCGATCATCCACGCGTGACAGTTGATCCTGCCGATTTGAGTCAATATGTCCGGCTGCCTTCCCTATTAGCTCATGTGCGCGTATAGCCGGTGAGAACTGCTTCTCCTTTTCCGCTCCTTTAGACAGATCATCCATTCTATTCAGCCACCTGTCGTATTGAAATCGTGTTTCCTCTTCGATTCTGGCGCGCTCCTGCTCCTGAAACTTGATGATGTAGGCGGAGACTAGCGAGTTCTCTATGATTCGATAAGCAGACGAATTAATTTTTCTCGCAATATCGTTCCCCGATTTACCTTCTGCCCATTCTCGATTCCCTGGTTTATGAATCCATATTGCATCACGATATGCGCCTACCTTATTACCACCATTACGGATGTATTCCTGTGCGAATTTGAAATAGCTTGGTTTGAGAGCTGACTGTAATTCTTCTACCGTCCAGTCTTGATATTCTGGAGATAAAGATAGCTGTTTCGCGAGGGTTTCAAGAATTTTCGCGAAATCAGGCGCTTCTTCGGGCATGTCGTAGCTTTATCAGCGAGCTAACATTATTTTGCAGAATATTGAGACGCTCAGAAGGTGTCTTCGAAATCATCCATCGAAGTAACGTTAGATCAACACCAGACTCTGAATAAACACGTGGCGTTGAATTGGAAGATTTATTTAGATTCGGTGCAGACAACTTTCCGATATAACGATTTGACCCGACAATCTGATTGTACCGCATTCCACATTTTCCTAATTGCGTGGAAAATGTGCATGTATCATGGAAGTGTGGTACCCGGAGCCGGACTTGAACCGGCACGATGTTGCCATCGAGGGATTTTAAGTCCCAATTCCGCCATCCGGGCATGGTACCGTTGTGTCACAGATGGAGGCTGAGCCCGGAATCGAACCGAGGTACACGGCTTTGCAGGCCGCTGCATAACCACTCTGCCACTCAGCCAAGCGACGCCGAATCATACCAGCATTGAGCTGACCTATCCGTGGAGTGGTGCTCTCGGAGCGAAGCTCTCGGAGCGAAGCTCTCGTGATTGCTGTGGTCAAATCCAGGCAGAATCCACCGAAAGCTTTTTTCAGGCGGTTTTCTGACCCTGTGCTGATTGGGAGTATGGAGCGGGAAACGAGATTCGAACTCGCGACCCCAACCTTGGCAAGGTTGTGCTCTACCAGCTGAGCTATTCCCGCATTGCTCCCGATTCGGGGGAGGTTGATTCTATGCACCCAGACCCCTGTGTCAATAGAAATTGACGTTTTTACGCCGATGCGCAGTGATTTTCAGCCATTTTCCATCAGGTAGGGCCAGGCCGCTTTGAGATATTCAATCATAGACCACAAGGTTAGTAAGGCGGCCACGTACAGCATGATCTCCCCAATCAGAAAAGTGGGCAATCCATACACCGGTAACGCATACAGCAGCAAAATAATTGCGATCATCTGTACCGCCGTTTTAATCTTACCCACAGGGCCGACCGCCACCGCGCCTCGCTCCCCGAGCTCAGCCATCCACTCACGCAATGCAGAAATCGCGATTTCCCGGCCCACGATGATAGTGACCGCGATTGCAAATGGCATGGGGTGAATCACCCTGTCGAGCACGGTGAAATCAGAAGCCAGTAACACCAGCGCGCTTGAGACGATCAATTTATCTGCAACCGGATCGAGGAAGGCACCCAGTTTAGTTATCGCGTTCATGCGACGGGCTAAATATCCGTCGAGCCAGTCGGTCAACGCTGCCAATACAAATATGCCGGCAATCACGGTTTCGCGAAAAGGCATGTTCAGGAAGTAAGCCACCACCAATACCGGAATCAGCATTATTCTGAAAAGTGTAATCAGATTTGGCAGGTTCCACATGACGAGGCTATTTCACAACACTTGGATTGGTGTATTTCATTTTGCTCCTTCAGGCCTGGAGGGTATCAGTTATGAAATTCATTATATATCCGCTGCGCAAGCTTAGGACTGATTCCGGGAACGCGCGCCAGGTCCTCAATACCGGCCCGCTTGATCTCGTTTAATCCACCAAAGAAGCGAAGCAAACTGCGCCGACGCTTCTCACCCACTCCCTCAATCAGTTCCAGTGATGACCGGGTACGTGCCTTGTCGCGACGATTTCGATGACCTGCGATTGCAAAACGGTGGGCCTCGTCCCGAACACGCTGGATCAAGTGCGAGGCCGCAGAGGTACCTCCTGGGTAGATGGGCCCTGCACGTCCGGGAATATGTAGTTGTTCCTCTCCGGCGCGCCTTTCCGGCCCTTTAGAGACACCCACCAGCAGTACCGAGTCGATAAGCTGCAATTCCTCGAACACTTTAACCGCTACGCCCAGCTGGCCTTTGCCACCATCTATCAGGACAATATCCGGCAATTTACCATCGTCCTCCAGCACCCGCCGATAACGCCGCATCAGGACCTGTTCCATAGCAGCATAATCGTCTCCCGGTGCAATATCGGAAATATTAAATCGACGGTAATCTGATTTCACCGCGCCCTGGTGATCAAAAACCACGCACGAACCTACGGTGCGCTCACCCATGGTGTGACTAATATCAAAACACTCGACCCGGCTCGGTACTTCCTCAAGCTTCAACAGGGCCGCCAAAGCATCGAACTGGCTGCTGATCTGACTGTGCTCGTTAAGATGCACGCGCAGTCTGTCACCCGTATTGATTCGTGCATTTTCTATCCACCTGGCGCGTTGTGCCCTGCACTGATGCTTGACCGCAACTTTTGACTTGGCTTCCAGGGTCAGTACTTGTTGTAACGACGCTCTGCTCTCAATTGGCTCACTGAGAAGGATTTCATCGGGAATCGCGGATCCCAGATAATTCTGAGGCAGGAATGCCTCCAGCAACTGTGATGGACTCAGATCCAGCGGATTCTGCTGAATATGAAATCTTCCCCCAAGATTCCTGCCCTGTCGTATTGTGAACACGCCAAAACATACTGTTCCCGACTCCACCGCCACTGCCACCACATCAGCATCACTGGCATCGTTAGCCATATACTGTTTTTCGCGGACTCTTTGCAAACGGGCGATTCGATCTCTGAACTCTGCCGCTTTCTCGAATTCTAAAATGCCGGACGCACTCTCCATTTTCTCCATTAATTCCTCCATTAACGAGCTATCCTGGCCAGAAACCATTGCCCTGGCTTGTCGCACGTCCTCCATGTATTGCTCCTGCGAAATCAAGCCGACGCATGGTGCGCTGCAACGCTTGATCTGGTACTGAAGACACGGTCTCGATCGGTTACGGAAGAAGCTATCATTACATTGGCGCAGCAGAAATATTTTCTGAATGTGGCTTAGCATCTCGCGCACCGCACCTGCGCCCGGATACGGACCGAAGTATTTACCGGGCTGGTTGCGTCGACCACGATAAAAGGTAAACCGAGGAAATTCATCTTTTTCGGTCAAGCGGATATAGGGATAACTTTTATCGTCCCTGAGCAGTATATTGTACCTCGGCCGCCGATCTTTGATCAGGTTGTGCTCAAGCAGCAGCGCCTCACTTTCAGTCTGTGTTTGTTGGGTCTCGGCGGCACTTATCTTTGACACCATCAACTGCGTTCTGGGATTCAAACCTGATTTTCGAAAATAGCTGGTCACCCTCTTTTTCAAATTTCGCGCTTTGCCGACATAGAGTGTTTCGCCCGAATCATCGTAGTAAATATAGACCCCTGGCATTTCGGACACAGAGGACAGAAACTCGGACGAATCAAATTGCTGGGTTTCACTCATGACCGGAATGTTATCACTTCAAATTTGCCCGCAGGAGCAGTAAGCCATACAATCCCGCCTCCTGAAATCTGCCGGTGTTCGATATCCTGTTATGAAAATTTCCGCCTTTGAGGCCCGCGTCGGCAACTTGATCGAATACCAGGGCAAGCTATGGAGAGTGCATAAAAAGAATCATGTAAAGCCAGGTAAAGGCGGCGCCTTCGTGCAGATGGAGATGAAATCCATTGGTGACGGCACCAAGCTGAACGAGCGCTTCCGATCAGAGGATAAGGTGGAAAAAGCGCATGTGGAACCGCGCCAGATGCAATATCTCTACTCGGAAGGAGATTCCTATATTTTTATGGACAGTGAGTCATTTGAGCAACTCACCATGGCAGCAGAAGATCTGGAAGACCAGGTGCCGTATCTACTCCCCAATACCGATGTGCAAATCAATTTTCATAATGACAGCCCGATTGGCGTCGAGCTGCCGGCCAACGTCATCCTGGAGGTGACTGAAACCGAAGGAGTCGTCAAGGGGCAGACCGCTGCCAGCGGCGGCAAGCCGGCAGTTCTTGAAACCGGTCTCAAAGTAACCGTCCCACAATTTGTCAATGCGGGAGAGAAGGTTAAGGTGAATACGGATACCGGAGAGTATGTCGAACGCGCGTAGAGCCGGCAAAACGACTTTTTATGCAACTCACCACAGGCTAAACGTCACCAGCCAGCGCCCATTAATTCTCAATCATTGTCATTCAAACCTGCACCCGCGCCTGCAATGCGCGAAGCCGCAGAAGCTTCGACATAGGTGAGGTGGGCGTAGCTCTCGAGAGCCTCCCAGTCAGCTTTGCGTAAACTGCAGGCGTCATGGGATAAAGGCCAGAAAACATGCATCACCACTTCGTCCGGCTCCAATAGCTGAACCTCCAGCTTGCCGGTGGACTCAGCGTCCAACTCTTTTCGGTTGCCGGAAAATCCAAGGCCATCAGGACAACAGTAAACTTTAACCTCGCCCCAAGTCAGGCGTATCCATCGGTCGCACTGGGTCGCGGCGACACCTGCAAATCCAGCAACTAGTAAAGGGTAAGCAATGTTTTCTATGGCAAGAATCCGATCATCGTAGATTTCTTGATTTCCTGCCGCACCAAGACTTCCGGCATTGGCGCAGTCCGCAATACTTGGACCCACAATCAACGGCGAAGCCTTGCCTGACTGCGCTTTCCAGTGACCGTTCTGCTGAACAATCTTAAGCGGCACCAGTTGGCTGTGATCAATCTTTTGTAAAAGACTCACGAGCTTAGAAGCGCCGTGAAGATCGACTGCTTCCAGCCAGCGCACTGCGCGACCGGCATCTTCCGCCAGGCCCCATAACAGCCCCGCTCCACGTACCGCCTTGCGTGCAGTATGTTCGACCTGGTTAAGCGATAGATGCACGATCAAAGATGAGGGAAAACCCAATCATCAGGCGCAGCTGAGTCAAATTCATCCGGAAAAGGAGCATCCTGATACATTGTAATTCTCACCCAGCGATCGGATCTAGGATCGAATTTATTGGCCCCGAAAAATGACAATTTACATCGCAGCAAATCTACTGGAACCATTTCTGAGCCAATCAGATTATCGCGAATTTCAGCGTAAGGAAGCCGGTTCACCAACTGCACCCTGCGTGCTGCGCCGCGGTGCTCCGGATACAACATAAGGAATCGTGCCAGTGAATCGTTAGCTTCTAAGGACTCCAGTTGTCTGAAAAACGATTTTATATCCCGTGCAAATGCTAACGGTTGCTCCTTTTCAGCCCCTGACTCCTCGAATCGCTCTCCAAGACGCGGTTCCAGTTTTTCCTCGGAGACATACCAGAATCTGGCGCAGGCATCGTGTTCATCAAAATCTGTGTCAAGCGCCCATTGATAATGCAGTTTGATCAACTGCATGGTTTTTTCGACCGTCATTGATCCGTCAATACCCTGGTAAGCAGACTCATCCACTGCCATCTGCTCCGCAAGATCGTCGACCAGTGCGCCATGGGGTTCAATAACCATCGAAACCAGAAGTTCTTGTCCTTCAATCGTCAATTCCGATTCAGACCAGACGATTAACTGATGCCACGGAAAAGAACTGTCTCCGGGCCAAGTGATCAGCCGTTGCTCAAGCAGATCAATGTCCCGTTTCAGACCTTCGATTCGGCTCGCCTGACGTGGATCAGCAGTATGCCAGGTCTCCAGACTCAGCCGCATCCTTTGTGCGATCTGTTCAAATGCGCGTGCTTCTTCACTACTAGCAACTGACAAGCTACGCACCCGCATTAAGGCCGTCTCCCGGGCATTGATCCAGGTATGTAACAACGACGGATGGGTTCCCAGAAACGGTGCCATTCCAAGGCCAGTGGAGTTACCCACCCCCAGCTGTCGCCTAATCGCAGGATCCATGGAAACCGCCTGGTCGGGATTTTGCATTTTGGCGAGATGCTCTGCGATGTCAACGGTAAACCATCTGATTAACCATACCGCGAGTAACTCGGCACGAAAGGCGTTAGAAAATTCGCTACGGTCAGCGATTCGCTCACGGTCGCATAGCCCAAATTTTCCGTTCCCATAGACTGCAGTTGTTCGCATCAGGTAGCCAACCTGCTGGACCATGCCCAGATCAGGCTGGTGTCCATCCGCGAGCCTTTTCACTACATGATCGAATAGCCGGACACTTCGATTTGCCCGCGATAAAACCAGCTCTCGTTGAGAACATTGACCGGCTTCCTGGAGTGGGACCACTGAAGCGAGTCGATCGATGTCTTGATCACGAGGTTCACCGTCAAACAATGCAAAGGTCGCATCCCACTGATCGGCGATGACCCGGTCCGATCTTTTCTCAGGGGGCAGGTCGTGAGAGAAACAGACCAGACTATAGTCGTGCTCTGGTCCCCTCGCACGATACACCGCAACGCCGACTCCTTTCTGGTCGATCTCCCATCGAGTGCGTTCAAACTGCCAGTGATCGTGCTTGAGCTTGCGCAACAGGGCTCGCATAAAGCTGAGTCTGGACTGGTGAAAGCAACCCATTCGCTCCAGCTTCATCACCATTTGCGGTGAGCGCATGGGCACCGACTGAGGCGATGTGAGTGGTTCCATAGAGGTTTACTTGCTTTGTCAATTCAAGCATCGATAATATCCTCTTGGCGCTAAATATACAGCCTGGAGATACGCAACATCATGCCACTTGATATCCATCCATATTTACCGTTGGATACGGTTCCAAAACAAACCGGGGAATACATCCTCGAAAAGATTCCCTGTTGCTATTTACTAAAACATAAAACCAATGGGGAAGTGATAAAGCTGAATAACACAGGCCTGGTGATCTGGCAGACCTGCACCGGCGAGTGGACCGTTGGCGAAATAATAGAGGCCCTTGCGGAGGCTTATCCCGACGCCGCTGCTGATATGGACAAGGATGTGTTCAGGGCTCTGGACAATCTTCAGGATGAAGGTGCAATTTCGCTAAGCTTGGGTGAAAGAAAGCCTGGGTGAAAGAAAATGATTACTTCAGAGATTTGTTTGAGCCGCATCGCTGCGCACAGTCAGAACCCATCATAACTGCGTCTCAAACGATGGAGGGAGTCGGCCGATAAGCCGGGTTCTGTCGTGAACAGTTATTCATCTGGGACGTTTGTCACCAAACGCCTCAAGCAACCTACCCGGATCCAGCGTGGGCCACGCCCGACGGATCCCTATTTGGTCTTGCTCCAGGTGGGGTTTGCCCTGCCACTGATGTTGCCACCAGCGCGGTGCGCTCTTACCGCACCATTTCACCCTTACCTGTCTTCCAACAGGCGGTATATTTTCTGTGGCACTTTCCGTCGGCTCGCGCCGCCCAGGCGTTACCTGGCACCCTGCCCTGTGGAGCCCGGACTTTCCTCCTCGGACCGGCACTTAAGTACCGAACCAAAGCAACTGTCTGGCCGACTCCCAAGCATAGAGACTAGCCAAGCATTGATTAAGTTTCAAGTGTCGAAAGTGTTCGAGACAATGCTTGGCGAATCAAGCAGCTCTCTGACACTCCGCCTGACCTCGATCCAGCGAAATCGCATCGAGTTTTCTATAATCTCTTCATCTCGTTTCTTAAGCTCGTCCGCAATTGGAGACCACTTAACCAGTGCATCCGGGCTCAGGCTGAATGCAGTTTCATCATCTGAAATACTTCCCCAGTCTATATCTTGAATGCGTTTCGAATAGTTATTGCGGGAACTCTCGAAATCCACTCCGGCTTCTTCGGGTATTCCAATATCCTCGAGCACCTCGGTTGTGATCTGCTGCATTAATTCCCGGATTTTGTCGTTCGTGAGCCCGGTATCTCGCCTGATCAGACCACCAATATAAATAGTCAGGTCGGAAATGCAGGCTAGCCAGATCTGCCACTTGGCGATATTGATCGATTCAAGCATCTGCGGATTTTCAAAAAGTTCGGGGAACCTGGTACCGGCCCGGGTTTTCAGGTAACCATATAATGTGGATTGCGAGACATGACTGGCACGGGTTTCGATGAATTTCCGGGTGCTTGGCAGATCAACCATCGCGGCAGCTTTTCCACCCTTTCCAAGGCCCATGTACTCGCCCAGACTTTTCCAGGAACTTTTTGAAAATAATGCACTTTTTAACGCTTTTATCATCTTTATGCGACTAAAGTAGTAATGGCCAAAGGGTGTCAAAAAGATGTCATTTGCAACATTTTAGGGCTAATATTGATATTACGCATTATATTTGCTTCTATTTATACAACAAAATCCTTACCCCAAGAGAGGTCCACCAATGGCAAATGACTCAAGAAGGGAGGAACACTGGGCGCGCACAAAGCGTCTGATGATTATCACCCTCAGCATATGGTTCATCTTTTCCTTCGTTGTACACTGGTTCGCTAACTCACTTAACGCTTTTACCTTCATGGGATTCCCGCTGGGGTTCTATATGGCGGCGCAAGGCTCTGAGGTGATATTCGTGATTTTAATTGTCTGGTTCGCCTGGTCGCAGCACAATATCGACAAGGACACCGGCTTCGCCGAGGAGGAATAAAAGATGAAAGGTGCTTTTATTGACAACTTACCTAAAGTTTACGGTCTTTACACCGGCGGATTTCTGATCTTCGTACTGCTGATGGCAGTGCTCGAGCAGATGGGGGTCGGGGCCGATACCATTGGTATTTTATTCGTGGCCTTCACGATTCTGATTTATGCGGGAATCGGCTGGCTATCCCGCACTATGCAGGTAGACGCCTATTACGTCGCTGGTCGTCAGGTACCCGCGGTATTCAACGGCATGGCCACTGCCGCTGACTGGATGTCAGGCGCTTCCTTCGTAGCGATGGCGGGTGGAATCTATTTCGGTGGCCATGGTTATCTCGCCTTTGTGGTGGGGTGGACCGGGGGATATGTGCTGGTAGCTTCTCTGATGGCGCCGTATCTGAGGAAGTTTGGCTGCTACACTGTGCCTGACTTTATCGGTACCCGTTACGGTGGCAACCTGGCGCGTTTTCTCGCGGTGGTGATTTTGGTGGTCGCTTCATTCACTTACGTGACTGCACAGATCAACGCTACCGGCACCATCGCTTCACGTGCGTTACAAATTCCTTTTGAAGTCGGGGTCTGGTTCGGCCTGCTGGGCATCTTACTGTGCTCCATGCTAGGCGGCATGCGGGCGGTGACCTGGACCCAGGTGGCGCAGTACATCGTATTGATCATCGCTTATCTGGTGCCGGTATTCTGGATGTCGAACAAACAGGGTTTTGGGGTCATTCCACAGCTTGTATACGGCGACGCCGTGATGCGCATCGGCGAACTGGAAGCCATGTACAACATGGCGGACCTGCCAAAGATTACCGAAGGTGTCAAAGGCGGACTCAGGGCGCTCAGCGTACCTCACGCCGCGGCCGGCGAATCGGCGATGTCGAGCTGGAAATTCGTGACCCTGGTATTGTGTATGATGGCGGGTACCGCATCACTGCCGCATATCCTGATGCGCTATTTCACGACGCCATCGGTGCGAGCGGCTCGAAACTCAGTTGCCTGGTCACTGTTTTTCATCTTCCTGCTCTACTTCACAGCGCCGGCGCTGGCTACCTTCACCAAGCTGCAGGTACTGGATCCGAATCTGGCCACTGGCATTATCGGAAAGGCGATATCTGAGGTTGAAGCGCTCGACTGGATTCAAAAGTGGGCCAACGTGGGCTTCCTGCAGATCATCGACGCCAACGGCGACGGCATGCTGCAACTCAATGAGTTCTTCATGCGCGGCGATATCGTGGTATTAGCGACACCGGAAATCGCGGGCCTGCCGTATGTTATCTCAGGCCTGGTGGCCGCAGGCGGCATGGCGGCGGCTATGTCTACCGCGGATGGTTTGCTACTGGCGATTGCCAATGCGCTATCCCATGATCTGTACTACAAGATCATTGACCCCAAAGCGGAAACTCGTACCCGACTTTTAGTTGCGCGGATACTGCTGATCGCAATTGGTGCCGCGGGTGCGTTTGTCGCCAGTCTCAAGCTCACCAGCATCCTTGGTGCGGTGGCCTGGGCCTTCGACTTCGCCTGTTCGGGTCTGTTCTTCCCGATCGTGCTGGGTATCTGGTGGAAGCGAGCCAACCAGGCCGGCGCGGTTGCGGGTATGCTGCTGGGATTTGCAGCAGGCAGTCTGTACCTGTATTGGGTCGCTCCCGCGTTTCTTGGCAACGAGCCGTGGCTTGGTATCGACCACTTACGATTCGGAATCATCGGCATGCCGGTGAGCCTGATCGCGATGGTCGTGGTCACGCTGATGACCGCCGAACCCGATGCCGAGACTCAAGCCATGGTTGACGAAATCCGTGTGCCGGTTGGAGAAACGGTGATAGACTCTTCTCACTAATCCTATACAGGATCATATAGAAGCCGGGGTCCCGCCCCGGCTTTTTATCGTCTCCAATACTTAGTTATGATCGAAGGAATTCCAATTTGGGTGGTTGCCCTCGACTACGTTCTAGGCATGGTGATGTGGACCCTGATCGGTCGCTTCGCTATGGGTATATTTCTCCCTGAAGACAGCTCGTTCTTTTTTATGCGCTTTTTCGTGCGCTCTACCAATCCCTTATTGAAGCTGTTTGGCCCGATTACTCCGGGATTCCTGATCAAACCGATGGTGCCGCTATTCGTGGCTTGGTTTTTTTACATGATTCGTTTTTACATCATGCCCTGGCTGTTGGGTTACTCGGTGATGGGTATGCTTTCTTTTCCGCTTGAGAGCGAGTTTGCGCGGGGAATTGCCAACCTCATTAGCTGGTTTGTGAATTAAAGCTCAAGCCCCAACCATCCCCAAGGGGTCGCCCAGCAAGTTAGAGACCTGACTGGTTTTCTGTAATGCCCATTTAAGCTGCTGCCGGTCAGGTGCGGACAGTAAACTGGGATCAACATTATTAGTCGGAGGGATACCCTCTTGCATGTCTTGCAGCTGCTGGTTTAACAAACTCTCAAGCAGTATCCCATGCGCTTCAATTAGAGTTTCAAATACGTCCCGCATTGGCGCCTTCGCTTCTTCGTCAATGGCCATAGTCTGCTCTAGCCTGGATCGGGTAGAGCGTTGCCTTATCCGGTGCTGGATTGCCAATACCCTTGCCGCGGAAAAAATAGGAAGCAGACCGCCTATCTTAACGTCCACACGACCTTGCTCGAGTTTGATGCGCCCGAGAAAACCCGTAGCTTGATCGAATTTACAGGCATTCAATTTCAACAGAGATAAGAACTCCCTTGATTCGGCGCCAACACGAAAGGCATGCTCCAAGACCTGGTTGCCGATCTGGACGTCACCATGCACTACCTCGGCGTCAAAAAAAATATCCGTATTCAGAATGTCTTCCGGATGATGCCGCATTACCCAGGTGGAAATTTCGTGCTGCCAATGTTCAACGGAACGACGCCATTCGCTGTTCATCGCCATCACCCCGCCCTTGCAATATGGTACCCCTACCGTATCAAGAATCTCCGATACCCTGGCACCTAACCGGGCAAACCACTGGTCGATCTCGTCATCAGGATTTCCATTTGCATACACGATAGCATTATCCTGATCCATCGCCATCAGGCTTTCGCCTCGACCGCCGGAACCTAGAACGAGCATTGCATAGGCGACCGGGGGTGGTCCCTCACCAGCTTCCTGTAATTCATGCTCGGTGATTTCGCAAGCGCGTCGTGTCAAGGCACACAATTCGTGTGAGATCACGGACGCAATATCCCGGGCATCCACACCTTGCGAGAGCAGCTGGCGCGCTACTGGCGCAAGTTTGGCCCAGGCATGGCCAAGCTGCTCGACAGTGTAAGCTTCATCTATCCCGTCATCCAATGCGATGGCTTCGCTCTCCTGCTCCCTTAGGAGGTCTCTTGCTGACAGAGCGCCAACAATATGTCCTTGCCCATCGCGAACCGCCAGGTGGCGAAATCCAAGGCGTGTCATCTTGCTGGCGGCACGATAAGCGAATGTCTCAGATTCGATACTTTGAAGTGGATACGAGCAAACTGATTCGATTTTTTCTCTCATCGCATCGATACCATCACGGTTAATCGCGCGCAGGACATCTCTTTCAGTCAAAATCCCAATATTCGCGTTTACTTCTAGCTCGGATTGTTCGCTGGTGCCAACGAATACCGAACTGATACTCCGCTCCATCATCATTGCCAGCGCTTCGCCAACAGACGCATTGCTGGGAAGTATTACTGCTGATCCGTGCATCACGTCCGAGACCCGCTGACGATATAGCCTTAAATCCAGCTGCGAGAGGGTCTGGGCATACTCTGGCTCTGAATTCGCGGCAGCACCGGGAAGCTCCCACGTCGGTAGCGTCAACGGTGGATTGTTGGAAACAACCTGTTGACATATCCGCTCCGCTTCTGCAACGGTACGAATTCCCGCCTTGCGCATCGCTGGCATCAAGGCGATGAACACCTCCGCCGCAGCGATTGCGTCCCCGGTAGCAGAATGTCGATTGTGTATTTCCACATCGAGTCTCGCGGCAATGGTATCCAGCGAGTAGTCGGGTAAAGAGGGCAACACCTGGCGCGCCAGCATTGCCACATCAAGGAACCGGGGCAGCCGCCACTCGAGTGATGCCAGCTCATGTTCACGACGCAAAATCGCGAGGTCAAACCCCGTTGCAAAGCCAACGATGACAGAATGGCCTAGCCATTGATCGAGTTCAGATTTGATTTGTGAGAAATCGGGTGCTCCTTCAAGATCCTGTCTGGTGATACCATGAATCGCGGTCGAAGTTGATGGGATTTCTACACCCGGGTCGATAAACGACTCAAAATGATCATCTCTAAGCAGCTGCTCCCCACTAAATCTTACTGCGCCGATCTGTATCATTCTATCCTTATTGATATCAAGACCAGTAGTTTCGGTATCAAGCGCCACTAGCCGCGCTGAAACCAGCGGCGCGGTCGCGGAACTAGCGGCGATTACTGACGAATTGGCGTTCATTGAATCAAGTATAAGCGCTTCCAATTATGGAATTATTAGCTTTTTATCCAATCATTTTGAATCCAAACAACTCTTTCATCCGGATAACTCAGCAGTCAAAGTTTGTATTGGTAGTCGGATAGCGTCAATCACACCGGCAATGCACTTCGAACTATTCTCCTACAGACTGAATTTCCAGGCCCAGCTGATATAGCTGGTTCCGGTTCAGTCCGCTCCATTTCGCGGCGATTTTGCATGCTGTCTTCAGTGGAAGCTCTTCAATCAATAATTCGAGCAAACGTTTGGCCCCACTATCATCTGCTACTACATCCGCAGCTCCTCCCACGATTATGACGAACTCTCCCTTCTGGTTATCTGGTCCTGCCGAGATCTGATTCAGCACATGTTGTGCTTCACCAATATAGAATTGCTCATATTTCTTGGTTAATTCCCTGGCAACTGCAACCTGTCTCTTATGACCCAACGAATCACAAATCTGCTCCATAGTTTGCAAAATTCGGTGGCTGGATTCATAAAAGACCGATGTCCAGGGTGTATCGACGAGCAACTCAACGTACTCGCGACGGGGCCCGGGTTTTGCAGGGATGAACCCTCCAAAGTAAAATCTATCCGTGGGCAAGCCGGATGCGGAAAGCGCAGCAATGATCGCGCTGGCACCTGGAATCGGCACAACCCTCAATCCTTTGCGACGCGCTTCCCTGACCAACGGATATCCAGGATCACTGATCAGGGGTGTGCCCGCGTCACTGATCAGCGAAATTTGCTGCCCCTGAACGAGACGATCCATCACTTCGGGTGCCCGTTTTCGCTCATTGTGCTCGTGGCAGGACAAGAGCGGCGTTCTGATATTAAAATGCCTTAATAGAATGCTGGCGTGACGGGTATCTTCCGCCAGCACAAGGTCCGCTTGTTTAAGAACCTCCACCGCTCGGAAAGTCATATCGTCCAGGTTTCCAATCGGCGTGGCGACGATGTAAAGCGCCCCGGTTTTGCTGTTCATTCGTGGGTCTCGTATACTTTGTCCGAGACTCTATCATTCAATCAATACAGGAACCTATTTGTGAAGCCCATTGTTGTAACCTGCCTGGTCGGGGGTATGGGAAATAGCGTCAAGTTACAACCCGGCGCCTGGTGGCAATCCTTAATAATGCTCGCCATGGGTGCTGTACTAGTAACCGGATGCGGACCCGGAGTTCGCCCCTTGCCAGATTCATCACAGATTATCGTGCAGGACGCGAACACTTCAGGGGATGGAGATACCTCGACTGTTCTGACTCAAGGATTGGATCCGGAGCAGGCGTTTCAGGGGCAGCAGATAGATAGTGAGAACCCTTGGGAGCTTGTGATCAGGGCTGATCAGGCGCCTACGGATCTGGCCTCTGATTTGCGACTGTCGGCGGTGGCAGGATTCCTTGAAATCCAGGACTATACCGAGGCTGAAACCCAAGCGAATTACCTGATCGATGTTTATCTCGAACCAGGCCAGCAACGGCAGTTAAAGCTACTGCGCGGACGCATCGCGCAAGGACTAGGTCAGCACCAGACCGCGATTCAGTTTTTACAGCCGCTCAGGAGCGACCCATCCCTCACCAGCGAGAGCAGGGCTCTGGTGCTACTGGTGCTATCTGATGCTCAACTTTCGCTTGACCGGCGTATCGATGCTCTGATCAGCCTATTCAGACGAGACCCACTACTCGAACTCGATAGCCAACTCATTAACCAGCAGCGGATTCTCAACTTACTTCGCAGCCTGACTTCACTCGAACAGTCACTATTACAACAGACCGTTACAAATAATGGTTTACCTGCATATCTTGCGGATGGCTGGATCGCCTTTCGCGTGATTGCCGATCTGCCGGATTACGAACGGGACACTCAGCTGCTGAGCTGGCATAGCAGCTTCCCAAATCACCCTGCACGGGACCAGCTTCTAGGAGCAGGTATTACGATCCCGCTTGAACAATTTAATCATGTTGTATTGCTGTTACCGTTGACTTCGCCGTTTGGCAACGCCGCACAAGCTTTCTATGACGGATTTATAGACGCCTACAACCAGGATAACAGCGTCTATAAACCGAGCATCAGCCTACACGATATTGGAGAAGACCCTGGTCTGACCCCGTTCTACTACCAGTCGGCAGTCGCTGAGGGAGCGGATTTTGTTGTGGGCCCGCTGGGAAAAGCCGCGACCAATAGTTTACTAAACGGAAATCCGCCGGCGTTGCCAACACTGGTTCTGGCAGACATTAATCCTGAGCATTCAGCACCCAATCTATACGGCATCAGTCTGTCGCCAGAGTTTGAAGCTCTGCAGGTCGCGCAACGCGCATTTAATGACGGCCATCGTCAGGCAGCAATTTTTCGCAGTTCGACAACTTGGGGGGATCGCGCTGCAAATGCATTCACCGATGCCTGGATTGAGCTGGGTGGTTCGATAGTCTCCAACAAATCCTTTCCCGACACGATTGAAGACTATTCTCGAATAATTCAGAAACTACTCGAGGTCAATCAAAGTGTATCCAGGGAGCGCGTTTTGAGTGCGCAGCTTGGAGTCAACCTCGAGTTCACTCCTCGACGGAGAGATGATTTCGATATGCTGTTTTTTGCTGGCAACGCTCGCCAGGCCAGGCTCCTGGTGCCACAGTTACGCTTCTTCCAGGCGCATGACCTGCCAATTTACGCGACCTCCAACATATTCAGCGGCGCCGTCAATCCAGCAGTGGATGCAGATCTGGACAAACTTGTATTCGGGGACATGCGCTGGATGGTTGAGATAATCTACCCCCAGCCAGACTCATCTCAATTCTCTGAAGCTGGCTCAAATGGAGAGACAGACGCTCAAGAGTTACCGGTCACGAGTTCGGATAGTAACGAACAGAACATCGATGAGGAACCGGCCGCATCCAAGCCAAAGCCCCAGCCGATTGCAAAAAGCCCTTACAGTTTTTCACCACTAGACCGGCTATACGCCTTGGGTCTCGAGAGCTATCACCTTATGCCCAGACTATCGGTGCTTCGCGAGGATCCATGGCAACGCTACAACGGCCAGGCATTCCAGGCCAGCATTCGCGAAGATGGCAACATTTTGAGACATCTGGAGTGGGCAAGTTTTGAAAAAGGGCAAGTGATACTGCTCAATCGACGCCAATCAAACCAACCAGCCCTGAGCCAATGAGTGCGACACGGTCTACCACAGCGTCTTTTCCGCGAAACTCTGTGGAGCGCGGTAAAGAGGTCGAAGATTTTGCTCTGCGTTATCTGGAGAGGGAGAAATTCAGGCTGCTCGAGCGTAATTTTCACTGCAAGGGCGGAGAACTCGATCTGATCATGACGGATCGAGACGAACTGGTATTTGTCGAGGTGCGCTATCGAGGCTCAGTAGACTTTGGAGACGGTATTGAAAGTGTTGACCGCCACAAACAACGCAAACTCCGAATTGCTGCAGAGACCTGGCTGCAACGAAATCCTCAGATCACATTCCGCGGTTGTCGTTTTGATGTAATTTCGGTTTCTGGAAAAAGTCCCAATTATCAGATCGAATGGGTCGACGATGCATTTTGAGTCAGATTCGAGTATCGTTCTGCCACTTTTAAACGGAGCTCGGTTGTTCTATGTCAAAGCCCGCTGATCAAGAGTTTAATGCTCTGCTAAATAGCACTATTGAGGCTATCGAAAGCGCGCGCCATCTTGCGCCAAAAGTCGTTGCAGCAGCGCAGATGATGTCCGAATGTCTGGATCAAGGCGGAAAGATTCTAATTTGTGGCAACGGTGGCTCTGCCGCCGACAGCCTGCATTTTTCCGGCGAATTGCTTAACAAATTTTATATCGAACGACGACCCCTGGCCGCCATCAGCCTGGCCGCCGACACCTCGACCCTGACTTCCATTGGTAATGACGAAAGCTTCGATATGATCTTCAGCAAACAGGTTCAAGCGCTCGGCAAAGCTGGAGACATTCTGGTGCCGATTACCACGTCAGGAAATTCACCTAGTGTTCTCCGTGCAGCCGAGGCAGCAATTAACCAAGGGATAAAAGTGGTGAGCCTGAACGGGCGGGACGGCGGACGATTGAGTGGACTACTAGGCAACGATGATATCGATATTGTCGTACCCCACGAAAAGACTGCTCGCATACAGGAGCTACACGGTATAATCATTCATGCATTTTGCCAGTTAATCGATCAGCAATTGTTTGGAGAAAAATAGTATGAAATGGTTTGTCAATCCAGGACCCCGCCTCAAAGGCATTAGCCTGAGCCTGCTGATTCTGTTCGGCGCCGAAGCGCTTACGGCATGTGTGCCGGTGTTGGTGGTGGGTGCTACAGTCACAGCGGTCAACGTAGCCACCGATCGCAGGACAGTGGGTCGAAATCTGGACGACAATAGTCTTGAGCTGAATATTCGCGCAGAAGTTTTACAAGACGGCACGCTTAAAGGCACCAATGTCAGCGTAACCGCGATTAACGGTATCGTGTTACTCACGGGGGAAGTCAGTACAGATGCGCAACGCACTCATGCCACTAAGCTGGCCAAGCAGGATAGCCGAACGCTTACAGTTGTGAACGAGCTTCAGCTCGCTGGAAAAACCAGTATTACCAGTCGCGCCAATGACTCCTTTATCACCGGTCAGGTCAAGACAGAGCTTATTAGATCCAAGGAAGTGGGTGCCAACGTAATCAAAGTCGTAACCGAGGGGGGCAAGGTGTATCTGTTAGGCCTGGTTACTCGCGCCGAAGCAGATGCGGCAGTAGCCGCAGCTCAATCGGTAGGAGGCGTTACGCACATCGTCAAAGTCTTCGAATATATTAAGTGATAAAAACGTTCAAGCGCCGGTCTACCCTGCGGTTTTAGTACCACCGAAGCACGGTCAAAGCTCGATCTCTTGCACTCGAAGTTATTCACAGCGACCTGGCCCGATCATCAACAGGAGTTGGTGAAATGGGTAAACGCGCTGCCGAGACCTTTAGTCTTTACTAACGGTTGCTTTGATATCTTGCATCGTGGCCATGTGACCTACCTTGCTGAAGCGGCCGCATTCGGGAGCACGCTACTGGTGGCGGTGAATGACGATGCCTCGGTCAGGGCACAGCAAAAAGGTAAAGATCGCCCTATCAACCCACTTCAGGATCGCATGATAATTCTGGCAGCGTTGGAATCAGTGAACGCCGTGGTTTCATTTGGTGAAGACACTCCGCTCGACCTCATCAGCCTGTTAAAACCAGAAGTCCTGGTCAAAGGCGGGGACTGGTTGCCAGATCAGATTGTCGGCGCCCGCGAAGTCGAGGGCTGGGGCGGCACAGTGCAATCCATTCCTTTCGCTGTTGAACGCTCAACTACCGCCCTGCTGGATCGGATCCGTAAATCACGCGATTAACTTTACCACTTCCCGGTATTTTCCATCGAAGCCCACGGCTCAGCCGGCTCCAGGGCATCTCCATGCTGCAACAGCTCGATTGAAATATTATCAGGAGATCTGACAAATGCCATGCGTCCGTCCCTCGGTGGTCGATTGATGATTACGCCCGCATCCATCAATCTTTGACATGTTTGATAAATATCACCGACACGAAATGCCAGATGGCCAAAATTTCGACCCTCCGTATATTTTTCCGGGTCCCAATTGTGAGTTAATTCAAGAACCGGCGCTCTCTCATCTTGCGCACGGCCTTCGTCTTCCGGGGCCGCCAGAAAGCAAAGGGTAAACCTTCCGCCTTCATAATCGTTGCGACTGATTTTCACCATCCCAAGTTTGTCACAGTAAAAATTTAGTGATTGTTCGAGATCAGTGACTCGAACCATTGTATGCAGATATTTCATTTAATTCCTCAATTTAATCTAGGGAGCCTCTGATTAAAACTGGACGAATCATGTTGAGATTTAAAATGATCGAGTTCGAGGCGGGAAACGCACGTAATAGCAGGGCTATTGCGAAGCGAAGCTTGCCAACGAAGAAATAGGTCATTTTGGGCTCAAATTGATCGTTCATGTTTTGATCAGAGGTTCCCTAGTAGTGTGGCGGTCGCTCAGCGTGTAAAGACACCTCACCGCTATCTTCGTATTTAGTTAACTTCTGATCCAGCAGTTTTAATTGCCCTTTCAACAGATCGATTTGCTGTTGCTGATCGCGAAATAAATCACTGTATTGCTCCAACAAATGCTCGTGCTCCATCACCAGTAATTGTAGTCGCCTGACTTCTTCTTCGATTTCTTCCATGGTCTCGATTAATTAATGGGGTCCAAAGGAAACCTCGAAAAAGTGCAACCAGTTCAATCCCATGATTTTTTCGACCTCCTGTTCGGTAAAGCCTTTTTGACGCAATCCTTGCGCGATATCGGCGTAATGGGTTGAATTGGCAAACCAGTCTGGCTGCTGGGGGAATCCAGCCTGGGTCGCTGAACCTTCTCCATAGTCCCTAGCCTTGCTCCAGCGGCCGTTGCGCATCCATTCTACTACTGAATCCGGCTGATCCTGACACAGATCCGAACCAATGCCGATTTGATCAACCCCCATGATCTCGGCAGTATCCGCCACCATCTCACAGAATTCTTCAAGACTGCACTCTGGTCCGTTTTTCAGGTGAAATGGATACAGGCTGAAACCCAGCATGCCGCCACTGTCTCCCAAAGCTTTTAAGACCTCGTTAGACTTATTTCGAAGAGCAGGTTCAAAGAACGTTGGATTAGCGTGGGTGATCGCGATCGGTCGCTGTGATAATTCAATTGCCTCCAGGGTCGATCGTTCAGCGCTGTGAGACATATCCACAACCATACCAACTCGATTCATTTCCCGGACCACCTGTCTGCCAAAACGCGTGATGCCCGGATCATTCTTTTCATAGCAACCGGTCGCCAGCAGACTTTGATTATTGTAACTGAGCTGCATAAACCGGACCCCGAGAGAATAAAATATTTCCACTAATGAAAAGTCATCCTCTATCGGAGAACAGTTTTGAAATCCGAACATCACACCGGTCTTTCCGGCCTGCCTGGCTAAGGCGATATCTTCCGCACTGCCCACGCGCATGATCAGGTCCCCGTGTTGCTCGAAAAGCTGGTTCCACTTGCCTATATTGCGCAGTGTCTCAAGGGCAGTCTCGTGATAGGCGATGGTGACATGGACACAGTCGAGTTCTCCTTCGCGCATCTGTCTGAAGATCTCCGAACTCCACCTGGAATACTGCAAAGCATCAATGGTAATCATCAGTCCGCCTTAATGTAAGCGGTCTTGACCTGAGTGTAAAACTCCGCAGCATATTGGCCCTGTTCACGAGACCCGAAACTGGAATTTTTGCGGCCACCAAAGGGAACATGGTAGTCAGTGCCAGAGGTGGGCAAATTAACCATTACACAGCCAGTCCTGGAGTTTTTGCGAAAGTGCGTTGCCCGAGCAAGCGAAGTAGTAATAATGCTCGAGGTCAATCCAAATTCTGTTTCATTGGCAAGCGAAAGTGCATGATCGTAATCATCTGCTTTGATCACGCAGGTCACCGGGCCAAACACCTCTTCGCGGTTTAACCGCATATCGTTATCACCGTTAACAAACAAAGCAGGCTGCATATAGTGACCCGGAGTCTTTCTCTCGAGAGTCTCGCCACCACATATCAGCTCAGCACCTTCTGCCTTGCCAATTTCCAGATAAGAAAGATTCTGGGCCAATTGTTTGTCATCAACTGCGGGACCGATTTGCGAATCTGCATCCAGCGCATGTCCAATGGTCAACGCCTCCATACCTTTTTGAATCCGCGCCACAAACTCATCGTGCACTCCTTTAGTTACAATTAGACGTGAAGAAGCCGTACATTTCTGGCCCATACTAAAAAATGAGCCGTTTAATGCACAAGCCACGGCGGTATCCATATCGGCATCATCCATCACCACCAGCGGGTTCTTGCTACCCATTTCCATCTGCAGCTTGGTTAGATTTACCGCCGCCGCCTGTGCAATACGACGACCCGTGTGCAACGAGCCGGTAAAGGTGATCGCATCAATGTCCGGTGCATTGATCATCGCCTCACCGACCTTGCTGCCAGACCCAAGCACCATGTTGACCAGGCCTTTAGGCAATTCACTTTGATCGATGATCTGCATCAACGCCACCGCACTGGCCGGGGTCAGATTAGCAGGCTTCCAAACCACACCATTGCCGTATGCGATTGCCGGAGCGAGCTTCCAGGACGGCAGCGCGGTAGGGAAATTCCAGGGCGTGATGACGCCGACCACCCCAATTGGTTCGCGGCTGACCAATACCTCTACTCCGGGCCGAGTGGATTCCGAAAGATCCCCCATCTGCCGTAATACTTCGGCTCCATAAAAAGTAAAAAACTGCCCTGCTCGATAAACTTCGCCCTTTCCCTCGGGCAATGTCTTGCCCTCCTCACGGCTGAGCAACTCACCAAGTTCAGCCGAGCGCCCCATCAACTGCGAGCCGATGTACATGAGCGCGTTATATCTTTGCTCCAGGCCGCTGCGCGCCCATTCAATCTGAGCCATTCGCGCCGCATCAATTGCCTGTACTACCTGGTCGACGCCGGCCTGTGCATAGTTACCGATGATATCCCGTGTATCGGATGGATTGATGTTGTCTTGACTGGACTCTCCATCGAGCCACTGACCGCCGATATAGTTACGGGATTCGTTCATGATGGATTTCTTTCTATGTGTTATTCAGATTGCGCACAATGCAGTTTGCCGGAAACGTGCCACGACCGCGAATAGTACCGCGAATATCGAAACAAGTTAAACTCACCCGCTTCTTACAAATCGATTAATGCACCATGTCTGACTCAGATGCTGACCAGTTCTATAAGCTTGCTGACTCTTTTATAAACCTTGCCAACGAACACTACCAAAAGGAGGGAGACGGTAAAGTGGGCTATGCGATGCTTTATGCCGCGGCCCGTTTCAATGCTTTTATCGTGGCGACCACTGCTGGAGATAAAGCAGAGCTGGCTGCCGAGACCGCACCGGCAACCGATTACTTTACCGAACAGTATCGCAAAATGTTTTCGGAAAATCTGGAAGATTATCATTCACACTTTGAGCAATACATTTAAAGTTATACTGTGAGACGGCCTTAAGTAGATACAAAATTCGATCCATGCCGGCCGGGCGGGAAGCCCTGCACAATATTTTCACTTCCGAACACTATAATAGGGTTATGAAAAGCGCCGCTATCGTCTGGTTCCGAAGGGATCTGAGACTTAATGATAATCCCGCCCTTAGCTATGCCGTCGATCATCATGAACGGGTCGTATTGGCTTACATCCACGCCCCTGACGAGGAGGCGCCATGGCAACCCGGCGCAGCAACCAGATGGTGGCTGCACTACAGCCTCACGAGTTTCCAGCGTTCGCTAACTGAGCGCGGTGCGGAGCTAATACTGAGAAGCGGCGATAGCCTGCAAAATCTGATTGCGCTTTGCTCGGAGACAGGCGCCAAGGACGTTTACTGGAACAGGTTATACGACCCGGCGATGGTGACACGGGATAGAGCGATCAAGGAAAAGCTCGCAGCGCAAGGGATTAAAGCACATAGTTATAATGGAAGTTTACTGCGTGAGCCCTGGGAGGTGCATAAGGAAGACGGATCGATGTATCGGGTCTATACGCCTTTCAGTAAAAAGTATCTCCAGATGCCGGAAATCGAGGCGCCTCTCGATCCACCGCAATCACTGCCTGCTGCCGATCACCAAGGAGTTTCGTTAAGTTTAGATCACTTGGCACTAACACCGACTATAGGCTGGGATAAGAATTTCTTCTCCTGCTGGCGTCCCGGTGAATCCGGCGCAATAGAAGCCTTACAAAAGTTCGTTGAACAGGCTCTGATGGATTATGGGGACGGCAGAGATCTACCCGCCATAGAGGGAGTTTCTCGTTTATCTCCTCACCTCCACTTTGGCGAAATATCTCCACGACAGGTCTGGCATGAAGTTAAGTTTCATGCCACCAGGCTGGCGGATGAAGGTGAGAGCGATGCGACGAATCGGACTCTGCCCTTTTTACGACAATTGATTTGGCGTGATTTTGCTCACCATATTTTATTTCATCTGCCACATACTGCGACCCGGCCATTTAATGACAAGTTTTCTGAGTTTGAGTGGGATGACAACCAGTTCTTGCTTGAAGCGTGGCAGCGTGGGCAAACCGGTATTCCCCTGGTGGATGCCGGTATGCGACAACTTTGGCAGACCGGCTGGATGCACAACAGGGTAAGAATGCTGGTGGCGTCGGTTCTTTCCAAAAACGGGAGGGTGCACTGGCTCGAGGGTGCCCGCTGGTTCTGGGACACATTGGTCGATGCCGATCTCGCAAATAATTCGATGGGCTGGCAGTGGACGGCAGGATGTGGTGTCGATGCAGCGCCCTACTTTCGTATTTTCAGCCCCGCTAGACAGGGAGAACGCTTCGATCCGCAGGGCAGCTATGTTAAGAAATGGGTGCCTGAACTGGCCTCGATCCCGGCCAAATATATTCACCAGCCCTGGACTGCGCCGGTAAAAATACTTGAACAATCAGGCATCATTCTAGGCAAACACTATCCAAAGCCGGTGGTAGACCTTTCGGAATCGCGAAAGGAGGCGCTTGCGCGATTCAAACGACTCAAGAATCCCTAGCTGACAGCACCTTGCTCCAATTTCCACAAAACTCTTACAAGAGTCCTGGCCAGTGAAACGGTAGCTCGCATCGGAAGGTATCGTTAAGCGTTTCTAGCAACAGGTCCGAAAGTTGCCAAAATCAAATCAGAGCAAAAGCTAGAATCCGGAGCATGTCAAGTCACCCTGAAATGGGTACCGTTGAATGGATTTTCCTGCTGATCCTATCTGTCCTATGGGGGGGATCGTTTTTTTTAGCCAAAGTCGCCGTGCAGGAAATGCCGCCACTCACTTTGGTACTTTATCGGGTAGGACTTGCCGCGCTTACGCTTTATCTTTACCTACGGCTGAGCGGCAGGAAAGTTCCTGCAGGCATTCGGATTTGGATCGCATTCTTCATAATGGGGCTCATCAATAATGCGATTCCGTTCAGTCTTCTTTTCTGGGGACAGACTCAAATTGCCAGCGGACTGGCCTCGATTCTCAACGCGACTGCTCCGATCTTTACCGTAACTGTGGCCCATTTCACCACCCAGGATGAGCGTTTTAATCCTGCACGCATAATAGGAGTCGGTCTCGGTGTCGTTGGCGTTACGGTCATGATTGGGATTGATTTCGGCGCAAACCAAACTAATCCACCCCTTGCGATGCTGGCATGTCTGGGTGCCGCGCTATCCTATGCGTTTGCCTTCGTCTTCGGTCGAAGATTCGCTGCCTTGAACGTGGGCCCGACTCGCGTGGCGTTTGGACAACTCAGTGCGTCAACGGTGTTGATGGTGCCATGTGTAATATTGATCGACCCTTTGGTGTTACCCACAAACCTTTCGATACTCACACTCTTAGCGGTGGTAACGCTGGCCTTGTTCAGCACCGCGCTCGCGTATATTCTTTACTTTCGCATCCTGGCTGCGGGCGGCGCCACCAATATGTCTCTGGTTACCCTGCTAGTGCCGGTAAGCGCGATTCTGCTCGGCTCGATAATCCTTTCCGAACAATTGCGACCAAACGACTTTCTCGGAATGACGTTGATCGGTCTTGGACTCGTGGCCATCGATGGAAGGGTGTTCAAGGCTATATCGCATCGGGCATAAGTCGTTTGATTACTTCATCAGCAATAGCGAGGCACGAAGTCAGGCCGGGGGATTCAATGCCCAGACATTGCACCATACCTGGCACGCCGTGGTCCCTTGGCCCAAGAATTTTAAAGTCAGTCTGCGCGCTCCCTGAGTCAGATATTTTCGGCCGTATTCCAGCATAGTCCGGCGATAACATTCCCGACTTAAGTCCCGGCCAATACCGGCGAATACTTCGATAAAAATCTTCTGCCCGCGAAGGATCCACCTCAAGACTTTCTTGGGCGCCGGAGGCCTTTTCGACGTCAGGCCCAAAGCGCGCATTGCCAGAAAGGTCCAACGCCAGGTGAATGCCCAATCCGCCCGGCACCGGCGCCGGATAAATCAACCTTGAAAACGGCGTTTTTCCGTTCAGCCGAAAATAATTTCCTTTTGAGAACTTTGCTTCAGGAAGTATTTCAGACTTAAGACCAAAAGTGTGATGAGCGAGATCCACAGCCCCTAATCCACCACTATTGATCACCTCATTGGCAGTGATCCGCAGCGCCTTTCCTTGGTTACTGACCTCAAGCGCTATTGGCGACTGATCGGCCCTGATCAGGTGCACGCTAGATAGAAAACAGATCTGCCCGCCGATTACTTCAAGGTCTGCCTGCAGACCCAACATCAGACCATGGCTATCTACAACACCAGTCGAAGGCGAATGTAATGCGCCCAGGCACTCAAGCTCTGGCTCAAGGGTCCGAGCTTGCTTACTCGAAAGCCATTGCAGATCGTTTACACCGTTTTCAAGCCCTCGTCTTCTTAATCTCTCAACTGTTTCAAGCTCGTCTTCGGACGTGGCGACAATTAATTTTCCCACACGGTGTGTGGCAATTTCTCGCTCTTCACAATATCGATAGAGTTTGTGCTTACCACGGACACACACTTCGGCTTTTAACGAACCAGGGGGGTAGTAAATGCCGGCATGGATCACTTCCGAATTACGAGAGCTGACTTCTTCACCAATACTCTTATTGCGCTCCAGCACCAGCACTTCTCTGCCGGTTTTCGCCAGCGCCGCGGCGCAGGCAAGACCTACCACTCCAGCACCAACGACAACAGTTTGTGAATGGAAATCGGACAAATCCTTAAATCGAGGCTGTGGCTACGCCCGGGACTCTCTCCACAGGCCGAGTTTTTGCTGTACCGGCCTATCAGAATAACTGAACAACACCGCATCGCTTGACGCAATATGGCTAACCGGGAACCAGCTGGGCACGACAAAAATATCATGGGGTTTCCATTCGCACTCCATGCCCCCGATCACCGACTTGCCCTGTCCTTCAACAGCCACAAAAACCGTTGCATCAGTACTGCGATATGATTGCGTAGTAAAACCGGCAGGCAGCAATTGCATGAATGTGCCGATCGTTGGCATCGCGTAATCACCGCTGACTGGATTGATATAGCGCATCTTGAGGCCGTGACAGACATCCCATTGCTGCTGCTGACGCATGGCTTCAAGGGCTTGCCGAGTGCGCTCATAAGGGTAGTTGAATACAGGAGAAGTGGGCGTTACTTGCTCGTAATCCACTGGCAGCAAACCCTCACCATAACGGGCCATAGAATCTCCTTCTGGTCTTGTCAGAGGCTGCTCGTCCTGCCCCAGCATCTCAGCAAAAGATGCATCAAAAAACTGCACCATGGGAATATCCAACCCGTCTAACCAGATCATCGGCTGATCACTTTCATTTCCGTGATCATGCCATTCCCAACTAGGGGTTATGACAAAGTCACCTGCCTTCATTCGGGTTTTCTCGCCTCCGACCGCGGTATGCGCACCGGAACCTTCAATCACAAATCGCAGGGCCGACTGTGTATGCCGATGGGCCGGTGCTACTTCCCCTGGTTTAACCAGTTGCAACCCGGCGTAAAGAGAGCTGGTGATTCGAGATTGGCCTCTCAAGCCCGGGTTTTCCAGAATCAGCACTCGGCGTTCGGCCTCCTTGGCACTAATCAGTTCGCCTGCCTCCATCAGATATTCGCGCACCATGGGATAGTGCCATAGATGTGGCACACAACCAGACCCTGGTTCCTTGGTCACCAGGTCGCTCAGCACCGACCACAACGGTGTCAGGTGATCTGGACCGATCTTGTTGTAAAATGAGCTTCGTTCTGGCGTATCGGCTGGGTTACTCATGGGTCATGGATGTATCGGAAGTCACCAATGCAATCACTACTTATGCAATTCGTATCGTCAGGGGTGCTGGCACGGGCGACCATTGTAATCGGCTTCGGCAACGACGGTCCAGTTGGCATTGATTCTGGCGTAGAAGGTGAAGTCTGACCGTGCAGATTAGAAATTTCAGGGCTGATTCTGTCTGACAACCCGGCGCACTCCATAACGGATCTAAGTAATTTTCCGAATTAACCCTCGGAAATGTTGAGATCGAATTCAATAAAGAACACATTAAGCCTTTTTCCAGGACACATTGACTAAGTAGAATCCGGGTTGTTTCGATTCAACGCGATTTTTTGGATAATCCAGGATTCATTTGATAACCGTCGGGCCTTTCGGATATATCTGTCGAAAGTCGGACCTCAGGTATTTCCATTATGGCCGGTGCATCGCTGCTCACACTCCTTGACGATATCGCTACCGTTCTTGACGACGTCGCAATGATGACAAAAGTGGCGGCGCGCAAGACCGCCGGCGTGCTCGGGGATGACCTCGCTCTGAATGCCGAACAGGTTTCCGGTGTCAGGGCCGAGCGCGAAATTCCAGTGGTCTGGGCAGTTGCAAAGGGTTCCTTTCGAAACAAGCTGATCCTTGTCCCGGCTGCCCTGGCGATCAGCGCGGTGCTGCCCTGGCTAATTACTCCCCTGCTGATGCTGGGCGGACTCTATTTGTGCTACGAGGGTTTTGAGAAAGTCGCCCACAAACTGTTGTACACACCGGAGGAAGACGACAAGGCGCACGAAGAATTGCTGCGCGCGGTTACCGATAGTTCGGTAGATATCGTGCAGTTCGAGAAGGAAAAGATCCGTGGCGCAATTCGTACCGACTTCATCCTTTCCGCGGAGATCATCGTGATTTCCCTTGGCGTCGTATCGACTTCAACCTTCTCGACCCAGGTTGTGGTGGTGAGTCTGATCGCCCTGGCGATGACCATCGGAGTGTATGGCCTGGTCGCGGGAATAGTGAAAATGGATGACGCTGGACTCATGTTAGTGCAACAGGGTGAGTCCGAAGGCGGCAACCGCTTCAAGCGCACACTTGGCACTGGATTGCTGCGCATCGCGCCCAAACTGATGAAACTTCTCACCATTGTAGGCACTGCGGCAATGTTCCTGGTGGGAGGAGGCATCATAGCCCACGGCATTCCACTACTTGGTGGGTGGCTCCATGGGTTAGAGCACTTGGTGCAGGGCGTCCATGGAATTGGGGAAATCCTGACACCACTGGTCCCGCTGCTGTTCAATGGGCTGACAGGTATAGTAGCGGGTGGACTGGCGGTGTTGATACTCATGCCAGTTCAGAAACTGTCCGCAGCAGTGAAAAGCCGCAGCAACTGATCGATCTGGTGAGAGCTTTTTTGGTCCACAAACACAATGTAGGCAAGCATCCCGTGGGCCATTGTTGCCAATAAACGGCGCCAAGCCCGTACGCTGTAGTTACCTGAAACGTAGATTATTTCTGGAAAGATCAGAAACGGATTTACATCCCATTAACCTCATATCTCTTTCGATCTCAGCTTTCATCAGCGCCAGCGCACGTTCTACACCGGCCTGACCCGCGGCGGCCAGAGGATACAAATAGAAGCGGCCCCCACCCACTGCCTTGGCCCCTAACGACAGCGCTTTCAAAACGTGCGTGCCGCGTTGAACGCCGCTGTCCATGAGCACGTCTATCCGGTCACCGACGGCATCCACTATCTCCGCTAGCTGGTCGAAAGGACTGCGAGAGCCGTCGAGTTGTCGGCCGCCATGATTGGACAGAATTATACCGGTGCATCCAATATCCACCGCTTTTTTCGCATCTGAGACGCTCATAATCCCTTTCAGGCAAAACTCGCCATCCCAAAGTTTGACCATTTCCTCCACATCGCTCCAATCCAATGATGGATCGAGCATCTCGGTAAAGTAACGGCCTATGGAAAGTGCGCCTCCACTCATATCCACATGTTGGTCCAGTTGTGGCAGGGCAAATTTTTCATGCGTGACATAGTTGATGCCGTACATTGGTTTTATTGCGAACTGGAGCATTCCACTCAGAGTCAAACGAAAAGGAATAGAAAAACCGGTGCGTAGATCGCGCTCCCGGTTTCCGCCGGTGATGCTATCGACTGTCAGCATCATCACCTCCACCCCTGATTGCTTGGCTCTCTCTATCATGGCTTTGTTCAGCCCACGATCTTTGTGAAAATAAAACTGATAGACCTGCGGATTCTTGTATTTCTGCCGAACCTCTTCGAGACTGACTGTGCCGAGCGACGATACGCCAAACATCGTGCCGAACTTCTCCGCCGCCGCAGCTACTGCATTCTCTCCCTGATGATGGAACAGGCGTTGTAATGCGGTCGGCGAGCAATATATCGGCATATCGAGTTTCTGCCCCATGACGGTGACAGACATATCAATATCCTCCACACCGCTTAGAACATTTGGAACCAGGTCGCATTCACTGAAAGAAACGGTGTTGCGTTGGCAGGTAAGCTCATCGTCCGCGGCGCCATCGATGTAATTGAATATCGGGCCAGGCAGGCGCCTTTTGGCAAGCTTTCGAAAATCATGGAAATTGTGACACTGATTCAGGCGCATATTTTTTTTGGGAATTTCAAGTCGCAGCGGTTTAGGATACCGCGGCAGAGAGAAAATAGATATTCACCGGACCATAGGTGTTCCGATTTTCGAATAGTTCCGCGCTTTTTCGCGTTGCCGTTCATCGCCGAACCTCTCAGCGAAAAAACACAGCTGGAATCAAAATCACTTCAAAGTGTCTGATTCGATACCACGCGCGATGAGCTGTTGCGTGAAATTCGGAGCAAGCTGCTGCAATCGCTCAGAATCGATCCGACCGGCCCTTTGTATATAACTAAGCGCAAACTGCCAGGGTTCCAGCTCCATATGCTGGTCAAAATGCTCATACCAGTGTGCGGAGAGCCTGGCAGCAGTAATAATTTTCTCAAGTATCGGTTGTCGGATAGCCTGGTATGCAGGCAGCGCAGCAGAAATGTCCCATTCTGTTAGCTGCAGGGATTTTACTAGCGCAATCACATCTTCAAGGGCAAGTCGAGTGCCTGAACCAATAGAGAAGTGCGCGGTATGCAGCGCATCACCAACCAGAACCATATTGTCATGGTGCCACGTTTGGCAGGATAGAACTGGAAACCGGCGCCACACCGAATGATTAGATATTAATTTTGCGGTCCCAAGCTGGTGCGCGAAATATTGTTCGCACTGTTCTCGATACTCGGATTCTGTCATGTCGGAAAACTGGGTGTTTTCGAATGTATCCGGTGTCATTTCGATTATGAAAGTAGACAGCCCTGCCTTATAGGAATAGTGATGTGCATTCATTGGACCTGCTGGCGAGGTGATAAATGTCTGGGTAAGCGTGTCGTATTCTCTTTCAACGCCAAACCAGGCAAAGCGATTGGATAAGTGTTGGATACTTTCATTGAAAACCGCAGGCATTGAGCCTCGAACAATAGAGTTGAGGCCGTCTGCTGCCACCACCAAGTCCGCCTCAGGTAGCTGATCAACAGATTCGATGCGAGATCTAAAACTCAACCTAACACCGCCCTCGTTCGCTCTTTTCTGCATCAGTCGAAGCAGATCCAAACGTTTAATGCCTGCAAAGCCGATACCGTCTATCAACACACGTTGATTCCGATGAACGACGCTGATATCAGACCACCGTTTTATGTGCGGCTCAATCAGTGCAGCAGTATCCGGATCATCATCTTGCAGAAACGCCAACGCCTGATCGGAGAACACAACGCCAAATCCGAAAGTGGCGTCCGCTGTAGTCTGTTCAAATATTTTTACTTCTGCATCCGGTCGCAAGCACTTGATCAGAATGCCTGCGTACAAACCGGCAGGGCCAGCTCCGATAATATTGACCTTCACAAGTGACCCAGGCCCGTGTCCGCTATTCTTCCAGTGTCGTAATCCATCGACACCAGGCCGCGGGCGCGCCGCGTTTCTCACGCATCTTGCCGGGGCGCACTGTGACCTCAGCATAGTTTTCTTGTTCGGGAAACAAAAATATTGAGCCCAGTAATACTTCGTCCGCTGGTATTCCCAGCACTGATGCGACTTCCCGCTTGCGGATAGGGCCACCGCTGGACCAGTAGGTTGAAATATTACGTGCAGTGGCTGCGAGCAGAAGGTTTTGTACCGCCGCCGCAGTGGCGGCGATGTGTTCCATATTTGAAACTGTGGGAATAAACTCGAATTCTTCATCCAAAGCTGCACCGGTTTCATCCGGATCAGGGCACCAGGTGGCCTGGATTAAGATATCCGCCGCTGCGAGCATATCAGGAACCTTACTCCGGTCTCCCTGATCGAGAAGACGTTGGCGCAGACTCAGGCATATCTGTTTCGGTAATACGTGGAATCGCCATGGCACCAATGAAGCTTCGGTCAATCGCTTTCTGTGTACGGGCGAAGCTGCCAGGTGAAAGGGCGCCCAGCCAGCAAGCTCGATGATCTCCTGGACCAGCTTTTGATCCAGGCTACTTTCAACGGGCTCCGCTGACAGCATTTTGCTTGTCTTTCTGCGTCTGATGATTTGATCGATGGGATGATCGCTCACGAATATTTACCAGGTTCAATCAGCACCACTTGAAAATACAGGTACTTGGGGCTAACAGAGATTTTTGATACGGTACTATCCTAAACTTAAGCGGTCAGTGACACAAACAATTGTTAAACGGATTTGGTATACCATAGCAATAAATTAAATGTATTCGAATGGCATGGTAATAGGTTCAATAAGCGTTTTTTCTGTTGCTGATTTCATAATGCTTTGTGGCGATTGCACCACTACGCTAGATAAATATGCGTCATCACAGGGCCATTGAGAAGTCTGTAAGCGATATCGACGTGCCTATGTTCCAGTTACTCTCCATAGTTTGCTGCATACCGATATTGTTCGAATCGCAAGCGTCTGCGATTGGTTCACTGATTGGCCTCGATAAATCGACAGGATTTGGCGGCAATGATTAGCATCTTCCCTTTATCTGATCCGCTTTCACCATCCAGCTCTTCATTAAGTCACAAATCGGCACCTGAGCCGCTATCGCTATGAAGCCTTTTTTTCTATGGGCCTTAGTGATTGGCGCCTCCACCTACGCAGCGATCTGTATACTTTTGTATTTTAATCAACGGAATATGATTTACCTGCCAACATCTGAAACCGAGGCTGGCGGTGCCACAGCGGTCAGAATTACCAGTGGCGATCAGTCCCTAAAAGTCTGGCGCATCGGGAACGCCTCAAAGGCAATCATTTATTTCGGTGGCAATGCAGAAAATGTTGCCTGGAATATTCCTGCATTCAGAGATTATTTTTCGAATTATTCGGTCTATCTGCTGAACTACCGGGGCTATGGTGGCAGCACTGGGTCACCGTCCGAATCGGGTTTATACCAGGATGCATTGGCGTTATATGACTACTTAAAAACCCAGCACAAGGAATTTTATGTGATCGGTCGCAGTCTCGGCGCTGCGATTGGCACTTACCTGGCCTCAGAGCGCGAAGTTGAAAAACTGATACTGGTCACACCGTTTGACAGCGCTCTCAACATGGCCAAAGAACTCTATCCACTGTTTCCTGTGAGCCTGTTACTCAAGGATCGATACGATTCCGTGCGGTACGCCAAAAATGTTTCCGCAAAAATTGGTGTCATCATTGCTGAGCAGGATGGCATTGTCCCGCGTGACCGATCTGATGCGCTTATCGATGCGTTTTCGCCGTCTCAGATATCAGTCGAGATTATTAAAAATGCCAACCACAACAGTCTGGATAATTTCACAGACTATAGCGCTGCACTTGTGGCATTCGTTTACACGGAGTAGTTGCGTTTGGTGCAGATGTGTTTTGCACTCAGTCAAACTTGAATGCATCCAGGTAGCCGAACAGTGCCGCACTGCCGCCGGTGTGCAGGAATACTACATTCTGGTTTTTCTCAAAGCGACCGTTTCTAATATAGTCGATTAGTCCTGCCAGCCCTTTTCCCGAATACACCGGATCCATCAGTATCGCTTCCTCGCGGGCCATCAGGGTGACCGCTTCGACCATGCTATCGGTGGGCACACCGTAACCGCCGCCGACATAATTACTGTCAGCGATTACCTTGTCTCGATCGACTACACCCGGAATACCCATATATTCAGCAGTTTTACAGGCGAGTTGATAAACCTTCTCTTCCTGTTCCTGCTTCGGTGCTCTGACTCCAATGCCGAGCAGTGGGATTTGTGAATGAGTGGCTTCGAGTCCCACAACCAGACCTGCCTGGGTACCGGCACTGCCGGTCGCGGTAACGAAATGGTCGATTCGCAGGCCCATGTCATTGGCTTGAGTAAGCGTTTCCAGCGCGCAGTCAACGTATCCAAGCGCACCAATCTCGTTCGAACCGCCACCGGGGATGATGTACGGATTTTTGCCCTCACTGCGCAGCGCCTCGGCGCGGGTCTCCATGGCTTGGTCCATGTTGGTGTCTTTAGGGAAGTGGGTCACACGGGCGCCGAACAGTTTGTCGAGAAATACGTTGCCGGACTCTAAATAATCGTGTTCAGTGCTCCCGGTACGATTTTCCAATAAGATTTCACAGGCCATGCCGTATTTAAGTGCCGCCGCCACGGTCTGGCGCGCATGATTGGACTGCACCGCACCTTGCGTGATGATGATATCGGCCTTTTTATCAAGCGCATCAGCAATCAGAAATTCCAGTTTACGGGTTTTATTTCCGCCGGTTGCAAGACCAGTGCAGTCATCCCTTTTAATATAAATGTCGGGCCCTCCCAGGGCACGGCTCAGGTTCTCAAGAAACTCAAGCGGAGTCGGCAGATGGGCCAGGTGTACTCTGGAAAAACGCGCTAGATGCATAGTATTAATTCAGTTGGAAGATTCATAAAGCAGCCAGTTCTTGGCCAATAATTTCAGCAATCACATCACAATGATGTTCGCTCAAAGACAGCGGTATTCGCATATCGCAGGTGGTCGATAGAATGTTTCGAGTGTCCGGCAGGTCCTGTTGGTTAAGGTATTGCCAGTGATGATACTGGCTGGTGTAGCCCATGGCCTGGTCACGACCAAACCATTTGATCGCTACACCACGCGCGGTGCAACGATCTACTAACTGCTGTGTCTGACTTGATTCCAAACCGTTTACATGGAACTGAATTGAACTTGCGACAAATTGTTCCAACGGTTCTCGGGCAGGCACATTGATACCATCTATTTGGTTGAGCCTTTTTTCAAGTTCAGCATAAAGATAATTCCACTGCTCTCCACGTTTTGTCATTTGCTTCAGCTGTGGTCGTAAAATACAAGCAACCAGATTTGACATACGCATACTGAAGTTTGGAATGTGACCCTTCAAGCGATCAAAAACTTGCTGCGATGGAGCACTCCGATGTTGTCCATAGAGCATATAACTGCCAGAGTAGAGAATTGCTTTGGCCGCAATCTCTTCGTTATCGGTCACCACAATACCCCCTTCTCCGGAATTGATGTGCTTGAATGTCTGAGTACTAAAACATCCTACTGCACCGAAGCGTCCGGTAAAGGTGTTATTCCATTTCGCGCCCATGGTATGGGCACAGTCTTCAATCAGCACCAAACCAAGTCGCTCACAAATCGATACTAGTTTTTCCATATCCGCAATATGTCCACGCATATGGGTCAACAGCAATGCTTTGGCGCCTGACTCTGCCGCCTTGTGTTCGAGGTCGCTAAGATTAATCCGGTAGTCGTCATCCACTTCCACCAGCACAGCATGTGCTCCCGCATGATGAATCGCACCCGGCACCGGTGCCAGGTTAAATGCATTGACCAGAACTTTGTCACCAGGCTCAACGCCCGCAACTTTTAATCCAAGAAAAATTGCGCAGCCTCCAGAATTGACGCCAACGGCATATCGGCTGCCCACATAGTCCGCGTACTCCTGCTCAAACAGGGCAGCGTGCGGTTCAGTACCTGAATATTCGCCATATCGATGTAAACGGCCGCTGCGCAGTAACGATACCGCCTGTTCTATCGCCTCCTCTGGAATTGGCCCGGGATCGCTGAGATCGATGTCGAGCGCCGGGTGTTGTTTGGGATTCAGCATTTTATTTTCTAAACCAACTTGAAGTTCGGTTGAGCGAACAATCGTTCATTGTAATTGATCAATTTCCCCGCGCAATTCAAACTGCTCATCGGGAAAATACTTCTCGAGCCGGATGTCACCGGTCATGGCATGCCCCTCCATTCCTTCCAGTCGGGAGATTCTGGAGGCCACCGGTGCCACCTTGCGCGCTGCGTCACGGGTCAGACGCTGATAAGTCAGGGTCTTGATGAATTTTCCGGCGTTGAGTCCTCCTGAGTAACGACCTGCGCCTTTGGTTGGCAAGATATGGTTTGGTCCAGAACACTTGTCACCGAAGGCTACCGTTGTTTCCTCACCGAGAAATAGCGAGCCGTAGTTACGCAATGATGCAAGCCACCAGTCCAGATCCTGCGCCTGCACCTGGAGATGTTCCGGCGCATAGTCGTCACATACCTGCACTGCTTCTTCGCGGGTGTCGGTGAGCACGATCTCACCATAGTCACGCCAGGCGGGTGTAGCAGCGCTGCGTGCCAGTGCCGGCAGAGCGGCAATCACCTCCGGCATTAACTGATTCACTTCATTTGCGATACGCTCTGAAGTCGTCGCTAACCAAACTGGAGAATCCACGCCGTGTTCCGCCTGACCAGCCAGGTCACTGGCAACAATAAAAGCATCTGCGGTATCGTCGCACACCACCATAGATTCAGTGGGCCCTGCAATCACATCGATGCCAACCATACCAAACAGCATTCTCTTGGCTTCGGCAACGAAACGGTTACCGGGCCCTACGATCACATCCGCCCGATGGCCGGTAAAAAGCCCATAAGCGAGAGATGCAATCCCCTGAACCCCACCAGCGCACAATATCTGATCAGCGCCGGACACATCCATGGCATAGAGTATTGCAGAATGAATTCCGCCACGTTCTAGCGAGCCGGGTGAGGTTGCGATCACGTTGTCTACCCCCGCGATCTTAGCGGTTGCCACACTCATTATTGCTGATGCGGCATGGGCATAGCGCCCCCCCGGCACATAACATCCGGCCGTTTTTACCGGAACCAGCTTTTGTCCCGCCACCAATCCGTCCATGAGCTCAACCTCAAATTCCAACATGGAATCACGCTGCTGGGTAGCGAAATCACTGACCCGTTTATGGGCAAATCGTATATCGTCTTTCACCGTTTCCGGCAGTTTTCTTGCAGCGGCGTCGATAGACTCACGATTCACTAAGATATCTCCTTCCCAGCCATCAAACTTCTGGCAATAATCCTTAACCGCCTGCTCACCATCTCGTTCGAGTGCATTTAGCATCTGACTCACCGTTTGTGCGGTTTCATCGCTGCCGGTCTTGGCGGTCTTGGTTGCTTTTTTTATATAGGTGATTGCCATAGTGTAAAAATTAGATTTGCCCGCCCCGTTGTAAGGATGATTATCGAGGAACTAATCAAGTTCGAATTTTTTGCGTTGCCATTACGCTACTGCATCTGCCCCTTGGACCCAATTATTCCTGGGCCGCTCGATTGCAATCGATACAATCCGCAATCAATGCGATCATTTCGAACATCAGTGAATTGGCCACCAGGGAAGTAATCTGATTTGGGGAATCCTTGGTCGGCATCAGGCACACCACATCTCCACCAATGATATTCTTACCCTTCACTGACCGGATCATGCGCATGACCTGGTTAATTCGCAGCCCCTCCATTCCCGCCTCGATATTGGCCACCCCAGGTGCCACAGTGGGATCCAGACAATCCAGGTCAAAAGTAATATAGACCGGCGTATCACCGAGGCGTTGATCTATGATCTCGATAGCGTGGTCTATACCGATCTCCGCAAACCTGCCCATATCTATCACCTCATACCCCAGATCATAGCTTGGCTCCAACCAATCAAGGGTACGAGGATTGCCCCGAATACCTACCTGCACGCTGGTATGGGGATCAACATGGCCGTCTCTGACCAGATAGCTGGCCCAGTGCGCAGCCGATTTTTTTGCACCGAGAAAGTGATCGATATGGTGAAACGCATCGGTGTGTGCATCAAAATGCAGCAGGCTCACTTTTTGTCCATCCGTGGTTTTCGCTTCAGGGCCAGCAATGGCCTGAAGGACCCCTCCAGTAACCGAGTGATCGCCGCCCACCGACACAGGTCTTGCGCCAGCGGCGTCGATACGCCGATAAAAATCGGTAATACGCTGGATACACGCTTCGTTATCATTGGCTTCTGGCAACGCAACATCACCAAGGTCATTAATACGACACTGCTTCCAGGGATCAACTCCAAACTCTTTGTGCACCCTGCGTCCCAATGCCGAAATATTCCGCACTGCTCTGGGACCAAGATGTTGGTCTCTCTCCGTGGTGCCGTTGCCGGTGCTATGGGGAATTCCTACTAAGGCTATATCACTATTCTCCGGATTCGGATCGAGGGGACAGCGAAACAACGTTGGTACTCCCCACCAATAGAGGCCATGCAACATCGCATCGAGCTTTTCCTGGGTAGCCTGGTCGGTCATCTTTATCTTGTCCCTAAATCACTGAAGCTGTAATCAATGCCGATCAACAGACAACCGTTGACGGTTCGGCTGTTGTGTTCGGTCTCTGGCATGTAGATGACATAGTCTCCCGGACCGAGTACGGTACCATCTGACTCAATAAAATCACCCTCCAGGATCAGATACTCCTCGCGCCTTTTGTGCACATGGCGAATTGTTTCGGCACCTGGCTGCATACGCATCATATAGGCCCCTTGCCCAGTTTTCCGGTCGTAACTTAAGCGAAGCCAGGTTATGTCCTCCTGCATCGGCCCTTCTATATCGTATTCATCGAATTGGGTGCTCGCGGTGCGAATTATTTTTCTACTGTCGCCGAACGAATCGGGGGGGCTGTTCATGATTTTCTCCACCTAAATTAGTCTGGTTCACAATCCTGGACCAGAGTCTGACAAATAAAGGCTCTGGAAATTCCAAGCTGGTCGGCGATATTATCCATCACCGCACGTTCAATGTCGCTCGACTTATTGTCCGCTTTCGCCATCACACAAATATCCCGCATTACCTGCATCCGCTGTGTCAGGCTGGTTTGTTGATTAGCTGCTTTAATTCGTTTCGGTAGAGCATCTATGATGCGATCTATGTTCAACCCCTTATTGAACTCACCCTTGCCAAAAAACTTTTCAAACATTTCTATCTCTTCTACATCGATTCCGCTATCGGCATTCGCCACCGCAATTACGCCGGCGAACAACAGCCGCCGCATGGCATTTGCATTATCGGTGCGGGCTTCCAGATAACTCGGCTCCATCAAGCTCATTAACCTTTGCACCCCGACTTCTAGATGTTCATGCGTAGTGCCATCCTCGGTCATAAGCACTGACTGGTCAAACAGAGTGAGCGCCTTCACTCGGAGCGGACTGAACGGATGCGTAGAGAACCAGTCTTCTTTCGGTGCACTCTGGCCAGGTTCGGCGTCCTCGACCTGCATTTCGTCCACCTGCTTGAGAAACTCGCCAAGGTCGAAGCGGATTACCGTATCACCGAGCCCGGACGCCAGTTTAAACAACGATCGGGCTATGCCGTTCAGGTCGTCGGCACAAAAAGCACCAGCCCGGTCTGCGGAGACCTCCGCATTTCGCGACCAGGCGAACAGGTCCAAAGCCAGACGCGGGTCCGGCCGCTGACTGCCGCGGAGCAATAAGCCAATGGGGATCTCATGATGGTTATACACGTGATGTCCAAACTCATGGCCTATCACAAACTTAAGCTCACTTCCCTCGAATCGCTCCAGCAGACTGGAAGAGAACATAACGAATAACTTTCCACCTTCGGGCTTGAAGCAGACGGCATTGTATTGCGGACTGGAGTAAACATAGAGCTCATGAGGAATCTCCATTTCAAGCTTTTCAATACATTCGTCCGCCAGCTTATGCACTTGTGGTGCCATAAAGCGGCTCAAACGCACTGATGTTCCAAGCAGCCGCCTTCGAGTTCCCACTGGCCCATCTTCCTGTATCTTTTCAAGGTGCTTGTTGACTCGTATTACGTCGGGGTGCTTGAGCAATTCTGCAGCCATCTCCCGATCATTCTGATATCTGATTACTTCCCAGTTCATTTACTTTCATACCGTGTAAGTTTGCGATAGCCTACCATCTCAACCTCTGCGGTCAACTCACCTAAGCCCATGTCCAGGGACAGTTCTGCCATCACCCATCGCAACGTCTGGTCCCTGGCAGGCCCGATTATCGTTTCGAACATGTCAGTGCCACTGGTCGGCGCGGTGGACACTGCAGTAGTAGGCCGTCTCCCGGGTCCGACTTATATTGGGGCAGTAGCGCTGGGTGCATTGATATTCAGTTTTCTATACTGGGGGTTTAGCTTTCTTCGCATGGGGACTACCGGATTTGTGGCCCGAGCTGTAGGGGCCAAGGATCAACCTGAATTATCAAGAACCTATATTCGAGTTTTATTGCTGGCACTGCTGTCCGGGCTGCTTGTGATAATTCTCGGTAGACCGATTATTCAACTGGCGCTGGCTGTCATCGAAAGCAGCAGTGCGGTTGAGTCTCTAGCAGCGGAATACGCATACATACGAATATGGAGCGCGCCGGCCACCCTTTGCCTCTACGTATTTACCGGAATCCTGATTGGCCTGCATAACACTCGTGATGTGTTCTTGCTGCAGATCGTATTGAACCTAACCAATGTTGTGCTGGATCTGGCATTCGTTCCTTGGCTTGGTCTGGGTGTCGCCGGAGTAGCCTGGGCATCGCTAATCGCAGAATATATCGCCGCGGGCCTCGGATATTGGATATTGCGCAAGCCCTTGACCGATGCGTTTACAGTTCTGGATTGGAAAAGAATTCTGGCAATAGCACCGATGTTACTTCTGCTGCGCAGCAACAGTCATATTTTTGTCCGTACGCTGTGTCTGGTTTTTTCGTTTGCCTTTTTTACCGCACAAGGCGCAAAGTTGGGAGACCTGGTACTCGCCGCCAATACTATTCTGCTTCATTTGCAAAGCATTATGGCCTATGGATTAGATGGTTTTGCTCACGCTGTCGAAGCACTTGCCGGCAGTGCATACGGCGCTCATAGTCGCTCTCGGTTCAGTCGGGCAGTGAAACTCACCACCTGGTGGGCGGCCGCTGCAGCGGCCGCCACTAGTCTGATTTACTTAGTTCTGGGAGAAAGCATCCTGACCTTATTCAGTGACCAGAAAGCAGTCATCAATGCTGCCTCCGCTTTTCTCCCCTGGATGATTGCCGCACCAATAGTATCGGTATGGAGCTTTCAATTAGACGGGGTGTTTATTGGTGTCGGCCATACCCGGGAAATGCGCAATGCGATGCTGGTCTCAACTCTGACTTACCTGGCTTTGGTCTGGATACTATTGCCGATGCTTGGTAATCACGGTCTGTTTCTTGCACTAACCCTGTTTATGTTGCTGCGCGCCCTGACTCTCTGGTACTACTATCCGCAAATCAGCCGGAATATCTGATAATGGCGAAACCGAAGCATCCAATTGTCATGTTATGGGCTCATCCACGCTCAATGTCTACGGCTACAGAGCGCATTATGCGTGAACGCGGCGACTTTCACTGCATGCACGAGCCATTCATGTACTACTACTATGTGCATCTTGGAAAAAAAAGGCTTCCCCACTTCGAAATCGAAGCCGGTCGCCCTTCGGACTTTAATGACATCCTTGCAATGTTATTCGAATCAGCTCAGAAGTCGCCGGTTTTTTCTAAAGACATGGCCTACTATGTGCTACCTGAAATCTACCAATATCCAGCTCTGGCAAACAATTTATTACATTTTTTTCTAGTACGGGATCCACGTCGAGCGATCCTCTCCTATCATAAACTCGATCCCGACCTCCAATGCGATGAAGTCGGTATCGAGTCTCAATGGCAATTATTTCGGTGGATAAAAGACCATACCGGCACAGCACCAATGGTCATGCGCGCAGAGGATATTCAGGACAATCCCCAGTGCATAATTGGGGCCATGTGGCAGCAGATTGGTCTCGAATTCATTGCCGAGGCTTTTGAATGGAATAGAGAGGATACGCCTGAAGACTGGCAGCAAGTTAATCAATGGCATCACACGGCATTGACCAGACGGTCCATCAAACCCCAACGAAGCAGTGAATGGGAATTACAGGCCGCTTTTGAAAAAGCAGTAAATACCGCACCTCAATTGCAGCACTATCTTGATCACCATATGCCCTTCTATACAGAGCTGGTAGCGGCAGCAGAACGGTCGCTCGCGAGATGAATCAGAATCAACGCGGCAAAACTGAGCAGACCAAATCCAGCTACCATTGGAATCAGTGTATAGTTATATAGCCCTCCAATCAAAAAACCCAGACTGAGCGACACCAAGGTAGTCACTGAGCCAATCACCGACGACGCAAGTCCTGCGATGTGACCCAAGGGTTCCATGGCCAGCGAGTTCAAATTTCCAAACAGTATTCCGGTGCCAAAGAATGAAGCCATAAGGTAGAGCATCACCCACAGAAGGGATGGCCGGGTATTCATGCAGACAAGCAGGAACAGGCCGGCGATGATTGCTATAAACCAAAGTGCGATCTTGCTTAACATGCGCATCCCGAGCCGCGTCACTAATCGGGAGTTTATCCATGAAGATAATCCGATGGTGAGTGCGAGAATAGCAAAGTAAAGCGGAAATCTGACACCCAATCCATAGAGCTCCTGCAGAATCTGTTGTGAGGAATTCAGAAAGCCAACAAAGGCACCAAAAATCATGCCGGCACAAAGGGTATAAATTACCGCTTCCCGGGATCTTGAGATTTCAACCAGCGCCTGCCAGATCACCTTAAGTGAGAACGGTCGACGTTTTTCCACAGGCAGGGTTTCTTCCTGTCGCACATGAAACCAGATCAGAATAATTACTGACTGCAGCATTAATGCGAGAAAAATCATACGCCACTCAGCAAACAGTAAAATCACCTGCCCTAACGCAGGTGCAATGGCTGGAACCAGTATAAACACCATCATTACAAGAGACATGACTCTCGCCATCTCGCGCCCAGAGGAATGATCCCTGATGATCGCTACCGTAATAATCCGGGGACCTGCGGCGCCAAGCCCTTGCAAGAATCTCCCTGTTAGCAGTATTGCGAAGGAATCCGCCATCCCGGCTATCAAACTTCCTGCAATAAACATTGCAAATCCGACATAGATAGGGGCGCGCCTTCCGACACTGTCTGAAATTGGGCCATAGAAAATCTGCCCGATCGCCAACCCGATAAACAGCACCGTGATAACCAGTTGCCGATCATTGTCATGGGCCACGTTCAGATCACTTGCGATCTGAGATAAAGCGGGCAACATGGCGTCAATTGCTAGAGCCACCATAGACATGCTCAGTGCCATTAAGGCAACAAATTCTCGAAAGCCGGCTGGCTTTGGCATAGAGGTCCAGGGTCGATTGGGCAACGAAATGATGTTGCCGGTTACTGGCGGAAACAGAATAAGCCCGGTATTAGTAGTCTATTTAGTCTGCACTTTATCTGGCCGATCATAATCGAGATCGATCAATCCGTCATCCAGCTCTTCGACCACATCTTGAGGCAGTTCTGGGGCGTTTCGTTCATCCTGTGAATTTATTTCCATTGGCTCGAGTTCATAAGGCGATGACGAGTCACCGATCGATTCTACCGCCAAAGTTTGCTCAGTCTTTCGTAATGAATCGAGTTCCAGGCGCAGCTCATCCCACTGCTCCGGTGAAAACAGCTCGATATCATCATTCACCCTTGCAATAAAATTACGCAGTGAAGCATTTCGATGCTCATTATCACCCATGGTTTTATACGCTTTTATAATTCGCTTGGCGACCACGAATTTATCGCTGTCCGGTCTGGCATATTCCTCCCACAATACTTCGATCGCTTGTTGAGGCCGATGATAGGTGAGATAGACTTCAGACTGGGTTATCGGGTCAACCGCGCTTTCTTGTAAATTGTCGAGATCGGCTTCGGACATGTCATTTTGCGGCGTCCAGGGCTCTTCCGCATCATCAAGGTCAAGAGTCGCACTAGCACTAGGGGTCACATAAGATACTCCACCTCCCTCAACATCCACATTATCGACCACGTCTATTTCATTCTCTGCAACTTCACGATATTTTTTTCTTTGATCGCGCCGAAGCATCCAGGCAAGCAAAAGAAAGCCCAGCAGCAGTATAGCCAGCACCAGTTGCACGATGGGAGTGTTGAGCGGACCGATAACAGATCGGGCGCGATCTATGAGCCCTTCACGGAAAACCACGCTGGGTGAACTGGTCTCCTGGACAACTCGAACCGACTGTTCTGCAACTGTGTCGTCCGTACCGTCGACGCTCACCAATTGCGACTGCTCAGCAGTCACCGCCGGGGCGTCAGCTCGATCTTCCTCGGATAGTGGCGCCGAAGACTCAGCTTGTTCACTGCTTTCATTTTCTAGATTCAGTTCGGCGTCCAGGTCGATATCGGTGTTAGTGCCCGAGATCCCGGATTGGGCATAATCTTCAATAGAATCGGATTCTGATAGCAAATTATTTGAGCTTTCGACGACTGCTGGTGCACTTGTTATGGCGAAACCGGTATCCTGACCAACCTGCAGCGCCAGCCGCTCTACTTTCTGCTCGAGTGTCACCACTCGGTCTTTTAATCGCTGATTCTCGTCCTGCAGCTCAACGATATAAGCATTCATCACGGTCAGCTTCATGCTGAAACCCTGCATTGCAAAACTCTGCCTAGGGCTTTCCTGCCCGGGGCTTTCCTGCCCGGAGCTTTCCTGCCCGGGGATTTCGCTGCTTGCATCCGAAGTCATACCGTTACTGTCCGACGCCGGAACATCCGGAATTGGTGTCTGACCAGACTGCAGCACTCTGCTACCCGCATCGGCTTGCACATTCCCTGATTCAGCCTCAGCCAGCTCAATAAGACTCAGTCTGAATCCATCATTCTCGGCCTCTACATTAACTTGAGAAATCTCGTCGGGGTCGCTGACCCACTCCGGCATGACCCGCGCAAGTTCAACATACTGCTCTTTAGCTTCGACTGGCGAGAGTCCGAGAATGGTATCTGTAGACGGCACCTCAAGCTCAGTTCCCTGGATCAGGTGATGGATCTCGCCATTCTGAAATGCTTGAGGATTAGCGTTATAAAAAGCCATTCTGCCCTGAAATCGGTTGGCGCCCTTCGGCAGATACCGATCCACGATAATCGACAATGAATCTCCAGATTTGACCACTACTCGATCAGGCGTTGGGATTAATATTTGATCCGCTTCCTGAGTGAACAGTTCTGCCGAGGTATCCGCAGGTGGCTCATCCTGCGCACTTTCCATCGAGTCACCAAGATACTGCTGAGAATCGTCAGTACTGGCACGATTGGTGCCGGCAGTTCCGGAGGCTTCTACCAGGCCATCGCTAACTAAAACTTCCTCCTCAAACCTCTTGGGTTGGTATTCCACAGGATTCAGCAATACAGTAAGCTGGTTTCGCATTACCCGCGTTGGCCATTTCAATTCAAGCACAACCGGCAGCATGACTTGATTGATCGCATTTTCCGTGGTGACCAACACCGCTGGATCATTTAAAGACTCTAAATCCAAGTCAAGCGAAATCTGACTGGCAATAACTGGATAGTCCAGTCCTGCTGCCTGGTACCACGTCGGTGCCGCTAGTGAAACACTGAGTTCATCCAGGTCTCCTTCCTGCACTGACAATAGGGGCACTCTGACTCGAAGGGGCTGACCAATATAGGAGTCGATAGTCGGCGTGCCAAATCCAATGGCCATTGTTAGCCCTGGAGTAATCGCGGCTATCAGCGCAAACCCCACATACAAGAATTTTTTAATCACAACGAATAGAAAACTCGGCACCAGAGACCTCCGACTCCGCATACCCGCAATCCTCGACTGGTTTATTGATAAATTACTTTCCTTGGTTGTCCTTACGGACGAATTACCCGGAAACACCAGAGCTGAGGCCACTTTTTTACTTAAAGTGTAATGAGTATACCCTAAGTTATTGAAAATTGGCGCGTTTTAGAAAATTCCCTACCCCCCCATCATCGTCATAGGCTGGTAGCTTTCCGGTATCACCACTGCCGACGGGTCGACTTCATTGCTGGTATCTTTTAATTCAGACGTTGTGCCAGCTTCTGGGCCAGTGAGCTGCTTTATCCTGAGTGGTACGCCATCTAGCTCACCTGGACTAAACTCAAGCCCCTTGATTCCCAGCATTTGCCCCGCCTGCCGTGCCGTGCCGGCCTGTTTTTTCATCATAGCCTGAAGAATTGCGAAGTCGCTATTGCTAATCCCGACATCGCCAGGGCTCGCTAAGCACAATTCGGTGGTATTTCCCGCAGCCTTCATGGTCTGTATGGAACAAGTTACCCCGGCCACTGTCGCAGTTTCACCGGTCGATGTGATTTCAGGCGGTGCCACAGGCTGTGCTTGCTGCCCTCCTAAGTTACCCATTACGCCCCCAAGTTGAGCCTTCTGATCTTCGGGCATGTTCTCCATCATACCGGCAAGCATGTCGGAAAGCCCGCCAAGGGACTGCATCATGACCTCCATATCCATATACTGCATCTTTTCGTCCATAACCATGAACAGTTTGTCAGCGCCCCGATCGTAAATCATGCGCCCGCTTTCACCACTCGGTCCGGGAACATTCATTGCTGCACGATTCCCGGAAACGGTCAGCACCATGTCGTCACCCTGACTGACGGGATTGCTGTAAGTAATCATCACATCTGCATGGGATGATGAAACCAGAAGTAATGCCTGAGTCAGGCAGCCAATCACTGTGTAGCGAATTCTCATAATAGATCCTGTGGAATGTATCTTTAAAAAACTTGGATGAGATTATGCCAGCGACCAGGTCAAAGAATCATGTGATTTAGTTCACAATTCGGTGCATGAACCGGGCAATATCCTGTATTTCCTCTGGACTCACGGCATGGGGCATATTGTAGGTATGCCATTCAACGTTGTACTGCATCTGTCCCAGCAGGCCTCTGCTGTGCTGCCCAAGTACTAACGGTATGACTGGATCTTCTGTACCATGAGCCATGAAGATGGGGGTGTCTTGATTGGCCGATGCGAATTCATCTTCGCCACTGCTCGCGACAGGCAGATAGGTGGAAAGCGCGATGATCGCGGCGACAGGTTGCTCCAGTCGCAAACCAGTGAACAATGCCACAGCGCCGCCCTGAGAGAATCCCGCAAGGACGATATGATCGGTGCTGACGCCACGTTGGTTTTCCTGCGCGATCAGATCCCGCACGATTGCCGCTGAGTGCTCCAGGCCCTGCCGATCCTCTTCACGATCAAATGCCATGCCTTTGATATCATACCAACCGCGCATACTCATACCGCCATTTATGGTTATAGGCCGCACCGGGGCATGAGGAAAGATAAAACGAACTGACGGTGCTGCTTGAAATCCAAGTTGTCGAGCTACCGGCTCAAAGTCATGACCATCCGCACCGAGACCATGCAGCCAGATTACTGACCAAGTGGGATCGAGACCGGTCTGTAATTCGATATACTCAATTTCTGACATAGTCTTAATTATTGATTTTGTTTCGAGATTTAACTGTTGGCGATAATACCCTGATGAAAACTGCGGTCAAAATTTTTCTCCCTATAGTCCCGGCGGTGTTTTTATGGTCCAGCGCCTTCGCCGAGGAGGCACTGGTTTCTGTGGACCCAGTGATAAAACAAGACTTCACACAAACCGTTCCGATTCTTGGAAAATTAGTCGCCAAACAATCCGGTATCGTCGCCTCACGCACCGCAGGTGCAGTTGAGGAGATCCTGGTTCAAGTCGGTGACCAGGTTACTCAAGGGCAATTGATCGCCGTGATAGATGCGGAATCACACAGATTGGAGAAAAGATTAGCCGAGGTGCAGCGCACCGAGGCGGAAACTCGGATTACTACCGCCCGCGCGCAACTTGCACTGGCAAGCCAGGAAGTTAAGCGTCTCAGCACACTGGAATCATCCGCTGCGGTCAGCAAGGCCGCTCTTGACGATGCGAATCAGCAGCAGAGAATTGCGTTTGCAAAGGTGCGCGAGGCAGAAGCCGCGGTGAACAGCAGCGATGCATCGATCCGGCTAGTAGACCTTGAGCTCAGGTATGCCAACGTTACCGCACCATTTGAAGGAACAGTGACCGCTAAGTTGACCGAAGTTGGAAGTTATCTGCAGCGAGGGCAGCCGGTGGTGCAGCTGGTGTCAGATCAACGCTTGGAATTGGAAGCTGACGTTCCCGGCAATCGACTGGCCGGCCTGACACCAGGTCGACAAATTGATATTAGCCTCGACGACGGTAGCCAGTATAAGGCTATCTTGCGCGCTATTGTTCCCGAAGAGAATCCCAAAACCCGCACTAGACGAGTGCGCTTTGATCTCGACCTCAATCCGCGAATTCTTGCGTTAGCGGTACAGCAGAGCGTTACCTTACATGTGCCCGCCGGCGCCAGTCGGGAAATTACTTCAGTGCACAAGGATGCCATTATCAGGCGCGGCCCAGACAGCGTCGTATACGTGGTTCAGGACGGTGTGGCAAAACTGAGACCAGTGCAGACAGGTGAAGCGCTCGGCACGCGGCTAGAAGTTCTGCAAGGATTGAATGAAGGAGATAAAGTCGTAATTCGCGGTAATGAAAGACTTATCCCAGACCAAACCGTAGTGGTTGCCGGCGAATAATCGTACGTTATAACAATGAGTCTGATACGCCTCGCCATTGACCGCCCGATTGCTGTCATCGCCGCAGTGCTGCTAGTTGTTCTGTTTGGTATGGTGGCGTTGACTACTATTCCGATCCAACTTGCACCCGACGTTAACCGACCAGTTATAACAATAACCACCGACTGGTTTGGCGCCGCACCAGCAGAGGTGGAACGGGAGATACTGAATCCCCAGGAAGATGAACTCGCAGGTATCGAAGGTCTGACCTCGATTACCGGCAACGCTTCTCAGGGTCGCGCGCGGATCACGCTTGAATTCAGAATTGGTAGCAACATGGACAAGGCGCTGCTGCTGGTGGCAAACCGATTGGACCGAGTTCCAGAATACCCTGATGAAGCCGACCAACCCACCATCGATACCGCGGGCAGCGAAGATAATGCCATCGCCTGGTTTATTTTCACCCGCCTGCCTGGCAATCAGAGACCCATGCATGAGTATGGTGATTTCGTTGAAGACAATGTTAAAGAAAGATTGGAGCGTGTCAGTGGCATTGGGCGCATTAACCTATTCGGTAGCAGCGAACGCGAAATTCAGATCGTTGTAGATCCTGCATTGCTTGCTCGCTTTCGCCTCACAATCAGCGACGTTAGTGGTGCTCTAAAGCTGGCTAATGTCTCCCTGGGAGCTGGGGATATCGATGAAGGTAAGCGACGATATATTGTGCGTACTGAAGGCGAACTGCAATCCCTCGAGGCTATCCGCGATGTCCTGGTTGGCAGCAATCTCGAACAAGGCGGGGCGGCTCGAGTAAGCATAGGTGATATTGCAGATGTCAGGTTTGGCTATAAAGATCCATCTTCGACAATCCGTTTGCTCGGTGTCTCAGCGCTAGCGATGAATGCCGAACGCCAGACCGGTGCCAATGTTATCGAAACCATGCAGGGACTAAGGGAAGCGGTAGCGGAGTTGAATCAAAGTATAGTGCCTGGTGCAGGACTTGAACTTAAACAGGTCTACGATGAAACCGTCTATATTCAATCGGCCATCGATCTGGTTAAACAGAATATCTGGATAGGCGGAATGCTTGCCGCTTTTATTCTGATCATTTTTCTCCGATCCATTCGTGCAACGATCATTATTTCCCTGGCGATTCCAGTATCGGTAATTGGCGCATTTGTTGCGATGGCGGCACTTGGCCGCTCAATTAATGTGATTTCACTTGCAGGAATAGCGTTTGCCGTAGGTATGGTAGTGGACGCTGCTATCGTGGTCCTCGAAAATATCTACCGACATCGTGAGGAAGGCCTGTCTAACCGAGACGCCGCTTATCTTGGTGCTAACCAGGTCTGGGGAGCAGTATTAGTTTCCGCACTGACTACAGTAATGGTGTTCATTCCTATTCTGGTAATGGAACTAGAGGCAGGTCAGTTGTTTCGCGATATCGCTGTCGCGATATCGGTATCAGTGATTTTATCGTTGCTGGTTTCGATTACCGTCATTCCCGCCTTGTCTAAACGATTGCTGTCTGACAGCGGCATTGATTCCGAGCTGCCCCGCATCAAACGACAAAGAATATTTGTAATCGATGATTTAGCGGGCGCATTCGTTCGTGGTGCCACGGGATTTGTCAGCCTAGTGATCCGGAGCCGGATTATTGCTTTTATCATCGCCGCGGTAGTCACTGTAGGCGCAGGGTACGTGAGCTACCTGTTACTTCCAAAACTTGAGTATCTGCCAGAAGGAAATCGCAATCTTCTATTTGGCATAATTATCCCACCGCCTGGCTACAATCTCGAAACCACCACGGGAATCGCAGAGGGCATTGAACAGGACATCAGCCATCTTTGGGTCACCAATGTGGATCCCAAAATCCCAAGAGCAGCCGGTGCCCCCCCCTTGATTGAACGTTTCTTCTTTGTCGCTACTCGTTCCAGAACTTTCCTCGGCGCAGTCTCCTCTGAGCCTGAACGAGTCGCTGAACTTAAGCCTGTTTTAAGCGATTCCGTATTTCGCGAACCCGGCACATTCGGCTTTATTTCCCAGCCGTCGATCTTCGGTCGTGGTATTGGGGCCGGCCGTAAAGTTGACCTGGATGTATCGGGAAACGACCTTGATACTGTTCTTCAGGTTGCAGGGCGGGCCTTTGGCAAGATCGTGCAGCTGTTCCCAAGGGAGCAAGGGCATGAGTGGCGGCCCGTGCCCGGGCTCGAACTCGGCGCACCCGAAGTACGAGTCAACCCGGACCGGGTCAAACTCAACGACAGCGGGATTAGCGCTTTAGACCTTGCGCAGACTATCGACGCATTTAACGACGGCTTGCGGATCAGTCAGTCAACCGTAGACGGTAAACTCACCGATCTGATGCTCAAGGGCCTTAACGGTTCGGTTGTAGAAACACAGGGGATTGGTGATCTTCCTATTGTCACCCCTGATGGCCACGTCATTCCCGTCAACTCGGTTTCTAACATTGAGCTCACCGCCGGCCCTACTCAGATCCAGCATCGTGAGAGATTTCGTACGATTACCTTGGAACTCAGGCCGAATCAGACGCTGCCGCTGGAAGCCGCGATCGAGACTATCCAGAAACAAGTTATCGACTCACTCAACCAAGAAGGAATACCAGCGGGAGTGCGCTTAATCATTTCCGGCACCGCCGACAAACTTGAGCAGACTCGAAACGCAATGGCAATCAATTTATTGCTTGCAATCGTTATCGTATTTCTAGTGATGGCGGTATTGTTTGAAAGTTTTGTTTATCCGTTAATCATCATGCTGTCGGTGCCGGTTGCGGCAGCTGGAGGAATTGCTGGGCTGGCGGTTCTCAATCTTTATACCTACCAGGCCCTGGATATGCTGACCATGCTCGGATTCGTGATATTAATTGGGATCGTGGTTAACAACGCAATTCTGCTCGTTCACCAGACTCTTCAACATATTAGAGAACAGGGAATGACGCCGGATAAAGCAATTGCAATGGCTACTAAAAATCGAATCCGCCCAATCTTTATGTCTTCACTAACCAGTGTGTTCGGCATGTTGCCACTAGTTCTCTTTCCCGGCGCGGGATCAGAGCTTTACCGGGGCCTTGGGTCAGTCGTGGTAGGTGGATTAAGCCTGTCAGCACTCATCACTCTGTTGATCGTACCACCGATGATGTCACTTCTTGTGGCGCCGCTCGAGTCCAGACGAGAACGCAAAAACTTACAGCAACAAACCGCCTGATCAGCCCGGATACAACGCTTGAATAATAAATACTATCTAGGTGCGACTTTAGTACTGATGGGTGGGGTTTTTCTCAGCTTGTCCGGCATTATGATCCGGCATATTGATCAGGCAGACGGGTGGCAGATTCTTTTCTACCGGTCGCTGGCATATTTTATTTCTCTCACCGTAATACTTGCGGTGCAGTACCGCAGCCGTACAATTGAAAAATTCATAGCGATTGGTCGTCCTGGAATTTACGCTTCAATCGTACTGGCGGTCGGCTCTGTCATGTACATCATGGCGATGTTAAATACTACGGTAGCGAATGTAGTATTTATCATCGGCGCATCTCCGCTTATTACAGCTCTGGCGGGCTGGCTTTTTTTAAAAGAAAAGATTACGCGTGCGAGTTTCATAACCATGCTGCTGGCGATCGGTGGAATTGCGCTCATGTTTGCTGATGGATTTGTTTCCGGTGGCATGTTGGGCAACGTCTTCGCCTTAATGATGGTCTTCATGTACATGTTGTTCCTGCTTATTATGCGTCACAACAGACATATCGACATGTTGCCAGCAACCTGCCTCTCAGGATTAGTGACCGCAGCCATCGCCTTCGCATTTGTCGACAATCTTACAGTGTCCCAGAATGATTTAATTTTGTGCATAGCCCTAGGAAGCGTGCAGTTTGGCATGGGATTCATGCTTCTCACCTGGGGAACCCGATACATTCCAGCGGCCGAAGTCGCGTTGTTTTCACTCAGTGAATCCGTGCTGAATCCGATCTGGGTATGGCTCGGTGTCAACGAAGTGCCGAGCATGTTAACGTTGACGGGTAGTGCTGTGGTGCTAATCTCCGTCGTCACCTACAGTATCATGGCGATTCGGCGCGAACGCATCGTCATGACTCGTCTAGATCAGTCTCACTCCGCGCATTAATAATGACTCCTTTTAATTACAACTTTCCCTACCCATCCCAAAGAATGCCAGTGATGGCACGCAACATGGTGGCCTCTTCGCAACCACTGGCAGTTCAGGCCGGCTTGAGTGCAATGCAAAACGGAGGCAACGCGGTCGATGCCGCACTGACCACCGCCATCACTCTCGCGGTAGTGGAACCGACTTCTAACGGTATCGGTAGTGATGCTTTTGCCATTGTGTGGGACGGTCAGCAGCTGCACGGTTTAAACGCCTCTGGACGATTGCCTGCGGCAGTCACGCCGGCAGATTATGCAGACATGGAAGAGATGCCGGAGTTTGGCTGGCCTTCGGTCACTGTGCCTGGCGCAGTCAGCGCTTGGGTTGCTTTATCCGAGAGATTCGGAAAACTGCCATTTAATCGTTTGTTCGACCATGCGATTGGCTATGCACGAAACGGCTACGCGATATCTCCCATCACCGCTAGAGCGTGGCATGCTGCCGCACCTGAGCTGCGTGAGCAGGAGGGATTTCATAATTTTTTACCCGATGCAAAGCCCCCGATCCCTGGACAATGGTTCCGCTTCCCAGATCAAGCGGATACCCTGGAGAAAATCGCCCAAAGCAACGGCGAAGATTTCTATCAAGGCGACCTTGCCGATCAGATAGTGGCCTCTTCCAAACGCAACCAGTGGAAGCTTTCAAAATCCGATCTTGAAATGCATCGTGCCGACTGGGTCACGCCTATATCTAAAAAGTACGGCGATATCGAACTGCACGAGATCCCGCCGAATGGCCAGGGCATTGCTGCGTTGATCATGCTTGGAATTATCAAGCACCGAGGCGTTTCGCAGTTTCCACTTGACTCCGTTGACAGTGTGCACCTGCAGGTAGAGGCAATGAAGCTGGCGTTTGCTGATACCCACCGCTATATCTCTGATCCCGAATCCATGGATGTTCGCGTTGAAGATCTACTCAATGATCGTTATTTAGCCGAGCGTGCTGACTTGATCAGTATGAAAGAGGCGAGATTTCCAGGGCCCGGACTTCCAGACAAGGGTGGAACGGTTTACCTCACCAGCGCCGACCGACAGGGTATGATGGTTTCAATGATCCAGAGCAATTTTGCAGGCTTTGGATCCGGCATAGTGGTAGAGGGCACCGGGATCAGCATGCAGAATCGGGGCGCAGGGTTCAATTTGACTCCGGGACACCCCAATCAGGTTGCCGGAGGCAAACGTCCATTTCACACGATCATCCCTGGATTTGTAACACGTGACGGGATAGCAGAGATGAGTTTTGGTGTGATGGGCGGATCAATGCAACCACAGGGTCATGCCCAGATGCTGATCCGAATATACGATTATGGCCAGAATCCTCAAGCTGCCAGTGATGCCTTACGCTGGCGAGTAATGGAGGACCGTAGCCTTCACCTCGAGCAAGGGTTTGATCCCGAGGTCGCGGCAGAACTTGTGCAGCGTGGACACGAGCTGTTCCAGGGTGGAGCTGACGAAGCATTTGGATTTGGCGGCGCGCAGCTGATATTCAAATCGAGTTATGGATACATCGGCGGATCAGATCACCGCAAGGACGGTATGGCCGCCGGCTTCTAGCTGTCCCTATCGTTGCCAAAACAGAACAATGCAACTTGGAGCAGCAAAATTGTTCGCCGTCTGGCGCGCGGCGTACTTTATCTATTTCTGATTGTTCTGATCGCAATCGCCAGCATGCGCTGGATCAATCCAGTGACGTCGTCAGTTATTGTCCAGCACAATATGCAGGCCCGAGCTGAAGGCGGAAGTCTAGTAAACCAGCAGTGGGTGAATTGGAAGTCAGTTTCACCTCAGCTACCCCTTGCAGTACTTGCCGCGGAAGACCAGCGTTTTCCAAGCCATTATGGGATCGATTTTACCGAATTGAAAAATGCTATTCGCCAGGGCGCCAATCGTGGGGCCAGCACAATTACCCAACAGGTAGCTAAAAACCTGTTTTTGTGGCAGAGCCGCAGCTATTTCAGAAAAATGCTGGAAGCTGCGACAGCGCTTTATATCGATCTGGTCTGGGGTAAACGACGGGTACTGGAAATCTACATGAATATTGCGTACTTTGGCGCTAATATTTACGGTGTGGAAGCTGCGAGCCAGGTGTTTTTCAATAAAAAAGCCAGTGAGCTTAATCGTTACGAAGCCTCAAGGCTTGCCGCGGTATTGCCGAATCCGCAACGCTATTCCGCGCAGAATGCCAGCGCATACATTATTGATCGTCAACACTGGATAATGGGGCAAATGGAGCAACTCGGTGGCACAGCATTCATCAAAAACCTTTAAGACAGTTTCATCTCTATTGATTCAAAGCTATACATCATTAAGGGCGAGGATTTTTGCCGGATGCTTAGTCGTGATCAGCCACCCAACAATTGCTGACGACTATGCCGACTGCCTTATAAAAGCAATTAGCTCGGCCGCAGATACTGATACGGTGCAAATGATTCGCTCTCAATGTACGGATTTGCGCGACACCGCAGAACAAACGACCAGTGCAGCTCCTGCACCGAAGCCGGGCCTGATTGAGAGACGCCTTAGGCTCGAACAGGAAGCTTCCAGCAATCGTTTTGCTATTGTGCAACACAGAAGTAGTTATATCCTGCCCGTAACCTATAACAGTCGAGTCAATAACGCACCCTTCGACGAAATCGAAGAAGGCAGGGAGCTCGATAATTACGAGTTTAAATTTCAGTTCAGCATCAAGGCCCAGCTCTTTGATTCAATCATGAAATATCCTGGCAGAATCTATTTCGGATATACCAATCAGTCATACTGGCAGATCTATGATCAGGAAAACTCAGGTCCATTTCGTGAAACCAACCACGAACCAGAAATTTTTGCCGATTTTAATCGCGATACACAGTTCGCCGGCTGGCATATTCCAATGATGAGACTTGGATGGGTGCACCAGTCCAATGGCCGCTCTTCATCGTTATCAAGAAGTTGGAATCGACTATATGGACAGGTGTTTCTGGAAAAAAACAATTGGGCCCTCAGCATTAAGCCCTGGATAAGAGTAAGCGGTGACAGTGCCGAAGAGGACAATCCCGATATCGATGATTATATGGGCAACTTTGAGTTCGGGATTTTTCGTCAAGGGGTGTCGTCTGCAGCCTCAGCGAGAATACGAAATAACTTGCGTTCAGAGAATCGTGGCGCGATCGAGCTCAATTGGTCAAAACCGCTTCCCTACAACAAGAAGCTTAGGTTTTACCTGCAGTATTTCTATGGTTATGGCGAGAGCCTGATCGACTATAACGCTATCACCAACCGTATTGGCCTCGGATTACAGCTAAGCGACTTTCTCTAGTTCCCCGCAGCTGGGCAGTCTCTACACCGACTGAAATTTAGCACTGCCATTAGCATTCACTTAATCTTTCACAGTGCCTTCATGGTTAAAGAATATTCAGAGCAGAGGCAGACTTTGAATCTGTAGAAGCTGGGGTTTCAACGGTCATTCTAGAATGCCGGGGTTTATTTGATCTGGTCTGATCACTTAGCACAGTACGACCTACCGGTAGGTTCAAAATACGTCGAACTAACATCTGATACTCTTACCGGTTAGATGCTATCTCATCTTTTGCATGTATAAATCTCAACGCCTATACACAATGATTGTCATTACAATACTGCTTCTTGAACGATGATTTCAGTGATTATCACTTTTCGGGGCACAGACTCGTACCGGATTGAGAACCTCTATGCGGTCCAAGCACATCTGCAGCAGTCCTTTCCATCTTGGGAAATAATTATCATTGAACAGGATAAGAAATCGTCGCTCGATCTGGATCGTTTTTTAAGTGCACCTCGACATCTTCTGGTACAAAACCCGGGCGCATTCAATAAATCTTGGGGCATTAATGTCGGTTACCGTCTTTCAACAGAAGAAACGCTGTTAATTACCGATGCAGATATGCTGGTATCAAAACAGGATCTGAAACGATCGACTGAAGCGATACATCAGGGCCTTGATGTTGTTCGTCCTTTTCGGCGCTTGATTGATATGACAAAACAGGAAACATCGACATACCTGGAATCCGGCACGCTGCCAGAGAGACCCGAGGCAGATCGCGGATTCGATCGAAATTACCTCGGGGAAAGGATTTGTCTTGCCGGCGGATTGTTTTTCATTAAACGAACGTTTTTTGAAACTATTGGCGGATTTGACGAACGTTTCTCTGGCTGGGGAGGGGAAGACGATGCGTTCTCCATAAAGGCTGAGGCAATGACATCACGATCGGCCATTGCGCGACATGCATTCGCCTGGCACTTGTGGCATCCGCGCACTATTCCCCAGGATCATTCCGACTACCATGACAATACCCGGCTCCTAAGCGAATACCAGCACCTGGATAACGCTGGAATCGGAAAGCTAATTGAACGCGTATCAGAAATGAAAGGACTGATCAACAAATTCGAAAATTAAGCCAAGCGCACATGGCCGTATCCATTCACTATTACTCATCGCTGCAAGGTACCGGTTATGGTGACGCGGCCGCGGCCTACATCGACGGCCTGCTGCAATACGGCGTTGAAATCAAGTGGGCACCATTGGTTTGGACCCCAGTTGGACTGAAGCCCTATTTATATATACCGGAGCGATTTCGACCTTCGCTCGACAGATCTACGCGTCGAAGCAGAAAGCTAATTGAGCTGATGTATACAGATGTCGATCCGGAGGTGCTGTTTTTACATGTTATGCCCGAGCTGTACCAAAGTTTCACCGAGACGGACAAACCAAAGATCGGCTATACCGTTTGGGAAACTACACAGCTGCCTAAACACTGGCCCTCGCTCGTTCGGCATGTTGACCAGCTTATTGTTCCATGTCAGTTCAACCAACCGCTGTTCAGCGTAGAAGGCGGGCCACCGGTTGCAGTGATCCCTCACATCGCCGATACCAGTCTTGCCGTCAAAGATACAGCGGCGGCCGAGCAATTCAGACGGCGCTGGCAAATTGAGCCCTCCACTCTGGTGTTCTATAACATCAGCAGCTGGCATCCGCGTAAGGCAATCTGGGACACACTGCACACCTATCTGCTTGCGTTCACCCACAACGATGATGTTTGCTTTATCCTGAAAACTGACCAGCTCGGATATGATTATTCCAATACACGCAATCATTTGAAGCAACCCACCCGAGACATGGTCGAACAGATTATTGCAGCGTATCCTGACCCAGCTCGGGTGATTCTGATTGATGAGTCCGTCCCCCAGAATGAGATTCGGGCTTTGCATGCAGGCGCCGATTGCTATTTTTCCCTGTCGCATTCAGAAGGATGGGGCATGGGCGCTTTTAACGCCGGCGCGGCCGGCAATGCGGTAGTCATTACCGGTTGGGGGGGACAGCTTGATTTTTTGGATACAGAGAGCGCTTATCTGGTCGACTATAAACTCATTACTGTAGCGGAGTTCTCTGGATTTGAATCTTACACTCGTGACCAGTCATGGGCATCGGCTGACGTCGAGCACGGAATTTCTTTGCTCAATAGAGTATTTCACGATCAGGAGGAGGCCAGGGACAAAGCGCATCGATTACAAAAATCGATATTGGAAAAGTACACAAGTGACGTGGTCACTAAAAATCTGGTCGAGGTTATAGATAGTGTCCGTACCTGATCATTTTCACTTTATTTTTGGTCTAAAGCCTCAGACCGAGCCGTTTCATATCGCCTGGTATCTCTGCCTTAGATCCTGCCAGGTAGTTAATAATCCGTCACAAATTTCGTTTTATTATGTTAATGAGCCTCATGGAGAATGGTGGGAGCGCATTAAGCCCTCGCTAAACTTGATCAAGCTGGACAATGAGGGCACTGTTTTTGATACCGGTCTCTACCAGACTCATGAAGAGGGTCGATTTATTGAGAGAGCCGGCCTGCAGTATGCACATCAGGCTGACTTTCTGCGACTGCAAATCCTGGCAACGAACGGTGGCGTTTACGCGGATATCGATACACTGTTCGTGACGCCGTATCCTGCTTCATTTTATTCGTATCCATGTGTGATGGGATCGGAAGCAGCAGACTCAGATCCCCCGACGATTTGTAATGCATTGATCATGGCTGAGCCAGAATCAGTATTTGTTTCAACCTGGCTTGAGCGCATGCAAGCGGTATTTGACGGGTCATGGAACCGGCATTCATGCGTTGAACCTGCCCTGTTGAGCCAGTCCATGCCTGAGCAGATCCATGTCGTTCCACCTACGCCATTTTTTCATTTTCGCTATGATCGGATGGGGCTGATCGCTTTATTCGGACGCAAGGCTGAAGTGCCGGAAGACCTTTACAGCATTCATATGTGGAGCCATCTATGGTGGGAACCCTGGCGAACCGACTTTATCCCGTTTCACCATGGCCAGCTCACCGAAAAATTTATCCGCGAAGTGGACACCACCTATAATTTAATCGCACGTCGCTATCTAGACTGATCAGAAGGATTGCAAAGGGAAATTTCAAACTTACCCTTTTCATGCAGCATCGAGATTTTGTCGTAAGGGAGCCTGTAATCTGGCAATTTCTCCTCAAGTAGCGACAATCTCTCTTTCAGCGCATCATAATTAAGACGCTTCCATCTGGAGATCGCTTTGTGGTGGTCCAGACTCCAGGCATTACGACCGTTATAGGAATATATATACATCCAACCGTAATCACTTAACGACGCAATTTTATAACCCTCTTGTACTAGACGAAACACCAGTTCGGTATCTTCCCCCCTAGGTAAATCAGGGTACTTTCCTAACAGATCACGCCGCCCCAGAATTGTGCCCTGGATCAGATTACCTGGGTAATTTTCTACCGACCAATCGTCCCAGAACAATTGCTTCTGCTCAACAAACAGATGTAGCTGGTCAGTCATAAAACAAAACTCTGCACCGCACTTTATAAGATAGCCAAACTGGTGTGTCAAACGCGCCGGATGACTCAAGTCATCATCATCCCACTGACAGATATAGGGATAGCCCGCCAGTGCGGCGGATCGGTTACGCAATGTGCCAAGACTCTGTTCAGGGGGCTCGGCAAAGAGGTGTATTTGCGTACCAGGATAGGTGGCTGCAATTGCAGATAATGCGTGATGAAAATGTTCAGGCCCATCATGTACGACGATCAGCTCCTTGGGATTAAAAGACTGACGGGCAAAGCTTTTTATGCTTGCACGACATTCCTGTTCGCGCCCTTCTTTGGTTACCATCAAACAGCTGATCATTGGGACTTAATCGACTCGCTCAGGTTTACTTGAAATACGTCCAGGACTAGAATAGCGGATTAGGTAGTCGATCGCACGATCTACGCTTATTCAACTGGAGGAGTAGCATGAGTGAATCGGAAGTGAGCAAAGACAGCACGAGAAACCTGGCCCGTCGCAAGATACTCAGAACGCTAGTCGTGGGAGGCGGGGCGCTTACTGCTGCGAAGGTCACCCCGGAGCAGTGGACCAAACCGGTTGTCGAAGCTGTGGTGCTGCCAAGCCATGCGACAACTTCAGTGATTGGCAGAACTTTAAATCCATTCGGTAATTTCAGTTCCGGGCCTGTTATGGTTGATGCCGTCAATCCAATTTCGGAGCAATTGCTTGCAGATGAACAGATCAGCGAAGAGCTACTTGAGTTTTTCATGCCTTCTGCTCATGCTCAGGTTATAGACTGCAATCTTAATTTTTCTGCTTCTGTTCAGAATACTTCAATGAATATTTGTTGGACTAGTACCAACGTCTCCGGTTTTGATTCCAGAAAGGTCGATTCGGAGAACTTAATCGCGCCTGGTTTAACTTCTATACGTGGGTGTTCGACTACAGTTGGTGATTGTACATACAACAAGAAAAAGGGTAACTGGCAATGTGATTTTGTGAACGCATCCGGCATGCTTACCTTAACCCCCGGGGGTGCTCCCTGCGAGCCAGAGGAGGAATTTTGATTTATTGACAATCTCAGTCAGTACTGACGGAATCTAGTAAAGCCAAGCATACCTCGGCTTTTTCGTCTTCGCAGTTCTCAAATTCTCAGACTATTTTAGCCAGCGGTTTTTCAATAGCTCCTGATACCGTGGTGGCGAGTATGAATACTGAGATCCACCCAGATATCAAATCCCAACTCAAGCAGGCGATCACACACCCAGTAATCTTCTGACAGGTACACGCCTTTTTTTACCCCCACCTGAAACACATCAAAGATAGATTCCGTGTCGCCGAGTCCACGCGCGTAAGGGTTTGCCTGATAAACATTGTCGGCCTTTACCGCATCATCGACCAAGGCCTGAACGGCTCTTTGTGACAGCATCATTACCGCAGTGCCAAGTGCCTGTACTTTCAGTAATCCTGCCTCCTGACCGAGATTACCGTGAATATTGAACACTGGTTTGCCCTCTTCCGTGGTTTTAAGCGGCACCGGCGCTCCAATCACCTCCCGACCAGCGCCAATCATTTTTTTCAGGTCGGCGCCGTCCAGAAATACATCACCGTCAAGGAATAGCAGGTGAGTGTATTCCGGTGAGTGATAAAACCGGGCAAGAATCGAGTTCCGGGCCCGGGTGATCAGACTTTCGCCTCCTATAGAAAGAAGTCCGAAGTTTATCCCCAGATTCTTATAGCTGAGAAGCGAGTGAACGAAATCCGTGTGCACCATGCCATTGTATGCCGGTGTACCGATCATAATATTTATATTATCTTTCATCTTAAGCGGCGCCGATATTCGTCAATTTTTTGCTGGACAGGCTGATGAGTTTATCAATCATTCGCATTTTCTGTATTTGCCAGATTTCTACCCCTAATCTGATTAAGCATATCGAATCTTGTTTATGAAGTAGCGTGTTTCTGATTGTCCTATCATTACTATCACCTCATCATCAATCTGTTTTTTCAAAAGCG
>CAMYNW010000028.1 GCA_947259885.1 uncultured Gammaproteobacteria bacterium
AGGTCGATTTTCTTCAGCCACTCTATTCGATATGCGTGCACGATGTGGATTGCAGCATAAATCGCAATCACATCATGAAAAAACAACGCTACCGCGTAGTAGAAACCTAGATTAAGCCACTTAGGCATTGCTAATTACTTTTTTCAATTTTTATCAGTATATAGCTGTTCAGGCACGCTACCGCCCTGCGAAGTTTTGACCCTCGCATAGCTCCTTAAAAATATAGACTACGTGCCTGTAGTCCTATAACCCTGGCTCGACGTCAAGCGATGTTATGTTCCGCGCTAATTTTTTTACCTGACCACCCGGTTAAAATATCCGGAACAAAAATTTTCTCTTGGTCGAATACTGCTGCGGCAGTACGAAAACTTTTATCAGGTTGGATAAAGTCTGTTAACACGACTGCATCAATGGTTAGGTCGTCTGGCCAAGAATGGAAAACTGGAATCGAGAAGAATTCGTCATGTTCATTGTCAGGATCAAACACGCCGCAGATCTCCACCTGATTTTCCAATGACTTTAGAAATACGATTTCCGCCAGATCAGAGATGCCTACCAACATGATATGTTGGATTCCTTCAGCGCTGAATTTACGTAACATCTGATCACATGATTCCGCCGCTCGGCGGTAAAATGAGAAAGAATCCGAGATATAGCGCGTGGTCAATCGCATTTTCTCACTGAACCCGGTCGGGGTGAGAAAGTAGATGTAGCGGTTAGCAGGGGCCTCACTTATCTTTATCCAGCCCTTGCGCACACAGCGTTTGATATATGAGTTCACCAACCCCAGTGCCACGCCGGTGTGGCGTGCTAAATCTCGCTGACTTGCCCGGCCATTCTTTTCGATGGCGTTCAGAAGTTCGAGGGTGACTTCGTCTTCGGGCGTGTTCATGGCGTGAACGGTACCTGAACACAATGGCTAATGTCAATTAAATCAGTAACTTTTAGCGGGAAACTAACTAGAAATAGACATTTTAGGCTCGGTACTCAATGAGCCTCGGCTGATTTCTAGATCTAGATAGATTTTAAGACTCTGGTCGGCACCCGCATAGGACGTTGGTGGCCTAGAAAATGCAGGAGAACAAGGGCGCGCTGTTTGCCTTCGAATTGCATGAACACTCCCTCCAGCCCTTTAAATGCACCATCTATCACCGCTATTGGCTCGTTTTTTTGGAATTCGTCAATAACAATCGCACGACTTTCAAACTCCTGCTCGTGCTCTCGCACATAGTCAATCAGTGAATCTGGCACCATTGAGGGATACATCCCAAACTTTACAAATCCGGAAACACCATAGGTCGATCTGATTGGTGACCAGTTGTCTTGTTGCGGATCCAGCTGGATAAAAAGATATCGAGGAAACAGCGATTCAATTCGGTATTCTCGCTTGCCCCTGCGTATCCTCGGCACCCTTGCCAAGGGTCGATATACGGTATAACCCTGATTGAGTAGATTATACTGGGCGCGCTGATCCTGATTCGCTTTCGCTGTAAGCAGGTACCAGCACTTTTTCGATGCAGCTTCCAATCAGGCAGGGACAATGTGTGGTGCAGGATCCATTGAATAACGTCCGCGCGTATCGACGATGATTTTTGCGTGTTTCCGAATCAGGTCATAGTCAAATCCGTCGTGATCGGTGGCAAGCAGCACCAGATCAAATTTTTTCAGAGCATCCGCGCTCAAATCGATACTTTGCATTTCGTAAAAATGCTCTCGCATTTTCGGAAACTCCGGCACATGGGGATCCGAATACTGGACATCAGCACCTTTCTGTAACAGCAGCTGTATTAGTACCGCAGACGGAGACTCCCGCATGTCATCCACATTTTTCTTGTATGCAATACCTAACACCAGTACCCGCGAACCATTAATTGATTTGCCTGCAGCATTCAGGGCATCGTTCACCTTACCTATGACCCACTTTGGCATCGCCGTATTGACTTCACCTGCTAATTCGATAAAGCGGGTGTTGATATCAAACTCCCTGGCTTTCCATGTCAGGTAGAAAGGATCGATTGGAATACAGTGTCCGCCGAGCCCGGGGCCTGGATAATAAGGTGTAAAACCAAAAGGTTTTGTCTTGGCGGCGTCAATTACTTCGTGGATGTTAATTCCCATACCGTCCGCAACAATTTTCATTTCGTTGACCAGCCCGATGTTGACCGCTCTGTGGATGTTCTCAAGCAATTTCGTCATTTCGGCCACCTTTGTGGAGCTAACCGGCACCATCTGATCGATAGCCTGGCGATAAAGGGCCAGGCCCGCTTCCAGACAGGCCGCCGTGTGGCCACCACAAACCTTGGGAATACTGCGAGTTCCAAAATCAGGATTCCCCGGATCTTCTCTTTCCGGCGAGTACACCAGAAAGATACTTTCCCCAACTTTCAGTCCAGTGGACTCCAGGCGCGGTAGCAGCTGTTCTTCCGTAGTGCCCGGATAAGTAGTGCTTTCAAGTGATACCACCTGTCCAGGATGGAGATGCACAATCAGCGAATCAGTAGTGTCAGTGACAAAGCTGAGATCAGGTTCGCGATATCGGTTGAGTGGGGTGGGGACGCATAAGATGACCGCATCAACTGAATTAATTTCAGCGATGTCGTCGGTGGCGCGAAATCCCGCTGACACCGCCTGGGCCACAATCGCAGAATCGATATGTTCAATGTGACTTTGACCGGCATTCATTTTATCTACCTTTTCAGCATCGATATCAAAGCCGATAACATGATATCCGGCTTCGCTATATCTCAGCGCCAGCGGTAGGCCAACGTATCCCATACCAACAATACCAATTATCGCACTGCGGTCATCCAGTTTCGAAATAAGTTGCGATAGCAATTGGTTGCTCATGATGATTAATTATCCAACCTGGTAGTAATCTCTGTACCATTTACAAAACAGTGTTAGACCAGTACGAATATCGGTCGAGGGTTTGTATCCAGTCAGTGCACTAAGTTTATCCACGTTAGCGTGGGTTGCCATGACGTCCCCGTCTTGCATGGGGAGCATATTGTATTTTGCTTTGACTCCCAGGCATTGCTCTAGTGTTTCAATATAGTCCATCAGTGGAACACGTTCTCCATTTCCAATATTTAACACCCGGAAGGGCGCATTGCTAAGTGCAGGGGTGGGATTGGAGGAATCAAAACCAGGCGAAGCTTCTGCAGGCTGATCCATCACCCGCATTACCCCTTCTACAATATCATCTATGTAAGTAAAATCCCGGGTCAACTGTCCATTGTTGTATACCGGGATAGGCTCTCCTGCCAGCATCATGCGCGTGAATTTAAAAAATGCCATATCAGGTCGGCCCCAGGGGCCGTAGACTGTAAAAAAGCGTAAACCAGTGCATGGAATTCTGTACAGGTGTGCATAGGTATGCGCCATCAGCTCATTTGCTTTTTTGGTGGCCGCATAGAGTGAGACCGGGTGGTCTACCGGGTCATCTTCGCTGAACGGTAGTTGAGTATTGCCACCATAAACCGAACTGCTGGATGCGTATATCAGATGCCCTATCTGGTTATGACGACATCCTTCGAGAATATTACCAAATCCTACAAGATTAGAATCTATATAGACGGCCGGGTTTTCCAGGGAATACCTGACGCCCGCCTGGGCCGCCATATTTACCACTGCGTCAAAGTGTGTATCCTGAAACAACGAGGCGATTGCTTCTCTATCCGTGATATCAATCTGCTTGAACTGAAATCGATCGTGTTCCTCTAGTCTTCGAAGGCGCGCTTGCTTCAAACTGACTTCATAGTATTCGTTAAGGTTATCAATGGCATATACCTGATCGCCACGCTGTAACAGGCGATGTGCCAGTGCAGCGCCAATGAATCCGGCGCCTCCAGTGATCAATACATGCAAAATCTAATTCCTTTCGGTGCGCAAGTCGAAATATTAAGCAACATCGAGTATTGTATTTTTAACTGCGCCCGTATTGGTCATCAAAGCGCACAATGTCGTCTTCACCAAGATAAGAGCCGGATTGAACCTCTATAATTTCCAGAGGTAATTTACCGGGATTCTTTAGTCGGTGTTTTTCCCCAAGAGGTATGTAGGCGGCTTCATTTTCCGACAACATAAAAGTCTTGTCGCCACAGGTGACCTCGGCGGTACCGGAAACCACAATCCAGTGTTCTGCCCGGTGAAAGTGTTTCTGCATAGAGATTTGCTCGCCACTTTTCACCATGATGCGTTTTACCTGGAACCGGTCTCCATCATCGAGGCAGTCATAATTGCCCCACGGTCTGAAGGCTTTTCGATGTAATTCAACCTCCGGGCGACCCAGCTGCTTGAGCCGCTCAACCACAATTTTAATATCCTGGTCGTGTTGTTTCGATGTCACAAGCAGCCCATCATGGGTTTCAACGATAATCAGATCATCTACCCCCAGAGCGGCGACGAGTTTGTTTTCAGAATGGATATAACTGTTGTTTACGGACTCCAGTAGAACATCCCCCTGGGTGACGTTGCCATTGCTGTCTTTTTCCCCGGACTCCCATAAAGAAGTCCAAGACCCGACATCGCTCCATCCAACATCCAGGGGAACAACCTTTACCCTGTCAGAGCGTTCCATTACCGCGTAGTCAACTGAAATATTAGGGCACTGTTCATAGGCGGGCTTGTCGAGGCGCAGAAAGTCGAGGTCTTCGGTCGCTGCAGCTAGTGCTGCTGTGGCGTGCGCAGTAACTTCCGGGCAGTGCCGATCAAACTCTTGAAGACAGATTTCCGGTGTAAACATGAACATACCGCTATTCCAGTAGTAGTTGCCGTCAGCCAAGTAGGATTCGGCACTGGAAAGGTCGGGTTTTTCGATGAACTTTTCTACTGCCGCTATACCTCCCAAGCTTTCTTTTTCGGCAGCCTTAAGATACCCGTAGCCCGTTGCCGGTCGATCTGGCGCAATGCCAAAGGTGATCAGGGTTCCTTCTTCTGCAGTTTCACGGGCAAGCTCTACTGCATCAATAAATGCCGGGATGTCATGTATCAGGTGATCCGCAGGTAATACCAGCATCAGGTCGTTCTGCGGATCTCCATCTGCACTTAGCTGCGCTGCGGCGATGGCGATTGCGGGTCCTGTGTTTCGTGCGACAGGTTCAAGGATAATGGTGCGTCGGTCAATGCCTAATGCTTGCAGCTGTTCCGCCACCAGAAAACGGTGTTCTTCATTACATACCACCACCGGGTCGGCCATGCCGTCAATGCCGGCCAACCGCGTCAGCGTTTGCTGGAACAGACTATCGTCGCCCACGAGATTTATGAACTGCTTGGGACGCATTGCGCGTGACAGAGGCCAAAGTCTTGTGCCAGATCCTCCTGAAAGAATAACAGGTACGATCTGCTGCTTACTGGTCATTTAAATCATTCTCCTGCTTACATCTATGATAAGTTTTTCGCTACCATCCGAATCATACTCCCTGCAAAATAGGTTTATATTTTATCAGGCTCTAACTCTTGCATTATGCAGCCGGTAACTGCCGCAGATTCTAGGTTTGAGAGCAGCAGTCCTTTGATGATAAGAGGCAGGAAACCGAAATCATTTTTATCGAAACATTATAGCGTTAAATCTTCTAGAAAGCAGGCGCGCCGGGTACTGGTGCTGAACGAGTAAGCTCGGATTCGATCACGTTAAAACATTGTGCTTAAATTAAATTCATTGAATCTGGCAAAGGAAGATCAAAAGCCGACCGCGCATACGATGAGAGCCAGAGTAATGATAGTGATCACCAAAGCGGATATTGGTGGTGCCCAGGTCCACGTTCTGCAAATCCTGCGTGAGCTTGGCAAAGAGTATGAATTTATTCTGGTCACAGGCGAAGACGACTTCCTGACAAGACGGGCTCGTGATCTGGGAATCCAGGTGGTGATCTGTCAGCAGCTGGTGAGACGAATTCACCCGCCGAATGATCTTGCTGCGATCTGGCACTTGATCGTCCTGATTCGCCAATGTAAACCGACATTTATACACGCTCATTCTTTCAAAGCCGGCATTGTCGCCAGGCTGGCGGCAAAGTGGACGCGTGTACCTGCCGTTTTTACTGCACATGGTTGGGCCTTTACCCCTGGTGCACCCGCAGGCCAGCGGCTGTTGGGAGTGCTGGCAGAGTCCGTGCTCTGTCGACTATGCGCGGCTGTGATCACGATCTCAAAACACGACTACCTGCTGGCACGGAAGTGGCGGATCGGATCTTCTCAACGCCGCTATCTGGTGCCCAATGCGGCAGAGTTCACGGGCGTGTCGGCAGATCCAGAAATTTCTCCGGTTAAACTGCTTTGTATCGGTCGTCTGACACCGGTCAAAAATCACAAGCTTTTGCTCGAGGCGATGCGTCAACTGCCTGAAGACGTGACCCTTACCATCGTAGGTGAAGGGGTCGAACAACCGGCACTGAGACGGCAACTGACTGATCTGTCTTTAACGCAGCGCGTGGACCTTGCAGGCGAGGTACTGAAAATCGAACCCTATCTAGAAGCTGCGCAGATTTTTGTCCTTAGTTCCAATTACGAAGGATTGCCGCTCAGCATTCTGGAGGCGATGAGTGCAGGATTGCCCGTAGTGTCGACTGACGTGGGCGGAATAAGTGAAGCAGTCATCCATGGTGAAACCGGGTATTTAGTTCCCAGAGGGGATGAGCGGCAGCTGGCCGATAGGCTAAACACACTGATTACCGATCCCGGGCTCAGGTCTAAAATGGGTCAGTGCGGACGTCGTCATTACCAGAAGAATTTTATACTGCAGCGGTTTATCGATCAGATGGCGCAGGTGTATTTAAGGATGCCTCATAAAAGCTGGGCCAGCCTCGATTGATACCAAGCTTGAGCCAAATGGTTAATTGCTGCGACACGCCTTCAGGTATCAGATGACAATAGCTAGTGAAATTAAGTGATCGGACCAGTCCAGCATGAGCGCGATCGTTAATTCCCTCGTTTGGCGAGGGAAATTTTCCAGCTTTGATCCTCCAGAATTTTTTCTGCCGTAAAACCGTCGACCTGATCTGCTGGCGCTAATGACTGCGACAGGGTTTCTGCCATAATATATTCACGGTGAGTTTCGATCGCTTGTTCCACTAAACTAGTGCCGCTGATGCCCAAATCGATTCGGTCGGATATTTCCAGGCGCGCGGATTTGCGCGCATCCTGCACCGAGCGGACGATTTCTCTTGCAATCCCTTCGAGCACCAACTCATCGGTCAAAGAGGTATCCAAGGCCACCATAAAGCCGTCCTCTCCTGCACAGGAATAGCCCTCAGCGGAGCTGGTCTGCACCTGGCAGTCTTCAGCTTCGAACTCGATTTCCTGATTTTCGATCTGCAGGCGGAATCGACGACCAGCGGCGATTTCCCCGGCAATCCAGCTTCCGTCCGCCTCACTTAGGGCTCGTTTGATTGCCGGCATCATTTTTCCGTAACGTTTTCCAAGCCTGGGAAAATTAGGCTTGATCTTATAGCTCACCAGCTCGTTATCCGCGGAAACCAACTCTACTGCCTTTATATTCAGCTCTTCGAGAATCTGTCGGGTATGTTTTTCCACCGCGGCTCGCGCAGTTTCTGAAGGCACGCTGACCAGAACCCTGGACAAAGGCTGGCGTACTCGGATTCGACTGTGTTCACGCGCCGAGCGGCCCAGGCCGACCACCTGCTGCACGACATCCATTTCGTATACGAGACCCTGGTCGAGATAGTTTCCGTTCCAGCTCGGCCATTGCGTGAGATGAACGCTCTGCGGCTGTCCGGGCTGGGTCGCGACCAGGTTCTGATATATCTCTTCTGCGAGAAATGGCATGAACGGCGCGATGATTCGATGAGTCAGGTTCAGACATTCGTACAAAGTCAGATAAGCAGCCTGCTTATCATCACCTGCTTCACTTTTCCAGAAACGACGTCGGTTCCGACGAACATACCAATTGCTGAGCTGGTCGACCAGCTTTTCAATGGCCTCACCGGCTGTCTTGGCATCATAGTGGTCTAGGGCTTCACTAGCGGTTTTGACCGTCTGGTGTGCGAGCGCTAGCATCCATCTGTCGATTTCCGGGCGCTGTTCAACTGCCACTTCAGCGGTTGGGTCAAAATCATCGAGCCGGGCATATAGTATGAAGAACGCGTAGGTGTTCCATAGGGTGTTGACGAATGAGGCTGCCACCTCACGAACGATGTCAACTGAAATACGTTTCTGCGCTTCCGGCGCAGTACGGGCAAGAAACAACCAACGCAATGAATCCACACCGACCGTATCAAAAACATCGTAGGGGTTTACGATATTGCCTTGTGACTTGGACATCTTTTTTCCCTTGGCGTCGACAATATGACTCAAGCAGACGCAGTTCTTATAGGCAACGCTGTCCGACACCAGTGAGGCAATGGCATGCAGAGTGTAGAACCAGCCCCGGGTCTGATCGATAGCCTCGCAGATATAATCTGCCGGAAAGTGATTTTCGAATGTTTCCTGATTCTCAAAAGGATAATGCCACTGTGCATAGGTCATGGCGCCGGAATCAAACCAGCAGTCGATGACTTCGGGGACGCGGGTATAGGTTCGTCCCTCAAAATCAAACTTAACCTCGTCAATCTGTGGCCGATGCAGGTCTGTGGATTGCAACGACTGACCCGCATACTCCTCAAGCTCCGCGATCGATCCGATACAGATAAAATCGCCATTACCGTCTGTCCAAACCGGCAGCGGTGTGCCCCAGAAACGTTCCCGTGACAGAGCCCAGTCAACGTTATTTTCCAGCCAGTTTCCAAATCGTCCTTCCTTGATCGTTTCCGGCACCCAGTTGATGGTGCGGTTCAGCTCGACCATCCGGTCTTTTATTGCCGTTGTACGGATATACCAGGCTTCTTTGGCGTAGTAGATCAAAGGGTCTCCAGTGCGCCAACCAAATGGGTAGTTGTGGCGAGTGACCTCGTCTTTGAACATTAAACCCTGTTCTTTCAGCAGGCTAATGATAATCGGGTCGGCCTCCTTGAAAAACTTGCCTGCAACTGGGCTGACCTCGGCTTTGAAATATCCGTCCAGACCCACGCCATGAATAACAGGGAGGCCTTCTTTTTTACCCAGTTCCAGGTCATCGACTCCATATGCCGGTGCGGTATGCACGATGCCAGTACCGTCTTCGGTGCTGACGAAATCTGCGGCCACGACGCGAAATGGATCGCCCGAGGTAATATCAAGATAATCAAACAGACGTTGGTAGCGGATGCCGACAAGCTCACTGCCCTTGACCGTCTTAAGAATCTTGTAGTCTTGTTCTGCAAACAGTGTTTCGACTCGGGTGCTGGCGGTAATAAGAGTCTCTTCCCCAGTCTGAACGAAGTCGTAGTCGATATCTTTTCCAACTGCCAGCAGCATATTAGAAGGTAAAGTCCATGGCGTCGTGGTCCATACAAGAAAATACAAAGATTGCTCATCAGCGATTGGAAAGCGCACGGTAATGGACGGATCCTCTACTTCCTTATAGCCCTGGGCCACCTCATGTGAAGACAAGGTGGCTCCAATTCGCGGGTCATAGGGAACGACTTTATTGCCTTTGTAGATTAGGCCCTTGTCCCAGATTATTTTTAGCAGATTCCAGACCGATTCAATGTACTTGTTATCTAGTGTGTAATAAGCCTGGTCGAGATTGACCCAGTAACCCATGCGCTTTGTCATGGCCTCCCAGTCACCAATATAAGTCATTACTGATTCTCGGCAACGACGATTGAACTCTTCGATGCCTACCTGTTTCTCAATCTCCTTCTTATCAAAAATACCGAGTTGCTTTTCTATCTCATGTTCTACCGGCAATCCATGTGTGTCCCAACCCCCTTTTCTGGGCGCGTAGTAACCTTGCATTGTCTTGTATCGAGGATAAATATCTTTAAAAGACCGTGCTAAGACATGGTGAATTCCCGGTTTACCGTTAGCGGTTGGCGGGCCTTCGTTAAAGCTGAATCTGGGTCGACCTACGCTTTGTTCCAGCGTCTTCTCGAAGATACACTCCTGATCCCAAAATTCGAGTATTTCCTTTTCTAGAGCTGGCCCGTTATATCGGCCACTTACCTCTTCAAATGCCATGCTGTGATTTAAACCTGCGTTATCTACAATAAATAAACCCCGGCGAATCATCCAATTGTTCTGTAAAAGAAACTGGCCAAAACAATTGAATCACTCGCCGGGGCGATGGGTGCGGGGAATCTGCATCGCGGTACCACCCGGATTTTCCTGAGCTTCACAGACCAGGACTTAACGGGTCAACATACTGACCCCAGCCTGATTTCGGGGGCTACCGGCCCGGTCTACTATGAATTCAGAGTAATAATCTGACTAACTGTTCGGCGGGCTGCTCGAGGGTGATTTTCAACCGGGCTGCGGTCAGGACTTACACTGTCTCCTGATCGCTATACCGCAGTGGGCCGGGTTACTCGTCCCTGTCATCGCATGGGCAGGAATTTACCTTGAAGGTGTGTGAATGGCAAGGAAGGGGCCTTCACAAACCAGCTGGAATTAATTCGGGGTAGAGAAGGCTTCAGGCTTATCAGCAGTGATATCAATTCATCTTACCCGTCTGATCCCAAAAAACCAGGTGATCAGCAGAGAGATTAGAACACCACTCACCAAGCCAGCGGTATGCGCCGCATTGGCTACGCTGAGTCCAAATAGTTTCTCTAGTAACCCTGTCCAGCACACCACGAACCAACCCATCATCAGATAAACAATTGCAGGATTCAGGCGTATTCCGAAACGTAAATTAGTCAAACCTTGGATCCAAATATAGCCAAACAGCGCATACACTACTCCTGACATCCCACCGAATACCGGTCCTGATACCCAATACTGGGCCAGATTAGCCACAGCACCGCTTAACAAACATAACGATAATAAGATTACCCGACCTTGTTTTTGTTCAATGATCCTTCCGAGTTCCCAGGTCCACATCATGTTGAAGACAATATGAAATATTCCGAAGTGCAGGAATATAGGTGTAAAAATTCGCCACACCTGCCCTGATAGAATTTCCGGTAAAACTGGCTGGAAATACTCAGAAATAAGAAACAGCCTGATAACGGTTTCCTGGTCGCCAACATTCATAAACAGAAAAACCATCACACTGATTCCAATCAATCCAAAAGTTACGGGGAAGTCAGAAGGTCTCACTTGCTCAGTATCTCTATGCGGTCACCTTCTCCCAGAGTTACCTTTATCCCATCAATGGATGTGAATTTTCTACCTTTGATGGCACCCTGTTTTGCCTGATAGTTAACTACTCCACCGACTTCTGACGTAACTTTTATGTTGATGATTTGATTATTCTGACGCCAGTTATAGGCAAAAACACCGGCAGATATTGCCACTAGAATTCCAATCAAAATGTAAGCAAGTGAGCGTGTTGGTATGGATCCGTCTGTTTTCACAGAAGAAGACTTATTATCAACCAGTGCCGACCGTGACGCCTTATTACGATAGAAGATAGCAACACCAATAATCACTATCAGAGTAAACAGAAGTTTTGTTAACATAGTGTTTCTGGCTGTTTGTCCCCCGGTGGCATCTGAATAAAAAATCCTTGCTCTACTAGCTTGTTCTTGACTTCGTCAATGTCCACAAGTGCAAGTCTATCGCGTTTGGCAAGATCGACATCCAAAACCAGTTTCAGGGATCCCATTAATTCCAAAATGATCTGCGGTACCCGAGAAAAGTCGTTTTCATGCACTATGTACAAATACGTATCGGCTTTGCGGCTGCCTTTATAGACCCAGGTTTTCATGGGTGGGATTGTAATTCAAGCAATCAATCAGATATACAATGGCTTTAACCACTAGATTGCCCCTGCATTGATTGACTTGCTGTTTATTCTATTAGGCCTTTTGGCCCTTTACGCTGGTGGCGAGTTACTAGTGCGGGCGGCCATTGTTATCGGCGCCAGGATGGGGTTATCGACTCTCGTGACCGGCTTGACCATTGTGGCGCTTGGAACCAGTGCCCCGGAACTTGCGGTGAGCATTGACGCTGCGCTGGTTGGTTCGACCGAGATCGCAATATCTAATGTAGTGGGATCCAACTTTGCCAACATCGCCCTGGTGTTGGCATTAAGCGCTCTATTAACCCCTATTGCAGTGGAGTCTCTGGTGCTGAAAAGAGACCTGCCGGTGATGTTTGTCGGGTTCGTATTTATTTTATGGATGTTGCTAGACGCTGTGATCAGCCGGTTGGATGGCTTGATTTTATTGATAGGTCTGCTGGGGTATCTTGGGTACGTAATCTGGCATACGCGTCAACAACGAATAAACGTCAGCCCAGCCGACTTATCCGCTCAGTCGTTGCCAGTGACTATATTAATGTTGATTGGTGGAATAGTGTTGCTATCTCTAGGTGGTCATTTGCTTGTACAAAGCGCTGTGACTATTGCTGAGCAGCTCGGTGTTTCCGAAGCGGTGATCGGTATGACAATCGTCGCGGTCGGAACCAGCCTTCCTGAAATCACCGCTTCGCTGGTGTCTATTTTGCGCGGTCACGGTGTTATAGCGATTGGTAATGTGGTGGGGTCAAATATTTGGAATACTTTTGGGGTATTGGGTGTTACCTCGGCCATCATTCCGCTCCAACGGGGTCAAGTTACCGATGCCATGATTGGAATAATGATTGGTTCTGGACTGCTGCTATGGATATTTTGTCGGACCCGATTTCAAATCAGCCGGATAGAAGGCGGCGTGCTCCTGGCAGGTTATCTGGCCTGCCAGTCGTACTTGTTTATTTGAACTGTTGAGGTAGCTATTGCTGTCTAAACAGAAGTTAGCAAGCAGTCAGAGCAGGGCTATTTTTTACCGCCCCATAACCAGCTCCATCCTGTTCGTCTGTCGGTGTGACCGCGCCTTTCAATGGGGATGTATGAGCGCCGCTGTTCTCCAAGATATAGTTGGCGGGGCCGACCGATTTTTTGTTCATCATCGTTGAGCATTTCCTTCCAGTGTGAAATCCACCCAACCGTACGACCAATGGCAAACATCACTGTGAACATAGATGTCGGGAAACCCATTGCGCTCATAATAATACCGGAATAGAAATCAACATTTGGATAGAGCTTCTTTTCAATAAAGTAAGGGTCTTCAAGCGCTATACGCTCTAATTCCATGGCCAGTTCAAGTTTCGGATCATTGATCCCCAGCACTTTCAAGACATCGTGGCAGGATTCGCGCATAACCGTTGCGCGTGGATCATAGCTTTTGTATACGCGGTGCCCAAACCCCATGAGTCGGAATTTGTCATTGGGGTCCTGGGCTTTCTTTATATACTTTTGAATATTATTTACTGATCCGATTTCTTCCAGCATCTTTAGCACGGCTTCGTTAGCGCCGCCGTGGGCCGGACCCCACAATGATGCGATCCCTGATGCTACGCAGGCATAAGGATTGGCGCCTGAGGATCCCGCCAGGCGAACCGTAGAAGTCGATGCGTTTTGCTCATGGTCCGCATGCAGGATTAGCAGTCTATCGATAGCTTTGGCTAAAACCGGATTGATTTCATAATCCTCTGCAGGATTCGCAAACATCATCTTGAGAAGATTCTCGGAGAAACTCAGAGAATTTTGTGGCATCGGAAAAGGCATGCCGAGCGAGTACTTAAAGGCATATGCGCCGATAGTAGGCATCTTGGCGATAATGCGGTGAGCTGCCAAACGACGTTCATCATTGTCGGTAATGTCCATCTTGTCGTGATAGAAGGCTGAAAGCGCGCCGACCACTCCGACCATGATCGCCATTGGGTGCGCACTGCGCATAAAACCGGTATAGAATTTCGTGAGCTGCTCATGCAGCATAGTATGGTGTTTGATATCGTTATCGAATGCTTCTTTTTGCTCGGGAGTTGGCAGGTCGCCGTAAAGAAGCAGATAACAGGTCTCCATATAGTCGCTTTGATTGGCGAGTTCATCAATTGGGTATCCGCGATGCAAAAGAATGCCTTTATTACCATCGATGTAGGTGATGTCAGACTTACAGGCGGCGGTAGAGGTGAAACCGGGGTCGTAGGTTAATAACCCTGTTTTCCCAAAAAGTGAACGGATGTCAATCAGACGATTGCCCATAGCACCGGTGGTGCCGGGCATGACAATTGTTTCACCGGTTTTGTTGTCGGTAATGGTAAAAGTATCGGTGTCGATATTTTCGACTTTGTTCGCTTCTTTGTTTTCTTTGCTCATGGTGGATTCTTTATGACTAGTATTAAAAATATTAATACTAATCAGGTGATATGGCTAACTTTACCTATATACGATAATCTAAAAGTGTATCCAGCACAAACTTGACAAGGTCGATTTACGACTAATGAATGGCACAATATTCGAGCCGGTAGAACGTTTCGACATCCGCTTTGCTGTAGAAGTTTCTAATATCCATGAAGCCTGAAGTTCTTGAAATGCCGGGAATCAGCGGGTCAATTGCAGCTCTCGGATTCGGTAATCCCGCTAATCCACCGATATTGGCGCTGCATGGTTGGTTAGATAATGCTGCCAGTTTTATACCCCTGGCTGGATTTCTTGAGAAATATTACCTGGTTGCCATGGATTTTGCCGGTCACGGATACTCTCAACATCGTCCTTCAGGGACTAAGTATCATCTGGTTGATTATGTCGCGGATGTAGCGCATGTATCCGAGAAACTCGGATGGGAACAGTTCTATCTGCTTGGACATTCTCTCGGTGCGGGCGTGTCAATCTTATTTGCAGCGGTTTATCCCGAAAGAATACGAAAGATGATTTTGATAGACGGCGTTGGGCCCATTAGTGGTGCGGCGGACACTGCCATAGATCGACTGCGTAAGTCGATTGATGCAGGGGTAAAACAGGCGTTCGGTCAGGAATCTAGCCCGAAGATCTACAACGACTGGCAGAAGTTGATCGATGCAAGGTGCGCAGCTAGCCCTGTTTCTCTGCAATCCGCGGAGCTACTGGTGCGTCGTAATGCTACTGAATACAAGCACGGTATTGTTCTGCACTCAGATCGCCGGCTGAGGCACCCATCGCCACTTTACCTCAGCGAGGATATGGTGCTGTATTTTATCGGGCAAGTCTCTGCGCCTACTCTTATACTGCTCGCTAAAAAAGGCATGGTGATACACAGAAAACAAACCGCAAAAAGGGGTGCTACCTTTAGAAATGCATTAGTTTCAGAGTGTGATGGTCAACACCATCTTCATATGGACAATCCCGCGGCCATTGCAACGCAAATTAATGCGTTTCTGCAGCGATAAGTTCTGCTTACAACGCGTATACCCATTCCAGCAAAGCATCCTGAATTTTATTCCCATTCCAGTAGTTCACTTTTTTGGAATCGATCATCATCGACACAATGTAGTGACGATCGTTTTCGGCGTGGACATATCCCGCCATACTTCTTATGCCGTTAATCAGCCCGGTCTTAATGCGCGCTCTGCCCTTTAGATTGCTTTTTTTAAGACGCTTACGCATAGTGCCGTCCATCGCAGCCAAGGAGAACGAAGACATAAACTCTGGGTGCCACGTGCTTTTCCAGGCGACCTCCAGCAACTGGCTTATCTGGCGTACGCTGATTCGGCTGCTACGTGATAAACCAGAACCGTTGTCGATTTGCATTCCTTGGGTGTTAACGCCAACCTGATCGAGCCACTCGTATACTGCCTGAATACCTGCTGCCTGGGTATCTGCTGATTCATCCTCATTCCAATCACTGCCAATAGTCAACAGCATTTGACGGGCCATGACGTTATTGCTGTATTTGTTGACACTGGCGATATTCTCGGCAAGAGGACGTGAAGGTACCGACACCAGTAAGGTCGCGGTTTCAGGGGTCGCCCCGGTTCTGAAACCCCCGCTTAAGGTGCCGCCCATGGATTGCCACAGGTAGCGGAACAGCTGATAAGTATATTCAGAATTCGATACAATGCTGCGGGAGATAGAATGTGCTTTACACCGTGGTCGGTATCGCCCTTCAAAAAACGCATGAATTTTCCCTTGCTCACGGACGATTCGCATTGACCAGCCGCCCTCGCGATTAACACATTTGCCGCTCTCAGGCTCTAACTTGTTGTGCACCAATAGATTAGCCAATGGTGGGTCAGCAAATACGTTAATTCCGCCGCCAACAGGTTCGATTACAAATCTAGTGGCAGAGAAGTTGGTCAAGGCGGCATCTGGACCGACGTTATATAGTCTTTGTGCTTTTCCATCAAATGCTGCGCGGTCGTGGGGTGGAATATTGTATAAAGTATTATCAATGATCAGATTGCCTTGAATATGGCTTACTCCGCGCTCACGTATTGCCAGCACATGGCCCCAAAAGCGATCGACAGTAAGAAACGGGTCTCCACCTCCTTGCATAATCAAGTTTCCATGTAATGTTTTCTCTTTCAGTTTCCCATCAAGAAAATAGTGTGTATTCCATTGGTATGTGGGTCCAAGTATTTCAAGCGCTGCCAAGGTGGTCAGCAATTTAATGACTGATGCTGGATTGCGGGGCTCATCCGGGTTCAGTGCCAGTAGCGCCTGACTAGCTCCCACTTCCTTGACCTCGATGCTTACCGCGGATTGTGGGATGCCATATTTTTGCAGCAGCTTGGCTACAGGTTGTGGCGGTTCTTTATACGCGGCATGCCCGTCTGTCATGATAAAGACCGCGCAGAAAATTAGTGCCCTGCAAAGCGCTATGCACGGACAATTTAAAGATCTATTATTCATCCATGGATACATTCAAGTGAAATGTCAGGAACCTGGAAAATGATATAATTCTGCCAACCGGTAGGTCTTATGCATCGGATTCTAAGATGCAAATCTTTGGCAACGAACTATGGCGCGCAATAAGAGTATTTACAAGATTCAGTTTCATAATAATGGGCAGCTTTATGAGCTTTACGCCCACGAAGTGACGCAAAGCAACATGTATGCATTTGTTGAAGTGGCGGATATTATTTTTGGGGAACGCTCTAATTTACTCGTAGATCCCTCAGAGGAGAAGCTCAAAGCAGAATTTGGCCAGGTCAAACGGACATATGTTCCGATCCAGGCGGTAATTCGAATAGACGAAGTAGAAAAAGAAGGGGTCAACAAGATTCTAGACAATAGCTTTTCGGGCGGCACGGAAGGCAACGTGTCCGCGTTCCCAGCTCCGCCATTTAAACCGAAAGCCTGAGATTGCTGACTAGAGCGATCGGGGATATAACATTATTGAGCGTTATATGGGTTTGATGGTGGAGAAGTGGGTGGGCAATGAATACGAAATGGGCTTGGAGCGGTTTAAGCCGACGCTAGAAAGCGAGTAAAACCGATAGATCGATTGTGCAGTGGCAGGTATAGCCCGGAAATTATTCAATCTACTTCAAGTCTAGCAAAGAACTTGTGCCACCCGATTGCCAAGCTCTTGCAATAACTCCTTTTCAAACCATGGGTTGCGCTTGAGCCAAATATTATTTCTTGGGCTTGGATGGGGCAATGGAATGATTGCTGGAGCGTAGTCACGCCAATTTGCGACGGTCTCAGTCAAATTTTTTTTCCTTGAATTGCCAAGGTAGTACTTTTGAGCATACGCGCCTATGGCAAGTGTCAAGCCTACACTCGACAGCATCGGAAGCAGCTGTGGATGCCACGTTCGGCAGCATTCGGGGCGGGGTGGCAAGTCTCCCCTGCTTGCTGAGCCAGGGTAGCAGAACCCCATAGGTATGATCGCAATACGGGATTGATCATAGAAAGTATCAGCGTCGATACCCATCCACTGTCTCAGGCGATCTCCGCTCGGATCGTTAAAAGGGATTGAGGACTCATGGACCCGGATTCCGGGTGCCTGGCCTGCGATTAATATTGTTGCGCGGGTGGAAACGCGTAATACAGGATTCGGCCCTTTTGGAAGATGCGGGACGCATAGATCACACTTCCGAATTTCTCTAAACAATTTGTTTAAGGTTTGCTCGGCGGTTGAAGGCATTTAATTACTCGATGTCGAGCATTGCGCGATAACCATCCTTAAAACCTCTATACTTAAACTGATATCCACTCTCAACTAGGCGTTTATTACAGCAGCGTTTATTACGAGGTGCATCGTCAGCAGCTACCAGTGGGATGGGAGCAACCAGACCGGCTTCCGCAGCGAGCCACTTCATCATCTCAAACTTTGTGGCAGAATCATAATCTGTAGCGAGGTACACCGGATACAGCTTTTCCCCGGCGAGCTGCTTGATAGCAAGGTGTTGTAATACTCCGACGCAATCATCTTGGTGGATGCGGTTTGTATAAACGCTGGGTGTTTGCTGAATTTCAACTGGCTTCTCCAATTTTTGAATAAGTCTGGTGCGTTCTGCGCCATATATTCCAGAAAACCTGATCACCAACGCGCGTTCTGAAAACCGCATGACTTGATTCTCGGCGTCGAGCAGGCTTTTTCCGTTGTAAGAAAGCGGTAGAGTCTCAGAAGTTTCGTTTACCCACTGTCCCTGCTGTTGAGCGTAAACGCTGGTCGCGGACACAAAGATATATGCAGGACTATATTGACACTGCTGAAAATGGCCAAGCAAGTTTTTCAGGCCTTGCTGGTAGATTTCCTTATAGCCTTGGGGTGAGCGAGAGGCGGGGGTTAGAATAATAATGATTTGTTGAAAATCTGCTGGCAGTAACCTGAAAGTCTCGGTCTTTGTAATGTCCATCGACAGCCAATTGATTCGATCAGGACTACCAGGCGGCGGCGACCGGCGAATCCCGACTACTTCGTGACCTAGGTTAGCTAGCAGATTCCCAAGTGGTCGACCTAATCGCCCACAACCGACTATTAGGATGCGTGCCATCGATTGCCTGTAAGACTGGAATTAGAAGTGAGTCGCCCCTGACTAGGGCATTATGGTTCGACCGCCGTCGACATTAATAACCTGGCCGGTTATGAACTCAGCATCCTGGACAAGAAACGCAATGGTTTTAGCTATTTCTTCTGGATTACCTACTTGCTTCAGCGGGGTTCGAGAAATCATTCGCTGCTTGGACAGCTCATCCATTCCTTGTTCTGGCCACATAATTGCGCCCGGTGCCACAGCATTTACTCGGATCTCGGGACCTAGATCCCTGGCCAGGGATTTTGTCAGGGATAGTAATCCTGACTTAGCCGCGTTATAGATCGGATGGTCAGATAGCGGTCGATCTGCGTAAATATCTGTAATATTGATGATAACGCCAAAGGATTTCGTCAAATACGGTGCGGCCGCCTGGGCCAGAAAAAAAGGTGCTTTAAGATTAGTGTCCATAATGTCCTGCCACTGATCTTCTGTGGCAGATTTTATGGGCGTCGGGTAGAACACAGATGCATTATTCACGAGGACATCCAACTGACCCATTTCATTCGCACATTCTCTGACCAGGTTTTTGACTTTGGCAATCTCAGCAAGATCGCCACGAATCAACATGACTGAATCGGGTCTTCCCTCGCACAATTCCGCTCGAAGCTGCTCGGCGTCGGTTGCACTATTGCGGTAGTGAATCACCAGACGCATGCCTAGTGCATGTAGCTTCCTGGCGGTAGCCGCGCCAATGCGACGTGACCCGCCAGTAATGAGCGCGACTTTATCCTGCAAAGTGGTCATAATCCGGTTTTCGCTTATTCCCGACAATTCTAACACTGCCGTTCGTTCTTGCGAGATGCTTCACTCGATATGTTACCTGAACCGGATTCCGAACTAGTAGCGCAGTCGAAGCAGCTGCAACAACTCATAACCCAGGAAATACAGCAACACCGCGGGTGGATTGGCTTCGATCACTTCATGGATCTCGCGCTATATACCCCGGATCTTGGTTACTATAGTAGCGCATTGAAAAAATTCGGTGAGCAGGGTGATTTCGTCACAGCCCCGCTTCTTGGTGATCTATTTGGGCGATGTATCGCGCGCCAATGTGCGCAGGTGATCGTCAGCATACAAAACGCCAGTCTGTATGAGTTTGGAGCTGGAGATGGAAGCCTTGCGGTAGCGGTTATCACTGAGCTTGATAAGCTGGGCGCCTTGCCAGATTGTTATTACATCATGGAAACCAGTGCCAGGCTGAGGCAAAGACAGCGATCTTCACTTGAAGATTTGAGCCCAGAGTTGAAGGGTCGGGTAAAGTGGTTGGAAAATTTGCCCGACGTCATCAATGGAGTGGTAGTCGGAAATGAACTGCTTGATGCCATGCCATGTAAGCGCTTTGAGGTCAATTCACACGGGCAAATCCATGAGCTGGGCGTTTGTATCTCTGACGCACGGTTTGAGTGGAGCATTTCATCGCAGCCATTGTTGGATGTAGACTGGCTGGCTAAGAGGGATCTGGGGTCTGACTATCAAAGTGAGTTGCCAATGCGGGCGGCAGCATGGGTCAGCACGGTGGGTGAAAAAATTGATCAGGGCATTGTGCTGCTGATTGACTATGGTTTCCCGCGTCAGGAGTTCTACCACCTCGATCGAAATCAGGGAACATTAATGTGTCACTATCGTCACTATGCACACACTGATCCGTTTTTCTGGCCTGGTTTGCAGGACATCACTACTCATATTGACTTTACTTCGATAGCGGAAGCTGGAGCAATTTCCGGGCTGCGGACGCTGGGATTTTGTGATCAGGCAAACTTTCTCCTGTCTTGTGGATTAACCGATATACTCGCCGATTCGCAAACGGGTGGTGAGCCCGGAACAAAGGAAATATTGAAACTTAGTGCAGAAGTAAAGAAGCTGACAATGCCCCATGAAATGGGGGAATTATTCAAAGTGATCGCAATGGGAAAAGAAAACCCGGAAAACCTAATCGGCTTTCAAATGAGAAACCAGGCACGAAGACTGTTGCCTGAGTAAATTAGGCATAGCTACTAGGGTTCATAATCGCAGCACGTATGATTGATTACTTTCAGGCCTTTTGGTTGGCATTTCTTCAGGGACTGACTGAATTTTTACCCATCTCCAGTTCCGGCCACCTGGTGTTGGTTCCAAAACTCTTGGGGTGGCCGGATCAAGGGTTGGCCTTTGATGTGGCAGTTCATGTCGGGTCTCTGATAGCTGTGCTCAGCTATTTTCGGCGGGACCTATGTAGGATCGGTATAGACTGGTTCCGGTCGTTGCTTGGGGCGCCACCTACACCTTATAGCCGCCTCGCCTGGTCAATTGCATTTGCCACGGTTATGGTAGGGATTGCCGGAATTTTCATGGAACCAATCATCAACCTTTGGTTGCGAAATCCTATTCCCGTGGCGATTGCGACAATCGTTTTTGGATTGCTTCTTGGATGGGCAGATTATGCTGGGAGTAAAAACAGAACTATCGACCAGATTACTTGGCGTGATGTGCTGATGATTGGTAGTGCGCAGGTTCTGGCGTTGATTCCGGGAACCTCCCGTTCCGGTATCACCATTACTACCGGTTTGGCGATGGGGCTGAATCGGGAAGCAGCGGCTCGGTTTTCCTTCCTGATGGCGGTTCCTGTGATTGCGCTCGCGGGCGTTTGGCAGGGAAGGACACTATTAAACCAGGCAGATTCTGTGCAATGGGGGGTTGTAATTTTTGCAACAGGAGTGTCGGCGCTAGTGGCGTATGCTTGTATTCATTGGTTTCTAGGATTTTTGCGTCGATTCAGTCTTATGATTTTTGTCATTTATCGAATTTTTCTTGGTGGATTTTTATTGTGGCTCTTTCTGTAATACCTCCGCGGTAATCGAATGAAGTAAATGTCTTCTCTCTCACTTAAGGCATGATGAATTTTCTGAACGGGTTCCTGTAGAATCCCGCCAACAATTGCTTCATTCAATACATGAAAAAAACCCGGCAAGAGTTCCTGCAATGGGAAAATAAGGCTATTACCCTGCTCGGCATGTCGGGAGTGGGAAAGACGACGTTGTCGTCGTTGTTGCCTAGCGACCAGTGGTTTCACTATTCAGGGGACTATCGAATTGGTACACGCTATTTGGACGAAGCCATCCTTGACGAGGTGAAGAAGATGGCAATGGAGCACCCTTTTCTGCGCGCCCAATTATGTAACGACTCCATCTATATCCGAAATAACATCACCGTCAATCACCTTGGCCCGATGTCCGATTTTCTCGGAAAAATTGGAAACCCCGATCTCGGCGGATTGCCGGTGGATGAATTTAAACGCCGGCAGCACCTGTATAGAGCAGCTGAGGTCCACGCCATGTTTGATGTCGATGATTTCATCGAGCGGGCGCAAACGGTATACCGCTATCCGCATTTTATTAATGATGCGGGAGGAAGTATCTGCAGTTTCAGTGATGAAGAATGCTGGAATCATCTGTCGGCCAGTACTTTGGTACTTTATCTGGAAGCAAACGAGGATATGGAAGAAATTTTGCGGGAACGAGCCCGCAGACACCCTAAACCAATGAACTACGAAGAAGATTTTCTCGACCAGCATCTCACTGAGTATCTCGAACTCAATGACCTGAAGAGCCCAGAAGAAATCGTCCCAGATAAGTTCGTGCAGTGGATATTTCCTGGTCTGTTGAATTGGCGCCTACCACAGTATCGGGGGATAGCCGAACGTCATGGACATATTGCCGATGCAAGTAAAATCCCTGCTTTGCGCGATCAACAGGATTTTCTGGATTTCGTTTGCGAGGCGATCGAGGCAAATCCGTGAGCAATATACTAAACTTCCAATTCTGAATCTATTCGAGGGCTAGTATGCCGCTTATTGCGAACTCAAATCTTCCAAGCTTTGATCGCCTGAGGGAAGAAGGTCAGGAAGTACTCGCGCCGGGTCGTGCTCAGCATCAGGATATCCGCGAGCTCCATATTGGCATACTCAATATGATGCCGGATGCAGCACTAGAAGCGACAGAGCGCCAGTTCTTGCGGCTTGTAGGGTCGTGTAACCGCATCGCCCAGTTTCATACCCATTTATTTACATTCCCAGAGATTCCGCGGGAGCAAAAATACAAGGATCATATAGAAGCCTACTATCAAGACTTTCAGTCATTGAAACGAGAAGGCCTTGATGCGATTATTCTCTCCGGAGCAAACCCTGCCCAGTCCAGAATTGAAGATGAGCCGTTCTGGGACCCGTTGATGGAGGTTATCGAATGGGCCAGTGAAAATGTCTGTTCGGTGATGTGTTCCTGTCTCGCTACCCATGCAGTGGTGCAGAAATTGTGGGGAATCTATCGATATAAGCTTGCAGACAAACGCTGGGGGGTGTATTCCAATCGAATCACCAACCTGAAACATCCCTTAATTGCGAATATCAACACGCGTTTCGATGCCCCGCATTCCCATGTTTATGAGGTCAATGCCAACCAGCTCATGGAAAAGGGACTAAATGTGCTGGCTGTAAGTAAACAGTCTGATCTGCATCTTGCCGTGAGTCCAGATGGTTTACGCTTCCTGTTTTTCCAGGGCCATCCGGAGTACGATGCCGTGAGCCTGCTTAAAGAGTATAAGCGTGAAGTTGTGCGCTATATTGATGGCATTAAAGACAGCTACCCGCCTTATCCAGAAAACTATTTTTTTGAGGACGCACGAGAGATCCTAGAGCATTACAAGCAAAGGGTCGAACGTGCGAGGGGAGACTATCGCGATCTGTTACCTTTCCCCGAGCAGGAGCTGGCCGATTTGGTTGACAATACCTGGTCCGATACCGGCAAGGCTATCGTTAATAACTGGCTAGGGCTTGTGTATCAGGTGGCGGATCGGGAGCGAGGCAAAGTATTTATGAAGGGTGTTGATCCAGGCGATCCGCTCGGCCTGCGCAGTTAGTTTTATTCCCAAAGAGGTCCGTCCGCGAGCCCGTCGCGACGCTATCTGACCGCGCTACTTTATAGAGCTTCATTATATTGATAGCCTGATATCGAAATTGGTACGCAGCGACTGATCAATGTTCTGATCGATGTGGTTTGGAAAGTGAGTGTCTAGTATTTCTTTTGTACGCACTAATGCTACTTGGCGAATTTCCTTTCGGCCATCCTGCTCCCACTCTGCAGGTGGGCGACGATCAGCAATAACTGGATAAAGAAAATCGGATTTCATCCGAGCCATTGTTTCTTTTTCTCCCAGAAAATGGCCTTCCGTGTGTACCACCTTGTCAATCGATTTTGCCGATAGTGTCTCCTCATTGATTTGAAGAGGGCGCAAGCTGCTCAAAATGCCTCCCAACATGTCATTATCGATGACGTAGCTCTCCAGTGCACACCCCATCAGACTGGCCTGCATTCCACACGCCTGGGTGATCAGATTACTTCCAGCATGAGCGGCCAAAGAGACCGATAGGCTCTTCTCATAACCGCTTTGCGCGTCTGCAATTTTACTGTCAGATGCCCCTGCGATAGACACGTTCGGCAGGTCGTAATACTGGGCCATCTGGGTTGCGGCAGCCATGACCAGTGCCTGCTCGCCGCCGCCGCCGCTCATTCCCCCTGTTCGTAGGTCAGTGATCATGGGCTTCGCGCCGAAAATCATTTTAGCATCGGGGCTTACAGACCACCCAAATATCATGCCCGCAAGGGCCTCGGAAACCGATTGCACAATCGAGCCTGCAAGACTGACCGGCGAGGAAGCCCCGACCTGGCCGAACACGTTGGCATGAATGGGAATTCCCAGCAGCGCTGCCTGTTCGATGACATCACAAGCGTCACCCGAAAACCGCAAGGGTGGCGTAACATGATTAATGTTAAATGACAAAAACGGTTGCGCGGAAAAAGCATCCTTTGATCCGGCAATACTAAAACACATATCAGCAATTTCGCGCGCATGGGATCCCTCTGAAGCGCTCACGCAGACATGTTTAGAAGTGCCACGAAGGCATGCATAGGCTGTGTTGATATCCAGCGAGCGAGTGTCCGGCATGTCTCGAGCCACAAGAGAGCGACTGAAAAAGTGAATGTTCTCGAGGGAATCCACCAGACGTGCTGCGTCATAGAGGTCTTTCAGCGTTGAGTCTCGATAGTATCCGGTGTCAAGGTCGACAATACTGGGCGCCGCGCCACCTGACCCCATGTGAACTCGCTTACCTGAAAGCTTTAATTCATGACCGGGAAGCTGACCGTATAGAGTAAATTTGCGCTGCATTTCAGACAGCGCGCGTTCAACCAGAGACGAAGGGAATCTGAGCCTACCGTCTTGGCCGAGCTGTCCACCCACAGATGTGATGTGTTTCACCACTGATGGCGAAGCATTCGACAATCCGGTTTCTTCCAGAACCTGTAACACTGTCTCATGCATCTTTTGCAGCTCTTGCTGGCCCAGCGGTTGAAAGTTGCCTCCCTCCATTCCTGCCCATACTGGCAATGCCTTCTGAACGGTATCGGTGTCGCTCCTTCTCTTTCGGCCGCGTCTGGCATGCCGTTGATTCGAGCTTGGTTGCGTTTTTCTCAAGTAAGGCATAGTTTGATGCGTGGATTGTCAGGCCAGGTTTTATCCTTAATAACATTAAATACAAACGTGCACTACCAGTTAGCATATCAGCAAGCGGCTTCGCCATCATTACAACTGGAACAATCTTAATCAAGCTGAAGCCGAATCTTGTTTATACTTTATGGTTAGTAGCCATAAATCAGGTCGAACAGGAGAATCAGAATGAGCGCATACGTTATCGTTGAGGTAGAAGTGATTGATCCAGAAGGGTTTGAAAGATATCGGCAGATGGCGCCGAAGTCGATCACCCAATATGGAGGCAGATATATTGCCAGAGGTGGTGAGACCAAGATTCTGGAAGGAGATTGGGTGCCCAAAAGAATCGTAATATTGGAGTTTGAGAGTCTGGAACAGGCGACTCGGTGGCATCAGTCAGAGGAATATCACGAGGCAAAGAACCTTAGAAACAAAACTGCAAATTCCAACATGATTGCAGTTAGCGGCGTAGAATGAGCGCAGTTAAGCCCTATTTTGCTGAGGGTGGCTGCACATGTGGGCAGGTCAGATACCAACTATTAACGTCGCCAATGTTTGTTCATTGTTGCCACTGCAGATGGTGTCAGCGCGAAACCGGAGCTGCCTTTGCGCTCAACGCGCTGATTGAAGCTGATCGATTAAAGTTAACAAAAGGAGAGCCACAGGGCATAACCATTCCGAGCAATAGTGGAAAAGGCCAGAAAATTTACCGTTGTCCGACGTGTCAGATTGCGTTGTGGAGCAACTACGGTGGCGCCGGAGATCAAATTCACTTTATACGAGTCGGTACTTTAGACTCGCCGGATTTGCTGCCTCCGGATATTCATATTTACATCGCCTCAAAGCAACCTTGGGTAAAGCTAGATCAAGAAACACCAGCAGTTGAAAACTATTACAGCAGTAAAAATTACTGGCCGCAGGATAGTCTGCAGAGAAGAAAAATATTGGGGCAGAAATCCGCATGAGAGGGGGCTTATTGTGAATAACGATCTGAATATAAACTTTGAACTGTTAGCCAATTACAATCGATGGATGAACGAGAATATTTACCATGTGGCGACAAAATTGGATCCAGAAACGTTGTATCAAGACCTGGGCGCTTATTTTAGTTCGATTGGGGGCACACTCAACCACATCATGGTAGCGGATATCATCTGGCTCAAAAGATTTCTCAGCCATCCAAGCGAGTTCAGCGCTTTGACCTCGGTGGCAAAACTTCCCGCCCCCGGCTCTTTGAATCAAATACTGCATCGGAATCTAAATCAGCTGACACGCGCCAGGAAGAATTTGGATCAGACGCTAATCGAACTGTGCCAGGAACTGAACCATCAGGACCTGAACGTTTCGCTCACCTACCAGAATACCAAAGGCATCACCTTTTCCAAGCCCTTTAGTGCACTGGTCCAGCATCTTTTTAATCACCAGACTCATCACAGGGGACAGGTGACTACTCTGTTCAGCCAGTGCGGTCTCAATCCCGGGGTCACCGATCTGCTGGCTATCATTCCTGAGCAAGAACAATTGTGACATTTCGTTGGAACGCCTGCGCACAATAATGAAATATCTTTGGATCGCAGTTTTTTCGGGTGTATTGATCTGGTCAGGAATCGGCCCGAAAGATTATCTGATATGGGTGCTTGAAGTCTTTCCGGCGGTGATTGGTATCCTGCTCATAGGGATGACCTGGAATAAATTTAGATTAACGCCGTTGCTGTACGCGCTGATTCTGCTGCATTCCATCGTTCTGATGGTGGGTGGGCACTATACTTATGCTGAAGTTCCGCTGTTTGATGACATCAAGCCGCTCTTTGGATTTGAGCGCAATAACTATGACAAAGTCGGGCATCTCATGCAGGGAATTACCCCTGCGATTTTGACAAGGGAGATCATTATTCGTAGACAGCTTATAAGCGGCCCGGGCTGGAGAAAATTCTTTATATTGGCAGTGTGCCTTGCGGTCAGCGCTCTATATGAACTAGTCGAGTGGGTGGTTGCACTTATTTCGGGGGCGTCAGCCGAAGCGTTCCTTGCAACTCAGGGCTTTGCCTGGGACACTCAAACCGATATGGCGTTTGCGCTACTGGGCGCAATCGCTGCGTTGTTGCTATTATCCGGAATTCACGACAGACAACTTCAAACCATATCAAAATGAACCAAGATTCCTGTATTAACTATATAGAACTTGCAGTCTCGGATATACCTAAGGCAAAAACCTTCTATGGTGAGGTGTTTAACTGGCAGTTCGTAGAGTATGGAGAAGACTACTGTGCCTTCAATGATGGAAACACTAACGGTGGTTTCTATCGTTCACCATTTGTCTCTGACAGTAGTATCGGCGCTGCTCTGGTGGTGTTATACGCGGATGATCTCGAATCCGCAGTAGAACGAATTGAGAATCATGGTGGCAGCATTAAGAAACCGATATTTTCATTTCCAGGCGGCCGGCGTTTTCACTTTTTAGACCCTAATGGAAACGAACTGGCGGTATGGAGTGATCAATGACGCCTGCGGTGCAGGTTGCCAAACAGGCTGGAGTAGTGTTTTCAGTTCACCAATACGAACATGATCCGCACACAGCATCCTTTGGTAGGGAGGCTGCAGAAAAACTCGGGGCCGCAGCCGAAATTATTTTTAAAACATTGGTGGTACAAACTGACAAGGGGGAGTTAGCGGTAGTAATCGTACCCGTTATGAAAAATCTCGATCTCAAAGCTGCAGCCTCGACACTGAGCGCTAAAAAGGTCAGGATGGTGGATAAATCGCTGGTGCAGCGAACCACGGGGTACATCCCTGGTGGTGTCAGTCCGCTAGGCCAGAAGAAACAGTTGCCAACATTAATAGATAGCTCAGCCGGGAATCATCAACAAATCTATATCAGCGCCGGTCGTCGTGGTCTCGAGATCGCCTTGTCGCCGGGTGATTTGGTCGATTTGTGTAATGCTACCCTGAGTGAAATTTCCTGCTAGCAATAAGCGTTGTTGATCGAATGTATCCCCTAGAATGGATTAGAAACCCGCGCGTATTCTGCATTCTGCCGCTTGGTGAATATTTGGCCTCCGCTTCTCGGGGCTGGAATTTCTGTACGGCATGTCTCTGATGACTGGATGTATTCTGAAGTACAAATGAAACTGCGCTTCTATAACCGAAACTTTGTTGGCACACACTTTGGCGGTAGCCTGTTCTCCATGACCGATATGATGTACATGTTAATGTTGTTGCATCACATTGGGCGAGATCACTGGATCTGGGATAAGTCTGCGGATATAGATTTCGTCAAGCCGGGCCGTGGTCCAGTGTACGCAAAACTTCGTTTAGATCAGGATCATATCGATCAAATAGTGAATCAGGCAGCGTCTAAAGATAGACATTTCGAGCCACTTAGGGTGGAGGTTCGAGACAGCGACGATGAATTGGTTGCGCAGGTTAACAGATTGTTGTACGTGCGGCGAAAAACGAAACAATAATTCGCGTGAAGTAATGATTGCGCAGGAGTATTACGATGAAAGCAGTGTGGTTCAATCAATGTGGAGATGCAGCGGAAGTGCTGCAATATGGAGATATGGATATGCCGGAGCCGGGGCCAGGAGAGGTTCTGATTAGATTACATACTTCAGGTGTTAACCCCTCCGATGTGAAGAAGCGCGCTGGCTTACAACCCGCCGGATTTGAAGACGGCTTTGTCATACCGCATAGCGACGGTGCCGGAGTGATTGAGGCGGTTGGAATGGGGGTGCCGGAAGAAAAGATTGGCGCCAGGGTATGGGTTTATCAGGCCCAGTATCAGCGACATTGGGGAACTGCTGCACAATACATTGTATTACCAGCGCTGAGGGCTGCGCGATTACCAGACCAGGCCGATTTCGAGGTCGGTGCCTGTGCAGGTATACCGATGATGACCGCGCACCGCTGTGTTTTTGCCGATGGCGTGCCCAAGGGCAAGACTATCCTGGTGACCGGTGCGTCTGGTCGTGTTGGATTCTATGCTGTGCAGTGGGCGAGACGAGCAGGTGCAACCGTGATCGGTACTGCGGGAAGTGAAGCCCGGTGTGAACAAGCGCGCCAGAGTGGGGCTGAGCATGTGCTGAACTATCGACAGGACGATTTGGTCGATGCTATCGAAGAAATTACCCATGGCCAAGGAGTGGACCGGATCGTGGATGTAGAATTTGGTCTGAATATTGAGCTTTCCAGCCAGGTGCTGAAAACAGGAGGTGTGGTGGCGAGCTATTCTTCGTCAAAGAATATGAATCCAGAGATACCGTTCTATTCTCTTATGTTTAAAAACATCACATTAGAAATGGTACTCGTCTACAACATGCCAGACAGCGCAAAAATGCAGGCGGAACAAGATATTTATCAGGCGTTGACAGAAGAGGCATTGGTGCACCGCATCGCTAAAAAGTTTCCATTAGCGCAAACATCAATGGCCCATGAAGCAATCGAATCTGGTGGCCTTGACGGTTGTGTGGTAGTGGAGATCGATTAAGTTTCTCAGATGCGAGCCTTAGCGACAGGCAGCCGCTCGATGCGCCGGTACTCATCTTGTTCGAATTGGCCGGGGTGGTCCAGACACTCTATGGCCATTTCAGTCATATCCAATCCCCAGAACAACATCTCGTCAATTGCTATTGTCGGCACTCCGAAGACGCCGCGTTCAATGGCCTCGTTAGTGAGCGCGCGTAATTTGTTTTTAACCTCTGGTTGACTGGCTTCTTCCTCGGCACTTTCAAGCCCAGGTGTGCGGGAAAGGGCATCCAGGGAGGAAAAGTCTGGATCATCCGCGCTCTCAACCCATATATGATTAAACAGCCGCGACAAGACAAGCGGATTGCAATCATGGGCTATGGCAAGTCTTAGCATGGGTATTGGATTAAAGGGATGGGCGGCTGGCACCCGAAATGGAATACCGTGGCGCTGCGCATACCAATAGCAGTAGCGATAGGTCATTGACCGCTTTGCGGGAATTTCCGCAGGGCCCTTGTGACCATGGTGCTGCAGCAGGGCGGCAAAAAGAACAGGTTTATAATGCACCTGTAAATCAGGTCTATCTCTTCGAAGCAGTATCAGTGCCTGGTATTGTAGGTAGGCAAAAGGAGAGATGAAATCAAAATACCAATCCAGGGAGATTGATTCGTTCATTGACTTTTATTACTCAGCAAGGGATGTCCGGGACTGCGGCGGAGCGACTGCCTTCAATTGGCTGGTTATCACTGCCATGATAGGTGAAAACCACTGAAAATTTGATCTGGTCAGTCTGGTTCCTGCCTGCAGCATGCAGCGTTTTGCAATGGAAAAATAGAACATCCCCCTGGTGTAAGGTCGCGCTGACCGCGCTATCGATCAAGGCCTGGTTTTCTCGCAGGTCGGTACGAAGAAAATAGGCGGCATCGTAAAAACCCCGATCCAGATCCTCCTTGTGGGTGCCGGGAATTAGATGCATTCCACCATTTTCGTCATACTCTTCACCCAGAGCGAGCCAGACGCTGACTAACTGGGGTTGATCAAACAACCAGTAGCGGATGTCCTGATGCCACAAGGTGGCACTGCTATATCCCGGGTGCTTGGTCATAATACAGTTATGGTGGTTCTGGGACAGTTCGATCTGATCTGTACCGATTAACTGACGAACTCGATCCACCACCGCTGGCGAGGTGGCCCAATCACGAAATACTCTGTCACGGGTGTAGGCATTCAATAAGCGACGCGGAGTATCGCCACCAGGGGACAATCGATCTGCAGGTGAGCCTGGATACTGTACGTCAGTTTCATACTCAAGAGGAGCTAGAGGCGGTGTGAGTGACGCTCTGACCCGGTCAATCATTGGTTGGCAAACCTCTTTGTTGGCTAGTCCTCGGGCGACAATAAATCCCTGTTGGTTGAACTCTTCGATTTGTTTAGGGGTAAACATATGGATCATTTATTAAGGGCGCAATGAATCCATTTCCACGGATGTTAAAGCGCAATATTGTGATATAAGCTTGCTGCAAGTATAGCGGCAAACAGTAAATTGTATCGGCGAGTCGACAATGAAAATTATTCCATGTGACGGTCCTTTTGGTGTGGAAATTCTTGGTCTCGATATTAAGCACATCACCGATGATGAGCTAAATGCCTGCAGCGCTCTCCAGCACAAGCATGGGGTTATATTCTTTCGTGATCAGCAGCTGGATTGTCAGCAACATATTGCGTTTGCAGAACGATTTGGAAAAATTGTAATCAACCGGTTTTTTGAGCGAGTAGAGAAATACCCGCAGATCGCAATGGTTCGCAAGGAACCAACACATGCTAACGTAGTAGGTGAAGACTGGCATACAGATCATTCCTATGATCAGGAGCCTGCCCGGGGGTCGATACTTTACGCCCGCGAAGTACCCCCCAAAGGTGGAGGCACTTTATTTATCAATATGTACCAGGTGTATGAATCCTTGTCGGATGGGTTGAAGCAAACGCTTAGAGGATTGCGGGCTGTGCATTCCAGTCGTCATGTTTTCGGCCAGCAAGCTCAACAAAACGATGATGAACGTTATAACAATGCAGATCTCGCGCAGCAGGACAGCATACATCCACTGGTAATTACCCACCCTTTAAGCGGCCTACAAGTACTATATATCAATCCTGACTTCACTACTCATATCGATGGCTGGACAGCGGACGAATCTGCCTCTCTTTTAAGCTATCTTTACTCGGTCGCGAGCCATCCTAAGAATATCCTGCATTTTAATTGGCGTAAAAACGATATTGCATTTTGGGACAATCGAGCTACCTGGCACCGGGCTCTCAATGACTATCCGGGTGAGCGACGAGTAATGCACAGAATTACACTGGCGGGCTGCGCTCTAAACTAATTTTTCCTCAGAATAAACCATGACGACTATACGTCGTGCCAGTGCGCTTGACGTTTCAAAACTATTGTTTGTGGGCGCCTTGTGGGGTGCTTCATTTATTTTTATCGCTCTGGCGCTACAAAGTTTCGGGCCGTTATCGATAGCTGCAGGCCGGATTCTTCTGGCAGCGCTAGTGCTAGTGGCCATTTGTCTTGTTGCGGGTTATCGTTTTCCCACGGATCTACGGGACTGGCGAAAGATGGTTACTATCGGCATGCTTAATAGCGCGCTGCCTTTTTTCCTGATCAGCTGGGGAATGCAATTCATATCCAGCGCTGAATCGGCGCTGCTGATGGCGAGTGGTACTTTTTGCGCGCTTATACTGTCTCATTTTGTCTCACCAGATGAACGTATCAATTTAGCTCGTGGAATTGGAGTTTCTATTGGCTTTGGTGGTGTACTGGTTTTAGTCATTACCGAACTTTTACAAACTGGACTAGGAGGATTAATGGGGCAGCTAGCGGTGATTGCAGCCGGCGCGAGCTATGCTACTTCTTCTGTTATGTCCAGGCGCATCAGCCACCTGTCGTCATTGCCGGCATCGGCCGGTATTCTGGCAACAGCAAGCATTTATATGGTGCCAGCAGCATGGTGGCTGGAAAGGCCGTTGATTTCTGACGCTGCGCCTATTTCAATCATAGCTATGACCGTTTTGGGGGTAGTGGCCACTGCACTTGCTTACGTGATCAGACTCAACATCATCAAAACAAACGGCGCGGTGTTTATGTCGCAAGTTGGGTATCTAGTGCCATTATTTGGAGTGATATGGAGCTGGATGTTTCTGTCTGAATCCATCTCAATTCAAACTGTGGCGGCATTGCTAATTATTCTGTTGGGTATTGGTGTGGCGCGCCATGGTACCTGATTATCTGGTCTAGGATATCTGGCGGGAATCCAACGATTCTCCCTCGCGAGTGCATTTCGTTATGCGGAAGCGACCTTTTTGGCACCGTTCGAGTATCTGGTACTGCTATTCGTGGCAATTGCCGGCTACTTAGTCTGGGACGAGATGCCCTCTGCCGGAACCTGGACGGATGGCATGTTTATTGCGGGTGCCGGAGTTTTCATAATTTATCAAAGTGATAGGACTAGTCGTCCGGCAACTCAAGCAGACTAAAATGAAATTTCTGCTGAATTGACTATAATCGCCCCGCTATTTATTGACATTAAAGTAAATTGATAAGGAACGAGCCCGCATCCCCATATATAGTTTGTGCGCTGTATAAGTTTACTCAGCTTGAGCATTTTGAAACGCTAAGGCAGCCACTCTTGGAACTTATGCTTGATCAGCAAGTACGGGGAACAATTTTGCTCGCGCGGGAAGGAATCAACGGCACCATTTCAGGCTCTCGTTTCGGCATAGATACGGTGATTGAATGGTTGAGACATAATGCTGGCCTTGACGTGTTGGAGCCAAAGGAATCATTTAGTGATCGGCAGCCATTTAAACGCACCAAGGTGAAGCTTAAGAAAGAGATTGTTACCATGGGTGTAAGTAATCTTGATCCTAATGAGGTGGTGGGTACCTATATTGAGCCCAAAGAATGGAATGCGTTGCTTGATGATCCTGAAGTACTACTGATAGATACTCGAAACGAATATGAGTACCAGGTAGGAACATTTAAAAATGCAGTCAATCCTCACACGGAGAGTTTTCGTGAATTCCCAAATTTTGTGAAGAGCCATTTGGATCCTAAGAAACATTCAAAGGTGGCGATGTTTTGTACCGGGGGGATACGTTGCGAAAAATCCACAGCGCTACTCAAACATATGGGATTTGACAAGGTGTTTCATCTTAAGGGTGGTATTTTAAAGTATCTGGAAACCGTGCCAGAAGAAGAGAGCAAGTGGAAAGGAGAGTGTTTTGTATTTGATGATCGGGTAACTGTCGACCATGATCTTCTGCCCGGTAGCTACGATCAATGCCATGCATGTCGATTGCCAATATCAGAGCAGGATAAGTTGAGCCCGCACTACCAAAAAGGTGTGAGTTGCCCAAATTGCCATGACAAAGTTTCTCTTGAGGACAAGGCCCGTTTTACCGAACGTCAGCGACAGATCGAGTTGGCCGCGGCACGCGGAGAGGACCACATTGGAGTCAATGTTGAGAGGAAGTCGGGGTAATGCATTTGCTCTAACATTGAATAAAAAAAGAGGCCCTTTCGAGCCTCTAAAAAGTGAGGATGGTGGTTGGGTCAGCCGGAATTGCTCGTTGCTGCAGGCGGATTCTGGCGCATTTCTTCAGTCAAAGTAGACACCCCATCGTCCAGAGCGCCATGTTGCATGATTACCTGCAAGGTCTTTTGACCAATGCCGGGTACTGCGAGCAGGTCTTCCAGACTTTTGAAGCCGTTGTTTTCGTTGCGTAAAGCAATAATTTCCTTGGATTTAGCGGGCCCGATGCCAGGTATATACTCCAAGGCCTCAGCATCGGCGCTGTTCAGGTTGATCTTTTCCGCCAGTGCATTGCTGGAAAAGGCGGTCATGATAAGTACCGCCAAAACGTATCCGAGGAACGATGTGTAACGGGCGCTATTAATTGTTAGGACTTTCTCCATTTTGAATCTCCATTTCAGAATTGTTTCCTTAACAGGTACATTACAACTTAATAGAAAAAGCTTTACTACTTGCTGTAATTTACCGGTTCCTAGTTCGAATCCGTCAAACAGATTCGAAAGCTGACTTTATCCAAGCAACTGATCGACCACTGTGATAATTGTCACAATTTTTAAGAAATCTGTTAAAAAGTGTGACTAAGCGAAATTGAAAAGAAAGCCTTTCAAATTGCAAACTTCTTAAGGCAGATGCGGCCGCGCTAAATATTCAATGGAGGACATTTCCTGAAGTCTGCTCGCCGTGCGTCTAAATGGGAGTGAAAGACTTTTCCCGGTATACAGTGATTCAGCGTTTGTCGCAGCCGATACGATTAAATTAACCCCTCTATCATAAAGCTCATCTACCAGCTCAATCAGGCGTCGTGACGCATCCTTTCGAAAGTCATCCAGCAACGGGATGTTTGCAAGAATAAGCGTGTGGAAGCGTTTCGATAGCTCAATATAATCCATCTTGGATCTGTGCCCTTCGCACAAAGATTCAAACTCAAACCAAATCACGCCAGATCCCGTGGCAACCACTGGGACTTGCCGACCGTTAATCTCGATACTGGTTTTACTGTCTTCATGGTGGCCGGCCAGTCGCAGAAAGCAATCGGTTAAAGCCTGTTGACTCTCGTGATTCAGGGGTGAGTGATAAATCGAGTCGTCTTGCAGATAGGCCATTCTATAGTCATTACCGCTATCGACATGAATTTCTTGTGTATGACTTTGCAGTAGACTAATCGCTGGTAGAAATCGATCCCGCTGTAAACCATCTTTGTACAGCTTGATCTGTGGAATATTTGAAGTTGTGACGAGCGTTACGCCATCATCGAACAAGGCGTCCAGCAGACTGTATAAAATCATGGCGTCCGTGATGTCCGATACGGCGAATTCGTCCAGACATAGAACACGATGTTTACGCGCCAGATCACCAGCAACTAACCTCAATGGATTTTGCTGGTCGTGCACCTTGCTTTTGGTGTCGTGAACAAACTGCATAAAACGGTGAAAGTGGATTCTTCGTGCAACGCCTTCTGGCAGTGCACTAAAGAATATATCCATAAGAAGGGTTTTACCGGTGCCAACTCCGCCCCATAAGTATATTCCACGGGGCGCCGGCGTCCGGCGGAGCTTTTTAAACCAACCTCGGTTTAGGGACTCCAGTATCTGCCTGTGAAGCCGATCAAAGTGCACAAGCGCAGCTCTTTGAGATGGGTCTTCCTGGATTTCCTCGGCGTCAATTTCTGCTTGATATTGCGATGATGGAGTCATCAGAGATTACCCGGCATGATCTGATTAAAATGCTCAATGGGGTAGAAGCCGTTGTTGCCCTGTGCTGGTTGCTGCAAATCCGGTTGATGAATTGTCATTAAGTTTTCGATACCGAATTTCTGCGCCGCTGACAGCACCCCGGCATGATCGTCAATCAATAGACTGCGGCTAGGCTCGAACGCAATATTTTCATGGAGGCGTTGCCAGAATTCACAGGTTTCCTTGGGTGCCCCGAGCTGGTGCGAAGTAATGACATGATGGAAGTAGTGTTCGAATCTGACCTGTGAGAACTTTATGACCAAAGTGTCCGGGTGAGCATTGGTAGTCAGTATCAAGCGCTTCTGGTGATGGCGCATTACTTCGAGGAACTCAAGGGCACCCGGCCGAGGTTGGATAAGGTGCGCCATTTCATTTTTAAGCGCAACTATGTCTAGCTCGAGATAGTCAGACCAATAATGAATGCTGTACCAATTTAGGGTGCCCTTAATTGCCAGCATGTGAGGGTAGATAAGATCAGACGCCTGCTTAAAGTTAATCCTGTTAGCCTCCGCATAGCGGGTGGGCACATGAATCTTCCAGAAATAATTATCGAAATTTAGATCCAGTAAGGTGCCATCCATATCAACAAGCAAAGTATCCACTGCATCCCAGTTCGATAGAGGGGACAGCGGAGATGATTCCATTGCGAACTGAGGCATTGTCGGTATATGTTCTAAGTTAAAATAAGCCAGACCCTTCAATCCGGCCATTCATGTCAAAGCCAAGGATTTTATCAACTTCGGTACTAGCGAAGTCACGCTTGTTTCGAATTGAAGCCCTTGAAATGGGCTTTAGTAACGGAAAAAGCGCAACTTTTGAATGTTTGCGCGGTGAAGGCGAGGGCGTGGTTATGGTCGCCGCGGTAAATGAAAACAACCAGCTAATTCTGGTTAGGGAGTATGCAGCTTGTGTGGATAGATACGAACTTGGTTTTGTGAAGGGAAAAATTGATCCCGGAGAGACACCCCTTGAGACCGCAGATCGCGAGCTCAAGGAAGAAATTGGCTACGGGGCGAACCAGCTGGAACAACTCAAAAAGGTTTATACAAGTCCCGGTTATAATGATTTTACGACCTATCTGTATTGTGCCACGGTTTTACATCGCGAATCCGAGGAGGGGGATGAAGCCGAGCCCCTAGAGCAGGTTTTGTGGCCGATCGAGCATATAGCGGCATTGTTTCAGCATCCCGAGGTAAACGATGTCAGAGTATTGTTTCTCCTTACCATGCTTGAGAAAAAATACATGGTGAATGCTGGAGAGAGAGGTGAACAAATGAAAGAGGTGGGGAATGACGGGATTGCTTGAAAAAATAGTGGAAGTGGCCGTTGCCGCAGGCAAGGAAATTCTAGAAATTTACGATCACAGCGATTTTAATGTTGAGATCAAGGGCGACGGTTCGCCGTTGACTCAGGCCGATCAAAGGGCACATAAGCTCATTGTTGCGCGGCTTGCGAAGTTGACGCCCGACATTCCGGTCCTGTCTGAAGAATCGTCGCAGGACGTATTCGAGGCCCGAAGAAACTGGAACACGATGTGGTTGGTAGACCCTCTTGATGGCACCAAAGAGTTCGTTAAGCGAAACGGAGAGTTCACCGTAAATATAGCGCTTCTCACGGACGGTAAACCGGTCCTAGGAGTCGTGCATACGCCAGTTAAAGACATGAACCATTTCGCTGAAACTGGAAGCGGCGCATACCGTTCGGAAGCGGGTCATGCTGCACAAAAGATAACAGTTCGTAAACTGGATCCTGAACATGTGGTGATGGTTGCCAGTCGCTCGCATGCCGGCCCGGCGGTGGAAGCATACAAGGATAACTTGGCTCAACAGGTGCAAAAGTTGGATCTTGCAAGCATGGGCAGCTCTCTGAAGTTATGCCTGGTTGCGGAAGGACAGGCGGATATCTACCCCCGTCTTGGTCCAACATCTGAGTGGGATACGGCGGCAGCGCATTGCGTTGTAGAAGCAGCAGGTGGCAGCGTGACCAGGATTGATGGCACTGCGCTTAGTTACAATAAGGAAAATATACTCAATCCGTGGTTTTTAGTAGGAGGTGATCCAGATTTTGACTGGACCATTCCAGCACGAGGCATCATAGAAAATAATTAAAAGTATATTTATCAATATCTTATAAATTGTGATGGGGTGGTAGTCAAGTTGAAACTTCGCTTGGATTTTCCCCTGAAAAGAGGTGGTTGACCAAAAAGGCCACAACGAGTAGTCTGGCGCCCCGCAGAATGACCGCCAACTGACTAGAGAAATAACTGACCATGCGTATCGCACTGATCGGCGCACCCGGATCGGGTAAGGGAACCCAGTCAAAACTAATTGCCGAACGCTACCGTGTTCCGCACATTTCAACCGGTGAGCTGTTGCGAAACGCCGCAGAATCGGATCCTAATTTTCCAGTCGAGGGAAAAGAGGCCTTTGAAAGTGGCAGGCTGGTATCTGATGAAGTGGTGCGCACACTCCTGGAGGAACGTTTACGTCACAAAGATACTAAAAGAGGCTTTGTGATCGATGGCTATCCGCGGAATATTCCACAGGCTCAGTCATTGGATAATTTGCTAGGTATGCTCGGTCGTGCACTCCAAATCGCATTGTATAACGAAGTATCAGACGAAGTGCTGGTTAAAAGAAATACCGGCCGTTTGATCTGCAGTGCATGCGGAGCTATTTTCAATCGTTTCTATTCTCCACCGTCTAAGAAAGGGGTGTGTGACAACTGTGGTGGAACTGCATTAGAAACCCGGAAAGAAGACGATGCTAAAACCGTCGCGATCAGGGTTGACAGCTACAAAGAATTTATTACTCCGTTGATCACCTACTATCGGGCGCAGCATAAGCTGCGTACGGTCTCTGCTATGGGTACCGTGGAGGAGATTCACGAGAAAATTTGCGCGATCGTTGATCTTGAGATTAGGCCGCTGGAAATTGATGCGATAGTCATGGCTATAGATTCGCAAGATGAGGAGATCAATACAGTAATAGCTGGAGGTCAGATCAGTCGTGTCGCGCCCAGCCCAGAATCTGCTTCACGTAAAGCGGCGCTAAGAAAGAAAGCTAAAGCAACACTGCTGGCCAAGAAAGTCGCCGAAGAAAAGGCGGCGGCCAAAGCGACCGGCAAGAAGAAGGCTCCGGCGAAGAAGAAAATCAGTAAGAAAGTGGCGGCC
>CAMYNW010000029.1 GCA_947259885.1 uncultured Gammaproteobacteria bacterium
TGTCGAGAGATAACCGTATTTCGAATAAATTGGCCGCTATTGTGTGGTCCTGTCCCAAGAGAGACTTTGAAATCCGAGTTTTCACACAGCCTCTACTCATTGCTGCCGTTCGGTTGACTTTAGGATGAGGCAGTTCATAGATCAACCTGCGAACTTCAGCATGTAGATATTTTGGCGTCAGCTTTGGGTTGCGATTTCAAAATCGACATTGAAACCTGTCAGCATTGTGGCGGTACCGTCAAAGTTGTTGCCTGTATCGAAGACCCGGCGGTCATCAAAAAGATTCTCGAACACCTCGAACAACGCACCGAATCGGCTGCAGCCGCTACCCACTCCGCCCGGACACCGCCCGCGCCAACTCCTTAGGATGGATCCTTACATCTGGATCGATGATTGCACGGATGTGGTACCGCTTAATGCGCTGCCAAAGGTCCGCTCGTGCCGAGGTAACGGAAAATCCTGTCAACCCCCCTTTTTTACCTCCCCGCCCACACAAGTCAGACCAAACGAAGACTTGCTCACTTCCTGAACACTAATTTCTGCTAAAAAATAGGGATTCCTGCGAACTTCCTGCAAACTCAGGACTACTCTCTCACTATGCCGCAAAGCAGTTATTCTTCTATACTCAAGAGCTTGGCAGATACTTCCGGATCGAACATCGCACTCACCAGATCCCCCAGTGCCCAGGGTCATGGAGACATGCAGCCAGCGCGGGACGACCAGCAGCGAACGCACCGGCCTGACAAGGCCGCCAACCAGCCACACGCCGAACAGACTGCCCAGCAGATAGGGCGCGGGGGCGCCGAGGAATTTCAGCAGGATGCTGCTGGCTAGCGCAACACCGACAGTGAATACCAGATTGCGCAGTTCAAGCCAGTTCGGCAAGGAGCATGGTCCCGGGGTAAAGGGCCCTGATTATAGGCGCCGGCAGAGCCGGGACGGTTACAGCATGGCGGAGTAGCGTGATCCCGGGTTGAGTTTCAGCCAGTCATAGCGGTCGGCGGAATCCACTGTGATCTCCAGCACCCTGCCCTCTCTCAAGATGGAAATCCGCACGGGCACGCCAGCCGGGCCGGTGGCCCACACCTTGCGGAGAAAATCCGCCATTCCGTTGACATCCTCGTCTTCCACACCAAGGATGATGTCGTCCGGACGGACCTCCGCAGAATCCGCTGGCCCTCCGGACGCCACCCGCTGAACGAACAGGTGGCCGCGATCCATCTCCGTGTACAGCCCCAGCCATGGACGGGATTCCCGACCCGAGCGTCCATTGGCGATCAGGCTGTCGAGGATAGGCTTGAGCAGGTTGACAGGAACGAACATGTTACCCGGAGCGGGATTCTCCCCCTCTCGCGCATTGCGCAGGATCAGTGAGCCGATGCCGACGAGAGCGCCATAGGTGTCGATCAACGCCGCGCCGCCGAAACCCTGGAACGGTGGCGTGGTGAAGATGGCGGCATCCAACAGGTATTCCCAGTAACCGGGAAACTCCCGCACATCCACCACTTGCGCCGGCTGCAGGTAGTCCGGCCCGATATGAGCCACCACCAGGGCCGCATCTCCAGTCTGGATATTCGATGAATCCCCCAGGGTCAGGGCCTTGATTCCCAGTGGCTGGGTCGCACGGACCAGCCCGAATCCGGTTTCAAAATCATAGGCCACGGTTTCGGCGGGAACGTATTCCCCATCGCCGTTGGTCACCTCCACGTCCGAAGCCTCCATGACCAGGTAGCCGATGGTGAGCACCAGCCCGTCTTCATCGATAACCACGCCGTTGCCTCGGCGTTCGGTGCCCAGTGAACCCGCCGTGCGGGCGGTCTCCGGCACCACGGAGCGCAGCCCGACCACGGCCCGCAAAGTATCACCCATCAGGTCATCGCCCTCTTGGGCGGCGGCAACAGGTGCTGCCAGGCAGATCAGCCAGCAGAGAAAAATCTTCGACATCGCGTCCATCGTAACCTCTTGCGCCCAGACCGGGCGGGTAAGTCTATGTCTATGGACCATTCAAACTAATCCCGGTTCCCCGGGAAGTCAACGTCTTGCGGTGGTCAGACCGATCGTATCCAGCGTTCAATATCCGCCGGCCCCATCATCTTGCAGGGCCCGCACCAGGCGGCCTAGAAATCCACCACCACGGGCACATCGTTTCGCCCGGTAAAACGCTCGAAGCTGGAATCATCCAGATCAACGGGCTTTCCCAACAGTACCGGATTACCGCACTTGCCGCAGCGGGGACTTTGCTCCAGCCGTTCCGTGGGAAGTCGGTTCAGGAGCAGAACCGGTCTTCCATGTGATTCAAGTGGACGTCTGCTTTTCCGTTCATGTCAGAAAAGGCTACGTTGTACTTCGTCAAAAGAGGGACAGCCGGGTGTTACTATCAATCAATTAGCAGAAGCTGTCCTAATTTTTAACTCAGTTTGTTCTCGTATCTCCGGACGGGAAATACTGAAGGCTTCTAATCGAATTTATCAGGTTCAAGAAATTTTGGAATGGCTCTCTTAAGAGAAGTCCCTGGAACAGATGGAGTAAATCAGCCAAAAAAAACCCTTTGCAATGCAAAGGGGCTGAATCTGAAAATCAGGTCAAACAGAATGGGGGTTCTGCTGAAGGGGGTAAAGACCCGATTTACAAGCAGCATGCGCTACTTATGTTGTAATTTCACTATACGCTACGCCCTGTCGTCAAATTTTTTAGACGAACGGCGCACTTTGTCGGATAGCAAGCGATTTTCCAGCAAAAGTCATTTTATATCTATGTGCAGTTTGTGTATCTCGTCAGAAGATATGAGATCAAACTGATCAGGCGATATAATTGTAATCTCTCTCTTAAATTTAAGACCAGACTCTCCCAAATCTTTTAACGACGCACACAACTAACGAAATCAAGGAACAAGATGAAAAAACTATTGGGCATCCTGGGCGGCATTGTGCTGGTGGTTATCGTGGCAGTGTTTGTACTGCTGGGGTCACTGGACAGCATTATAAAAAGCCAGATCGAATCTGTGGGAACTGAACTGACCGGGGTCGCCGTTACAGTTGACGACGTCGAGATCGACTTGACCAAAGGCGCCGGACAGATTACGGGACTCACTATCGCCAATCCCGATGGTTACAGTTCGAGCCCGGCATTTCAGCTGGGGTTGCTGAAACTGAAAATCGACATCGGTTCACTGGTTGAAGCTCAGCCTATCGTGCTCGATACTCTGGTGATCGAATCAATGAACACTAGCCTTGAGCTACGAGGCAATACCTCCAACCTCAATGTGATTTCCGAATCGGTATCCAAAAACGCCAAATCTGCCGAGGAAAAAACCACAGAAACAGAGGGCGGAAAACCGTTGTTGATCTCGATCCAAAAGGTGTTTATTAACAATGTCAACATCGCCATAATCAGTGGCGAGAAAAAATCTTCGGACAAACTGCCCACGATCGAACTCACCAATGTCGGTGGTAAAGAAGGCAAGTCAGCGGCCGGAATTGCAAGCGTTGTCCTGTCTAAACTCGTGAGCGAAATCCTGAAGGAAGCCGCAATGGAACAACGAGACTTTGGGTGGTGCCACCAAGAGCCTGCTGGATTCACTCAATAAAGCGTTAAAATGACGGAGGAATAGAAATGAACATGTTCACCCGCGCACCGGGAATTCCGACTACTAAATAGCCACGATTCATACAGTATCCAACTGCACCATCTCCCATAAACCTGCACACCGCGCGCCCTGATACTTTTCGACTGCTTCGAACATCCGCTGAGTTGCTCCGTAGAGCAGGTCATGAGCCTCCTCTGCATCGAGTTTCTCGGTCAGCGCAGTTTTGAACCTGCAATGTCTGCAAACAGCATCGTGGCCGGTTTGCGTTCCCCGGGATGCCGTTCCCAGGGATGTCGTTCCCAGGGATGTCGTTCCCAGGCAGCCAGATGGATCTCGATCTGGGTGGGAATCGTGGGTACTGGTGATGTCGTATGAGGCCCCAATACGGTCCGTCAATTCAGCGATAGTCCGCAGCAATATTCGCCAGTGCCCAAGTTTGAGCCCCAGTTCCTGTAGGTCATCCTCCCTCAGCTTCGTCAGCTCCGGAAGAGAGCGGAAATCAATCGCATTTTCTTGGAACGTTTCATCGTAAGAACCGAGGCCAAGTTGCCGTAACCACTGTACGATGCTGTCCGGCATTAAACAAGATCTGAAAACAGATGAAACACATAATACCTTGAAATACTGATTACTGCGTTTCTTTGAAGACCGACTGTGAGTATTTCCGAGCCTCCAGGCTGATCTGATTTAACTGCCGCTGAAGCGCCGAAGCCAAGCTTCTCGGATTCGACAAGCCTCGTTGCGATTATTTTGCATAAGCGCGATACTACTATTCCATATAGCAACGGGAGAACGAAAATGGCATTTTATTTATTCCAGGCTAGCTATACGCCGGCCGCCTTAAAAGCGATGATAGACAACCCTCAGGATCGCGAAGCTGCGGCCCGCCCCTTAATTGAGGCAGTCGGCGGTAAGCTCCACAACCTGTTCTTTTGTTTCGGGAAGGATGACGTTTTAGCGTTGATTGAGGCACCTGATGATTCTGCTATGGCCGCATGTGCCCTGGCTGTTGGCGCCTCTGGTGCCTTTTCCAGTGGCAAGACCACCAAGCTTATGACATCAACTGAAGCTATGGCCGCGATGACAGCAGCGAACAAGGCGGCTGCGAGTTACACCCCAGCCACTGGTTAAAAAATCTGGGTACACCAGAAACCCGGGGGCACAGTACATCTCTCCAGTAAGTTGAATACGTGCTGTGCCCCCAGCAATTATTTCGTGGATCCTGAATGGGTGGATCCTGAACGGATAGTAGTCCGTAAAAAGTATCGACCTGCCCATCCCCCGACTTTACATGGAAGTCCGTTGTTGCATATGAGACTGGCCTTGAAGGATTAGCTAGTTAACCACTGCTAATTGCGCATGATGACCAATCTACCGGATTTAAAAAATGTCGATTAGATTCCGTTACTAAAAGACATTCTTTACAAATTTATGCTAATTGATTCATACGTTTCAATCCTTAACGTCCACTCTATACTTGATATATTCGTAGGAGCGCCACTTCACATATCGTGGTTAAATATCTATTGATATCCTAAAATGAAATGATGATGCAAACACATCCGGTCGAGAAGAGCTCCGTAACGGAACGGCCGTCAGGGTCAGTCGTGGCGCCACTGACTTACACCACAAAGAAGTCGGAGAAGTTGGTCTACTTAATCACCGAGATGGGTGAGGATGAAGATAGTCCTGAATACCATGAATGGTACGACGTCCACGATATGGTGATTCATGACGCTAGGCGTGCAGTATCAGATTTTTCTGTTGATCGAGAGGGATTTATGCTGTGTCATTCTGCTTCTCGCGTCGAAGACTTCTATGACGATACAAACATAAAAGCAGTATATAACGAAGAAGTCGAAAAATTGGTTGTAGCGGAAACTGGGGCAAGTAGGGTCTTGGTTTTTGATCACACCATCCGCGTTGGCTCCGATGATCTACGACGCGAGCGACAGGTCCGAGAGGTCGTTAATCTGGTGCATAACGACTATACGACGGACTCCGGGCCGCAAAGAGTTACAGACCTATTGAGGGAGAATAAAATAATACAAGATATCGAGACTCGTTTTGCCATCTTTAACCTGTGGCGCTCGATTGCCGGTCCCGTATTGTCTTCACCGCTGGCGCTACTAGATGCCCAGAGCGTCAGCTCAAGGGATTGGGTGCCCTGTGATCTGGATTACGGCGATCGTATGGGCGAAATCTACAATGTTGCCTTCAATGCCGATCATCGCTGGTACTACTTCCCCATTATGACCGCCGAGGAGATCTTGATGTTTAAGAATTTCGATTCAGCTGAGGATGGCCGAGCCAGATTCACGCCCCATACTGCCTTCTCCGACCCTACAACACCGCCCGAATCCCCTCATAGAGAAAGTATTGAAACACGGGTCCTCGCTTTTTTCACGGATGAAGATTAGCGTACTTAAAACGCCTTTCTAGTATCCAGACAATGGCCAAACACTGGCTTGAGCTGCCGCTCGGGTAAGCGAACAAAGTATTAACACTTCCTATACTCAAACCTCTTCAGTTAAGTGCCTCTTGCTTGATCCGAAGCTAGGTCTTAGTTAGCCGGACCGTGACGCAGCAGTGAACTGTCGTCCGCGAATCCTTCATAACGTGGCAGGTTATCAGCGACGTCAAACCAGGAGATGCGCTCCGGGTCGAAGGCATGGCTGGTCGGCACCAACACCTCTGGGTTGTCAAAAGTACTGATGTGAAACTCTATGATCTGTCCCAATTCACCACCGTCACCTTCCCATGTGAGAGGCGTGCCGCATTTGCCACAAAATGCGCGACCAACACCAGGGGACGACTCATAGACCTTGCGTTCATCACCGCTGAACTTGACCCGATTCGCTTTGAATCCTGCAAGAGTTACCACAGCCGCACCATTATGCTTGCGGCAACTATGGCAATGACAGTAATTGACGGCGAACGGTTCGCCTGAAGTTTCATATCGTACCGCGCCACACAGGCAGCCACCTTTCATCTTTGTATCGTCACTCATTTAACTCTCCACAATTAGAATAAATGGAACTCGTCCTATCAGGTTTCAACTAATAATTTTTAGAAATATAAATCAAACTCTTCGTGAACATGCATATTATGTTTTACGATCGTGTCCGACAGTAATAACGACATTTCCCGTTTTCTGTCCTTGTTCAACATATTTAAACGCCTCGATTATTTGTTCCAGCGTAAATTCTTTATCTAACACTGCTCTAAATTTATCGTGCTCTATAAGGGTCTTGACTAACTTTAAACTTCCTTTGATATCTTTAGGTGTTGGAAATATTGTCTTCTTATTACCAAGAATTGGTTTGATAACTGGGGTAATAAGGGGCAGGTAAATATTTTGAGATAAATAGCCCAGGTCTGAAGAAATATATATTCCGCCCGGTTTTAGTAGGTGGTAGCACTTAAAAAAAGAACTTTTACCGACCGTATCGAAAACAAAATCAAATTTGTGCCTTTGTTTTGTAAAATCATCTTTTGTGTAGTCGACTACTTTGTTAGCGCCAAGTGATTTGACTAACTCAATGTGTTTTGTGCCGCATACCGCGGTAACGTTAGCACCAAAATAGTTCAGGAGTTGGACCGCAGCTGAACCAATGGCGCCCGTTGCGCCATTAACAAGTATATCTTGCCCGCTCTGTAGATTTACTTTGTTAATAAAATTATACGCATAGTGTGCACCTTCAGAGCTTGCTGCCGCCTGCTCATAGGACAAACTGCCGGGTATTGTTGTGACATTACCCTCTTTGATGGTTAAGTATTGGGCATGAGATTCTGCACCTTGATCATAAAAACCAAACACTCTGTCTCCTGTTTTTACAGACGATACACGTTTACCAATTGCTTCAATTTCACCGGCAAATTCAGTTCCGGGAATTTGTTTCTTTGGTCTGAATAGACCTGTAACCACTCTTACAAAAAACGGTATTGCCCTAATGGTTGCGCAGTCAGTTCTGTTTACTGTCGCGGCGTGTACTTTGACCAGCACCTCGCTGTCACCTGGGATTGGTTTTTCTATTTCCTTTAACTGAAGCACATCCGGTGATCCGTAGTGGGTATATACCAATGCTTTCATCAATGTTTTTTCATATCGGCGCTGCTCTGCGTGGTTACCATGTTGGGCGTCAAAGCCCAATTTATCAATCTAAAAGTTCAGCTTCTAAAAAAGAACAGATGTAGTCGAATGTTTTTGAATAGACCATTCGGTTGTTCAGCCTGGCCATCAAGTTCATTTTATATTTCTTTTTTCATATGAACCTTAGAATCGTCCCTGTTGGTCTCTTCCCATCCGAAATATTCGTATAGAGAAATATTCTCTTGTAATAGAACATGGGTGGCAAGATGCAGTTCCGAGTAGCTCTTTTCCTTGGCCTTTCTTTCGGCCAGTTCAATAAGCGCTCTACCTACTCCTTGGCCTTGAAATTCTGGAGAAACCGCAATGTTAGCAATTGACGCGTGCTCATCTCCGAATGTCATGGTTAATCCACCCACTACAGCGCATCCACATACGGCTACCCAAGTTGGATAATTTCTTATTTCGGATGAGAAATCTAAATCCATGGGAGGCAGTCGTTTTCCCTTCATTCTTTTTTTATATTTAGCGTACGCTAAATTCATACAACTTTGCAGAGAACCTGAATCCTCCTGAACTGCCCTCCTGATTGTCCATTTTTTTCTCATCCAGTCTTAAAGGCAAAAATATACGTCTGACGCCCGGTTAAAATCCTTATCAGAAAGACTACTGTATCGCTGGAGCAAGGTATGCACCTTATGTGCTGGCCAGATCTTTATGTGTTAGATAAGTGCTTCAATTGGTACCCCGTGAGAAAGAGTCTGCGTAAAAAAGTCATCGCCTCAAATCCATCTAAATTTGCAAGGACTTCTCTTAATCGAGCCGGGAACTAACTAATATCAATGGAATCGCAGTAATTATGTTTTAGCATGTGCTATTGTAACTCTCTTAGATATACTGTTTATCAAATGAAAAGATCTTCTACGGCAATACTGATACTGGTTTTATTTATCCTTAGTCCTGTCTTCGCCCAGGAGACAAATACCGCCGTTGAATACTCGCGTTCAGAGATTAACTTTGGCTCAAGGATTGTCGGTGCGTGCACTCCGGGGAGAAAAGTCAAAGCCAAGAATGTTTCTGACGTCGATATTAATAACCCGCAGTTTACTATCGAGGGCGCAAAGGAGTTTTCCATTCAAAATACGTTTAAGAAGTGCCCTGATCCACTCAAGCCGGGACAAGTCTGCAGCATATACATTGACTTTTGTCCACAGCTATATCTCAAGTATGAAGCTACTCTTATCTTCTCTGGCAGTGCAAAAACGATTCCAATGGCAGGGATGGGGAATGCGGGTGGTGTGCGCTAACAATCGACTTAGGCGTTTCTTTTCAGCTGCCAAGTACCTCTACCACTGAATCATGCACCACTTCCACCATTGTATCCAGAGTTGACTGATCGGTGGTTAGAGGAGGTGCGCTGCAGATGACTTCGCTACGTACACGAGTATAGAGACCTCTTTCGAGCATGGCCTTTGTCAGCTTTGCGCCCAGTCCAAATTCCGGCTCGAACCATTCTTTTGTACTTTTGTCTTTGACGATCTCTATACCATGCATCATCCCTTTGCCACGTATATTCCCGACATGAGGGTGATTGCCAAGTGCGTCTTTGTATTGTTGCAACATGGCCTCTCCTTTAGTTGCCGCCTGGCCAGGCAGATCTTCTTTTTCAACGATATCTAGGGTAGCCAATGCCACGGCACAGGTCGTTGGATGGCCACTGTAGGTATACGCATGCATCCAGGGCTTATCGCTCGAGCGGATTGTTTCGGAAATCTCGTCATTGATCCCGATCCCTCCAAGTGGTAACGCGCCGGAGGTAATGGACTTGGCGAACTGCATCAGGTCCGGTTCGACCCCATAGTGTTCCAGGCCAAACATCCTGCCGGTACGACCAAATCCTGTAATGACCTCGTCGGAGACCAGAAGCACCTCGTACTGGTCGCAGATTTCCCTGATCCGCGCGAAGTAGTCATCCTGAGCCACGATCACACCGCCAGCGCCCTGGACCGGCTCCGCAATGAACATTGCAACGGTCTCAGGACCCTGCTTAAGAATTTCTTTCTCTAGCTCATTGGCAGCAGCAACTCCCTGGGATGAGCCGTCTTCCGGCATCGGATAGTGATAGGGATCGGGAGTGGGAATATGGCTGAAACCAGGAATCATTGGTTCAAACATCGGCCAGTATCCCTTAATGCCGGTCGCGCACATCGCGGCAAAAGTTACACCATGGTAGCCCCATATGCGGCTGATTACCTTGGTTTTCTCCGGTTTACCCTTAACCTTCCAATAGTAACGCGCCAGCTTGAAATTGCTGTCGGTACTCTCTCCGCCTCCGGAGGTGAAGTAGAAATTATTGATCGAAGGGTAGGTGATTGTCGACAGGCGTTCCGCTAATTCTATTGCAGGCCGGTTACTGCCTCCAGCATAGCTGGAAGCAAACGCCAGTTCGTTCATTTGTTTGTAGGCAGCTTGCGCCAGCTCTTTACGACTATGACCAGCACTAACGTTCCACAGCGATGACAATCCGTCGATAATGCGATTGCCATCGGCATCAACGAGATAGGAGCCCTCACTTTTGACCCACACCCTGCCAGCACTATGCCCGGCAGTATGGTGTAAGGGATGAATCATATGCTGGTGATCTTTCTCAAGCAGAGCAGCATTACTAAGGGGAGCATTCATGGTAGTCACCTAAAATTAGTTCTCTGGCGCTTTTTTCATGTCCATACCATGGAAGGTGGGGTCATGACTGTAACCCTAAATTATCGCCGTGGGATTGTGAAGGTGCAACCAGTATTCTTGCCCTGTAACGACGGAAACAGGGTAGGCCCTATCAATTTTGGCTGCAGCCCTGGCTATGGCGACTACATCAAAGTAGGTTCGTCTTTAGGAGCGATCTTTACAGCATTTACGGAGTCAGTCATCCAGCAATCCATGTAAGGCTCTTGTGCTTGCAGGCTTAGCATAAACAAATACACCATTCTTGATCCATCCGGTGTTTCGATCATCACCGGCACCCTGGCCTGATTCTCCCGAATTTCCGCCTGGCCAACCTCTAGTAAGGTGTGATTGAGCATCGGCTTGTAAGCTGGATTGGAGAATAAATTCGTGAATCGGGATAAAGGTCCGGTACTGGTTTTGTTGGACGGAGACGCAAACCTAAAAGTCAGTTCGATTCCGGCGTCGTCGAAGGGCTGGTCATTTTTCCCCAATGCCCGCATCTGAATGCCGACTACTTCATCAGGCAGGTACTCCGGGTTTGGTTGTATTTCTGGCAGAAACTGATCTGCAATGGCGCCATGCATTGCTATGAGCAAAAGCGAGGCAAGGGAGGCTAGCCTTAACGATTTTCTAGTAATCGGAGTCATCTTTTCACGGCTTTATAGGGATTAATACTTCCAATAGTGGCGGAAATACACTCAAATTATTGTGAAGTAAGGCCCCTGGTGGAACAAAAGCGCGTGGCGCTTAGTTTTCTTCTCTAGATTGGTGACATCGCGCTTTGGCGGAATTACATATCATTGTCAAAATCTATCTTGTCCCGTTTCTGCGCATCCGCAGATTCCACAGTCCCTGCAGCCGCCCCTGCTTTGGTTAGCGTGTCCTTTATAATACCTGACTTATCAGGTAACTCATTCAGGGTCTGCTCGTCTGGTAGCCGAACTCTAACTTCACGGTGGGCAAAGAAAATTCCTGCCTCTGCGAGTGCGTCTCTAACCCGGCTATACGCTTCACGCCTGATCACCCACTGTTCACCGGGCTTGGTGGTGAATTTCATGCGTACAATGAGCGCTGATTCTTCAACTCGCATCACACCTTGAGACTTAAGCGGTAGAATAAAACTAGGCCCTAGTTCTGGGTCCTCAAGCATCGATTGCCCGACCTTTTTGATAATTTTCCGAACCTGTTCGATATCTGCATCGTATGACAGCCTGAGCTCCAGCTTCATGGTGATCCAATCCCGACTTAGGTTTTTTACGGTTTTGATTTCGCCATAAGGGATGGTCTGCACTGCGCCCAAGTGATGACGAAGCTGCATTGAACGAAGTGAGATTTTCTCAACTGTACCTCGAAGATTTTCTATCTCAATGTACTCACTCTTTCGAAACGCATCATCGATCAGAAAGAAAATACCGCTCAAAACATCTTGCACCAGCTTTTGTGCGCCGAAACCGATAGCGATGCCAACTACACCAGCACCTGCAAGTAGAGGCGTGATTGCGACGCCCAAAGAGTGGAGCACCGAGAGTAAAACGAAGGTTACCAGTACCACGGTTAGCAGCGTACGCATAAGAGGCAATAGTGTTTCAGCCCGGGTGGCGCCAGCCCCGCCACCCTCTCCTTCCAGTGAAGCGAGTGCGTCAGTTTCTTCAGGTAGCTTGCGTTCTATTAGAGCATTGAATAATTCCCACACTACATAGGTAATAGTAGCGATTGCCAGGAGATTGATGCCTTGAGCAAGGAACTTGTTTGTAAAACTGCTTTGCATGAGTGCGCCAGGCGTTAGACCCCATGCTAGGCTAAACATATATACGGCAACAGCAATCATCAGCAAGCGAAAACCATTAAGTGTGATTTGCACAAAACGGCCAGATCGCATTTCATAGGTCGGACTTTGCAGCCAATCTATATTGACCACGTTCTTTACCAAGCCATAGAACATTCTATCGGCGACGAAAAATGCCAGGGTAATCCACCAGCTAATACTGATATATCCCGCCTCTTCCCATGAACCCAAAAATGCTTTGTAGAGCCACATCATCCACAGCGATAGTAACCAGGCGGTAAACACGAATGGCCACGCGGTGAACAGAAATTCGCGGGCCAAACTTTTCTGCTTATCGTCCTTAGAAACAATAAACATTCCTGTGATTTTCTTCCGCATCACCCATATTCTACTTAATATGATCAGATTCAGAGATAGCGTGTAGGGGATCAATAGTCCGTTTAGCTGCGCTTCGCTCATGCCGGCCTGAGTCAGGTAAACAAAAAAAGCGTCGCCAAACTCTATGATAAAAAAGAAAACAGTAAACCAACGATGAAGCTGTCCGGAGGAGTTGTCATCCAGTGGAATTGGTCTTAGGGTAGGTCGCTTGGGCGAAAATATGTTACGCAAAAGAATCATCCACAACCGCAACATAACCAGGGCCGCCACCAGCTCTGTAAATAACAGTTCGAAATAAGGATTATCGTTACGAAAATATATGGCAGCACCATATGTCACAAGTGCAAGCACGGCCACACCTATAAGCTGTATCAGTGCCCGTGTGAGAATGAACTTATATTTAAGTAAAGAGGTCCTTTCCTGACTTTCGACATACAGATATAGCCGATTGAGTAATTTACGAGTAGTAAACTGCTCTGCAAGCAGCCCGATAACGAAGCTTACAAATATGGTGATAAATACCTTGAACCCGGTCCAGCCAATATCAGGACTGGCGCTGCGTCCCATGACGTAGGCGAAATCCTGCGGGTAGTCAGGGAATTTTCTAACCAATCGGGCAATTTTCTGGCCAAGCAAACTGGTTCGAGTCTGCTGCCAGTCATCGATTAGATCCTGGTCGTAGGAAATATCTGCATTAGTGTCCGTGGGCTCTCTAAGTTCCTGAGGCGTATCTTCTGACAACAGCTCGCTAAGCATATCGCGCAGCTCAGCGCGAGAGATATTCGAGTCTTGTGACTGCTGTTCAACCTGACCGTAGTCCTGCGCGAAATTTGGCATCACTGCGAATAAAACCGTCAGGACGCTCAGCAGCACTATACCGTTTCTGCAGATAGAGCTTAGGGTGGGGCTAATCTTATTATCGCTATTCAAACTATATTGCTGTCTTGAGCCATATACAGACTGGGAAAATGTCAGTTTAATTGCCTTTTCTAAGGAATACTACACTCTACTTGGTATTCTCGATTAGAGATGACCTGTGGCTGATCGAGCTCCTTTGTACGCAAGATAAAATTGTGCAATGTGGAAACAGGCGCTTGAGATACTTTACTTCTCACACTGCTCGCTGACATCGGGCTCGGGGTATGTCCAGGGAATGGACCCCTGAGTGAGTTTGCCTGTTTCTGATAGATAGTTTATCGATCCTAAAATCGACAGTTCGGCGCCGCCGTTCAACGCCTTTGGTAATTCCGGATAGATGCGCTGACGAAGTTGCGGCAGAGTTTGTAGTCCATCACCAAGCGCAGCCTCAACTTGCAGAACACGCTCGAGTCGATGTGTCCGTACTTGTTTAATATATTTGCTAGGGTCAGTAATGGGTGCGCCGTGGGTTGGGTAGAAAACCGATTCCGAATGCTTTTCAAGCTTATCGAGGCTGGTGAGATAGTCCCTGACGCTTCCGTCAGGAGGCATGATAACCGTGGTCGCCCAGGCCATCAGATGGTCTCCACAGAATAATACTTGGTTGGATTTCATACTGAAACAAAGATGATTAGAACAATGGCCCGGTGTATGAATTGCTTCTAATTCCCAGCCCAGACCCGTGACTCGTTCACCATCTTCCAGCTCAAAGTCGGGCTCAAACTCTCGATCTACACCGCCTTCGAGAGCGCCCGCAGTATGTTTTGAGTGGGCGTTGAAGGCGAATATTGGAGCACCGGTTTGGTGCTTTAATAGTCTGGATGCAGGGGAATGGTCAATGTGAGTATGAGTAACCAGAATTTGGCTGACCTTCTCTTCTTGCAATCCCTCAACAATCGCGTCGACATGCTCGGGCAGCATCGGGCCAGGATCAAGCACGCACACTTCGTCGTTACCAATTATGTATGTACTGGTACCCGGACCGGTGAACGGTCCGGGGTTCCGCGCAACTATTCGGCGTATGTTTGGTGCAACTTTGGTGATCACACCATACTCGAAATCGAACTCATGATTGAATTTAATTTCTGACAATTTGCTGGCGCAGAGTGGAAACGAAATGACCAAAATCATTACTTCCGCAGCGTTCGGATAAGTCAAAGACTATCTCTTTTATCAGTTTAGGCCCCTTATAGATAAAGCCAGTATAAAGTTGCACCAGATCCGCGCCGGCCTCAAACTTTTCGATAGCGGCAGAGGCGGAATCGATTCCACCTATACCAATAATTGGGATTTCTCCCTGTAGGTTTTTATACAGCAACTTCAACACGATGGTCGACATGTCGCGCACAGGTGGACCGCTGAGTCCACCATCTTCGTGCGCGTTGCGGTGTCCGCTCACCGCATCCCGTGAGACCGTTGTGTTGGTCGCGGCCACACCGTCGAGTCTGTGCTTGCGCAATTGTGCAGCGATGACATTTACCTGGTTATTATCCAGGTCCGGGGCGATCTTGAGTACCAGTGGAACATGACGCCCATACTGATCACAAAGTTCCTGGCGGCGACGGTTGAGTGGCTCCAGCAGGCTGTCGAGTGCGTCATTTTGCTGTAAGTTTCTCAAGTTGCTGGTATTGGGGGAAGAGATATTAATCGTGATGTAGTCCGCATGTGAATACACCGCGTCTAGGCATGTTAAGTAGTCTGCAGGGGCCTGGTCTACAGGGGTTGATGCATTCTTACCGATGTTGATGCCCTTGATAATGCCCGGACTGGTTCGATTTATGTTGTTGAGAAATCTATCTAGCCCGATACTGTTGAACCCCATACGATTGATAATCGCTTGATGTTCGATTAGACGAAACATGCGGGGCTTGGGATTCCCAGGCTGGGGTAGCGGTGTTACAGTGCCGAGTTCAACCCAACCAAAACCAAGCGCTGATAAAGCATTGGCACAATTTCCCTGTTTGTCCAGGCCCGCAGCGAGACCTACAGGATTTGGAAAATCGAGTCCCATTATTCGCAAGGGCAATGAAGGCACAGTTGCTCCAAACTGCTTGGCAAGTAGATCGTTGGCAGACCTGTGGCGTGATATCTTTGCCAGTGAACCGAGTACCAGGTTGTGGCTGGCCTCCGGATTCATGCAGAAAAGCAACGGTCGGATCAGCGAATACATCTCACACTCTGCAGTCTGTGTGTTTCAAAATGACTCACCCGGTTTAAATAGTCGCCACTTTCCAGATGCAAGCCGCCCTAGCTTTACCGCTCCAATTCGCACGCGAATAAGTCTCGAGACCGTAAGATCGACACACTCGCACATCCTGCGAATCTGTCTTTTACGACCTTCGGTTAACACTATTCGCAGTTGAGAACCCTTTAAATGATCGATTTTAGCTGGATTGAGCAGCCGTCCATCCAATTGAAGCCCATGCCTCAATTGGTTAAGTTTTTCGGCTGTAATGTCCCCTTTCACCCAGGCCAGGTATTCTTTTTCCACCGGCTTGTCTTTCCCGATTAGCTGCCGTGCAATGCGTCCGTCGTTTGTAAAAACGATCAGCCCCATGGAGTCGATATCCAGGCGACCCGCGGGTGCCAGCCCCTGTCTCGATGGCGCCTTTTCATTTGGATGCTGTCGATTCTGTTGGGAAATCAACATCACTGCTGACTGGTAACCGTCCTCTGGTAACCCGGAAACATATCCTATTGGTTTGTTAAGCAGAACGGTGATTTTTTCTGCTTGTTGTTTCTTAGCGGCTTCAGTCAGGCTGATACTCTGGGATTCGAGTACTTTTGTTCCCAATGTTGTCACTGGTTGTCCATCCACCAATACCAAGCCTTGTTCTATAAAACTATCTGCTTCTCGCCGCGAACATAAGCCCCGCTGAGCCATTAACTTGGACAGACGGATCTCGCTCAAACGTTTTCCATGGTGGCAGCTACAGCATTACCGATGTAGGTGGCTGGCGTCAGTTCAAGGAGTTGCTGTTTGGCTTGCTGGGGGATGTCCAGGGCCTCAATGAACACTTTCAATGTCTGCTGGTTGATGCCGTCGGTTCCCCTAGTTAGGGCTTTCAGTTTTTCATAAGGTTGGTCGACACCGTAACGACGCATTACGGTTTGAATCGGCTCAGCAAGTACTTCCCAGTTCAGATCCAAATCTTGCTGCAAGCGAGATCGGTTAATTTCGAGTTTGCCCAGCCCCTTTAGAGTGGAGTCAAGCGCCAACAGACTGTAACCGACGCCTACTCCGAGATTGCGTAATACGGTCGAGTCAGTCAGATCTCTTTGCCATCTGCTTATAGGCAGCTTTTCGGCCAGGTGCTGAAGCATGGCATTGGCCATTCCCAAGTTGCCTTCGGAGTTTTCAAAATCGATAGGATTGATCTTGTGGGGCATGGTGCTGGAGCCGACCTCACCTGCAATAACTCGCTGCTTAAAATAGCCTAGGCTGATATAACCCCATATGTCTCTGTCCAGATCAATTAGAATGGTATTAAAGCGGGACAATGCATGACAGAACTCCGCAATATAATCATGTGGTTCAATTTGTGTTGTCATGGGGGAGTAAGTCAGCCCAAGCGACTCTACAAATGATCGTGCGATAGCGGGCCAGTCTAAATCAGGGTAGGCGCTGAGATGGGCATTAAAATTACCTACCGCACCGTTTATTTTGCCCAGCATTGACTGATCGTTGATATGCGCTGCTGCCCGTCGCAAGCGGTGAACCACGTTACCAAGCTCCTTACCCATGGTGGTGGGGCTGGCTGGTTGTCCATGGGTTCGAGCCAGCATCGGCTCTGATGCCAGATCTCTCGCCATGTTAGCAAGAAAGTCGACAATCTCCGTTAATTTTGGAATTAAAACATTATCTCTCGCACCATTTAACATTAGGGCGTGTGACAAGTTGTTAATATCTTCCGAGGTGCAGGCGAAATGGAAAAACTCGCCGACTTGTTTGAGCCCCGGTCGGCCAACAATGCGTTGCTTGAGAAAGTACTCAATCGCCTTGACGTCATGATTGGTGGTGCGCTCGATTTCCTTGATCATCTCGGCGTCTTCAAGATTGAAATTATCTGCGAGCCGCTGCAGGAATCCTAAATTATCAGAATTAAATTCCGGAATTTCTATTAGGTCGGACTGGCGTGATAGATGAATGAGCCACGCTATTTCAATTCTGATCCGTGCGCGTATCAGCCCGAACTCACTGAAGTAATAACGGAGAGAAGCGGTTTTTCTGCCATATCGCCCGTCCAGTGGCGACAGTGCAGTGAGCGCACTAAGAGGTAATGCTTCAGAGGTCAAAATGGGCAAAAGCGACTGATTTTTAGCGCCGCAATGATATCACACTTAGCACTCTGACCTTGGTGGATCAGTCCTGGGCTGAACGAATAATTCCACCACCTATACACACATCGTCGTTATAGAAAACGATAGATTGTCCAGGCGTCACAGCCCATTGAGGATCATCGAAGACGATGCGAGAGAAGTTTGGCCCGATCATGGATATGACACACTTTTGATCCTGCTGGCGATAGCGCACTTTTGCGCGGCAGATGGTCGGTAGTACTGGCGGCAAACCTGTAATCCAGTGCATATTCTCAGCCAGAACCACTTTGTGCATTAATGCAGGATGGTCATGACCCTGCACCACGTATACAATGTTCCGCTGCACATCTTTCTGTGCCACGTACCAGGCTTCACCATCACCGCCTATGCCAAGCCCTTGTCTCTGGCCAATGGTATAGTAGTAACAACCCTGATGTTCGCCCAGCACATCACCGTCCAGAGTTTTTATCTGGCCTTTATTTGCGGGAAGAAACCTGCTCAGGAAATCATCGAAACGACGTTCACCTATAAAACAAATTCCGGTGCTATCTTTCTTATTGTGCACCGGCAGACCCAATTCCCTGGCCATGGCTCGAACACGATCTTTTTGTAGCTCACCAACCGGGAAACTCGCATAGCGTAGAGCATCCTGACCCAATGTGTGCAAGAAATAGCTCTGGTCTTTATTTCCATCCCGCCCCTTACGCAGCAGGTAGTGTCGATCTCGACGCTGCAGCCTGGCATAGTGTCCGGTAGCGATATAGTCCGCGCCGAGATCAAGCGCCCAGCGTAAAAATTCCTTGAATTTGATTTCCTTATTACACACTACGTCGGGATTTGGCGTGCGTCCCTGGCGGTACTCACTTAAAAACATCTGAAACACGTTGTTCCAGTATTCGTGCGAAAAGTTGACGGTGCGCAGCTCGATGTCCAGTGTCTTGCACACGTCCTGTGCATCAGCCAGATCCTCCGCTGCGGAGCAATACTCCTCGGTGTCGTCTTCTTCCCAATTTTTCATGAATAAGCCGGTCACGTGGTGACCCTGCTCAATCAATCTGGCTGCGGCGACCGAAGAATCAACGCCCCCGGACATCCCGACAATTATTCTGTCCAACTTCTTACCCCTTGGTGTAAACCTTATTATTCTCCGCGCAGCAGGCGGTGCCAAAATGACCGTTTAATCTCCTTGCTGTCATCATCCGGCCGGTTATCGACTACTGCGCTGAGCATAGTAATGTCTTCCCATGATGGGCTGTCCTGCACAACAGGAAGGTATCCGTTTGGTTGAAACCATGAATCCACAACATATCGATCACCTGTTTCAATTTCCTGAATCTGACCAGCCCAGTGCCGGTCGAAAATAGAGCGACGGAAAGCTTCTTCGATTACGACATGGTGTTTGAAAAAACCATTTGCTTCAAATAGTTTCATGTAAATAGTGGTGTTGACCGACTCATCAATGCAATCCAATTGGCCTGTTTCGCGATTATCGATATCTTTCACTTTATCAAATTCGAGATCCACGGAGGTCGGTGTATGTCGGCCAATTAATACCTCCATCCAACCTACGGCACGACGGATCTGATCTCGCTCTTGCACCGGAGTCTGCGCAGGTGGATCAAACCACCCGGCAACAGATTGCCATTCTGACACCGGAAGTTTGACCACTGCTTTAGACGCGCACCGGAAGTCGTAGCATACGGGAATCGCATTGAAGGAAATATTGCTTGGAATGACAACACCGTGATCCCGACCCAGGACCCGGCCATGATCTTGGTCTTGGTCTTGGTCTTGGGCCAGGGCTATTGAGCCAGCGGCAAGCAGAAAACCAGCGGTCAATACGCTTTTCAAAAGAGTCCTCATATTTATATTATACCAAGAGCAATCCCCTAAAGAGCGATAAACCGATATGTGGTGCTCATGGCACTCAATCAGGCTTGTTCGGAAGTCAGGGATTCGGCCTGATTGTGGTTAAGTGTTTGAGTAGAGGCACTGGGCCGATGGAAAAATTCAGGCGCGAGCATTTCGATAAATCGCTTTGCCTGAGCCGGGATAAATTTTCCACGGCGTATGACTATGCCATAGCTACGTGACGGGAAGTATTCCCGAACTGGAATAGTCGCGATCCTGTCATCTTCTTCCAGGCAAATGTCGGTGACAATAGAAATGCCTATGCCCATTTCCACGTATTTTTTAATCACTGCCCACCCTCCTGCCTCGAGCGTAACTTTGTGCGGAATGTTGTACTGCTGGAAAACTGATTTTACCAGTCCCCACGTGCTTAAATATCGCGGAGGCAGGATAAGGTCATAGGCGGCGATTTCCTCGAGGGTGACATGATCCTTCCCCGCAAGCGGGTGATCAAGCGGTGTGATCAGCGTGGGGTGAAAGTTAAATACCGGGTAGTAGCTGACATCATCAGGCATATCCAGCATAGAGCCGACAGCGAAATCAGCTTCATCGGCGCGCAGCATTGCCATACCGTCTGCGCCGGTGACATTGTGCAGGCGAATGCGCACGCCCGGGTACTTGTCAGCAAACTGCTTGAGAAATTTGGGCAGAATATAAAGTATCGTGGATTCTCCGGCAGCAATATTGAGAAAGCCACTGTTCAGATCGCCGCAACGTTCAGCAAACGTGTCTCGCAGGGAATCCATACCTTCAACCATGGGCAAGGCAATTTCCAACAGCGCCTGTCCGTCGGGAGTAAGTCGAATCTTCGGCCCGCGGCGCTCGAATAACATAGTATTCAGCTCCCTTTCCAGGGCTTGTATCTGCAGTGATACTGATGGCTGACTCAGGTACAGCTGTTCAGCGGCGCGTGAAATGCTGCCAGCCTTGGCGGCAAAACAAAAGGCTCGCAACTGCTTTAGGCGATTTTGCTTATAGTATGACGCGGCTTTTGGTTTCATCGTTTGCTCTGTTCACGGACTGAATATGGTCACTGGCAAAGGCTGAATGCGATTCTGGTTCAGCTCTGCCCAGCTTTCCACTGATCCGGCATCACGATCCCATCTCCAAAGAAATAGGCATCCATCTGTTCGCCCAGATACTTTTTGTGATCCGGCTCCAACGGATTCAACTTGTATTCATTGATTAGAATAGTTTGTTGTCTAAGCCATTCTTGCCAGGCTTCTTTAGATACATTGTCGAATATCTTTTTGCCGAGCTCGCCAGGCCACGGCGGAAATTCCAGACCTTCGGCCTGGGTACCTAGCTTGACGCATTCGATCATTCTGGTCATGGAGTATTTCTCATCATAGTGACAAGGTTGCCAGCAGTTTGCTAATAACCGATGGCAACCCAACAGTTTGCGGGTCAGATATGTTGTACCAAAGATACTGTTCTGCGTCCATGATTCGATCGTTGCTTATGCTGACGCTATATTTTCGAGGGGTTATATGCAGATCGAAATGGGTAAATCCATGTTGCACTACCGGCAAATCTATTGCGTTGTCGGATAACAATCCCAGCTGTTGTCCTAAGTATTGCTCTGTCTCATAGGATTCGGGCATTTCGGGTAGTGACCAGAGTCCACCCCAGATACCGGAGGGCGGACGCTTCTGGAGCAGCACTCGACCCTCATCGTTTATTAGTACAAACATGATTGTGGAGCGGAGAGGTTTAGGCTTCTTCGGTTTTGGGGTTGGGAAGCGGGATGGTTCACCCATGGCGAATGCCGCGCAGCCAGCTTGCAGCGGACAGCGACGGCAGTCAGGATCCCGACGAGTACATAACATAGCACCCAGGTCCATGATGGCCTGAGTATAATTGTCTACTCGGGCGCTTGGTGTCATCCGATCCGCTAAAAGCCACAATTGGGTTTCCACTTTTCGTATCCCGGGATACCCGGAAATTGCGAAGTAGCGAGTCAATACACGTTTTACATTGCCATCCAGTATGGGGTGCCGCTGGTCGAAGCAAAAAGACAGAATAGCGCCCGCGGTGGAGCGCCCTATCCCAGGTAGAGCCATGGCCTGTTCTATAGTAGCGGGAAACTCTCCGTGGTGCTGCTGGATGATCTGGCGTGCGGCTTTGTGCAGGTTTCGTGCTCGAGCATAGTAGCCAAGACCTGACCAATAGTGCATCACCTCGTCAGCTCCGCTGTCAGCAAGCGATGTGACGGTGGGAAATCTCTCTATGAATCTGCCAAAATACGGTATCACTGCATTAACCTGGGTTTGTTGCAGCATAATCTCCGACACCCAGACCCGATAAGGATTCCGATCGATCTGCCACGGCAACGTTTTGCGGCCATGATGGTCAAACCAGCGGAGAAGCTGTTGTGCGAACTCACGGTCTGGATGTGGACTGGCCAAAGGGTTGGTTAGTGCTGCGTTCATGGTGCTGAAGTCTATCGCATCCAGGAACCTACGTTCATGATGCCATCGAGCTTGGATGGGGTCGTCAAAGTGTTTCACCCACGGCATAATCAATAGCAATCAAAAATGCTGCAGGTATTCAGGGTTAATATGATGAAAAAGAGATATTCTTGCCACTGGTTTAGCCGGAGCTGGCGCGGATTACGGTGCATGGTTATGGCAACCGTCATGGGTATTGGATCTATACTCGTGGGATCCGTGCTGGCTGATGAAGGAGTGACAAAGAAATGGGCGATTTCTGAGTTTGGAGAACCTTTGTATGCAGAGGGGATTGATCACTTTCCCTATGCGAATCCTGATGCCCCTAAAGGAGGAGAAATCGTTCTCAGCGATTTTGGATCATTTGATACGCTTAACTTTTACGTGCAGAAAGGGGAGTGGCCCGGCAGTATAGGGATGGTCTATGACGACCTGATGACGGGCTCTGGAGATGAAATAGACGGACTGTACGGCCTGATTGCAGAGAGTGTTGAGTACCCTGATGACAAGACCTGGGCAATCTTTAATCTGCGTGATGAAGCCGTTTATCATGATGGCAAACCTATAACCGCAGAGGATTTTGTACTTGCGCTCAATACAATTAAGGAACATGGCCGACCTTTCATCAAATCATTCTATGATGATGTGGTCAGTGCGGAAGCATTATCTGACAAGAAGCTGAAGTTTAGTTTTGCCACCACCAATAGTATGAAGCCGATCACTATTGCTGCGGGCATGTCTCCACTGCCGGTGCATTATTGGAAAGACAAGGATGTGACGGCGTCAACTCTGAAGCCGCCACTTTCAAGCGGACCATATCGAATTAAGGAGCTGGACCAGGGCCGCTCAATTACTTATGAAAGGGTGGAAGACTATTGGGGCAAAGATCTTCCGATCAAGCGTGGGTTGAATAATATCGATGAGATTCGGTATGAGTACTACAGAGATCTAACGGTCGAATTTGAGGCTTTCAAAGCGGGAGAAATTGACTTTCGATCTGAATCAAGCGCTAAGCGATGGGTCACGGAATACGATATCAAGGAAGTCGATACGGGTGATGTGGTGAAGGAGGAAATACCCAGCAAGCGGCCGCGCGGAATGGGGGGGTACTTTTTTAATTTGAAGAAATCCAAATTTCAGGATGTCAGAGTACGTGAAGCCATCATGACCCTGTATGACTTTGAAGCGATTCAAAGAACATTGTTGTACGGTCAGTACAAACGAATCAACAGTTACTTCCCAAACTCGGATTATGGCGCGGCTGGAGAGCCTGCAGATGCAGAAATTGCGATCCTGGAGCCGTTTAAGGGTCAGCTGCCGGAAGGCACTTTAACCAAAGCGTTCGTGCCCCCATCCACTGATGGTAGCGGGCGCGATCGCAAGAATAAACGAAAGGCACTGTCATTATTTAAACAGGCAGGCTGGGAATTGAAGAGTGGTAAATTGGTCTCCAATGAGACAGGTCAGCAACTTCAGCTGGAGCTGATGACCGCATTTCCTGAGTCTCAGCGGCTGGCTCTACCCTATGTCCAGATTTTGAAAAAAACAGGTATTGACGCCACAATCCGACTGGTCGATACATCACAGTGGCGGGTCCGGATCCATGATTCGGATTTTGATATGTGGGTGGGGGGACTTAACTTTTTTCCACCACCGGGAACTGAACTGCGCAGCTTTTTCGGCTCTGAATCCGCGGACATCCGAGGTGGAAATTCAGGGGGAATCAAAAACCCGGTGGTGGATGAGCTGATTGAACAGATCGTTGTGGCACACGATTTGGAGACACTGCAAACCACCACCCGCGCTCTGGATCGGGTGTTACTTTGGAATCACTACGCGGTGCCTTCATATTTTAATGATGAGGCATGGATTGCGTACTGGAACCGATTCGGGTTTCCTGAGCGAAAGCCAGTATATAGTGTTGGATTTCCAACCGCTTGGTGGATAGATAGTGAAAAAGACCGTAACCTGAGACGTTGATTACAGACAACGATCTTCAATGCCACTGATTCTGCGCTAAGTCATGCTGGCCTATATCATCCGACGTCTGCTTCTGGTGATCCCGACGCTGTTCGGCATCATGATCATCAATTTTGCAATCATTCAGTTTGCCCCGGGTGGTCCCGTAGAACAGGCTATAGCGGAATGGCAGGGTCATGGTGTGGATGCCACCAGTCGCTTTTCAGGTACGGGATCCGACATACAGGGGGGTACAAGGGAGGTCGCGGCCGCTCAGGGGGGCGGTGGCGTCAGTAAGTATCGTGGCGCCCAGGGTCTGCGCCCAGAGATCATTGCCGAAATCGAGAAGCAGTTCGGCTTCGACAAACCTGCGCACGAACGTTTTCTAAAGATGATTTGGGACTATGCGCGATTCGATTTCGGAGAGAGTTATTTCAGCAATAAACGAGTGGTTGACCTGGTGGTTGAGAAGATGCCGGTGTCGATTTCTCTTGGATTGTGGACAACCTTGATCGTCTATCTGATCTCGATTCCCCTCGGTGTCCGCAAGGCGGTGCATGATGATTCTCGTTTTGATGCATGGACCAGTGGAGTGATCGTCGCGGGATATGCAATCCCAAGTTTTTTGTTCGCAATTTTATTGATTGTGATGTTTTCTGGAGGCCGATATTTCGATGTCTTTCCACTTCGTGGATTGACCTCCGATGATTGGGAGCTTTTACCCTGGTGGAAGCAGATACTGGACTATTTCTGGCATATCACATTGCCTGTGCTATCTCTGGTAATAGGTGGCTTTGCCGGCTTGACAATGTTGACGAAGAATTCCTTTCTGGATCAGATCAAGTTGCAGTATGTCCAAACCGCGCGTGCCAAAGGGCTGTCGGAGAACCAGGTTCTTTACGGACATGTTTTTCGTAACGCGATGCTGATTGTAATTGCCGGATTTCCCGCGATGTTTATCGGTATTCTGTTTACTGGAGCTTTGTTAATCGAGGTCATTTTTTCTCTCGATGGTCTCGGACTACTTGGATACGAAGCGGCGATTAATCGCGATTACCCCGTGATGTTTGCGATTCTGTTTTTCTTTACCTTGGTGGGAATGTTGATGCAGATAGTGCGGGATGTGATGTACACCATCATAGACCCACGTATCGACTTCGAGTCCAGGCAGTCGTAATGGCCCAAGTGTACCAGTCCGAAAAGCGACTTTTCGGTATCAGATTGACTCCCCTGAGCCGGAGAAGGGTGCAGAATTTTCGTGCTAACCGTCGTGGATACTGGTCGCTGTGGATTTTCCTGATCGTGTTTACCATCACACTGTTTGCTGAGATCTTCGCTAATGACAAACCTGTGCTGGTACGCTACGACGGTTCGTTTTACGCACCAATTTTCTTTAGATATGAAGAGACGGTGTTTGGTGGTGAATTTGAATTGGAGGCGGATTATCGCGATCCCTATATTACGGAGCTAATCGAACAGAATGGCTGGATACTGTGGCCTCTAATTCCATATGCCTTCAACACCATTGATTACGAGCTAGACGTTCCAGCGCCGTCACCGCCGTCGAAAAGACATTGGCTGGGCACGGACGACCAGGCCAGGGACGTATTGGCACGGATCATTTATGGTTTTCGTATCTCGATCCTGTTTGGGCTGGTTCTGACCCTGTTGAGTTCGGTGGTAGGTATTGCTGCCGGCGCAGTGCAAGGTTACTTTGGCGGATTGACCGATTTGTTGATGCAGCGTTTCATCGAAATTTGGGAGGGCCTGCCGGTACTTTATCTGCTGATTATTATGGCGGCGGTGATTCAACCCAGTTTTTTCAGCTTGTTGGGGCTGATGCTGCTGTTTTCCTGGACTGGACTGGTGGCCGTGGTCAGAGCGGAATTCTTGCGCGCACGAAATTTTGAATATATTCGTGCCGCACGCGCTCTGGGTGTCAGTGATTCGGTAATTATGTATCGACATATTTTGCCAAATGCGATGGTGGCGACACTGACATTTATGCCATTTATTCTAAGCGGCTCGGTAACTACTCTGACTGGTCTCGATTTCCTTGGCTTTGGCCTGCCCGTGGGTTCGCCGTCTTTAGGGGAGCTGTTAAATCAAGGTAAAAACAATCTTCAGGCACCCTGGCTGGGTATTTCCGGCTTCGTTGTGATCGGCTTTATGCTGTCATTACTGGTATTTATCGGTGAGGCAGTAAGGGACGCGTTTGATCCGAGGAAGCTTTTTAAATGACAAGTCAGCCAGTTCTAACCGTTGAGGACCTGTCGGTAAGCTTCCGACAGCGAAGCAAAGGGCAGGAAGTCATTAGTAACGTGGTGAAGCAGGTTAGTTTTGATCTGTACGCCGGTGAGACCCTGGGATTAGTAGGAGAGTCCGGATCGGGTAAGTCTCTGACCGCTTTATCCATATTACAGCTTCTGCCCTATCCACAGGCATTTCATCCTAGTGGTTCAGTGCGGTATCAGGGAACAGAACTGGTTAACGCTGACCCGGAAACTCTGCAGCGTATCCGCGGTAATGATATCTCGATGATCTTTCAGGAGCCAATGACTGCACTCAATCCGCTACATGTGATTGAAAAACAGATCGCCGAGTCGCTTTCACTGCATCAGGGTATTACGGGTGATGCTGCTCAAAGCAAGATCATTGAACTACTGGACCAGGTTGGTATTCACGATCCAGAAACCCGTCTCGGGGCTTATCCTCATCAGCTCTCCGGAGGCCAAAGACAGCGAGTAATGATTGCAATGGCTTTAGCCAACCAGCCGGAAGTTTTGCTAGCAGACGAACCTACTACTGCCCTCGATGTCACGGTGCAGGCAAGAATTCTGGCCTTGTTGAAGCAGCTGCAGGTGACGAACAATCTAGGAATTCTGCTCATCACTCATGATCTAAACATGGTTCGAAAGGTAGCGGATCGGGTGTTGGTGATGCAGGACGGGCGCATGGTCGAACGAGGCACTACTTCTCAAATATTTACTTCGCCAAAAGAGCCCTACACACGGGTTTTATTGTCGGCAGAACCGAATAAGCGAACTGCTCCAGATCCGAGTAGTGAAACTATTATTGAGGCCGAGCACCTGAAAGTTTGGTTCCCGATTAGGCGAGGGATTCTCAAGCGGACTGTAGGGTATGTAAAAGCGGTAAATGATGCTTCCCTTGCGCTGAAACCCGGGCATACACTGGGAATTGTCGGCGAGTCGGGATCAGGCAAAACAACCTTGGCGCTGGCGCTACTAAGACTGGTTAAGTCTGAGGGGAAGGTCACATTTCTTGGTCGTGATATGAATCAGTTTGCAGGGGAAGAACTCAAAGCCATGCGGCGTGAATTGCAAATGGTGTTCCAGGACCCCTATGGTTCATTGTCTCCGCGCATGTCGATTACAGATATCGTCAGTGAAGGATTGGACGCCCACGGATTAATGCCGGATCCAAGGGAGCGTGATCAACGAGTGGTGGAGATCTTAAAAGAGGTAGAGATAGATCCGGAAGTACGATTTCGTTATCCCCATGAGTTCAGCGGTGGTCAGCGCCAGCGGATCGCAATTGCTAGGGCACTGATTCTTGAGCCCAAGGTGCTTTTTCTCGATGAGCCTACTTCTGCGCTGGATCGCACCGTGCAGGTTCAAGTTCTTGAGTTATTGAACCGCCTTCAAAGATTACACAATCTTTCATATGTTTTTATCTCTCATGATCTAAGCGTGATTCGTGCCTTAGCTGATGAATTGATGGTGATGAAATCGGGCGATGTGGTAGAGCAGGGAGATGCGGAGAAAATCTTTGCAGATCCGCAAAACGATTATACCCGCACACTGTTAGACGCGGCCTTCAACCTGGCTGCATAATTACTGTATGGGTAGCCCGCTCCTCGCATTATCAAATCAGGAATGGGAAGATCTGTGTGATGGCTGCGGCCGTTGCTGTTTGGTGAAGCTCGAGGACGAAGACAGTGGCGAGCTTCACTATACAAATGTAGCGTGCAGGTTTCTCAATCAAAATACCTGTCGCTGCATGGACTATGAGCATCGTACAGAAATAAATCCCCGTTGTATGGTGCTTGATCCGGACAACCTGGACGCGCTTAGTCTAATGCCTTTCACATGTGCTTACCGACTGTTGCATGAGGGGCGAGAGTTAGAACGGAATCCGAGAGAATTGCGGGTTACGGGTAGGGTGGTTTCTGAAGAATACATTCACGATGACCAGTTGCCGGAGCACCTGGTAGACTGGATAATGACGGACTAATTTTAAACCGTGGAGGTTATACGATTACTGCACACCTATCCAAATTCGACCAGTTAGTCTAGATTCACCACGTATAAGCCGCTTATTAGTGTTTCAATGCAATCTCTAGTGTCGGTGTGCGATGTAATCGTGGTTGGCAAAGAGCGAGGAGGAGTCGCCTTGTTCAACAATTTGTTGATAGCCATGTACAGTCTCGGGGTCGATCTCAAAATAGGCATGGGATTTTAAAGCACGCCCCAGTATCAAGCGTGAATCCTGTCGTGCCGCTGTATCCAAAGATTCAATGTACCATCGTCTGGAATCAGCCACTGGCGCCAGGTTTCCCTTGATGGCGGCTTCTGACTTAATACAGAGAGTGACAGGCCGCACCCAGTTTTCCCCGCTCCTATCGATGTCCTGCAAGATAGCATTGGCTGTTTCGAAAGCTTCCTCATAACGATCGACCATCAGTAGTGCCTCTGCGAGTACGCCCTGAAAGTATGGGAGAAAAAGCAGGCCATATTTTTGTTCATAAAGAATCAGGTTGTCTTTAATGATGTCAATCTGTCGCTCGTTACCCTCTCTGACAAAATCGGCAAAGGCAAGAAATATTCTATGGGTTGCGAGAACCCCTTCGAATCCGTATTGCTCGCTGATATCAATTGCTTCAAGGCAATATAGGCGTAATTGCTCCACATTGCGAGATATCTGCTCGTACATAGAAGCTAGTTTGAGGGTCTCACCTATAGTGTAGGGGTGCCCAATTTCCCTGGCGACATTAATTGAACGTTTTATCGCTTCAACGGATTGAGGGATATTGCCGCGTAAGAGTTTAGTTACCGCGCCGAGTCCCTGAATCGTAACGAACGGATCCTGACCAAATCGGAGACCGACTTTTTTTTGCTCTACCTTGTCATACAGGGCTACCGATTGATCAATGAACCGATCGGCTTTGTCGAGCTTTCCATCGACGAGCCGCGACATTCCTTTTATCCCGCCTGCAGTGAGTTGCAGCATCGGATCACCAATTTTTTCACAAAGGGTGCCTAAGATTGTTGCAAGTCGTACTCCTTTTCCGTACTCGGCCTGGGATATCTGGCAGCGCCACAACCCATAAAGAGCGGTCCATTCCTCGCGATCGTCTCCTACCTGCTCGGCAAGTTCTACAGCGCGCTCGTAAGTTCGCGTGACCTCGAATCCATAATATCCGGCCTTTGCGGTAAGAGACACTCCGAGGCTAATCAATAACGCCAGTTCTACCCGCATTTGTGTTGTGCTCGGATCAAGAGCTTTTATCAATTCCAGCCCCTGGTGCAAGTGATCGATGGATTCGGCGAATGCAGACATTTCAATTGCAGATTCTCCTGCCTTGAGCCAAAGATCAATCGCGCGTGAAATCTGTTCGGTTTTACTGAAGTGATGTGCCAATAGCTCCGGATGTTTATCGGCCAGGTTAGGGTCTCTGGTTAAAAATAGCTCGGCAATCTGTTGGTGGTACTTCTGACGTGTTTTGATCAGCAGCGATTGATAAGCGGCCTCCTGAAACATAACGTGTCTGAAAGTGAAGCGGTCTTCACCCGTTGCCGATTCCTGTACTAAAATATTTTCCTCTATTAACCTATCTATGCCGCTATCGGCATCGATGTGATTCAGCCTCGCAATCTCATTGATGGCAGAGAAGGTAAAGCTCTCGCCAAATGTGGACGCCAGTTGAGCCAGTGATTTGGAGTCAGCTAATTGATCAAGTCTGGCATTTAGTGAATCTTGAAGAGTTTCCGGCACATCAAAGTCATGGGGAACCGCAGAGGTGCCGGCATCGGTAACTTTTTGCATATGGCTGATAGCGCTAAAACAGGATTCTTCTAGAAATAAAGGCACTCCGTCACTTTTGTGCACAAGATTCTGTTTAAGGCTCTCGGGCAGATAATGGTTCTCAAACACAGATTCAACCAGGCGACGTGACTCCACCTGTGTCAAACCCTCAAGGGTGATTGCCGTCGGAGATCCAGGGTCTTCCCAAGGCGGAATAAAATGAGTGCGTGATGTGAAGATTCCAAATATTCTCTCCTCCGAGGTTTGCTTCATCAATTCGATCAGCAGCTCAAGAGTAGATGGATCGGCCCAGTGAAGATCTTCAGCGACAAGCAATACCGGGCGATCCGTACTGACTTCCATAATGACGCGAACTAGAACATTAATTATTCGACGCCGTTTCTCTTCTGGACTCATATCAAGTTCTGCCAGTCCGTTCGGAGCTGGAATGCCTAAGAAATCGGTGAATAGAAGATGTTGTTCACGTGTGTCCATGTTCACGATCGACATAGCCCAAGTTGCGCTCGCCTGCCGAGTAACCAGGTCATCGCTCTCGCTGAGTCTCAGCCAACGTAGGCATTCATCGCTGACCGGGCGAAGGAAACTGTTCTGATAATAGGGAGAACAGTTGACTCGCATTCGGTGAATATCTGTTTGGGTGATAGATTTCTCGAATGTCCTGACCAACCGGGTTTTTCCAATACCGGGCTCGCCATTAATATGAATGAAGCGACTGAATCCATAGCGCGCGTTTTCAAAATCGCGATTAAGCGCCATTAGTTCTTTTTTCCGACTAATAAATGTGGAGGAATTCCGACTGAGTATATTTCCCGGACGCTTTTGTAGTTTTCGTTCGGATAGAATCTGCCAGGCGCTAACCGGTTGACTGAATCCCTTAAGGTCAAAATGTCCCAGATCCTTGAATTTGAACGCCAGCCCAACAAGCCGTCTTGTCCGCAGTGCGGTAACGACGGTGTTTGGTACTGCGATACTCTGGAGTCGTGCGGCGAGGTTTGGAGCGGTACCAAAAATCAGTTCATCTTGATCACGTTTTTCTCCTGCTCGATCCCCGACAACAACTAAACCTGTTGCAATACCGATTCGAACCGCTAGCGGTATTTTCCCCTGCCACTCGGGTTTGAGATTATTTTTCTTGATTGACTCAACCATCTCAATACCCGCACGGACAGCTCGCTCAGGGCTAAACTCACTGGCGTGAGGGTGGCCAAATAAAATCATGACACCGTCTCCAAGGTAGTTGGAGATATGACCTTGATAGGCTCCCGCAATTCGCGTACAGATCGACTGAAACTCACGAATCTCCTCGGATAAATCCTCTGGGTCCATGGCGCCCGCGCGTTCTGTATAGTTCGCGATATCGCAAAATAATACAGTCACCTGCTTACGCACGGCCTGAGAATGCTGAGAGGACTCCTTATCGGAGCCCGTCAACGTGGAAGAAGACTCCATTAGAGAACGCTCCTTGGGCAATTCAGGGCCCCAGCGGCAATCCATGGGAATGAAAAGGACCTTCTACCCACGCTAAAACAAACACGCCTTCTCATTAACTACACCTCACCTCGGTTGCTTGATTCGCTCCGTAATTTTTGTGATTACGATAGTTACCGGAGCTATTCAGTTTCTGTTTTTTCCTAAAGAATATAAACTTTGCCTTTTTATTGCAACCAAACTGCTTCAAACGCCAATAAACAAATGAGACTTTCAAAACTCGCCGAGCAGATTCAAACTTCACCTATTCTGACAATTGCGGCAGAGATCAACGCTCGTAATGCAAAAGGAGAATCTATATATAACCTTACTGTCGGTGATTTTGATCCGAGTATATTTCCGATTCCGGATGCGTTAACGGAGGCAACGATAAAAGCCTATCGCGATCATCAGACTAATTATCCGGGGGCTTTTGGTTTGCCGCGTATTCGCGAAAGCGTGGCCAAACTATTAAATAGAACTTGCGGACTGGACTACCAGGCGGAAGATGTGATTATTGCGAGCGGTTCCCGGCCTGTAATTTATGCTATTTACCGGGCAATTGTTGATCCTGGTGATCGGGTGGTGTTCCCCGTGCCTTCCTGGAACAATGAGCACTATGCGTCGATGCTGGGTGCTGAAACGGTAACTGTTGAAACCACACCCGAAAGCAATTTTATGCCAACCGCGAAAAACCTAGCGCCGCATCTGGATAATGCTGTTTTGCTCGCGCTCTGTTCTCCGCTTAATCCAACAGGTACCGTGCTTTCAAAAGAAGTATTGGTGGAGATCTGTCAGCTGGTGGTGGGATTGAACAAAAAGCGTTCAGCGGATGAAAAACCGCTGTATGTGATGTTCGATCAGGTTTATTGGATGCTGACTTTTGGCGATACCGGATTTTATCACGCCGTGCGCGAGTGCCCGGAGATTCGCGACTACGCAGTGTTTGTAGACGGCATGTCCAAGGCATTTGCGGGTACTGGCATCCGTGTGGGCTGGGCAACTGGAGCCAGCCATGTCATCGCTAAGATGGTGTCAATTATCGCCCATATTGGCGCCTGGGCACCCAAACCGGACCAGGTCGCAGTGGGAGAATACCTGGCTATGGATGCAGAGGTTGATATGCATCTTAAAAATTTTAAAACTGCCCTGGAAGCCAGATTAGATGGCTTCTATGCAGGTTTTATGTCACTCAAGGAGAAAGGCCACGATGTGGAAGCCATTGCCCCGCAAGCCGCTATATATTTGAGTGTTAAGATTGACATACTCGGTCGCGAGACAAAGCAGGGAGATTCACTGCAAACATACGATGATGTCCAGCGGTATCTGTTGGACGTAGCACGAATCGGTGTTTTACCTTTCTCGTGGTTTGGTGCATATAACTACGGGAACTGGTTTCGGATATCAGTAGGGACAAGTAGACTGGAGGACATCGAAGGCATTATGTCGAGGCTTGAAGAAGCGCTCAATTGCTTAAAATAAATCAGCACAAATAATATGAGTTTCTATCCATGACAGACTACAAAAGTTTGAATCAGTTAGGTATCAACAATCCCGATCAAATAGATCGTTATTCACTGCAAACTGTGAATAATGTTGACATTCTTAGAGTAGTTTATAGACGTAAACAAGGATCACTGTTACCGGATAGTAAGAAATTCAGATTCGCAAGAACAGAGAAACTACGCGGAATAGAAAATGGGCCTCGTGGCACATGGGTTGAACATGAAATCTCGCCATTTGTGCGTGACGTTATGGTTGAGCTCGACAAGATTGTAAAGTCAAAACACAGCCAAGAACACAAAATTGAGGTAATAAAAGAAGAGTTGGTCCGTCTCGAAGAAGAAAATACTCATCGCGTTGCGTACATAAGAAATCTAATCGAACAGCTTTAATCTGATCGTGACCGGCAGCAAATTAACAGATTAGTGGTGGATAAACCGGACTTTCTGCTAAGCCGCATATAGAGTTAGTTGACCTGTGTAGTTAACTGATCGAGAAGACCTGTAATTTTTGGATCATCCGGCTTGACCGTTGAACTGAATCGACCTGCAACCCGACCGTCTGCGTCTACCACATACTTATAAAAATTCCACTTTGGACCGGCAGACTGTCTGGCCAACTCTTTGAACAACGGATGGGCGTCATGCCCGGTAACGTCAACCGGTGAGAGCATAGTGAAGCTCACTCCGTAATTGAGATAACACACGTCTGCCGTCTTCTCTTCGCTGGAAGCTTCCTGGAAAAAGGAGTTGGAGGAGACCCCAATGAACCCAACCCCTTTGTCACTGTACTTCTGATACATCGCTTCAAGGGCGGTGAATTGGGGTGTAAAACCACAGTGGCTCGCAGTGTTTACGATAACTATAGGTTTGCCAGCGAACTGTTCGCACAAGTTGACTGTTTTGCTGCTGTGCAGGCGTTTCATTGAGTGGTTGAGCCAGTCAGGACAGTTCGCCAGCCCAGCGGCAGGCAGTGCCAGCGTCACCAGCATGATCGAAATTTTAATTCTATTGCGCAACATTTTCACAGGAAATTTCTCTTCAAATCTAAACCTAAGATAACATTTGCAGTCGCAAGAAATTGTGAAGAGATATGCAAAGCTGGAACTACGAACTAAGATTCCTCGTCCTGCAGCAGCTGTGCCGATAAAATTGACAGTAAACAATAGCCGAGAAAGAAGTAAAACCCGGGCCCGAGGTAGGCCTCAAAACTAAGCAGCCCACCTTCTTTTTTAACCGCATTGGCAGCCAGGTATGCGACAAAAACTCCGACAACGTAGACATCAGCCATTGACCATTTACTGATATAGCCGCCGATTTTTCGCAGCACACGACTTAACGCCGGATCGATTCTCAGGCAGCTGAACAGCAACATCAGCCCCTTAACTACGGGAATAATTATGCTAAACAACGCCACAAGAAATGCGACCAGGGCGTAACCGTTGTCGAACAGCTCCCCTACAGTGTCAAGAATACTTCTGGTTTTTTTATAGACTTCGATTGAACCGGTAACTTCCATATTTTCGAGCAATACTTCTGCCAGCGTATCGATAAGTTCCGGAGTTTCCGGACTCTCCACAATAATATCTTTGCCGATTGTAACCATATCGGCTTTTTCGACGGTACCCGTGAGGCTAAGCAGAGGCAGTGTAAGACCAGGATAAAGCAGAACGTAAGCGATAAAAAGCGATAGCAGACCAATGTTATTTTTCATAGATGAATGGATTAACTGAGAATAGAGTGCTGGAATGCGGCTGGTGAGCGAGTCAGGTCACCGTAGCGATCCGACCGTACTTTGGATCGAGCCAGGATTTCTGGTGCAGGCAGTCTGTAAGGGTAGCAACAGCATTCCAAACTTCTTCGAAACTGATGTAAAGAGGGGAAAACCCAAAACGCATTAAACTGGGCGCTCTGAAGTCACCCACCACGCCCCTGTCGATCATAGCCTGTACTACGCTGTATCCATGCTCAAAAGCAATAGATACATGACTGCCGCGTTGCGTAAATTCAGATGGTCCAATTACATCCAACCCATAGTCTGAACATTCCTGTTCAATCAATTCTATAAACAGAGCACACAGGGCCATGGATTTCTCGCGCACTTGTTGCATTGAAACCCCGTCATAAGTGTCGAGGCCGCATTCCACACCACGCATCGACAATATTGGCTGGGTTCCAGACAGCATTCGTTTAATACCTACAGCAGGTTCGTATTCAGGTGAAAAACTGAACGGATTAGCGTGACTCCACCAGCCTGACAAAGGCTGGGTCATCTGTTGGTGGTGACGGGTAGCGGCATAGATGTAGGCTGGTGCGCCCGGGCCACCGTTCAGATACTTGTAGGTGCATCCGACAGCAAAATCCGCGTGATAACGGTCTAATTCGACAGGCATCACCCCTGCACTGTGGCAAAGATCCCACACAACCAATACGCCTTGAGATTGGGCAGCTTGATTGACGCGCTCCATATCCAGAAGCGCTCCGGTCTTATAGTTAATCTGAGAAAGTACCGCAACAGCGACGTTTTGGTCGAACCGCTCCGCAATCTCCTGCTCGTTTTCAATTAAATCCACCTGCACCTCACGACCGCAGCTCGTGACTGCGCTCTGAATAATATATAGATCGGTGGGAAAATCACCTCGATGGGCAAGTATCCGGCAGCGAGACGAGTTAATGCCGAGTGCAGCATGCAGCGCTTTATGCAAGTTAATGGAAGTATTGTCACACACTACCACTTGCCCACTGTCAGCGCCGATCAAGGTGCCGATTCTATTACCCAGGATGGATGGAAGTTCGAACCAACCTGCTTTGTTCCAACTTTGGATCAGATCCTGGCCCCATTCTTGTTCCACAGTGGCGGTTAGTGTTGCTGGTGCCAATCTGGACATTGCGCCTAGAGAGTTTCCATCCAGATAAATGCGGTCAGCTGCGGTCAGGAATCTGTCTCGGCAATACTGCAGTGGGTCCTTCTGGTCTAATGCAATACAATCCTTTCGGGTTAACGTCATCAGAATATTAAAATTTTAAACAATGTCATTGTATCGCGGGATGGACAGCGAAAAGCTGGAAATTGAATATTCGCCGAGCAGCATGACGGGCGGTGAATACTTATCTTTCATACAACAATATAAAATCGAAAGCGCCCGAGCAAGACAGCTGGTAACTGTGGATCTGGATACTGAATATGGAGACCAACCGGGACAGGTGGTGGATTTCTATCATGCTAGTGGCCCCGATTCACCATTACATGTATTCATCCACGGGGGTTACTGGCAAGAGCTGGCGTCCAAAGATGCAGCGACCATGGCAAGACCATTGGTCAATAACGGCGTGAGTCTTGGTGTCGTCAATTATACTCTTGCTCCTGAAGCCAGCATTGATCAGATGGTCGATGAATGCTATTCGGCCCTTCGCCATTTGCTGATTAATGCTTCGGATTTCGGGATCGATCCAAGGAACGTATCGCTCTCCGGACACAGTGCGGGGGCGCAGCTTGTCATGCATATGTTGAGCCGGTATCAAGCAGATGAATTACTGCAGGGTGTTCGGCTGGTGGTGTTGATTAGTGGTATCTACGATCTCGTCCCGATTTGCTTTACATCGATCAATAAGATGCTGCGCCTCGACGCTGAAAAAGCCCGCGATTTGAGCCCATTATTCAACATCTCAAGTATTTCTATACCGATTTTGATTGCCGTTGCACAGAATGATACTCGTGAGTTTCGAAGACAGGCCAGGGATTATTTCGAGCAATTGTGCAGCGCCAGGGTGCCTTGTCGGTTAGTTGAAGTTCGCAACCGAAATCACTTCGATATTGTCCTGAACTGGGATGCAGATCCGCAAGAGATATTGAATACTATTCTAGAGTCAAATCAAGCAGACTTTGACTGATTTAGAGTATATAGCGCTTCTTGTTACTTATATTCTGCATGAATCTGCTTTTGATCTCCAAAGCTTTAAGAGGGATATCACCTCCGGTTTTATCATTACCTGCCTTGATCATGTAATGCACAAATCGTAAACGATCACCGAGCATATCTTTAAACTCGCTGGTACTGTCAGTCATACCGCAAGAATCAACTCCCATGGCACCGATCATGCCGGATAAGTTCATACCCTGGGAGCTGAGCGTGGGCTGGTTTCCAGTAGAACCCCAGCTTCCGTTATCAAGACATATCACAGTGAGATTAGGGGGATTGTATGTTGCAATATCTATCAACTGATTTGGATTAAAGAAAAAAGATCCATCACCATCTATTACGTAAACATGGCGCTTCGGGAGCTCCAGAGCAAGACCGATGCCGACTTCTGTTGCGGATCCGAGGGCACCTAACATATAAAAATTACTGGCCCTGTCCTTAGTGTTATATAGCTCCTTTGACGGAAACCCGATTTGCGAAACCACCACATCCTCATCTGCTACCACATCCATTATTTCGGATATGGCTTCGATACGATTTTTACTCGGGCTTCCACTGTAACCTGAAGCTGACACTTGTACTGGTTTGATGCTCGGTTGACCAAAAACATGGTAATCGGCGTTATTTGTTTCCCAAAGCTCAGGAGACATCAGGTAAACCTTGACCTTTCCTTCACTGTAAACATCGTACAAGTCGGCTTCCAAGTCGACGATATCGTCATTTGATTTGAGAATGCTGTATTCGACATCGATGGCATTTAAGATGTCTTCAATTTTACCGCCGAGAATAATCTGAGCCTCGATCGGCTCATTGTGATAGCCACGCCATGATACGAAAATGGGCAGTGCCTCCTGATACAATTTTTGCATCGTATACAGCTCTGTGATCAAATTCCCGAGACCGGTATTCTGGATCATCATTGCACTGCGTTTTCCAGCCAGGCTGCGCCCAAAGCATAGCCCGAGACCAACGGATTCCTTGGTGATATCCCACACAGAAACCGAATCAGGAACCAGCTGCATCAATGCGTTAAGTTTGTTGCACGGCAGGTAACATACTTTGTCAACTTGGTTTTCAGTAATTGCTTTCCAGACAGTTTGAGCGTTATTCATTTTTAGAGAACCGGTTAGATTGAACACATTCAGGGTAGGTATGGTAACCCAACCAGTCAATCGACGAGAATACTGGAACTCAAATACGTGATTGCTGACTAATATTCATAGGCTAACAGGATTCAGATATTGTCAAGGTTGTTCAGATTTTTGATTGTCGTAACCGTCGCCCTTGGAGTGGTTGGCTGTACTACCAATTCTCTCGTAATTCGGTATTTCTATGGCCGCATGGACAATAATATTAATAACCGAATTTTGGCGATGGCCGATTTTTCGAACGCCCAGAAGGGGGAAATTCGAGAAGCAGTGGATGAATACGTTGCGTGGCATCGCCGCAACGAGCTGCCGCGATATGCAGAGTTTATTGAAGAATTGCAGGTAAAGGTCGAGTCGGGTCTCCTCAATCACGATGCGGTGCTGCAAGATATGGAAACGGCTAGGAATTTCGCCAAGACAGGCTTCCTGAAATCCCCTTTTGTTCAATCCACGACTTTTTTAAAGAGTTTGGAAGACAGGCAGGTCGCTCAGGTGGCCGAACACTTCTCGCGACAGAATGAGAAGTTTCTCGAATGGATGGCAAAGCGAAAGAGCGAGCGTGGAAACGAAAAGCGTCTCAACAGCATAGTTAAAAACACCCGCAGGTTCGGCATAACGCTGAATGATGAGCAGCAACGCATTATCTCCCAAGGGCTAACGCAGTATGACAATGATCCCATGGAAAGACACTTGCTTTGGAATCACTGGGAGCAGCAGCTGATTGAATTACTAGAAGAACGTGAACGACCGGAATTTGAAGTAAAACTGACGGAACACCTTCGACTCTACCAAGACCAGATGAGAATTCATAATCCTGAAAGGGACCTGCATAATCGAAAGGTTTCGGCTCAAATTATTCTTGAGGTTGTGCAAAACCTGGATCCAAAACAAAAACAGATCTTATTGGGCCAGCTTGAGCAAACAAAGAAGATTTTGCTGCGTATTTCTTCGAGTTGATCGATGTTGACTCGTTGAGCTGGAACCCATGAGGATAAAACCATTGACAATGCATTTCGTTGACATCACTTTTCTCATACAATTGCGAAAACAGAGCGCCGCATGAAGGGGCGACAAAATGTATTCACTAATAATTGATGTAATCGTTTCGTTTCTATTGGGTTCCATGGTGTTTTTTGCAGCCGTGGTAGCGCCGACTGCGTTTAGATGTTTGAAACCGGATCAAGCCGGACTGTATCTTCGGACAGTGTTTCCAAGATACTTTTTATGGGGAATTATCGTTTCGATTGCGGCTCTACTCGTGTGTTTGTTTCACTCGCCAAAAGGCAGCGTTTTAATGACGATGGTTCTTATAGGGTTTGTATACTCTCGGCAGATTCTAGTGCCGAAGATAAACCAAGCGCGAGACAGATGGAATGAAACCGAGAACGCTGGTGATAAAGCGAAGTTTGATGCGTTGCACAGGCGCAGCGTGATAATTAACGCCGCACAAATGATCATGCTGGTCACTATCATTATCGCCTGACCGGCTCATAACAACTCTCCTACCAGGACATGAACCGAATCCTGCTTGATCGACAGGTGTTGTCCTGGGCTTTATACGATTGGGCTAATTCAGCGTTTGCTACCACCGTAATGGCCGGCTTCTTCCCGGTTTTCTACGGAATGTTGAGTGAGAGTATCAGCATCCGGGATTCTCAGTTCTGGTTCAATATCTGTCTCGCCACATCCAGCATACTAATCGCAGTTGCAGCGCCTGTTCTTGGCGCAATCGCCGATCGTGGGGGCAGCCGTAAAAAGTTTCTGGCTACTTTTGCAATGTTAGGGATTGTAATGAGCGCAAGTCTAGCCTGGGTTCATGGCGGAATGTGGGGGATTGGACTGGTGATATATGGATTTGGCCAAATCGGCTTTGCGGGTGCAAATATATTCTACGATTCCATGATCGTGGATGTGGCCAAAGAAGATGAGCTCGACATCATCTCAGGTTTCGGATACGCACTTGGCTATGTGGGCGGTGGCTTGCTGTTCCTAATAAACGTATTGATGGTAACCAAACCTTCAATGTTTGGAATTGCAGATGCATCTGCCGCGTTATCGCTTTCGTTTATCAGTGTCGGCCTATGGTGGGCTGTATTTACGATTCCGCTACTATTAACTGTCAGGGAAACGCCTACTAAAAATGTTGCCAGTGCGAGGGGATCAATAAAAGAAGGCTGGTCACAATTGATCAACACCTTCCGTGAAGTTCGAAAGCTCAAGGTGATGTTTATATTTCTTGCGGGCTACTGGCTTTATATAGACGGGGTAGGAACAATTATTAAAATGGCAGTGTTCTTTGCCAATAGAGTGCTGGAACTGCCGCCTCAAAGCTTGATCTCGGCATTGCAGCTGACCCAGTTTGATGCTTTTCCAGCCGCGATTTTTTATGGCTGGCTAGGGGAGAAAATACACCGCTGCCGTGATTTATGCCTGGGGCTGGCTCGAAAGCAGTGCAGACTTCTACAAACTCGCGGTGGCAATCGGATTAGTTCAGGGCGGCGTTCAGAGTCTCAGCCGGTCGCTGTTTGCAAGATTGATACCTCGATCGAAAACAGCAGAGTTTTTTGGATTCTTCAACATGGTGGGTAAGTTCGCCAGTATTCTCGGGCCGCTACTCATGGCACTAGTCCCTGTGATGGTAGCAGGTGCCAATGAAAGAGACGCGATACTGGTGTTGATTCTGCTTTTTGTCGGGGGTGGTTTGTTGCTTTTCAGAGTAGATACTCGCGCGGGAATCGAGGCTGCCCGGCAACTGGAGCAAGAATAGACTATTTCTAAACTCCTGATTCACTTGTTGTGCTTGATATCAAGTCCGACAGGTAGTCGGCTACCGAACTTAGTCGAATACGGCGCTCACATCTACCGTTACGCCAGGCCTGGTCGCCAATGAATTTGATCAGAAATTGAATAAATTTGGCTCAATTGTCGAAAATTCCTGTTCTTATTCGTTATTTAAATGAATTCGGCGAAACTGTGTCAGTTTAGATGGCCAGGTTCCTGGAAGCATGTGTCCGTTCTTGTGTATTCTAGAAAGGCAATAACCAAATCTATTCAGAGGACAGTGAAATGACTAAATATATTTTTGTATATCATGGTGGTAGCCAACCACAAAGCGAAGAAGAGGGTGCCCAGGTAATGGCCGCGTGGCAGAATTGGCTCAATGGGATGGGAGATGCAGTGGCTGACTGGGGTAATCCGGTTGGAATGTCATCAACGGTTCATAGCGATGGGTCGGTTACCGGTGATGGGGGTGCGAATCCTACTAGCGGATATTCTCTGATCAATGCCGCCAGCATGGAAGAGGCTCTAGCGCTAGCAAAAGGGTGTCCTATACTACAAGCCCAGGGATCAGTCGAAGTTGCCGAAACGATGGAAATGTAATCGAACTAGAGAGGCTCAAGATGCAATACCTGTTACTTATCTATAGTGCTGAAGATGCTGGTCCACAGCCAGGTGAAGCGGAATACGGCGAGTTTATGAACGATTATTATGCATTCACTAAAGAGGTTAGAGAAAGAGGCATTTTTGAAGGTGGTCAACCTCTTGACAGGATCAGCACCGCAACCACTGTAAGTGTAAGAGATGGTGAGACGCAAGTCAGTGATGGCCCATTTGCAGAAACCAAGGAAGTTCTGGGTGGATACTATTTGCTTGATTGCAAAAACCTGGATGAAGCCTTGGAATGTGCTGCGAAGATTCCAACCGCAAAGTATGGCAGCATTGAAGTTCGTCCCATAATGCAGATTCCTGGTGCCGATCAAGCCTGACACTCTTTCCGTTGGCGGAAACCGCTCGATCGAGTCACAACAGACTATTTTCAGTTGAATCTGATTTGACGTGGCTCAATCCGATGTCATTAATAGCAATATTGAGCATACGGTAAGGGACCATTATGGACGCATACTCGCAATCCTAGCAAAACAGTTTGGAGACATCGAACTTGCGGAGGATGTGCTGCAGGAAGCAATAGTATCTGCGTTAGAAAAGTGGCCTATGAGCGGGTGTCCTGAAAAGCCCGTCGCCTGGCTAATGCAGACGGCTAAGCACAAAGCGATAGACAGGCTAAGACGACAACAGGTATATCGTTCAAAAGCCGAACAACTGCTGATTCTTGAGCAAATTGAAAAAGAAGTAGCGATGGAGGGTGATATTTCAGAGTATCCCGATCAGAGATTAAGCTTAATTTTTACCTGTTGCCATCCTGCATTGGGTGAACAGGTTCGAGTGGCATTAACCCTGAAGACACTTTGTGGATTGTCCACATTACAAGTTGCGAAAGCTTTCCTGGTTTCAGAATCATCGATGGCCCAGAGAATAGTCAGGGCAAAGCGCAAGATAAAGTCAGCGGGGATTCCCTACCAGGTTCCACCAGCGCATCTAATCGAACAACGGTTGTCTGCAGTCCTCGCAGTAATTTATTTTATTTATAATGAAGGATATTACCGTAGCGTTGGCGATAGTTTAATAAGCTCGGAGCTTTGTGAAGAAGGGGTCCATCTAGCAACTATGATGTTAGAACTATTGCCGGAAGAACCAGAGGTAATGGGTTTGCTGGCGCTACTTTATTTTCATCACGCGCGAAAAGCCGCAAGAATTAGTGACAAAGGTGAGTTGATCGATCTTGAGCATCAATACCGAGCAAGCTGGAACAGTTCCTTTATCGAAACTGCGGATCAACTTCTGAGAGACGCCCTTGCTAAGAGTAAACCAGGCAGCTATCAAATTCAGGCTGCAATTAGTGCAGTGCATGCGCATGCAGCTAGGTTCAGCGATACTGACTGGAAGCAGATAGTATTGCTGTATCAGAAGCTGGAATCGATAGATAGCAATCCGGTCATTAAGTTAAACCTAGCAGTCGCACTTTCCTTTGCCGAGGAACCAGCAATCGGCCTAATGTATCTTGATCAAATTAGTAATCTGGATAGGCTCGGTGCTTATCATCCCTATTTCACCGCTCGGGCAGAGCTATTGCGACGGCTTGGAAATCTGCAAGAATCCAGATTGATGTATCAAAAGGCGATTGGACTATGTGATAACTCCATCGAGAGAAACCACCTGCTGAGAAGGATGCGATCACTGGACTGCTTGGTCTTGCCATCGTTCCAGGAAGGGAGCGAGTCAACGGTCTGAGCGTCCGCCGGGGTACTGAAGACCAGGAAGAAGCCCAGTGTGCATACAGTGAGTAAAGTTCGTTTCATTATCAATATACCCCTCTATAGTCAGCGATCAGCGATCAGCGATCAGCGATCAGGGACCAGCTAACGCTATGCATCACCGGATTTATGGAGCCGCAGGCGGAACAAGTTCCATGTGCGTGCGTTTGTTATGCTTTCTTTATATTTAACCCGTCCGGTCAAGTACCACCTGCTGCATTCTAAACTACGTAATGGTCTGGCCTCCGTCAATGACAAGTACATGACCGGTTATGAACGAGGAGGTATCATCACAAAGCCATACAGCAGCGTCTGCAATATTTTGGGATAGACCCATACGTCCCATTGGAATTAGAGCAATCAACTGCTCTGTTAATTCAGGATGTTGATCCAAACCAGCTGCCATACCTGACTCGGTATGTCCAGGACAGTTTGAATATGGCTATCCAGCATCGCAAGCCCGGTCCTGGTTTGATTCATCATGCTGATCGAATAGCGACCTACGCCACAGACCGGTATCAAGAGACCCAACAAGAACACGGCATCATTCCTAGCATGCGTCGCAAGCGAGACTGCTGGGACAATGCTGTAGCAGAGAGTTTCTTTAGCAACCTAAAGAATGAGCTGACTTACTGGACGACGTTTAACAACAGAGACCAAGCACGATCAGCGATCTTTGATTACATTGAAATATTCTATAATCGAAAGCGACTGCATCAAACTCTGAATTATGCATCTCCGGATGCCTATGAACAGAAGATGATTGGAGCTTAATTTAACGGTCCGTGAAAGTTAGTACCCTTCATTGTGTCCCCAAAATCTATAAACTATAACTCGAGCGCAGACCCATTCGTAAGAACTGTCCCTGATAAATCTGGACACGTGCTCTAACTTCCAGTATTCCCTTTTTCTGCTGCTAATGCCATCCAGTGCCAGTCATTGCCAGCCAGTACCGGTCACTCCCACTCGATTGTAAATAAGCCCTTTTTACACATTCAATTCACTAACTTATTTTTTGAACAGCTGACAATACCATGAACAATACCATGTTCAGAAATCGTTGCTAGTTGTCACTGAAAATTACAAACCTTATGCGGCCAATCGGCAGGCTATGTCAGCTTTCGCTGTAGATCACTGGAGCTCAAGCGCTATTCAACGACACGCTCTTGCGCAATAAGCGCATCTAATATAACATCATATGATGTCATAAATTATGCCTCCTGATGAGGGAGATTACTCATGAGAACCACACTGAATATCGATGACCAATTACTGGCAGAGGCTCAGCGGATTACTGGGGTGAGCGAGAAAGTTGCACTCGTTCGAGAGGGGCTGCGCGCCCTTATTGAGCGAGAAAGCGCGCGCCGGTTGGCGCGACTGGGAGGAAGCGAGCCTCAACTGAAACCAATACCTCGTCGCCAGTCCGATCCTGCAAAATGATCTTGGTCGATACTTCGATCTGGATCGACCATCTGCGCTCCGGTGATACCCGGCTTGCTGATTTACTTGACCGAAGCCAGGTACTGACACACCCCTTTGTCATAGGTGAACTGGCATGCGGAAATTTGCGCAACCGCGATGAAATTCTCAGACTGGCCAATGACCTTCCACAGTCACCGGTCGCCTCCGCGGCAGAGGCACTGCACTTTATCGAACGTAATCAACTGATGGGATTGGGAGTCGGTTATATTGATATCCATCTGCTTGCTGCAACCGCATTGGCGGAAAATGCCATGCTCTGGACAGGCGATAAACGACTGAAGAAAGTTGCAAGCAAGTTGAAACTGGCGTTTGACGAATAATCCTTGGATTAACCGAAATCCTGCGGCCAACTGGTCGGCGTTGTAGATATTTTAAGATTGGAATATTTGGTTTAACTCATTAAGTTAGCATATTTACTAAAGTTAGAATAATATATATGCAGTAGAAAATGTTAAAAATTAAATCCTAAAGGAAAACGATTATGATGCAAATACGACTTGCCGCGATCATCGCGCTTCTATCGACTATAGGGCTGGGGACAAGCGCCTCTGCACAGGACAGGCCCAACATCCTGGTGATCTGGGGCGACGATGTAGGGCAAACGAACATCTCGGCCTATACGATGGGGCTGGTGGGCTACCAGACGCCGAACATCGACCGGATCGCCGATGAGGGCATCATATTTACTGACTACTACGCCGAGCAGTCCTGTACAGCCGGCCGATCCACCTTCATCACCGGGCAGACGGCCTTCCGTACCGGGCTTTCAAAGGTCGGCCTGCCTGGGGCCCCGCAGGGCATGAAGGAACAAGACGCCACCATCGCTGCGCTTCTCAAGAAACAGGGCTATGCGACAGGGCAGTTTGGCAAGAACCACCTCGGCGACCTCGACGAGCATTTGCCGACAAAACATGGCTTCGACGAGTTTTTTGGCAACCTCTATCATCTGAACGCCGAGGAAGAGCCGGAGAACGAGGACTATCCCAATGACCTGGTCATGAAGGACGGTCGTTCCTTCGCCGAGGTCTTCGGCCCGCGCGGCGTACTTAAGACTGCCGCCGTCTACGACGAAAATGGGGCTGTCACCGGTCAGGAGATCGAAGACACCGGCGCACTCACCAAGAAGCGCATGGAAACCGTCGACGATGAGACCCTTGCCGCCGCGATCGAGTTCATCCGGGCCAAGGAACAAGAGGATGTGCCCTGGTTTGTCTGGTGGAACGGTACACGCATGCACTTCCGGGTCCACGTCACCGAAGAGCGCCGAGCCATGGCCAATGAGGTCGCTGGTAAAAAAGTCGATGAGTACGCCGCAGGCATGATCGAGCATGACATGCATGTAGGCCAGTTCCTCGACCTGATTGACGAACTCGGCATTGCCGAGGAGACGCTGGTGTTCTACTCCACCGACAACGGGCCGCACATGAACACCTGGCCGGATGCAGCGTGGTCGCCGTTCCGTGGTGAAAAGAACACCAATTGGGAAGGCGCGTTCCGCGTACCGGCCATGGTGCGCTGGCCCGGCAAGATCGAGGCCGGGCGAATCTCAAATGAGATCATGCACCACATGGACTGGCTGCCGACCTTCCTGGCCGTGGCTGGTGTGGATGACATCAAGGAGCAGCTAAAGGGAGATGGTGTTAAGGCGATCGGGCGTGACTACCGGGTCCACCTCGATGGCTACAACACGCTGCCCTACCTTCTGGGTGAAGAGGAAACGACACCGCGCGACGAGATCTTCTATTTCTCGGATACCGGTGATCTGACCGCCCTGCGATACGACGAATGGAAGGTTGTCTTCATGGAGCATCGCTTCCCGCAGACTATGCGGGCCTGGGCGGAACCCTGGACCGTTCTGCGCATGCCGCTGCTATTCAACCTGCGGCGCGATCCCTATGAGCGTGGGCAGATCACATCGAACACCTATTACGATTGGTTCCTAGATCGCGTCTTCCTGTTGGCGCCGGCGGCGGCTTACGTAGGCCAATTCCTTGCCACCTTCGAGGAGTTCCCGCCCAGCCAGAAGCCGGGATCGTTCACCATCGGCGATGCGAAGGAGAAGATCCTCAACACTATCGGATCGCCTTAGGGAATCTGGCGGCATCGGCCCAAGCGTTGTCCAAGGGGCAACGCTTGGGCCAAGCCGACCCTTCCGTACGCAAACAGGGATAGACCACAAGTTGCCTTGGCAAACTTAGTCTGTCCTTTTTTTATTTCCTTTTATATTTTTAACAGTGGTGAATGATCAATGATCAGGAAGCCCATCATCAGGAGTCTAGCCACCGCCCTCGCCTTGTTAGCCCTTGCTCACGTGGGTCTGGCCTTCAGTACCCCGGCGGACGCACAGACCGTTGACTCGCTCCCCTCCTGGAACGATGGCAAGACCAAGCAGTCCATTGTCGAATTCGTGGCGACGGTAACAGAGAAAGGGTCGCCAGACTTTGTACCACCCGCTGAGCGCATCGCCGTGTTCGACAACGACGGCACACTTTGGGCCGAACAGCCGATGTATTTCTTTCTCCTCTTCGGCGCTCGACCGTGTCAAGGTGCTCGCACCAGAGCATCCTGAATGGAAGGACCAGGAACCCTTCGCCTCGCTGCTCAAGGGGACGTCAAAGGCGCATTTGCAGGTGGCGAACATGCGATCCTCGAAATCGTCATGGCTACCCACGCGGGCAACACCACCGAGCAGTTCGAGAAGATCATGAAGGATTGGATATCCACGGCAAAACATCCCACGAGCAAGCGCCTGTGCACGGAGATGGTCTATTAGCCCATGCTGGAGTTGCTCGATTACCTTCGGGCCAATGGTTTCAAAACCTTCATCGTTTCCGGCGGCGGCATCGAGTTCATGCGCCCGTGGTCCGAGAAAGTCTACGGTATCCCACCTGAGCAGGTGATTGGCAGCAGCATCAAGGTGAAGTTCGAGATGCACGAAGGCACGCCGGTTCTTGTCCGCCTGCCGGAACTCGACTTCTTTGACGACAAGGAAGGCAAGCCCATTGCTATCCACCAGCAAATCGGTCGACGGCCCATTGCAGCGTTCGGCAACTCCGACGGCGACCTGCAGATGCTGCAATGGACCACTGCCGGAAAGGGGCCGCGGTTCGCGCTATACGTCCACCACACTGATGCCAAGCGCGAATGGGCCTACGATCGAGAGTTCCAAGCTTTGGCCGTCTCGACAAAGGCCTCGACGAAGCGCAGGCGAAAGGCTGGACGGTTGTTGACATGAAGCAGGACTGGAAGGTCATCTACCCGCACGAGAAAAACTGACAACAGGAATGTATTGGCAAGGCCAATAAGCGATTGCAGTCGACCGCATTCTGCCGCCGGGTCGGCGGCAGCGGTCGGCGACGCGTGGCCAGTGCGATAAGCCGCCCTTCACGTTTTTCCCGAGACGAATGGTCGAACACGGCATGCACTTCGGCCAGTTTCTTGATCTACTGGACGAACTTGGCATCGCCGATGTAATCTTTCGCTATAAGTATCAATGGCCCCGAGGGACTGCTCAAGGGCAAGCAGGCAGATATTATTATTACGACGGGTGGTGTGCTATTGGAGAGCCCGGTAGAATTTGTTGGCGGTTACCTGAAGCAGGTCTTTGGTTTCATCGGTATCGACGATATTAATATTCTAGAGGCCGACCAGATGAACCTCGATGCCGAGACAAGCTTTACTCAGGCGCTGTTAAAAATCGAACAAAAGTATCAGGCCACAGCGGCCCAGGAGCAAGCCAATGAACACACGTAAAGTGCAACAAGTCATTACCGGGCAAGCAACAACCGACGGCGCCGGTGTCGATCTGGTGCGCGTTATCGGACAGCCCGCACTAATGGATCTCGACCCGTTCTTGCTGCTCGACGCGTTCCGCTCGGATGACCCGAACGATTATATCGCGGGCTTTCCTGCGCATCCGCATCGAGGCTTTGAAACCGTAACCTATTTGCTCAACGGGCGCATGCGTCACAAGGATAACGCCGGAAACGAAGGTGTCATCGAGCCTGGCGGCATACAGTGGATGACGGCTGGCAGGGGTATCGTGCATTCCGAAATGCCGGAACAACAGGATGGTCTGTTGGAAGGCTTTCAACTCTGGATAAACCTGCCTCGCGCACACAAGATGGACAGGCCAGCTTACCAGGAGTATGACGCCGCAAATATTCCAACCGAATCCAGGGACGGCACCACGGTTAAGGTGATCAGTGGCGTGACCTCGCGAGGCACGACTGGCCCGGTCAGTCAACCGCTTACCGAACCGGTTTATCTCGACGTAACGCTGCAACCAGGCACCGACTTCAACGAAAACCTCACTGCAGATCACAATGCGTTTGTCTACGTTATTAATGGCCGGCTAGTGCTCGAAGATGCTGAGGGGAATCAACTTAACTTGGGCCGTGATCAACTGGCAGTGCTCGGCAAAGGCGACACGGTCACGTTGCAGAGTGGCAATCAGGAAAGCCGGTTCTTACTTGTCGCGGGTAAACCTTTAAACGAGCCGGTGGCACGCGGTGGCCCTTTTGTAATGAACACTGAGGCCGAGCTCCGCCAGACGTTCATCGATTATCAGAGCGGTAACTTCTAACGCCATATCCGAGCAAGCAGGAATCCAACCAAAAATATTATCCCGAATGTCTCTTCATTCCAAGGTATTTTAATGTGTCCACTAAAAAGGGCAGAACCATTATTTGGTCCCGTACCACCGCGTTCTATCGTTGATTCACCAGTAACCTCATTGTTTGCGAGCGTTCAGCTTCTGAACAAATCCGCGAATGCCCGCTCGGCAGTGTGCATTCAAATTTCTACAGCACTCCAGAAAAACACGCAATCTAGTCTTCAAGCAGTGCCGATTCGAATGGATACTTGGTCAGATTCTCAAAACCCTGTTCGGTGATAATGACCTGGTCTTCGAGTTTGACACCCTCTTTGCCTCCTTCTACACCGATATACACTTCTACGCATAACGCCATACCGGGTTCAAGCACGCCATCGTAGCCATGCTCTTCGGCGTCTTCGGGATACCGAATGCTAGGATACTCATCACATAGTCCTACGCCATGCATAATTACACCATAGCGCCCGGCTCGATATTCTGGCGCCAGGCGTTGGCTTTTCTCGGTGATCTCGAGGAAACTCATGCCTGGCTTGAGTAAGCTTGCGTTGTACTGGATATGTTCATAGGCAGCGCGATAGAGACGCTTTTGCTCGTCGCTGGGCCTGGCATCTCCAATCATCCAGGTCCGAGAAAGATCGGCACAGATTCCGTAGGGACCAATCAGATCTGTGTCCAGCGCAAGCAGTTCGCCGTTTTTAACGATTCGTGGGCCGCTCTCCTGAAACCAGGGATTGGTTCGTGGGCCGGATGACAACAGTCGGCACTCGATCCACTCTCCACCGCGCCGGATGTTTTCCGAGTGCAGAACCGACCAAATTTCGTTCTCTGAAATGCCCGGCATGGTGGCATTTTGCATCAATTCCATACTGATCTCGGTGGAGGCAATAGAGCACCGCATCGCTTTGATCTCGTCAGGCCCTTTCACAAGTCTGGCGTTCTCCATTACCGCCTGCCCATCCGTAATTTCAATTCTTAGCCTATCTAAAGCACGAACTCCGGCAATCTCGATCTTATCAACGGCTATTCTGCGATTGTCACCAGCGTGCTGGCGCAAAATACTGTCGATGGATCCGGCAAAATGTTGCGCATGCTGATCTACTTTATCGCCAGATTCGAAATAGAAGAATGATGCTCCGCTGCGCACCTCCTTGACCAACGGCAGGTGAGCGGAAAGGTGTTGACTGTTATGAAAGTCCCATAGAATCATGTATCCGCTGGCCGCAACAAAACATGCCCTGGCGTGATTGTGACTGATCCACATCTGCATGTTGGTGCTATCCGTTGCGTATCGAATATTGAGGGGATCGAAAAGCAGCACGCCCGCAAGATCTCTTTTGACCAGTTCTGATTTGATTCGCTCCAGGCGAAACTCCCGCATCGCGGTCAAATCAGGGCATTCAAGGCCCAGCGATTGCCATTCTTCAAAAGCTAGGTTGGTAGGCCCGATCTCTACACGGTCATTATCCGCGGAAGAGCCGTCCGCTTTCAAAAGTCCAGCGCGTCTACGTGTCGGGTCGATCTTACGGTTTGAGAAACCGCTTGCCAGTGCAATACTCACCTGTATAGTCCTGAAGAAAACACAAAATAAAATCCACCGATTCGGCGCCGAAGGTAAAATGTATGCGTTTTATCTATCCATGCATAGAGGTGCAGTAACGGCTGTCGCAAATCGATAAATTGTGAAAACTTCAGCTATAGTGATTTGAGAGGGCCTTTTGCGAAGTCAACTGATTGTAAGTAAAGCAAACCAGTCCACTACAAAGAAACATGAAAAAACCAGAGAGCCCGGTGATGGAGGCCAAATACGATCTCAGTGCGCTTCCGGAGATCAAGCTGACAGAAATTATAGATAAGGTGCTTAGAGACCGGACCAATGATCCGATCGTTATCCCCTCCCAAGCAAAGGACCTCGCGGCAATGCTCCCCGATAAACTGCCCGCAGCGCGTACACCTATCAAAGAGGTGCTAGAAAGACTCAACAATCTGTTATCAAATTATTGCCGACGAACCACCCATCCAGGATTTTTTGGATACATCGCTTCTGGGGGACTACCCGTTGATCCGTTAAGCCATGCCTTAGTGGCGGCGCTCAACCAGAATGTGGTCGGCTATCCTGGTTCACCGGCCGCCGCCACAATCGAACAGACCGTTATCAAGTGGCTATGTGAGTATGCAGGCTATCCTGAACAGGCTGAAGGCGTTTTCTTGAGTGGCGGATCCATTGCCAATCTGACCGCACTCTCGGTAGCGATTGCTAGCTGTGTCGGAAGTGATATTCGGCGGGTTGGTCTTGCGCAGGCATGCGACGGAAAACGGCCTGTCATTCTTTGTTCGACCGCCACCCACTTCTCAATTCAACGTGCGGCGGCAATGCTCGGCGTCGGCACCAATAATGTGATCTGTGTTGAAACAGATGACTGTAATCGAGTTCGAATGGATCGGCTCGAAGAACAGTTTAAATATGATCACACAGTGTTATGCGTAGTCGCTAGCGCAGGCTCTACCACAACTGGCGCAGTGGATCCGCTCGCTGATATTGCTGATCTATGTTCAGCGCATTCAACCTGGCTTCATGTTGATGCCGCTTACGGAGGTGGTGTATTACTTTGTCCCGAGCTTCGTCACTTGTTCGACGGAATCGATCGTGCGGATTCAATTTCGATGGATCTGCATAAATGGTTCTTTAATGCGATCGACAGCAGTGTTTTACTCTACCGAAATCCTTCTGCGGCAAGGGAATTATTCTATGAACATTCCGACTATATTCTCTTCCCGGCTGACGGGCCTCCAGAGCAACATATGTTCTTTCACCTTGGCCCCGAACTGTCGCGAAGGTTTCGTGCATTGCCGGCTTTTATCGCGTTTTGCCATTATGGAGCCGAAGCCATGGGTCGAAATATTTTCCATAATGTGGAGTGTGCCCGGTATCTTGCAGAACTTGTTGATTATGATGATAACCTGGAAATAGTCGCTATGCCGCAGCTGTCAATCGTAAACTTCAGATATACCGATAAATCCTTAAGTGTGGGGCAAATTGACTTGGTGAATGAGAAGATACGAGAAGAGGTTGAGAAACAAGGTCAGTTTTTAATGTCTGCAACACGCCTGCACGGTCGACCCGTATTAAGAGTGTGCATAGTCAATCACGCTACTCGCTCAACCCACATAGAGGGGTTAATAGATACTGTGCTTGAACTGGGTCAAAAGTTTGCTAAGGCATTACACCTGCAGTAAAGCCGCTGACAGGATAATTCTTTGTTATTGCCTGTTTAACTTAGCGCCATCTCGAGTACGCGCGCAACATGCAGGGCCTGGCGATCGGTATCTGACTCAATTTGCTGACGGCAAGAAGTGCCATCGGCAACGATTAACGTGGAAGTTTCGGCCGCTCTAACTTTAGGCAGAAGGCTGGCTTCCCCCATTTTTCGTGATACTTCGTAGGTGTCTCTGGCGTACCCGAATGCGCCGGCCATGCCACAACAGGAAGATTCAATAGCTTCGACCTCCAATCCCGGTATCAACCCAAGAGCTTTTTCGACATGGCTCATCTGTTGATATGCCTTCTGGTGACAGTGACCATGCAATAGTGCTTTTTGTGTTAATGACTTAAGCTCGAGAGAAGTTGCATGCTCGGCGACGAACTCTTCGAATAGCACGACTTGCTCCGCCACAACTCGCGCTCGCGTGTTTTTGAGTAATAACGGAAGTTCGTCGCGCAGCCCCAGAGTGCAACTAGGTTCGAGTCCAACAATGGGAACGCCCTGTTGCGCGTAATCATGCAGAGTATCAACCAGTCGCGACATTTCCCTTCTGGCACGATCAACCATACCCGAAGTGAGCCAAGTCCTGCCGCAGCAAAGTGGTCGACCCGAGCGCTGAGATTGGGGACAGATCACGCGATAGCCTGCGGCGGCAAGTACCCTGGTCGCGGCGCTCAGGTTTTCCGGTTCAAACCAGGTGTTGAAAGTGTCGGCGAACAGTATTACCTGTTTCCCTTTTTCGGGACCGGATTCGGCGTGCTGATAATAATCTTTACGCCACTCTGGAAGTTGGCGGTGCTTTGAAAAACCAGTCACAGATTCGAGTAGAGCGGACATTCCCGGTAGTTGGTTTCTCAAATTGGCAAGCCAAGGGACACGCGCAAACAGAGGCGCGTATGCGGGTAGATTTGCAACCAGCTTTTGATGCAGACTGTGTCCGTGGTGCAGGTATCGTGCAGCGTCAACTTCAATTTTCATTCGTGCCATGTCGACACCGGTCGGGCATTCCTGTTTGCAGGATTTGCACCCCACACAAAGCTTCATGGTGTCCACCATGTCGTCTGAATAAAACGCGTCTGGACCCAATTGTCCAGATATCGCGAGGCGAAGTGAGTTGGCGCGTCCGCGAACAGAGTCCTTTTCATTACGTGTCACTCGATAGGACGGGCACATCGAGCCTCCAGTAAGTTTGCGGCATGCTCCATTGTTGTTACACATTTCCACAGCCCCCTGAAATCCATTACCTTGACCTGGCCATTGCGACCAGTCCAGTTCTGTATCCATGCTCTCGACTTTGTATTCAGGTGAATAGCGAAACAGGTTGCGATCATCCATACGCGGAGGATCAACAATCTTTCCAGGATTAAGTATGCCATCGGGGTCAAACAGTTTTTTAACTTTGGTAAAACTTTCTACTACTTTTTTACCAAACATCTTCTGATGAAACTCGGAGCGTACCAGGCCATCGCCATGTTCGCCGGAATGAGAGCCTTTATACTCAAGCACCATATCAAAAGCTTCTTCGGCGATGGCGCGCATCGCCCTGACATCCTGGTCCAGACGCATGTTGAGTGCCGGGCGAACATGGAGGCAGCCGACTGATGCATGGGCATACCACGTGCCCATAGTATTGTGCTTCTCGAAAATACGAGTCAGTCTGTCGGTATATTCGGCAAGATCTTTGAGCTCAACCGCGCAGTCTTCCACGAAGGAGATTGGCTTCCTGGCTTCCTTCATTGACATCATAATGTTAAGTCCAGACTTGCGAACTTCAAAAATTGCGGCCTGGAAAGCTGGGTCGATGGCTTCTACCACACCACCCCTTTTTTTCGGCTCGTTTTCCCAATCAAAACCGAGCTCATTCATTGTGTGTTTCAGGCCTGTCAATCGACGCAGGTTTTCTTGTGGATCGGATTCTGCAAATTCGACTAAAAGCAGTGCCTCGGGTTGCCCGCGCACAAACTTTTCGACGATCGATCGATACATCGGAATATTCATTGAAAGGTCGAGCATGGTGCGATCAATCAACTCTACCGCTGTGGGCTCAAGTTTAACCAGGTGCTGGGCCGCGTCCATCGCTTCGTAAAAGCTGGGAAAGTGGCACACACCGAGTAGTTTATGTTCTGGCAGTGGTGACAGCTTGAGCTCAATTGACTCAGATATAGCCAATGTGCCTTCAGAACCAACCAGTAAATGTGCAAGGTTGATGACTTCCTGGTCAGGAGCCAGCGCATCGATGTTGTAACCCCCGACTCGGCGCATTACTGTTGGAAAACGTGCTCGGAGCTCTTCCTGTTCTTGCTCACCGATTAATAGCAGTTGTTGTACCAATTCAGTTTTTTCACTTCCGACCTTAGAAAGCGGCCCCATATTCAAGGTGTCTCCATTTGCTAGAATGCTATTAATCGAAATCACGTTATCGCGCATCAGCCCATATCGAATGGAACGGCTGCCGCAAGAGTTGTTTGCGGTCATGCCTCCGATAGTGGCGCGCGATCCAGTGGACACGTCCACCGGATACCAGAGCCCGTGCGGCTTAAGTTGTTGGTTGAGTTGATCCAAAACAATGCCGGGCTGCACTACACAGCGCCAACCTTCCACATCCAGTTCAAGAATTTGGTTGAGATATTTGCTGTTGTCGATGACCAGGGCGTTGTTAACCGTCTGTCCACATTGCGAAGTGCCACCGCCCCGCGGTAACACCGGTATGCGCTCGGCACGGGCAAACTCCAATGTACGGTATAAATCCTCACTGGTTTTCGGAACCACCACCCCTAAAGGCATCATCTGGTAGATCGAGGCATCGGTGGCGTAACGACCGCGATCGAAATCACTGCTCAAGACCTCACCCTCGACATTGGCGATCAGTCGGTTGAAGAGAGGTTTCTGAGATGTCTGGCCGAAGTTAACTCGGACCGAGTTAGACGAGTTTGTAGATGCCATTTGAAAATTATTGCCGTGCGTGACTATCGGCTTCAAACGTAAAGCCTATCAGACTTCCTGTGAATCCATAGTGCAAAGCCCACAATCTAAATGAACTGATAGTACTAATTTGGTGCTTGCCCATGTCCTGAACAGCTTGGGGTTATTGGTATAATTCGACATTGTAAAATTATAATTGAACGCGGAACGATTTACAGTTATCTATATAACGTGTCTTATACTTTGTTGTCAGTCGTGAGCTAACAACCAAGCTAAGAGGTAAGAGGATTGACCATGCAGTCCGTTCATTTTGATTAATATCATGAGATCCAGCTAATCTAATGAGATCATTTGTTGATGTCCGATAATCAGGATCTATTGCTTGAGCGCGATGGTGAAGTTGCGATCGTTACGCTCAACCGTGCGCAAGCACGAAACGCGCTGACCTTTGAAATGTATACGGGATTGGCGGAATTTTGTGCTTCGCCGCCGGACGGGGTCAAAGCCATCATTGTTCGCGGTGCAGGAGAGAAAGCGTTTGCTGCAGGCACAGATATTCGTCAGTTCCGTGGGTTTAAGACTGCACAGGATGCCATCAGCTACGAGCAGCAGATTGATTGGGTGCTGGATACGATCGAAACCAGTCCAGTCCCTACTATTGCCGCTATTTCGGGCGCCTGTACCGGTGGTGGCGCCATGATAGCCTCGGTATGTGACCTGCGAATTTGTGCCGCCAGCCTCAAGTTCGGATTTCCAATAGCTCGAACCCTTGGCAACACCTTATCGGCACAATCCTTGGCTCGATTGAATGTTCTGGTCGGCGCAGGCCGAGTGAGGGAGATGATTTTTACCAGCCGCCTGGTGGAATCCGATGAGGCCAGTCGGATCGGTATTGTTTCGGAAGTACTTGACAACGCGGAAACACTGTTTCAACGCGCCACGAAACTGGCGCAACAACTTGCAGGCCAGGCACCGCTGACACTGCGCGCAACGAAGGTTCTGCAGCATCGTTTACTGAAGCAGAGTATCGAAGACCAAGACATGCTGTTGATGTGTTATCAAAGCGAAGATTTTAAGCACGGCCTCGAAGCTTTTCTTGATAAGCGCAAGCCGGACTGGAAAGGGGAATAAGGTGAGCGGCCCGCTTAAGGGATGCCGCGTAATCGAACTGGCGCACATCATGGCCGGTCCAGTGGCCGGGAGGATGCTGGCGGATATGGGAGCCGAAGTGATCAAGGTGGAGAAGGCGGAGGGCGATGATACTCGCCGTATGGTGCCACCAAGCATAGGGGGTGAGAGCGCGGCGTTTATGATGATGAATCGGAATAAGCGCGGACTTGTGCTCAATTTAAAAAGTGAAAAAGGTAAGCAAGCACTATTGTGCCTGCTCAAGGACGCAGACGTGCTGATCGAAAACTATCGCCAAGGCACAATGGAGAGTCTGGACCTCGGCTACGAGCGATTAAAGGATATCAACAAGGGGCTCATATACTGTGAGATCTCCGGATTTGGCCGCACTGGACCTTATGCAGGTCGTCCCGGATTTGACCTCATTGCCCAGGGCATGTCTGGACTGATGTCGATAACCGGGGAGGCGCCAGGTCGACCTCCGGTGAAATCAGGTGCGCCGGTAACTGATATTACCGCAGGTATCCTCGGTGCAATGGGGGTTGCGGCTGCTTACGCCCATAAGTTGCAGACGGGACTCGGTCAGAAGGTGGATACATCACTATATGAAGCTGGAATTTCGCAAACCTATTGGCAGTCAGCTATCGCGCTGGCAACAGGGGAAGCACCCACTGCCATGGGTTCTGCGCATCCTCTCAATGCCCCTTACCAGGCCTTTCAAACAAAAGATGGCTGGATCAATGTCGGCGCCGCTAATCAGGCCAACTGGGAAAGGTTGACCGACTTGATCGGAAACCCAAAACTGAAACAAGATCCACGCTTTAAGTCTAATGATCTGAGGATGAACAATCGGGAAGCGTTGGTTGAAGAGCTAAATATAGTATTTAGGATGCGCGCTACCGCGGAGTGGCTTGATTTGCTTGATCAAGGAGGCTTGCCGGCTGGTCCGATTCTTTCCATTACCGAGATGCATCGGGATCCCCAGACCATTGCACGAGACATGATTGTAACCACCACCCACCCTGCAGCAGGAGAGGTAAAGACCATTGGAATGCCAGTCAAATTTTCGCGGACTCCAGGTGGTGTGCATTCCCCGGCACCTTTGCTCGGTCAGCACACGCGACAAATACTTGCTGAAGCAGGTTTTGATGCAAAAGAGATAGAGGAAATGATTGTTGCTGGGGACGCCGCAGAATATGATTCAAGTCACTAGTAGGGATAGCATTGCTTGACCGCTAACGTATTGCCCTTTCTGATTTTTACGAACTTATCCCAAAAAGCAGTATCAATTTTTTTAAGCGAGTCAGAAGTGTCAGCTTTCCGATAACGGTTCAGATGCCGGGGGCCGCCGTTGTATGCGGCATAGGTAGCACGAGCGAGATTATCCAGCCCACCTTTATGCTTGTGCTCACCCTTTCTGATTGCGTAACGTACCAAATACCGGTGCAAAATCTCGCCGCCGGCAGCGGTATTGTATTCGATGCTGTTTCCAAGCGAATCTGAATCGTAAAAGCCACGCCAGACGATCGGCATGATCTGCATCATACCAAGCGCACCAGCGCTTGAAGTCACTGGTCGCAGCCTTCCTCTGCGAAGCTCGTATTGACGCCAACAGGTTTCCTGCCACGCAGTAGTGAATATCAAGTGATGAAAGAGTTGATGATATTTGCGCTGCAGGGGATTGACCAACAGAGTGCCGTAACTGGTATTTTTTAGCAGTTCCTTAACGTGAAAAAGGTAGGGGTCAATGTTGTCCCGGTTTGGAACTGTTTTATCGAGGTCTAATATGTCTTGATTGGTTTCTATGCTCGCCAGCACCGCAGGTGATATCAAGTTAAGCCAATTGATCAACGAATCATTTTGAAGGGGTATTCCCTGTGCCGGTGGTAATTCCAGTGCGGGACCGAATTCAAAAATCTGACGAAGTTCAGAGTCCGCTTTTTGGTCTATATTTAGCGGATCAACAGATGGATCGTCTATCAATAGACGCGCAAGTCGACGCAGTCCGTCAACGGTAATATCCCACCCGGTTACCGGCCCGAGCCTGTCAAGCGTTTCGAGAGCGTCTACCGCAGCGATAAAACTGAGAAAATGCAGAGACTCGCGCCCTTGAACTTCAGTTGAAATCGTTCTAAAAACAGGTGCAAGCTGCTGCCACACGTGGATAAAGCTTTCGCGTATCGAGTCTGCGTTCGATGAGTCTCGACCGGTGAGAACATCGACAAGCAGATATCGAGTATCGATTAAGGTTTCAAGCAAAAGATTTACCTGGTCTTTAGTCAGGGTATTACGTCCCGCTATCTTTATAATAAAACCAAGAAAGGCATCCCATCTCTCCCAGGTTGCCTCAAATTGCTCCAGTTCAATTTTCGAGAGCTGTTTCTGGGGTAGTGGTTTGACTTCCCGTCGCACTGTGTCAATATCAAAATTGACCATGGCTGATATCTGCTGTGGTTCTACAAATAAGCTCTCTATATGGAAGCTGTTCACCACTTTTTCTGTGCTGTCCAATACGCCGTTGGCGAAAAATAGTGGAAGCAGTTCTCTAACTTCATCTATTGCCGCAACCAGATCGATCGATAATTTGTCGAGCGGGGTATGGACATTCTCTTTCGCCAGCTGCCAGATTGTGTTACTCACCAGGGCGCGATTTCCTTGACTGTCCAATAGCTCGGTATCTACGGTTGAAAACGAAATTAATCCTCTTGGATCAATGACATCAGCACGTTGTAAAGCTTTTACCTTTCCTTGCCAGTCGATCAGTCCAATACAGCGTTCACCGATTACCCAGCCTGTCAGTGCTTTGACATCTGCAAAAACATAAGGTTTGCTGTCTTCGATAACTACCACCGGATTTGAGAGTACAAGATCATTGCACCCTGACTCATCACCCCATACCGATAACGCTTCACTGCCCTCAAATACTGTTTCTTTGAGTAATCTTGTTAGATACTTCGTGCTGAAACCCATAGGGAACTCAAGGGTGGTCGCAAATGTATTGCAACTCAAGCAGAACAAGACCAAGATTAGTGCGAGGGTTTTCATGAACTTTACGGGCGTTAAAAAAAAGCCGTTGTCTGCACAGGACATCGCATTGATATATTGTAACAATATTGACACATCATTCAGGATTTACGCGGGAACTTTAAACAATTAATTGCTTCAGAAACAGCATGAGTTATTTGACTGATATGTTGAAGGGATGCGTTCTCAGCTTACTGTTTGCGCTCGCAATGCCGGTTCAGTCAGCCGAATTAAAGAACGCGCTTTTAGATCATCCCGCTCCTTACCTGGCGCTTCATGGAAATGATCCGGTTGCCTGGCAGCAGTATGACAGTGAAGCCGTCGAGCACGCACGCCAGGAGGACAAATTATTATTTGTCTCGGTGGGGTACTTTGCCTGCCACTGGTGCCATGTCATGCAGCAGGAGAGCTATCAGGACACTGAGGTCGCCGAGATGTTGAATCAAAGTTTTGTCTCTATAAAAGTCGATCGTGAACTTGAACCCGCGCTGGACAGCCGCCTAATGGAATTCGCACACGCAACGCTCGGTCGAGGCGGCTGGCCGCTTAACGTATTTCTAACTCCCGAAGGACATCCAATATTTGCCCTCCTTTATGTACCTAAGGAGCAGTTTCTGGAAGTGCTGAGCAGGTTGCAGCAGGTTTGGCAGACCGATCCAGATAAAATACGCTCATTGGTAGCGCTTGAATCCAGTAGCGGATTTGCCGAAACCGGGAGCAACATCGATATTCAAGCAATGCAGCTGATTATTGATGCAGCACCGGTAAAGCTGCTCGAAGGCGCTGACAAATTTCAGGGAGGATTTGGTAATCAGGCGAAATTTCCCGCAGTGATTCAACTTGAATTTCTGTTAGATCAGTATGAACGATCGGGTGATTCTGAGCTGCGAGATTTTCTTGAACAAACCCTGGATGCAATGGCCTCTCAGGGCATGCATGACCATATTAGCGGTGGTTTTTTCAGATATACCGTGGACCCAGGGTGGGAGATACCTCATTTCGAAAAGATGCTGTACGACAACGCGGCACTTGCAGCAATTTATATTCGCGCCGCGAAGGTCTTAGACCATCAGGACTATCACCAGATAGCCAGACGGACCCTCGATTTTATGCAGGACTATATGTGGTTGGATCAGGCTTTTGTTTCGTCATTTTCCGCAGTAGATGATCAAAGCATTGAAGGTGGGTACTATTTATGGAAGCGGGAGCAACTGCAAAAGATCCTGACTGAGCAAGAATTTCAATTGGTGGCAGATCTATGGGGTCTGGACCGCCCTCCAGAATTAGATGCCGGTAACCAGCCAAGATGGCAGGTGTCGGTTACTGAGCATGCCAGGAAATCAAGCCAATCGGCTTCCGAACTTCTAGAAGTGCTCGATTCGGCTCGTGGAAAAATGCTGCGGGCCCGGAAGTTGCGCAGCCTTCCAGTGGACGACAAATTAGTGGCAGGCTGGAACGGTCTTGCACTCACTGCATTCACCCTGGGTGCGATCGAGTATGACGTTGAAAGGTACAGAGAAACGGCCTCTTCTTTAGGGCGCTTTCTCAGGACAAAGATGTGGAACGGCGAGCGCATGACGCGTGCATTGGCCAAGGGACAGCCCCATGGCACCGCATCTCTGGAAGACTTCGCTTTTGTTGCTAAGGGCTTATGGGATTGGGCCCAGATAAGCGGTGATCAAGCAGATCAACGCACCGCGGAAGCCATCGCGCGTAAAGGCTGGCAGGTGTTCTATCAAAATAACGCCTGGTACCTTGAAGACAACAGTCTCCTGGCGCCACCTGCAGGAAGTGAGTTAGTGGAAGATGGTCCGACGCCCTCTCCTTCGGGAGTATTAATCGGTGTTAGCTTTGACATTGCTTCGCGGGCCAAAGACAAAGAATGGCTCGAAGCCATTCACGCCGCACTAAATAGAGGGCAGCGTCAGATGAGCGGCGCTCCTTATTGGTTCGTCAGTCAGATGCGGGCTCTGCAGACAGCCTTGGATGCCCAGACTACCATGTCCATCCTAGAGTGAGAGCAGTCGCCACTCCTTTTTAACGAAGCCGAAGATCGGCCTGAATTGGGTCTTGTACGACATTTTTTTACACCCTTCAATCCAATAACCCAGATAGAGCCAGTCCAGCTGCATGTTGCGAACATAGTCGAGCTGCTTGAGAATGGCGTAAGTACCGAGGCTGCGCTTCGGCATCATAGGGTCAAAAAAAGTGTAAACCGCGGACATGCCGTCTTCGGGCAGGTCGCAGACGGATAAGCCCACGAGTTTGCCTTCCAGACGATATTCGATAAACGCAGTATCTACCGAAGACTCCACCATAAATTCTCTGTATCGATCTGGATCAGAATGATCCATGATGTCGCCGGTATGGCGCCAGCGCTGGTAATCACAATAAAGGTCAAAGTGCTCCTGCTGAAAGGTGGCGGGTACGAGTGTAGTGGTGATGTCTTTGTTTCTTTTGTAGGTGCGTTTCTGGGAACGGCTGGCGCGGAACTCTGCTGCCGGAATCCGGACTGATACACAGGCATTACAATTGCGACAATGTGGACGATAAATTGTGTCGCCACTGCGCCGGAATCCGGCTTTAATCAAGATGCTGAATAACGAATTGTCGACTTCGTAATTGGGATCCAACAGAACCGTTGACGCGGTCTCTGGCTCGATATAAGGGCAGGGATGCGGTGCTGATAAATACAGCTTGGGTGGATCAGACTGGATGCTCATTGAAAAACAGTCAGGTGTTTATACTGATTTTAGTGTCCTGGTTTGCTGGCCAATTAGATGAGACGTCGTTTTCACAAAGACCAGATTCTAAACGTTTCATGAACTCTGTGCGAGGTATTTCAACTGCCCCCAAGCTAAGAATATGATCAGAGGAAACCTGGCAATCAACTAGAGTAAAGTGCCATGCCACCAGATTTTCGATGAGAAAAGCCAACGCAACTTTTGAAGCATCGGTTTTTGTGCTGAACATGCTTTCACCAAAAAATATCGATCCAAGGGCGACGCCATAGAGACCGCCAATCAACTCATTTTGTTGCCATATTTCTGCACTATGGGCGATACCAAGAGAGTGCAGCTTAACGTAGGCTTTCTGCATATCCTTGGTGATCCAGGTGCCGGGCTGGCCTTTCCTTACCCCTGCACAGCGGCTGACCACTTGCCCAAAAGCAGCATCGAGCGTGAATTGATATCCACGATTGCGCATGGATTTTTTTAAACTGCGTGATGGCGCGAACGTATCGGGAAAAATCACGCAGCGTGGATCTGGTGACCACCACAGAATTGGATCACCGTAGTTAAACCATGGAAATATACCGCTCCGGTAGGCGAGAATCAGTCTCTCGGGACTCAGGTCCCCACCCATAGCAAGCAAACCATCTTCATTGGCAGCGTCCAGAGGAGGGAATGGTTCTACATTGTGTTTTTTGAAGCGCATAACGTAAAAATACCTTTATCAAGTCTTAATGTAAAATCGCGCGATGCGAATTCTAGGTATAGAAACTTCCTGTGATGATACTGGCGCGGCAATCTATGACACTGAGGCTGGGCTGATATTACATCGCCTTGCTTCTCAGGTGGACCTGCATAGGCAGTATGGGGGCGTGGTACCAGAACTCGCGGCGAGAGACCACATTCGTACGCTACTTCCTTTGATAGACAGTCTCCTCACAGATCCCGCAAATCAAAACTCAAAAATCGACGCAGTAGCTTGGACCGCTGGTCCTGGACTCTCGGGAGCGTTGCTGGTTGGTGCATCGGTGGGTTGTGGCTTATCCGAAGCCTGGGCAGTGCCTGGTATCGGCGTTCATCATATGGAAGGACACCTACTGGCACCGATGCTTGAAGCGCAACCGCCGCAACTACCTTTTGTCGCATTACTGGTTTCAGGCGGACACTCGATGCTTGTGGATGTAGAGCGGATTGGAAACTACCGGGTACTCGGCCAGTCTTTGGATGACGCCGCCGGAGAGGCATTTGATAAGACAGCAAAATTGCTTGGGCTCGGCTATCCCGGAGGTCCTGAAATCGCTCGAGCGGCACTAAACGGTGATCCTGAGCGGTTTGACTTTCCGCGGCCAATGGTAAATCGGCCGGGACTTGATTTTAGCTTTAGCGGTCTAAAGACCTACACGCGCACCACCGCTATGCAGCATGAACTGGATCAACAGACGGTTGCGGATATCGCGCGAGCATTTGAAGATGCGGTGGTGGATACACTCTGCATCAAGTGCATTCGTGCTCTGAAGCAAACCGGTCGTAACCGAATTGTGATCGCCGGAGGGGTTGGCGCTAACATGCGACTGAGGGCGAAGTTGAAGAATGAGGCCGAAGCAGTGGGGGCAGTGGTTTATTATCCGAGACCTGAGTTCTGCACCGATAATGGCGCGATGATTGCTTATGCTGGTAGTGTTCGTCTCAATATGCGCGGAGCGCAGGTTGGTAAAGAACAACAGGGCTTTGAAGTGCGGCCAAGATGGAGTATTGAGGATATTCAGTAGTGGGAAAATTGACGAGGCTATTGACCACAATAAACACCGCAATATTAGAGCAGATTTTTAGCTATACGTTAACTAGAGATCAGTCCCGAGACAACTTTATCTTGCTCTCTTCTCCTCGAATAAGTCGTGCTATATTTTCACGATGTCGCCAGAATAGAAAAGCGGCAATCACGCATGCCATAATAAAAAAAGGGAAACCTGGAACAAGCAACAATACCAATAGCGGGGCTGAAATCGTAGCAACTAAAGCGGCCAAGGAGGAATACCTGGAGATAAACGCTGTCGTCAGCCAGATGCCGATCAATACCAAAGTAATGACACCACTTATACCAATAAACACGCCAGCGGCGGTGGCAACGCCCTTACCTCCTTTGAATCCAAAGAACAACGGGTAGAGATGCCCCAAAAAAGCTGAAATACCAACCAGCGCTATAGTCAAACTGCTCGCTGTCAGCATTTTGGCAATTAATACAGGTAGCAGGCCTTTTAGCACATCGCCAAATAGTGTAATTACAGCAGCCTTCTTTCCACCCAGTCTGAGTACATTGGTCGCGCCTGGATTATTTGATCCGCTGGTACGCGGATCAGGCAAGCCCATTAACTTACTGACTATAATAGCGCTTGAAACCGAACCTACCAGGTAGGCGCAGAGCGGTAACAATAAATTTAGCATTCACTCACTAGACTTTAGTATTTCACCAGATTTCTCCACCCTTAAATTCAGCATATCATGGATATCATTTACCTTCACGGCCTCAAAGTAGATTGCGTTATTGGCGTTTGGGATTGGGAGCGCAAAATTAAACAAACTATAACCATTGATCTCGATATGGGCTTTGATATTCGCGAGGCTGCTGCGAGTGACGCGCTGGAAGATACACTTAGTTATAAAGATGTATCAAAACGTGTAGAAGCATTCGTTAAAAATTCAGGCTTCCAGTTGGTTGAAAAGCTGGCTGAGGAAATTGCCGGAATTCTGCTTAACGAATTTGAAATCAAGTGGTGTAGGGTAAAGATCAATAAGTTTGGCGCCGTACGCGGCGCTGGAGATGTAGGAGTATTGATCGAGCGCGGTACGCAATAATGACCCATGTAGTGCTTAGCCTGGGCAGCAACATCGATCGCGAGAAGAATACTCGGTTTGCGATTGATCAGATACGAAAAAGATATGGAGAACTCGATATCTCTCCTGTATATGAAACCTCCTCTGTGGGCTTTGTCGGTCCAGCGTTTTTCAATTTGATTGTCGGCATTCATACTGACGAGTCGTTAAACGAAATTATCGAGGCATTAAAGCGGATCGAAAATCAGGCCGGTCGAACTCGAGGACCCAAAACATTCGATAGCAGAGTTCTGGATATCGACGTGGTTTTATACGGTAGTCAGAATTTCCGTGATCAAGGTATCAACGTGCCTCGGGACGAAATTGAAAAATATGCCTATGTCCTTAAGCCGCTAGCGGATATATATTCGAACCTGATTCACCCCGCGACTAACAGTACTTTCGGCCAGATGTGGGAGAAATTCGAAATAAAAGATCAAACCCTGTTTATCGCAGAATTTCCGATAGAAGAGGAAAAATAGACTATCCGCAATCCCCGATCTGTCTATACAAATACCTCTTTCTCAGCTCCGTCATACTGACGAAAGTTCGTGGCACGAGATCCGGGAACTTAAAAATTGGCCACTTACCTCGATCAATAGTCCGGGTTCTCTGTGAGGTGCAGAAAGTTTGGTTTATTTCCGAACTCCCTCAATTGAAAAGTAAATGTTTGCGTTGCGGGAAGCGGGTCCGAGGTTGTAGTCTATGCCAAAATCCGCCATTGTGATTGTGCTGGTGCCCTCAAAGCCGGCTCGGTAGCCGCCCCAGGGATCTTTGCCTTCTCCAATCCTCGTCAGTTCGATGGAAACCGGACGGGTTACACCGCGCAAGGTGAGGTCGCCGCTCAGAATACCGTTACCGCCGCCTGATTCTTCGTAGCCGGTGCTGATGAATTTTGCGGTAGGGTGCTTCTTAACGTCCAGAAAATCACGCCCTCGAATATGCACATTGCGCTCGGCATGGCGTGTATCCACTGTAGTGGTATCAATTTCAACTTCTACGCTAGATGCTGATGGATCATCCGGATCGTAGCGAAAAGATCCCTCAAAATCAGGAAAGTCGCCCAGCACATAACTATAGCCAAGATGAGAAACTTTGAATTGGATAAAGGCGTGTTTGCCACTCGTGTCGATTTCGTACTCGGTGGCGTGCGCCAACGGCAGCAATAGCGAAAATGCCAGCACAGTACCGGCCATTTTTGTTATTTGCTTGAAGTGCATTATAAAGCTCCTAGGGGTTGTCAATTATTGTTCATTTTTTAGGTCTTGGGCCCAGACCAAGCATTCGTCTTAGAGTTTCGTCATGATCGATGAGATGATGTTTAAGCGCGCCCAAGGTGTGAAGCGATGCCAGTGCGATCACTGTCCACGCTAGCCAGTAGTGCCAGAATAAACTGAGATCCTCCTGACTGTCTCGAAGGACCAGGGCGGGCAGTTCAAACCAGTTAAAAACCTTAAGCGGATTTCCCTCCGCTGTACTCAAAAGGAAGCCAAACACTATTACGCCGATCACAATCGTTAACATCAGGGTCTGGACCACAAAAGATGCCCTTTGTTCCCATTGCCCAACGCCAGCGCCAGGCGCCGGTTTGATATTCCAAGCTGACCAGAAAAATCTAACCACAATCAATACTGCCAGGAGCATCCCTACACTCTCGTGATAGTGAGGCAGGGTGTTGTAGAGAGGGTGAAAGTATTCAAGGCCAGTCATGTAAAGCCCGACGCCAAATTCCGCGATAACGATCAGGGCAATTGACCAGTGGAGGAGTATTGCCACCTTTCCAAACCGGGAATCAGTGTTTCTGAGCATAAACTTGCGCTGGACAGCGGTCTTTTCGCCGCAATCGACAGCTGAGCCTGTCATTTCGATGAATTGATTGTAGTTGATCCTGGGACGGGGCTGCGAACAATAAGTTCATTCCATTTTCAGCTGTTACGAACCGGAAAAAAACTACCCATTTCGCCCGGTTTCTGGTATAAATCGCGCCCCCGAAAGGCAAAAGTAAAGATTTCAAGGTAACTGGCAATGGCTAGAGTATGTCAAGTGACCGGGAAGCAAACCGTAACTGGAAATAACGTTTCCCACGCGAACAATAGAACTCGTCGTAAGTTCCTGCCAAACCTGCATCACAGAAGGTTTTGGGTGGAGAGCGAAAATCGGTGGGTCAAACTAAGAGTGTCCAGCGCTGGACTGCGAGTGATCGACAAAAAAGGCATCGATGTGGTGCTGTCTGATCTGCGCGCCCGCGGTGAAAAGGTCTGATCGCGAGTAACTTGAGCTAAGAAATCAGGAGACAATTCCCATGCGAGACAAAATCCGCTTGAATTCAAGCGCTGGCACCGGTCACTTCTACACTACGACCAAGAACAAACGAACCATGACTGAAAAAATGGAGATCAAGAAATACGATCCCGTGGTCCGAAAGCATGTGATTTATAAGGAAGGCAAAATTAAATAGTTCCTCCAAAAAGATAAATAAAACAGCCCTCGCCGAGTAACCCCGCGGGGGCTTTTTAATGCCAGGACGGCATGTATCCCGCGAGCGCAGGATGCGCAAGAGCGGGGAAATGACGAGGACGGCATGTATCCCGCGAGCGCAGGATGCGCAAGAGCGGGGAAACCCGCGAGCGCAGGATGCGCAAGAGCGGGGAAATGACCAGGACGACTTCTGGTTACACCTCAAATATAATAACTGCATTGAACCGGTTCACCCTGCAAGGAGTTTTCTAATGCTTCCAACCCGCCGCACCCTGCTCAAAGCCACTACACTTTTAGTGCCGAGCGCTACTTTGGCGCAGGCGCTAGATTTCACCCAGGCGCAAACCGAAGGCCCGTTTTATCCCACACAGATTCCTCTAGATGCCGATGCCGACTTGGTGCAGGTAGAAGGCAAGTCCCGTCCGGCTACCGGGATTGTTTCGCATCTAAGCGGTCGCTTGCTCGATCAGAATGGTTGTCCGATTCAAAATGCAAAAGTAGAAATCTGGCAATGTGATGCATTCGGCGCATATCATCATCGTTTAGACAGAGGCAACATCGCGGAGGCTGAATTCCAGGGTTATGGATATACGCGATCTGGAAAAAATGGACACTATCGTTTCAGGACCATTCGCCCGGTTAGTTATCCAGGCCGCACACCGCACATCCATGTCAAGGTCAGTAAGTCTGGTATGAATGGATTGACTACACAGCTGTATATCGAAGGAGAACCGCAAAATCAAAAAGATTTTCTATTTAATCGGATACCGGAGGAGAAACGTGGGGGCGTTCTTGCCACGTTTCCGGGTTCAGAAGCAGAGTCCGAAACCGTCGTGCCGGAGTTCGATATCGTTATAGGGCAGACTATTGTATGCGCATAAATCTTACTTTATGGAACAGTCAGATTGCTGTTCTCGTTGACTTCTATGAATGTCTGCAACATCCTGTCACTCTTCGACTACTTATAAAAAACAGCAAAGTGCGATAGAATTGGAACACATAAAGATATCTTTATGTTATTGACCTGAATCTCTATGATGACACCCTATGGCCGATGATCAGAATCCTCTGAAAGAATTTCTCAATGAGAAGGGTGTGCTTCTTGCAGATGGTGCCACCGGCTCAAATCTGTTTGAGGTGGGTTTACAGACTGGCGATTCGCCGGAGATTTGGAACGACATCCATCCGGACCGGATTGCCAACCAATATCAGAGCTTTATTGACGCGGGCTCAGATATTATTTTGACCAATAGTTTCGGCGGTACTCGTTACCGGCTCAAGCTGCATGACGCCGATGACCGGGTAGAGGAGCTGAATATGAAGGCCGCGAAGATAGCCAGGCAACAGGTCGACAGTGCGAACAGAACAATACTGATCGGTGGTTCTATAGGTCCGACTGGAGAGATCCTGGAGCCGCTGGGAGCGCTGACTCAGGAACAGGCCGCGGCCGCTTTTGAAGAACAGGCTATGGCATTAGCTGCTGGTGGAGTAGATATCTGCTGGATCGAAACGATGTCGTCCAAAGAAGAGGTCGCTGCGGCTGTGACTGGTGCCTCAAGAGTTGGCTTGCCCATTGCAGCAACTTTCAGTGTAGATACAAATGGCCGGACCATGATGGGTCTGGCTCCGACAGATATCGTCAAACTTACACACGAATTAGAGCCGATTCCCTACGCAATAGGGGCTAACTGCGGTGTTGGCGCTTCGGAGTCTATTGCCGCAGTGGTTAATATGAAGCGTGCCTGCGCGCAACAAGGTGTTGACCCTGTCATCATTGTCAAAGCAAATTGCGGGGTGCCGGAATATATAGACGGTAAAATTGTGTATAGTGGTACCGAAGAAATCATGGCCGAGTACGTGAAACTGGCTGTGGATGCCGGGGCTTCAATTATTGGAGGCTGCTGTGGCACAACTTCGCGACATGTTACGGCGATGCGAAAGTCGTTAGATGAGCACCATAAGGGTAAAGAGCCTGACCTTGAGCGCATTGTCAGCAAACTAGGGGAAGTGTCCACCGGCTCAAGGGCGCAACTGCGAGGAGAGATGAGTATTGCGGCGGGGGCATTATCGGATCGGGGCGAGCGTCCTCGGCGCAGGCGCCGCGCATAGATTGAGCTTATTTTCCGCTACCAGGGGGCGGTGATCCACAAAGTAAAAATTTCGCTAATTGCTCTGAAGTAGTAATTGCCGCGGGCGCGCACGTTTCTTCATGCATACTGCATTGCGAGCCTTGCGAAATCACAGGTTTATTGAGACTCTTAAGTTTTTCGTCCGCAGTTTGATTCAGTGACAGACGCCTTAGCACGTATCAATTATTTCGAAGGGACCCACCGGATTTTTCTTCCTGAAGCGACCCTCGAATTAGTACAGCGTCATCTGCAAGCAATGGGAATCACCCGGGTTGCAGATGTTACCGGATTAGATACCGTCGGGATTCCGGTAGTGATGGTTTGTCGACCCAACTCCCGGTCTGTGTCGGTCTCACAGGGGAAAGGTAGCAATCTTCTGGCCGCCAAAGTGTCTGGTCTGATGGAGAGTATAGAGGGCTATCATGCTGAAAACATCTCTTTACCTCTAAGGCTTGGATCATGCAATGATCTACGCGGTCAGGTAACAGTGATAGAGCCCGAACTGCTGCCTGGATTGCAGGATACGCTGTATCATGAAAATTTGCCGATCACCTGGATTGAAGCAACTGACCTGTTGAGCGATGTTAGTTATTGGTTGCCTTATGAAATGGTGCATACCAACTATACCTATCCGAGACCAACGGGGTCAGGTTGTTTCCCGTCAAGCAGTAATGGTTTGGCTTCGGGAAACAGTATAGATGAAGCAACCGTGCATGGAATTTGTGAAGTAATAGAGCGGGATGCAATCTCACTTTGGGATCATTTTGGTGCGACCAGAATAGATAGAGTTTCAATTGATCCGAAAAGTATTGATGATGATTATTGTATCGAAACACTCGCGAAGCTGAAGCTCGCCGGGCAAGAACCCTACATCTGGGACATTACATCTGACACAGGGATACCTACTTATCTATGTGTAATCCTGGAAAAGAGTTTGGGATCACAACACGTGGGTGTTGGATCAGGGACTCACCTATCACGAGGTGTGGCGTTGTTGCGTGCCGTGCATGAGGCGGTTCAGGTCAGGACCACTTATATTGTTGGTGCCCGAGACGACATCATTTTGGACGAATATTCGCCTGAGGGAATTGCATCAAAGCGCGACTTTTTTCAGAAAAAGATTGACCAGTCGTCATTCTCTAATTCGTTCACTCGCACGGCAACACTCGATTCAGAATATGTTAATCAGGATCTTGAAACGCTGCTGTTTCACTTGCAGGCCGTTGGAATAAATCAGGTAATGCGAGTGGACATAAGCAAATCTGAATTTAACATTCCAGTTGTGCGCGTAGTAATTCCGGGTCTTGAGTCGCCACACGATGATTATGGCTACGTTCCGGGTACGCGAGCGCGTATTGCGCAGGAGCAGTTTGGATGAACCTCGTGTTTGTGGGGCCGACAATCAGCCACAAAGAGGTGCAGCAGTATCTGGACTGTATTTGTATGCCTCCGGTTTGTCATGGTGATCTACTTGGATTGATTGATCAGCAGCCGGCAGCAATTGGAATTATTGATGGCTACTTCGAGGGCGCGCCCTCGGTATGGCACAAGGAGATACTTTATGCGATGAATCAAGGGGTAAATGTCTATGGCAGTTCCAGTATGGGGGCGCTGCGCGCTGCGGAACTGCATACGTTCGGCATGCGTGGGGTGGGAAAGATCTTCGAATGGTATCGCGACCTGGTGATTGAGGATGACGATGAGGTGGCGGTGTTACATGGCCCAGCAGAAGTAGGGTATACGGTGGCATCAGAACCTATGATCAGTATTCGAGCGACACTCGGTTTAGCCCTGGAGCATGGCGTGATTGACCACGCTATTCATGACGAATTAATTGTCGGTGCAAAAAATACCTTTTACAAAAGACGCAGCTGGCGTTCGGTACGAGAGCATGCGTCGGCATTGATCAATAAATCAGCTCTTGCGCAACTGGAAAGCTGGTTAGAGCAAAACCGAATTGATTTGAAGAAAGATGATGCCATTGCCATGCTTAAGACCATGGCATCTGAACAAGAAGAGCTTAAGCAACCATTCGAACCTAAATTCAATTTTGAATGGACAAATGTGTGGGATACTGCATACCAGACGATGGCTCCGAAAGCCTCGTCCGGGAGGGGTTTAGGTGTAAACGATCAAATAGTTTTGAATCAGTTGCGGCTTGATCCGGAGAAGTATCAGAGATACCGAGACAAAGCTTTACTTGCCTGGGTTTGTGGTAGACGCACGAATACCAATGTAGAAACGGATCAAGTGCAATTTGAGTTGCAAAAATTCAGAGAGACGAACCGGCTCGATACACGACCACAGTTGCTGGACTACATGTCTCAGACAGATCTTGACGAAGAAAGGCTGACCGGTTCACTGCGCGAGGCGGCCTTGGTAAGGCAAACATTTCAGGCGGCTGGCGATCTTCGAGTTGGAATCATCTCCCAGTTGAAGCTCAGTGGTATATACCTCGACATGCTGGATACGGCGAATCGCAAACAAAGCGCCCTCGACCGCGCCGGCTTGATACCCGATCAATCGGGATTGATAAGACCTCAGCTTCTCGCATGGTATTACAGACAGCGCATTGGTAAGCCAATTCCGGACGATATCACTGAAAGTCTTGCTCAAATCGACCTGGAACACTCGGATGACTTCTATCGCCTAATTGCCGAAGATTATTTATACTGGCAGTTATCACAATAATCACAGGCTCATAAAGGGATAGACGGGTGGGTACGCTTTTCAGGCTTTTTCCGCAAACACCGACACACGAAGACAGTTTGCCGGCGGAAATTGTGGAAGTATCGCCGTCCGCTGGGAGTCTTGGTCCGGGGCCCAGCGATGACGCTATGTATGTCATATTCCCTGTTGATAAGGAGATCGAGTATGGAATGCATGAGGACAATCTAGGACAACCATTTGTCTATCTGCCGCCATGGGATGGGCCTATATACGAACAGGCAGAGCCAGACCTGGACGGACATTTTCTTCACTACCAGGATGTCAACGACGGGCGGTTTCATGCAGCCCACGTTTATGCATCTATTCGCTTTACCCTGGATGTTTGGGAACAATATTACGGTCGTCCGATCAAATGGCACTTTCGCAGTCACTATGATCGTGCAGAGGTAATAATCCTGCCGAACTTCGATAATGCCCAGATAGGTTATGGATTTGTTGAGATCGGCACCAACGTTGACAAGAAGGATGGCTCTTTGTCGCCGTTTTCACTCAACTTCGATGTGATCGCGCATGAGGTGGGACATGGTTTAATTTATGCCGAGGTCGGTCTGCCTCATCCTGAAACGGAGCAGGCCGAGTATCTTGGCTTTCAGGAGTCTTGCGCAGACATTGTGTCGATGATTGCTGTCCTGCACTTTAATTCAATTGTCTCTGAGGTGCTTAATTCCACCTCCGGTAATCTCTACATGCATAATCATTTGAATCGATTTGCCGAGACCTCATCCAGCAGTCAGATTCGATTAGCCTCTAACGAATACAAAATGTCTGATTTCAGAAATGGTTGGAAGGATGAACATATTCTGGCACAGCCGTTGACAGGGGCGGTATTCGATATTCTGGTGGATATTTTTCATGAGGAATTGGTGAGAGTAGGCGCGATTTCCGCGGAGCTCGAGGAGATTTCCGACCTGCTTGAAAATTCACCGGAATACGGAAAGCAGCTCCAGGATGATTTTGATCGCGCTTATGCAGATCATCCCTGGCTGTTCCATGACGCGTTAATTCATGCACGGGACCGGCTGGCCTTACTATTAATTAAAACATGGGCCAGATTATCGCCGGATTATCTAGACTATACGGATGTCCATAAGGCAATGCTGATGGCTGATACAGAACTGTTTGACGGACAGTATCACACCATCATCGAGGTAAATTTCGCATGGCGGGAAATCGGTGCTGTCGCGGTAGGCCCGCGTCTGCCTAAAGACGATGATGGGCGCACTGAGAGCCACACTAATTCAAACCGAACCATGTTTCTGCTTGATGACGAGCCTCCCGTGCGACGTTCATATTTTGAACGCTACAGCGTGGCTCGATCAAATGCATTAAAAATGTGAATTATTTACCCTCGACAGTGCCGGCGGGCTAAAATAAACTAATTGATTGATAACACTAACCGAGAGGAAACGGGGTCATGGCGGAAAACTTACTAAGTATCTCCGAGGTTTTGTTGTATGGGCGGGTGATGGAGGACGTAACTTACAACTACCAACAAACCGTCCCGGATCCACCGGACAATGACGACAAGTGTGATCCACCGCGCCCAGGCATAAACATTGGCGGTAACGCGCTGTTTCAACGGCAGCTTGCAGCAGACACGGGTGGTAACTTTGCACCCCGGTTGGCACGGATATATGGGTTTAGTTACGAAGGTTGCTATTTCGACCTGGATGCGCCAATCATACTGCTTGTACATGGCCCAGGAACAATCGCGGAGCGGCTCGCGTCTGATCCACGCGCGGCTCGAGGCCCTGAATCGCCCGATTTATCGGGCAACGCCGCGCAGGATCATTCGTTTGCCGAAGATATCCGGGTATGGTCCTACGATAAGGGAGATTTCTCAATCAGGATGGACGCTATCACCGGTACTCTGGAAGATATTCTGTTGAATATCGAACTCGGACACGGCGCCGGTTCGGTCAGTGGTGGTCGAGTCAGCGGCGGTCGGGTTAGTGGAGGAAGGGTTGCTGGCGGTCGCGTGAGTGGTGGAAGAGTTGCCGGAGGTAGAGTGAGCGGTGGCCGAGTTAGCGGTGGTCGAGTATCCGGCGGTAAAGACGACTAAATTGTTTTTACTTTAGATCAGCCCTGCTAGTCTTAGTCCGTGCACAAAATGCTCGGTATCTTCCGGGTTTCGGTCTGGCTGCACATTCCTCCAGTACTCTAAATTGAAATTCGGATATGCCTCCAGAACCTTGGAGGCATGAAGGTGTGCTTCTTCCATTTTTCCAAGATAAGCGCAGCTGGCGGCTAGTAATCGCTGTCCTTCTGTTGGGCTATTCATGCGCATGAGAGTCTGGATGCAGTTCTCGTACCGTTTTAAATTGAAATAAGCCCCGCCGAGATACCACAAATACTGATCAGGATAGAACGGGTTAAGAAGTAGTGCACGATTAAGAAGCGTGATTGCTTCTTCTGATCTACCACAATGCCCCAGTGCATCAGCCATGTTAGACATGATGTCGGTATCATTTGGATTCAGTTTTAGCGCGGTTTCAAATGCGCTTAGACACTCGTCATGTTGTTTCTTATATAGGCTGACAAATCCAAGTTCACCATAGCCGCGGGCATCGCTTGGATCAATAATTACCGATTCGTGTGCTAAGTCGTATGCTTTTTCTAATGCAAGCTCAGGATTCTTGGTCCAAGAGTATCTCCAGTCTAAACTGTGGGTCCTCGATAATGCTGCCATTGCGCGGCTGTAATCTGACTGTGATTCCAGAGCCGCCTGGTACATTTTTCGCGCCTGAATATTTTGCTCTCGATTGTATTTAAAGATTTTTTGCTGGCCTTGCAACACCAAGGCATAAGTCTCAATGAGTGCAGGCACCTGGATTTGTCTTAGCGTCTTGTCGGCGGATTGAGTCTGTACGGCAATAGCAGACGAAATAACGTCGGTTATTTCATCCTGCAAATCAAATATATCTTCGATTTCCTTGTTGTAGCGCTCACGCCATACCGGAATACTGGTTGCACTTTCCGCAAGCTCTACGGTGACTCTTAGTCTGCGTCCAGACCTTCTTATGCTGCCGCTTACAACATACTTTGCACCCAATTCGCGACCCACCTGCTTGAGTGGCACCTGGCGTCTTTTGTACACAAAGGTCGAATTTCGAGAAATAATTGCGAGAGCATGAAATCGAGACAGGTTCGTAATCAGATCTTCGGTGACTCCGTCAGCAAAATAATCTTCCGCGTCACCATCACCAAGATTTGAAAAAGGCAGTACGGCAATAGTTGGTTTTTCACCAAGTATCTGATCCACGGCTTTTTCGGTTATTGGAAGTTTGGGTCGGAGGCTCGCCGACATCAATACTTCCTTGGTGGCCAATTTCACCTGGTAAACCTCGACTGGGTCTGGGATGTTCTTCAGCTCCAGCGGCCCCATATATTCGAAACCAAGATTCAGTTTGTGCTTCACTTGCTGATACACTGCGCCAGAAATGCAAACGCCTCCGTCACTTGCGTGGGTCTCAATGCGGGCGGCGATGTTTACGCTGTCACCGACATACTGATTGTTTACCCACATGATGTCGCCCAGATGAACACCTATGCGAAACTTTATTTGTTTCTCAGGAGTCAGGGTTTCATTTTCTTTGTCTGCTAACTTTTGAACTTCCGCGGCCAGACGCACCGCGTCAATTACGCTATCAAACAGAAAGAAAAATCCATCCCCTCGCGTTTGAACAAGTTCTCCGTGAAACGATTTGCCTAGCTTGACGAATTTTCGGATGAGCTTGCCGACCCTGATCGATGTGTCCATTTCATCCACAGCCATCCGGCGTGAATACCCAACGACATCTGCGAAGAGAATCGCCCTTAAACGTCTCGGATGTTTTATCTGATGTCTATGTTCTTCGGCCATATGAGCAATTGAAGAACAGCAATCGGCTATTACTGATCATCGCCCCACTTCCACTCATTAATTGTTATCTAGATGCAGAGCCTCCGGTGCCTGGCCAAATCCAGGCATCGGTTGGGCGCGGTCCCAACTCAAGCGTAACCGCTGAATCCAGTGCTGACTCTAATTCTAACCTAGTCTTTTCCCATTCGTCTGCCAATAGCCCTACATTGACCAGGTCAAAGTGTTCACCTTGATTAAACCAGGCCTCGCGAGAGACGCCTTCGCGGGTAAATCCACAACGCGTAGCGATAATACGCGAGGCCTCATTGTCAGCGCGAAATACCGTCGCTACTCTGTGTAAACGCAGTTGCCTGAAAGCAAGATCTAGAATCATACAAACCATGCGAATTCCAATTCCAGCGCCTCGCCACTGTTCTGCAACAAATACAGGCAGTATTGCACTACCATGAAGAGAATTTATCGCCTCGAGGCCGGTCATTCCGACCGCATCACCATCTTGGGTATCGACCATGAACCACATGCTCTTCCCTTTCTCCCGGTCGGACACTATTGTTTCAACCAGCCGGATCACTTCAGTATGATTGATTGGTACTGGAACCTGCCGATCAAATATTGAAATATCTTCAATCTGCTGATACCAGTCGGCGACCGTAGTCGCGTCCGATATTTCCATCGGGCGCATACGAAACTTCTGTTTTGCTCCTGATGGGCCCTCAGTGTGGCGGTTTGCGTCCATTCTTTTTCACAGCGTTTTACATAAAAAAATCACCTTATCATGTAAAAAGCCTATTTGCTATTGGTTAAACGGTAGGTTTTTCCTTACTGACGGTAGTCTCATCTGAACTTATGCGTCGTAGCACTTTTACGCATCTGCGGTTGATCAGATGCCATGATATGATTTAATCTGATGTACTTGATTTACACAGGAAGTGTTGTTGTAAAGATGAAAACAGCTTACGTCCACGATCCACTATTTCTTCGCCATGATACTGGTGCCGGTCATCCCGAAAGGAGTGCCCGTCTGGTCTCTGTACAGGATATGATATCGAGTCAGGATTGGTATCAGTCACTGCAGCAACTCAAACCAAAAGCGGTAGATCGGGAGTGGATTGAATTAGTTCACAAGCCGGGTTACGCCCACAGAATTCAGAAGGCTTGCGACGCAGGCAAACCTTGGATCGACACTCCAGATGTAGCAGTTTCACCACAGTCTTGCGATGCGGCGTTGAATGCTACTGGTAGTTTGTTGTCACTGGTGGATCAAGTAATGGCCGAGCGATCTGACAATGGTTTCGCCTCGGTACGCCCACCCGGACACCATGCCGAACACGATATGGCGATGGGCTTTTGTCTGTTTAACAGTGTGGCGATAGCAGCTAGGTATTTGCAACACCATCACGGTTTGGAACGTGTATTAATTCTCGACTGGGATGTGCATCATGGGAATGGCACACAGCATACCTTTGAGCGAGACCCAAGCGTAATGTATATCAGCCTGCACCAGTACCCTCATTATCCGGGCACTGGGGCCAAGTCAGAAACGGGCATTGGTGAAGGAGAAGGCACGGTGGTGAATTGTCCAATGAGCCCAGGGCTTGGAGACGCACACTATCGCCAGGCATTTGAAGAAATTGTGTTACCGAGCGCACGCAATTTTAAACCCGATTTCATTCTTCTTTCCGCTGGATTCGACGCCCATTACGCCGATCCGTTAGGTTCCATCGATTTGACCACATCAAGTTATTCCTGGATGACCAAAGCAATGATGGAACTGGCCGATCAATGTTGCGAGGGCAGACTGGTATCAGTGCTAGAGGGAGGCTACGATCTGCAGGCCCTGGCTGAGTCGGTGACCGAGCACGTGCGGGTTTTACATCAGGGTTGAAATATAACCGTTGTCTTGAACCGGATGCGCCCGTTTGATAGGTGCTCTCAGACAGATTGCTGAGGCCCCTGATTTGATCCGGGACGACGGGTAAACCACTAATAATCCGAGTACTCGCTACTCCGAAAATACCGCGACGGTGTCTTCAAGCGTTTGCTGATTAATCACAGCATGATAAGCCGGTGCGGAATCGCTTCCTCGGAAGGTTTTTTTGACAATGCTCTCAAGGTTGGGTCGTTTTTCGCCGGCGGTTGTGCCTTTACCCAGCCCTCCGCCGAACTCGATCAGCACGTCGGCACCCTGTTCGAAAGCTGTAACAAGGTTCTTGTGCCATAGTACGGGGTTGAACAACTGCAGGAACAGGCGCGAGCGGATGGAATCAAGGTCTGACTCGTGCATGGCCCCAGTGAAATTAGAAAGCACGTCAAAAGTCGGCATCTGAAAATCGGTTTTTTCAAGAATTTCGCGAAAACGCCGGGCAGCCTCCACCATGTAATAGGTATGAAAGGCGCCTTCTGTTTTCAAGCGAGCGCTTCGTTTTCTCGGGAATTTTTTTGCCATTGACGCAGCCAGACGATCCAGGTCTTCGGGTCGGCCCCCTACTACATTCTGTTCCGGCAGATTACATGCGGCGAGGCCACAGTAATGCTCTTCGGCTAATGTTGTGGCGGACTTAAGGTCGATCATTAAGGCCTCCATTTCTCCCTCACCAAACTCCCCCATCAATTCACCTCGTTTTTTTACTAGGCTGAGTCCGAGCTCGAAGCTCAATACGCCGGCGGCTACTAGAGCAGAATATTCTCCAAGGCTGTGCCCGGCAGCCATTCTTGGTGTAAGTTTGTTTTCAGTCATTTCAGTAAACACTCTGTAACAGGCAATTTCGTGAGTTAGCAACGCCGGCTGGGTAAAGCGGGTCAAGTTTATTTCCGCTTTTGGATCTTCAAACGAAAGACTGGCAATGTCATAACCGAGGACATCGCTGGCTTCTCCATAAGTATCACGAACGATTTTATGATTATCGAAAAGGTCCTTGCCGATCCCTGGATACTGGGAGCCCTGACCGGGAAACAACAGTGCGACGGAGCTGGAAGACATGACGGTTAGGTGACTGTTTAGACGCCGTGGATTATACCTCAGCGACAGTTTCCTCACGGCGTTTGGCGTAGGCGTGGTCCATTGTTTAACCTTATGCCGTCGTTTAAACAAAAACCCAGGACGTTTGCTAAGTGTCAGGAAGCACTTGAGGCGGTAGAATCGCGGGTTAAAATTACAACTCAAATAAAGGCGAAAACATAATGGCAACAGTTATTGATGGCAAGGCATATGCCGCTGACCTGCGTAGTCGTGTGGCCGAAGCGGTCTCTGTGCTGATTACTAATCACCGCGTAAAACCTGGTTTAGCTGTTGTACTGGTAGGTGAAGATCCCGCGAGCCAGGTCTATGTCCGTAACAAGGGAAAGCAAACCACAGAGACAGGCATGGAGTCCGTTGAACACAAATTGCCGGCAGAAACCAGTGAACAAGATTTGCTGGCGCTAATTGATAAACTTAATAACGACCCGGGGATAAACGGAATCCTTGTACAGCTACCTTTGCCAAAGCATATCGACGAGTCTAAGGTGATTAACACCATTAATGTTGACAAAGACGTTGATGGTTTTCATATTCAAAATGTTGGTAAGCTTTCCATTGGGGTGGATTCGCTTGTGCCCTGCACCCCGGCCGGTTGCATTTTATTGTTAAAAGACCAGATCGGAGATCTGACAGGGAAAAACGCAGTAGTCGTTGGTCGTTCCAATATCGTGGGTAAGCCTGTTTCGATGTTGTTGCTGAAAGAACACTGCACTGTCACCATTGCTCATTCCCGCACCAGCGATTTGCCTGCGGTGTGCAGGGGTGCGGATATTCTAGTGGCAGCGGTGGGTGTGCCGGAACTGGTGAAGGGGGATTGGATCAAACCCGGTGCAACGGTTATCGATGTGGGCATCAATCGAATTGAGGCTGAGGGCGGCAAAACACGGTTGGTCGGAGATGTTGATTATGCAGAGGCGAGCAAAGTAGCGGGTGCGATCACCCCTGTTCCCGGCGGTGTCGGACCGATGACCATTGCTTGTTTGCTGCGCAATACCGTTATTGCGGCTTGTCGTCAGCGCGGGATCGATATACCTGCAGCCTTATGAAAACTTAAGAAAAGGAACGCGGAATTGGATGCAGACTAAAGCGCATTTAAAACCGCTTGGATTTGTCAGTACCAACTCCGAATCAATTCAAACCAGATATATAAGTCGCGAGCTCTTCAATCTGTTGCTCAGAGAGCGGGTAGGCTATAGGGCTCATCATCAGGTTCTTACGCTGGCCTGATTTGTAAGCAAGAAGCTGTGACTGAAGATACTCCTTGGAAAGACCTGAGAGACGGGGGAATAAGGGTCCTATACCGCTGCCGTTAGGACTGTGACATCCCATACACGCCGGAATATTGAACTCAGCGTAACCCGCTTTGTACAAAGATTGTCCTGCCAATGCGGTTTGTTCCTGATCTGGTGTGATCGATCCTTTATGCGCTGGTAATGAGCTATAGTATGCGTCTATATCTGCCATATCCTGATCGCTCAATGCTGCAACCATGCCGCCCATAATCGCATTCACGCGTCCACCGTCAGCACCTAATTTGAACATTTTCAGTTGGGTCGCAATATAACCCGGCACCTGGCCCGCGAGGCTGGGATTTTCAGGCGTGGTACCAATACCATCCTGGCCATGGCAGGCCGCGCAAGTAACGATTTTAGATTTTCCGGCTTCGGCGTCACCGCTCTGCGCAAATAAAAGTGAAGGGGCAAGCAGCACAATACCCACCAGCATCGACAATATTCGTGTCATTTGTAAACCTGTAAATTGTCCCCTGAATAAAGGGCGTAAAGCGTAAAATCGAGCGAGAAGTATATCAAATATAATCTCTTAAGGTGTCCACCAAAGTGATCGAGTATTCCCGGGCGCACTACCTTCTCAGCGCCCACCTCCCGACCCAGTTATTACCGGACGAAGGAGCGGAGGTGGCGTTTGCCGGCCGTTCCAATGTGGGTAAATCAAGCGCGATAAACGCGATCACAAACCAGACCAACCTGGCTAAAACCAGTAAAACTCCAGGTCGTACACAACAGATCAACTTTTTTGAGTTGGACGCCGAAAATCGACTGGTAGATCTGCCAGGATACGGCTATGCGCGCGCACCGGCACACCTTCGAGAGCACTGGGGGGCGTTTGTAACCCGCTATGTGAGCAGTCGGAAGTGCCTGCGAGGACTAGTTCTTCCTATGGATATACGCCGACCACTTACAGACCTCGATCTGGCGATGTTGAATCTATGCTGGGAGTCGAATCTTCGGGCGCATATCCTGCTTACCAAAGCTGACAAACTCGGGCGCGGAAAATCCTCCAATATTTTGCACCAGGTCAGAGGTCAACTTGAGAACCAGCAGTTTACGACCGTTCAGATTTTTTCAGCGCTAAAAAAACAAGGGATTGATGAAGCCAGGCAAAAGATAACTGAGCTCTTATTAGTCCAACAAGACTGAGAAGCATTGCCAGGCTTCTGCTGCCGCAGTCGTAATATCGCTCGGTTTCTCTTAGAATGTGTGGCCGAAGCAGAACCGACTAAACATATGCAATCCGGCCAGGCCATTAAACTTGATGCAATAGACATTGAGAAATATATGCAGTCCGTGGGTGAGCGTGCCCGTAAGGCTGCCAGTCTGATCGCAAAAACCCCTACAGATGACAAGAACCGTGCGCTGCGATCAATAGCCGATCGGATCATGGAAAACGAGGCCGCTATTCTAAAGGCCAATCGAATCGACATGCAGAACGGTCGTGAGATCAATCTGACCAGTGCGCTACTGGACCGGCTTGAACTCAATCCAGAGCGTATTGCAGCCATGGCACAGGGTTGTCGTCAGGTTGCTGACTTGCCCGATCCCGTCGGAGAGATGACGCCGTTTGAGACCCGGCCAAGTGGTATAAAAGTTGGCAAGATGCGAGTGCCTCTCGGGGTAATAGGGATCATCTATGAGTCCAGGCCTAATGTCACCATAGACGCGGCATCGCTGTGCCTGAAGGCGGGAAACACCGCGATTTTGCGTGGTGGATCTGAGGCTATTAACTCCAATAAGGCCATTGCGGTATGTATAGATCATGGACTTGCCCAGGCTGGCCTCACCACCGACTGTGTGCAGTTAATCGAAACAACTGATCGGGCTGCGGTCGGGGCGTTGATTACCGCCAGCGAGTACGTTGATATTATAATTCCGCGCGGAGGAAAAGGATTGATCGAACGGGTTAGTCGTGAAGCATCAGTACCGGTAATCAAGCACCTTGATGGAATCTGTCATGTCTACATCGATGACGATGCGGACGAGACCAAGGCAATAGACGTTGCGTTCAATGCTAAAGCGAGACGTTACGGCATTTGCGGCGCGATGGAGACATTACTGGTGGCTGAGTCCGTTGCGCACAAAGTACTACCGGTTCTCGCGCGCCAATTTGCAGAAAAAGGAGTCGAATTACGAGGCTGTGGAAGAAGCCGAAACCTGGTGCCGGAAATGCTCGTCGCGACAGAGCAGGACTGGGACACAGAGTACCTCGACGCGGTGCTCGCCGTTAAAGTAGTGGACGGACTGGATCAAGCCATCGACCATATTAATAAACATGGTTCAAATCATACCGACTCCATCATTACCGAGAACCGGGCCCATAGTGATCGGTTTATTCGCGAGGTAGACTCGAGCTCTGTCATGGTAAATGCCTCCACGCAATTTGCTGACGGGTTCGAATACGGTCTCGGTGCGGAAATCGGAATCAGTACTAATAAGTTGCACGTGCGTGGTCCGGTCGGTCTTGAGGGACTGACAACGCAAAAGTACGTGGTGGTTGGCGAAGGGACGATTAGGCAATAGCTGCTAGCACAATCATTCTGAAGAAAGTGCGCGGCACCCGGTTAAGGATCTCAGTAAGCTTCCAGAGGTCCCAGATCGGAGTCCAGGAGGATGAGGTTCTCAAGGAATCCGGATGCCACAAATCCCAAGACCGATACTCTCGATCTCCTCCCAGATATTTTTTCTCTGCAGTGGAGCACGACCCTTGAGCTGCAAATCCGCGCGTGCCAAGCGGCGCAATAGACTCTGGCACTGACCCACGGACAATCGTCGCAGGGCTTTACTCATGATGCCGGTGCGTGCACCCCATACCCCAAGGCGCTGGAACTGGTTGCGCGGATTACCGCCCTGCTGCTGCATTGTCGCCAGCCTGCACAGCGTCCGAGTTTCCCGGGTTAGTGACCAAAGGATCAAGATGGGTTCGACTTGCTCTTGTTTAAGACTTTGCAGTATGCGAGTGGCACGATGGGCGGTTCCTGCAAGGCACGCATCGACGAAGTTAAAAGCGTTAAATCTTGCGTGATCAGCAATAGAATCTTCCACCAGCTTTAAAGTGATCTTCTCGCTATTAGCCAGTAGCCCCAAGAGGTTAATCTGCTGCGCGGCAGCGAGCAGATTGCCTTCAACAAAATGGGCAAGGCGAGGTACCACATCACGCTCAAATTCAAGCCCCTGTCCCCGCATACGCAGGGCGATCCAATCAGGAAGTTTTTCCGGACCAATTACCGGACATTCGATGGTGACCGCATGGGACTCCAGAGTTTTAAACCATTTACTATTCTGGGCGCGCTTTTCAATTGCTCCGGCAATAATTACCAGGGTTGTGTCTGGGGACTGCACGGATTCGGTATATTCCACTAGCGCTTTGGACCCTGCATCGCCGGGTTTGCCGCTAGGAATACGCAGTTCGATGAGCTTTTTATCCGAGAACAAGGACATCGACTGTCCGCCCTCAAATAGCTGATTCCAGTCAAAACCCGTTTCCACGGAGTATCGAAGTCTTTCTGTGAACCCCTCGGTTCGAGCCTGAGTTCTTAGGAGATCCAGAGATTCTTCGACCAGAAGGGTTTCGCTGCCAAACAATAAATAAATTGGTGCCAACCCTTGGCTGAGCTGCTGAGGAAAAGAGGCGTAGCTGACCCGCATCCGGATTTAACCCGGGATGGTATTAAATTCTGCTCAGACGCCTCAGGATCTGAAGCACAATTTCCTTGCGCATGTCCTCCCGCAAAAACTCTTCCTCTTCTTCTGACTGGAGCTGCAGCAAGGGGTCATATTCAAAAACACGTTTTTGCACGATACGTTGATTGATCTGCAGCTCATCGCCTGACCCGCTGAGCACATCGTAACCGATCCGATAGCGCAGGTCGTAAGATGTAGCCAGGCCGCTGGCATCAGTAGTGCGCACCTCGCGCTCGTAATCCGTCTGCGTTAACAGGAGCACCGCCGCAGACTTGTCTTCGGTATTAGTGACATTGACCCCAGCGCTTTCGAGCGCATCCTCAAGCTCATCCACAAGATCGGGATCTTTCCCGGAAACAGCCATAGTGGTGAGGGAATCCGGAATATCCACGTTACCCCGCAGGTGGAAACCACAGCCGCTGACAAGCGAAAAACAAGTCAGAATCAGGAGCAGGCGTCTGGTCATTACTTAAGTCCCCAGGAATATATTTCGAGCAGTATCGGCCAGCTATTATAAGGCCTAGACAACGATATTAACCAGTCTGCCCGGAACCACAATCACCTTACGGATTTTTTTGCCAGAGATGTGATTTTGTACTTTAACATCTGCCATAACCGCAGATTCTATTTCATCTTTGCTGCTTTCAATCCCGATTTCGATTTGACTGCGCAACTTACCATTAACCTGGATCGCCAGAGTCATAGTGTCGCTGACCAGAGCCTCAGGATCTACCTTGGGCCAGCTGGCGTCGATTACATCGCCTGGCTCGCCAAGTTTTTGCCACAGGCGGTGCGCGATATGGGGCGTGATCGGTGCCAGAACTTTATTAAGGATGATCAGACATTCCCTGCACACTAATCCACTGTCATCGTTCGCGCTTGGGTCGAATTTATCCATAGCGTTCAACAACTCCATCATGCCGGCAATAACGGTGTTGTACTGGAGTCGGCCATAGTCCTTGAGCGCTTTGTCAAGCAGGGTATGGGCAGTCCGACGAAGATCCGTTGCAGCTTTGTCAGTCAGAGATTCAGCCCAGCCTGTCTCATTAATCCTTTCCTTGAAGGGCGCAACAGTCTCCAAATTCTTTTCAACAAGATGCCACCAGCGTTTGAGAAAACGAAGGCCGCCCGCGACTGCGTCGTCATTCCATTCGAGAGCCTGGTCTGGAGGTGACGCAAACATGGTAAACAGGCGCACCGTATCGGCGCCGTATTGGTCAATCAGCGCCTGAGGATCCACGGTATTGCCCTTTGACTTGGACATTTTAGAACCGTCTTTAAGCACCATGCCCTGGGTCAACAGCCGGGTGAACGGTTCGTCGCTGTCGACCAGACCCACGTCTCGCATCAACTTATGAAAGAAACGCGCATATAACAGATGCAGCACGGCATGTTCGATCCCGCCAATATATTGATCGACTGGTAACCAGTAATTGGCTCGCTGATCCAGCATCGCGTTATCAGAACCCGGGCAACAGTAACGCGCGTAGTACCATGACGACTCAAAGAAGGTGTCGAAAGTGTCGGTCTCTCTAGTGGCCTCCTGATCTGAACCTGGCAAAGTGGTCTGATAGAAACCCGGGTCTTCTTTTATTGGAGATCGTACCCCGGAAAATGCAACGTCTTCCGGCAGCACTACGGGCAGCTCCTCGTCGGCCACCGCATGGACATTCCCTTCACTGTCATAAACAACGGGTATTGGGCAGCCCCAGTATCGCTGTCTCGATACTCCCCAGTCACGTAGTCGATAATTGATAGTGCGTTTGCCTACGCCGACGTTTTGCAGATGGTTTGCAATTGCGTCGAATGCGTCGTTGAAATTCAGGCCATCGAATTGGCCTGAATTAAAAACCACTCCCTCCTTGGTGGTTAGCGAAGACTCGGCAAAATCATGCTGTTTACCCTCGGGCCACTTAATGACGGGCCGAATTTCGATATCGTGTTTTGTGGCGAACTCCCAGTCTCGTTGATCGTGGGCGGGAACCGCCATCACAGCACCGGTGCCGTACCCCATGAGCACAAAGTTCGCAGCCCAAACCTCGACTTTTTCACCACTAACGGGATGGATGGCATGGATACCAAGAGGGATACCTTTCTTTTCCATGGTTTCCAGCTCTGCTTCCGCGGTGTTGACACTCTTGCATTGCTCGACGAAAGCGGCAATGTTTGGATCTGACTTCGCAGCTTTGAGCGCCAATGGATGTTCGGCGGCAACCGAGACAAAAGTAACGCCCATGATCGTGTCAGGCCGGGTGGTATAGACCCAAAGAGGTTCTTCGCCAGCTACTTCAAAACTGAACTCGATACCTTCGGAGCGTCCGATCCAGTTGCGCTGCATGGTTTTGACCGCCTCTGGCCAGCCATCCAGGTTGTCGATTTCGTCGAGCAGTTCTTCCGCATAGTCAGTAATTTTTATGAACCATTGTGGAATCTCACGACGCTCCACGATAGCGCCCGAACGCCAACCGCGACCGTTTTCGACTTGCTCATTTGCCAACACAGTCTGCTCGACCGGATCCCAGTTGACCACAGCCATTTTTTTGTAGGCGAGGCCTTTTTCCAGTAAACGATTAAAAAACCACTGTTCCCACCGATAGTATTCCGGTTTACATGTAGCGAGTTCACGGCTCCAGTCGTAGGCGTATCCAAGACGCTTGAGCTGGCCTTTCATATATTCGATGTTTTCGTAAGTCCATTCTGCTGGCGGCCGTTTTCGCTCAATGGCCGCGTTTTCAGCTGGCAGGCCAAATGCATCCCAGCCCATGGGCTGCAGCACGTTTTTACCCAACATACGCTGGTAACGACTGATTACATCACCGATGGTGTAATTTCGAACGTGACCCATGTGCAATTGACCCGACGGGTAAGGCAGCATAGACAGGCAGTAATATTTCTCCCGGTCTGGGTCTTCGGTTACAACAAAACTGCCTTGTTGTTCCCAGTAGGCTTGTACCTCAGGTTCAAGTTCCTGAGGTCGATAATCGTCAGTCATTCGCGCGCTAATTCAGAGCGTTTACAAAGCGCTGGATTGTAGAGACTAGAAGGGGGTAAGCGCAACGCGCGATGGCCTCATCAGAAAAGGGAGGAGGAATTACCCAATAATCCCTGCACCACCAGACTGGCCGCCAAATACCTGGGGTGGCACTCTTGTTTTGAGAACATATCCCGGGCTGCTTCTGATTCAGAGTGTCTTTTCAATCACTGAAGGGACATTGGAGTAAAATTCCGCAATGGCCGGAAAAATTCCAAACACTTTTATCGATTCTTTGATGGCGCGAGTAGATATCGTGGACGTGATCGACAGTCGTGTGCCGCTGGTGCGCAAAGGAAAGGAGTTTCAGGCCTGCTGTCCATTCCATGAAGAAAAAACCCCTTCATTTACAGTGAGTCCATCGAAACAGTTCTATCACTGTTTTGGCTGTGGTGCTCACGGCACTGCAATCGGATTTCTAATGGACTATGCGAATCTTGGCTTCGTGGAGGCGGTGGAGGAATTGGCCGAAGGAGTCGGCCTGGAAGTGCCGAGAGAGAAAGCGGTTGGCCACCCTACGCAACCCAAAGAATCTCCAGGTAGACTACTCGGAGTTGTTGACGAGGCCAGCAACTGGTTTCAACAACAATTACGCACTCATCCTGACGCAAAAAAAGCCATTGCTTATTTGAAAGGACGAGGCTTGGACGGACGAACCTGCGCGATTTTTGGCGTAGGGTTTGCGCCGGATGGCTGGGATGGACTGTTAGTGGCGCTTGGAACTAATGATACGCGCACGCAACAGCTGCTCAGGGCAGGGGTGGTTACTCGCCGTGACAGCGGCGACTCTCGGAAAGGCCGGGAGTTTTATGATCGCTTTCGAGGCCGCATTATTTTTCCGATCGAAGATCACAGAGGAAGAGTGGTTGCGTTTGGCGGTCGTATCCTTGGTGAGGGAGAACCTAAATATCTGAATTCACCTGAAACATCTTTATTTCACAAAGGCTCCGAGCTTTATGGGTTACATCGCGCGCGTCGAGCGATTGGGTCTGAGAATCGAAGCATTGTTGTAGAAGGATATATGGATGTGATCAGTCTGGCGCAATTTGGTGTTGAGAATGCGGTGGCGACCCTTGGCACCGCAACCAGTCGAACCCATCTGCAGCGACTTTTCAGGCTGGCCCCGGAGATTGTGTTCTGTTTCGATGGTGATAGGGCAGGTCGTGACGCCGCCTGGAAGGCCATGCAGGTCGCATTGCCGGAGATGCAGGATGGTCGTCAGCTCGGCTTTTTATTTCTGCCTGATGGTGAGGACCCCGATACCATTGTTCGAGAAGAAGGCGGAGAAGCTTTTCGCGCGAGGGTAAACGAGGCGTTACCGCTTGATAAGTTTTTGTTTGACACTCTAACCACCCAGGTTGATATGGGGCGGATGGACGGTAAGGCGCGTCTGGTCAGCATGGCCCGGCCGCTGATTAATCAAATGCCTGCCGGGGCATTACAGCAAATGATGCTCGATAGGCTCTCATCACTCACTGGACTGTCCGGCGAGCAGATGGGAAAACCACCACAGACCAAGGTCGCACCGCGCCAGAGACTTCGAAGCCAGCCGCTAGAACCCGGGCAGCTTTCACCAATGGCGCTGGCGATAAGCCTGCTGCTGCAAAATCCGCATTTAGGGACCAAGATTGAAAATCCTGAGATGTTGCAGCAACTGGAACTTGAAGGTGCCGAGCATCTGCGGCAAATGCTGCAACTCATCAAACAAGATGAGGGTTTTAATACCGCAAGACTGCTTGAACATTTCAGGGATTCCGGGGTGCATAGCTACCTTGAAAAACTGGCCTCCTACCCCACTTCCATACACAGTGAAGCGCTGCACCGCCATTTTAATGACACGCTGGAGAAACTGCTGGCACAACAGGATGAACAACGAAGTTTGCACCTGCTGGAAAAGTCGCGGGGGCAGGGTCTAGAGGGTGGCGAAAAGCAAGAGTTACTGGCACTACTCGACGCTAAAAAGCAGCGAATTGAGCAGGTAAGTAAGTAATTCCCGTCGAGATTCAGCGAATCTCGCTGTTTTTTAAGCGATTTTTGGCATTTCGGGCGTTTAAAGGGTGGCTTACCTGAGATATAATCCGCGGTTGCCTTTTTTCAGGCGATCCCATATCCAGCGTGTCTGCCGGGGACAAAAATCCAGGTCCCACATAAATATCGGATAGCAGGCTCGACTTTATAGAATTCAGGTGGAAATTTATGGCTAGAAAATCCAAAAAAACAGCAGTTAAAAAGGACCTTTTGAAGTCAGATTCAGTGTTTGAAAGCGATCAATCTGAATCGCAGAAGGGGGCCAAGGCCGCTAAAGCGGCCGATGCTGCTGCGACCGCTGCCGCTGATCTGGCCAATGCCAAGCCACAGTCAGACTTGAAAAAATTGGTGCTCAAGGGTAAGGCGCAGGGTTTCTTGACCTACGCCGAAATAAACGACCACCTCCCCGAGAACATGCATGACACCGACCAGATTGAGGTAGTCGTGAACATGATCAACGATATGGGTATTGAGGTCGTTGATAAGGCGCCCGATACCGATAATATCGAACTCAAGCGTGACAATCCTGAGGACGAAGAGGTTGCTGAAGAAGTTGGCGCGGTACTAAAAACCGCGGTTGAAAGTGAATTTGGCCGAACCACCGATCCAGTGCGCATGTACATGCGCGAAATGGGAACCGTTGAACTGTTAACGCGCGAAGACGAGATTGCACTAGCTAAACGGATTGAGGCGGGCAATCGTCAGGTTGCACAAGCAGTGGCGCTAACCCCTGGCGCGATGCGTCTGTTAATCGACTTCACTAATAAGATAGAAGCCGGCGAAATGAAGTTGTCTGAGGTAGTGGTTGACTTCATGGAACTGGATGCATTGGACGACGAGACTGTCGCTACGCCAGGTGAGCCTGGGCAAAATGCTGCCGAGGTCGAAGAAGGCCCAAGCGGGCCGGACTATGAAGAGGCCGTCGAGCGTTTTAAGCGCATGCGTAAAACATGGAAGCTGCTGGAAAATGCTTGGGTTAAAAATGGCATAGACAGTAAGCTGGCGCTCAAGCATCGTAAATCGTTGGCCGACGAGCTACTTCAGATCAAATTCGTACCGGCGAAATTTGAATTAATCACCGCAACCCTGCGAAACAGTATGGACGAAGTCCGTATGTGTGAACGTGGGATTGCGAAATATTGCGTCACTTACGCAAAGGTACCGCGAAAGCGATTCCGTACGCATTTTAATGGGAGTGAAACCACTACAGACTGGTATAAAAACCTTGTGGATGAAAGTCCCAATGAAGCTAAGCGGCTGAACCAATACGCTGACATCATTAACGAGTTCCAGCTGCAGTTAACCAAGTGCCAGCAGAATACTGGCCTTGAGTTGGTGGAGCTGAAAGATCTGAGCCGTAAGCTTTCTATTGGCGAAGCCAGAGCGCGCCGCGCCAAGAAAGAAATGGTTGAGGCCAACCTGCGCCTGGTTATTTCTATTGCAAAGAAATACACCAACCGTGGTTTGCAGTTCCTGGATCTGATTCAGGAAGGCAATATTGGTTTGATGAAAGCGGTAGATAAATTTGAATACCGACGTGGTTACAAATTTTCTACTTATGCGACCTGGTGGATTCGCCAGGCAATTACGCGCTCGATCGCCGACCAGGCGCGAACGATTCGGATTCCGGTGCACATGATTGAGACCATCAACAAGCTCAATCGGGTATCGCGTCAGATTCTGCAGGAGAAAGGTCGCGAAGCATTGCCTGAAGAACTTGCCGAGAAAATGGATTTGTCCGAAGACAAAATCCGCAAGGTGCTAAAAATTGCCAAAGAGCCGATCTCCATGGAGATGCCCATCGGTGACGATGAAGACTCTCACCTCGGTGACTTTATTGAAGATAAGAACATTAAAGCGCCATTGGACATTGCTACTGGTTCAGGCCTCAAAGCCGCCACCACCGATATCCTTGAGTCCCTGACGGAGCGCGAGGCCAAAGTACTGCAGATGCGCTTTGGTATTGGTATGAACACTGACCATACTCTGGAAGAAGTGGGCAAACAGTTTGACGTGACGCGAGAGCGTATCCGACAGATAGAAGCCAAAGCGCTCAGAAAGCTGCGGCATCCAAGCCGTTCGGATCACCTTAGAAGTTTCCTCGACAACACCTGATTCCAGTTCGGGAACAGACATCAGTCTGTTCCCAATACGCCCCATAGGGCCTGTAGCTCAGTTGGTTAGAGCAGTGGACTCATAATCCATTGGTCGTAGGTTCAAGTCCTACCGGGCCCACCATTTTCGTTTAGGTACGTACTTGGGACATCCTTTACAGTTTGTACCGGGCGCATAGTTTACAGTTTCGGTACGAAGGGATTGGGCGCTGGTTCTACCCGCCCCAAATCGTCAAGGAGTCCTAAGTGATAATCGGTAAAAGATACAAGTCAAATTTCATAGGCTTTGACGCTCCCATCTGCATAGATACCCGCAATAAATGGGGGTTTGTTCCGCTTTGGAAATCGCTGGATTCGGTCGTGTGCTTTGATCAACACATCCGCCATTCCTTTTCCCGTTATATTCTTTGGCACCACAACCATCATCATGGCTTTGTGCGCTTTAACCGCCTGGATTTCGGGGAACCGATATCGGATCTTTGCATCCTTGGTTATAGCAACACAATTACGTTTTGCTACAAAGGCCAACCATTCATCATCAGGTGCAGTTTTTGGGAGATGGTCATCATGCACCTCCACCAAAATACCTGCCTTTTCCAAGGCATCGGCTACAGCATGCTTCCCCAGGTTGCGGTCTAAAAATAACGTGAAGAGCTTAGGCGGCGAGCTGGAGTTCGCATCGGATTGCTTCCTCAATTTCTTCCGTTTTGCGCTCATAATCTTTCGCCAGTTCCTTCACGGAATCTCCAGCCTTATATCTTTCTGCTATGACCTGGGTAGACAATCCCGTCCCCCGAATCACTGGCCGACCTGCTGAGAGGGCAGGATCTATCACAACCAAAGAAGGGGACGCATAGATATCCTGTCGGGTAAACGGAAACAAGCGAATAGGAATGCCATGGTCATCCCGCTCAATCCGTTTCAGCGCGGCCTTAACCACTTCCTTGATCGCTTCCTGACCACCTTCACTGATGTTAATTAATCGACCCATCTCCTGTATAAACAAATCCAAACCATTCGTTTGGAGATCTTGGCTGATCAGGGGATGGCGTTTGCCATGGGCGCTCGTGGTAATGTTTTGCAGAAAATCAATCGCGACCCGGACCTTGTGCATAGGCACCTCATGGATCTTTCTAATAGTGGCTAACACATGTAGTTCCGTGAGATTAAAAAAGGACAACAAGACCACCGGCTTCAATTGCGCCGCGTCAATCAAAGATTTGTGATGGTTCTGTCCCGCAGCCCAATACCGCATCGTGGACTCTGACACGCTCAAGTAGTGTGCCGCTTCTTTGATGCTGTAAGCGGGTAATTCGCGGATGTTGGATTTGGCCATGAAAACTGGTCCTCCGTGTTCTCCCCTCGGGATCCGAAATATTGTAGCAGTTTCTGACTCAGAAAGTGCATAAATGTTCATTGCTTGTTTATCACCTATGCGTCATAAGCTTCTTTTCGTATCAAATTTACTGTCCCTCCCAAAAACTCGTCATTGTTGATTTAATTGAGTTTTATCTATGAGGAATATGCTGATGCGGACGCTGAAATGTATGCTAATTCTTCTAGGAACGGTCCAATCCCTATTAAGAACCCACTGCAATCTTGCGATGGAGAATCTGGCGCTTCGCCAACAACTTGCTGTATTTAAACACCAACACTCTCGGCCGACATTACATCACTCAGATAGAGCATTTTGGGTTCTGATATCCAGATTCTGGTGTGATTGGCGTAATGTTTTGCACATAGTTCAACCTGAAACCGTTATTCGTTGGCACCGACAGGGTTTCAAATACTACTGGACATGGAAGTGTCGAAATAAAGGCAGGCCAAAAATTGATAAAAAGCTGCGTCAGTTGATACGGAAAATCAGTCAATCGAACCCTTTATGGGGCGCGCCACGCATACATGGTGAACTCCTTAAACTAGGGTTCAGGGTGTCTGAAACAACAGTTTCAAAGTACAGGGTTCGACATTCTCGTCCGCCCTCGCAATCTTGGCGCACATTCTTAGATAACCATACAAAAGAGTCGATTTCGCTGGACTTCTTTGTCGTACCAACAGCCACTTTTAGTGTGTTGTTTGTGCTACTGATACTAAGCAATGATCGCAGAAACATTCTTCATTTCAATGTTACGACGAACCCGACGGCGCACTGGACAGCTCGGCAGCTGCTCGAATCCTGTGGATTTGAGGAAGCGCCAAGATATTTGATACGGGATAGAGACGCCATTTACGGCAAGACTTTCAGCCATCAAGCAAATGTTCTGAATATTCGAGAGGTTGTTACATCGCCACGATCGTCTTGGCAGAATCCCTATGTTGAACGCGTTATCGGATCGATACGAAGAGAGTGTGTAGATCATGTCATCGTGTTTGGAGAACGACATCTCAAGCGTGTCCTTCGGGTATACGTGGACTACTATAATCACACCCGTACACATCTGTCGCTCGAAAAAGACGCATCAATAACCCGTGAAGGTCAGAAGATTGAAGATGAAAATATCAATTCAATCAGAAGGGTTGGTGGACTAAATCATGAATATCGTCGGATGGCGGCCTGAATTAGGTCCTGGATGAATTCTTGGGAGGGACAGTCTGCCGTGACGATAGGCGGTGGGCGGATACATTGATTGGTCTCCCTTTTCCGGTTCAGATACCCGTGACAGCGGACCAGTCCAGAATCGGTTGACAGGGGTTCCGGTTTTTTTTAGGCCGGTTTCAGTGATTCTCCGTCAGTTCCGCCAGGTCGCGCGCCGCGTCGCGCAGCAGCGGCAGCACCTTGTCCTTGTCGAAAGCGGTCAGCCGCGACACCGGCGCCTGCACCGCCAGCGAGCTGTAGAAACGGCCCTGGCGGTCCTTGATCGGCACCGCGATGGCGATGACGTCGTCGAAGAGCTCCTGGTCGTCGATCGAGACTTCGTCGCGGTGAATTTCTTCGAGCTGGGCCAGCAAGCGGGCTGGATCGGTAATCGTGTTCTTGGCGCGGGGGATTAAGTCGAGCCGTCCGATGATCGCCTTGCGCCGCGCCGCCGGCAGCATGCTGAGATAAAGCTTGCCACTGGCCGTGCAATACAGCGGCACGCGCATGCCGATCGGAAACTTAAGGCGCAGCGGGGCCTTGGTCTCGACGCGGTCCGAGTAGGCCATATAGAGGCCGTCCGGGTAGGCGATGTTGCAGGTTTCACCAACCGCTTCCGCCAGCCGGGTCAGGATCGCGTGGCGGGTGGCGCTGAAGCGGGCGTTGGCAAGCACACCAACGGCCACGTCACGCAGGCGGTTGCCGGGTACATAGCTCTTACCGTTGATCTGTTTCAGCAGGTAGCCGCGGGCCTCGAGTTCGGCACAGAGGCGATGCGCGGTGGCCTTCGGCAGGTTGAGTTCATCGTTGATCTCGGTTGCGCTGAGCGGTTTGGGCGACGACGCGACCGCGTCGAGGATATCCAGCACCCGCTCGATCGTGGAGCCGCGTTCGCGTTTCATGCGTGCCGGCCTTGTCGCCTGGCTAGCTGCGTCAAACTGTTCCCCTGTGGAGTGGTGTCTCCTCGTTATGATGCATCATGTTTTACCCACCCGACATTACTTTGGGTAGCCAAAGCACCAATTGCGGGAAGATAAACAGCAGGATGAGACCCAAGACTTGAATCATCATGAACTGCATCATGCCGAGATAGATGTCCTTGAGATCCCAATCCGGCACAACCCCCTTCAGAAAGTAGGCTGACAAGGCCACAGGTGG
>CAMYNW010000030.1 GCA_947259885.1 uncultured Gammaproteobacteria bacterium
CTGGAAAACACCCCTACAATATCGCGTTGATTTCAACGATGATGGCTTATCATGGTACCGAAAAAACGGAACGGTGGTTGAGCGCGGTTAAGTCTAATCTGGCGCGAAAGCCCGAGGGTAATGACCGCGGGCAAGTGAAGGCGATTCGCGAAGGCCTGTGTGATGTAGCAGTGATCAATCATTACTACATGTATAAGATGGTTTCTGATCCGGAACAGAAACTGTGGGCAGATGCGGTGAACGTAATTTTTCCAAATCAGAATGATCGCGGCACTCATATGAACATTAGCGGGATGGCAATGACCCGATTTGCGCCCAACGCTGATAACGCGCTTAAATTGATGGAGTTCCTCGCCGGCGACCAAGCGCAGGCAATGTATGCGGAGGTCAATGGAGAGTACCCGGTCAATCAGGAAATTCCATTAAGTGAATATCTGAAGTCGCTGGGCGAATTTAAACGTGACGAGGTGGAGCTTGCAAAAGTTGCAGACCTCAGAGCCGAGGCTTCCAAGATGGTTGATAGAGTCGCCTATAACGAATAACCTAACGGCATGACATCGAAATTGGCCGGGGAGGTCTACGACATCTCGTCCCAGCCTTTATCAAGACTTTCTGTGCGTGCCGATCCCTGGAGGATCGGCACTTTTGCAATTGCACTGGTGGCCCTGCTGCCGGTACTTGCGATACTGTGGCTAGCAGTTTTTCCCACAGAGAATATCTGGCCCCATCTGATCAGCACATCGCTGCCCCGCTATTTGAAAAATACCGCGTTGCTGATGCTGGGTGTCGGTGCAAGCGTTTTTCTGACAGGTGTCTCCACCGCATATCTAATCAGTAATTTTGAATTCCCATTGCGAAGATACTTCGAATGGCTGCTGTTACTCCCCCTTGCTTTCCCTGCCTATGTGATCGCCTACCTTTACACAGATTTACTTGAATTTGCCGGACCGATTCAACATGGCCTAAGGGTAATGTTTGACTGGCAGCTCGCCACCGACTACTGGTTCCCCGACGTCCGCAGCATGGGCGGCGCAATCATGCTGATGGGGCTGGTGCTCTACCCCTATGTCTACCTAATGGCCAGGGCATCATTTATAGAACAGTCGAGCTATCTCTCCGATGCCAGCCGCCTGATGGGCAGAAATATGTTTAAGACGTTTCTGTTTGTTTCACTTCCCATCGCCCGCCCCGCCATTGCCATCGGCGTTGCACTGGCACTAATGGAAACTTTAAATGATTTTGGCACCGTTGATTTCTTTGCTATCCACACACTCACCGCGGGCCTTTATGATGTCTGGTTCAACATGGGAAATCTTGGGGGTGCGGCGCAGATCGCCTCGGTGATGCTAACTTTCGTTGTGCTGCTGCTGGGGCTTGAGTTTGCCGGTCGTCGACGCAGGCGATTTTACCAGAGCGCCACTCGATTCATTCGCACCCAGCGGATTCCCTTGACCGGAAAATCAAAATGGCTTGCTTTCCTGATGTGCGCGGCACCTGTCGTGTTTGGTTTTCTATTGCCTCTGGGTATGTTATTCGACTATGCGTTTCGCTACTTCGATGAATCATGGAACCCGGCGTTCAGGACCTATGCTTTTAACAGTCTGTTTGTTTCCATAACCGCCGCTCTGGTTTGCATTACCCTTGCGGTATTGGTTTGTTATACCCGTCGTTTATATAAAGATACTGCGACTGGAGTCGCGGCACGAATCGCTACACTGGGATACGCCATGCCGGGCGCAGTACTGGCAGTAGGCGTGGTGATTCCGCTGGCCAGTTTCGATAATATAGTCGATGGATTTTTCAGACAGTACTTTGGTTTTTCTTCCGGACTGTTGCTAACGGGCACTACCTTTGCGTTAATCATGACCTACACCATAAGATTTCTTGCAATCTCAATTGGCTCGGTGGAATCGAGCATGTCCAAAATATCGGAATCGATGGATATGGCAGCACGTACGTTGGGGCATCCGGCTTTTCGTACTCTTCGTTTATTCCACCTACCTCTATTGAGAGGTGGCATCATGACTGCAGCATTGATAGTTTTTGTGGATTGCATGAAGGAACTGCCGGCTACGTTGCTGCTGAGACCGTTTAACTTTGATACTCTAGCCACCCATGTATACCAATTCGCTTCCGACGAAATGATAGAACAAAGCGCGCTGGGATCGCTGGTGATTGTGTTGTCTGGATTGCTGCCAGTGGTTTTGTTGAGCAGTACAATTTCTCGCACCCAGCATCTGGATAAGATTGAATAGGTTCGATGTCCGCACCGCTAAAAGTAGACAACATAAGTTGTCGTTACGAACATGAAACAGCCGTCAACCAAACTTCTTTTGAGATGGAGTCTGGTGATCTGGCTTGTCTACTTGGGCCAAGTGGATGCGGCAAGACCACTGTGCTTCGCGCAATTGCCGGATTTCAGCCTCTAACCAATGGCGCAATCTATCTTGATGGGCGCCGTATCTCCTCGACATCTGCAGTGCTCGCTCCTGAATATCGAAACATGGGAATGGTTTTCCAAGACCATGCGTTATTCCCCCACATGACTGTTGGCAAAAATATCGGAGCGGGACTATTTCGCCACAGCGCTGCCGACGCGCGCAAAATCGTGGGAGAAATGCTTGAAAGAGTGGGACTTGCAGATAAGACCAACAAGTACCCCCATGAATTGTCAGGTGGACAACAGCAGCGGGTCGCCCTCGCGCGAGCCCTCGCGCCCAGTCCAGGTTTACTTTTAATGGACGAGCCATTCTCGAACCTGGACGTAGACCTGAGAGAACGCCTGGGACAGGAAGTTCGGGAACTGCTTAAGGACATCGGTACCACCTGTGTGTTGGTCACGCACGACCAACAAGACGCCTTCACCTTTGGTGACGCTGTGGGGGTCATGCGGGATGGTCATATCGAACAATGGGACCATCCCTATAATCTTTATCACGAACCAACCTCGGTGTTCGTTGCAAACTTTGTCGGCGATGGTGTATTTCTCGATGGCACTATCGCAAGTTCCAGCGAAGTCAAAACCGAACTCGGATTGCATAGTGGAGATCTGGTCACTGACCTGCCCGTCGGAACGAGAGTCGATCTGCTGGTGCGACCGGACGACGTGATTCATGATGACAACAGCAGCCAGAGTGCAAAAATATTGAAGCGTTCATTTCGTGGAGAGAGCTACCTCTACACCTTATTATTACCGAGTAGCAGCAAAGTATTATCCCTGGTGCCGTCCCACCATAATCACGCTATTGGCGAGGATCTTGGGATTAGAATGGAAATAGACCACCTTATTGTCTATCCCAAAGACGGGCCCACCTGTCCGCTGGATTAATTCCCCATAAGGTTAGCTGACTGCGAATCCTTAACGCGCTGGATTTTCGAAAAGTACGCGTCTTTCATTGCCAATTCCAGTTCTGCATTGGTTTGGTACTCATACCCAAATACCGGCGACCATAGACTCTGCGCTTCCATACAGAGATAGCAAAACACTTTTTCATGCCATGGCGTTAGCGCATCAAATACATTTTTGAACATCTCAATTTTAATATCCAGTGGATAGGAAAATTTTCCTGCAATCTCCTCCATGGGCATCTGTAAAATTTTACTGGTCAAGGGACGTTTCCGAATGGTTTTCATCACTGAGCGAGTAAAAGTCAGCGTACCCAATGAAAATAACGCAACACTGTCTGGAGAAAAACGCTGTGTGATATCGGTACATATATTCTTATAGTCATCGGCCCAACCGTCGTAATAAACGATTGGATGAAAATGAAAACCTACAAGGCGTCCCTTGGACGCAATCTGCTGTGCCGAAACAATACGCTGTTCGAGGCTGGCAGTGAGATGCTCCTCATGCTCAATAATGGTCTGCGGATTCAGTGACCAAGTACAAATAATATTGGGCGGATAATCATGATCCAGCAACCATCGAATATTGCGTGATTTTGTTTTGAGCTCCAGAATGACATTAGGATGGGCTGTTGCAAACTCGCTTAATGCATCCAGTACGCCCAGGTGATTACCCCATAGCAGCGAGTCAGAGGATTGCCCGGTCCCAATGTGATAGGTTGTTTCCGGGTCCAGTTCAAGACTGTTCAGTTTTTCAGCGAAAGATTCATCAAAGGTCACCTTGTTTCCATGGTAAAACGATTGAATGCTGCAATAGGAGCAATCAAAACCGCACTTTTCCACCGCATCCAGTGTTAAAAGGTTACAGCACCGGGTTTTTTCCGACGCCACCGGGCACCGACCAAGGCCCAGTCTGGACTTCACTTTGATTGCCAGTTGTGGCTTTTGCGTCTTCGGCTTATCTTGAAGTGAAAGTTGCTTATAGTCTTTTGCACCGCTACGAAGTGATTCATGTTGCTGTCTTAACCCGCTAAAAAACTTTTTCTTTTCAGCGGATATACTGGTTTGCTTCTTGTTCACGCAATCAGATTGCCTTGCAACCTGGTTCCATGCCGCAGAGATCCCGGGCTCCTTCCAGCGTAACCGATCCAGAGCCATATCACTGACCAGCTGCAACTCCTGAAGCGTAAACTGGTACTTCATCGCCTGGTTTTTGAGGAAATCCTGATCTTCCCCATTGAGCAAACGAAAGCTGGTCTGCTCCGCGATGCGGTTAAATTTCTCCTGGTATTGAATGGCAGTCATCGTGATATCTGAAATTTACCGGGCGATTATAGCTTGACAGCAATACCCATAGAGAAAATCTCGATGTGATAGCATTGCACAGCGAAAAGTACCCCACGCCAGGTTTTGAATTCTTCCGATACTGAGTTTATTGATGACGTGTTGATCAACCAGATCGACCAGCTTCTGCCTCAAACCCAATGCACACAATGCGACTACCCCAGATGCAGGGACTACGCCGCGGCTATTGCGGAAGGTGAAGCAGATATCAATCAGTGTCCGCCTGGCACTTCCATTACTATCGAGGCCCTTGCCGCGCTGACCGGTCGCCCTGTAAAGCCTCTGAACCCGCAACATGGTGTCGAGGAAGACAAGGTCATCGCCTATATTCGTGAAGCCGCCTGCATCGGTTGCAAACTTTGCATCAAGGCCTGCCCGGTAGACTGCATCATCGGCGCTGGAAAACTGATGCATACAGTAATTACCGATGAGTGCACGGGGTGTAAACTGTGCGTCCCGGTCTGTCCAACTGACTGTATTGATCTGCTGCCAGCGCCTTCAGCAGACGGCACGCCCAGTCGCTGGCCCGCATTCACACAAGACCAGGTCAACAAGGCCAGAAGGCGCACAGAAATAAAACTTGTTCGAACCGCTGCAATTGAATCTGAAAGAAAAGCACACAAACTAGAAAAAAGACAGGCACATCTCAAACAAGAGATTCAGGCCGTGTTAGCCCGTAAGCGAAAAAAACAAAGCGATGAATCCCGATCAGATTGAGACCGCTTTCCAACGGCTGCGCGAACGTGAGCCCGAACCTACCACTGAGCTCACATACAAAACGCCATTTGAATTGCTGATCGCAGTGATTCTCTCGGCCCAGGCCACCGACGTTTCGGTTAATCAGGCCACCGAGAAACTCTATCCGATAGCAAACACTCCTCAGGCGATTATTGATCTCGGCGTGAATGACCTGAAATCCTATATTAAATCAATTGGACTTTTTAATACCAAAGCGGAGAACATTATCAAGACCTGCAGGATGCTGATGGACTTGCACAATGGACAGGTTCCGGAACGGCGGGAGTCACTAGAGGCATTACCTGGGGTCGGGCGCAAGACCGCAAACGTGATTCTCAATACCGCCTTTGGCCATTCCACTATCGCAGTCGATACGCATATATTCAGGGTTTCAAATCGCACCGGAATTGCGCCAGGGAAAAACGTCATCGAAGTGGAAAAACGACTGGTCGACAGAGTTCCCAGGAAATACCAACGACGCGCCCATCACTGGCTGATCCTGCTGGGGAGATATACCTGCATCGCACGAAACCCGAAATGCGAACAGTGTTTGATCAGCGACATCTGCCCTTCAGCATTTCAGCTCAAGGCAGTTTCCACCACAAAATCCCGCAACCCGAAAACAGCAAAGAAGCGCTCCGGCTCTCGGTTAAAATCGGCCTCCAACAGCAACCAACGAGGCCAGTCGGGACCAACAAAAAAGAATACCGCCAAGCGCTGAGTGATATGGAACTATTCCGCCAGAACTGACTCTACCGGGTATACTTCGTCGCAATTACCAAACAACTTTTCCCATCTTTCCTATTCTATGGATACGCGCGTCAATCACGACTTTAATCAAGCTTTGCGCCAGCATAACCATTTTCCGCTCAAGCGCACCCGATTATCAGAGCTGCAGATAAATCTGGGCTACCTTTGCAATCAGGCGTGCGAACATTGCCATGTTGGGGCCGGCCCTAAGCGCACCGAAATGATGACTTGGGAGACTATGCAGAAAATAGTTATATGGGCCAAGGAGAATGAAGTCCAATCCGTAGATTTGACCGGCGGCGCGCCCGAAATAATTCCAAACTTCCGACTCTTTGCGGATGCGCTCATATCAAATGGTATTCGCATAACTTCCCGATGCAACATTACGGTGTTATTTGAGCCTGGGCAAGAAGATCTTGCCGAATGGTATGCAGACAGAAACGTTCGGTTGGTATGCTCACTGCCTTGTTATTCGAAAAAGAACGTTGACAAACAACGTGGTAAAGGCGTTTTTGGCAAGAGTATTGAAGGGTTGCAACAACTCAATGAGGTAGGGTACGGACGTGATCCGGAGAAGATAATTGACCTGGTTTACAACCCTATCGGACCAGTACTGCCACCCGCTCAAGCGGCGCTCGAGGATGATTATAAGAACCGATTAAAAGACGACTTCGATATCGATTTCAACAGTCTGCTGACCATCACCAATTTACCAATTAATCGATTTGAACATTATCTTAAACGGACTGGCCAGCTTGAAAGCTATGTTCAGCTGCTGGCGGATAACTTCAATCCAGAGACGGTTGCACCACTAATGTGCCGACACCTGATCAGCGTCGACTGGCAAGGATATGCCTATGACTGCGATTTCAACCAGATGCTCGGTCTGCCCCTCGGTTACACAGGCAGAAAGCTGTTGTGGGACATAAATCCGGGCAAATTGAAAGGTTCGGATATCGCTGTCGCCAGACATTGTTTCGGCTGTACCGCCGGTGCCGGCAGCAGTTGTGGTGGCGCGCTGACCTGACACGCCTCGCCTGACACGACCCGGCTGTGAAAGTCTGCCGCAGAATTAATCAGGTCGATAGGCAGATATGACCGGCGATCCAAACACCCTGGTCAATCCGCTCGTTCGGAATATCCAGGCTGCCAATGTCGCGAATCTCACACTCCCAACCAGGCGGTAAACTGCCATAGGAAAAAAAAACTGCCGCCTTCGGTTAGTCCTGGTAAAACCGTTTCGAATAAAAACATCGTCAATCTCATTATCAGAAAAACATCCGTAACGCCTGGTGTTTTTCTCGATGCGTCGTTTGATCGTGAACAACAGATCGGCGACGATATTGACGCTGCGCTTTGAAGGGTAATCCACAAGCACAAGATGCCGAGAAACCCTGGTAAGTTCCTGTATCAGTTCTTGCCAGGATTCCATGTGCGATAAAATTCGATAACAAATCACAATATCAAAACTATCGTCGTCGTAGGGTAGTGATAAAAGCGAAGCAGTATCGAATCTTACCTTGCCGTTATTGAGCGATACCTTGATCACCTCGGCGCAATCTTCATTGCTTCCAATAATGGTGAGTTCATGGCCCAGTTCACCAATAACGTCAATATTCTGACCATGGCCACCTCCAACATCCAGTACCGACAAACCTGACTGATTGGGCCAGCGATGGCTGAGAATTTCCCTGGTCGCCTCGATCTGCTGGCGCAACAACCACTCGCCCACCGGCCCTGCAAACCGGGTAGCATAGTCCCAGGTGGATGATTCTATATCGGGTGCATTGGGGTATTCAGTGACAGACTTCTTGTTCACCCTGGTTTCCTTCGTAAATCCGTGGTTTGGGTAATTCTGTTCGAATCTTAGTATATCACTAGGTAAATAAATCTGCGGTCGGATTTCTAAGCAACAGGGATTGTCGAAACCTTTTTAGTGAACTCTTTTAAGAACCAGTCACCCAGCGATTGGGCCAAACTTTGCCCGCCATGCAATCCCAGTTTGGTACGTCGCACCAGTATATCTTCAGCACTCATGGCCAACTCGTTCTCTATTAAATAGCTCACCTCTGCCTGGTATAGACCGGCACCAAAATGCTGCCCAAGCTCATTCATCGATCTTGCCCTAGAAAGAATATGATCAATTCGTGTTCCGTAATTTCGCGCCAGTCGCGTGACAAGAAATTTATCGCACCACGGGTAGCGTGATTTACATTCTGCTTCAAAACCTGCGTAGTCAGCAGCGTCAAAGTCACCACCGGGCAGCACTCCCGTCGTCGTCCACGCGCCGCTATCAGCCCTAAGTGGATTCGCCAGCATATCCATCACTTCTTCAGATAATCTTCTGAATGTGGTCAGTTTTCCTCCATAGATTGACACTAACGGAGGACCTTCATTGTCTATGTGCAACACATAATCGCGGGTTGTCTTGCTGGCGTTCGCCTTGGCGTCGTCAAATAGAGGGCGTACCCCCGCGTATTTTGCCACCACATCATCAGGGGTCAGTTCTCGAGCAAAATATTGATTAGCGCTATGACAAAGGTAGTCGATTTCCTCGTCGCTCACCGTTACCTGGGCGGGATCCGATTCAATTTCAACGTCGGTGGTTCCCAACAGAGTGAAGTCGGATTCATAAGGAATTGCGAACAGGATACGATCATCTTTATTCTGAAAGATGTAAGCGTAATTATGTTCGAATAATGACGGCACGATAATATGGCTGCCCTTGACCAGCCTGATCCCGTGGGCTGACTGGCTGCCAGGATCAAGCCCCGCCACCTGCTCAACCCATGGACCTGCTGCATTAACTATCGCTCGGGCATGCACTTTGATCAGTTCAGAACTCTCCCGCAATTCTAAGGTGGCCTCCCACTGATCTTGATTCCGAAGAAGACCGGCGCAACGGGTGCGAGTCATCACTACCGCCCCACGTTCCTTGGCGTCCATCGCATTCAGCACCACCATCCGAGCATCCTGCACCCAGCAATCGGAATACTCAAAGCCGTGGGTAAACTCAGGTTTAAGCACCCCGCCACTAACGTGTTTGCGCAGGTCGACCCCATTTGAACCTGGCAAAAGAATTCGCTTGCCGAGATGGTCATAAAGAAAAAGCCCCAGCCGTATCAACCAACGAGGACGAAGCGCACGATGATGGGGCAGGATAAATCGCATCGGCCAGATAATATGCGGCGCACTTCTCAACAATACTTCGCGCTCCCGCAACGAATGTCTTACCAGCTTGAAGTCATAGTGCTCCAGGTATCGAAGACCACCATGAATCAACTTGGTGCTGGACGAAGAAGTATATTGAGCCAGGTCATCCTGTTCACACAATGCTACCGACAGCCCCCTGCCAGCGGCATCCCTGGCCACTCCCGTACCGTTGATACCACCACCTATGACCAACAGGTCGACGGATAGCACGGATTTATCTTGTTGATACAACCTGGCTCCTAGCGATTCAGACCCATTTGAATACCGCCATGGCGAACAGTAACGACACCACTACTGCCCCCCATAGTGGCGTTCCAAGCAGTCCAAGCCATGCCAGGTGAATAAAACCACTACCAAGATAAGAAATGAACAGGCGATCACCGCGGGTAGTGTCGATTCCAAGAATACCGCGACGCGGGGCGCCCCCCGGCCGCATCTTCTCCCAGATTGCCATGCAGGCAATGCTGAGCACGATAAAGCAAAAAAAGGCTACTGTAGGCCAGGTCCAGGCCATCCAGGATAAATCCAATGGATTATTCATCGCACGCCTCCATCAGACCCTTCCCAGGGCAAAGCCTTTGGCAATGTAATTGCGCACAAAATAAATCACGAATGCACCGGGAATAATGGTCAAAGTCCCGGCCGCGGCAAGCAATCCGAGCTCATACCCTGCAGTGCTGGCGGTACGCGTCATGGTCGCCGCGATGGGCTTGGCTTCAACCGAAGTCAGGGTTTTAGCCAGCAGCAGTTCAACCCAGGAGTACATAAAGCAGAAGAACATCGCGACGCCAATTCCTGCAGCTATGGTGGGAATGAATATGCGAATGAAGAAACGCCAAAAAGAGTAGCCGTCGAGATAGGCTGTTTCATCCAGCTCCTTAGGGACGCCTGACATAAATCCTTCTAATATCCATACCGCAAGTGGAATGTTAAACAGGCAATGTGCTAACGCCACTGCGATATGAGTATCGAACAGGCCAGTGGCCGAATACAACTGGAAAAACGGTAAGGCGAATACCGCGGGCGGCGCCATGCGATTGGTGAGCAACCAAAAAAACAGGTGTTTGTCACCGAGAAATCGATAACGGCTGAACGCGTAGGCAGCCGGTAATGCGACCGACACCGATATCACTGTATTGATCACCACATAGATCAGCGAATTGATGTAACCGTTGTACCAGGTTGGATCAGTAAAAATTTTTCGGTAGTTATCGAGGGTGAACTCGATCGGCCACAGCGAAAACACACCCAATATTTCGTTTGTGGTCTTGAACGACATGCTGACCAGCCAGTAGATAGGCAGCAAAAGAAATAAAATGTACAGAGTGGTGATCAACAGTTTTTGGAATTTCATGATGGCCGTCCTATTGCTCTTCGTTCCGCATCATCGCGGTGTAGAACACCCAACACACCAACAGCACCATCAGGAAGTAAATCAACGACATGGCTGCAGCTGGACCTAGATCAAACTGTCCAAGCGCGATCTTGACCAGATCAATGGACAGGAATGTGGTGGTGTTGCCCGGACCACCTCCGGTCAGCACGAACGGTTCGGTATAGATCATGAAACTATCCATGAAGCGAAGCAGTATCGCAATGGTTAACACGCGTTTTAACTTTGGCAATTGGATATAGCGGAACACCGACCAGCTGCTAGCGCCGTCGATTCTGGCCGCCTGATAGTAGGCATCTGGAATCGAACATAATCCGGCGTAGGTCAGCAGGACCACGAGGGACGTCCAGTGCCAAACGTCCATCAACACGGTAGTACTCCAGGCCGCCACGGGCTGCTGGGTAAAATTGTAGTCGATGCCGAGACCGTTGATCATTCTGCCCAACAAACCAATATCGGGCAGCGCAAAAATATTCCACATCGCCCCGACCACGTTCCAGGGGATTAAAAGCGGAAGCGCCATTAATACCAGACACACCGACACCCAGGGTCCCTTTCTTGGCATGCATAGCGCTACGGCAATTCCCAGTGGCACTTCAATAATCAGAATCATGCCGGTAAAAGCCAGCTGCCTTAGCAGCGATGCATGGAACCGTTCGGAGGTCAGCACCTGCTCGAACCAGCCGACGCCATGCCAGAAAAACAAGTTATTACCGAATGTCTCCTGGACTGAATAGTTGACCACGGTCATCAGCGGTATCAGCGCATTGAACGCCACCAGAACTACCACCGGCACTACCAACCACCACGCTCGTTGATTACTGATCTTGTTCATGGCGTGACCTCTTCAGTCTCCACCATCCAGCCATCACGATAGAGCCGGGTATGGTCGAGGTCGAAACAGATCCGGGGATTTTCCACAGGAATATCTTGCCCCTCGTCAACGATCATCTTAAGTATATGGCCATCTGTTTCGACTTCCGCGACCTTGTACCGCCCAAGATCATCGACCTTGTTCAGGTTCACTGGAATTCCTACTTTATCAAAGTAGACGAACTCCGGTCGCACGCCGACCTGGAATTGCTCGCTATGCGTTTCTTTTTTTTCGGCAATACCAAGCGCATTACCCAAACAATGCGCCATCCGATCAACGTTCTCGCACGGCAATAAATTCATTCCGGGAGAACCAATGAAATGCCCTACAAATGTATGCTTCGGCTCTTCGAATAATTCTACCGGGGTGCCAACCTGAACCACCCTGCCCTCGTACATCACTACTACGGTTTCAGCGAAAGTCAGCGCTTCGGTCTGATCGTGGGTCACATAGATCATGGTGGTTCCGACTTGTTGGTGAAGCTGTTTGAGCTTTGAACGGAGCTGCCACTTCAGGTGCGGATCGATCACCGTGAGTGGCTCATCAAACATGATCACATTCACATCCGGGCGAACCAAGCCACGTCCCAGGGATATCTTCTGTTTGCCGTCAGCAGTCAGCCCCGCAGCTCGATTATTAAGGCTTTCAGTTAAATCCAGCATTTCAGCAATTTCTTTCACCCGAGGCTCTATGTCGCTGTCTTTCATGCCGCGATTACGCAATGGAAAGGCCAAATTCTGGTAAACCGTCATGGTGTCGTACACAACAGGAAACTGAAAAACCTGCGCGATATGGCGGTCTATGGTAGCCACCTGGGTCATATCTTTTTCGTCAAATAACACACTGCCCTCGGTAGGAGTCAGCAAACCGGAAATGATATTAAGTAAGGTGGTCTTGCCACAGCCCGAAGGCCCTAAAAGAGCATATGCGCCGCCGTCCTCCCAGACCTGATTGACCTCTTCGAGAGCCCATACCTGGGCTTCCCCTTTTGATGCCGGGTAGCTGTGGCGGATATTTTTAAGTTCGATTCTCGCCATAGTCAGCCCCGGATCAATTGCTGCTGTTGATCGAAGTAAAGGCAGCGGTCCACCTGCATGTAGATTTCGGTATGGTCGCCACTGTCAAAAGGATGAATGCCGTGGCATTCCGATACCCAGTCGTTTCCATCCACATCGACGTGAATAACACTCTCGGAACCACTCAGTTCGGCGATCTTGACTTTAGCGTCGATCCGAATGGAGCCGGATTTGTCGGCATTCAGCAGCAGGTGATGCGGTCTAATGGCCATGGTGTATATATTGTCCTGCAGACCGCGCAAAGATCGAGGCGCTAACCACGAAACTTTTTGGTTGAGGAAAAATCGTCCACCCTGCTTACGCACTTCGGCGGTATTTATAGGCGGATCGGAAAACACCCTGGCGCTGGTCAGATTATCAGGGAGTCGATAGCCCTCTGAGGTGACACCATACTGACTGACCCGACCCTGATGAAGAGTGGCGGTATGACCACCAAGCATCAGAGCCTCCATCGGTTCAGTTGTCGAATACACAACCGTCGATCCGGTATCCGCAAAAAGCTTGGGCATTTCATCGCGGAGTTCTTCCCGCAATTTATAGTCAAGATTTGCCAACGGCTCGTCCAACAATACCAGCTTGGAATCCTTTACCAGCGCTCTTGCAATGGCGATACGTTGCTGTTGGCCGCCTGAAAGTTCCGAAGGATAACGCCCTAAAAGATTATCGAGCTTGAGCAGCCCGGCGATCTTCTCCACTTTTTTCTTAATCTCTGCACTGGACACGCGCGCCACTTTTAGTGGTGAAGCAATGTTGCTGAAGACATTGAAGTTCGGGTAATTAATAAACTGTTGATACACCATGGATACGCTGCGCTTCTGCACTGGCACACCAGTGACATTTTTACCCTCGAACCAGATTTCCCCTGAACTCGGCGCCTCCAGTCCAGCCATCAATCGCAGCAGGGTGGTTTTTCCACTCAAGGTTGTACCGAGCAGCACATTGAAACCGCCTTGTTCGAGTCGCAGGTCAGTTTCGTAGATGTGCGTATCACTATCGACGCGTTTGACTACCTGTCGGAACTCAATGGACATTGAATTAATTCCCTGTTACTGATGAAGTCATAATAGCTTCTACATCACCATGATGACATGCTTCCATGAATTGGGGCTGTGGCGTTTTGTCGGTTATAAAGAAATCGACCTGATTAATGCTTCCAAGTCTGGCAGGTGCCTTGCGTTCAAATTTAGAACTATCTGAAACAAGGATAGCAGATCGCGCATTGTTGATGATCGCCTGGGTGACTTTTACTTCTCGTACATCGAAGTCAAGTAAAGTGCCGTCCGCCTCTATCGCGGAGCAACCGATGATCGCGTAGTCCACTTTAAACTGGTTTACGAAATCCTCTGTAGCATCGCCCACAATCCCGCCGTCTTCATGTCGCACCAACCCACCTGCGGTCATTACCTTTATCGACTTATTGCGTCTGAGCGTATTAGCTATATTGATGTTATTGGTGATTACAAATAATCCAAGGTGCTCGGTAAGATGCTGTGCAACACATTCAGTGGTAGTACCAATATTGATAAACAGCGAAGCGTCGTTCGGGATAATACTTGCCGCCAGCTTGCCAATGGCATCTTTGGCTTCGAAAGCTAAAAGACTGCGCGTGTGGTAATCGAGATTAACCAGCCGCTCCGACTCTGCAGCACCTCCGGGCGCCAGTGCCCCACCGTGTACTCGGAGTAAAAGACGAAGACTGCACAATATATTCAAATCCCGCCTGATGGTCTGTGGCGTAACCTTAAAAGATTTCGCCAACAAATCCACTTGCCCTTTGCCCTCGGTTCGAATATGTGCCAACAGCGCCTGCTGTCGTTTACTAATCCGAATATCGTTGACCGATCGGTTCATAAGGATCTGAATACTGATAATAAGATGCTGTGCAGGTCGACCGAGGACGACCTGCACCAACTTAGCAGTTATTAACCAGAGGCTACTGCCAACTCTTAATCAAATCATCATAGGCGATGGTTTCACCCTGGGGCTTCTCATCCACTTTAGGTTTTGGGGAGCCTTCCTGATCGAGCCAGAATTGCGGATCCTTGGGTTCATTCAATCTTGGACCACAGCCACCATAAACATTAGCAGCTTCATCGGCTACCTGCATCCTGGCCATCGTCACGTCCATCTCTTCGGCCAATCGATCCATGGCTTCCTGGGGAGTAAACGCACCTGAGTTCACGTCACCAATTTGTTGCCACCAGATCTGGGCAAGCTTCGGATAATCAGGTACGTTAACACCGGTAGGTGACCAGCGCACACGATCCGGTGAACGATAGAATTCAACTAAGCCTCCCAGCTTGGGCGCTCTCTCGGTAAACGAGGCATGTCGGATGTCGCTGTCCCGAATCGGGGTTAAACCAACATGGGTTTTCTTCAAAGACACCGTTTTAGAAACCGCGAATTGGGCGAACAGCCACGCCGCTTTGCGACGATCAACTGGAGTGGATTTGAACAAGGTCCAGGATCCAGCGTCCTGATATCCAAGCTTCTGACCATCTACCCAGTATGGACCGTGTGGTGAAGGCGCCATCCTCCAAAGTGGATTGCCCTCGTCATCGACAGTGTTATTGCCTTCACTCTTTGGCGCCACCATTGAAGCTGTAAATGCGGTGTACCAGAAAATCTGCTGGGCCACATTACCTTGAGACAGTGCCGGCAAAGACTGATAAAAGTCATAACTTGCAGCGCCTGGAGGGGCATACTGACGCAACCATTCGTCCCACTTTCGAATTGCATAAACCGCCGCCGGCCCGTTAGCAGCACCGCCGCGTGAAACGCTGGCGCCCACCGGATTACAAGTGCCTGCCTCCATGCGGATGCCCCACTCGTCTACCGGTATACCGTTCGGTAATCCTTTACTTCCAGCACCTGCCATCGAAAGCCAGGCGTCGGTCATGCGCCACCCGAGGTCAGGAGCACGCTTGCCATAATCCATGTGACCATAGACTTGTACGCCGTCAATTTCTTTAACGTGGACGCTGAAGAATTCGGCAATGTCTTCGTACGCCGACCAGTTCACCGGTACCCCAAGGTCGTATCCGTATATCTCCTTGAACTGCGCCTGTAGTTCGGGTCTAGAGAACCAGTCGTGACGGAACCAGTAAAGGTTCGCAAACTGCTGATCCGGTAACTGATAGAGCTTGCCGTCCGGGCCAGTAGTAAAAGATATCCCCATAAAGTCTTCAGTATCGAGGCCGGGATTGGTGACATCCGAGCCTTCTCCCGCCATCCAGTCTGTCAGATTTACCGCCAGCTGCAGTCGAGAGTGGGTACCAATCAAGTCCGAATCATTGATGTATGCATCGTATAGATTACGACCTGTCTGCATCTGCGTTTGCACCGCCTGGACCACCTCGCCCTCTCCAAGCAACTGATGGTTGACCTTTATTCCGGTAATCTCCTCAAAAGCCTGCGTCAGCACTTTCGACTCATACTCATGGGTTGGAATTGTTTCAGACAACACATTTATTTCCATTCCTTTGAACGGCTCAGCCGCTTTGATGAACCATTCCATTTCCTTCATCTGATCTTCTTTTGATAAGGTGGAAGGCTGAAATTCATCGTTGATCCATTTCTCCGCTTCTGCCGCCCCGGCATAGGCCGATCCCTGGAACACGAATGTCGCCAGTGTAGCGGCGACAACGATCTTTATTCTCATGTTTATTACTCCTCTTGGTGATGTGGTTGAGCCACCGACATCCGCCGGCGGATGGTTGTATTTCAACCGGAAGAGGCTAACATAGGAAATCCAGAATACGCAATCAGTGACTTTTTCAAATGAACATTTTATACCTGTATTTTTTCGTTTCTACTTGAAAACTTCTGCTTTATGATTACAAATCAATAAGCTCAATCAGATTATTGAGGTAGTTGATGGAAACGTATATTGCGCAGGCATATGCTAGTCACTGCCTTTTCTACAGTTCCCACTAACAATCACAGCACATCATGACCAGCCAAATTCTTACAATTGATCAGGGTACAACCAGCTCCCGGGCTATTGTTTTCAATTCAGCAGGCGGCATTGTCGCCTCCTCGCAGTATGAGTTTCCCCAGCACTACCCTGCCGATGGTTGGGTCGAACATGATCCGGAAGACATTTGGCAAACCAGCCTAAGAGCATGCCATGACGTATTGGATCAGTCTGGAAATGGTGTTTCTACCATAGGCATTACTAACCAGCGCGAAACCACACTGGTTTGGGATCGAATTACTGGCAAACCAATTCATCATGCCATCGTGTGGCAAGACCGTCGTACTGCGGACATCTGCGAACAGATCCGGCTGCACGGAGAGGTAGATAATATCGCGGACCGGACCGGGCTACTGATCGATGCGTATTTCTCCGCTACCAAGATCGCGTGGATCCTCGACAACACGCCGGGCGCCAGGCAGCGCGCTGAAAACGGTGAACTCGCCTTCGGCACTGTGGATAGTTTTCTGATATGGCGTCTTACTGCAGGTAAAGTCCACGCTACAGATGCCACCAATGCTAGCCGAACACTGTTGTTTAATATTCGCCACCAATGCTGGGATGGAGAGTTACTGCGCATCTTTAACGTCCCTATGAGCATGCTGCCCGACGTACTTGATAGCGCGGATGATTTTGGTGTGACGGATTCAGAGATTTTTGGACTGTCGTTACCAATCGAGGGAGTGGTTGGGGACCAGCAGGGGGCGTTAATTGGTCAGGCGTGCTTTGAGCCCGGCATGGTCAAAAGCACTTATGGAACGGGTTGCTTTATGGTGATGAACACCGGTGATACGCCGGTGAAATCCTCTAACCAGTTGTTGACTACCGTGGGGTACAGATTGAATGGTGAAGTAACCTATGCGCTCGAAGGTTCGATCTTTAATGCCGGCACCGCAATACAATGGTTACGAGACGGCATTCATCTAATCGATCATGTGCATGAAGTTGAAGAACTGGTCAGTTCTATAGGAAGCAATGAAGGTGTTTATATGGTGCCGGCGTTTACTGGTCTTGGCGCTCCACACTGGGACCCCCACGCCCGGGGCGCTATATTAGGAATCACACGGGACACCGGAATCGCGCACTTGGTCAGAGCCGCCCTGGAAGCGGTCTGTTACCAGACACGAGAGTTGATTGATGCCATGGTTGCAGACAGCGGCAAATCCATGTCGAGGCTGAGGGTCGACGGTGGCATGGTCGCCAACAAATGGTTACTGCAATTTCTCGCGGACATACTTTACGTAGAGGTGGAAAAACCAGAAGTGATTGAAACCACTGCACTAGGCGCCGCCTATCTGGCCGGTTTGAATCATGGCATCTATCAGTCCACCGAAGAAATCGCAGAACTATGGCAGAAGGCGCATCAGTTCACACCCCGCATGGACAGCGCCCAGCGTCAGCGGCTGACGGCAGAATGGGAGCATGCAATCAACCGGGTCAAGAGTATTTAGCAAGATCAAGACTATTAGCTGAATCCTGAAACTCTCCTTGAGCCAAGCTTCATTTGCTAGAATGAATGTCTAATTCAAACAACCCTTTTATTTACTGGAGAGCCGTCCTCTGAAAAGTTTTCAATCTTTGACTGAGTGGTTACAGGGTCTCTGGATTCAGTTCTTCCAACCCTGGTCGATCTACCAGCTCGTAATAATCATCCTTGCCTATGGGGTCGCCAGATTGATGGCGCATATGATTGAGCCAATCTGTGAGCAAAAAGTACGGATGGTAAAGGGGAAACCGGGGCTGATGCGCTGGTTGGTCGCTCTGCTACGCAATACTCACTGGATTCTGTTCTTTCTGCTGCTGCTCTCAACGTATCACCTGATGCAGGCGTTGACCTGGCCAAGTCATAGCTACTTCATCGGTATTGTCGCCAAACTCGCCCTTGCCTGGATGATCATTTCTGTAATGTCCAAAGCCATCCGCAGCCGCGCACTGGCACGGATCGTTGCCTATTTTTGCTGGGTCTTCGCCGCGTTATGGATGCTCGGACAAATCGAAAACGTTACCGAGGTAATGGATTCGATCGCTTTTTCCGCTGGAAATTTCAGACTCTCTGTCTTGATATTAACCAAGGGCGTTATCTTGGTCGTTGGACTGTTATGGCTCGCAGGCATAGTAGGGAAATATCTGGATCGAAAGCTCCAGGAAGTCGAAGATTTGAATCCGTCGCTGCAGGTATTAACCGGCAAGATCATCCGGGTTCTTTTGGTAATCATTGCGCTTGTGATGGCACTCTCAAGTATTGGAATTGATCTTACCGCATTAACTTTTTTCTCTGGAGCTCTGGGCGTAGGAATCGGTTTTGGTCTGCAGAAGGTAATTTCCAATTTCATCTCGGGCATCATCATCCTGCTGGATAAATCGATCAAGCCCGGCGACACCATTTCCCTTGGTGATACCTTTGGCTGGATACGGGAACTTCGTGCCCGGTTCGTGTCCGTCATCACGCGGGACGGTAAGGAATTCCTGATCCCCAACGAAGACCTGATTACCCAGCAGGTGATCAACTGGTCTTTCACAGACAAAATGATTCGCCTTGATGTACCGTTCGGAGTGTCCTACGATAGCGATCCTCACGAAGTCTCGCGAATTGCGATCGAGGCCTGCAGTTCAGTCGAACGGATACCCAAAACTCGCGCACCGGTCTGCTGGATGACTGAGTTCGGGGATTCGTCGCTCAATTTTCTGCTGCGTTTCTGGATCGAGGACCCACAGAATGGGCTGACCAATATTCGTGGTGCAGTCATGCTTGCATTGTGGGATGCATTTAAGGAAAACAACATCGGTATCCCCTATCCGCATCGGGAGGTCATACTAAAAACCGCCTCATCTCCCACGCCCGCTTTCCAGATCGACACACCAGAGCGAATAAAAAATGGTGAATGACCAGGTAATACTTTCTCTTGCAGAAGTTGAACAGTTGGCCCGCGATGCATTGAGTGCCTGCGGTGCAAGCGGCGAGCAACTAAGCGTTGCCACCCAGTCGGTTGTGGAAGCTGAATGCGATGGCATCCGCGCGGTTGGTCTGAACTATCTGCCGATTTATTGTGGTCATTTACAGCACAATAAACTGCGTGGAAACGCCGTGCCAGATCATCACCAGATTGCACCCTCGGCAATTCAGTCCAATGCAGCCAACGGTTTCGCTCATACCGCATATGTTGAGTCTGAAAATGACTTCTATTCGCTCGCGAGGACCCAGGGAATTGCAGCGCTGACGATCGTCAACAGTTATTCAGCTGGAGTGGTGGGTTGGTTTGTTCAGCGCGTGGCGGAAAACGGTTTGATTGGCATCGGCTTCGCCAATTCCCCCTCGGCGGTTTCGCCCGCTCCGGGTGCGCAGCCGTTTTTCGGCACCAATCCTATGGCCTTCGCAGTGCCGCGTGACAATGCAGCACCGATCGTGGCCGATATGGCAACCAGTCAAGTTGCCTTAGTGACGATCAAACAGCATGCCGCAGCTGGTGAGTCTATCCCACTCGGATGGGGTTATGATGCGGAAGGAAATTTGACTGAGGATGCATCGGCGGTAATTGATGGTGGCTCACTGGCACCGGTTGGAGGTTATAAAGGCACACTGCTTGGCATGTTAGTAGATGTGCTCGCGGGTGCTCTTGCCGGACCCAATTGCTCTTACGCCGCGCCAATGTTTAAGAATAACGAGGGTACATTTCCTGCGGTGGGTCAGTTTTTTATGGCCATCGCGCCCGATCGGTTTTCCCCAGACCGTGCAGGTCAGTTTTCGTCCAGACTGGAACAGATGTTGCAGGCGCTGGCCGAAGAGCCGGGTGTCAGACTGCCCGGCGACCGACGGCAATCCTGTCGACAGAAAGCGGAAAAACAGGGCGTGGAGGTTCCCGTCTCTTTGTATGAGAAATTGAAATCGCTCGGGCAAACAGCAAACTGATTCGATAAGCACTAAAACAACAAATTTTCATCAACTTAATCTCGACATTTCCAGAACAGAGCCCGCGTAAGAATCCTTTTCGTGCATCGCAACCAAAAACATTTTTTATTTCTAAATGTAGGTCACTTTCTCGACCACTTATTCATGCTGATCTTCGCCTCGGTGGCAGCACTTAGGCTCAACAGTGAGTGGAACATGAGCTATGCAGAACTGATCCCGTACGCAACCCCAGGATTTGTTGCCTTCGGCCTCGGCGCCATTGTGGCGGGCTGGATCGCCGACAAATGGAGCCGCAAAGGCATGATCGTGATCTTCTTTATCGGTATCGGAACCAGCTCGATCCTCGCAAGTTTATCCAGTACCCCTCTGCAGATTGCCGCGAGCCTGACTCTCATTGGCGTGTTCGCCGCCATCTATCATCCCGTCGGCCTTTCCCTGGTCATTCAGGGGCGCGAAAAAACCGGTTTACCGCTGGCAATCAATGGTGTGTTCGGCAACATGGGCGTAGCTAGCGCAGCACTATTAACCGGTTTTTTCATTGACAGCTCGAGCTGGAGAATGGCATTCATTATCCCTGGAATTGCATCACTGATTCTCGGCATACTTTATCTGTTATTTATACGTGGTGAGCTCGGGATTGAAAGTGATTCAACTACAGGGCCTGCGAGAAAAGCCAAGTCTGCTCCTAAACCCATCTCTCGCGACAAGCTGATACGCGTTTTTGGCGTCATCTTCTTCACCACCGCGATCGGTGGGCTGATTTTTCAAAGCACAACCTTCGCACTTCCCAAAATATTTGATGAACGACTCGGAAGTCTTGCCGGAACCGCAACAATGGTTGGATGGTATGCGTTCCTGGCGTTTTCACTGGCAGCACTAGCGCAGTTAGTTGTGGGCTACCTGATCGACAATCATTCGGTACGAAATATTTTTGCTACGGTCGCACTTTTGCAGGCAGTATTCTTCCTCATCATGACGCAAATGAACGGAGTCGCAGCGCTGATTGTTTCGATTGCCTTTATGTTTGTGGTTTTCGGTCAGATTCCCATAAATGATGTGCTGGTTGGCCGCATGGCACGCAGTGAATGGCGTAGCCGCGCTTTTGCCCTTCGTTACATCATCACTTTCTCAATCATGGCCTCAGCGATACCCCTGATCGGCTGGGTACACGGAGAATGGGGATTTAACAGACTGTTTATGATTCTCGGCGTCGCGGCGATATTCATTTTTTGCGCCACGCTATTTCTGCCAAAATCAGACGTGGTAACGTCTGCATCGTAAAAGTAGAACCGTCATTCCGTTCCAGGTGTCAGCCCATGCAGACTCTCCACGTCATCACTAACCAGCAGTATCTTGATCAGCAACGCCTGCCCAATAAAGTAGTGGTGGTGCTGGATGTTCTGCTCGCAACCACCACAATCGCAATGGCACTGCATCATGGTGCAAGAGAAGTCATCACAGTGCCCGAAGTGGAAGATGCCTACGCGTTCCAGGATTCCGAAACGCTCCTTGCAGGAGAGAAGGACGCTGCTATTCCGCCCGGCTTTGAAACCTTTGCCCCTGCGCGGCTATCGCAACACATAAAGCCGGACGCGCGCCTGGTTCTGGTCTCAACCAACGGCACCGTCGCATTGCACAATGCGAACAAAGCAAGCCACCTGTATACCGGCGCACTGGTAAACGCCACCGCCCTGACGGATCACCTACTGAAGAATCATTCACACGAGACCATTCTTCTCGTTTGCGCCGCATCACTACATCGATTTAACATTGAAGACTTTATCGGAGCTGGTGTCCTTGTCGATCAGATGGTGAGCCAGGCCCCCAAACGATTCAACCTGACTGATGCTGCCGTAGCATCAAGAACGCTTGCAACGACTGTCGACATCACAAAGATGATGCACGATTCCAGGGTCGGAAGACTCCTTCACTCAATGGATTTGACAGAGGATATCGAGCTTTCGGCAACTTTAGATTGTTTTAACGTCGTGCCTAAACAGTTAGAAGACCGGATTATCGCGGTCTAATTAATGGGCGCATATTATATCCGTTTCTGATCTTATCCCTGTAAGCAAAAACCGTAATATTTTCTGCATGGATTGGCGGCGCCTGTGAAGTTATAAGTGACTAGAGCGACTCATACCTTTCATGCTTTACTATTGTCCGCCTGTATTCAAATCTACAATTCTGCACTGATCTCATGCAAAACAATTCTCAAACTCAGCAAACTAGAATCGGTTAATTTTTCATAATGCATATTATACGTCGCCTTGCAATGAGTGGACTGATCCTTGGGATTCTGCTGTTAATTATAAATTGGCCGGTTGGAAATGACACCGGTTCAGCACCCATAGAGCAGGGTATCAACAAGAACAGCGTGGCCAACGGAGACACCGAAAACAGAAATTCAGTTACAGCACACACTGAGTCGGAATCAGAATCCGGACAAGCCTACGAAGTTGAACTCAACAAGGCATGGATCGGAGATTTTGACGGTATGGTGGAACGGGGTTTTGTTCGAATATTGGTGGTATACAACAAAATCATGTTCTTTTTCGATCGGGGGCAGCAGCTGGGAACCACACCCTTCCTCGCCGCAGAGCTGGAAAAGCTGATCAATGAAAAGCTGAAGAGGAAAACACAAAAAATAAAAGTCATCCTGATCCCTGTTCGCAGAGACCAGCTTCTTCCCGGATTAATCGAGGGACGCGGTGATATTGCAATTGCAAATCTCACGATTACGCCGGAACGCCAGAAACTTGTCGATTTTGCGGAACCTGTCGTGTCGGACGTTAAGGAGACGCTCGTAACAGGACCCGCTGCCCCAAAAATAGATTCGATTGATGATCTTTCCGGCAAAACCCTGAAAGTGCGTGAATCAAGCAGTTATTACGCGTCCCTGTTAGAGCTGAACCAACGCTTCGAGTCTGAGAGCAAAGCTCCTGTAAAAATAGAGTTCGCGCCAGAAAATTTTGAAGATTCTGATCTGCTGGAAATGGTCAACGTGGGGCTACTGGAAATGGCAATAGTCGATAGTCATAAAGCCGAGTTCTGGGTCACAGTATTCGATCATTTGACCCACAGGCCGGATATTTACATTCGTGAAGGTGGTGAAATTGCCGCAGCATTTCGCAAAAATAGCCCCAGGCTTGAAAAAATATATAACCAACTTGTGGAAAAAACGCGCAAGGGTACTTTGCTCGGAAACATCGCGATCAAACGATATTTGAAAGAAAATAAATGGGCGCGTAATACGCTGAGCGAAAAGGAGCTGAAAAAAGTCGAGTCAGTGATTGGATTGTTCCAGAAATATGCCGATCAGTATGATTTTGACCACTTGATGACCATCGCACTGGCTTACCAGGAATCACAGCTCGATCACAGCAAACGCAGCGGCGCCGGGGCCGTCGGCATCATGCAGTTACTGGAAAGCACGGCCAGCGATCCCAATATCGATATTGATGGAATCGAAAAGCTGGAAGCCAATATTCATGCCGGCACAAAATACCTGCACTTTGTGCACGATCGATACTTCAATGACCCCGCTATCGACCCACTCAACCAGATGTTATTCAGCTTTGCCGCCTACAACGCTGGCCCCGCACGAATTAAAAAACTACGCACCGAAGCCGCAAGCAATGGTTTCGATCCTAACCTGTGGTTCAACAATGTCGAAGTGATTGCCGCCAAACGAATCGGCCGGGAGACTGTGCAGTATGTCGCCAATATATATAAATATTATATTGCATATCGCTCGATTCAAACTCGAAAGGGAGCGCTAAAGTAATCGAAGACCCGATCGACCGAAATATAACTTTCAAATCAATTGGAATTCTTAAAGCAGCGGGCTCATCAATCGCATGGTATTTTCAAGAAACTTTACAATAAATGAACGCTTAGACCATTTTTCAAACTCAAGAGCTTCCGAATTGGCGATATAAGAATTCTGGAGTTCAGAAAGGTTGAGTGCAAATTCCTTATCGTAGACAAACAACGAAACTTCGTGGTTCAGCCACAGGCTCCGCATATCCAGGTTCACCGTTCCGAACATAGAGATCTCGCCGTCAACGGTAATGGATTTAGTGTGCAGCAATCCTTCATGATAAAGGTAGATCTCCATACCATTACCCAGCATATCATCTAAATACGAATTGCTTGCGTGCCTAGTCATAAAAGAATCGACTTTCTTCGGCACGATAATTCGCACCCGAACCCCCCTTCCCACGGCACCACGCAGCGCCCACAACAACGATTCATCTGGAACAAGATAGGGCGTCGTAATGATCACCTCCTGCTTGGCGCTGTGTATCAGTGCATGCATCATCTTGAGCAACGCATTCCTTCTTGTTCCGGGCCCAGAGGACACCACCTGTATATCCGCAGAACCTTTTGGTTCAGGGAGCGTTATACCAGCTGCCGTGGCAATCTGCGGCGCATCCGACCCAGTCTCGATCACCCAATCGCCAACCATCACAGCAGCCAGAGGCAGTACCGCGGCTCCCTGCACTCGCACCATAGCATCCACCCATTCACCGAACCCGCCGTCCTGTTTAAAGAATCGAGGATCCACCAAATTCATACTACCAGTCCAGGCCGCTTTGCCGTCGATGACCACAATTTTTCGATGAAGGCGTAGGTCGGTTCGTCCGACAAATGAACGAACTGGCCCCACTGGAAACGCCGCCTCAACTAAAACCCCCGATTCACGTAGCCGTGCTGGTTGATTTCCACTCCACCAGGTACTACCACCGATTGCGTCGACCAGCACGAGGCAATACACGCCTCTTTCCGCCGCAGCAACCAGGGCATCGATAACCGTATCCGCGGTTCCCCCTTCGTGCCAGATATAGAACTCCATTAACACACTGGTTTGTGCGTGACTGATATCGGTCGCAATACCTGAAAGTATTTCCTGGGTATCGGAGACAAGTTCCATTTCGCTTCCCGCGAATACATGCGCCTGCGCAGTATTGAAACCCAGCACCCCCATACTTCTGGCTGCCGCTGAGTGTCGATCCCAGTCGACATTATTCAAACCTTGCTTTACGATAATTTGAGAAAGAAGCTTGTAGTCAGTGGTTAACTGACCGAGACGCTCCATACGGCGTGGGCTGATTCTTCTCTCACCGATCATGAAGTAAGCGGCAGCGCCAATATAAGGGATCGCTGCAACGATCGTCAGCCAGGCCAACGCGACTCCCGTCGCTGGCCGATTCATAATGACTCGAATGGAAATTCCTATCACCAGCAACAAATGCGCCTCTGCGAGTAAGACTGCAGGATTAACGTTAAGTGCCATGGATCGCAACCATAAAAATTCAATGAAAGCAGTATACCCATATCTTGATGTTTCTTCCGACCAATTGAAATAGGTATACTCTGTCCGTGAAACCGATCATGTTTATTCTAAAGCCGCTCAAATATCTAGGGATCGGCATCGCAATCATTGCAGGTATTCTTGTGTTCATGTCGATCACTGGGACCGCGCTTCCACTCAACTTCCTGAAGACCACGATTCAGGATAATGCACGCAATATTCTCGGTCGTGAACTGGTGATTGAAGGGAAGATCGGATTGATTCCCGGGTTTTCGCCCGAAGTTTTCATACAGGGCGCTAACCTCGCAAATAATGGGGGCTGGCAAAAACCGGAATTCGCTTCGGTAGATCATCTGTCCGCAGAATTACATCTACTGCCACTCCTGGATTCAAAGATACACGTGGGTGATGTGATCTTGAGCGGAGTGCATGTCGATCTGGTAAAGCCCCAACAGGGAAAAGCCAACTGGGTTTTCGATCTGCCGGCTTCCGATAATTCGGGCACCAAGCCCGAGTCCCCTGATGGCTCTAATAAAGGCATGCGACTGTCCGCCGTTGACAGCATTCAACTTAAGAATATTTTTCTGTCATATACTGACGAAGGCCGATCGGCCCATTATGATGTTGAACTAATGAACGGCCTGATACGGGCACCCGAAGGGGAGTCGGCCAGTATTGATATCGAAGGCATGCTTAATACCCTGCCTCTCACTCTGCAACTGACATCAGATCCGCTTCAAGAACTTTATAAACAAACGTTTCCGATTCATCTCAATATCAAAACCGGCATCGGATCCGCTGACCTCTCCGCGGATGTTGACGTTCTGGAAACTGAGGTTCTGCTTGCAGCAAAACTTCAAGGTCATGAACTGAATCAACTGAATGAAAAGCTGGGCATTCAGCTTCCGTCAATTCAGAGTTACCAGGTCTCGGCTTTAATCAGCTATGCTGAAAATGAACTCAAAGTCGATTCACTCCAGGCGATTTTTGATGACAATGTCATTAATGCTGCAATAAATATAAGTCATAGGGCCACACCGATGGCACTATCCGGTAACGTTGATATCCTTTCACTGGACCTGGACCCATTTCTCGAATCGGTGGACGATACAGAACAGCCGGCAGCTGGCAACACATCTGACCAGATCACACCGGATGAAAGCACCAAATCCGATGATTTATCGAACCTGGTGCAACAGCTTTCGCAGTATGCGGCGGATCTTCAGGTCAATATCGGTCAGTTGACCGCTGGCGATATTGTTGTTTCAGACAGCAGGCTTCAACTCACTTTAGCCGACGGAAAACTCGATGCACCGCTGAGCGTTGTTCTCAACAGCATACCCATGGAGGGGAATCTTTCTTTGCTGGCCGAGGACACCGAACTAACTGTCAACGCATCTCTCTTGGTTGAGAATAATGACATCGGTGACCTTGAACAGTGGTTCAAACTTGATGGCATTGATGGGTCATTAGGTAAATTCAGTTTGAACGCGGAGACGAGCGGCCACGATCTGCAGTCACTATTAGAACAACTCTCTACAGGCCTGGTTATTGAGGGCGCCGACCTCAGATATGGGGGCAGCGAGAATGCAGAGGGTGTGCCTTTTGTTCTCGAAAGCCTGTCCGCAAGCGTCGCAGTACGGAGTCCTCTCAAGATAGATATTGATGGCGCGCTGCGTGATGAAGCATTCAATCTGAGTATCGCTGGCGGAGATCTTCGCCAGTTGGTCAAAGGCAAGGAATGGCCGCTAAACGTCGCCGGCTCGGGTGCCGGTGCTAAACTTCATGTTGAAGGTATAGTTCGGAAGCCTGGCGAGCAAGTCGGTTCGGAAATAGAACTGATCCTGAGAGGATCAGACCTTGGAGACTTACACGCTTGGCTCGGTGTCGCCCAGGACGCTGATGCCGAGTACAAAATAACTGCGTCCGCTAAGACCCACAGTGCCGGTTGGGAGGTGTCTTCTTATGAGGTCGCTCTTGGGAGCTCCAACCTTAAGGGTAAAGTGACTGCCGCTGAAAAGCCGGATGGTATGCTATTCGATACGGAGATTTTAAGTGATCTGATCAACGTTCCTGAGCTGACCTCATTTTTTCCTCAGTCGGAAACCGCTCCCGTTGATGCCTCCGAGCGCTCGGAGGATCAGCTTTCAGAATCATTCGAAGTACGTCAATTAACTGACTCAAACCTGGGCATCCCAATTCTTCCCGAAGGAATTGCTTTGCCCGACATGGATATCGACATTTCAATCAATGAGCTCCGGCCTGACGGCCCAAGTTTCACAGATATCGGATTTCACGGTTCGATTCGAAATGGAATTTTGAACTCGTCACCGTTCTCTATGCGATTGGATCAGGCCATATTCACAGGGGATATTACATTTGACTCTCTATCTACGCCTCCCAGCGTGACACTTTTAGTAGAGACCGGAGAAATCGACATTGGTGATCTACTGGATCAGTTTGGTGTCGCCAACGGGATCGACTTGTCCGCCGGGCTGCTCAGACTGCGGCTAGATTTAAGGGGGCATACATTGGGCAATATCCTGAACCTTTCAAACATTGCCGCGGAATTTAGAGAGGGCGAATGGGTATTGACTGATCCTGGCAGTGGCTCGAAACTTCCTCTTGAACTCGAGCGAGGAACGCTCAGCATTGAACCGAACAGCCCGATCAGTTTGATTCTTGAGGTGCGAATCAATGGAGAACCAGTCAACGTATCGGCCACCATGGATCGAATACAAGACAGGAAAGCCGGGGAAGACGTGAGCCTGGAAATTAGTGTGAAGTATGATGACAATGTACTTTCTCTCAAGGGAACCTCGCCCCTGCCAATCAACATTCAGAACATTATCCTCTCCATGAATCTCGACGGCACCAATACTGGTTCTTTGAGCACAGTCACAGGCGTGGAGATGCCAGCGCTCGGCCCTTACAAACTTGTTAGCAGGTTTACGATGAATCAGCAGGGATACTACCTTGAAAAGCTGCAGGCACAGATTGGAGAAAGCGTCCTTGAGGGCACTGCAACACTGAAAACAAACCTGCCAGTGCCTGAATTTGAAATCCAGCTCGTCTCTGAACGCGTCCAGCTTAACGATTTTATGGCCCCAGAGGCCGACACACCAGACCAATCCGCAGCAGAAGCTTCTGCCGAAACAAAGTCCGAGCCTGTTACTGACAGCACAGACACCGCAACAGACGATGGTGAAGACAGCCAAGGCTTCAATGCAAAGATTCTAGCAATGGCCAATGGTTCGTTTAACCTCAAGGCCAAAGAGGTGCTGTCAGGACAAGACTGGCTTGGCGAAGGAGAAATCAATCTCAAATTGCGCGACAGCAATCTGGTTATTGACCCGGTGAGGGTTAATCTACCTGGCGGAAGATTCGACGCCAGCATGTCAATACATCCGACGGATGACCTCATGGATGTCCGCCTTAACGCAATAGTAAACCAGTTTGACTATGGAATTCTGGCACGCCGCATAAAACCGGAGACAGAAATGTCGGGCGTGATTGATCTGGATATAAGCCTGGAATCAAAGGTACCACATTTGGACGAACTCCTCGCCAATGCAAGCGGATATATCGACTTCGTTTTGCTGCCGGAACAATTTGAAGCTGGCGTCGTCGACTTGTGGGCAACCGGTCTGATAATGGCAATGTTACCCAGGATTGGTACAAACCATTCGCTGATTAACTGTATGATTGCCCGCTTCGATATTAAGGACGGGCTGATGAAAGAAGAGGAGTTTTACCTCGATACGTCGAAGTTAAGGGCAACCGGCAAAGGAGAAATAAATTTCAAAGACCAGACGATTTCATATGTGCTCACGCCCAAAGCCAAGAATTTCAGACTTTTTCAGGTGCAGCCACCACTAAAAGTCGAGGGTAGCATTGCAGACCTCCAGGTCGGTCTTAAGGGCGGTATTATTGGCACCGCCTTACAAATGGTAGCCACGACTTATACTGTACCGATTCGCATTTTGACGGGTAAAGACGTGCCAGAAGACGGCAGCGATATTTGCATTCCACTGGCTGCACGCGAAAACAAAAACTAGTCGCAGTAAAAATTCTTATGCGCGAGGTGTTTAAATTGACACTAAAGAAACCCCAAGCAGCAGGGGGTTAAAAATAGTCGGTTTTATTTTAATTGCACTGGGGGTAATGATGAAAGCCCGTTGTTATATCATTTCAACAAAATATTTCTCCCTACCCAGTTTCCATACCACCACAAAGAATGCAGTCAGAGGAATGGCCAGGATCATCCCAAGAATTCCATCCAGTGCGGCCCCCCAGAAAAAAATTCCTACAATGATTAGCAAAGGGCTGAGCCCGGTTGCGTCCCCCATAATTTTGGGTGTCAGAAAATAACCTTCAATCATCTGCACCAGGGAAAACACCGCAAGCACAAGCACTAGTAAGGTTGGCCCACCTCCATCCTGGAACCATGCCGTAGGAAGGCAAATACTCAGCCCCACCATACTCCCTAGATACGGTACGACATTAAGCATTCCCAGCAAAAACCCTATCACAGCCCCATATTTGAGTCCTACCAGACTGAAACCAATCGCAAACAAAATACCCTGAAGCAGGGCGATGACTATTTGACCACGGAAAAATACCACAACCAGATTAAAGAATTCCTGAATCAGATAGATAACGTCACCTGCTGTTTCAGTCTTTAAAAACGGGAAGTCCTGCTCAGTGAGAGAACTTGGTCTTAGTCCGGGCATCAGTAAAAAGAAGGCAAGATAAACGGGGACGATTACCCACCCTAATAGCGATACCACCCAATCCACCACGCTCGAGCTCGCTGAAACCACACCGGCAAACATATACTTCAACAATGCCATGATGGGGTCACCCGATTCAGTAAAAGCGTCTCTGAGCTTTGAACCCACATCTGAACTGTTCATCATACGCTCCAGTTCAGGTCTTCGTTCACGAATCCAGTCACCAACTGCTGCCCAAATAGTGGGCAGCTGATCGAGAAGCTCCGCCAGCTGATTTGCAATTAACGCACCAAAAACGATAAAGATAACGCCCAAAGGGATGACCACTGATAAGAACACCGCCACAAGAGCAACCACACTTGGAACGCGCTGATTAAGCCAGCGGTACCAGGGATCTAGAACCGTCGCCAGCACCGCGGCCACCGCCAACGGCAGAAAGACGTGGCTGAAATTTTTAAAGAACTTTGCCAAGTAAAACAACACGGCAACAGTTACGATGATAATAATTGCAGCAGACAGGATTGTTAAACCCGCTGAGACGATCTTATGCTGTTTAGGAGTCAGTTCCAGGTTCATTACCTATGGTTACCTATCTGGATTTAGTTCTGATTATGGACATATTTGAATAATGCATTTGCGATTGTATATAGTACAAACATAATTGTCAGACGATTTGCTGTAGTTAAACCAACAGCGCCATGCCAAACGGGCGATACCAGTAGGAATTCAAGATCCAAATCAAGGTTAGACAACCCGGATAGTATCGATCTATAGATATCTCAAAGTTTTGCTCAATACTATCTCTGACTGTTTCCAGTCAGAAGATACGAGACCAAAATGGTTTAACTATTAAGAGAGACTTCTGATAATTGATTGATACTAAGGCTAGACTGGCCAAAATCTTTTGACGGCGTACAATTGCCTCAATCCACGTAACATCTCATGATATATTCCTCGATTCTGAATTTCATGGGTTGCTCATGTACATAATTTCCAGTCTTTTTTCCGCTTTGCTGTTGGTGTCATCCTCACTATGGGCCTCAGATGCAGTACCGACTCTGCAACAGATCGAAGAATCCGGAAAAATCCGGATCGGGTACCGGCAAACGCTTCCACCCATGTCGTTCCACAACGACCAGGGCGCGCCCACTGGTTATTCCATCGACCTTTGCAATCGCATCGTTACCCTTGTTAAGACGACACTGAATAAGTCGGATATTGAAGTGGAGCATGTACCGGTCAACGCTGAAAACCGTTTCTCTGCTCTGACAGAAAACGAGATCGATATCCTTTGCGGTGCCACGACGAAAACGCTCTCCCGCGGTCAGCTGGTGGACTTCACCCAACTGACGTTCGTTACCGGTGCCGGATTCTTGAGCCTGAAACAAGCCCCGATCAACACCATCCCAGGGTTGCAGGGCAAAAAAATTGCGGTGGTCGCCAATACCACAACAGAGGAAGCCTTAAGAAGCGTCCTGAAACAAACGTTGACCGATACAGAAGTGGTAACCGTAGAGTCCGCGGCACAGGGCATGGAGCTACTCAATTCGGGCGAAGTAGCTGCTTATACCGCAGACCAGATCGTATTGATCGGTATACTGATGACTGCGGATCAGCCGAATCGTTTTCTGGTAAGCCGCAACCTATACTCATTCGAGCCCCTGGCCCTTGCAGTCCGGAGAAACGATGCGGATTTCCGTCTGATTGCGGACCGCGTCTTATCCCAACTCTACCGAAGCGGTGGGATCGTCCCAATCTACAGAAAGTGGTTCGGCCAGATTTCAGACAATGTACCGAGCGCCGTTGCAGCGGCATACGAAATCAACGCCACACCCGAGTAGGGAGCGTCGAGGTGTTGGCAAGTTAACTTTACAGGTTACAGAATGCAAGGGCGATTCACTTTCTAAACTGCCTGCTGAGTTCTTTCAATCACTAACATGAGATCGATGGTTGGAAGAATTAGGAAAAGCTGACCTTCGTTAAAACTGCCAATAAGGCTGGATTTGCTCTATTCTGTTCTCTAATTCCGCTATCAAAGTCAAGCCCCTTTTGTTGTTACCACCGGTCTCACTGTTCTCTCCGCAGTAGATTGTTTACCCCTGCAACATGGTGTCGGATGGCATTGACGGATCAATGTTGAAAACGCACTCAGCTCCAGGGAACCGGCCACAAAGAATAAATCGATCTCGTCAGCACCGTCGTACCGGTAGAAACATCAAATCAAAGCCCTCATTATTTTCTCATGAGCTAACTATGTACTTAAGTTGACCACTGAAATTCGGTTTCATCACGCCACATCCTGAGCAGGATAACAGCGAGCTTTCTTGCAACTGCAATGCGTGCCTTTTTCATCCCTGAACGTTTCGCAATCCGCAGCCCCCACGCCTTCAATGCACACCATTTCTTGACACGCGTTAACAATACGCCCGCCGCCTCAAATAAGTAGGTGCGGGTCATAGCATCGCCACATTTCGAGATTCGACCCTGCCAATCAACTTCACCCGAGGCATATCGTCGTGGTGTTAATCCCAGATAGGCACCCACGTTCCGAGCGCGTTTGAATCGGGTCGGATCATCTATTGCCGCCATGCACGACAGCGCTGTAATAGGACCCACACCTGGGACGGTCATAAATGCACGTGTCTGTGGTTGGCTCTGCGCCAATCGGCCGACACGACGGTCAAGCATCACAAGTTGATCATGAACACTATCGCGCACATCCAGCAAGGGCTGGACAAACTCAACCAGGGCGGGATCGCTTCCCATCAGCGATTTAGCTTTTTCAGTGAAGGCAATACCTGTCGCCCTGCCGATGACTAATCCGGTACATTTCAACAACCCCCGAATCTGATTCTCCAAATCGCGCTTGATCTTGATCAACAGGGCGCGGCTAGATAACAAGGCTCGCGTGGCATCACTACGTGGAGATTTGATCTGTACCTCGCGATACCAGCCAGTCTGCATAATACGGGCAATTCCCGCAGCGTCGTTGCGATCACTTTTATTGATCTGCATGGACAACCCTGCTTTGGCATGGCGTGCATCAATGCAGACCACCGGTAAGTCTCGTTTAGCTAACTCCCGCCACAGCCATATAGAGGTAGGACCAGACTCCAATCCAACACGGTGGATCATAGGCGCTTTGTCTTGCACATAGGTGGCGATTGCTTCTGGATCTGAAGCGACTGATTTCATCGCAACAATCGAACCATCTTGATCAACTACACAAACAGATGTGTTTTTAAGTGATACATCTAATCCAACGTAAGTGTTCATTGTATTCTCCTATCGTGAAAACCAAAATACGTTATAACGCACCTGCCAAACTACGCCAAAATCGCGCCCACTGCGGAATTACACAATGTTGAAAAACTCCAAAATTTACGGAGGTAGAATTTCCGCCAAAACTGATTGGTTGCAAAAGTACGGCTGAATTCTTTTCTGTCGCTCTACCAGAGGGCGCTTATTGAATTTTCAGTTTTATCTAATGGTCCTCGGTGTCTGAAAAAATATAATTCGTTATAACGGCGAATATTTTGTCGACCCTACCAGAAACCGAGTTTTTCAACAGAATAGCTCCGGAGCCGACCTTC
>CAMYNW010000031.1 GCA_947259885.1 uncultured Gammaproteobacteria bacterium
TCCTTAACCTGTGCTCACCAGGAGAGGGGCGGCTTGCACTACACCCAGGTCCGAACTTGGTTTTTTTACATTCCCGCACCCTTATCACTCACATCGCATTCATTTTAAAATTAAACTTGGGTATGATCCCGGGCCTGTTAGGCTATTGCCCTGAAAATGAAAACCACCGAGATCAGAAGGCGTTTCCTGGATTATTTTAAGGCCCATGGCCACCGCGAGGTACCAAGCAGTTCACTGGTGCCCGGGAACGATCCGACCCTGCTGTTTACTAACGCCGGCATGGTGCAGTTTAAGGATCTTTTCCTTGGGGAAGAGCAACGGGATTATGATCGAGCGGTGACGTCTCAGCGTTGCGTCCGTGCTGGAGGAAAGCATAACGATCTTGAGAATGTGGGCTATACCGCACGTCATCACACCTTCTTCGAGATGCTCGGTAATTTCAGTTTTGGTGATTATTTTAAGGAAGATGCAATAAAGTTTGCCTGGGAACTGCTCACTAAAGAGTTCTGCTTACCTCCAGAGAAACTCTGGGTGACTGTTTTTGAAGAGGACGATGAGGCGGAGAATATCTGGATAGGTCAGATTGGGATTCCAAAAGATCGGATAGCCCGAATCGGTGCGAAGGACAATTTTTGGCAGATGGGAGAAACGGGGCCATGCGGTCCATGTTCCGAAATTTTCTTTGATCATGGACCAAAAGTTGAAGGCGGGCCTCCTGGCACGCCCGAAGAAGATGGAGACCGCTATGTTGAAATCTGGAACCTGGTATTCATGCAGTTTAACCGAAGTGCAGGGGGGGAACTAACGCCTTTACCGAAACCATCTGTTGACACAGGCATGGGACTCGAGCGGATCGCTGCTGTGCTGCAAGGTGTGCATAGCAATTATGAAATAGATCTGTTTCAGAATTTAATCAGAGAAGCCGCTGAGTTGCTTGGTGTGACTGATCTTGAGAGCAAATCCTTGCGTGTTATCGCAGATCATATACGATCGACTTCGTTTCTGGTGGTAGATGGCGTAATCCCTTCTAATGAAGGTAGGGGTTACGTGCTGCGTAGAATCATACGTCGTGCAATCCGTCATGGATATCAGCTGGGTTCACGTGAACCTTTTCTGCACAAGCTTGTTGCATCTCTGGTGACAGAGATGGGTGATGCGTATCCAGAGCTTGTCCAACAGCAGACAACTATAGAGCGGGTGCTCAAATTAGAAAACGAGAAGTTTAATGAGACTCTGGATCAAGGCCTCAAGATCCTGGATCGTGAAATCAGTGAACTGGAGGGTGACACAATAGACGGGGAGGTGGTGTTTAAACTTTACGACACGTTTGGATTTCCAGTGGACCTTACCGCGGACGTAGCCAGAGAACACAATCTGGCAATAGACCAGCCTGGATTTGAAACGGCGATGGACGCGCAGCGTGAAAGAGCCCGTGCCGCCAGCCAGTTTGTGCAAGGAGACAAGATCAAACTCGATAACATTGCACCAACAAAATTTAATGGCTACCAGTCTTTAGCTGAAAAAACCGAAATCATTGCGCTCGTTCGTGAGCAGCAACCGGTTGATTTTCTTGAGGATGGTGACAGTGGAATTTTGGTCGCTGATGCCACATCGTTTTATGCGGAAAGTGGTGGCCAGGTTGGCGATCAGGGCACGATCACATTTGGTGGGATAACATTTGAAGTAACGGATACCCAATATCTTGCGAATAAAGTAATCGGTCATTTAGGTCGGGTAAGCGGTGGACGCCTGGCAGTGGGACAAGTTGGAAATGCGGTTGTCAGCGATACCCTGCGTGCAGGCAGTGCGAATAACCACTCTGCCACGCACCTGCTTCATGCTGCATTAAAGTTTGTGTTGGGTGGTCACGTCCAGCAAAAAGGGTCGCTGGTCGAACCGGGCAGGCTTCGATTTGATTTCTCGCATCATGAGATGGTTTCTACGGTTCAACTGGAAACCATCGAAGCAATGGTTAACGAACAGATCCGGAGAAATCTTGAAGTAAGTTCAGTGGAAATGGAGCTTGAGGAAGCAAAAGGGGCTGGTGCAGAGGCTTTGTTTGGGGAAAAGTATGACAGTAAAGTGCGCACAATTAGGATGGGAGAATTCTCGTTTGAGTTATGTGGCGGCACCCATGTTAGCCGCACAGGAGATATCGGTTTTTTTAAAATTTTGTCTGAGTCTGGTGTTGCAGCGGGGATTCGTCGGATAGAGGCAATCTCTGGAAGTACTGCAGAAAAATGGATCGTAAAACAACTTTCAATTTTGAGCGATGCATCCGCCAGCCTCAAGATTTCGCCCGATCAACTAGTAAGTCGTTTGAAATCCATACTGGAAACGCAAAGAGATCAGCAAAAACAGATACAGAGTCTGCAAGCAAAGTTGGCTACCGGTGACGTCACAGGAAGTGCCATTAGGCAGGTGAACGGAGTAAGTGTTGTCGCAATTCGGCAGGATGATACCGATGTTAAGACCATGAGGATGACTGTGGATCAGTGGAAAAACAAGCTGCGCAGTGGGGTTGTTATGGTCACTGGGGCAAAGGATGGCAAGGTAACTATGATCGCGGGTGTAAGTAAGGATCTCACTGATCGTTTCAAGGCGGGTGAATTGATCAGCCATCTGGCGCCTATGGCAGGCGGAAAGGGCGGGGGAAAAGCCGAGTTAGCGCAAGGCGGGGGCTCTGATACTGAATCAGTCGATCGCTTAATTGACGCTACATATCAGTGGGTGGAGAAATCATCCTGAGTGCTTTACATTTGTCGATAGAGGCGATTTAATCGCGGCCAATTTTTAGCCCTCTTCTGGGGGTAAATCCTTAAATCCTACTAGCATTGTCCTTACTCGTAGAAAAATACGGCGGTACTTCGGTTGGGTCAGTAGAGCGTATTCGCGCTGTCGCGGAGAACGTGGCGGCATCTGCTCGTCAGGGCCATCAGGTGATTGCAGTAGTGTCCGCAATGAGCGGAGAAACCAACCGTCTGCTGGCACTGGCGGATGAAGTCCACCAAAATCCCCCAGCACGCGAAATTGATGTGCTGGTTTCGACCGGAGAACAGGTCACCATTGCATTGTTGTCCATGGCACTTGACGACATTGGCGTAAAAGCGCGGTCATATACCGGAGGTCAGATCCGAATACTAACTGATGATATCCATGGCAGGGCCAGGATACAAAGCATAGACGCAGCTAACGTTAAGTCGGACCTCGAGAAGGGCAGAGTTGTGGTTATCGCGGGATTCCAAGGTGTCGATTCGTCAAATAACATCACCACATTGGGTCGAGGGGGCTCTGATACCACGGCGGTCGCCATGGCAGCCGCGCTTAATGCGGATGAATGCAGAATTTATACTGATGTAGATGGTGTTTACACCACTGACCCACGAATTGTTCCAGAAGCGAGACGGCTTGACAGAATAACCTTTGAGGAAATGCTCGAGTTGTCAGGAGCCGGTGCCAAGGTCTTACAGATTCGATCCGTGGAGTTTGCCGGCAAGTACAACGTACCGCTTCGGGTGCTCTCTTCTTTTAAGCCGGGCCCTGGAACACTGATTACCTATGAGGACAAATCGATGGAGCAACCATTAATCTCTGGAATCGCCTGCACTCTTGACGAAGCGAAAGTTACGGTCCGTGGCGTTCCTGACAGACCGGGAATTGCATACAGTATTCTGGGCCCTGTATCGGACGCCCATGTTATCGTTGATATGATTGTGCAGAATATCGGATCAGATGGCATGACTGATTTCACCTTCACAATTCCAAGCACGGATCTTCAGAAGTGTATTAGTCTGTTGAATCCCGTAGTGGAACAACTTGGTGCGGGTGAAGTGGTTGGCGACAGCGATCTGGCAAAAATTTCTCTGGTTGGGGTGGGAATGCGCTCTCACGCCGGCATTGCTACTACTATGTTCCAGGCGCTTTCAGAGAAAGGAATAAATATTCAGATGATCTCTACTTCTGAAATCAAAATCTCGGTAACAATAGACAAAGAATACGCCGAGCTTGCGGTCCGTACCCTGCATAAAACCTTCGATCTGGAAGAAACCACGTCAGTAGTGGTTTAAGAGCCCTTTGTCCTTGTCCCTTAGAGCAAAATATGGGGCGTGGCTGAATCAATTTAGACTTGTAACTCAATCTAAAAGCGTATAGTTTTGGGTTTGGAATTCGAGGTGTTGATCATAAAAGCGAGGTGGTGAGTTTGTATACGCTTTAACAGCACGGTTTCGGAAACCGTTACAAATAGTATTTGGAACAATACAAACAGGAGCAGAGCAAATGTTAATTCTAACCCGCCGTATCGGCGAATCAGTTTTTATTGGCGAAGAAGTAAGAATGACTGTACTCGGAGTTAGAGGCACCCAGGTACGGATTGGTATTAATGCCCCCAAGGATGTGCCGGTGCATCGAGAAGAAATTTATTATCGGATTAAAAATGAACAGGGAGATGGAGATGGAGGCGCAAATCACTATGACCAAGGACACCAGCAAGATGATCAGTATGACGATGACCAAAATGATCAAGGCGACCCTCACAATACCTGACTTTCTTGTAGATTCCCCCCCGTTTCAAGAGCACACTTTTTAGGCTGCCTGGTGTAAACTCGGCAGCCGTGGAGAGGTGGCCGAGTGGCTGAAGGCGCTCCCCTGCTAAGGGAGTATACGTTAATAGCGTATCGAGGGTTCGAATCCCTCTCTCTCCGCCAAAGCGACCGCCGCATTTAAATCGGTTTAAACTTTGATCCAGCAATTTGTCGAATCAAAGGTAGTCCCTGCCCCTCGGGGCAAATGTTGCACGGAGCGCCCGTAGCTCAGTTGGATAGAGTGCCTGGCTACGAACCAGGAGGTCGGAGGTTCGAATCCTTCCGGGCGCGCCATATTAATCTGGGTTCTTACCGGACACTTACTAAAATTTTCCCTTTGCAGTGATGGTTTTTCCTTAATCGGGATTAGGTGCGTGTATTTCGATTACGAATCGAAAGATGCCAACTTGACGGGAAAGTGCACAAATCCATGAACATATGTCCAAGCAAATACCAGCCTGAACTCGCTATGGGGGGTGCAGAAATTGCCGTCAGCGGGGTGACCGGCTAAAGTAGATAGACTTATAATTTGAATATATTTGAGGAACTAAGTACTCATGAAACTTGTCACCGCAATAATTAAACCATTCAAACTTGACGACGTGCGAGATGCGCTTTCTGAAGTAGGTATTCAGGGGATGACCGTAACTGAAGTCAAGGGGTTTGGGCGACAAAAGGGACATACAGAGCTTTACCGTGGCGCTGAATATGTGGTTGATTTCGTGCCCAAAGTGAAACTGGAAGTTGCAGTAGAAAACGACCGGCTGGATCAGGTCGTTGACGCAATTGTTCAGGCCGCGCAGACAGGCAAAGTAGGGGACGGTAAAATTTTCGTTTACGAACTCGCCAAAGCAATACGAATACGTACGGGTGAGCTGGACGACGACGCATTGTAGCCCCTCTTTGAAAACACCCTCTTTGAAAAAATCAGATTCCGCCAAACACTCATTCGTGAATCCTTCCTTAGTCGCCGGGTTGAGTTTTACAGCACTGCTCTGGTTGTATGGATCTGCCTACGCTGGATATGAGGAAGGGTTGCGAGCATATGCGGCAAAAGACTTTAAATCTGCTGCGGAGGAATGGTCGACACCTGAACTGGAAGAAAATTCTGCTGCAATGTTTGCCCTGGGAGTGATGTACATGCGCGGACAAGGTGTAGGCAAAGATCAGAAAAAGGGGGCGGAGTATTATCTTAAGTCAGCATCCATGGGCTTTAGTTCGGCTCAATATAATCTTGGGCTGGCTTATTTCGCGGGTAAAGGAGTGCCTCAAGATATTGAAAAATCGCGTTACTGGTGGCGTCAGGCTGCAGAACAGAATCATCCTGCTGCGCAATACAATTTGGGTGCGATTCTATGGAGTGGAAATGGCACCGTTCAGGACCAGGCGGGAGCCATGCATTGGTTTCGTAAAGCCAAGGTGAACGGCAATAAAGATGCCTCAACATTTCTCCTGACTTTGTTCGCCCCAATGTATAAAGAATTAAATGCGGAAAACCTCAAACTCGCCAATGATGCCAGTGAGCACAATATTCCGCTTATTGATCAGTTTGGCATGTATAAGCTCGGCCTGCAGGCGACTGAAAAACAACAGTATGAGCAGGCATTCGCCTATTGGGAACCGCTCGCGCGGGATGGACACCTGGATTCGCAGTATCAGATAGGGCGTTTATATGAACGAGGGGAAGGGGTTGGGGAAGACTTTAATATGGCTTTGGAATGGTATCAGCGGGCTGCGCAAAAGGGGCAAGGGGATGCCCAGTTTCGAATCGGTTTGTACCACATGAACGAGAATCCGGATAAGAATGAAGCCCTGGGATTCTATTGGATACAGTCTGCTGCGGATAATGGCAGTGACCAAGCAAAGTCATATATCGATAATATGTGAGGGTGCTGACAACCGCACATAGCTCAGTCACTTTCCGAGCCATACAAATTACGATAATTGATCACTGCCTCAGCATAGTTTTGGTTGACAGAATCCTGCTGCAAATGGTCAATCAGATCTTCGAGCATGATAATTGCGTGCACGGGCAGCTTGTAGTTGTGTTCCACTGACTGGACCGCTGATCTACTCTGATGCTCAGTGACTTCCTGACGATCAAGCGCAATCACAACCGCTGCAGGAGTCGCGCCTTCAGATTTAATAATGTCAATGGATTCTCTGACAGAAGTACCTGCGGTGATCACATCGTCAATGATCAAAACGTTGCCGTGTAAAGGCGCACCAACAATTTTTCCACCTTCACCGTGGTCTTTGGTTTCTTTTCGATTGAATGCGTAATCCACCTTGATAGCATACTGACTTGAAAGCTGGACAGCGGTGGCTGCCGCCAGCGGAATGCCTTTGTATGCCGGCCCATATAGCATGAATCCCCCAAGATTTGGTAGCAATTTTTCCACTATTAAAGCAGCGTAATAGCCCGCCAGTTCAGCGAGTAGTTGACCGTTATTGAACAGTCCGGCGTTAAAAAAGTAAGGACTAATGCGACCGGACTTGAGCGTAAACTCTCCGAAGCGCAGTATTTTGTTTTCGATACAAAGTTTTATAAAGTTATTTTTATCTGATTGCATTGAGGGGAAATTTAAGAAGGATGGGGTATTATTGCGGGCCATTGCTTACCTCCAATCATAATAACCTTGGCTTGTTAATGGAATCTTCTAGTGAAAAAATTTCGCTTTCAGCACTACTCGATCGGCGGGTAATTATTATGCTGTTTCTGGGATTTTCTGCGGGCATGCCAATTCTGCTGATATTCAGCTCGTTGTCCGTATGGTTGCGAGAGGCAGGGGTCGCACGCTCTACGGTGACATATTTCAGTTGGGCCGCCCTGGGATATTCGTTCAAATTTGTCTGGGCACCTCTGGTTGACCAGTTAAGGTTGCCGTTAATTGGTAAATTATTAGGAAGAAGACGTAGCTGGTTGTTGCTGTCGCAGTGCATGGTGATGGTGGCTATTTGGATGATGTCGAGTGTTGATCCTGCAGCAGGTGAGAGCGCACTAACCATGCTGGCTCTGGCCGCAGTATTGCTTGGGTTTTCATCAGCTACGCAAGACATCGTGATTGATGCGTTTCGAATCGAATCCGCGGAGCCAAGGATGCAGGCGCTGCTGGCTTCTACCTATATTACCGGCTATCGACTTGCCATGATATTGGCTGGTGCTGGTGCGTTATTTCTTGCGGAGTATCTCGGCTCGATTCAAAAAAGTTATGATTTTCAGGCATGGAGTCTCACATATAAATTGATGAGCGGCGCAATGTTAGTCGGTATTGTGACCACTCTGATCATCTCTGAACCTGATCGATCAGCAAAAATTGAAAATGCGGTTATAGAAAATCTTAAGCTGGTGCTGTTGTTTGTGGTCTGTGTGTTGTTATTTATTGGTTGCTACATACTCACTTCGGCACCTGCTTCGCTCGTAAGAGATACGCTTTCGGATCTGCTTGCAAACAAACAACTTGCCGGCGTGTTAGTGGAAATGCTTCGACTGGGCTTTGCCATTCTCACCGCATGGGTGGCTGCTCGAAGTCTGACAAAACTCGGTTTGGTGGATCAGCAGACTATAAAATTAAGTTACGTCGAGCCCATTCAGGATTTCTTTCAACGATATGGCGTGGCGACTGCCTGGCTGTTTCTTGGGCTGATTGGGCTATATCGAATGTCGGATATCGTTCTCGGTACTATTTCAAACGTGTTTTATTATGACCTGATGTTCAGTAAGAGTCAGGTTGGTCTGATCTCAAAAACCTTCGGGCTGGTGATGGTCATTTTTGGGGGTCTGGTCGGTGGGATACTCGCCTTCCGCTATGGTGTAATGCGTATCTTGTTGCTTGGGGCGATTCTTTCAGCAGGTACCAACCTGCTTTTCCTGCTATTGGCTCAAACTGGCAATAGTGTCCCACTTCTTATCACAGTAATCATTGCTGATAATCTCGCTGCAGGAATAGCCGGCACTGCATTTGTGGCGTTTCTCTCCGCCCTGACAAATATTCAATTCACCGCAATGCAGTATGCAATCTTTTCTTCGTTGATGACTCTACTGCCGAAAACTTTGGGCGGGTATTCAGGATCTATGGTGGACAGTATGGGGTATTCTCAGTTCTTTATTGTTTCCGCGGCACTTGGCGTGCCGGTAATCATACTTATTCTGCTCGCGACACGACGCATGGACATTGACTCCAGCGGACGCGCAAACGGTAAAAACCAACTATAGCAACTGCCGGCTTAAATCAAACAGTGGATTGACCAGCAACCGTTGTACTAAATTGATGGCAAGTATCGCAAATATTGGTGATAGATCCAGCCCCCCCATGCTTGGCAATAACTTTCTAAATGGCGTCAGCAAGGGTTCACTCAGTCCATCCAGTAAGCGTATTGCCGGATGATAGCTTCGTGGCGCGATCCAGCTCAGTATCGCACGTGCGAAAATAGCAATCAGCAATATCCAGCAGATTATATTCAGGATCTCTGCGAAGCTCATGACCACAATTGCTGCTGGTGAAATTTTTAATCCGCTAATGCTTGTGAGCAAAAATAGTTTGATGAATCCAACGATAAGGATCAGCACCACCGAAGCCATGTCAATTCCAAATAGCCCTGGCACAAATCGTCGTAGCAGTCGCAGCGGAGGATTGGTTACCTTGACGATAGTTTGGGAGATTGGATTATGAAAATCTACCCTGAAAAGCTGAAATAGAAACCGAAGAATGACTGCAATCAGATAGAGTCCCACTAGAACTTCAATGATGAGACTTAGGGCATCCTGGAAATAGGGCATCAGTTGCCTCCGAATTGTCTGGAGAGTTCGCTTGAGCGAAGAATGGCCGCCTTGACCCCGCCTCGAATGGCATCATCAATTCCGGCCTGTTCCATATAGCGAATACCCGCCTCGGTGGTACCGCCAGGAGAAGTAACCTGATGTCGCAATTCGGCAGGCTCAAGGGAGCTGCTTCGGATCAGGCTGGCCGCCCCCCTTGCGGTTTCGATAACCAAAGATTTTGCCGCGGCGGGTGTTAATCCGTTAGCAATGCCTTCAGCAATCATAAGTTCCATCATTTTAAAAAAGTATGCAGGCCCGCTACCCGAAACACCGGTTACGGTGTCAATGAGATTCTCATCATTGACCCAAATAACCTCTCCAACCGCGTGCATCAAGGATTCAGCCAGTTGTCTCTGCGGTTTGGTGGTCAGGGAATTGGCGAACAAACCAGACACCCCGCAATTTACCAAAGCAGGAGTATTCGGCATTACTCTAATAAAGGGTAATTCTCTTCCTATCCAGCTTATGATGCTGTCACTCGGAATACCAGCTGCAATTGAAACAAGTAAAGGCGTCTGCTCTGAAAGTTGATCCGCAATGGATGCTACAGCTTCCTTGAGCATCTGTGGTTTAACGCCCAACACTACAACCTCAGCACCATCTACGCATGCTCCATTTTCTTCAAAGCAGTATATTGAATACTGGGTGATCAGTTTTTGTCGTTGCTCTGCGACTGGATCAGATACCCTGATTTTTTCCGTGGGCCAGCCTGATTTAATTAGTCCACCGATTATGCTGGATGACATATTGCCACCGCCGATAAATGCAACGATTGGACGATCTGGGTTACTCATATATTTAGCAGTGATTCAGGAGCTGATTGGACGTGGACCAAATAGGGCGGTACCTATTCGAACTTGGGTTGCACCTTCGGCAATTGCCGCCTCCATATCGTTGGTCATGCCCATCGACAGCTGATCAACCTCGAATCCATTTTGATTGAGGCTCTGGAGCAGCTCTCCGCAACGTGCAAAAACTTCCCTTTGTTTGGAAAAATCGTCTTCGGCTTTGGGAAGTATCATCAAGCCTCGTAATTTAAGATTTGGCAGTTCAGCAATTTCTGCTGCCAAAGGTAGGAGTTCAGCGCAGTCAATACCAGATTTGGACTCTTCATCATCAATATTAACTTGGATTAATACATTGAGAGGGTCACCGGATCGGTGCTGGCTTAATTTTCGCGCAACTTTAGCGGATTCCACGGTGTGCACCCAATCAAAATTCTCAGCCAGATCCTTGCACTTCCGGCTCTGGATATGGCCAATAAAATGCCAGGTGAGTGGGGGCGCTGATGCATCCCTGACCTGTCTGCAATGAGTAATTTTCTCCATGGCCTCCTGCAGATAATTTTCACCAAAATCACGCTGGCCGGCCTCCGCAAGTGCCAAAATCTTCTCAACAGGATGCTTCTTGCCAACCGCTATTAACCGCACTGAGCCGCCAACTCGACCATATAAATCACTGAATCTGGCGATGTCGCGGGTGATGTGGGCAAGATTTTGCGCCAAATTGTGCATAATAAAGATTACCCCGGAATCGTTATCCCGGGCTTAATTTTGTCTAAAAAAAGGTTATACTTAGATTAATAATATTCGCTATGTGCATGAATTATATATGTTGCGCTGGCGCTACAACAGTTAAAATCATAGTCTTTCCAAGATTAAAGGGGGAAATCGGTGGAGTTATCAGAATTGCTTACGTTCGCGGTCAAGAGCCGCGCCTCGGACCTTCATTTGTCGTCTAGTCTGCCGCCGTTGATTCGTATCGATGGGGATATTAAGCGAATAAACGTTGACCCCTTCGGGGCTGAGGTCGTACACGCGATGTTGTATGACTTGATGAATGATAATCAGCGTAAGTCGTTCGAGGAGCACCTTGAAACCGACTTTTCCGTAGATTTGCCAGGTGTGGCGCGATTCCGGGTTAACGCGTTTAACCAGTTGCATGGACCATCAGCGGTTTTTCGTGCGATTCCAAACATCATTCTAACTTTAGAAGATCTCAACGCACCAGCAATATTTTCCCAGCTTGCATTACTTCAGAAAGGGCTTTTACTGGTGACGGGGCCTACAGGTTCAGGAAAATCCACCACTCTTGCGGCGATAGTGAACCATATTAACGAAAATAAAAGAGCGCACATACTTACCATTGAAGATCCTATCGAATTTGTTCACACATCGAAGAACAGCGTCATTAACCAGCGTGAGCTGCATGAACATACCCACAGTTTTTCTGCCGCTTTGCGGTCCGCTCTTCGGGAAGACCCTGATGTAATTCTGGTAGGAGAGATGCGGGATATCGAAACCATCCGCTTGGCGTTGACTGCAGCGGAAACCGGCCACCTGGTATTAGCTACTTTGCACACAACATCTGCGGCTAAATCTGTAGACCGAATTATCGATGTATTTCCAGGAAATGAGAAAGACATGATCCGTTCGATGTTGTCTGAATCGATCGAAGCAGTGATATCTCAGACACTGCTGCCGAAGCCTGAGGGAGGCCGAATAGGGGCCTGGGAAATCATGATTGGTACGCCGGCGATTCGTAACTTAATACGGGAAAATAAAGTGCCTCAGATGTATTCAGTTATGCAGACCAGTCATAACTTGGGCATGCAAACGATGGATCAATGCCTCCTGGATCTGGTGCGTCGACGCCAGATAACTATGGACGTAGTTCGCGAACGTGCGCAAGACAAGGGTAAGATTGATTCAATGATGAAAGCCCAGTGAAGTGGGGTTGTAATTTAATATTATAGATAAGGTTAGATGTCATGTTAGAACTAGTTGATTTACTCGAACTTATGGTTCGGCTCGATGCCTCAGATGCATTTATAACAACCAGTGCGCCGATTAGTGTCAAGGTTAATGGTTCAATAAGGGCGATAAACTCGGATGCATTGAATCATGATGATACTCGAGAATTCGCCTATTCGATTATGAACGAAGAACAGCGCCGTGGTTTTGAAGCTACGAAAGAATGTAATTTCGCTATTCATCCGCCAAAAATTGGCCGATTCCGGGTCAATGTTTTTGTGCAAAGGGGTAACGTCGGAATGGTGATGCGCAAGATCAATATCAAGATTCCGACCATCGAAGAATTGCAGCTGCCCCCGATCATGCCAAAAATTGCGATGCAAAAACGTGGGCTGACCATCATGGTGGGTGGAACCGGTACCGGTAAAAGTACTACCCAGGCGGCACTGATTGGTCATCGAAATGCGCGCTCACATGACCACATTATCACTATTGAAGACCCTATTGAATTTATTCATCCACATCGAAAATCTTTGGTTAGCCAGCGTGAGGTGGGAATTGACACTGATTCATTTGCCATTGCGCTGAAAAATTCAATGCGTCAGGCGCCCGACGTGATACAGATCGGAGAAATCCGCGATGCTGACACCATGCATAATGCTATCGTATTTGCGGAGACTGGCCACATGTGTATGGCAACATTGCATGCAAACAATACTTATCAGGCACTTGATCGCATAATAAACTTTTTCCCTGAAGGTCGAAAAGCTCAACTGCTAATGGATCTATCCATGAACCTGCATGCGCTGGTATCACAACGGCTTATCCCGACCGCAGACGGCCAGGGCAGGGTTGCCGCGGTCGAGGTGATGATCAATACACCTTTGATTGCTGACATTATTCAGCGTGGTGAACTGCACAAAATCCCTGATGTCATCGAACGTTCTCAGGAACTCGGGCTGCAAACTTTCGATCAAGCCCTGTTCAATCTCTATTCGCAAGATCTGATTACTGCCGAAGAGGCGTTGCGTAACGCTGAATCAGAAAACAACTTGAGGCTCAGAATTAAGCTTGAAGGACCTGAGTCCGATAAGAAAAGCAGTGCTGAGATTGATACCGAATTGTTGGCTTTTTGACCAGAACTCGAGCACACTTTTTCTGGATCTCGCGCAGCATAGGCAGCCCATTTAATCCGAAGAGGATTGGATAAGTTCAGTGTGATCCAGGAAGATTCGGTTCGATTCAATCTACCGGCGGTTATGAAACGATGTCTGTTGAAGCCTAAGGAGATTCATCCCGTTTCGAAGAGTCTGGATTCTTAGCAACTAAGCTCACTATTACTTCCACCAGTCGAGAGAGCTCCTCTTCTTTAACAGCATGACCTTTGGCGGCGCCAGTAAATATCCGTTGAATCTCTCTGCGTTGGGCGGACGGAATACCCGACACAATATCTGATCCAGTGCTATGGATAATCTGAAGCTGGTCACGCATTGCGTGGGTGCGTTGACTAACCAGTTGTAAATGGGTAACCGCGCGCCCGAAAAGTACCCACGGGAAATTTAGATTTGTAATTGGTCCTACCACCAACTGGTGACCGCCCATCGGCAGTCCAAGAATTCGAGTGCCGATCAATTTTTTAGCGCCGAACCAGGCGCTGGCACCTCCAATGATGGCGCCAAGACCCGAACCTAAAAACATAGTCAATCCTCCGGACCCAAGATCGAGCAAACTTCCTCCCGCTGCCCCACCAATCATACCCGTCGTAACCAACTGATCTCGACTCAGGCCAAAAATCTTCCAGGTGCGTTCGGAAAAAAGATCCTCTGATGCAATCCCGAGCGCAGCCTCTTCGCGCTCCAGTCTGTGGTAATTGAAATATGACTCGACTTCGCTCCTCATGCGATTTTCCATTCTTATTAATTTTTGCTGAAATTCTTCTGCCGCTTTATCAATTTCCATTTGGTCATCTTTGTTGCCAAGGTTTGACGTTTCGCTTGCCTGCAACATATTCACCAAGCCCTCTGTAATACACCTGGCAGACAGGTTCATGCGCTGACGGCGCTGGGCTTGTAGTTGATCTGCTGCCTGCTGGAGAGGCTGGTGCCAGTCGTCGGAAAGTTCAGAAAATCCGGTAAGCAGCTGAATCTGGCGATCAAAGCTTGCAGTTTGCGCATTAAACACGCGCACAATCTTGAAATATTGGGACAAGGGCTGCTGCCATTGTTCGAAAAACTCGGCTTTGCCGATCTGATTGATCAACGCCATGCTGGGTTGGCCGGTCCAACGAAGTATTTCCATCTCTGCGTCATATTCTGGACCATAGGGAATTGAACCATCAATGACATATAGAATGCCTGCGCCCGCAAGAATTGGGGTCAGCAGCTCACACTCTGAAATGAAATGTTGATGGTTACGCTGTTTCTCGACGAAATTACGGACGACTTCGACGTGATCCGAGGCTGAGGTAGAGTGCCTTTGCATCCAGTCCATTGCCGCTCTGGCACGCTGGAATCCTGGTGTGTCTACCAGTCTGTAAAGCTCTTTTCCATCGACCTGCATGGGGTAGGTTCGACAGTGCACGGTAGTGCCAGATAAGGGAGAGATGCTAACGCTCGAGTCTTGGGCAAGAGTGGAAACAATGCTACTTTTGCCCTTATTAGGGTGTCCGACGATGGCAAACACAGGTATTTGAGCTTCCATCAAAGCGGCTCCACGTAGAGTGCAGGATCGGATAAATCAGCAAGGCCCGCCTCCCAGCTTTCTAACTGGTGCCCCTCGACCTGTTCGCCAGATATGGTTGTTAGTAACACTATTAGCGGGCAGGCCTTGTCTAATCGCTGCCGCAGGTTGCGCAGGAAATCGAGGAATTCCAGCATTGGCGGCTCCCAGGATTTGACTACTACGGCTACGCCTTGTGGATTATGGGAGGAGATATGGACGACTATATTACGGTCTTCCGCTAGTGTTTGATGACCTCCGGCGCTGAAGATCTGCAGCGGTTCAATTCCCACTGCGGTCATTTTGTCAGTATTCGAATGTGCTTCAGACCATTCAATCACCAGACACGGAAGATCTCTTCCCGATTGTCTCTTGGTCAGAGGTGGGCGTACGTTTCTTGTTATCGCGGAATCATCTTCGCCTTCGGCGATGGTGCTGACAAGAGGGGAACTCATGCGCGCCAGTATCTGATTTGCACCCGATGCTGAGGTCATTGCGCCCGACACTGCCCGATCGTATTGGACACCGCTGATGATTAAAGCCAAAATCCTTGGAAGAAGACCATAAACCAATACGCACATGAGTATGTAAATCCACCAACTCCCGAGTTGCGCAGCCTGCCAATCCCCGTTTCGCAGTTGTCCCTGCAGCCGATAGTAGCGGCTTGTCTCCACCAGTTGTATGTCAGGGACTGCGGCTGGGACCAAAGAATGCCACGGCCAGGATATGCCCTTAAGCCATCTGGCTACACTGTGTGTATCAACATCTAATGTCGTATTCCAACCAAATGCTAGGTCGGATACCGCGACCAGGTAAAGCAATGCTGCGATTATTCCTAAATTCAGGGCAACGGTAAAATGCTGCGCTAGATACACAATTAGACGCTGTCGTAAAGCGGCCGTGCCAGTAATGTCTGTACTTGAAATTAACTTTGATATGGCTTCGAGACGATCTGAGTTAATTCGTTTTAGTAGCCCCAACAGCAGCGCAGCAGGATTAAATACGGAGAGCGACCGAAGAACGCCTGGTAAACCTAGCAGACTGAAAACAAGCAGCAACAGGAGAGTGAAAAGTTGGGTGCAAACCAATACTAACAAGGCGCTTATGATATTGACTGGCTGGTTTCCATCATAAAAGAGAACTGTTTGGGTTAGTATCCATCCGCAAATTGCGCCAAGTAACCAAAGGAGCGTGACAACGATGTTGATGGACTGTTGCGCTTTGATACCCGAACTGACCTGAGAGCTCGAAAGGCCTTCCTGTTTTCTAATTACATTGATCCAACATCGTAAGCGAGTAACTCCAGCAGAAAGTGGACGATCATATTCGAGTCCAATTTTTCGGTCCCTGTGCTGCAGCTGTTCACGGCTGGTTTCCCGGTCACGGGCGATTTGATCCCGAATATCTACAAGGTCGGCAAGTAACGAATGTTTCTGCAAAATCGTGAGCTGGGTTAAACTTGAGCGCTATTGTAACGATTTCCAATCGATTGGCTAAATCAAGCTTGATCATGAATAAAATTAAAGCAGGGATTGTTGGTGGAACCGGCTATACCGGTATTGAGCTGTTGCGAATACTGACCCAACATCCGAGTGTCAACCTTGTCTGTATAACCTCTCGTAGTGAAGTAGGCCAGCCAGTACGTGATACTTATCCGTCTTTACGAGGAGTGGTAGACCTCAATTTCAGTGACCCGGGAAGTGATGAGCTCAAGAGTTGTGATGTCGTGTTTAGTGCCACCCCGAACGGGGTGGCTATGCAACATGCAAGAGAATTTCTCGCTGCCGGTGTCAAATTGATCGATTTGGCCGCCGATTTCCGGATTAAAAATGTTGCGATCTGGGAGCAGTGGTATGGAATGAGTCATGCATGTCCTGAACTGATTGAACAGGCGGTGTACGGATTCCCTGAGATGCATAGAGAAAAGATTCGAGGAGCCAGCCTGGTCGCCAATCCGGGATGTTATCCGACCGCAGTCCAGCTTGGTTTCTTGCCATTAATCGAATCAGGAGTGGTGGACGTTACTTCCTTGATTGCGGATGCTAAATCGGGGGTATCCGGAGCCGGTCGTAAAGCTGCACTTGGCACATCGTTTAGCGAAATTGGAGAATCGTTCAAAGCGTACAATGTATCTGGCCATCGCCATCTGCCTGAGATTCGTCAAGGTCTGGAATGGGCAAACGGGGGACCCGTAGAGTTAGTGTTTACGCCGCATTTGCTTCCGCTTGTCCGTGGAATTCATGCCACGTTATACGCAACCCTGACAAAAAAGGAGTTGGATTTACAGGACATGTTCGAGCGCCGCTATGCTGACGAACCATTTGTCGACGTCATGCCTGCTGGGTCCCACCCCGATACCGCAAGTGTAAAGGGGACCAATACCTGCCGTATTGCGGTGCACAGACCCCAGGGCGGTGACAAAGTGGTAGTGCTTGCTGTCGAGGACAATCTGGTAAAGGGCGCATCGGGACAGGCTGTGCAAAACATGAACTTGATGTTTGACCTAGAAGAAACTACCGGCCTTACCCAAGTCGCGTTGGTGCCCTGATGCTGGCTAAACTTCTGCAAGCCGGGCTTATTATATTTGCCTTTGGAGGCGGTTATTTTTTTGCAATGCTGGGCGATGACGGGAGTAAAGCGCTCGAACAGAGCAACCAACAATTAGTTACACAAAATAATCGACTGACGCAGCGCAACCAGCGGCTTGAGCAAACTTTGGACCTGGTGAAGAGGCAGATTCAGACCGATCGGATTGCCTATGAATCTTTACAAAAATCGGTGGACACGGCGGAACAGGAACGAATCGCTCTGCTGCAGAAATTCCAATCGCAAAGGGAACTGCTAGACCGTCTTAAGAAGAAACTGGATTAATAGTCGAGGGCATGATCGATATTGATCTAATCAGGGCGGATACACCTCCCTTGAAGTTTCTTGCGCACTCCAATAACGCAGGCGCTTCGCTAATGCCGACACCGGCTTACCGCGCCATGTTGGAATCTCTGCAGTGAGAGCAGGAAATAGGCGGTTAAGAAACTGTCCTCGAATACGTTGACCAGAAGGCTGATTTCCACGTCCAGGCCGCCCAAGCGATTGATGCCATTCCTGAAGAAATAGCCTTCTGTGAGCGCGCGACTGCGGCTTGGCAACTTTTTTCTACAGTACCCCGGTCAAGCGGGTTGATCGAACTATTACCACTCAACTAGATTATGGAAGTAACTTTGTGGGATTCATTCACGGCCGGGCGAATACGGAACTAAGCTTATTTTCCATTTCGAGGTTTTACACCAATCCAGGTTTCACTTTTATTATCAATTGTTTCTTTCGCATGTTCCCCGATTCGGTAAAATCGGTCGAAATTAAATAAAGAGGTGTCGCCTAGTTGGGATGGCGCAACATTACAGATTGCACGGAAAATATTTTCCACCCGACCAGGGTGTTGACGCCATTGTTTAAGCATGGATTTTATTTGTTTTCGCTGGAGGTGTTCCTGCGATCCACAAAGGGTGCATGGGATAATTGGGTATTGCATTTCACTGGCGTATCGCTCTATGTCTTGTTCGTCGCAATACGCGAGGGGTCGAATGACAATATGTGCGCCGTCATCACTTCGAAGTTTCGGTGGCATAGCAGCCATTTTGCCGCCATTAAAAAGATTGAGAAACAAGGTTTCGACGATGTCGTCTTTATGGTGTCCCAGGGCAATCTTATTAAAGCCGTTCTTTTTCGCGTATCCGTATAGATTTCCTCTTCGTAGCCGTGAGCACAGGCCGCACATAGTTTTGCCTTCCGGTATTACCCGTTTGACAACACTGTATGTGTCTTTAGTAATTATCTCGAATGGGACGCCAATATCTGACAGGTATTCCGGCAGTACATGTTGGGGAAATCCCGGTTGCTTCTGGTCCATGTTTACTGCGACCAGTTCGAATCGGACAGGTGCCTTCTTCTGCAGATCGAGTAAGATGTCCAGCATCGTATAGGAATCTTTTCCACCCGACAGGCATACCATAATCCGATCACCATCTGCAATCATATGATAATCTTCGATGGCGCGCCCCACGTTACGTCGAAGACGCTTTCTTGTTTTATCGAAATTACGCTTTTTACCCAATACAGGTCTCTTGCTTGGCAGTGTCTCTGGTTGACCGGGCAGGCTGACAATTTGAATGTTAGAGTTCATGTCGCAATTGTATCCCACCAATTTGAAATTTTTCTAATCTGAGTTTTAAGACTTGGCGTACGCAGCCTGAGTGATGCTTTTTTCTTCGTTACCTAATATTAATAGATCGTAAGCTCGATGAGGTCTCTTATTAAATGGATATTTGAGCTATTAGTTATAGCCATGACGGTCGCGGTTGTAGTGCCTGTGGTCGGTTCGTTTCTACTCGAGCAGCAGGATATCAAAACCACGCTGGATGACTGGGTTTACAGTAGAACCGGTCGTCACCTTCAGGTAGAAGGGAAAATAGGACTGCAGCCGGGATTAGGGCTAAAGTTTTATGCTGAAGGGGTACGGTATGAGAATGCGGAATGGGCCAGCCGAGCCTCTGCGTTCACCGCTGACCGTATTGAAATCGACCTCTCCGTAGTGGAATTATTACTTGGACAGATCATAGTGCAGGATGCGAGAGTCGTTGGCGGTCAGCTATGGATAGAACGAGGCAGTAATGGCGCATTTAATCTGCTAAAAACGAAACAACGGGGCAGTCGGGCAAGACAGCCAATTCATCTGCCCGAATGGCTGAAATTGCAACAAGCCATTGTTGTTGATAGCAAAATTAACTACCTACATCCAAAACGGGATTGGGAAATCAATCTCGATGACGTCCTGCTAAGTAGTGACGGTCGGGATCAGCCGATCGAAATTAAGGCAGATGGAAGCCTTGAGGGTGTTCAAACTAACATAGTTGGTAGTCTTGGAACCTTACGCACGCTGTTTACACGGTCACCATCGGTCGCTGATTTAAACGCAACTATGGCGACTTCTGGTCGAATTTCAGCTCAGGGCACGGTGCAAGATGTGCTGGCCTGGAGTGGAATTGACGTGGTGCTCAAAGCCAGTATCGATCGGCTTCGATACTTGTCCGCATTGTTCCCAAAACAGCCTTTGGATGCTAGCAACATTGAGGCTGGGGCAAGGCTCTATCAACCTGAAACCGCAAGAAGTATGAAACTGCAGGGCATTGAGGGTGATTTTTCGCTATGGGGTATTGATATGAATCTAAGCGGAAAAGTTGAAAAACTTTCTCGGCTGGAGCAAATCGAGTTACACGTTGGAGCGGACAGCAATTTTGATATTCAAAAAATAAATCAGAACTGGTCTTTCGCTGCGCCTCTGAACGCTCACATCGATGCAATTTTGCGCGGGGAATCAGATTATCTAACTCTCGACCTTGCTGTTGCGTCAGTGAACACGGACTCCATGACGCTCTCTGCAACTGGCGATATTCGCGATCTTACTGGCACTTGGCAACAAGCATTGCCAATAGAACTTGAACTTAACGACCTGTCGGCATTGGGTCAAGTAATGGGCAAGTTATGGCCGGCTGCAGGGTTGATCACTGGCAAGGCAAATTTACAAAGAACGGATGGCGGTTTTTCCTTGGAAGATGTTTCGGTTTCCAATCAGGAAGCACCAATTTCACTTCAAGCTGAGGGTTACCTGCGACATATTGGCCAAGATCAGAAGGGGCGATTGACTATTGCGGGGAAAGCGTCATCTCAGTTCTTTGAGGAAAATCAGGCTATGCTGCCTAGTTCTCCATTTATTCCCGATCCGGAAACCTTCGAGATCGAAGCGGAAATTCTAATTGACGGGCAAGATGGGAAGATGATTATCGTGGCTGCGGAAACGACCGGTCCTGGGTATTTTGCACAGGGTAGTGGTGAGATTCCGAACTTACAGAATCCTGGTGGATTGGTTATTTCATTTGATGGAGAGGTGACCGATGAAGTCGAAGTAGGTGAAGCGCTCGATGTTTATCTGCCTAATATTGGCCCAGTTGCTTTCAGTGCAAAGCTGGTTGGTGAGGGAGAGGGAATCTGGAATCTAATAGATATTATTGCCAAAACAACAACCGATGCAGGCAAACTACATGTGGAAGGTTCTATTAATAGAATTGGTCCGGGGACTCAGGCAGAGTTGCCCTTTGCGCTTGAGACACGCAGCAGCGAACTCATAGCGTCTCTTCCAGGGATGGATGCATTGAAACCTTTACAGGAAGAGTTTTCAGCGATTAGCGTTACCGGCAATCTTTCATCGCAATCACGATCGTCCTGGTCAATAGATCAACTGCAAGCCCAGACTTCGTGGAATGATGCCAAGGTAACGATTTCGGGTGATATTGATCGGCTGCAACCAATAGAAGGTTTGCTCGAGGTTCATATTGTGGGTGAACCCGATCGGTTGCCTACGATTGCACAGCAATACAATTTTCCGCAAGTTGACGAAATTAATGTGAAATTTAGTGTCGTTCTTCCTTTAGAAAATCGGATTCATGATATTGATGCTAGATTGTCACGGAGCGGATCTGAATTGAAGGTTAAAGGAGCTATGCTTGAACTCGTTCCTCTAAAAGGCGACAACATAAGTGTCCAGTTGCAAGCCGATGATTTAGCTGAGCTGATGCCGTTTGAGCATACTATTGCCCCAGAAAATGAACTGAATGTGGATCTTGTGCTGACAATAAATCCAGATGGGCTTGCCGCAACCGGAACGGTTGTGGCTGGCGAAAGTTTAGTGAACGGTTCGGTTGTTTGGGCAGATACGGAGGAGGGTCGTCCGTTACTTAATGTTGATGCCAATGTCGAGCGACTTGACTTAAAAACTCTCTTTGTGGTCGAGAAAAAGCAAGGTCGGGTGTTTTCAAATGATTCACTGTTTCCGCAATGGATGCAGAAGATTGACGGAAAAATTGACCTCGAGATTAAATCATTTCGCAATAACGTCATTGCAATGAAGGACTTGACTGCAACAATCAGATTTGACCACGGTGATTTACGTTTAGATTTTGCTAGCGTTACAGGTGAAAGCGTTATTAAAGGCTTAGCCCGGATTCATCCGATAGGTCAAAGCGAAATACAGTTGAAAGCAAAGGAAGTTCCGGTGCAGTCGATACAGTCCCTGGCGGAAGGTCATCAATATCTTGGCGGCACCTTTGATGTGGATATTTCCCTGAGGGGTCTGGGAAGTTCTCTGGGAGAGTTGGTTAAGACTGGAAATGGTGTGATTAAATTAGAAATAAGCGGATCGAGAATTCAGAGTAATGCGCTTGATGCGGTAGGAGGTGATCTGTTTACAAATGTGCTCACAGTTGTGAATCCTTACTCAGATCGGGATGATTTCGTCGAGGTAGAATGCGGTGTCATACACTTTGATCTGCATAACGGCATGGCGACTACCCGCAATGGCCTGGCTCTGAAAACGGATCGGGTTACCGTTCTGGGAGGGGGCGAAATTAGCTTTCCCGATGAAAAGGTTAAGCTGGTAATTGCGCCCAAACCAAGAAAAGGATTTGGGATCAGTCCGTCCACAATCGCCAAGATGATAAGAGTTGGGGGCACATTGTCGGATCCTGAAATCGAGTCCGATGTTAAAGGTTTTCTCCAATCAGGTGCGGCAATTGGGGCAGCCATCTTTTCAGGTGGAATATCCCTGGTAGCGCAAGGTTTAATGGATAGACTCCAGGCAAATTCCGCGGTCTGTGAAATCGCCCGGGGTGCAATTGATTTCGATCAGGACAAGGTGGTGGACGAGGCTAAAACAAGGTAAGTACTATGCAACTCCCTTGCAGTCAGGCTTGTGAAAATAATAAACGACCAATTCTAGAAGTTCTTCGTAACTGGATTAAAGATGGTGAGACGGTATTGGAGGTCGGGTCCGGAACCGGGCAGCATGCAGTATATTTTGCCGAAAGCCTGCCAACAGTAACCTGGCAATGTGCGGATCAGAAGCAGCACCATCCAGTGATTAACCGAAGAGTAGCGGACTCTCACTTACCCAATTTACTACCTGCAATCGAGCTGGAAGCCGAGACTTTTAACTGGTGCCAGATTGTTGCAGACAGCGTTTTTTCGTCTAATACAGCCCACATCATGTCGTGGAGCGCTGTTGAAGCGATGTTTGTCGGGGTTGGGCAGATAATTACTGACGGTGTTTTCATCCTATACGGTCCATTCAATCGAAATGGAACATTTACTAGTGACAGTAACCAGCGTTTTCACCGGTCTTTGCAACTGTCAGCACCGCATATGGGAGTAAGAGACGATGTTGAGTTAGTGGAGCTTGCACAGCGAAGTGGCATGAGACTCGAAAAGGATATCGAAATGCCGGCAAATAATCGTATTTTAGTTTGGAAATCTAGTAAGCACACGAATGCCAAACGTAAATTGCACCAAACATGTGCAAATATGGGAAATAAAGCACTATAATAGTGCGGTTGATTGAAGATTTTGAGATCTTTTTTGTCTAACTTGTTGGTTTTTAGCGGTTTAATAGCTTGGCATGCGAATTGCTAGAACGCTTGCAGGCCGTATTAACGGTCGTCCATTTTCCAATTTGATGATCCCACGAGGTTATAAGAATGTCTGCAGAAGTTTTGAAATTATTGAAGGATAGCGACGCAAAGTTTGTTGATCTTCGCTTTACCGACACCAAGGGCAAGGAACAGCATGTCACCTTGCCGACCACTATCGTGGACCAAGACCTGTTTGAAGAGGGAAAGATGTTTGACGGATCTTCAATATCTGGATGGAAGGGAATTAATGAATCGGACATGATTCTAATGCCTGATGCAAATAGCGCGGTAATTGATCCGTTCACTCAGGATACTACCGTCAACCTGCGTTGCGATGTTATCGAGCCTTCTAATATGCAAGGCTATGAGCGTGATCCTCGCTCAATTGCCAAACGCGCAGAATCCTATCTGGCTTCAACGGGAATCGGCGATACCGCCTACTTTGGTCCCGAGAATGAATTCTTCCTGTTCGATTCGGTTCACTGGGGCAACGAAATGGGACATTCATTCTATGAAATCGATTCCTCGGAAGCCTCTTGGAATTCGTCCAAGGAATATGAGGACGGCAATATAGGCCACCGTCCCGGAGTCAAGGGTGGATACTTTCCAGTCGCGCCGGTAGACAGCCAATCGGATATTCGATCTATGATGTGTTTGACCATGGCTGAAATGGGTTTGGAAGTGGAAGTTCATCACCATGAAGTTGGCACTGCTGGTCAGGCCGAGATAGGGTGTAAGTTCAATACACTCGTCACCAAAGCTGATGAAGTCCAAATATATAAATACGTGGTCCACAACGTGGCGCACGCTCACGGTTTGACCGCAACATTCATGCCAAAACCTATTGTCGGTGATAATGGAAGTGGAATGCATGTGCATCAGTCTATTTCTAAAGCAGGCGAAAATGTATTTGCAGGCGATCAGTACGGCGGCTTGAGTGAAACCGCGCTCTATTATATTGGTGGTGTTTTTAAACATGCACGTGCAATCAATGCCTTTGCCAATGCAAGTACCAACAGTTACAAGCGCCTTGTGCCCGGATTTGAAGCGCCAGTATTGTTAGCGTACTCCGCACGAAATCGGTCGGCATCTTGTCGTATACCTCACGTTCCCAATCCAAAGGGTCGCCGGATTGAAATTCGATTCCCGGATTCCACTGCGAATCCGTATCTGGCGTTTGCCGCGATGTTAATGGCCGGACTCGATGGAATTCAAAACAAAATCCATCCTGGAGAGCCTGGTGACAAAGACTTATACGATTTGCCCCCTGAAGAAGAGAAAAAAATCGCCACCGTAGCGCACAGCTTCGACCTGGCCTTAGATGCTTTAGATCAGGATCGTGAATTCCTGCTGGCAGGCGGCGTATTCAGTGATGAATCGATTGATGCTTACATTGATCTTAAGATGGAAGAGGTTCAGCGTCTGAGGATGGCCACGCACCCCATTGAGTTTGATATGTACTATAGCGTTTAATGATTTTGCGACGCCCCCTTTAAGGGGGCTTTTTTTTAACCAGGTATGCACCATGTTGGTGCATACTTTGTCAGATTGCCCGTTTTGATGTGATTTTATGGACTGCTCTCGGATACTGCATAACCTAGCTACTTGTGTCGTGTTGCTCGACCGTGAATATGGTATCCAATATTTGAACGAATCCGCCGAAACACTGATGAATACCAGTCTGAATCGAGCCAGTGGTATGCAGCTATATAAACTTATACGTGCTGATCAGCAGTTGCTCACAGCATGTGAGAAAGTGCTTGAAGGTTGCGGTGAAATGAGACTGAGAAATCATGAATTGACGCTGACATCTCATGTTACAGAGAAACAGGTCGATTGCATTATCAATCGGATTGATCTCGATGACAGGGTAATGTTGATGCTGGAACTCAATGAAATTGAAGGCGTGAGTAAAATAACCCGGGACGAGGAGTTTTTGCAGCGTCATCAGTCCAATCAAGCCATTATCCGCGGCTTGGCACATGAAATTCGAAATCCCTTAGGCGGTATTCGAGGTGCCGCGCAGCTCATGGCGGATGAAGCAGGAAGCGAAGAATTTATAGAGTACACCCGAATCATTATTCGAGAAACCGATAGACTGACTAGCCTTGTGAACCGAATGCAGTCTCAGACCCGCGTAGATCTTGAGCAACGAGTTAACATTCACCAAGTCATTGAGCATGTGCGACAGCTTGTGATGGCGGACGGTGAACCGTTATTTAAGATGGAGTTCGACTACGATCCGAGCCTTCCAGCAGTGACAGGAAATCAAGATCTGCTAACCCAGGCCTTCATGAACGTGCTTCGAAACGCCGCTGAAGCAGTTGAAGCAATGGGAGTCAAAGGAGTCATTCAGTTACGTACACGCATTGATCATTTGGTGCTTGAGGGGGCCAGGAAACAGGTAGTGCGAGTGGACATAATCGATAACGGGGAAGGAATAGATGACAATCTTGAGCCGAGAATTTTTGATCCAATGGTCACTGGTAAATCGAATGGCACTGGGTTGGGTCTACCTATCACAGCGGAGATCGTCACACAGCATAATGGTGCGTTGGACTTTCAGAGTAAACCCGGTCAGACCGTTTTTCGGCTGTTCTTGCCGGTGCACCTTCAGCTTCAGGGGAATCAATTATGATTAGTAACACTGTCTGGGTTGTGGATGATGATGCATCGATCTCGTGGGTGATTGAAAAAGCTTTGACCAGAGCAGGATGCGCAGTTGAAAGATTTGAAAATGCAGAGGAGGCGCTAGTTGCTCTGAAAAATTCCACGCTAACGAAACCTGATGTCTTGCTATCGGACATCAGGATGGGCGGGATGAGCGGGTTTGAACTACTCGAACAGTTTAAGCAACAGATGCCAGACCTGCCGGTTATTATCATGACTGCGTTCGGAGATCTCGACAGCGCCGTTGAGTCCTATAAACACGGTGCATTTGAATATTTGACCAAACCATTCGATATTAACGAAATGGTTTCTTTGGTGGAACGCGCCAGGCAGCAGACAGAGGTTTACACTGAGGGCCTCGAGGTATCCCAGCATACTAATCTGATGCTGGGTGAAAGCGCGCCGATTCAGGAGGTATTTAGGATTATCGGCCGACTATCTACCTCGGATATGAATGTTCTAATACGGGGTGAATCTGGAACCGGTAAGGAACTGGTTGCCGAGGCAATCTATCAAAACAGCCCGCGAGCTGAGCGTCCCATGATCGCAATTAATACCGCTGCGATTCCGGCGGAGCTACTTGAGTCAGAACTGTTTGGCCATGAAAAAGGAGCCTTTACCGGAGCGCATCATCGGCATATTGGAAGATTTGAACAGGCCAACGGTGGCACGCTGTTTCTTGACGAAATCGGCGATATGCCGGCGGGACTTCAAACCCGCTTGCTTCGAGTGTTATCTGAAGGTCGCTTCTACCGAGTGGGTGGTCGACAAGAGGTTCGCGTGGATGTTCGGGTGATCGCCGCGACTAACCAGGATCTTGAATCCCTGGTTGATGCAGGAGAGTTCCGAAACGACTTGTTTCATCGCCTTAACGTTATTTCGATCAATACTCCACCGTTGCGACAACGTCCTGGAGATATTCCTTTGCTAATCAATCATTTCATGAGGCAGTCTGCAACTGATAATGGAGGGGAGAGGAAGCATTGTGCACCCGAAGCGTTAGGTGCACTGCAAAACTATCGCTGGCCGGGAAACGTGCGAGAGCTTGAAAATTTGATGAAACGGCTCTCAGTGCTGGCGCCAAGCAATACTATCCAGGTTGAAGATCTTCCTCGGGAAATTCTTGAGCAGCAAACAGAATCAGATGGCTGGCAGGTGCTATTATCGTCTCTGGCGGCTCAAAAACTGGATTCAGGAGAGAAAAAATTAATGCAGAGCCTGGGAGCGCAGTTTGAATCTGCGCTTATCCAAGTGGCCATGGCACATACCCGAGGTCACAAGCAAAAAGCCGCAGAACTGCTCGGTTGGGGTCGCAACACCCTCACTCGTAAGCTCAAGCAGCTCGATTTGGAGAAGGGGAATGCGGGCACCTGACTTAATACTGCTGTGGATAGTTTAAGTTGTACCTGGATCGAATGGACCATCATGCACTTCCCCTGTATCGGAACATTATGAGTTGATTCTATTCTGTTTGCCGGGTCGGTTTTGATTAACTGCGGTTACAGAGTTCGAGTTGTTGCAAGCAAGATTGCTTGAAGCTCACGGGGCAGACCCCAAATACAGTACAATTATCTTATTTCAAATTAACACGGAAATTTTTCCTATGCCTTGGAATCAACCAGGATCAGGCGGTGATGACCGCGACCCTTGGGGTCAGAATGATGGCCAGAACGGCAACGGCCGAAAGGGTGGTGGAGGTCGAGATGGCCCACCAGATATCGATGAGGTGTTGCGCGACGCAAAGAAACGAATAGATTCTTTGTTTGGTGGTCGGCGTGGCGGCGGCAGCGGTGGCGGAGGGTCAGGACGGGAACGTCGCGGAGATGGCCCCAGCAGCACCGCTATTGGCCTGTTGGTGGTGATTGGACTGGGTGTCTGGATTTTCAGCGGATTTTATACTGTCGATCAGGGTGAGCAGGCTATTGAACTACGTTTTGGGGCTTTTGCCGAAACCAAAGATGCTGGATTAAGGTGGCATTGGCCTACACCGATCGAATCCGTAGAGAAGATCAATACTCAAAATGTAAATACCGTTGAGGTTGGATATCGGGATACCGGTCGTGGAATTCAGACGGTGCCGCGAGAAGCGCTAATGTTGACCCAGGACGAGAACATTATCGACGTCCGGTTTGCGGTCCAGTATGACATTAAAGAACCCACCGATCTGCTGTTTCATGTTAGCGAGTACGACCCACAGGACATCGCTGAAAGTGTGGTTCGGGGTGCAACCGAGAGCGCCGTCAGGGAAGTGGTTGGTCGTAATTCCATGGACTTTGCGATCACTGAAGGTAGAGCCCAGCTCGCGGCAGAAACCAAGACGCTGGTGCAGGAGATTCTGGATCGATACGACACTGGAATTAACATCCGTTCGGTAGAAATGCAAAATGCCCAGCCTCCTGAGCAGGTTAAGGACGCATTCGATGACGTGGTCAAAGCAAGGGAAGACGAGGTTCGACTTAAAAGCCTGGCTCAAGCCTACGAAAACGATATTATCCCGCGCACCAGGGGCTTTGCCGCTAGAATTCTGCAGGAAGCTGAAGCGTATAAAGCTTCAGTAACAGCGCGGGCGGAAGGTGAGAGTGAAAGGTTCAACAAGGTTTTGACGGAATATTCAAAGGCGCCGGAAATAACCCGAGATCGACTATATCTTGAAACTATGGAAGAAGTGCTGAGTAGATCCAGTAAGATTGTGATTGATCAGCAGGGCGGTAACAGTCTCATGTACCTGCCACTCGATCAGCTCATAAATCGGCGCGGTGATTCGTTATCCGCTGGTACTGAATCAGAATTGTCTGGATCCTCAAATAATAGCGTTGCTAACAGATCCTCCAGTGGGGCACTGCGTTCATCCAGCCGCACCGTGGATCGCTCAGGGAGAAACTAAACCATGAAATCGAAAAGCACAGTTTTCCTGATCCTTGCCGCAATCATCATCGCAGGCTTGTTCTCAGTTTTTTATTATGTCGACGAGCGTGAGCGTGCGATTAAATTCAAGTTTGGTGAAATCGTTGATTCTGATATACAGCCCGGATTGAATTGGAAGTTACCGTTTATCAACAACATCCGATATTTCGATGCCAGGGTTCAGACCATGGATGCCGATCCCGAACTGTATCTCACTATTGAAAAGAAAAACCTGGTGGTGGATTCTTTCGTCAAATGGCGGATCTCCGATGTTCACGAATACTATACTCGCCTGCAAGGGCGTATGAGCAACGCTCGTTCGCGTCTGTCGCAACGGGTCAATGATAGTCTGCGACAGGAGTTTGGTAAACGCACAGTGCAGGAAGTGATTTCCGGGGACCGCGCCTTGATCATGGAGGTGGTACGCAAGGCGATGGAAGAAGAGGCCAGGCTGATGGGGATTGAGGTGATTGATGTAAGGTTGAAAAGAGTTGATCTCGACCCGGCGATCAGCGAACGGGTTTATGATCGGATGCAGGCTGAACGTCAACGTGTCGCCAAGGAGTTGAGGGCCCAGGGCGAGGAAACTGCGGAAAAAATTAGAGCCAATGCCGATCGCCAACGTGAAATCATGCTGGCCAACGCCAATCGCGACGCGGAATTAACGCGTGGTGAGGGTGACGCCGTCGCCACGTCGACTTATGCTACAGCATTTGGCAAAGACCAGGAGTTTTATAATCTTTATCGTTCCCTGAACGCATACCGAAATACGTTTAACAGCAAGGATGACCTGATGGTAATTGATCCAAGCTCGGAGTTTTTCAGATTCTTCAAACAGCCCAGCGGGGTCGCCGAAGGGACCGGTGAGGCAAGTTCCAACTTGCCCAACTGATGGACAGCAATTAAACTCAAGATGCTGTGCACGGCCGCCCTCGGGGCGGCCGTATTGCGTCCGGGTCACCGGCTCTCACATCCCTCAAGATAGGCAATATGAACTGGAATGACCTGCTGGCAGCGTTTGCGCTATATTTGGTCCTTGAAGGTATTGTCCCGTTCGCAAATCCCGGCGGCTTCAAGCACTTTATGCGCCAGATGACCGAATTGCCCGACAGCAAACTGCGCAACATTGGCCTTGGCAGCATGATCGCGGGGGCGGTCCTGTTATATCTGGTCAGATGACCTGGTTTCCCTCATTTGATTTATATCGCCTGATTCAGAGCACCACAACTTTATAAGTTCATGTCAAACAACGTAGTTTTACTCGGCACCCAGTGGGGAGACGAAGGAAAGGGCAAGATTGTGGATTTGCTCACCGAAAAAGCAGATGCGGTTGTGCGATTCCAGGGAGGCCATAACGCGGGCCATACGCTGGTGATTAATGGTCAGAAGACGGTACTGCATCTGGTGCCCTCCGGAGCGATGCGCGAAGGGGTAGAGTGCTTGATCGGCAATGGAGTGGTGGTCAATATCGAACAATTACTTAAGGAAATAGAGGGGCTCGCGCAGATAGGGGTCAGCATTCGCGAACGACTACTGATAAGTTTGGCTTGCCCAGTCATTCTTCCCCACCATATTGCGCTCGACCTGGCTCGGGAAGCAGCACGAGGAAATAGAGCTATTGGTACTACCGGTCGCGGTATTGGGCCGAGCTATGAAGATAAGGTGGCGCGACGTGGACTGCGCTTAGCCGATCTATTACAGCCTGATTTGTTTGCAGAAAAACTGCGTGAAGTTATGGATTACCATAACTTTGTACTGCAACATTATTTCAAAGCAGAAACGGTTGATTATCAGCGAAGCCTTGATCAGGCGCTGGCGCAGAAAGAGCAGGTTGAAGGCCTCATAGGCGACGTTTCTGAGCGCCTTTATTTGTTGCGTAAGCTGGGCAAATCCGCAATGTTTGAGGGGGCACAAGGCATGTTGCTTGACGTCGATCATGGTACGTATCCATTTGTGACCTCGTCCAATACAGTTGCTGCCGCGGCTGCAGTGGGAAGTGGAGTGGGTCCGCTGGAACTTGATCACGTGCTGGGTATCGTGAAGGCTTACACGACCAGAGTTGGTTCCGGTCCATTCCCTACCGAATTGTTCGATGATGTTGGTAAACGTCTCGGAGAAAGGGGGCATGAGTTCGGCGCGACCACTGGCCGACCCCGTCGCTGCGGATGGCTGGATGTTGCGGCGTTGCGGCGATCAGCGCAGGTGTGCGGTCTAAGTGCATTATGTGTAACTAAGCTGGATGTCATGGACGGTCTGGAAAGCGTGCGAATATGTATTGGCTACAAGCTGGATGGAAAACAAATAGACCTGCCACCCTACGGTGCCGAGAGTATGGCACGTTGCGTCCCGGTTTATGAAGACCTGCCTGGTTGGAGTGAGTCAACCGAGGGGGTGCGCGAGTATGATCGGCTACCGCACCAGGCACGCGCTTATTTAGATCGGGTGGCACAACTAATGGAATTGCCAATAGATATCGTCTCTACTGGTGCCGAGCGTGATGACACGATAATCCTCAGGCATCCTTTTGCCTGACTATGACCCAGTAACTAATTTAGAATTTGGAGAACCCAATGAACCTTAATAATCAGTCCCTGTTTCGACAACAGTGTTATATCAACGGTCAATGGCGTAGCGCAGATAATGGTGAAACCATCGAAGTCACCAATCCTGCAAACGGGGAGGTTATTGCGACGGTGCCTAAAATGGATGTTGCGGAAACTCAAGCAGCCCTTGCAGCTGCGGAAAAGGCACAAGTCGGTTGGCGCAGTATGTTAGCCAAGGATCGAGCAAATATTCTTAGACGCTGGTTTGAGCTGATGATGGAGAATCAGGAAGACTTAGCTCAGTTGATGACTCTGGAGCAGGGCAAACCCCTGCTGGAGTCACGAGGTGAGATCGCCTATGCTGCTTCTTTCCTGGAGTGGTTTGCTGAAGAGGGAAAACGAGTCAATGGTGAAACCATACCGCAGCACCAGGCTGATAAACGGATTGTGGTGATCAAGCAACCCATCGGTGTGTGTGTTGCGATTACACCCTGGAACTTCCCGTCAGCGATGATTACTCGTAAAGTTGGCCCAGCTCTCGCCGCAGGATGTGCGGTGGTCGTCAAACCCGCTACTCAGACCCCTTTGTCTGCGTTTGCCTTATGTGAGCTTGCGGAACAGGCGGGTGTGCCCCCAGGCGTAATCAGCGTCCTCACAGGGTCTTCAGCTGCTATTGGTGGTGAAATGACCTCAAATCCAGTAGTACGTCATCTAAGTTTCACCGGATCAACCGAAGTCGGCCGGCTGTTAATGAAACAATGTTCTGATTCAATTATTAAGGTCGCACTTGAATTAGGGGGTAATGCACCATTTATCGTTTTTGATGATGCGGATGTTGATGCTGCCGTGCAGGGCGCGATTATGTCGAAGTATCGAAATGCCGGTCAGACTTGCGTGTGCAGCAACAGAGTTTACGTGCAGGATGGTGTCTATGACGAGTTTGCGGAGAAACTAGCGAAAGCGGTTGCAGAAATGCAGGTTGGTTCTGGTTTTGACGACGGCATTGTTCAAGGACCATTAATCGACATGGCTGCGGTTGAAAAAGTAGAAGAACACATTTCTGATGCGATCGATAAAGGTGCTGAATTAAAACTTGGGGGGAAACGTCATGCACTCGGTGGATCTTTTTTCCAACCGACTATTTTGACCAACGTATCGTCAGATATGAAAGTGGCGAGAGAGGAAACCTTTGGTCCCCTCGCTCCACTGTTTCGCTTCTATGAAGAAGACGATGTTATACATCAAGCCAACGATACTGAATTTGGATTAGCCGCCTATTTTTACAGTCGTGACCTGGCGCGAACTTGGCGAGTGTCTGAAGCGCTAGAGTATGGAATGGTTGGGATAAATACTGGAATTATTTCAAACGAAATAGCGCCATTTGGCGGAATCAAGCAGTCTGGTATTGGCCGTGAGGGATCTCAGCATGGAATTGAAGAATATCTTGAGATGAAGTATCTGTGTATTGGCGGAATTGAGTAAGCCTTGATAGTGGCTATCTTTGGTTAAGGTTAACAGTCAGATAGAGTTCATCCGAGAATCTAAAATAGATAATATGCTCCATTATTTGTTTGGAAACACTTTCCTCAAAAGTGTCCAAAGCTTGAATCATTTCAACGGCTAGATTGATGTAAACCAGAGAACGATACTTGTGCTTTATTCAGAAGCTTTTAATGTCACTTTCCAACGACGTTAAATATCGATAGATAAATGATTTTATTGCCCTTGCTATTGCAGGGGAGCAACGTTAAAATCGGCGTGGCTAGCGGGTTTGAGCGTTTCATGTCCGCTTTTTTTACAACAATCTGGAGACGTCCTGGTATGTCTATCGTATCTGACAACTTAAGTTCAGGTTTAAAACTTGCCGCTATTCTTGTAGCAGCTTCATTGGCAACTGGATGTATCAGTGCCAAAAGCAAGCCCACAGAAGAAGCTGCTGCAGCGGAGCCTGCTCCCGCACCGGCAGCACCGGCAGCGGCTGTTACTGACACTCAGCCGGAGATGGAAGCACTAACCAGCTGGACAGTAGTGGAAGGTAACAACCTGTGGGCTATTTCGTGTAAGGAAGAAGTCTACAATGTTCCTGAACAGTGGCCGCTGATCTACAAAGCAAACCTTGATCAGATTAAGGATGCCGATTTGATCTTTCCCGGTCAGGTGCTGGCAATCCCTCGCGATTCCTCACAAGCGGATATTGATGGCGCGATCAAACACGCCAAAACCCGCGGTGCGTGGAAGGTAGGTGGTGAACCAGAAGCAACTGACGTTGCGTATATCAAGAACTCTTCTTGATGTAATGGGGTAACTGTTCCAAAAGGTTACCTATACTGGACATAGCTTGATCGAGATGCTGCTAGATGCGGTAAAGGAAACTAGCCTCTCCAGAATATAGAAAACCGGCTGCGGCCGGTTTTTTAGTTTCCAAATAGAACAGAATTAGTTAGGTCAAACAAAATTCACGCGACTGTACCCGGAGGTGTAATAGCACGCACATTTATTCAGCTGAATAGATTGCCGCCAGGCATTCAGTTGTAGAAATTGGGGCTCGATCGAACAATCTAGATTATGAGTTTTAATTTGAACTGACTATTCGCCAGAAAATTCCATTACGGACGCTCATTAAAAATGTTCGAACTACCGAGATATACTCAGAGTGTGTGAAAACACAAAATAAAAATGGCCGGTGGGAAGATAAGTCACGTCTTAGTCTAAATTTGGTTACCGGTGTCG
>CAMYNW010000032.1 GCA_947259885.1 uncultured Gammaproteobacteria bacterium
TTTGATTTGGATATATAACGAGCCAACATTTTTTCCACGCTATCGACAATGGCGCCGTCTAAATTTTCAACTGTAGAAAACTCCACTCCGACTTCCCGGTTGAGCTTTTCCGACCTGGGGTCAAAATTGTATGACCCGATCAGAATACGATCGCCACGATTTAAAATCAGCGCCTTGGCATGAATCGTGTCTGGTCCGACATAATGATAAATTTCTACTCCCTGGTCCAATAGCCACTGTTTATTGTTGGCATAACCCGCTTGCGCTAATATGTTGTCGGTGGAGTTTAACGAATTAGTGATCAGAGTCAGCTTGACGCCCCGGTCGGATAATCTGGAGAGCAGGTCGAAACCTCCTTCTGTCAGAATCACATAGGGCGATAAGATGACCAGCTCCCGGACGGTGTTGTCCGACACCACTATATTGTATAGCTGCGCCGCGATCCCACGTTCGGTTTTTGGTGTATCGGGCGTATCAAACAAAAATCGCGCTGGCCCGACATTGCTCGCCAGTTGATCCCATTGCACGGTGCTTTGCCAGTCAACCCCCGGCACCTGGCCCGATTTCATCAGTCCTAACCTGTAGTCGATGTGTTCCCTGGCATCTGCCCAGGCTGCCTTTCGGCGCGCTAAATTGATAGAGCACTGGTCATCTTCCTTTTTCGTCTGAGGACATATCTTTCTTTCAAGGTTTACGGGTGAGTAAAGACCGAGTGATATGGGTTTGAGGGATTCGTTGTTCCAAAGTCTGGTGAAGTAATCGTCGCGCGCTATTTGGGCGGATTCGCCGTAGACATAAACATCCAGGTCATCGAAATTTCGTTTGGAGCTGAAACCAAAATATTTATCAGAAATATTTCGACCGCCGGTAATGTAGTGAAGACCCTTGTTGTGAATATTATCCGCAATGATTATTTTTTCATGGCTTCGTTTAAATGCCCTGAGCAAATAGAATATGCTGAACCGGTTATAGACCTTCACTTCAATATTTGGATGTGAGGTCAGTACCTTAAGGTAGGGTGTCGAAATACTCTGATACAGGCCATCCAACATTACGTTGACTTTGACGCCCCGGTTTGCGGCATCAAGTAATAGACCAAATCCACTTACTGAAGCGGTGTCGTCACGGACAATGAAGTAAGCAATATAGATTTCAGACTTTGCCTGTCGAATCATGTCGACACGCGCCTGGAAAGCTTCGACATCGTCATAGAGAATCTTCACTCGGTCCGCGTCTACCCCAAATGAAGCAATCACCACGAGAAATCTGGTCAGAATGATAATCAGGTATAGACGATTATTCAGCTTCATGGGGTATTGTCTAGCCAATTGATTAAGTTCTGCTGATTCGACCAGCCACAACTTTCAGAAGAATGTATCCGGCGTAATCACTCTAAACTTTGATCTTTGTTAAGTAAGCAGTGAATTCAGGGGGGTCGATCCACGCTCAAATGAGCTGACTTTCATAACAAAAGCCAGGCTTCAGTCCTGTTCGCGCAGCCCTTCAGCCGCTTACCTGCTGCTGGCCTGATATTGAAATATCAATAGGCCGGAATATGCTGACTTAAATAAATATTTTTAATTCAGCTATTTTGAATGAAGATGGGTCACGATAGCATGCAGTGCGCTTAGCGAATCACGTAACCGAGGTACTGAAGTAAATTCGGGCCAGGTTGATAGTTTTACCGACACCAAGTCGTGGATGGGATCAATGTATATGAGTTGCCCAAATACGCCGCGGGCCATATAAGCGCGGGTGTGGACATCTTCAATCCAGAATTGATTGCGGTAGGCACCGTTCGGAGCGGCATCGGTGTATGGCGCACCAAACAAGGCGGGGTCCGCAGCTTTAATGTCGTCAACCCATGCGGCCGGAACAATTTGCCTGCCATTACCAAAACCTTTGTGTAAAAGCATGAGACCAAAACGTGCATAATCCCTGAGTGCGGCGTTAAAACCACCGTCCGCTAGCGCATAACCCGCCGCATCGACGGTAAAGCAGGCATTGTGTTCGCATCCTAAAGGTTGCCAAAGTTCGCGACTTATTAATTCCGCCAGGCGCATCTGAGTCACGCGCTCCATGCAATGCGCCAGGACATCCGTTTCTATGGAACGGTATTGAAACTGTACGCCATGCTCTCGATCGATATGGTGAAGCGAAAGTATCTGGTCCCATATGCAGTAAGGCCCAGCATATCCGGCCGGTGCAAGTTTCCAGCCGCTCGCAATATCGGTGATCGCAATATCGGAGTCCAGTGCTTCGTAGTCCTCTATATACCGAACACCCGTAGTCATATCCATTACATGCCTTAGTCTGGCCCCAGTCCATGCCGTCGATCCGAGCTCCGGGAGGTAGTGGGTGACCTGTTCCTCGGGATCCAGAAGACCGCGTTCCATTAAGATACCGGCCACGGCTGCAGTGATCGATTTAGACATGGATTGCGACAGATGCAGCGACCGCTCATGCATGTTGTTCATATACCGCTGGTAAATGATTTCGCCTCCATGGATCACGATGAAGCCGTCGGTATAGCTGGTATCCAGCCATTCAGCCACCGTGGTTTTTGAAGCATCAGAATCGAAGAACTCAATCCGACTAATATCCACTTGGCGCTTAGGCAGCTTCCAGGCAGACTTATTGCCACGCCATACCTCCACCGTTGGCAGAATTTCTCGAACGTGCTGAAATGACCAGCGATTCCACGGTGCTCGATCCCATTCCTGTCGCGGAATTCTGTGCTCCGGCGACACCGGGAATCCCTGCATGATATGGCTCATATTTTCTCGTGGTTCCAAATAGTTTATATAAAAAAGGCTGCCACAAATTGGATTGTGGCAGCCTTTACGGATCGGTTCTTTATTAAGAAAAAACCAGATCTATTTTTGCAGTTCAGTCCAGATCGCAGTGTAGAGCTTGGTTGCATCTGGTGAGCAGGCGGGCAGGAATTTCCCGGCACCGGCCAGTTCATCGGCGATGATGATTTCAGGCGCATCTTTCATATCGTCAGGCATAAACGCCTCGGAGCCTTTGATTCCATTCGCGTAGCGGGCAAATGCTGAAATCAGTGCAGCATTTTCTGGCTTCATCACGTAATTCTGAAATAGCTTGGCGTTCTCTACATTTTTAGCATCCGCCAGCACTCCTACGCTATCCATCCACAATGCAAAGCCTTCCTGAGGGTATCCATAACGAACATCTGGATTTTTTTCACGAGAGCGAAATGCCGCGCCATTCCAGTAAAGAGATGCAGCGACGTCACGACCGGCAAATTTTTCGATCATGCCATAGTCCATGGAAAGCCACTTTGGTTTCGCTTCGAGTAGTTTGTCGCGCACCTTTTTCAGTAATTCCTTGTCCGTGGTGCATGGCTCGCCGCCCATATACATAATGGCAGAGCTGATAACGTCATTCATTTCGGGTGCAACATTGATCTTACCCACAAGTTCTTCTGGGGGGTCTAGATACATTGCTGCGGTATTGATATCGCCCGAATATACCGAGGTATCGACGATCATGCCGACGCTGCCCCACTGCCACGGTACCGTATAGTGACGGCCGGGATCCCAGTCCGGATTGGCAAATTCTTCAGCCACATGCTTGAAATTCTCCATCTGGTCCGGTCTTGTCTCCATCAGCAAACCTTCATTAACCCAGATTTGCACATAGTTGGCGGAAGGTACCACAAGGTCGAAGCCATGGCCGCCAGCTTTAACCTTTGCCAGTGCGGAATCATTGGAGTCGTAGTCGGTGATTGTGACTTTTACGTCATATTCTTTCTCAAAATTCTCGATTAATTCAGGATTGGTGTAGTTGCCCCAGTTATATAAATTCAATTCTCCGGCAGCAAATACGCTGCCCGATAAGGCTCCGATAGCTAATGCTAAAACGGATTGTTGAAAGGCTTTTTTCATAGTGGTGTCCTCGTAGGTGATTAGTAGGTGTTACGAAAGGGATTATTCCCTTGATTTTTTACGACTTAGAATGAACATCAGTGAAACCATTATAATTGAAACCGCCAATAAGGCAGTAGAAATCGCGTTCATTTCAGGGGTGACTGCGCGCCGGATCTGTCCAAGCATATAGGTGGGCAGCGTATCCTGGCCTGGTGCTTTTACAAATTCAGTAATGACTACATCGTCCAGGGAAATCACGAATGCAAGCATTGCTCCCGCCAATATACCCGGCCACATCAAAGGTAGAGTTACCTTTTTGAAGCAACGCCATGGGGTTGCGTACAAGTCCGCGGCAGCAGTTTCCAGGGACTTGTCCATATCTTCCAGGCGTGCCCTGATTGGCAGGTAGGCAAATGGGATGCAAAATGCGGTATGAGCCAGTACAAGATAGATCAGGCCCCGATAATCTGTCGCCTGTTTGATCACCGCAAAGCAAATCAATAGCGCCACCGCCGTTACAATTTCCGGCACCATTAGTGGCTGATTAATCATGGTATAGATTGCGGTTTGTCCACGATAAGGCCGCGTACGAGTGGTGCCCAATGCCGCCATGGTAGCCAGGATTGTGGAATAGAGCGATGCCTGCACGGCAACAACCACCGACAGTAAAGCGGCGGTTTGGACTTGGTCGTTCTGCCATGCGGCATAGTACCAATGCCAGGAGAACCCTTCCCATAACGCCAGTGAAGAGCCTGCATTAAATGAATAACCCACCAACACGACAATAGGCGCGTATAGCATTGCGAAACATAAAATCGCGATAGCGGGAAATCCCGGTAGTTTGCGCACGGAGAACGTATTGGTGCGGCGCATTTTATTCATGCCGCGCCGCTGATTTCTGAACGTTTCTGACATAAAACAACAATGCAATGGCAACGATCAGCAGCAGGGTTATGGATAGTGCGGCGCCTAAGGGCCAATTGCGGCCTTGTCCAAACTGCAGTTCGATCAAATTACCCAGCATCATGTTCTTTCCGCCGCCAAGAATGCGGGGGGTGACGTAGGCACCGAGAGAAGGAATGAACACCAGAATCGAGCCTGCCACTAGCCCGGGCTTTATTAATGGCAGGATGATCTTGAGCAGTACGCGCAGACGTGTCGCATACAAATCGTAACCAGCCTCGACTAAACTGAAATCTAGCTTTTCCATCGACGCGTATAGAGGAAGGATCATCAATGGCAGGTAAACATATGTCATCCCCAGCATAATCGCGAAGTCGGTATACAACATCTGAATCGGCTGATCGATGATCCCAATCCATATCAGCAAATTGTTGATCACGCCCTGATTACGAATCACTTCCATAATGGCAAATGTGCGGATCAGCAGGTTGGTCCAGAATGGTATGGTGATCAAAAACAACCAGAAATTGCGGCTGCCGAGTGGGCGTGTGGCAATGAAATAAGCGGTTGGAAAACCAAGCACAATTGCCGTCACTGTGGTTAACAAAGACAATCTGATCGAGCGCCAAAAAATGGAAAGATGAGCGTCGGCAAGAGAAACTGTGTCGTCAAAGATGTCCTGGTTAAGGAATACCTTAAACCAGCCTTCAGTGGATGCGTAATATTCGACCCCTCCATAGTCACCAGGGGTTAAAAATGAATAAAGCAGCATCACAAACAATGGCCCCGATGCCGCGATGAATAGAATAATTAATGCTGGTGTGCAGAGAAGCAGGTTGGTTTTTAACTCGTGTCTGCGCGCAGCAATTTCATAATCGGATAAACCCTTTTCTTTGGTCGATGAAGACATTGCTCAGTTACGCAGTATCTGCACGGCGCCGGATTCAATATTCACGCCTATTTTTTGCCCCGCCTGCCAATTTACGTTTAGAGTTCCGCGGTTCTGCATGCGAACTACGAACTCTTCAGAATCTGGCAGATCGATGTGATATTGCGTGTCCGAGCCTGAATACACTACGTTGGAAATTTTTCCCTGCAAATCAGCATCGATCAGATCATCGGTCAGGCTCGCTTGCTCTGGCCGAATTGCGATGTGTACGGTGCCATTTACTGCGGCCTCGGGCTGTCCAGAACGCACTGTTTTACCCGAAGGCAGTTTAAGCAGAGATTCTCCCTCACCGCACTCGAGCAGCTCTGCAGTCAGGAAATTAGTATCACCAATAAAATCAGCGACAAATCGCTCAGCAGGATGATTATAGATCTGATGCGGAGAGCCGACCTGTAGAATCCGACCGTTGTTCATTACGGCGACGCGATCAGACATGGTTAGTGCCTCCTCCTGGTCATGAGTGACGAATATGAAAGTAATCCCAGTCTCATGCTGTAGCCGCTTCAGTTCAATTTGCATGCCTTTGCGTAGTTTGTAATCCAAGGCTGACAGAGGCTCATCCAGCAACAGAACTCGCGGACGGGGTGCTAAGGCCCGAGCAAGTGCGACCCGTTGCTGCTGTCCTCCGGAAATCTGATCAGTACGTCTGTCGCGAAGGTCCTCCATTTGCACCAGCTGTAGCATTTTATTGATTGTGTCAGCTATTTCGCCTGTCGGTTTATCCTGCATTGTTAAACCAAATCCGATGTTCTCGGCCACTGTCATATGTGGAAACAGCGCGTAACTTTGAAACACGGTGTTAACAGGACGCTTAAAAGGAGGCAGGTGAGATATTTCCTCGCCGTGCAGTTGGATGTGACCGCTACTCGGATGCTCAAAGCCGGCGATTAATCGGAGTAACGTCGTTTTCCCGCAACCAGAAGGGCCGAGCAGGGTGAAAAATTCGTTTTCTTCTATTTCAACCGATACATCGTCCAGAGCAAGAACCAGGTTTTTTCCGTGCCCAAACTTCTTGCTTACCTGATTAATGGCAATACTTGTGGTGTTTCCCATGGTGTAGATTTTTTTCGTATTACAGAAATATAACCCTGGGAAAGTGGTGTCGCAATGATTAGATCACGACAATCCAGGTGAAGATATTGGGTTTCTTTGTATTGAAGCCTAAAAGTCTGTCAATAAGCGGGTCGTTTTCGGATCCATAAAACCCTCAACTGTAGCCTCGGTTTCGAGTTCCATCGCCTGTTCGAATTGCGTCATCGCGGTCTGGTTTAAAACTCTTTTCATTGACCGAGATGACAATACTGGCAACTTCGCAAGGTTCGCGGCGACCGCGAATGCGCTTTGCATGAGTGCCGTGTCTTCTTCCACTCTCCAGGCAACTCCCATATCAAACAGCGACTGGGCATCATACCGCTCCCCTAAAAACAGCATTTCCCGCGCCTTGTTAAGACCGACCAGCGCTGGCAATAATGATGTAACCCCGCCAGTAACGAAAAGATTAAGAGACACTTCAGGAAAAAACCCCTTGGCGCTCCTGGCCCAAATCGGGAAGTCGCAGTTGATTGCCCATTCGAAACCGCCACCGACGGCCCAGCCGTTGATCGCCCCGACCACCAGTTTTTTACCGCCTACAATGGCCCTTGTTACTCGTTGTATTGCAATCACCAGGTCGCGCGCCTCGGCATGGGTTTTCGGATGTACATGTTCATTACGGTCATCCCCTGCACAAAATGCCCGGCCGGCCCCTGTAAATACGATTACATTTACATCGGCATCATCATTGGCGTGATCAAAAGCCATCGCCGTTTCCTCAATCAACTGCCGGTTCATTGCGTTGAGGCTTTCGGGGCGGTTGAGCTGGATAGTGCAAATGCCGTGAGCAATTTCCAGGGTAACGGTATCGTATTGTGTCATGGTCATAGAGTCTCAGTATGATCGAAAAACGCGACGGGTCTTGCCTTCGGTTCTCGGCAAAGTTTTGGGCGCTGCCAGCTGGACCTGAGCGCTGACTCCAATTTGTCCTTTAATCTGCTTTTCTATTCCGGAAACCAAATTCTGCTGATCTTCAATTGGATGAGCCAGCTCAACTTCTAAAGAAAGAAAGTCATATGGCGGTGGTTGCTTCAGTAAGATGCGATATTCTCCTGATAGTGCGTCTGTACTGTTGACCAAACCCGTGAGCATGCTCGGAAAAACATTTATGCCGCGCACGACTACCATATCATCGCTGCGCCCGATGACGCGAAAGCGTGGCGCGGTACGACCGCACTTGGCCACGCCAGTCCCGGTCAAAGTAATGATGTCATTGGTGCGGAACCGAACCAGCGGTTGCGCCTGCTTACATAGATGGGTCAGCACTAACTCGCCGGATTCGCCCTCCTGCCAGGGTTTGGTAAATGCGGTAACCGGATCTATGATTTGTGGATACAACACATCTAAGGCAACGAAATGCAGATCGTTACACACCGTTGATTGCCCAGCAAAGTTACACAATACATCGGTAACCCCATAATTTGAATTGCGTGCTTGCAGGCCCCAGGTTGTTTCCAGCCTCTGCCTGAACGCAGGATCATCGAGCCCTGCTTCACCGCCGAATAGCCCAAGTTCTAAACCAAGACTGCGCGGAGACAAGTCCGGGAACTCCTGCTCAATCACTTGTTCGAGCACTGCTGGATAAGAGGGCGTGCACGAAATGGCGTTGATATTAAGTTCACGAATTACCTCGATCAGTCCCCGCGTACCGCCTACTCCATAGGGCACTACCATCGCCCCGGTAGCCTCAAGCGTAGCGTGGTCGGTATAGCCACCCATCCATAACTGGTAGTTAAGGCAGTGCACAACACGATGTTGTGGTCCCAGTCCAGAAGCACCTTGAGCGCGTGCACCTACTAGAGCTGTCATGTTGGCATCCTGCGCAGTTAAGGCCAGGTTCATCGCCGTACCGGTTGTGCCGGAAGTCCGATGCATCCGGGTGATCAGGCTCGGACTGATTGCAAGATAGCTGCCAAAGGGAGGGCGATTGTCTTGGTCCTGGCGCAACATCTCTTTGTCGGTAAGAGGAAGCTGGTCTAATTGTTCGAGGTTGCCGCTTAAAGATTGACCTCTTAAATGGCGTTGATAAAACTTTGAATTCGACATGACATGCTGGCACTGCTGGCGCCAGTGTCGCTGTTGAATCTTCTGCAGTACGGACCAATCTAAAAAATCCGCGCCGGCGGTTGTCACGTCTTCAATCAACTGGGTGCAACTTGAAAGAAAAATAAATGATAGTTAGATTGTGCTGCGCGGTATGTCGTCGATCATATTGGTAGCATAATTGATTCGTTGTTCCGGTTATCGTGTTTGATAGTAAAGCGAGATTTGCCAGCGGTTCAATCAAACCAGAATCCACCTTAGCTATTCTTTCCTCCCCACATTATAGATATCGCTTTCGATGATGACGTGTTGCGTCAGGTTTCAGCCCTAAAGAATTTACTGATTTTTAGTGGTTCAGCACCACGGCATGACAAAAAGTGACACTCTGAATTGTAACTTGTCATATTGTGCCTGTCCCAATTTGGGTTTTTAGAGCGTGTTGTGTGCACTGCTAATTGACAATTATTGATATATAAAACAGCAACTTAAGGAAAAATGTATATATATTTTTCTAAAACACACTTTATGGCACGGAAATTGCTTTATAAATTTAACAGCTGAGGCTGGGGTAAAGACCCGTACTGACAAAATCCACAATCAAGGTGATAGCGGTACGGCGTTTGAGGGATCGTTACCGGTGGTATCTGCCGCCGGTAACGAAACCCTCGCTGTTTAAAAATGCTCTGGTTTCAACTGCAATTTTTTTAAATCGGCTGAAGCATTTCCAAGAGCCATCCATGAACACATTAAGAGAGCAGATTCGAGACCAAAAGTATCCTAACGGATTCATGAAGCCAGTTTTCTCTGAAACAGTTACCCAACACAAACCGCGGGACCAAGGTCGGGAAGACCGGGACGGTGAGTGGGGTAAGATCCTATACTTTCCTGTTCGACGTTAGCCACCAATAAATATTCTAATAATTTTTGCCGCCAGACGATCCGTCCGGAGGCGCAGTTTTCTGTTATACCAACAAAGTTGATTTCAGATTTCGCTGCATCAAAATAATTCTGCAGTTGCTTCTTTAGGACACTTTTCGTTTGCGAAACTAAAGTAGCGGTCACTTCAAAGAATCCCGCACTACTTCCAACCGCAAGCGCACTTCCTGGGCCAGCTCTTTGATCCCTTCTTTGTCTACTAAAGTGAGTACCGCTTGAGGATCCATAAAACCCACGGTCACCTTTCCGTTCTCATCTTCGCGGACAACAACATTGCAGGGTAGAAGCAAGCCAATATCGGGTTCTGCCTCAAGGGCCTGATGGGCAAGACTTGGATTGCAGGCGCCCAGGATTTTATACGGCAGCTGATCAATGTCTAATTTTGCTTTCATAGTTGCCTTAATGTCTATTTCGGTTAATACACCAAAGCCTTGTTGTTGAAGAGCTTCGGTAACTTTGGCAACGGCCTGATCAAATCCGTCATCAAGCGTGATAAAGAATCCGTATTGCATTTTGTTCTCCTATAGATAAATAGTGGTTATCTGAGATAACTAGATAGAAATTCAGCATGTTCCACAATTAATACATCGTGGATTATATACACTGTCAGGTAGCAGGAGCTTGAGCTTGACCTACGTCAACGTCGGATGTGATTGGGCTCTGAGTCTACTGGCGAGATCGCCATAGCACATGGCGGATAACAGACTTCCAGGCGAATCACATGCAACAGTTGGGGTGTCTGACCACATACAAACCTGGTACCGAGGGTCGGACTCGAACCGACACTGGGTTGCCCCAATCAGATTTTGAATCTGACGCGTCTACCAATTTCGCCACCCCGGCACGGGGCCAATGATATCCAGTTTCACATAAGGATACCAGCAACATAAGCTCGGATCTGAACGCTTAAAAATTTTACCTGGCGGTATAAAGTCAATAGAATCCGGCCACCGTTTGCGAGCCCCGATTGATGGATCTTAACCAGTATGACTATGACCTCCCGCCGGAACTGATTGCGCAGTATCCAACGGAGAACCGAGTGGACAGTCGGCTGCTCACTTTTGACAGCGATAGCGGTCGATGCGTTGAACATACCTTCTCCCAACTCGAGCAACTCTTCATGCCCGGTGATTTGTTGGTTGCTAATGACACGCGCGTGATTCCGGCCAGATTGCATGCGACCAAGCCCACTGGCGGTCGGGTGGAGATCATGCTGGAACGATTGCTTGGTGCTCAGTGCGCTTTGGTTCAGCTTAAGTCGAATAGGGCTGTCCGCATCGGTCAAGCCTTGGGAGTGGGTGATGTGGAGGCCCGTGTGATTCGCCGAGAGGCACGCTTTTATGTGATTGAGTTTGAGCAGAACATCAATGCAGGACAGGTTTTTCGGCAATTCGGTAACGTGCCTTTACCGCCATATATCCAGCGTGATCCTGCTGGAGATGATCAGGAGCGATATCAGACCGTGTATTCTCGAGTGCCAGGGGCGGTAGCGGCGCCCACCGCGGGGCTTCACTTTGATCACAATATGATCGACAGGTTAAGAGCCAAAGGTGTGCAATGGCAGACGATAACCCTGCACGTAGGTGCTGGTACATTTTTGCCGATTCAGGGAGACACCATCGAGAGTCATATGATGCATGAAGAACGTATTTGTGTAGATGAGGAAACATGCCAGCGAATTCGTGAGGTCAAGGTATCGGGTGGGCGGGTAATTGCGATCGGCACTACCGTTGTGAGGGCGCTTGAAAGTGCCGCGAGAGGCGGAACGTTAAAACCATTTGATGGCGAAACCCGGCTTTTTATCACACCCGGTTTTCAGTTTAATGTGGTGGATTTACTAGTGACGAATTTTCATTTACCCAGGTCGACGTTGTTGATACTGGTATCAGCCTTCGCCGGTTATGATCGGGTTATGCACATGTATCGTTATGCCATTGAACATCAGTTTCGCTTCTTCAGTTACGGCGACGCTATGCTACTTGAGCGAGCAAGATGAAGTTCGAGCTGCTGTGTACCGACGACAAGGCGCGCCGTGGTCGATTGACATTTGCTCGTGGCGCTGTCGATACCCCGGCCTTTATGCCGGTTGGCACCAGTGCCACGGTAAAGTCACTGTCACCGGAGGAAGTCGCCGCTACCGGCGCGCAGATCATTCTTGGAAATACTTTTCATTTGATGCTGCAACCAGGGGTCGATGTGATATCGGCCCATGGTGGTTTGCATAACTTTATGAACTGGCCTCGACCTATCCTGACTGATTCGGGGGGGTTTCAAGTCTGGAGTCTGGCGGAGTTGCGCAAACTGGAGGAAAAAGGGGTTACTTTTAAATCACCGATTGATGGTAGTACCGTGTTTCTCGGCCCGGAAGAATCCATGGATATACAGACAGCGCTCGGTTCGGATATCGTCATGGTGTTCGACGAATGCACAACCTATCCAGCGACTCGGGAGCAGGCAAGGGATTCCATGGAGCTTTCGGCGCGCTGGGCACAACGCTGCCGCGACCATTACAAGGGAGATGGTGCTCTGTTTGGCATCATCCAGGGGGGCATGTACCATGACTTGCGGCTTGAGTCTCTGAATCGACTTGAACAGATCGGCTTTGATGGCTATGCCATTGGTGGTTTATCGGTCGGAGAGCCTAAAGAAGAAATGATCCACGTGCTGGATCACGTGGCGACGCGGATGCCGGCCGATCGACCTCGATATCTGATGGGCGTCGGCACCCCGACGGATCTGGTGGAATCTGTTGCCAGAGGCGTCGACATGTTTGATTGTGTGCTGCCTACTCGTAATGCTCGAAACGGCTGGCTCTATACGAGCGAGGGAATTGTAAAGATCCGCAATGCGAAGTACCGACTGGACACGGCGCCTGTGGATCCGCAATGCGACTGTTATACCTGCCAGCACTATTCCAGGTCTTATTTAAGACACCTGCACTCCAAGAACGAAATTCTAGGTCCGCGGTTATGCTCCTTGCACAATATTCATTATTTTCAATGGCTCATGGCGAAGATGCGCAACGCGTTGGAGGATGGTGAATTCGGAGCATTTTTAAGTGACTTCCGTGAGTAGTTGATACACTCTTTACCATCTGAGTTCTGAATGGAGCCTTGATTCGAATCATGCTATGACCATTTGCGGAGGAGTGATATTGAACCAGGTTATAACGCTGATCGTTGGTGGCAAAAGACTGGTTGTATTGGCGCTGACGATGACAGCGGGTTTAGCGGTGTTGTACCCGGCTGCGGCTCAGGATGCAACGCAAGGCAGCCAGAATTCAGAGTATGTCGAGGGAGTAAAAGCCTTCGCTCAAGGAAACTTCGAGCAAGCCGCAGATCTCTGGCTTGCCGATGCTTCTCGGGGTGCTCCAGATGCGCAATTTAATGTCGGCGTGCTGTATCTCGAGGGTAAGGGTTTGCCACTGGACCAAGACCAGGCGATCTTCTGGTTTACCAAGGCCGCTAAACAAGGTCATCCCGAGGCACAGTACAACCTCGGCCATCTGTTACTTGAGCAGACTGGTGATGTCGATAAAATTCGAGAAGGGATCGACTGGTGGCGAAAATCTGCGGAGGCTGGATTTCCGGTGGCGCAATACAATTACGGCAGGGCGCTTTTTTATGGTGTCGGGGTAGAAGAGAATCCCGAAGCTTCCAGGCCGTGGGTAAAAAAAGCGGCCCAAGGCGGCAACATAGGTGCGCAGAATTTCTTAGAAGAGAACAAGAACATTTTTGCAACCGACGCCTTGCCTGCCAGCGTCACTGAACCAATGGTTACCGCTACGATGATCGCTGGGACTGCGCCCGAGCCGCCTCCCAGCATCGCTGAGGTAACGGCATCAGATTATGTGGTGGTCAAAGAAAAGCCGATCCTGATGTATTCGAGATTCAATACTTTTTCGCCTATCATCACTCGCGTCGGTGAGAAAATTATATTGCGCGTGGTGGCGCGCAAAAGAAATTGGATTCTTGCGGAAGTACCGGGTGGCGTGCCTGGGTGGGTGCGCAATGACCAGCTTATTAGTTTTGATCTGGCTAAAGTAGAAATCACTGCTGACGCCGCAATAGTTTATGCGGATCCCACGGAGAAAACAGAGGCTAATGAGATCGGTAAGCTACTTAGGGGAACCAAGTCCATTTTGCTTGAACAACAGCCTGGTTGGAGTCGAGTCCAGTTGCCAGAAAAGATTTCCGGATGGATAGAGGCGGACCAGGTGGATAAGGTCGAAGTGCCAGCGGAAGAGATTGCGCGAGTATGGCAAGCCCAGCGCATCAAACAGAATATCACTGCGCTGTCTTCTCGCCAAACCAATGTTGCTGGCATCCCACGGCAAGCCATAGCAGCGGCGGCACCTGGGCCGGCAGTGGCACCAGAACCCGTTATGGAACCGCTACCCGATTCGGAGTCCGTGGCGGCCTCTAATCTGGCCCCAGAACCCGAAGCTAAGGTAGCAGCAATCCGTAATCCCACTGAGGAATTATTGACCGATTCAGGCTCAACCGAAGCGGTCGAAGAGGCTGAGGCGATGGCAGAGCAAGTCGCCGCTGTATATGACGATACCGCTGCAGTCCTCAAATCAGAATCTGGAGTTGACTCTGCAGAGGCAATTGCCGAGGCACCCACAGAGAAGACCGCGACCAGCGCAGATGGACTAGAGCCTTCTCTAGAGAAGCAAGGAGTCTTGGAACAAGAGCCTGCTACCGAAGTCGAGACTGCGGCGGTAGTCGAGTCATCCATTGCGAGGCAAGAACCCGCAGAACAGGTGGCTGCGGCGACAACATTAGGGCCCAGACTGGAACCAGAATTTGAGGTTGGACTTGGTTCGACATCCGTCGCCCAGCAAGCGCCTGAGCCCTTGCAGGAGAAATTTGTTGTCCCTCTTCGTAAACCTGACCATGGACAGGGTGAATTGGAGATATCCAATTCCGGTCAAGAGGCTGCAAGCGATGTGAGAATAGGACAGGTCCTGGAGCAAGGTATCGCTGGGCGAGGCCAATTTGCAAGTGAGCGGGCGACAATTAGAAGAACCCGCATAGGCCAGGTGCCGGTGAGAGCAGGACCAGACGCTGCTGAACCGCAAATAATTCTGCTGCCGCTGAATACGCTGGTAGATATTGTGGGCACACAAAGTGGTTTCGCGGAAATCACCATTCCCGGTGGGATACCGGTGTGGATTCCTGATACGTCGGTGCGGCTTCGCGGCCAGGAGGTCGTGATCGAAGCTAGTCGTGTACGTGCTCGATTGCAGCCCGATGCTCAGGATGCGAATCAAACAAGAGCTCGAATACTCGGGATTATTCCTCAGGGTAGCGTTCTCAGATTGGTACAGAAGCAGGGTGAGTGGCTGCGTGTCGTTGCGCCAGAATGGATTACCGGATGGATTGAGACTGATACGCTTGAAAATCCAAGGTTCTTGGGAGGGCTGGACCAGATTTGGCAGCGACAATCCAAAACACTGGTGGCGGGTTATCTTAGAGAAGAAATCGTCGAACTTGTGGTGGAGCCTAGAAGGAGTGACGCGGATCTGACTGGCACCGGTGTCGAAAACGATAATAAATGGTTGTTTGATTCTTCCTCGGGCAAGTTCACCTTGCAGCTGTTTAGCATGCAGAACCGCGCCAGCGCTAGATCATTATTTAGTTCACTGAATAATAAAGGCCAGTTCTTCTCAACAGTGGTGAATGGCGATCAATGGTATTTTATGTTGTTCGGCAAGTTTCAGACCGCAGAAGCGGCGGCGGCTGTGGCGGACACACTGCCACGCTGGGCACGTGAATCCAGGGTACGGTCACTGGGCAGCCTGCAGATCAATCGATGTAAGAAAGTCGATCAGCTTAGTACGGAAGAGAGCCAGGGGCTGGACCGGATGTGTCGCGATTAGCATCATTTTGCATTAGGATTAGCAAATATTTGGTTCTCAACTTTTCCCAGGTTGTCTACAATCGACCGGTTAATTTTTACGCCTGAGATGAAATGTCCGGCCTACACGAAATGCCAGGGACCGCCGGACGCTAGGCGCTGAGCAAGAAACAGTTTCAATATACGGAGCAGATCATGTTTGACAAAACCCAGTCCATCGCACAGTTCGATCCCGAGCTGGCCGCCGCCCTGCAGCACGAGGTCGATCGCCAGGAAACCCATATAGAATTGATTGCGTCGGAGAATTTCTGTAGTCCCAGGGTCATGGCTGTACAGGGGTCCCAGATGACGAATAAATATGCGGAGGGTTACCCTCACAAGCGCTATTACGGCGGCTGCGAATATGTGGACGTGGCGGAAGAGCTAGCCATAGAGCGAGCCTGCAAGTTGTTTTCGGCAGACTACGCCAATGTGCAGCCGCACTCGGGTTCACAGGCCAATGCTGCGGTATACATGGCACTAATGGAGCCCGGCGAGACCGTGCTCGGGATGAGCCTGGCCCATGGTGGCCACCTTACCCACGGCGCCAGCGTAAATTTCTCGGGCAAGATTTACCATGCGGTGCAATATGGGCTTGATTTGGCCACTGGCGAAGTCGACTATAACCAGGTCGAACAGCTTGCCAAAGAGCACAAACCTAAGATGATCATCGCCGGTTTCTCCGCCTATTCACGAATTATGGACTGGCAGCGTTTTCGGGATATTGCAGATCAAGTGGGCGCTTATTTGTTTGTAGATATGGCACACGTAGCTGGACTGGTCGCCACCGGTCATTACCCGAATCCGATCCCCATTGCCGATGTGGTCACCAGCACCACTCACAAGACGCTGCGTGGACCACGCGGCGGTATGATTCTGGCGAAGAAGAATGACGAAATTACCAAGAAGTTTAATTCCCTGGTGTTCCCGGGTACCCAGGGTGGCCCTCTGATGCATGTTATTGCGGCTAAGGCACTGGCGTTCAAGGAGGCCATGGAGCCAGAGTTCAAACAGTATCAACAGCAGGTGTTGGATAACGCGGACGCGATGGTCGAGGTTTTTCAGTCAAGAGGCTTCGATATTGTTTCTGGTGGCACGGACAATCACCTGTTTCTGCTCGACCTGATCAGTAAAGACATCACTGGTAAGGATGCTGATGCGGCGCTGGGTCGCGCGAATATCACGGTGAACAAAAACTCGGTGCCTAACGACCCGCGTTCGCCTTTCGTGACCAGCGGGCTTCGGATCGGCACACCGGCCATGACCACGCGCGGTTTCGGGATTGAAGAATCAAAACAGATTACCGGCTGGATTTGTGATGTGCTGGATAACATTGAAGATGAATCCGTGATCGCAACGGTCAAGCAGAATGTGATTGATATCTGCAAACGCTTCCCGCTATATGCTGATGCCATAACCCCCGCAGCTGCTGCAGCATAGACTGACCAAAGTTAAGCCCGACCAGGGAGGGTCGGACCGCGGTGGTCGGACCGCGGTGGTCGGACCGCGGTGGTCGGGGCGCGGTGGTCGGGGCGCGATGGCTGGGTTGCGATGGTCAAGGTCCGCAAATTGCCGGTGACAAGGTGATTAGTGGATATACTTGTGACATGGAATCGGTTGATCTCGAATTTGAAGACTGCTACCGCGCGGTAAAAAATCGCGACCCGTCGTTCGATGGCAGGTTTTTTACCGGGGTGGCGTCGACAGGTATTTTCTGCCGCCCGGTATGTCCTGCGGTTACGCCGAAGGCTAAGAACTGCGAGTTCTATCCTTCTGCGGCGGCCGCGATGGAAGCGGGTTATCGGCCGTGTTTGCGATGTCGTCCTGAAACCGCACCTAACAGTCCGGCCTGGAATGGCGTCAAGACCACGGTCTCTAGAGCGTTAAAACTGATAGAGCAGGGCGCATTAGATGAGCAGGATATCGAAACATTTTCTGAGCGACTTGGGGTTGGCTCGCGGCACTTGCGCCGACTGTTTATGAAGCATGTAGGAGCCAGTCCCACTCAAGTAGCTAGAACACGCAGAGTGCTGCTGGCGAAAAGACTGATTACCGACTCCAGCTACTCCATGACCGAGATCGCACACCGCGCGGGATTCAGCAGTGTGCGTCAGTTCAATCACACCTTCGATAAACTCTATGGCAGGAGTCCGAGTGAGTTGAGGCGAATTAACAGAACTATGCAATGAAAACACTTGAATCATCGGTATATCCAAGTCCGATTGGAAATATTCAGCTTCTGACTGCCGACGGCAAATTGTGCTACCTCGATTTTGCAGATAATGAACTGCGCATGCATCAGTTACTCAAGCGCCGTTTTGGGGAATATCGAATCTTCCAAAGCTCCAAACACAAACAAGTTCACAAACGCTTGGATCGCTATTTTGCGGGCGACACCGATGCATTTGAGCAACTGGAAGTGGACACAGGTGGCACACCGTTTCAACGCAAGGTTTGGCTTACTTTACAAAAGATTCCGCGAGGCAAAACGCTTGACTATTCGACCCTGGCTAAACGTGCAGGAAACGAAAAGGCAGTCAGAGCGGCCGCAAGCAGCAATGCACGAAACCCTGTTTCAATTGTTATTCCCTGTCACAGGGTGATTGGCAAAGACGGCTCCCTGAGGGGCTACGCAGGTGGTGAGTATCGGAAGCAGTGGTTGTTAGAACATGAAGGGGCGCTATAGTTATTCCGTATTTAATTCTAAGTCATCCTGAACTTGATTCGTGGCACCCGAATTGGGACCCGGTAAGGTGTCGCGCAAGCCCTGATCGGGGTCCGAGACAAGATTACTCACAAATAAGACTTTCTATCCTGCCTCCGCTTCCCCGCACGTTGAATAACCCGCCCCTTAATTTTCTCTCGACCTGAAATCTCAATATCTTCAATTCCAGGCTGTAGCGCATGCAGTCGCCACTGTCCGTCCACGATCATCAATTGCCGGAACACAAGCTCATCACCACAGTCGCCGATCACATAACAACCGTGTTCCAGCGAACCGTTTGGTTCGGACACGATAATGCAGCCTTCAGGAAATTCGGGCTCCATGCTCGAGTCGGTGACTTGCAAAGCAAACGGTTCGTTTTGGGCGCAGCCTTCCATAAGAATAGTTGAATTAACTTTGAAATCAGTAACAGGAGTTATTAAATATTACTTTTCCAAATGCGGGCATCATCTCGGTGCGGTTTCGATAGTCCGGCATTCAAGAAATATACGCTTGTCGCAGTTTTTGCAAATATCCCGATCGAGCCGCTTAAACACTTCCAGTACCGCTTCTTCTTTGGAGTCAAATACGGTGTCCTGATCCAGAATATCCATATAGCCTCCGCGTTTCAGCACACGCATGGCGCCGTCCTTTAGACGATAAAGATACAGTTGACCACCCATCTTCCGTCGTTCTTTGGCTTCTTTTACCAGCAATTCCGCGCCAGCAATGTCGACCTGGTTGATGCCCTTGGTGAGCAGCAGAAGGTGTTTTTGTTCGGGATACTTTTCTCTGTAAAGTCGCAGCAGTTCGCCGACATAGGCCACAGAGCCGAAGTAAAGCGAATCGTCGAGACGCAGCATTTTAAACTGAGGGCACTCGTCCTTCCCGAAGCTCGAGACAAATTGGCGGCGCTTGGATTCCGGGTCGGGTATCCGTCCTAACACTTTCGGCTTTGACGTTTTACGCAGGAAAAATATAAGGGAAGTGATTACGCCCAGTAAGATCGCATCCTCCAGTTTCAGGAAAATAGTGCCAAGAAACGTGACCAGCAGCACCAGCGCTTCTTTCTCATCCGCGCGCACAATTTTTTTGATCTGCTCGATGTCGATTAACCGCCACGCAATCAGGATCAATAATGCGGCGACTGCGGCATTGGGCAGATAAGCGGTTAGCGGCGCAACAAAGAACAGAAGTGCCAGTAGCAGAACACCCGCGGTGATCGCGGCTAACGGCGTTTCTGCTCCTGCATCATAGTTTGCACCACTGCGATTGAACGAGCCGGTGGCGACATAAGAAGAAAAGAAGCTGCCCGCAATGTTGGACAGACCCTGTCCAATAAATTCCTGGTTCGGTTCAATGGATTGACCGGATTTGATTGCCAGTGATCGTGCAATAGACAACGCTTCAGTCAGCGCGAACAATGTCATGGCCAGAGCGACTGGGACGAGTTGCTGCACGGTATCCATGGACAGCGCGGGTATCGAAAGTGGAGGCAGACTGGCACGTAATGCGCCGACCATTGTGATGCCGGACTGCTCTGACCCGACAAACAGATTGATCAACGCCGCCGCAATGCCGCCAGCCAGCATCGCAACAATCATATAAGGAAACCGCGGCCAGAACTTTTTTGCGCCGATACCCGCCAGCAGCGTGACCATGGCGACCACGGTGACCAGTGGATGGAACGCTTCCCAGTGATCCCACAGGTAACCGACGGTTTGAAAGAAATGCCCGGTCGCTGGGAGATCAAGTCCAAGAAATGTCTGCGCCTGCTTGGCGGCGATCAGACAGGCCGCACCGGTAGTGAAACCGACGATCACTGAATAGGAAACGAAATTAACCAGCACCCCGAGCTTGGCCAGTCCTAGAATCAGCTGAAATGCCCCGACCAGAAACGCAAGGGTAATCGCCAACGAGATGAATTCTTCGGATCCGGGTGCGGCCATAGCGCCTAGCGCCGAATACATCACGATGGACGCCGCGGTAGTGGGACCGGAAACCAGGTGCCAGGAGGAACCAAACAGCGCGGCAACAATCGCCGGCACCATGCCGGCATACAAACCATACTCGGGTGGCATGCCCGCGATCACCGCGAAGGCGACCCCCTGAGGCAGGATAATAGCGGCGCCGGTCAGGCCCGCTATCAGGTCAGCACGGACTGTTTCCCGGTTAAGGTTTCTGCCCCAGCGTAAAAACGGAAATACCCGGTCTAATGACAGGCGGGGCAAGCGGATCGCCATGGGTACTCCTTGTTTACAGTGTGGCGGTAAAAGAGGCGCGTATTATCGGAGCGTGGAGAGCGCGACTCAATACCCATTTATGGAAGTGAGCGAAGTTGGATTTGTGCCGGTATGTGCAGGACTAGGGCCCACAACCAAAGTGGAGGTAGCTGATTTGATTGAGGTGGTTAGGGCCTGTCGTTGAAACACGTTCAGATGTTGACAGGAAGCGCATTCCAGCTTGCGTATGCAGGTCCTGATGACAATGGGGTCCGGCGTGTCTTCCAATTTCGCTAACTTGGCACTTCAATGGAGCCCGCGATTATCTAATAATATTTCTTTAATATAGGAAGAAAGGGGTCGGAGTGATTTTTCACTAATCACTCCGACCCCATTAGGATGAAGACCAGCGTCATCAACTCGGACACAACCGTTCAGGTCAGCGACAACAGTGCATCCACCAGCAGCGTTGCATCGTAGTACGGCGCACTTTGCGTGGTGATCAGAGGAATATCCACGACATGAACACCCAGTTCATTCATCGTCCCTTGTGACAATCGCGAAGGATAGACACCGTTCTTACTGTCGATCAAAACAAAATTTAGTAGCCGGTTCGTGTCGCACTCATCGGTAAGGTCTCGCCGTAACTGTGCCAGGAGCTTGAGCACCAGGCGATCCGTCGTCATGCCGATTTGCTCCGGATCCTGACCCAGGTTGGGGATATAGACTTTGGGACATTGGCTATCTGCGATCGCCGTGCCTACACCCTTCGGTAACAAATTGGCCAGCATACTGGTATAAAAGCTGCCCGGCGGAAACACGATCAGGTCGGCTTTTCTGATCAGCTTTCGATTTTTCTTGCGCAACAACGAATTCGCCTTGACGTACTTGTCAGATTGCCTGGAGAGGAATAGCCTTTTTATGGGTGACGTCAGTGGCGCCACTTCCTTTCCGGTTATTCGATGCTGCCCGATTACTCGCGTACCATCATCAAGATCCACCCCCAGGTGCAGATCGTCGTTGACGATGGCGCGTACCGTGCCGCGTACCTCCACCAGCTTGGAGAACAAAAAGATAATGGGGTCCAGATGTTCGAAGTTGTTGAGGTACCCGCCTGCAAGGATGAGGTTGCCGATACTGGCGCCACGCAGCTCGAACGACTTGGGCATGGCCTCCAGAAAATAACCGAGCTGGTGCCGAATAAGCCGGCGCATAGGATTGGAAATAGACCGAACCATCGGGTCCTGCCCATCTACCATAGCCTTGAGCTTGCGTAACAAGTCGCGTTTTTGACCTGTCATCGGAAGTCGAAATGTAAAGAGCTGATAGACCTCCGGGTGTCCAGTCACCGTCTCATCGGCAAGCGCCATCAGTTGGCTGCGCAGATCACCGATGGACGGCATATTAAATGCCCGTCGCAATATCGCCGAACTTCCGCCGGAGTCAAATGGCGTGACCATATGGGTGGAATTGTGCGTGTGGTGCTTGAGTACACGGCTAAGGCCAGTGAGTGCGGACCCGCCACTGAAGAACAACAACCGCGGCCCCAACTCCGGTGCACGCCGATAACGACTCACCCGCACGGGATCCGGAATTTTGGCAAGTCGTGTCACATAGACATTGCTCATAGCTATCGTTCCCTATATGGTTATTTGAGTGGCAACCCGATCATTCTTGTGATGATGACCGATAAATAAGCTGAGAGGACGATGCAATGGCCATTCTAACCCCCGGCATACGCAACGCAGCCCGCGCCCTGATTATACGTGACGAGCGCCTGCTTCTGCTTCGAAAAGATGGCGGAGATCGCGGTGAGCGCTATGCGCTGCCCGGTGGCGCACAGGAGCATGGCGAGACACTGCAAGATGCCCTTGAGCGCGAATGTCTCGAAGAGATTGGTGTCAAGGTGATGGTTCGCGACCTCCTCCACGTCGCTGACTGGTTCAAGCCCCGGGACACCGTGCCGCCTTCGACGCGGCAATTGGTCGAGTTCCTGTTCGCCTGCGACGTACCCGGCAGCTACGAGGCAAGAAACGGCCATCGACCCGACAAGCACCAGGTGGATGTGGTTTGGATTGATCTGCAACAACTTTCCGATGTTCAATTGTTTCCACGATCACTTTCCACCTACCTGACGAACTGCCCGAACAGCAGACATGGGGTCTATCTTGGTACAATGACCTGATCATGCGTCTGCCCAAAAGTATACGGGACAACCTGCGGTTCCTCATCGCGGAGGTTGGATCACAGGTGACCAACCTGCACATTTATGTCGATACGTATTCGGACGTAGTTGCCCAGCGGATTCTGGATCGAGGCGGTTATGCCTATAACCTCAAGATGCGTATCCATAACAGCTGCCTAGGCCAGCTGTCCCGAGCCAAGCAGGGGGACTCCAGAAGGCTCACTCTTCGCGCCGCGGAATCCATCTCCACCGACATTGAGCGGATCTCTGAACTCTGTCGGGAATGCATACATGAGATGGCTCATTTGAAGCATAGGAATTGTCTGAAATCCAAACGCTATTCACCTCTGCTCAACCGGGTCATCCGAGGCATCGAGATGGTGGAACCCGCGATCGAGAATAACGATACCGAACTCGCTCTGAAGATCGGAAAAATCAAGACCCAGCTGGATCGGGGCTATCGCAAATTACACAAACGCTATACTGCGTCCCTAAAGAAAAAGCATCATACCGAAGATCTTATTGCCGCCCTGTTCGTGGCCCGTGGCGTGGAGCAAATGGGGGACGCCCTGTTGAACATCAGCGAGGCGATCCTCTCTATCAACCTCGGGCAACCCATCAATATCGACCGCTACCATCACCTGATGGAGTCGGTGGGGCGGCTTGAGGCCGAAGAAAACATGAAGGACCTGTCCATCGAGCACGTTGCCGAAACCCGATCCGGAAGCGCGATCTCGGGCATTAGCAAGCCAAAGCAAAAAAAGGACGGTTATGTGGCCATTTTTAAAGATGGCAAAAAACGTAAGCTCAAGAAGGAGCGGGAAGGCGTGGAGAACTGGCATGAGATTTATCCGGGACTCGCGCCCAAGATTCTCGCGTTTCATAAACGCGGAGAATCCGCTTCCTTACTTATTGAGCACCTGGCGGGATTGACGTTCGAACAGATCCTCCTGCATGAGCCCCAGAAGCTTCTGAATGAAACGGTACGCGCACTCAGTAAGACGCTGGAATCTGTATGGCGTGACACCCGTGTTAAAAAGAAGATTGCTGCGAAATATATCAATCAACTGGAGAGACGCCTGCCCGAGGTCTATGAGGTCCATCCGGAGTTTCAACAGAGCGACAGTCGCGTGTGCGATTTGGCGGTTCCGAATTTCGATACGTTGCTGAAGCAGGCCAAGCGTTACGAGTCCCAATTTAAAGCTCCTTTCTCGGTCTATATTCACGGTGACTTCAACGTCGACAACATTATCTACGACCCGATCGCGAAGCGTATCAATTTTATCGACCTGCACCGATCCCGCTACATGGACTATGTGCAGGATGTTTCGGTGTTCATGGTATCCAACTACCGCCTTCAGATTCTGGACAAACCCTTGCGCCGAAGAATTCTCGGTATTGCCGGAGAATTCTATCGCTTTGCATCCCGCTATGCGAAGAACAATGGCGACACCACCTTTGAGTTGCGTCTTGCGCTCGGCCTTGCCCGCTCGTTTGCTACATCGACCCGGTTTATCCTGGACAAATCCCTCGCACGGGCCATGATGCTGCGCTCACGTTACCTGCTGGAAAGTGTCCTCAGGACGGATCCGAAATTAGCGTCGTCTTTTCGAATCCCGATAAAGGAGATTTTTGTTGGCTGATCTTAGAATCGGTGTTATCGGCATCCCCGGGAAATGGTCCACTGAAACTCTCGCAGATGCTATCGAGTCGCGGACTGGCTACCGCCGCATCATTGATATGGGGGAGGTCGAATTGAACCTCGCCACCCAGCAGTTGCTGCATTACGGAGAGAATCTGTGTGCACTGGATGCCTTGCTGGTGAAAAAAATCAGTGCTACTTACGACCCAAACACATTGGATCGACTTGAGCTTTTAAGGGTCGCCGAGTCCGCCGGGGTGCGGGTATTCAGCCCCGCGCTCAATATCCTTCGTCTCATTGACCGGCTGAGCTGCACTGTTACTCTACGTAATGCGGGCATTCCAATGCCTGATACCCGTGTCACGGAAAGTGTCGATGCCGCGATTGAAGCCGTGCACGATTTCGGCAGTGCAGTGTTCAAGCCCCTTTATTCGACTAAGGCCCGAGGCATGTGCGTACTCGACTCGCAATCGCCAGCCGAAACACTTGAACAGGACATCCGGGCATTCAAAAAGGACAATCCGATGATGTATCTGCAAGAAAAGGTGACGCTGCCCGGTCGTGACCTCGGTATGGTCTTCCTCGCAGGTATGTACCTTGGGAGTTACGCTCGGGTATCGCAGACCGACACCTGGAACACCACCATCAACAGCGGTGGGCGCTATGCCGGACATGAGCCGCCAGACGATATTATTGAGCTGGCACAGCGCGCCCAGGATCTGTTCGGGATGGACTTCACAACAGTCGATGTGGCCGAGACTGAACGCGGCCCTGTTGTGTTTGAAGTATCCGCGTTCGGTGGCTTCAGAGGCGCCAAGGAAGGTGTCGGTATCGATGCCGCCGCACTGTATGCCGACTATGTCATCACGCAGGTAAAATCATGACCGAAGCCATTCACGACCTTCAATCTGCGGTGAGCGGCCTGACCGGCACTATCGAGCCTGGCGCGGAGCCCCTGACCCTGGGGCTTGGTGAGTGCACCCTTCGCCTGCGATCCAACTCAAAGGAATTGATCGATACTCTCCGGCAGTATTTCAGCCATGTTGTCGTGCAAACCGTGGCATCTCCGAATCTGGAAGTAATCGCCATCGAACGCGACAGTCCCGAACTTGGTATCAAATTTATCGACTGGAAACGGGAACCTGGCAAAGTGGGGCGCAAGGACGCCTACTACGACTTGCCACAGGCCCGTTTGGTGAAGAAGGTGCGTACGGGGATGGTGTTCCTGCAGAGCGACAGTCTATGCATCGCCGCCGGTCCCTGCGTAAACTGTGATAATCAGGTCATCAACTTTATTAACGCCCAGTACATGAACTGGCTGCAACAGCGTGACTGGCTGATATGTCACGCCTCCGGTTTGGTGTTCAATGGCCGCACACTCGGCATCGCCGGTTTCTCCGGGGGCGGTAAATCCACGTTAATGTTACACATGCTCGATGACAAACGTGTTTCCTATCTCACCAACGATCGTTTGTTTATCAGTCGTCAGAATGGCCGTATTGATGCAGCCGGGATTCCAAAGCTTCCCCGCATCAATCCGGGGACTATTGTTCACAATCCGACACTGCACCCATTGATTTCGCAACTAGAACGCGAGCGGCTGCTGAAACTACCGGCTGAAGAATTATGGTACCTGGAAGACAAGTACGATGTGCATATCGATCAGATCTACGGAGTTGGTCGGATCGTCCCTGAGGCCCCGTTGAACGCCTTTCTGGTCCTCAACTGGAAGCGGGACAGTGATGCAGCATTGGCCGTTGAGCGTGTGGACCTGGCTGTTCGCCGGGATCTTCTCGGCGCCATCATGAAATCCCCCGGACCTTTCTATCAATATTCCGATGGGAACTTTTTTCAAGACACTACTGAACTTGAGCCATTGTCGTATCTGGATGTTTTAAAAGACATCCCGGTGTATGAGGCCAGTGGCGGAGTTGATTTCGCTGCACTGACCCAAATCTGCTTTCAAGAACTGATGAACTGAGACGCCCACATGACCAAAGAACTATTAATCTTGCGCCATGGTAAATCCGATTGGGGCGTTGACGTCGATGACTTCCACAGGCCACTTAAAGACCGAGGCAAACGAGGCGCTCAACGAATGGGCGTCTATCTCTGGCAAAAAGGCTTGAGACCGGATCTGATTATCGCTTCGCCGGCGGAACGCGCCCTCACCACCGCTGAGAAGTGCTGCAAGGCCATGGGCATAGGCACCGATGTTATTCATACGGTGTCAAACGTCTACGAAGCGGAGGTCGAAGACTTGCTGTCTGTACTCGGCGACTGTCCGCCGGATGCTAAGAGGATAATGCTGGTAGGTCACAACCCCGGTCTTGAATCGCTGTTGATCTACCTGACAGGTAATCACATCACGATACCGAAAGACGGCAAGCTATTGCCGACGGCGACCCTTGCCCATCTCAGCATGCCTGAAGACTGGCATCAACTTAACCGAGGGTGTGGACAGCTGGCTGCCATCACCCGGCCTCACGGATTGCCCGAGAAGTTTCCCTACCCGGCCCCCGATGGCCCGGAAGTACGTGACCGGCCCGCATATTACTACACGCAATCCTCCGTCATCCCCTACAGATTTTCCGGCAGCAAACTGGAAATCCTGGTTATCCTGTCCAGCCAGAAAAAGCACTTCGTGGTTCCCAAGGGGATTAAAGATCCCGGTCTTTCACCACAGGTATCGGCCGCCAAGGAAGCTTTCGAGGAGGCCGGCGTGGAAGGTCGGGTCGGAAATGATCCCGTCGGCACCTACCAAACCAAAAAATGGGGAGCGACCTGTTCCGTAGTGGTGTATCCGATGCAGGTTACCCGGGTCATACCCGAACAGGAATGGGAAGAAAGCCAACGGGGCCGGCAATGGGTATCTCCTGAGGAAGCCGCAAAGCGCCTGAAACAACCAGAACTTGCCCAGATGGTTGGCGATTTCGCCAAACAGCTGAGCACCTGACCCATGGCATTGATCGCCGCACTCATTCGCCACGGCGACTATTGTCAACTTCCAGGGACACCGAGTGCGCATCAACCCTTTCCATTAAACGAAGCAGGCAAAAGGCACGCTCGGGAATCGGCAACAGATATACAGAGTATGCTCGACCGACTGAATCTGAAGTTGTGCCCGGTCATCGATAGCTCGCAGATGCTGCGGGGCTGGCAGACAGCACGAATCATTGCCGACAATCTGACCTTACCGGGGCTCGAAGTACAGGCGTTCGATGCCCTTGCCGAACGAAGTGTGGGATGTGCCGCAAACTTGTCCGTTAAGACAATCGAATCCGTCGTACACGAAGACCCTCGCTTTCCCGACCCACCGTCTGGGTGGAAATCTGACAGCCACTATCGACTGCCCCTGCAGGGGGCCGAGTCGTTGCTTGATGCCGGTGAGCGGGTTGCCGCCCACGTCACCGAGAGGATGAGGAAAATGGGTTCTGATATGGCGCGAGATACCTTGAAATTATTCGTCGGACACGGCGCAGCTTTCCGGCATGCGGCGTATCAAATGGGCGTACTCGAATTCGAACAACTCGCAAAACTCAGCATGTTTCACGGGCGCCCGGTTTACATGGAATACAGCCCAGGGCCATCCTGGCGTCACATCGGAGGGGAATGGAAAATCCGAAAGCCCGAAGAAGTATTTACAGACTGACCGCATCCTTGTCTGATTCGATTTCAAAATCGCCTCCATTTCCTAAAGTCCACGGGCGCCAATGGATTCAACCCACACTACCCGAGGGAGGGGAGCTCTGGTCGCCTGGGGATCATCACTCCATCGCAAAGGAAACACCTAAACATGCCGCACGATTAGATCTGATGAGTCGACTCACCGAACAGACACCCTGGAAATGGCCACGGCACCCGGTACACTTTATCTGCGATCCGCACGCGGATACGGATGCTTTCTTGTCTTCGTTGGTTGCCGCGGGCCTGATCAAGAAAGGCGGACCTGAAGACGGCGACTTCAAGCTCATAAGGTCCGTAAAAAAATCCCGCATCCTGATTGGTGGAGATTGTTTCGACAAGGGTCCCAGTGTCCTGCGCCTGCTTCGCAGTATTCATCAAGTCTCGGACCGGGGCGCACGACTGACTCTACTTGCCGGAAATCATGACATCCGCACTTTGCTTGGCCTTCGGTCCACCGGCTCTGCACAGGCCCCGCACAACGAACACTTTTTTGCACGACTGGGGGCAAAGTCCGTTCCCCTGCTTGCTGAAATCGCCCGTGAATACCTGAAGGACCGTCACGCGCTGCGCGGTGTCCCCAGCAGTCGTGAATGCCAGCGCAGGTTGCTGCCATCCAAGCGCTGGTTTGACGAATTCCCCTCGATCGCACAATGGGTGATGCCGGAAAAAAACATCGACCGGGAGCTGAAACGACTTCGGGAAAAAATCGAGGAGCTGCAGACCGCATGTGACACTGCAGACCTCTCCATCAGACAAACCTACGCGGCCGCACGCAAAGGCGAAGAATTATTTCTTCATAAAAAAGGGACGTTCAGCTGGTTTCCCCGAAATATGCGGCTGGCTCACCGGTCCGGAAGCTTCCTGTTTATTCATGCAGGCATCAATAATCGTGTTGCAATAATGATGGCGGAGCATGGTATAAAACACCTCAACCGTGAATTTCGACGACAGTTTCGGGGTGATCCCTTTGAGTTCTACTACGGTCCGTTAGCCAATACCATGCGAACCAAGTACCGACTGTCCGATATGCCACTAACGAAGTTTGGCGTTGATCTCGTCAACAAAATGGGTATCCACGCCATCGTACATGGCCACCGCAACCTGCTTCATGGACAACGCATCATGCTGTGCAAGGGGATGATCAATTTCGAATGCGATACTTCACTGGACCGTAACACACGCAAGAAGGAGGGATTAAAGGGGCACGGTGCGTCCGTCACCCTATTCCACCCGCAGGGGCAGGTTTTGGGTATCTCGAATGACTACCCGAAAATCAAGGTCTTTGAGCCCGCCGCTTTGATCAAAAAATGAATTGCCCTGCGAAATCTTGAACCTGGACACTAGGATATTTAACACCATGAGAACCCGAGAAAAAAGCTTCCGACACGAATCCCTGCAGGATGGAAAGTCGATCAGGGATTTACTCAGATCTATCACCAAGGGCCTGGCCGATGGCCATCTCGTGTTCAGCGATGAAGACGGTGAAATCGTGATGGAACCCAAAGGATTGCTTCACACTAAACTGACGGTTTCAAAAGAGGATAGCCGCAACCGTATCAATCTTCGCATCACCTGGCAGGCTGAAGATAGTTCAGTTAAAAGGAATAAGTCACTATCGGTGAGAGCGGGAAAGAAAAAGACGGGACGCAGGTAGGACTGAGCTTGCGAAGCCCAACCTAAACAAAAACTGACAGGAAATTATGAGTACACTGCTCTAAACAACTGAGCTAGAGGCCCTTCGTGTTGATATTATTGAATTTATTTGCAGTTTTGCGTTCCTAAAAGAATTATTAGTCTCTTTTTAGTCTCATAATTGTGATTGCCCGCAATTAATGAGAGCGCGATTCTAAATCTTTTAGTTTTCCCTGCCCCTTTCATAATCAAGCTATTTCTATCGATAAAAGTGACAGGACTGGTAATGATTTTTTTGAGAGCGTTTCAAAGAATAAGCGCGGGACAATAAAATAGATGTTCGACCTAGTCTACGAGTGTAGCCCTAACAAAATTGTGGCCAAGTCCCGGATAGAAAAAATCATGACAACTTATAGCGCTAAACAAGCATCGAAGTAATTTACGGACTATGAAACAAACTGCTACAAAGACGTCACAAGAAACCCCTGCAATGCTTGTAAAAAATGCACAGTTTGCATTGCACCTTATTCACGGTTTTAGGGAGATTGTGACTATATGAAAATTATAATCCCAGAACTCCTGGATCAATCCCTAACAGCTGGGCCGGTTTTAATATTATTAAAAACCATTTAAACACAGTTGCTTAAATTGGTGCCGACAAGAGGACTTGAACATCTAGCTGGTTATTTTTTCAGCACTGTCAGCGCTTGAATTTGATGTAAAAACACCTAACTCGCTGTATTTAGGGTAAAACATCCTCATTTTTCGTATTTCATCGTAACTTTGAAAATACATGAATATTGGGTCAACGGACCCATATGTTCACCCCAGGTCGGCTTAGCTGGCTGAAAACAAAATGAGGCTATCTAATTACATCATTCACTTTGTTCATGGTAATACTGACAAGCAGTCATCTAGATGACGACACCCGAGGTTTTCTCATTGACCCACTTTTTCGACTACGGCTCGATCTCGATGTCTTGATACATCGTTTCGTGCCCTGATTATATTTTGATAAATATTCAGAAGGGCCAGTAATGGATATCGCTGTATTTGGTTTAGGAAAACTAGGATTACCGCTTGCGGCACTGCTTTCATCGAAGGGTCACAGTATTGTGGGCGTCGATCCGAACGAATACAACCGACTAGCTGCAAATGGTAGCGCACCGCTATGGGAAGAACCGAGCCTAGAGCAATTGCTTAGCCAGAACCGTGACCGAATCACAACCACGGACGATCCAGATAGGGCTGTGTCCGAGACTTCAATGGCAATGGTGATCGTGCCAACGCCGAGCGATTCGAGCGGTGCATTCTCAAACGACTACGTTCTGAAGGCGATAGAGCAGATCGGGACCTCGCTGAATGGAGTAACTAGACCCTACGACGTGGTGGTGGTGTCGACGGTGATGCCTGGATCAATGGGGGGGGCAATCCGCGAAAGGTTGGAGAATTCATCACAACGCTCGATCGGTCCTGAATTTGGTTTGTTGTATTCACCACTTTTCGTCGCACTAGGCGCGGTTATTAAAAAAGTATGTTCGTCAGATTTGGTACTTATAGGCGAAGAGGAAACTCACTCTTCAGCCGGATCAAGACTCATTGATGTTTTATCGTCGATACAGTCGGAGTCCAACCATAGAGAAATTCATCGCTTGCCTTGGGCCGGGGCAGAACTAGTAAAAATCGGAATAAATTCGTTCGTGACAACAAAGATCGCCTTTGCTAACTGGATAGCACAAATAACTGAGCAATATGATGCTGAGCCTGATCAAGTGCTAGCAGCCATCGGCACAGATTCTCGAATTGGATCCGAGTATCTTTCGTTCGGTATGCCGTTCGGTGGACCTTGCTTTCCTCGCGATAATCTCGCCTTGGCGCTAGTGGGAGAGCAGCTAGGGTTGTCGGGCTCTTTGCCACGTGCCACACAAGAACTCAATAAAAACTATCAGGATTGCTTGTATCAGTCGGTAGTCACTCGCGCAGCAGGAGGCAAGGTGGCAGTGCTGGGGCTCGCCTATAAACCTGGCACAGCCATAACTGAAGAGTCAGCCGGACTGTGTCTTGCGCGGGCCCTTTTTGAAAATGGACATGACGTCATTGTTCACGATCCAATTGTGATTCAGGATGAGATTAACCAAGTTGATACAGTGAAAGCTGCAGTGAACGATGCTAAAGTGGTGGTAGTGGCAACCCAAGCTTATGAAAGAATAGAAGTCAATTCAAAAAGCGTAGTGGTGAATCCATGGGGCATCAAAATTGATCAATTTTTTGAAGGAACAGAAAAGTGAGGGTTCTTGGAGTTGTGACTGGTTGGGCAGCAGAACTCCATAAGCGAGTCGTCTCTCACACTCTATCGTTTTGTCAATATATTTTTGAGAGGCTTGGCTAAGTTGTTGACGATGAATGAGCTTACTTCAATTGCAGAAACGACCGCGAGCGCAATCGCCAAACATAAGAAAGATTTGCCGCGCCCACAAAAGATTCGTGGTCACCTCTAAAAATCCGTTTTGAGCGCATATTCAACCCCACTTCGTTATCTTTGTCTTACCGATAAGTATCAATTAGAATCTGATATCGATACTTGGTGGGCAAGGATCGTCGGAGACAGAACCACCTGGGGTCCCGACCTTGACGGTTGGGACTCTTCGCTAACTTTAGAGAAGAATCTTCAGCAACGATTTGGCGATCTAGAGAGTTTCGATGCTGTTTTTCTCAGCCATTCCTTTTCCTCATTGCCCCTCAGGCACACGCCTCCTTCTCCAACCTTCATGGCGAATAAGCCAACTATTGTTTTCTTGCATGAGGTGCTTGCAGTCGAAGAATTTCAGGATAGGAAACGTTTTCCGATCTGCGATGTTTCTGGGATCGATATTGTTCTTCATGCCTACACCGAAACTGAAATGGATTCCTTTTACACGCTCCGCTCTTTAGCACAAACTAAATCGAGCGCGTCTCGTTTGTCGCAGCAATTGATCAGTTATCTTCCACATCATGTGCGCTGTGATATCTACTCTCCACCCGAAGAGATAAATTCTATTCGCGACATTGATGTTCTGCTAGTCGGACGTTGCCACAAAAGTTTATATCCGTTGCGGGCGCGTTGGGCGCGACTGGTTCACGAAAACCGTTGGACAAATGCGGTGCACTTTGCTGTTCCCTACGGTCTTAAGGAAAAGTGGACAGAGTCTGAGCGAATCCATCAGCAACAAGAATACGCCAATTTATTGAGCCGGGCACGCATTGTCCTGAGCTGCTCCTCGCATTGGCGCTATATGTTGGGTAAGTTCACGGAGATCGCTGCAAGTGGAAGTTTCCTTATTAGTGACGTGCCGACCCATCTACCAATTGAGTTCTCTAACAATATGGGTATCGTATCGAATCAGATGAGTGACAGCGAATTGATCGAGGTTGTGAACTACTGGCTTAACAATACACAAGAACGGGAGCGACGAACGAATCGACTCGGCGTCTTTGTCCGTGGTCAAATGGATATGCGCTGGTTTTGGAAGAAGGTCGACGATGCGGTCCTTCGATGGAAGCAGGCTTACACTTCTGGGGTAAGGATATCTGTTTGATCTGGTATGAATCGGCAAAAATCAGGCAATTTATAGTTCAAAAAATGCCTATCGGAAAAGACATTAGGCAGATATATTTTTTTTGTATTTTGCGATGTTATTCCAGCTGAAAACCCGAATGTTGAAGAGCTTATAATCAGGTAGCTGCACATGGCAAGGAGAAAGAAATCAATATAGTAAGGCTCTTGGTTCGATTCGATAATCTCAATATCAGACGAGTAGCGCGCAACTTCATTCTTGAGTTTTCTGCCAATATCGAATGACTTTTGATTATTGGCCACAGTGTTTGAAACTATTACGACTTTGGCTTTCTCCCCGCACTTTACTATCTTCTTTAAGGAATCTACATACCATTGAATCGATACTTTATCGCTTTCGTGTATATCAGCAACTCTTTGATCGTTACGTACGTGAATCCCTATGAGGTTCTCTTTGATATCGACGTTATATTCTGAGCGTATATAGTTCATTATTGACTCAGTAGGGGTAAAAAGCCGGTGAAGATTCTTAACTTCTGGATACCAGTATTCTTGATAGAAGGGATAGGGTGTGCGCACAAAATAATTATTCAAAAACTTTCCGACGGTTTTATCGTGCTGTATGCAGTGCTTTTCTTCTCTACATAAATTTAAATAACGTTCGCTCGAAAAATAGATGCTGGAAAAATATTCAATCAGACCTGACAAATTGTCATTTTGGTTCGCCTGGTTAGGCGGCGCAGTGTTTTCGAAGCTTATCCACTCAATCATTGGAAAAACTTCCTTCAAATCGAAGGGGGAGGGAAGGTTATGATCACGGTGATTCTGCGTGTAATGATCGTCCCTACGCAGATGCCCCCCATATTCGCAATTGTGGAGTTTGGATAAGCGAAGTGACAGCGCATACCCGGCAATTATTTGAAGAACATTATTACCGAGGCCTGCGTATAATCTAACGATGACTTTATCAGAGTCTCTACTATCAACTGGCATTAGATTTTTACTCAAATAATTCTCAGATTAGATTTCCCTTCAGTGGTTAAGTTAGAGTCCTACAAGACAAACAGCATTTGTAATTGTTTAGGTCAATACTCGATTATGCTCAGCGAAAAATCATGGCACATAAACGCATTGAATACCAGAATTGCAAATGAAGTCGAATAATCTAATTCAGTGTGCCTGAGGAGGAACAGGATATATAATCAGATAGCTTCTCTTTACTTTAAGATCAGACTTTTTCATACCTTTTTCTCGAAATGCAGTCCAGTCCTATGCATCCAATTTTAGTTTGTGGGGCCGGTGGATTTATTGGAACTCATCTGGTACATCGACTCAAATCTGATGGTTATTGGGTTCGTGGCGTGGACCTCAAATCCCCTGAGTTTGGAGGGAGCGTAGCGGATGAGTTCGTTATCGCCGATCTGAGGGATCCGATAGTTTGTCGAGATGTTATCGACCGACCGTTTGCCGAGGTCTACCAGCTCGCAGCAGATATGGGTGGCGCGGGATATTTGTTTTCCGGCGACAATGATGCTGAAGTTATGCGCAACTCTGCATTAATCAATCTTAATATGGTTAAGGAATGTTCAAGAGCTGGGGTGCAAAAATTGTTCTATGCGTCATCAGCCTGCGTATACCCTGAATACAATCAGATCGATCCTGATAATCCCAATTGCGCGGAAGAGTCTGTCTATCCTGCGGAGCCTGATAGTGAATATGGCTGGGAAAAGCTGTTTAGTGAGCGACTATATAGCGCTTACACCAGGAACCACGGACTTGTCGTTTATATCGGACGATTTCACAATATCTTTGGACCACTTTGTAGCTGGATCGGGGGACGAGAGAAGGTGCCTGCAGCTATTTGTCGTAAAGTCGCTGAAGCGGAAAACAATGCTGAAATAGAGATATGGGGCGATGGCTGCCAGACTCGATCTTTTCTTTATATCGAAGAGTGCCTCGAAGCGATGCTCCGGCTAGTCAATTCGAATTTTCGCGGTCCGATCAATATAGGCTCAACAGAGATGATTAGTATTAACGAATTAGCAATGTTGATTGCTGCGATCGCTGGGAAACAAATTCAGATTAAAAATATCCCAGGGCCAATAGGCGTGAGGGGGCGGAACTCGGACAATAATCTGATCCGAAGTAAACTTGGTTGGGCTCCATCGGAGACTCTTCGGCGTGGCCTTGAGCAGACGTATCCATGGATATTGGAGCAAGTTATCGCGCGACGGGCAGCCTAAAAGTTGAATGAGGTTCAGGGCTGCATTGAATCCTAGCTTACTGCACCCGAATCGACTATTCGGTAACTGGGCTGATTGCTTTGTTTTAAGAACAACAAGCCAGGCTTTAGCGAGGGGCAATAGGACTACAAATTTGACTAAAGTTTTTAATATTTAGCGATGGGTCTACGTCAACTACTATGGAGGCTTATTATTTTGTGTTTAATTTCTGCGTGTTCTCCGGAAGATACCCAAAAGATAAGCATTGACGAATTAAAACATTATCAATGAAACAGACTTAACTTTAAGGAGGCTGGTTGGAAGCACGAAGATATATTTTTTGTTAATCAAAATTTAGGATGGGTTGTTGTAAACGATCAAGGAGAAATCCATAAAACAGAGGATGGTGGAAAAAGTTGGTTCCAGCAATTCAAACCACCCGAACGACCCTACTTTCGCTCGATTGGTTTCATTGACGAAAAGATCGGTTTTGCGGGTAATCTGACCGGAGAGCACCGCAATACTCTCTATCGCACACTTGATGGAGGATTAAACTGGTCTGTAGTCGAGATTGATGGCAGAGTGATTGGGTTATGTGCAATATTTGTGGTGGACGATGAAACGATATATGCGGCGGGAAAGTATCGAGGGCCCGCCTATGTCATCAAATCGGTCGATGGCGGTAGATCCTGGTCCGCAATAGATATGAATCACATTCTAGGTCAGGCAACAGATATCTATTTCTTCAAAGATCAAGAAGGCTTACTTGTTGGTGGAAGTGCAGCCGATTCTATTGAGTCACAAGTCATGGTGTTATCCACATCGGATGGCGGCGAAAGCTGGCAAGAACGGTACCGCGGACCGCATTTGGGGGAAATGGCCTGGAAAATATCTTTTCCCAGCCGGGATGTCGGTTATGTCTCCATTGATTCGGAGGGCCTGAAAGACGTCGATACCGAATACTTCCTGAAAACCAGCGACGGCGGTCTCACTTGGAACAGAATGCCTTACTATCAGGGGTCTTATCGGGCCCAGGGAATTGGCTTTGTAACCGAAAGTACTGGTTGGATTGGCAGCTTCCGAGATGATCGCCATACTATGGTTACTTATGATGGTGGGGTGAGCTGGCAGGAGACCACAATTGGTAATCGGATAAACCGAATTCGATTCATGGAGGGCACGACAGGCTTTGCCGCTGGACACTGGCTCTACAGATTTGATAAACGCGAAATTTCTGATTAAAAAATTGCAGATCACTGACAAGACTCTCCTCCCAACAGTAAGCGAAATGGAAAGAATATGAGTTACTTTATCGTGGCATTTCTCGAGCATATATTTATGCAGTGTCTAAACATTCGACAGTGTGCGGCTTATTTCCAGTGGCACCCGAGATTGAATGGGGCGTATACAGCTTAATGAGCTGAATTGAGTCAATGCGCTTAGTACTCCGACTTAAATTGCCCTATGACTTGCTACTGACTTGAGTTGGTTAGCGTGAAAACTTAGTTCGACGATTCGCAAAATTCAACATATTATGAATACAATCAGCCCATTTGTATTTGGCAAGCATGCCATTAACTAATGGAAAAATCATCCAGCACAATATTTGTCCAGATCGCCTCTTATAGGGATCCTGAGCTCCCAAAAACAATACAGAGTTGCCTGGCTAATGCTCACTTTCCTGAAAACTTGCGATTTGGAATCTGTTGGCAATATGACTCACAGACAATCCATGACATGGATGCATTCAATCACGACAATCGATTCAGAATCGACAAAATTAATTATCAGGATAGCAAAGGTTGCTGCTGGGCGCGCAACCGCGTCAATCGACTTTACCAGGAAGAAACCTATACCCTTCAGATTGATGCTCATATGCGGTTTGCCCCTGAGTGGGATAGTCTTCTAATTGGAATGATTGAAGGTATTCGAGATACCAAGCCATTGATTACTACATACCCGCCTAGTTACTCGATAGTTAATGGCGAGGAAGTGTTGTCAGATGTCACAACCCCGCAAAAGCTTAAACTCAAACGACTTCATCTTGACCTTACTACACGACTGGAGGGTGTATCTGTCACAGATTCAAACCAACCAGGTAAGAGCGAATATATCGCTGCAGGTTATTTCTTTACGCTTGGACAGTTTTGCAAAGAGGTAGAATATGATCCAAATCTCTATTTTCTTGGCGAAGAAATAAATCTTGCGGTCAGGGCATATTCCAATGGTTACAACTTTTACTATCCGAATAAGAACCTGGTTTGGCATCTTTATGGCCATGGCGCGTCACTACACTGGTCTGATCATCCAGATCAAGAACATATTCAGCATGCAACGGCAATCGATCGTCTAGAGAAATTACTGCTGCACGACTCAAATGATTTAGAACAGTATGGTCTTGGTAAAGAACGCACGCTTAAGGATTATGAGCAGTATGCGAACATCTGTTTTTCCGAGGTTTTAGAACGCAGGAAACTTGCGAAACCTGAAATCCCTTTTCATCATCGTATCCGGCTCAATACCAGTGAAATAGAAGTCAGGAATGATTACCATTATTGGGTATTTTGTTTATTGAACGAGGAAGATATTGAGATTTATCGTCAGGACATCAAGGATCCTGATGTGCTAAACCATCGTGTTAACGAGATTGCTATCAATACTTTACTTCCCTCGATGCCAACGCAGTATAAACTTTGGCCCAAGCATCGAGAATGGGGGCCGGAACTGATTTATCCCTTGTATTTCTTGACAGATACTTCGAAGACCACAGAAATTGAGAAGCTGCCAGTGCAACCACGTGTGTTCGTTGCACTAGCAGCTTACTGTGAGCCCGAACTCGTACTTACCATCCAGAATTGCCTAAATCGAGCGCAGTTTCCTGAGCGTCTAACTTTTGGAATTTGTCTGCAGTTTGATGACGACGGTCCTCCGGAAATACAGCAAACATGTCTAGATGATTATGAAAATGATGAACGATTTCGAATCGTAAAGTATCCGTATCAGGATAGTCAGGGGGGGTGCTGGGCCAGAAATATCGTTCAATCGCTTTACCGTGATGAGGAATACACACTGCAGGTGGATAGCCATACACGATTCCTGGCGAACTGGGATATCGCGCTAATCAATATGATGCAAGTATTTCCTTCGGCAAAACCCCTTATCACTGGTTTCCCACCGCTTTATTTTTATGAAAATGAAAAAGAGAATCTGATCGACTTTTACCACCTGGAACGGGTTCCCACTACATTAGTCGAAAGTTGGAGCGAGGACGGTTGGGTTTATCACCCAACGCGCTACCTACCACAAAACACAAAAACACCGCGACGATGCAGGATTTTGTCCGGCGCTTTCGTGTTTACCCTTGGCAGGTGGAATTATGAAGTGAATCAGGACCCCTACCATTTATACACCGGCGAGGAATTTGCGTTAACGCTACGGTCATACACCCATGGATATGACCTGTTTAATCCGTTACACATTGTTGTCTGGCATCGTTGTCATCCACAGCCAAACCGAAAATATATTCACCATTTTGATAAGGAGGCTGTGCTGGCGCAACATAATTTAGCGATCGAAAGGTTGCAAATTTTGCTGTCTGGTGACACAGGACAGTCGCTCGGGCTATTTGGACTTGGGAGCAAGAGGACACTGCAGCAATATAGCTTGTTTTCTGGACTTGACTTTGAAACCAGGACAATCCATGCAGACGCTATTCACGGTGTGCCACCAGATCCGATCACTGTGTTGAGTGATAAACGGGCAGAAGCTGAGATTCAAGAGCAAGAGATCATTGACGTATCCATCCATCTTAAAGACGCTAAACCCGTTCTTATACGGTGCGCCGAGAATTCCCCGGTTCTGGAAGACCTGTATGAAGCGTTGCGGATTAATGCTAATCCTGACCTTAATCAGACCGATCGTTTAATATACTTAAGTTTTGATGATGAAGGCCATGAACTGTATTTTCTTCAATCGCAACTGCAGTTTATCGAAACCAGAACGATTGGATAGAGCGAGTGCAGACCGGGTCTGACGGCGATATTACAGCGGTAAACCTTTTGCAGATGGCAAATAACTCGCACAGTGGTTGAGTCTGCGCTGGACACTAACCACCGTACCGGTCACAACACACGGCAATCGCTTGTATTCGATCTGCTGACATGATGTAATTGACCCGGTTTCAAAGGGCTAAGGGTATGAGTGACCGAGAGAATCAAGATGAGAATACGAATCCTGAAAGAGCTGCTTCTAGCCATGACAAGGACAAATCATCTCTAGAAAAACGCCGCAAGGTGCTTAAGGCTGGCGGTTTTGTAGCAGCAACTGGCGCAGTGGCGGATCAATGGTCAAAACCCTTAGTGGAGTCAGTTTTATTACCTGCCCATGCCGTTTCTTCTGCACAACTTATTGGCGCAATCTTTACCGTAAGCATCACTTCAACGCCGGATGGTGTTGTACCGAGCGATAGTGTAGTTAGCGATGCGTCAGAGAAGCCGAGTCCATTAGACTTGTTGATACCTCCCGCGTATGCCCAAGGAACATCAGTGTCGACGCCAGCACCATCACCGTCACCTACCACGGCACCGACACCGGCACCTACCACTGTACCGACACCGTCACCTACTGCACCGACACCGTCACCTACTGCACCGACACCGTCACCGGCACCCGGTGGGAACGGCCGCTGTCCGGTGATAGGGCAATGCGCATTTATCTCTCCTCCAGGTTCGACGAAGCAGGTGCAGTTTAATATTACGAATGTCGGAGGAGGACTCCTTGCAATGACTGATGGTCTGAATTACAAGGGCGTAATAGCGGGAATAACCATAAACGGGTTTTTTACCGATCAAACATATCGCACAACTCAGGGCACTGCGACCGGGTTTGGGTGTAACGCTGCATTCTCCGCTAAACTTGGTGGCAGTTGCAAACCGGCCGTACCGGCCTAATTGCCGCGCAGGCTTCCGAAAAACATTCAAATTCTAGCGCGCCAGAATTGAGATCTCACGCCGTACCCTTAGCGTGTCCAGATTTGTTAATTACTGGAGAAATGAAATATCGGCTAAGGTAACTGCCGCCCCGCCTCTATTTGGAGAACCTGATGCCAACAAATATATAACCTTTGAACTTGATTGCGGCGGACTGAACAATATTCGCATGCAGTTCGAATATATTTCGGTAATCGCTGCAATTACTGGCAGAACGCTCGTTTTGCCACCTGCTGACGCATGGTATCTGATTAACCGGGGTCCAATTAGCAGGGAGGGTGATCTGGGTGGGGTCTCGCACCACAGTGATTTCTTTGATATCGAAGCGTTACGTGCATGGATTCCAGTCGTTTCCGCTGAGCAATTTATAAGAAAAGAAGGAGCCAATTTAAGGATCCCTGAAGAGTTTCAGAGCGTTGATCGTTCGTTAAATACTTCTGAACGGTCGGATTCTAAACGAGCCCTGCGCAGCGCTTGGGTGAAATGGCAGTCCCAGCAGTTTCAGCAGCTTTATTGGAATCCACTGAACAATGTTGTGTTCTACCCCGATCTTTCTGCTGTATTTGAGGGATCTCAGGCCCCAGATGATGGGTTTATGGATGGCAGAACACCCGTGACTATTGATCGTTATTTGAACGATGAAAAAGTCCTCCATTTTTCCTGTAATGTAGAAAGAGGCCAGCGCCAGCTTGGGCTCATTTCCAAGGCGTTTGCATTTCCTGATTCCTCTTACCAAGCATGGATATGGAGGATGCTTAGAGACGGACTCAGGTTTTCCCCCTCAATTTTTAAGTGGTCTAAAGCATTTATCGATCTGCTTGGTTTGAATCAGTATTCGAGTCTGCATTTACGCCGTAACGATATCCAGTTTATCGAGGCCCGAGCTGCCCCCGAAATCACCTCCGAGACCATAAGTCAATTGCTTGATCACGAAGAGCCCATCTATATTGCCACTGACGAGAAGGATGAAGAATTTTTTAAAAATATTGAACGGCAGCGAACAGTGTTCCGGTATGCTGATCTAGCCTCGATGATGAGAAATAAAACAGGGCAGAATGATGTTCCGAACAAATTTATCGGTTGTGTCGAACAACTGATTTGTGCCGGAGGTAGACGCTTCATTCGAACTCCGCATTCAAGTTTAAGTATGTACATCTCGAGAATTCGTGG
>CAMYNW010000033.1 GCA_947259885.1 uncultured Gammaproteobacteria bacterium
ACGGTCTTTGTTACCGGAACTGTGTTGTCTGGGGGTTAATCCCAATGAGGCCGACATCTGTCGCCCCTTGGTAAAGTGTTCACCATTACCCACCGCTGCTACAAGGGCCGTGGCAATCATTGGTCCCACGCCACGCAGCTGCTGTAATCGCTTCGCGTCCGGATCACTGTCTGCGATCAGCTTGATCTCGCCATCAATTTCACTCACCCGCTGATCTAATCGCGTCAAATCGCCCCTTAGACCGTTCAACAATCCGCGGAACCGGTGAGTGAGACCATTGTCCCCATCCTCTAGCCAGCACGGGATCGCACAGCGTAATTGCGATAGAGCGCGCGGCGCCACCAACCCATACTCCGCCACCAACCCCCGAATCTGATTCGCCTTGGCCGTTCGATGACTGATTAACTCTTGCCGTATCCGATGCATCGCCTGGATATCCTGTTGATCAACCGTCTTGATCGAGACATATCGCATGCTCGGCCGACTCATCGCCTCGCAGATCGCTTCGGCATCATTCGCATCGTTCTTGTTGCTCTTGACATACGGCTTGACAAACTGTGGTGCAATCAACTTCACCTTATAGCCCCTGGCCTGTAACAATCGGCCCCAATGATGCGCGCCGGTACACGCTTCCATACCGATCTCACAACCCGATTCAGCCTTCTCAAACAACACTTTCAACCACTTCTCTCGCTTCAACCGCCGTTGTCATACCGCTTGATCTTTTCGGTCAACACCGTGCAGCTGAAATACATTCTTTGCCAAATCAACACCAATTCGTTTAATCTTCATCTTGGACTTCTCCTCTACTTGTGACTGTTAGTACAACCTTCAGTCTGGCACATTGCGATGCCGTATGGTAAGGAGGAGTCCATCCCATTGGTATCGGACAAGCTGACGTTCGCCAAAAGGTAACTAGCGGCTCAGTTTGCTCCTGAGCCGTAATTCAAGGATTCATTCAGCAACAACCTCAATATGTTTATCCTGTTGACAATCTTATAATCAGAAACATCCTGTTTGCCCTTGAATCCCGTTTTGGCGATACGTGTCCAGTAATACAAATACTCTGATTGCACCGGGGATCGGGGTCGTTCGATCGAATCTTCTCTGTTTTTCGGCGATGGTGATGTGGTCCTTCGCGTTCCCGATCGCCGAAGTATTGCTTAACAGCTGGGGGACTATCGCGCTGGTGCTGGCACGCCAGCTCATCGGGGTCGGTGCACTGTTCGCTTGCTGGTTGTGGATTGAGAGTTGGACAACAATATCTGGTGCCAACTGGCGCCGCGGAATCGGTGTAGGCGGGATCGGTTTCGGTTTGGGATCGATGACATTCCTGGTCGGGCAGTATATGTCCGACGCAGTCACACCGGCGATCGCTGCGTCGATGATGCCGATAATCGGCGCCTTGCTTGAAGTAGCTTTTGATGGACGACGCGTGCACGTACGTTTGTTGATCGGAATTACACTGGCGTTGTTCGGTGGATTGCTGGCTACCGGAGCCCGCATGGACGAAGGCAGCTTCGGATGGGGAGGCCTCCTTTGCCTGTTTTCAGTAATTCTGTTCGCCTGGGGCACTCGCGCAACCACCAAAGACTTTCGATCACTTTCATTCCTTGGGCAAACGACGATTACCATGATGGGGAGCCTCGTGGTCGTGCTTACTGTATTCCTAATTATGCTGTTGATCGGAATCCCGGGGACAGCTATCGGGCTGCTCGACTCCCGCCATGTCGTCTTGCTGGTATTTGCGTCATTGGCGTCGTTGGCCCTGGCACAGTTCATGTGGATCAGGGGTGCTTCGGGGCTCGGGATTCTGCTTGCCTCACTGCACATGAACGCGGTACCGTTTTACGTTATGGTGATTGTGGTTTTATTTCTAAGCGCGGAATGGAACTGGTGGCAGGCAGCCGGCGCCGGATTGGTTGCGGCAGGTGTCCTCATGGCGCAATCCGTCGCCCGAAAACCAGCGCGGAATTAATTAACTGCAAGCAGTATAGATATAGATAACGTGCATGATCTCGATGCCACTAGAGATGTGATGTCTGATAATTCAATGCTAAACGAGAATTATCATGTGCGAATTACTTGGAATGTTGGCACGAATGCCGGCCAGCATCATCATGTGGTTGAGTGATTTTGGGCGACACGAGACAGTTGGCGTTTACCTACGATCAGAACTTACCAGAGATGTCATCTCACGGGGTGGGAGTAAGCCACGCCCAAGGTACGCCTGTGAAACTCAAGATTCATTCGTATCAAGCTATAGACTACGGACCTTGGATTCTGCCTAGAGAAAACGAGCGTATCCCGGGCTGTGTAGTGGTTGGGGAGGGTGTTCATGGAGTTTTGGTTAGGTTGCCACGAGTGTTTAGCACATTCACCTGAGTGGATTTCCCTTAGCAGACCTTCGCAAACTTGCGTTGCAATTACTGCAATTGCTCCCAACCCGACTATCGCTACAATGGAGAATTAGTCGCAGTTATACTCGTTGCTGCCGTTCGTCAAAGCGGGAAAGCAGGCAGCGACCGTCCGAACTGCCGATCCAAATTGACGATCACCGCTGGCCTATTCAACTTATCTTTCTAACGGCCTGGTCTAAGCTGACCCACCCTGTCCCAAGAGGCAGGTCAATTCAAACCCGACCTCTTTGTGTCTTAGAATCGACTCTTATGCATAATCGCCGCACAAGCACATCTGACAGTCCTCGTAAAAACCGAGATGTCACTCTCCGTTTGTACGACATGGTCACGGGGGATGATGACGCTCGCCTGTGCCGGGACATCCCGGAAGATCAGTGTCGTGAGCAGCCGCGGAACTTTCTCTGGCAAGTTGCAGCGCAGTCATTCAGTAAGGTAGGTGACGCCCTGGTCGACACGAAGACGGTATTGCCCTGGCTGTTGGGCCTTGTGGGTGCGCCACCGTTCTTCTACGGACTGCTCGTCCCGATACGTGAATCTGTTGCATTGCTGCCACAAATCCTCGTAGGGAGCGCCATCAGGAGGTGGCCCGTGCGAAAGGGCTTCTGGGTAGTCAGCAGTGTAATGCAGGGAACGTGTGTAATCCTGATGGGCGTGGTGGCCGTGTCGGGAGCGGGGGGCGTTGCGGCGGGATTAGGTATCGTAGCTCTTCTCGTGCTTTTCAGCCTGGCCCGTGGCGTCGCGTCGATAGCCGCAAAAGACACTTTGGGAAAGACCGTTTCAAAACGCCGACGTGGTCGTGTGAGTGGATATTCCGCGACCATTGCCGGGATCGTGGCTGTCGGGGTGGGGTTGTTTTTAGTGCTGGATCCCGGGCAATCCGGGAGTGATTGGCCCGTGTACCTCATGCTCGCGGCAGCGGGCCTCTGCTGGTTCCTGGGTGCATGGATTTATTCAACTATCAAGGAGTTTCCGGGCGCCACGGAAGGCGGCCAAGGAATTCGCGAGATCTTAAGATCCCAGCTTCTGCTGCTGTTGAAAGACCCAGAGTTGCAAAAGTTCCTGCTGGCGCGCGCCCTGATGATTTCAACAGCTTTAGTGGCGCCCTTGTATGTGGCTCTCGCGCAACAGAAATCGGGGCAAACCCTTGAAAACCTGGGTTGGCTGATTATCTCCACTGGCCTCGCTGGCGCTATGAGCTCCTCGGTCTGGGGCGCAGTTTCGGACAAGTCCAGCCGCCTGACCATGGTTGTGGCGGCTTCATGCGCGGGCACGCTGGGCGTCCTGGTGCTGGTGGTAATGAGAATTGCACCGAATCTCACGGAGAGTATCGCTTTTTACGCGGTGGTTTTCTTTATACTTGGAGTGGCTCACGCAGGAATCCGGATCGGTCGCAAGACGCATATTGTCGATATGGCAAGCGGTGACCGCAGGGCGGAATACGTTGCTTTGAGCAATACCCTTATTGGCGCGATATTGCTGGGATTGGGAGCGTTGACAGGCGTCTTTATAGGGATCGGCCTGGAATTCGCCATCGCCGTGTTGTCTGTGATGTCTCTCCTGGGTGCGATCGCGGGATTCACTCTGCGGGATGTGCAGGCACAATCAGAATCCGATGGTTAAGCCGATGATGACTGCATAGCGCAGCCCTTTGCCCACTGCCACCAGAACCAGGAACAGCAGAATTCGAACGTTCATCATTCCCGCAATAAAAGTCAGCGCGTCTCCGCCCACCGGTAGCCAGGCGAGTAGCAAACTCCACACTCCGAATCGTTGAAACCAGGCCTGAGCTCTGTGTAGGGTCTCGCGTTTGAACGGGAACCATCTGCGATCTTCGAAGTGAAGCATGTATTTCCCGATCCACCAGTTGACGACGGCGCCGAGGGTGTTGCCCGTGGTGGCGGCCAACCATAATCCCGTGTAGTTCTTGCCTTCCAGCAGCAATGGCACCAATATCAGTTCCGAGTAAAAAGGCAGAATCGTGGCGGCCAGGAACGCTGTCGCAGCCAGAACAAAATAGGCGCTCACGCCGCTAGCTCGTGCAATCCCGTCCGGTGCCGGCCTTTTGAACCAGGTCGCGGAAGATTTTTCGATGCACCCTGCTTTGCGGAATGTACTCGGGGTGCCACTGTACACCCAGGAGTCGACGTTCAGGGTCCTCTACCGCCTGGACAATATTGTCGCGGTCCCTGGCAACGATCTCAAGACCTTCCCCGACATCCTTGATTGCCTGAAAATGGAGGCTGTTGACCAGGATCGTTGCCGCACCCAGTGTGGCATTCAGTCCGCTGCCCGACGCAACCCACACCTGCTTTCGGGGAAACAGTGTATTCCGGTTCGACGTATGCCAGCGCATGTTGCGAATGTCGTCGTACAGGTTTCCACCCAGCTTTACATTCAGCAGCTGCGCTCCGCGGCAGATTCCGAGAATGGGCAGATGCGCGTTGAGCGCGTAGTCGATTACCTCCGACTCGAACTCGTCTCGATCCGGGTCATATTGAATATCCGGATTGACCAGATCTCCGTAGAGGCCGGGACTGATATCGTCCCCACCGCCGATCACCATTGCGTCCATGTGCTCTAGCGGGCCTCGAGACCTGGCCGTCATGTAGACGCTGTCGGCCCCCGCTCTCATCAAGGCATAGCGGGTAAACCACCACCCAAAACGGAAGAGCTTGTCGGGCCCCGTGACGCCGATCAGAGGTCTACCAGCCATTGTTCGCATTCCTGGGCCCAGGCTCTGTCTATCGGGCTCAAAAGCCGCTCCAGATTGCTTCGGTATTGGGTACGCGCCTGCCGCAATCGTTCTGGATCCGATGCCAGATATTCAACCTGCAGCCAGTCCCTCCATGGTTTTTCCAGGCGCCACCCGGGCCGATCGATGTCGCAGTTTGGAAGGCGGTAATGCAGCGTGGGTCGCGGATTCAGTCGAGCATCATCCACAACCTTCCGGACCCTACCTTCATCCAGGTGCGCCAGCAAGGGGAGCATGTCGAGGCTGCGATTGCGAGTGGGGTTGTTTGCTAGATAATTGTCGATCAGCTCTTGTGTGTTTGGCGTGTAGTCATCAGCGATGATAAGCGCCACGTAGTCCCGCTCGAAACCATCGATATAGGAGGTGATGCGACGGGTCAGGTCGATTTCACCGTGGGCGACCAGCCAATCATGTAGGCAGGCGTAGGCCTGCAGATAGGCCAGTATGACCTCAGCGTCGAGGGAGGGCAACTCGGGATTGAAATGCACTCCGAATGCATACAATGCCGATTTTCGCGTACCCTGGGCTCCACTGTCGTGCAGCAATGCCACCAGCTCGTCCAGCCGGTGCAGCTTTGCGAGCGGTATCGGAGGAGAGACCAGTTCCCAAGGAACCAGCTGTTGAGCCGCAATGCCGATGAGGTCTATCGTCTGGTCTGCAATCGGCGATTTAGATGAAAGCCCGTTTCTTTTTCGCTGCTGTTCCTTCAGCCACCTCCAGTCCAACTCGACGATGAAGCTTCCGAGGCTGGTGTCTCTTACAACCGCTTCGTAATCGGTCTCCCATTCGACGGTGCCACCCAGCGCATCCTTTACAATCCTGGCGATCGATGTTCCCGGCAGATTGGTAAATTCAATCTCTATCCCGACACGCCGCTCGTCGCCGGCATGATTGGATGTCAGCGGGGGTTGAGGAAATGGATCATTCACGAGTGGTTACCGGTGTCTTCGACTTCTTGAGGATGTACAACTTATGGTGCGAACGCGCCTGCTCGCAAGCTGCGTGAATTGCAATATAGCACTTTGGGTTGCTCTGGTCTTCTAACTTGCGCTGTTAAGCTATCAGCGATCGTCAATTTGGATCGGCAATTCGAACGGTTAGCGCCTGCTGTCAAGCCGCAATCGACCCCTGCTTTCTGCTTTGACGAACGGCAGCAACCAATTGAGCGGTAATATGTCCAATGTTTCTTAAAGGCCCGCTATTGGCATTCTAGCTAGTCGCCACGTTGATAGGTCAGACTGAAACTGGATATCCATACCGTTTGATGAGATCTCAACTTCTACACATAATTGCACAATCGATACACTGTCCGCACATTGCAGGCTCTGGATAAGTCGGCAATCAAGATTGATCCAGGATTTCTACAATTTCTTTATATCCCAATACTAATGCGTGCTCGAGGGATGAGGTTCCCTCTCTGTCGGTAATGTTTTGGTTTGCTCCTGCCGATACAAGCGCACGAACGGTCTCGACATGGTTTGGACCACCGTTACCCAATATTATTGCTTCGATTAATGCGGTCCAGCCGAGATTGTTGACGTGATCAAGGGGGGCGCCATACTTTATTAGAGTCAGCGGCGATGAGCGCGGTGCCGTCATAGGGACTGGTTATGTTTCCCGCACTTGCACCCAGTGCCAGCGAAAGCTCGAGCATTTCAATGTCGTTCGCGACCGCAGCAATTGTAACGATGTCGTAGGCCTGGTATTCAAGTGCATTGAGATCGGCCCCGGCATTGGCTAATGCTTCAAGTGCTTTTTCCTGTGATGCAAAAGCGGCGATGTGTAGGGGCGTGCGCTCAAAGCGGTCTACATCCTCAAGTTTGGCACCTTCTGTCACTAGTCGTTGTATTTGATCGATATTTCCAACTTGGGCCGCCAGGTGTAAACCTTTAAAACTGTCAATATCAGAAGGTGAGGGCGCGGTTTGAGCAGACGTGACCGCGGTGAAAACTAAAATTCCGAGGCCACAAAACAGTTTGAAACAGCCCCCCATTCCTTTTCTCAAGGCCTTTTGCTGAGGCGCTTTAAGAGTAGTTGCGTTCACTTTCATTTCCCAAGGTGTCCCTTTATAGCCAGGTGTTCTAGTGAGAAGAACTGGTATTGGACATCGCTTTCTGGGCGATCAGTGCGGCTTCTACTCTATTTCGCACCTGAAGTTTTTGTAAAACATTTGTGACATAGTGTTTGACGGTTTTTTCAGCGATACCCAACTTGGCCCCAATTTCTTTGTTGCTCAATCCAGTCGCTATTAACTCTAATATCTGCTCTTCCCTTGAAGTCAGTGCGCTGAGGCCTTCAGCAGAAACCTGCTTTTCACTTTTACGCCCTTCTTTTACCTCAGACAATAGGCGAGCAAAAAGATTCGGAGAGACATAGGGATTGCCGTCGTGTAGATCCTTGACGATTCTGACCAGTTCCACTCCACTGATGCCTTTTAGTATATAGCCCTGTGCGCCGCAATGAAGTGATCCAAGCACGTCATCGTCGTGTTCAGAAACTGTCAACATGGCGATAGTCACTACCGGGCAAGCCGCAGAAATTGCTTTTGCAGCATTAACGCCACCTCCGGGCATGCTGATATCAAGAAGAATAATATCAGGCAATAGATCAGTAGCCAGGCGAACTGCATCTTCAGCACTTTCTCCTTCGCCAACAACGCTGATATCCGGGTCGCTGTTCAACGTATGGGCTACTCCCTCACGAAACAACGGATGATCATCAATTAAGACAATGCGGATTTCCTCATTCATATGATTCTATTCAAGCAGTGTTGCCAATGACAAACCTTGCGGTCAAGGTTGTTCCGCCACCTAGGGTTGTATCAATTACAAATGAACCACCAATACTTTCTATTCTTTCACGCAATCCGGGAAGTCCTAAGCCTGAGCTGTCATCAGCAGGTTGAGTCATATCGAATCCCGAGCCCTGGTCGGCAACCGTTACTTCAATTGCTTCATCTTTATACAAGGCTGTTACGCTTGTTTTACCACTATTTGAGTGACGAAAAGCATTATTAAGCCCTTCCTGCACCATTCTATATAGACTTATCTTTATCGACTTGTTGACCTCTTCCGGTAGCGTATGAATGTCTTTAACAACCCGTGTGTCAGTTCTTTGTTCGTGCATTGAGACAATTCTAAAGAGACCGTCTTCTAACGGGCGGGTTTCAAGCTCTGGAAGAGTCAGACCAGAAGAGACGCCTCTAATTTCGGTTAGTGCGTCGTTCAGTGCATCTCTGACAATTTCGAATTCTTGCTGCTCTATAGGGGAGTCCTTTTCAGAGTAGTTCTTTATCCGGTCTAAACGTAACAATGCGAGGCCAATTAACTGCGCGGGCCCATCATGTAGATCCGATCCCACACGCCTGAGAAATCTTTCATTTAGTTCCGTTGAGAGTCGGGATGAAGACTCAATATGATCCCTCATATTGGTAAGTTGCTGAACACGCTCCTGAAGAGAGTGGCTCTGGGTTTCTATGGTACGACTTCCTCTTAGTACAATTCCAGATAGAAGCCCAATCATCGATACGGTCACCAACCCTACAACGATCCATGAGCTCAACTGGGCCCGAAAGAGATCCTTCTTAAGTGATTCTGCCTGTGCGTAAAACTCAGCTATCGCAATTACTCTTTTCGTTGAAGGGTCACGTATTGGGCTATAGATCTCAAGAAAAGGTATGCTCTCTGCACGGTCGAGCGCATTCTCTTCGTGTTCCAATGAGTCAAACTCAGCCTGAATTTCGCCCGACCAAGCAAGGCGTAAACTATCTGTTACAGGAAAAACTTTACCTATGATTGATTGTTGACTGCTATAAGCAACAAGGCCACCCTTCTTCCAGATTTTTGTAGAAGTGACTATCTTCCCCAATTCGGATTCGTCAAGCAGATGATTTAAAGCGACCTGACTTTTCTCTGATAACCTATCTTTCCGATTGAGCTCCAGAATGTGTGGAGCAACGATACTGTCCATATAAAGTGCCGTTGTGGTAGCTGCATTCCGGGTTACGGTTCTCTCAATCTCCTGAGACACCCATGATCCAATTACAAGCATACCTGGTATTACAACCATCGAACTCACCCAAGCAAACTGTTGAGCCAAGCTTTTAGAACTCCACCAATGGTTGATTTTGTTCATGGATATATTTAATACATAGAGGTGTCTAACGAGGACCAATATAGTTTACCTTTGCGCAAATGCCGTTCCAATTAGACTATGGTCCGTTGAGAGTGGAATATCAATACTGCAGTACGTTAGTCAAGGTTGCTATATATATCGCCCAATTTCCAACAGTACATATATTGATAGTTGATGGATGTTTACGAATAGAGATGGCGGAAATCGCTGTCAAGCGCCAGCGCTGAGAATTGTCATGCGCGTTCAGACCTAGGTCTGAAAAAATTGAGACTATAGTTGTGTAAATTAGTGCGACATTCGCTCCTGTTCTGGAATGGTTAAACTCAATAATATGATCATTTAGCGATGTTTTTCCCTTTAAAAAATCGCTTTTTTGAAATGCCCGAATTATTTAATAGTAATTTCAGGCCGAGCATAATTCCAAACGTCCAACTCGATCGATTAAACAGTGAATTTTAAAAAACGAAACTTTCTGAAGTTGAGCTTGGTTATGGCAGGCGGATCATGGGGCTTGGCAGGATGTGGAGGGGGTGGTGGCTCAGTTTCAGGTAGTGGAAGTGGGATCGTGGCGACAGGAAAGGCTCTTATCTCTGGCAACGTTGTCGCTAATAATGTGACTGGAAGTATAGGGGGAATTGGTGTTTCTGCTGGTGACAAAAACACAACCACAAACAGTGCAGGTGGTTTTTCTTTGGGCGAGGTGTCGGCGGGAGTTCAGGATGTAAAATTTAACTCCAATAGTATTGTTTCCTCTATTAGGATTGATGCGCCAAGCGGTGGGAGTGTCAACCTTCAAAATGTGAGAATAAGTGGCACCATTGCAACTGCGGATGATGTTAAAGCTTCAACAAACGGTTCCTCGGGATCGAGCGGTTCATCGGGCACCTCTGGCTCGAGTGGCTCTTCAGGATCGTCCGGCTCCACTGGCTCATCTGGCTCAAGCGGTTCATCAGGCACCTCTGGCTCGAGTGGCTCTTCAGGATCGTCCGGCTCCAGTGGCTCATCCGGCTCAAGTGGTTCTTCAGGATCTTCTGGGTCGTCTGGCTCAAGTGGCGATGATGACAACTAACCTGTCGAAGAAATTTTCTGCTGTCGCACTGAGTTAAGGATATGTAATTTCGAGTTCCGTAGACGTATGAAACGGTATCTTTTCCTATTTATCTGAAGACGCTAAATCAACAATTATTTTTGCACTGTTACAGAGCAGTTCATCAACGCCGATTGTTCAGTAGTTTTTGTATTGCCGCTTTAACTCTATCCGGATCAATCAGTTTGCTGCACTCAAACTGTCTCTCTGATCCTTTATGGCGCGGACACCAGTTCCAGTCGCCGCGTTCAAAGCTATATCTTGTATCGTTCCAGCACCCATGACAGGCTTCGGGGTTGAACACCCGGTAACAATCTGATTCAAATTCCGTATACGGTTCGCTGAACCCCGCGATAAGCACCACTGGTTTTCCAACTGCCCAGGCCAGCCAGGAAAGGCCGGACCCCAGTCCGATAAAAAACTCACAGTGTTTTAGCTGTGAAATCCTGTCTCCAAGTGACCGCTCTCCTGATTGATCGTTAATCCGTTGAAGGCTGGTTTCTTCTTTCTGGATTACCATGACATCGAATTTCATTTGCCTCAGATAGTCAATAATGATTTGCCAGCCTTCCGGGTACAGCCAGTGTTTGCACTCTGCAGTGGAAGCAGTCGCAATACAGATATAGGGTCTCTGTACGGTGTGATTATTTTTCTCTGGTGCGGCTAAAAGCGGGCGTTTCTCCGTATATTGCAACCCAAGAATATCGCATGCAATCTTTCCAAGTGGCTGTGTACGTGGATCAGCTGGATGATGCCACGGTATGTGATCGAAGTAATATCCTATATTGTAAGTGGCGTAACAGTTTTCTATAGTGCTTGCAGGATCAATGAAAATAAGTTCTGGATAAGCAGACTGATCAAATAGATCAAGCCAAAACTGGGAGACATAAATTCTGCTGGTCGCGTGCTGCTGCGCAAAAGTTTGAACTTGTGGCAGCCACGCCAAACTGTCGCCGAGGCTTTTGGAGTCAATATTTATTCGAATATTCTGATTCGTAAGGTCGAATCGATGCTCAAATATTTTCTCCCCACTGGACTGATAAGCCTCTAATTTCCAGTTTGTGAAATACTTTCGGTGTGCCCTGGTCCAGTGTTTACCCTCGATGGTTGCGTCGTGAATGACCTCTTTACCGTCAAGCATTAATATCCGATAGGCAGCCGCACGGTTAATGATTTCAACGCATGGTCCATCGTTGAAGTCCACTCTGAATTCCGGTCTTTTTCTTGATCGGTTGAAAATGAACATTTAATCAGTCATGTATGTCAATTAATCGAGGTCCGGAGGCTAAATCAGTCTGGGTCGGAATCAGGCTTTTCATCCTCTGAATAGCAGTAGGCGCCGATTCTGAATCTAAAAGTATTGTCGGTTCTGCCCTTATCTTTTTCAGATAGTTCTGATGCCCTGGCATAGACCGTCTTCAGCATCTTCATTGCCTGATCATCTGAAAATATCTTTAGTGCCTCTAGCGACTCAGGAGATAGTCGATCCTGAAACGCACTCCGTTCGAAGAATGGCGAATTGTTTTCTTGCAGGTTGTTGGTAGCGGCGGCCAGATGGTCATGAATATGTTGCCCAAAATAGTCGATCAGTTCGTTTGCATGCTTATCTGGTTTGTACGCATTGGTAAGTAACTTTAGCTTACCGCTCGGTGTCTCCTCGATCATGCCCTTCTCAGTAAGATCATCGAGCAACGTTCGCGACCGGACATCGCTAGTCGCTATATTGGCGAGTTCCTCAAAGCTTGGAATGAGATTGTCCGTTTTCAATCGGTCGAGTATGCGAGGTGCTCCACGTTTGTCGAGAAAGCGTGAGTTGGTTATCCACTGCGCTACCAGCTTGGTGCTTGGAGACGCCTTGAGCGTGGCAGGATCATTAGGAACTGGAGATTGTCGCAGTTCTTTAACGTATCGCCTCGCCAAACCGGTAAGTACACTGATGCGACTGTCGCTGAGTGTCTGATGCTTCTTGCCATATTCCTCCTCTGCCAGTGCTACATATAGAGGACGGATAATTTGAATCAGCCGAATATAGGTAAATCCCTTTGTAAGCAGATACCGGACCAGCGGACGCAACAGGCGGGTTAATGCCTGAATTAGATGTTCATCATCACTGCTTTTTGCGGGCTTCACCATTTGTGCTCGTCATTTTAACCGTGAACCATTCGTTGGTATCCCGGTTTATTATTGATTATAACTTGACGTGGAACATAGTTCCATTTATATTTAATCACAATGACAGCCCATTACTAAACTTCAATGATTTTGGCTTCATTATCGAGCGCTACTTAGAGTAGAGAGCATTGACGATTTGAGAGGATTGATTATGAATAACGATATTACGAAAAGACGGCGCTTTCTCGCGTTAATTGGTGTGCTGGGGCTTGGCTCTCTTGCAGGTTGTGGGGGTGGTGGTAGCTCTACAACTGGCTCTGGTGCAGCACTTGGTCAGGGAGGTGCGCCTTCCGGGTCAAGTGGCACATCTGGCACATCGGGCACGTCCGGCACATCCGGCACATCCGGTACGTCCGGGACATCCGGGACATCCGGGACATCCGGGACATCCGGGACATCCGGGACATCTGGATCCGGTGGATCTTCCGGTAGTTCAGGTTCTGGAGGTTCGTCAGGGAGCTCTGGTTCCAGTGGTTCTTCCGGCAGTTCAGGATCTGACGATTCTTCCGGCAGTTCAGGATCTGACGATGATTAATACCACCAGTTAGTGGTGTTTATATTCAACCGACTGCCAAACCAGGCAGGCAGTCGGTTCAGATTGTATTTTGTCTTCGCCTATGATGTGATGATAATTACCGGAATCGATATCTCCGCACTTTATTCCTAGAGGCTTTCTGCTATCGGGGGTCTTATCAGATACGCTTTACAAGACGGCTAGCAAGTACAATTGTGCGGGTGAACGTCTTTCGCTTTAACCGGTATAGAAAAACCGGTATGTCATTGTGGATTATTCCAGGAGTATTTGATGGATCTAAAATCATTCGCACTAGTCTTTGTTTCGGTTTTTCTGGCGGAAATTGGAGATAAAACACAAATTGCCACGATGGTGTTTGCGACTGACAAAGCGGTAAGCAAATATGTTGTCTTTGCTGCCGCATCGACTGCATTGGTATTAGCAGCGGGTATTGGTGTGTTGGCGGGAAGTTTTATTTCGAATTATTTTGGACAGAAGCTGCTCAATAATATCGCTGGAATTGCATTTATTCTGATTGGCGTGTTGCTGGTGTGGAGAGGACTATAGGACGCCCAGAACACCAGTTGCAGCGGTCATGCTGATTTTTTTCAGTGTATTCAGGGGATAACTGCGCCTTTAAAGCTAGCTAAATACTATGCATAGAAGAAAAGTACTTGGAACCTGCGGACTCAGCGCACTTTGGCTTGCTCATCAATTGCCTGCGCAGGGTGCTGTCGAGCAGGAAAAGAAGGGGCCGATATCGCAGCCGCATGCGCCTGCGACGATGAAATTTATAGAGCGCGCGTTTGAGATGCGTCGTCGAGCAATAGAGTATGGAGACCAGCCCTACGGCGCTATCATAGTGATCAATGACGTAATAGTAGGCCAATCCTGGAGCCGCGTGATATTAGATCAAGACCCCACTGCGCACGCCGAAATATCTGCGATCAGGGAGACGGCACAGCGACTTGCGAGCCGTAATTTAAGTGGCGCCATCATGTATTCTTCTTCGGCGCCATGTCCAATGTGTGAAGCCGCGGCTTACTGGGCCGGCATCCAAAGATTGATTTATGGCCCCAAGGGAAAAGACGCGGGCGCGCCGCGGCTATGCGGATAGGATCAGTATAAGACCCCATCTTTCGACGGGGGTTTATTTCCTGGAAAATTAGCGATTCAATCCGCAGCGAAACAGTAGAACAGACCTGATCCGCCTGTTTTGGTCAATGCATCCTGGCTGCAGCCTCTGCTTGGATGGGCGGAAGTCCACGAAGTATTGCCACCCCCATGGCGATCATGGTGGCCGACCTGAGCGCTGCCTTGATCGCTGCTGGTCCAGTTGTTACAGGTGTGATCTGCATCATCAGGAAAGTACGCCGTCCCATCATCCTGTGTGCCCGTTAAGATATCGTGCTCATTCGGTTTATCGCTTCGACCATTGACGTGCCCACCTTTTTCGTCGAGCGCAGTTTCGATGGTGATGGTGCGGTTATAAAGATGAAGCTCGGTCAGATTATTGGCGATCAATACGCCTTTGGCGTTATACCACGGTCCGTTTCCTATCCTGCTCCTGGCGCTGATCCCTCGTTTGTCTGGCTCTTCGGTGCTGAGATAAGCTCTCCATTGGCGATCTCCTGCTCCGGCCGACGCAGCCAAAGTTTGACAGTGCGCGTCGGCGCCATCGAGGCCACCCAGATTGCCACCCTGCCCAAGACCGGTGCTCGTCACAAAGAATCCCATCGATTGGTCCTGCGCGCTCGCCAGTGTTGTCGCAAAGCATGCGCTGCTTCCGAGTAATATTGTGAGTAGTAGTTTTTTCATATTTCGAATCCTTAATTGATTTTCACCCTGTGCCATTTTCGGGCCTCTTGAAAGTCGGTTGTCGAATGAACCGATAACTGTTTATTGCACGGTGGAATTATAAGACTGATAGCGAAAAAATTCTGCTAACTATAAATACACAGGTCGAATGCAAATTTGCATAGCCGAGATCAGTTCAAACGATCTGACAAACCTCATCAAACTCAAACCTCGGCGCTCTGGGGTGGACGCTGGAAGGATCACCATAACCAAGATTCATAATGAAATTCGAGCGGAAGCTGGTGCCTTCAAAGAACAGTGCGTCAAGCTTTTCCTGATTAAAACCGGACATCGGACCTGCGTCCAGTCCCAGGGCGCGTGCGGTCATGAGCAGGTAACCGCCCTGTAATGTGCTGTTGCGATACGCGGTGTCTTCGATATACGCCTGTTTCCCATTAAAACTACTTTCAGGATCTTTCATATGTGGCACCATGCGTCTGAGCCGTGTATGAAACGCCATGTCCTGAGCAACAATTACTGTGACCGGAGCGGCCTCGACTTTAGGAATATTGCCAGGTGCGACTGCCTGCAAAAGTTTTTTCTTGGCCTCGGTACTTTTAACGAATAGCAGTCGCATCGGTTGTGTGTTCATACTGGTGGGCCCCCATCTGGCCAGCTCGTAAAGTCGGCGAAGTAGATCGTCTTCCACCGGCTGGTCCAGCCAGCCCGGGTAAGTCCGTGCTTCGGACAGAATTTGTCCGAGCGCCTCTTGGGAGATACTTGATTGCATTGGAGGTTCTCTTATTTCAGATTGAACAGCAGAAATTCGCTGTCCTTCGAAGCCTTTAGTTCAACCAGAGATTCATCGCTGATCGCCGCACCGTCGCCCGAGGACAGTATGTTTCCATTCACATTCAGCTCGCCATTTACCAGTTGTATCCAGGTATGGCGTGCCGGGTCGGGCTGCCAGTCGAAATTGCCGCTGGTTTCAAATATCGCAGAATAGATCTCAACATCCTGATTGATATGGATAGCATTCGCGCGCCCGCCTTTTGCCGCGATCAGATTTAGCTGGTTTGGTATGGCGTGATCGATGAACCGCTTCTGTTCGTACCCGGGGTGGATCCCTTTTTCTTCAGTCAGTATCCATATCTGCAGGAAGTGCACCGGTGACAGTGAGGAGTGGTTAAATTCACTGTGCGCGACGCCGGTCCCCGCGCTCATGCCCTGTATGTCGCCCTTGTGAATAATGGAACCGTTTCCCATGCTGTCTTTATGCTCGAGGGCGCCTTCGATGACATACGTGATGATTTCCATGTCCTGGTGCGGATGGGTCGGGAAACCGCCCGACGGCATCACCCGGTCTTCGTTGATCACGCGTAGATCGTGGAATCCCATGTTGGCAGGATCATAGTAGCTTCCAAATGAGAAAGTATGGTGGCTGTCGAGCCAGCCCAGGTTGGCGTGGCCGCGTTCCTGGCCAGATCTGATTTTAATCATCGTTTTCGGTTAAACAGTTAAACACTGCCACTAATTATATTGGCGTAAAATATAAGATAAATACAGTATTATTGGAAATATTATCCATAGAAATAATCTAATCTAATATGAACAAGCTGCTGGCAATGGAAGTTTTTATAGCCGTAGCCGAGCGAGGCGGATTCTCCGCCGCCCTTGAGCATCTTCCGGTGTCCCGCGCCGGCGTCAGTAAGTATGTGGCTGATCTCGAGACTGAGTTGGGAGGTCAGTTGTTCCACCGGACCACACGTAAGGTCAGCCTGACCAATGCCGGTAAAGCCTATTACGAAAAATGTAAAGAAATCCTGGCGGCGGTGGAGGGGGCGGACTGCATCGTATCCGGCCTGACGGCCACACCCACCGGTTTACTGCGAATCAATGCACCAATGTCTTTTGGCCACCGACAAATGGGGCCACTGGTGGCGGAGTTTCAGCGGCGTTATCCGAAAATCAGTATTGAGCTGATCCTTTCGGACCGCAAAGTGGACATGGTGGAAGAAGCTTTTGACGTCACAATTCGAATCACTCAGCCAAAGGATTCGTCTCTGGTCGCCAGAAAAATCGCACCCTGTTGGTTTATGCTGGCGGCGTCCAGAGAGTATCTGGAACGTCACGGTTGGCCGAACGTGCCCAAGGACCTCACAAAACATAATTGTCTCACCTATACCTATGGCCCAAGAGGAAAAACATGGCGTTTTCACCAAGGCGATCAGATTCACCAGGTTACCGTAAATGGTAATTTTGACAGCAACAACGGCGATCTAATGTGTGCGACCGCAGAGCACGGCGGCGGCATAGTACTGTTACCGACTTTTATACTTTGTGATGCGGTCAGGGCAGGCAGGCTGCTACCATTACTTCAGCATTACCGAATAGAGCCGGCGGGTATCTATGCGGTTTTCCCCTCATCGAGAATGCTATCGACTAAAGTGCGGCTGTGGGTGGATTTCATGGTGGAGCAAATGGGTGATCTTCCGCAATGGGACAGGCAATCTGGTGCTGCAGAGTGAGATGAATAAAATCATGCCCGAACACTTTCTGCACCTAATGCGATTTGGACGTGAGCAAATATTGGAGTCGCCGCTTTTTCAGGCGCTGATGCCGTAAACTGTGAGTACGGTGCGCAGCGTTAAACTAAAAATTTAACGATCATGTTGAAGAAAACCGAATTTTCAGCTTCTGACCTGTTTCCCGATCGGATCATCTGTATGACTGAGGAGACGACGGAATTGCTTTACCTGTTAGGTGAAGAAGATCGCATTGTCGGAATATCCGGGTTTACCGTGCGCCCGCCGAGGGCACGTAAAGAAAAACCAAAAATATCGGCTTTTACCTCGGCAAAAATTGACAAGATCATGGCTCTGGAGCCGGATTTGGTGCTTGGTTTTTCTGATCTGCAGGCGGATATTGCCAGTGAACTGATCCGTCGCGGAGTCAATGTCTATATCTTTAATCAACGTTCTGTAGCGGAGATACTCTCGATGATCTGCCAGCTTGGCGCGATGGTGGGCGCTTCTGAAAAGGCCGTCGACTGGGTGGAGATTTCGGTCGCACGAATAGACCGGTTGAAACGGAAAGTGTCGTCAATGAGCCGCAGACCAAAAGTATATTTCGAAGAATGGAATGATCCATTGATGACCGGTATTCGTTGGGTCGCGGAGCTAATTGAAATCGCCGGTGGGATTGATTGCTTCCCGGAAAACTCGATTCAATCTTTGGGCAAAGACCGCATCCTCGCGGATCCGATGGAGGTGGTCAGGCGTTCTCCAGATATTATTATTGGGTCTTGGTGCGGTAAAAAGTTCAGGCCTGAACAGGTCGCCGCACGAGAGGAGTGGCAGACAATACCTGCGGTCAGAAACAATGATCTTTACGAAATAAAATCTCCATTGATTCTGCAACCCGGGCCGGCGGCATTAACCGATGGATTAGATCAGCTGGTGGCTATAGTAGATAAATGGGTCGCTGAGCGTGGTTAATCCGAGCGACCTATTGAGCGATGCCGCTCCACTGGATGAGCAGGCGGTTCGTAACTATCGCCTCGAACGCGTGCGCAGCTTACTTCGGCAGCATGATTTCGCAGCGGTACTGCTGTTCGATCCGATCAATATCCGCTACGCCAACGGCTCGCGCAATATGCAGGTCTGGACCATGCATAATTTCTGTCGCTACGCCCTGGTGTGTGCGGATGGCCCGTCGATCATGTTTGAACTACCTACGGGTAAACATTTACTTGAGGGTCTGGGCACGATTGATGAAATCCGCACTGCGTGGTCGACCGACTATCTGGTGACTGGATATCGCAGTGATGAGATCGCTCGCAAATGGGCGGCGGAAGTTGTTGACCTGGTTTTGCAGCACGGCGCAGGGAATCGACGTCTTGCTGTAGATCGATTGGATTCGGTCACGGCCCATGCGCTCGCTGATACCGATGTTACTTTGCTGGATGGAAAAATGGTTCTTGAGCATGCCAGATCTCTAAAATCCGTCGAAGAAATTCGCGCACTGAAACATTCACTTGCAACTTGTGAAGCGGCGATGAACGACCTGCGCCAGCAACTTATTCCTGGCGTCAGCGAGCAGGAAGCCCTTGGGATGCTTCTGAAAGGGAGTATCGAAAGAGGAGGGGAATATCCTGAGACCAGGCTGATGACTTCAGGTCCGCGCACTAATCCATGGTTCCAGGAAACTTCCGATCGAGTGATTGAGCAAGGGGACTTTTTGTCTTTTGACACCGACCTGATAGGGCCAATGGGATTCTATAACGACATTTCGCGCACCTGGGTAGTGGGCGATGTCATGCCCAGTGATTCGCAGCGCAGGCTTTATGAAATCTCACGGGCGCAGCTTGAGACAAATATTTCCCTGCTGCAGCCGGGGCTGAGTTTTCTCGAATACGCCTCCAAAGCCTACTTATTACCTGAAGAATACCTGGCTAACCGGTATGCAGATGTAGGACATGGGTGTGGTCTTGGGGTCGAATATCCGTTTCTGTGGTATCCGGAAGATGCAGAGTATGGTGCCTATGATGGAATGTTTGAAGAAAACATGGTGGTCTGCATCGAAAGTTATGTTGGAAGCGCTGGCGGCGCTGAAGGAGTAAAACTTGAGCAACCGGTGTGGATTACCGCTCAAGGCCCGGTTTTACTATCGGATTATCCGCTCGAAGACAGTTACGGCTAAAACAAAATTCAGGGTACCTGCAGCACACGAATCAGGTCGGTGCTTCCGGCCTGTTGGGGATTGCCTGCGGTGAGGATGACCAGATCGCCGCTGCTGACGTATCCGAGCCGTCGCGCGTTATCAAAGGCGAAGCGAATCTTGTCATCATCGTCGCCATTTCCATCATACAATATTGCCAGCACGCCCCAGTTCATTGCCAGTCGCTGGACCACCTTGGCCGATGAGGTGATTGCGAGTATCGGGCTTTCCGGTCGGTATTTTGAAATAAGACGAGAGGTAAAACCGGTTTCCGTCAGTGCAACAATGGCGGCGGCGTTCAGATGATTCGCCATGGTTATCGATGCCTGAGCCACCGCTTCCGTCACTTCGTTCGAAGGATTTGGTTCGATGCGCTGCAGATAACCGTAATCCTTAAGACCGGATTCGGCTTCGAGCGCAAGCTTTGACATGGTTTCTACCGATTCAACCGGGCGAGTTCCGGCCGCGGTCTCGCCAGACAGCATCACGGCCGAAGAGCCGTCAAATATGGCATTGGCTACGTCGTTGACTTCTGCCCGGGTCGGGCGTGGATTGCGCTCCATGGAATCGAGCATCTGAGTGGCGGTAATAACAGGTTTACCCCGTGAAACAGTGGAGCGAATAATCTGCTTCTGGATTTTAGGTCCCTCTCCAATTTCAAGCTCGACGCCGAGGTCTCCTCTCGCGACCATGATGCCATTGGCGGCCTCGACAATTTCAACCAGATTCTGAACCCCCTCGCGATTCTCTATCTTGGCGATGATCGCGACATCCGCGCCATGGGACTCAAAGCGATTTCTCAACCGTTCGATTTCATTTGCATTACGGATAAAAGATGCTGCGAAATATTCGACCTCATGCAGCGCGGCGAAATCCACTTCCACGCTGTCATCGTATTCCATATCATCGAGTGCGCTGGTGTTATCTGGAAAATTGACACCCTTGCTGTCCTTAAGCAATCCCCCGCAGACGACCTTGCACTGCACAGCCTGGTCTTCTATCGCTTCAACCCGAAGTTCAATCTGTCCGTCATCAACCAGAATACGTTCCCCGGGCCGGACATGCAGATGAAGGCGCGGGAAGGTGAGTGATACGCCGTGTTCATCTCCAGGTCGTCCGTCGCCATAGAGATAAAAGATCTGATTTCTTTGTAATAATGCAGAGTCCTGCTTTAATTTTCCGGTTCGAATTTCACGACCACGATTGTCCACCATAATTGCGACCGTAGAGCCGACCTCCTGTGCTGCCTGTTTAATCCGGGCAAGGGTCTTGCTGTGGCTTTCCGGGCTGCCATGCGACATATTCAATCTTGCGACGTTCATGCCGGCGTGGATCATCTGCTTCAGTGTCTCTAGGTCGTCGCAGGCGGGACCAATAGTTGCGATAACCTTGGTTTTCCGCAATCGCGTGGCTGTGTTGCGTTTCATTATGATTAAATGTTGAAAATGAGGTCGGATTATAATGGCTAAGAAAATTTCACGGTTCAAAAAAATCTTCGAGCAGGCAGCGGACCGTAAGGGTGGTCAACGGGCACTCAAAAAGCTACTGCCCGACAGCATCAAAACGCCGACACAGTTGTCCGCTGTGCCTGATGATCGATATCTCGCTGAAATCACCAAATCCATATTTAAGGCCGGATTTGTATGGAAGGTGATCGATAACAAGTGGCCGGCGTTTGAACAGGCATTCTGGAATTTTGATATCCAAACCTGTCTGCATATGTCGCCAGAAGACGAGGACAGGTTGTGCACCGATGAACGGATTGTGCGAAATCGGCAGAAGATACTTACCGTGCCCCGCAACGCCGGCATGATTGCAGAGATCAACAGACAGCACGGTTCCTTCGGACGGTTTCTGGGCGCATGGCCATCAGAAGATTATGTTGGTCTTCTAGACTACTTCAAGAAGCATGGCGAGCGAATGGGGGGCAACAGCTGCCAGTATTTCCTCCGCTTCGTCGGTAAGGATGGCTTTCTGTTAACGCCTGATGTCATCCGTGCATTAATCAACGCGGGTGTCATCGATAAACCGCCCACCGCAAAAGCGGCCAAGCGAGCGGTACAAGACGCCTTCAATCAGTGGCAACATGAATCTAGATTTAATCTCGCGCAAATGAGCCGCATACTGGCAATTTCCATCGGCTAGGCAGGCAGCTCGGTCTGCAATACGATCCGAACGCGGTTCGAGTTTATCCTGAGCGTCGACGCTTGCTGAGTTCAAAGGCATTTGTCAGGGCAGCCCAGAAGGTTTATCGGGCGGCGTCTGGTGTCATCCGGTTCCCCGGCGCAGTAGGCTATCAAACGGCGCAGAATGCAGCGAGCCGTGCGGGAATTGTCTTCTCTGAATGAGCGCGCTTTAAAGGATATCGGTATTATGGATGGCGACATCGCCTCGATCGCATCAGGCGCAGTGACGGTTTGACGGATTAATCAACGGCGACATGCACTTGCTGTGCCTCGGGTGCGCCTGGTTAAGGAGACTAAATCACCCCCTGCTAAACTGCTGGCGCACAAAAGGCACTTGCGGAGACCGTATTGGATCATGCTGCATAGAGGATTACTTGCGGTAACGAAGTTTTGTCTCTGAAATTCTTATGAAAGTAAAAATGATGAATGGAATGGTTGCTAAAATCTGTTGTCTACTCGCTATAGATTCTGGTTGCCATTCCGTAAATGCTCCGTTCCCGCTACCTGTTTCCAGTGCTATTTGGACTGGTCTGCTTTTTAGTATTCGCTTACCCGGTGATGAGACTAAGCGCATGGGCGGGGCCCCATTATGACATCGGATGGCAAGGTGGGATCCTGCTCTGGATCACCGGGTTTTTTGGTATGTGGTATTCGTTCGGTGGTGCCCGAATGGTGGTCCGCTATCTGGTGGTGCACTGGATGGGGATCAGCTTTGTCTTTGCAACGACCGTATTGGCATACGAAGTTCTGAGAGTATTTGGTAACTTTAACGACCCGGAAGCGGCTCGTTGGGTGTTTGGAATCTCGTGTTTACTTGTGTTTGCAGCATGGGTGATGTCCCATCATCTTAATGTTCGACATCTCGAAATTCGATCACCCAAAATCAGTAAAAGACGCCGCGTGGTGCAGATCAGCGATGTACACATTGGTTCACGTCAGCGTGGATTTATGGATCGCATCGTTAATCGGATTAATGGCCTTGAACCGGATTTTGTGGTGATCACGGGAGACCTGATCGATTCCAGCTCAGTGGAAATTGATGCACTGCGACCGCTGGAAAATTTAATCGCCCGAACCTTCTTTTCGATTGGCAACCATGAGCGCTATGCTGATTTGCCAAAGGCGTTGTCAATGCTGGAAGCCCTTGGAGTAATCCCGTTACGTCAGCAGAGCCAGGTCGAGCACGATGAGCTACAGTTTATCGGGATTGACGATGCTGACCACAATGAGCAGTTGGCCAATCATCTCCCTACGGTAGGGGTCAATGACCATCACTTCAGTATCCTCCTATACCACCGCCCCCTGGGCTGGGAAGCTGCGGTGGCACATGGCGTCGACCTGATGCTGTCAGGACACACGCACAACGGCCAGATATTTCCATTTAATTTTGTGGTCCGACAGCAGTTCAGCCGCATTCGTGGCCTCTATCGAGAGAAGGATTCACACCTATACGTTTCTAGCGGAACAGGTACATGGGGGCCCTTAATGCGGCTCGGATCACTAAACGAAATTAGTTGTTTTGATCTGGTGCCGCATGAATAGTCGAATTACATTAACACCTTACGGCATTGGAATGTCACCAACCCTGATAGGAATGTCATAGCCGCGTTGAACTGCAGGGCGCTCAGCGATTGATATATACCAACGCTTAACGTTTTCGAAATCGTCGAGATCAACCTGTTGCCATTCGAATCGGGACGCCCAGGGCCAAAGTGCTATATCCGCTATGGAATAATCGCCTGCTATGTACTCGCTCTGCTCAAGCTGGTGATCAATCACAGCGTATAAACGCTGGGCTTCAACTTTGTATCGCTTTGAGGCGTATTCGCTGACTTCGGGTTTGAAATGCAGGAAGTGGTGCGCCTGGCCTAGCATTGGGCCAAAGCCACCCATCTGGAACATAAGCCATTCGAGAATTTGCCACCTGTTTTGTTTTGGCATCAGCATATCGGTTTTCTCTGCCAAATAGATCAGGATAGCGCCAGACTCCATCAGGCTCATGCCATTATCTTGATCAACGATAGCGGGTATTTTGTTGTTAGGGCTGATATTCAGGAAGTCTTCGTCAAATTGATCGTTCTTACCGATATCAATTGGATGTACTGTGTACGGAAGACCGGTCTCCTCGAGCATGATGGATGCTTTGCGTCCGTTGGGTGTGGTCCAGGTATATAGGTCAATCATTTTAAGACAGAATTCTTTTATTGGTCGTCATAACCGGTGATTTCCTTCCAGGCCTGATTGGCTTGTTCAAGATACTGAGCGTGATTGCCATCGAGCCAGCGATCTCGTCCTCGTGCGGCATAAAACAGATGTAATCGGTCGTCCAGAATTTCCCAGTGGGTGCCATCGGTTCGAATTAATCCCTCACCGAGGCTTAGAGCGTTAGAGCAAAAACCGCCAAAAGCCGGGCGGTATTTTTCGGGGTCCGCCTTGAAAGCCAGATAGCTTTGTTCCGAACCGAACCGCCAAGTTGCTTCTCGCCATTCATGCACCCAGGCTTTCTTGCCTTCGGTCGCGGTATGCGTTTCGATGGTAGTTTTATCATGATAGGCGACAGTATCGTAGCCCCCGATGGCGACTTTGCCAAATCTGCTGGTGCTGATCGGGCCCTGGGAAGTTTTGTCAGCTGCCAAACCATGAGGTGGTAATGTTAAGGCAAAACACATGACAGTCAAGATGATGGTGCTGAAAACTGCTTTTGCAGAGATAGACATGGCTAATTCACGCTTAGGACTAATGACATTGTAGAACAGCTTTGATGCTATGTGATAACGGAAAGTTCCTTATCGCACGTTAATGCAGAATTGTGGTTGCCTTTAGATGATCTGGGTTTACTCGAAATGACTGAATATGATCGCCACATAAAGTTAGCAATCCTTGATGGCGATCAGCGCTGTTAAGAGAGTAGTCGAACCGGAAACTTCGACAGAATTGAAGTCTGTTACGATCAAGACGCATGCCCCTGAAAACCACAGTGCCATCAAGGAACTGCAATCCATTTTGCTGGCAGTATTGCCTTGCCACCTGGTCTGCTCGCTCATGGGCCTGCCGATTTCGCAGTAACATGATTGCGATCACTACAAAAACGAACAACAACACTACTTCAAACGGTTGCAGCATTGAATTTTTCTAGTTTGCCCATGTGATTGTGGTGCGCTATCCAGGAATAGAAATAGTAACCTGGATTTTTCGCCTAGGTTCCGGTTAAAAGTGGGCAATAATAAATATTTGTACATCATTTGCTCTGTCATCTTTTTATCTGGAGTAACTGTGAGCGTCAAGTATCACCAATTTCTTTATGCCCTTGCAGCTATGCTTGCGGTTGACACGTCTGCGGCCGAAGCGACATCGAAGGGTGGCTAAGATTGAAGAATTGGTGACAGGTCGACGTTATGCTTCCAGTGTTAATATCGAGCGATAGCTGGCACGACCTTTCGCTGTAGTGCCTATGTATCTTGAATCGAACTATCCGGCATATAATCGGTCCATTGGAAATTCGATCTACGTTGTTCCTTTTCTTTATCCACAACATTCCTGCATGAACAAAAAAGCTGTCGCACTCGTAAGTTGGATTATTGTGATCTGGATTTGTAAGGTGTTTTTATTTTCCTTGCCCTACAAGTTTACCGGCCACCCTGATACGCAACATATTTTCGGCACTATCGGGGCCTGGATGTCGGATACCTTCAGCCAGGGTTTTGGTCAGTTGTTTGGTCAGTACGGTGCTTTTGTTGTAGGAAGTGTCGAGCTTCTTACCTCGATAGTGTTGTTGTCGCCCATTTTTTTTTGGTTGATCGGGTTAGCGGGAAAATCCAATAAAAGTTTAATAAGGCCCCAAATTCATAAGATTGGTGGGTTAATGGCTTCTGCTGTGATGGCTGGGGCAGTGTTTTTTCACCTGTTTACCCCGCTCGGCGTAGAAGTACTGCATGAAGGTAAATCAGATGGCGGCTCGCTGTTTTACGCCGCGGTATCGATACTGATCCTGGGCGTCGTTTTATTTCTGATCAATTCACGAATTAAACCGTAGTCAACCACATCAATTGGCTCTCGGCTGGCATCTCTGTGCCAGGAGTTAAACCATTGCAAGTACACGGCAAACCAAGCAGCGGCGAATTATGAAGATTACCGTGACCATGGTGATTCTATATATCCTGTACTGTATCCGCATCGGTACCAAGCCGTGTAAGTACTTTCAACTCAATTCCCCTTGTTTTGATCGCCACGAGGGGATCTTTTCCAAGCTCGATATCGATCAGTACATCCCGCAGGAGTGGCGACTGGAACAACGCTACGATGATGGTGAGGTTGTACCTGAATACTGGCCGGTGTTTGTAAAACCAGAGTGGGGACAAAATGCTGCAGGTGTTGAGCGTGCAGATTCTCCTCAGGATCTGACAGAAATTCGTAAACGAACGAAGAATGAACGCGTTAAATTCCTCTTGCAACAAGCTGCGCCTGAGTCGCGGGAGTTCGAAATATTTTCAATGCGTCACTATCATGACCAGAATAACTATGCGGTGCTGACGGTTACCGAGGCGGTAAACGAATCGGAACCAAATCCGATAAACGGTATCTATAACCCAAGTACTAAATACGTTGAAATCACTGAGCAGTTTGATTCGACCCAGATAGGTCAATTGTGGCAGCACGTGAATCGAATCGGGCATTTCAATATATCACGCGCCAGCGTGCGAGCTAATTCCCTTGAGGATTTAATGGTGGGACGGTTTCACGTGATCGAAGTCAATCTGTTTTTACCAATGCCAATTAATATGTTGGATCGAAGATATGGATTGAAACAGATTCTCGATATGATCCGTCGCTACATGATGAGTCTTGCACGCATTACCAAAGCACGCGACAAATCGTTGCCCGAAAAGCCGGTGTTTACCAAAATCATGTTGTATAACCGAGAAAGCCGACTCCTGAATTTTCTGAGAGCGAAAATATGAAAAAACTGAAGGCGCTTATTTACGCCTGGATCAGTGAAAAATACATGCATGGATGCAGCAGCTACAATTCGCTCGATGTCCGAAAATCATGCAGATCTAAGGCGCAGGGACGTTCTGTTTTTGCCGAAAATGATGTGCCCCACGCGCGAGGGACGGTTTTCACGTGGCCATGGGTAGCGCACCGGTTCGCCAGCCAGCATGGGTTTCCTGTGGTGGTCAAACCAAATGTGAGTGGGTATTCTCGTGGCAGCTATTTTCCGATCAACAGTTTCGGCGAACTCTGGCGTGCGATTTTTCTGGCCAAAATCTGGTGGCCCACAACCATAATTGAACAGTATTTGGATGGAGCTAACTATCGTGTGCTGGCAACTGACCATCATATGATTTCGGTAATTCGCCGTTATCCGCCTTTCGTAGTGGGTGACGGCAACTCTACTATTGACCAGCTAATCGACATAGAAAATAAAGTGCGACAGGAGATGAACCTGCACCCCGTGATCTTTCCAATTAAAAAGAGTGATCAGGTGGTCCGTCATCTGGCCAAGCACAAGCTCAAATTAGACTCGGTTCCTGAGAAGGGCCAGAATGTTGAGCTATTTCATCGGGTGGCGCTGGCGCCGGGTGGCGTGGTGGAAATCATTGATCAGGCAGCAATCCCCGATGAAAATCGCGAACTTTTTCAGCGAGTGGTCAAGATGTTTGACGCAAATGTATTCGGTATCGATGTGATTTTTGAAAAAGGCATTGAAACCAGCTATCGAGACCAGAAAAGTATTTTTATCGAGGTGAATTCAAGACCCTATATGGAAATGCATCAATACCCCCGCTTTGGCTGCAAGGAAGATTTCTCCGCAGACTTGGCTGAACTTGATAAAATTGAAATAAAGGACAAGGATATTTTTTAATGCAACTAGCATCTCTGGACTCCCCGGCCGCGGCTTCTGGTACACAGCGACTTTCCCGAACTTTTTATCAATATTTGGGCTTGCATTCGCTGCTGATCGGAATATTTCCCTTTTTCATCCCAGTGTTTCTGTGGAAACATGGATTTGAATTAGGCGCGATTTCGCTATTCGTTGGCTCAGCAGGAGCCGGCTTCTGCATTGGGCTCTGGGCCTGGGACAGGCTGCGCCACTCGATAAGTTTAATACAGCTGATCGGGGTATCGCTGGTGCTGGAGGTGTTGCTTTTGCTCAACGTCCAGATTCTCGGAATGAGCCTGGGTGTGTTGCTGTTGCTGGGCATCAGCTACGGTGTTTATAACAGTTTTTTCTGGACTACTCAGCGTGCACTGTTCTTCGAGAGAGTCGATCAGAGTAATTCCGGGCGTAGTTATGGAAACCTTCAGATATATGTTGGATTCTTGTTACAAGTAGGAATTCTTCTTGGCGGCCTGCTTCTGGAAAAGAGCGGATTCAACTATATTGTGTACGGCAGCATGCTGTTGTGCGCGTTGGGCTTTGGCATGTTTCTAGTGACCAGGCCTATGGCCCCTGATTCTCTGTCATCCTTTAAACCCATTGCTATTTCAGAGATCGGACGGTTTCGTGATAATGATGCTTCCCGCCTGATTTTTCTTGTAGATGGGATTTATCTGTTTCTTGAGAGTTTCTTCTGGGTAGTTTCCCTGTTTCTGCTGGCCCACGAAAGCTTTGCTCGTCTCGGCGCCATAGTGCTTTCCCTGGCCATCATATTTGGTGTATTGTTTTACCTGCTAAAGAACGCAATTGATCGGTTAACACGCAAACATATTTATCGATTTGCGGTGGTGCTTTATGCGCTGTCCTGGGCCTTGCGGGCACTGGTGGACCACGAGCAATCGTTAGCACTAATGTTTATCTACCTGGTGCTCATCACCTTTTGCACCTCGTTTTTTCGTCTTGCTATGAACAAGCGATTTTATGACCTGGCCCGCGATACGCTGTCTCACCGATACCTGATTCTCAAGAGCTATTACTCCCAGATAGGCATTGCAGTGGTGTTTTTCGCCTTTGGCGCAGTCATCCTGCATGCGGCCGATAGCGAGCGAATGCTGATCCCAATTTATTGGATAGCCGCCGCGGGATCTTTTGTGTATCTGTTATATGGATCTTCCCGTTACGACCGTGCGGGCTGAAATGGAAATTACCGGCTAAGCCAGCAGCGTCTGCGCCTATCTGTTGTCAGTTTACTTCAATGGCCATCGGGCAATGATCTGAGCCCATTTGATCCTGGAGATAGTCCACCTCATTGACCCTATCCAGGTGCTTTTTCTCCATCAGAAAGTAATCAATGCGCCATCCAACGTTGCGTTCTCGTCCTTTTGATATCATGTGCCACCAGGAGTACACGTCAGTGACGCCGGGATTGCGCTGTCGCCACACATCGGACCAGTTGTCCTCAATGAGCCTGTCCATCCAGGCACGCTCGCTGGGATGAAAGCCGATCTTTCCATCATTTGCTTTTGGACGTGCCAGGTCAATTTCGGCGTGGGCCACGTTCATGTCACCTCCGACGATAACGATTCGTTTCCGATCGCGAAGTGTATTCATGTAGTCGTGGATGCGGTCATAGAAAACAAGTTTTTCCTCCCAGGCTTGCTCACTCTTACCTCCGTTAGGGAAATAAATAGACAATAGATCCCAGTCGGCGTTTTTCCACTGAAAGGACAGGTGAGAAATCCGGCCTTCATCGGCGTTTGGCGCCTCAGGCACTTCCGTATTGAAACGCAGTTTCTGGACCTGCTGCGAAGTCTCATTGCTGATCCAGATCCCGGTGCCAGCATAGCCTTTTTTCTCAGCGCTGCTGTAGTACTGTTGGTATTCCGGGTGCTGCTTTAGAAAATCGCTGAACTGGTCGATGCTGCCTTTAATTTCCTGCAGCATCAGAATGTCCGGTTGCTGTTGCTGCAATAAATTCTGCAGCTCTTTTTTACGCTCGACGGCGCGGATGCCGTTAACGTTCCAGGTGATAATCTTCATTGATGGTGGGATTTTTTCTTGGCGGCTATTCTACCTCCAAAGCAGGATCGGTTATGGCTAACAATGAATGAAACATAACCAATTTGATTTATACTCATTTCCCTTTGACCGAAACTCCGGGACCAGATGCCAAGCCCAATCCTCAGTAAATTACCCAATGTCGGCACCACAATTTTCACTGTGATGTCCAAGATGGCCCACGATTACGGTGCTATAAACCTGTCCCAGGGTTTTCCCGATTTCGAACCCGCACAAGAACTACTTGATAAGGTGACTTATTATCTCGGAGCTGGTAAAAACCAGTATCCGCCGATGACTGGAGTGCCGGAGCTGCGTCAGGCGATCGCGCAGAAGATTGCCGATCAAAGCGGAATCGAAGTCGATCCAGAGAGCGAAATCACCATTACCAGCGGCGCTACCGAAGCGCTATTTTGCGCCATCCATTCGGTGGTCACTCAGGGCGATGAGGTGATCGTATTTGACCCGGCCTATGATTCTTATGAGCCTGCGGTAGAGTTGGCCGGAGGAATTACCGTTCACTTGCCGTTGACTCTTCCCGATTATCGTATTGACTGGGATGGTCTTAAACAAGCATTAAACGAACGCACCCGGCTGATTATTGTCAACAGCCCACACAATCCAACAGCAACCACCCTTGATCGTTCTGACCTCGACCAGTTGGCTGAAACTCTTCGCCCCTATGATTGCCGTGTCTTGAGTGATGAGGTTTATGAGCACATCGTATTCGACGGTAAGACGCATACCAGTGTGGTTGCCCATCCCGAACTGCGCGAGCGAAGTTTTGCCGTGTTTTCTTTCGGCAAGACTTATCACGCGACCGGATGGAAAATTGGATACTGCGTGGCACCACCTGATCTCACCACTGAATTTCGCAAAATTCATCAGTTCAATGTTTTTACAACGGTGACTCCGATGCAGTGGGCACTGGCAGATTTTGTGGCTCAGGCGCCAGAACATTACCTGGGTTTGTCGTCGTTCTACCAGGAAAAACGCGATTATTTCCGGGAACAAGTTGCAGATTCTCGATTTAAGTTGCTGCCCTCTCACGGCACCTATTTCCAGCTTGCGGACTACAGTGAGATTTCAGATTTAACAGATATGGAGTTTGCCAACTGGATTACCCAGGAAAAAGGCGTAGCGGTTATTCCTCTGTCTCCGTTTTGTCAGGAACCGCCAGATACGCGAATTGTGCGCTTCTGTTTCGCTAAGCAAAATGAAACGCTTAAGCAGGCCGCTGAGATTCTGTGCACCTTGTAGCATCTGGAGAAATTTCCTGGACGGCGTCATCTGGGCAGCTATCAAATGAGTGATCTGACGGCGTATCGGGCATACTTTTCCGCGTCAATGGATGCAGATCAATTCGAGTTCAAGTAAGTTTCACTAGTTTTACGATGGTTAAAAACATTCATCAATTTTCTACCCTGACTTTCGATTGTTATGGCACGCTGATTGACTGGGAAAGTGGCATTTGGGATGCCCTGCAGCCCTTATTGATGGAAAATAGTGCCAGCCATATCGATCGCATAACCGGCCTAGATGCCTTTGCTCGAATAGAGACTGCCCAGGAAGCGGATACACCAGATATGGTTTACCCTGAGTTGCTGGCTCACGTACATCGACATCTTGCAGAACAATTCGAATTAAATACCCAACCCGAACTCGATCTTGCATTTGGCGCTTCAGTGCCACACTGGCCAGCGTTTGCCGATACGGCCGATGCATTGCGCACACTCAGGAAGCACTTCAATCTGGTGATTCTTTCAAACGTAAATCGCGATGGGTTTGCTGCATCGAATCAAAAGTTAGGCGTGGAGTTCGATGCGATCTACACCGCTGAGGATATCGGCAGCTATAAACCTGATCCAGAAAACTTTTCTTATATGCTCAAGCATCTCCAGTCTGATCTTGGTGTAACACATGAAAAAGTTTTACATACTGCACAAAGCCTTCATCATGATCATGTGCAGGCAAAGAATTTTGACCTGGCCAACGTCTGGATAGATCGACAAAACCTTAAAGACAGCGATAACTGGGGCGCTACGGCTCGAGTGGATACACGACCGGCATTTGATTTTTATTTTATAAGCATGAAAGAGATGGCAGATTATTGTGAAGCACATGCCAAAGTTTGAGCGTGTTTGACCGTTTTAAACAGTTCGATATTGATTGTAAAGGCACCAATATTCATGGCGTCATAGGCGGTGAGGGACCTCCCGTGTTACTGCTGCATGGCTATCCGCAGACCCATGCCATGTGGCATAAAATTGCGCCCAGTCTGAGCAAAACGCATACCGTGGTTGCAGCGGATTTACGCGGTTATGGGAAATCCGCAAAGCCCGCTGCGACCCCAGACCATAGCAGTTACTCCAAGCGCGCCATGGCCGACGATATGGTGGAACTGATGGCAAAGTTGGGGCATCAGCGATTCGCGGTCTGTGGTCACGATAGAGGTGGGCGAGTGGCGCACCGTCTTGCCCTGGATTGGCCGCAACGGGTCGATAAAATGGTGCTGCTCGATATCGCGCCCACTCGGGAAATGTACAGGCATACCGACGACACCTTCGCCAAGGCTTACTGGTGGTGGTTTTACCTGGTGCAGGATGCGCCGTTGCCGGAAAATATGATTGGTGCGGACCCTAGAGGCTACTGGCTCGCCAAGTGCGGCAGTGGTTCGGCGGGCTTGCGTCCCTTTAGCGAACAAGCGCTGGCGCAATATCTCGAGTGCTTCAGCGACCCCGCGGTTATTCACGCGAGCTGCGAGGATTATCGCGCGGCGGCCGGTATCGATATCGAGCATGACAACGCAGATGGAGATCGCAAGGTTGAGTGCCCAATACTGGTCATCTGGGGAAGGGAAGGAGTAATTGAACGCTGTTTTGATGCCTTGGGTCTGTGGCGACAGCGCGCCATAAATGTTGACGGTTTTGCTATGCAGGGAGGTCACTATCTTGCGGAGGAGAATCCAACAGAGTTATTTGACCATCTGCAAAAATTCTTAATCGAGGATACTGATAAAAAATGAAAATGAAGAAATACCGAATTGCGGTGATACCCGGCGACGGTATTGGCCAGGAAGTGATCCCGATCGGACAACGAGCGGTGGAAGCCGCCGCCACCCGATTTAACTTTGAAGTCCAATGGCAAACGTTCGATTGGTCGTGTCAGAGGTTCACTGATACCGGCCGAATGATGCCTGAAGACGGGATAGAACAGCTCAAGGAGTTTGACGCGATCTATCTTGGTGCAGTGGGATTTCCGGGCGTGCCCGATCATGTTTCACTTTGGGGTTTGTTGATTCCGATTCGACGGGAAATGGACCAGTACGCCAACGTCAGACCAGTTCGTCTGCTCAAAGGTATTCAGTCGCCGCTTGCAGGAAGGGGGCCCGAAGACATTGATTTTGTCGTGGTCAGAGAAAACGTTGAGGGAGAGTACTCGGAAATCGGCGGCCGTATTTTTGAAGGTACCGATAGAGAGTTTGTTTCACAGCAAAGTGTCTTTACGCGCCAGGGAGTAGACCGTATTTTGCGTTATGCGTTCGAACTGGCCGCCACGCGTCCGCGTAAGAAAGTGACCTCCGCAACCAAATCAAACGGGATCGTGCACACCATGCCTTACTGGGATGAGCGCTTCAAGGCGGTTTGCGCGGATTATCCAAATATAGAAACCGACCAGTATCATATTGATATTCTGACCGCGCACTTTGTGCAACATCCGGACTGGTTTGATGTGGTAGTTGGATCGAATTTGTTTGGCGATATTCTCTCTGACCTGGGTCCCGCTGTTGCCGGCTCAATCGGAATTGCCCCTGCAGCAAATATCAATCCGAGCCGGGAATATCCCTCGATGTTTGAGCCAGTGCACGGCTCCGCGCCTGACATTGCGGGTCAGGGGATCGCCAATCCGGTGGCAGCGGTATGGACCGCGGCAATGATGCTGGATCATCTTGGAGAAGCGGATGCCGCTCAATCCCTGGAAAGTGCGATGGAAGAGGTATTACAGGACGATAAAGCTCGGACTCGCGACCTCGGAGGTAGCGCAGACACCAAGACTTGCGCAGCTGCGATGATCGGCGCAATATAATTATCGTATGCTGAGGGAGACCAATAGATTGGCCTGGCGTGCAAAAGTTATCGTCACGAAACCTGATGATAGAAAAGATACGGTCGGTTATTACTAGATTAAAAATTTATAAAAGGTCGAGAAAACATGAGTCAGAAAATCATTGCTTTTTTTCCGGAGGCGGCCTTCGGGCCAGCGCTGAATTCAGTCGGCATTGCTCAGGCAATAGAAAAGTCGGGTCACCAGGCGGTCTTTTTGTCTGACCCGGGCTTCCTTGAGGTATACCAGGGCTATGGATTTGAAGCCCACCCGGTCAACCTGTCCGAACCGATGCCGGCGGAAGAAATGGCTAAGTTTTGGGAGGATTTTATTAACGGCCACATTCCGAATTTCCGTAAGGCGCCAATCGATCAAATCGATAACTACGTCAAGGAATGCTGGGAGGCGATTGTCGATAGCGCCAAATGGGCCGAAAAAGATCTGCCAGCGGTACTATCATCAATCAAGCCTGATCTGGTCTGCGTAGATAATGTGATCATGTTTCCAGCGATCAAACACTACGCTGGACAAAATAAAGTGCCTTGGGTGCGGATTATTTCCTGTTCTGAAAATGAAATCGAAGATCCGGCGATCCCTCCCCACCTGTCGGGGTGCGGTGAGGATGATCAGACCTGCCATGAAGCGTATAGAACGCGTTTTAACGAGGTCATTAAACCAATACACGATGACTACAACGCGTTTATACAGAAATGCGGGGAACAACCCTACCCTCTGGGCCAGTTCTTTGAAGCATCTCCACATATGAACCTTCTTCTCTATCCCGAACAGGTAAAATTTAAGCGCTCAACCCCTCTGGATCCTGCGCGGTTTCAGTACCTCGAAGGTTGCGTGCGCAAAGACCAAGACTATCGTGTGCCTGAATTCAAGGCCAATCATGAGCAACCATTGCTTTACATCAGCTACGGCTCTCTTGGTGCCGGCGACGTGGATTTACTCAAACGTATGATCGATGCCGTTTCAGCGATGCCGGTCAGAGCTTTAGTCAACGTGGGCGATTACATGAGTGAATATAATAATATTCCCGACAACGTGATTGTCGACAGCTGGTACCCGCAGCCCTCAGTAATTTCCCAGGTGGATTTGGTTATTCATCATGGAGGTAACAACAGCTTCACCGAGTGCCTGTACTTTGGTAAACCTGCAATCATTATGCCGTACGTATGGGACGGTCATGACAACGCGACCCGGGTAGAAGAAACCGGCCATGGATTTAAACTGGATCGCTATAACTGGGATCATGCACTGCTGGCGGATAAGATTAATCAGGCCTTGAGCAGCTCAGAAATGAAACAGAACCTGGCCAATACCAGTGCACATATGCAGAGCCAGCATGGCCCTTCCAAGGCCGCTGACATACTCGACAAAATGTTGTCATGAGTGGCGAAAACGAACAGCAGGTGAGTGTGCTGCACGATCCGCTAGTCGACAGGGCGTTCGATGATTGGGGTAAGGTTCCTGACGCAATAGAAGGTGAGTCACGTACTTTTGGCAAGCTGCTTCATCGCAATGCGGACGGAAGTTCCGAAACGGGAATCTGGAACTGTACACCTGGAACCTGGCACTGCAATGTTACCAGCGACGAGTTCTGCCATTTTCTAGCGGGCCATTGTACCTATACCAGCACTCAGGGTGAGATCACTGAAGTCGCACCAGGCACACTCGCATTCTTCCCAAAAGGGTGGCGCGGCATCTGTAAAGTAAGCGACACCATCCGTAAAGTCTATATGATTCGATAGCTCTGACACTGGAAAAGCAGACCTTTCGAAAAATTACCCAGACGGCTGGTCCCCGGAGCCGACATTAACGAAGCCGGTGTGGCTTGGTTTGGTTTAAATCATCTCTTACGCAGCCAGCCTTATCAGTTCAATTTACACTGACGGGACGCAGAGTAAAAATTTTATGACCCAGAATTCATGTACTAATTTCCACTGGATATAGCCGAATCAGTTTACCGGAGACCTATTTGTAAAATTATTGGGTATTCTGACATCAACTCCCTGCGTCACTACCTTTGGTTGGACCCAAACTGAAAAGCAACCGCTACCTATCTGGGATAGTCAGTCAGAGCATAACCTAACCCGTGGTCGACGATTTTCTGCTATATTGTGCCGTTGCCTCTCTTTTCGCGCGGCGGACATAGATTTCGCAGTGCCGACATCACACCGGACCCTCGCTTCGGTGTAGATCAGGGACGTAGTTTCCACACAATCTATCACTCTACCCGTTAGTGCGGGCCTCACTCAGGCTCCATATCGGGGATGCGCTCGTGCCCATCTTTTATCAAGTATGAGCTTCTAGTTTTTACCGGTCACTTACCCAAAGGACTAACGAATGGCAAATCCAGACAGAAAAAGAAACGGGTCGACAACACGCGTTTATGCGGACATGGTGGCAGATTTATTCCACTATGGACACGTTGAGTTTTTGAGGCAGGTCAGCGAGATGGGGGATTACGTTATAGTTGGAGTTAACGGTGACGACATTTCAGAGGTTTACAAGCGCAGACCAATTCACTCAATGGAACAACGAATCGCGTCTGTCCGTGCATGCAAATATGTGGATGAGGTGATCCCTAACGCACCGTGGTTGTTCGATCCCACATGGATTGAGATTTACAACCTCAGTTTAGTGGTGCATGGAGACGACTATTCTGATGAAAAGCAACGGGATATATACAGGGTCCCCATCGAAAGAGGAATTTTCCGGACGGTTCCGTATACAAAGGGAATCTCAACCACGAAAATCATTCACCGGCGTAACCAGCGGCAGTTGGAACTGAATGCTGCGATTTAATTAGATTGAACATTTACCTGTTCTTCAGCACAGTGGCCCAAATAATGGTTCTTACGAAGCTGGCAAGGGGAGTTGACTTAAAGGCAATGTTCGAGAAACTCAGAGTTGAGGACCGGACCTCCCTTACAACCCTTGTCGCAATGTTGCACTTACCGGTTGAATCAAGAAATCCAGCAAATTAATGGGTGTGACAAAGCTAAAATGAATGTGAATGATATTGAACCAGTCGATTCAATTCTGACCCGAACGGACCCCAGAGCCAATGCCTACATGTATCACTTGCTGGATATCTTTCACAAAATATCCAGCAAATTAGATATACGATATTGGGCGGAGTGTGGAACAGTATTGGGTTACAAGCGCCACGGTGGAATTATTCCCTGGGATGATGATATTGACATTGATGTTCATCCTGATGACCTGTCAAAGCTCTCCGGTTTGGAGATTGAAAAGGAGTTTGCTCGCTATGGTTGTGCTCTATATCCAATATACTTCGGATATAGAGTCTGTCCGATTTTATTGCCCGATTTCGGCAAACAAGTAAAAAATAACACCACCAGGAACGTGGATTATAACTGGCCTTTCCTGGATGTTTTCGCCACCTCTTTTTTTGATAAAACCGGCTCTGGAATACAAGACCACATACGTTACAAGGATCAAGACGCGTTGGAATTTTGGCCTGATTATTACCTGACGAAAGAAGAGACTCGACTGAAGCAAGTTGAATTCGGACCCACGAATATGCGAGTTAAAATTTTTATTCCAGGTAATGTCGACGCCTATTTGAATCGAATATACGGAGATGATTATATGGCCATTGCTTATCAGGAGCTGGACCATGCCAACAACAGACCAATTGAAAAAGTAATTTGCAGAGTAATCGATAGAGAACCTGGACAGGCTGTTTGTATCGAAATACCTTAGAGCCTAGAAGTCCAGATCAAGTCTTGTGCTAGTTGAATGATCTCGAGGGGTGGAATATAAAAGTTAAATATCGCAGGCGCAAAGGACATGTTCGCCTCCTTGAATCACATTTATCATGGGATTCTGAAGCTGGAAATCATCGGATTGCGAGTGTTCGCTTTATGGAAAGTGCCGAAACAACAACTATAGGCTGTAAGTTGCCATTTGTTTCGGTAGCACAAAGGTCAGCAAAGAGTATTTGCTTACCCCCCCATGGCGATTTCTTGAACGGATGGTATCGGGGAATCGAGATGAATCGAGAAAGCTGACGTTCACCAGGATTTTTCGGAATCCCGGATTTACTCCGGAGAGGCCATCGCAAAGTATCTTGTAAACTAAAAATCAAAAATCTTGGAACTAAGGCCCTATTACTTGTAAAGCAAATCTCTACATTTACAAAGCCAAAACAATGATCGCAGCTGGCCTGTTTTTTCTTATCAACGCCACTGCCATCAAGATATTCGACAATCTTGTGGTTAGCAATTATTATTTAGTCGAATTATCTGGGGTGTTGCAGGATGCCTGATCTAAATTATTTAACTCACTTGAAACCAGATCGGTTCACATTAGATCCGGGTCAGGAAAGCATGAAAGCGGTGGTGACAATCGGCAACGGCGGTTACGACAAGCTCGATTATCGTGATGTACCAATTCCGGTGCTTGAATCCGGCGAACTATTACTCAAGGTGCTTGCCGCCGGGGTGAATAACACCGAGATCAATACGCGTCTGGGCTGGTATTCGTCTTCGGTTACCAGCGGCACCGAACAGTTCGCCGATAGCGAAGTCGATGCCGACGAGCTGGCCGATGGTGGTTGGAATGAAACTACGCCGTTCCCGTTTATCCAGGGGACTGATTGCTGCGGTGAGGTTGCAGGCCAGGCTGACGATGTTGAATCCTCGTGGATTGGACAGCGCGTGCTGGTGCGAGCCTGTATGCGCGTCAACGGATTCGACTCACTCGAGAATATCTGGATGGGTTCTGATTTTGATGGGGCCTTCGCTCAGTATGTGAAAGTGCCGGCGAGTGAAGTTTTCAAAGTGGATTGTGACTGGAGTGATGTCGAACTGGCGACCATTCCCTGTGCCTACGGAACAGCCGAGAACATGATCCATCGTGCTGAAGTCGGTGCGCATGACCGTGTGCTGGTAACCGGCGCGTCGGGTGGGGTCGGTTCCGCCGTGGTGCAGTTGGCGAAGCGCAGGGGCGCAAGGGTTACGGCCGTTGTTGGAAAGTCTAAAATCGACTCGGTTGCGCGCCTGGGTATCGACCGCATCGTCGAACGGGATGCGAATTTGATTTCCGAACTGGGAGGATCCAGCGTCGACGTTATTATCGATAATGTTGCCGGTGGCGGATTTACGTCCTTGTTGAAACTGCTCAGTCGTGGTGGACGATACGCGTCCTCCGGTGCCATCGCGGGACCAATGGTCAATATGGACATGCGGGACTTTTATCTCAAGGATTTAAGACTCATCGGCTGCACCGCCTGGGACGAACCGGTGTTCCCGAACCTGGTTCGGTATATCGAACGTGCCGAAATCGTTCCCCTGGTCGCAGAAAGCTATGCGCTCGAAGATATCGCTAGCGCGCAACAGGAGTTCCTCAAGAAACAACATTTCGGCAATTTCGTGCTAATTCCACCGTAATAAAATCGTACTGGCGTTATTAACGCCTAGACATTACTTGCAGTGGGTGGAATACATTTTTCTCTCGTTAAAAATAATTTCCGTCCATTTTTACAGGAATGGGCTTTCTTCGATCTATCATCTTGAAAACTAGATTTGCAATGACGAGAATTTGTAAGATTCCCGCTGTCGTCGGAATGACTATTTTAGAGTTGAGCGGCGGTATAGATGAATGAACAAAATTAGATAGGAGAATGTTTTTGTGAGGAGATTACGGCAGAAATTCGCGGTAAACATTTTTGGATGTGTTTTGATTACGATGAAGACTGCTGACGCACTATTGGGAATCCAAAGGACCTTGGTATAAGCTAGAAGAAATGACCACCTTAGGGTGATTTAAAGTATTAGCTTAAGGAATTCGAATGTGTTCACTAAACCAGGGCTGGTCCAGTTTTATCCTGCACCGACATGCGGACAATCGAGGTCATAGAAGAGCTTGAAAAGGCGCTTGATAAGCCAGTGGTATCGAGTAATCAGGCTTTGATGTATGTCGCGACGAAGTTACTTGGCCTGCGTGGCAGAGTGCCCGGACGAGTATCGAAATTAATGATAAGCGCTAAATCCGCGCGATAAAATCTTGTTCGGTGCAAGTGAGGAAAACGCCGTGAGTGAGGAAAATTGAGGCTGCTCAGGGCTTCTAAGCGCTGTAAAGAACTATAAATAGGCTTGAAAACGCACATTTTTCTAAAATAATAGGCTATTATTAAACCTAGAAAGAGTAACGGGGGTTATTGCGGAAAATCGTAAATCCGTCAGCTACCTCGTGATCATAATAGAAGTATAGATGTGCCGGCGGCATAGATCGGTACACATAATTAAATTCAGTAAACGGGGGTTTCTGCAATGTGTTTCTACAACCGAGATTGTTCTAGTACTGGTCTGGATGTAACCAGGTCGGTCTTAGTTACTGATCATTCCTCTTAAAGTGTCTGCTGTCGACGCCACGGCAAACAGATTAAGCGTGTGAACTTTAACTGCTCCAAATATCTCGCAACCGCCATCGCTAAGGCGCTGGTTGTAAGCACGCTGCTACTATGGGCGAATGTGGCAGATGCTGCTGCAGGAGAGAGCCAGAGTGGATGGGGCAATCTGACAAGCGAAGTCCACCATGTAATCAAAATTCCGGAAATTCAAGAACTCCAATGGACGCTTGCGTCCATGCCAGGTGCAAGTGATCTGCTGATGTGGATTGGCGAAAATTTGTTGGTGGGTATGCAAACAATTTTAGTTCTTCTTCTGATCATTCTGGTGGTCAGGCTGATTCGAGAACCCGGCTACGCGCAGAATACTAGGCAAGAACTGGACTTAACGGAAGCGCGATATCAACATCTGATAGAACACGCACAAGGCTTTATCGGCAGCCATGATTGCTCAGGTAAATTTCTTTCGGTAAATCCGGCAGGCGCTAAAGCACTGGGGTATGAAGTCGAAGAGCTGATAGAAATGTCGATAGGTCAACTTCTGTGTCCTAAGGGGAAGGAGTTGCTCAAAGACTACCTTGATCAATGTCGAACCGGGTCCAGCACCGGCGTGGTGTGTACAACGAAAAAATCGGGCGAGTTAAGCCATTGGAGGTATACCAACGTCCTGTATCAAGAACCCGGTAAGGAATCTATTGTCATTGTGAATGCTCAGGAAATCACCGAGCAATTCTATGCCGAACGCAGTCTCAAGGAAAAGGAAAGGCAACTAGACGCAATATTCAAATACTCACCCGCTGAAATCTATCTTAAAGATCGAGAAGGCCGTTATGTGCGCATCAGCAGTCAGTTCGAGAAGATATTTAATGTTACCAACGAGCACGTAAAGGGAAAATTACCCCACGAAGTTCACCCTAAAGACCTGGCTGACTCGACCCGGCAACAGGATCTCGATGTATTGAACCAGGGTAAAGTCATTACCCGGGAAGAGATCACGTTTCTGGAGAATGAACAGGATCGTCTCCATACATTGTTGACAATAAAATTTCCTGTGTTCGATGACGATAATACCGTGTCTGGGTTGGGTGCTGTAGTCACGGATATCACCGAGCAAAGAGACAGTCAACAAATGCTCAGCCAGGCTGCCAGAATCGCGCATCTTGGCCACTGGCGTTACGATGAACTGGAGGAGAAATTTGTCACGGTTTCCCAAGAGCTGGCTGATATTTATGGGTGTACCGTAGACGAGTTCATGTCCCATTCGAGTCACCGTGAATACATAGATAGGTATGTCCATCCTGAAGATCTATCTCGCGTGGTCGAGTTATACGATGAATACGAATCTGATCTTGAATATCGAATCGTGCGAAGAGACGGAAGTGTGCGGTATGTTCGCGAAAAAGCTGAATATATTTTCACCGATACTGGGGAATCCCCGGTGTTTTCAGTCGGCACATTGCAAGACATTACTGAGCAAAAAGAGATTGAACTGCAACTGGTTTGCCTTAAAGAGGAGGCAGAACTAGCGAATCAGGCAAAGAGTAACTTTCTCGCCAATATTAGTCACGAAATTCGTACGCCGATGACGCTAATAATCGGAATGTCAGATCTGCTCAAGGAAACTTCTCCAACGCTTAATCAAAGGCGATACCTGCAATCGATAGATCATGCCGGGAACCATTTGCTGGCATTGATAAACAGTATATTGGACCTGTCAAAGATTGAGGCTGGAGAACTGGTCCTGGAAGAACTGGGATTCAATTTACAGAAACTGATTGAAAGCGTATTAAACTCAAATCAGGTAACGGCAAAGAAAAAAGGCCTGTCGCTGCATTACGAGGTCGCAGATGATCTGAACCCGGAGCGAACGGGCGATTCCCATCGTCTTGAACAGGTTCTGCTGAACCTCGTGGACAATGCCCTTAAATTTACCCAGGATGGGGAAATTGTTGTACGAGCCAAATCAACATCAACGCACTCAGAAGAGCAATTGGTTCAGTTTTCGGTTTCAGATACGGGCATCGGTATACCGAGAGAGCAACACGATCAAATCTTTGACGCTTTTGCGCAGCAGGATGCCTCTGTCACAAGACAATTTGGCGGCACAGGTTTGGGGCTGTCAATCTGCAGGCAGCTGGTGGAACTGATGGGAGGACGAATTTGGCTGGAAAGCGAACCCGGAAAAGGTAGTACATTTTATTTCACAGTTAGGCTTTCGGAATCTGAGGCCTTGATACAAGGTGAGGAACGTGGAAAGACACTGGATCTGAGGCTACGTCCTCTTAATATCCTTATGGTCGAAGATGAGGTGATCATCCGAGCTCTTCTCAAAGAGTTTCTGTCAGATTCACCGCATACCGTGACCACAGCTGGCGACGGTAACGAGGCGCTAGACTTGTTTAAAAAAGAGAACTTTGATCTGGTATTGATGGATCTGCAAATGCCGGTCATGGATGGATATAGCTCGATTTCACATATAAGAGCCTGGGAACACTCTCAAAAAAGACTCTCCGTGCCAATTATCGCGCTGTCTGCGCATGTAGTAGCTGAGGAAATCGAACGATGTTTATCGCTTGGCGCCACTGCACACTTGAGTAAGCCGGTAAGAAAGGCGACGCTCTTAAACAAGATACACGAGATTTGTGCAGATTCGACCGATAGCGAACAATATCGTTCTATGAACTGTGCAGTCTAAAGAATGCTTGTGGCAATCTGATATTGGGCTGATCGGTCACTGCTTTTTATTCATCGTCGCCGGAGCGAGGATCAAAGCTATGGCGACACCGATGGCACCATAAATAAGAGCACTTCGCAGCACCAGCGAAAGACTCTGCCACTCGATGGATTCCTGACTGGCGACAAGAGAAGATAATCCTAAAAGTAAGCAAGAGAATGCCAGGCGCGCGCTCAGACTCTGTAGCGAAAGATATGTCGCACGCAGGTGGCTACCAATTCTAGGTGCGATGGCGGCGTTGACCGGAGCGTGGATCATGGCCATAGGGAAGTTCCGTAAAATCACCATTCCCAATGCCAGGCTGCTCAAAAATATTGATACTGAAGCGATAATAGCCAGCTGAATAACAAATGCGGAGAGCAGGAGCGCTTTTATTCCAACCCGCCTGCTCAAGCGCACACTATAGGCTGCGCCAATAGTGCCACCAAACATGGATGTCGCAATGACGATTCCAGATACCAGAGGTGAGCTGTCGGCCGACAGCCAGCTGATCTCTAATAGTTTGATATACGGTTGATAAAACTCATATACCACATGCTCGAGAGAGTACATCAGCACCATTACGCCGAAGAGCCAGGCAAGCACACCATCTCGTAAATGACGCAAGCATTCACTTATGGTTCGCCACAGAGTGGTGTCAAGCGTTTGATTGAGACGGTGTGTTGCTGGCTCGACGAAGCGCCATACCAGCCACAGCATCCAGACGGCGCCGAACAGAGAGAGGAAGTATGGCCAGCGCAGGTCATACATTCCTAATAGTCCTCCCGCCAGCGCAGATAGGCATAGCGCCGCCATGCTGAATGCCTGTCCTTTAGCTTCGTATGAGGCATACTCCTGCTCGCGATTTGCAGAAAGCAAAGAGTCGTAAAGGAACGCCGTGTCGGTTCCCGATAGCATTGCTATGCCAAGTGCCAGAAAGAACTGTCCGAATACTAGCGATATAAATCCGTCGGCTGTCAGGAATGCCAGGTTTGCAAGAATGTAAGCAAAGCCGGCAATCATCAAGGAAATCCGTCTGCCGACACGATCCGAAAAATAACCGGAGGGAACTTCAAAGATACATACTGAAAAGTAATAAAAGGCACCCAGCAAGATGACTTCAGACAAACTTACAAACTGGTTAAAAAAGAGAAAGAAAACCGGTAACCACCCAAATAAGCTGGAAGAAAACTGGAACCAGGGATAACTGGAAATATTGTTCTCGATTTGCCGATTCACAATAAAATCAGCAAGCGATTTGATTAGGCCAGAGAATCTCTCGCCAGTTTGATAGTATATTGATCGTCATAGACACACCGTTAAATGTAGTGCAAAAGGTGGTCGAACGGAATCCAAAGAGACATGACCGCCGTGTAATTCTCGGCGGTTCATACTTGCGGGATAAAGTTTGAATTCTTGTGACTGCTGAAATCCTAATATTTGAATAAAATCAACTAATGAATACCAAAGTCCCTGCGACTCTCAATATGATTGGCTGCGGCAAAGCAGGCAGAACTCTGGGACATCTATGGCATCGCGCAGGGATCTTTAATATTGGTGGGGTGCTGACGCGTTCGATTGAAAGCGCTACCGCGGCAGTCGAACAAATGGGAGCCGGCACACCTCTTCGTTTGCTGAGCGAACTTGAGTCAGCAGAGTTGACACTGATCGCGACACCGGATCAAGAAATTAAAGGTATTGCCACTAGTCTGGCGAGTGGCGCTGTGCTCGATCGAGATAGCATCGTATTCCACTTAAGCGGCGCTCTTGATTCTTCATTATTTCGGCAAGCCGGATTGGAGCAGGTCAATGTCGCCAGCGTGCACCCGCTTCGCAGCTTTGCTGATCCGAATTTATCGGCTGCGGAATTTGTAGGTACCTGGTGTGGTTTCGAAGGAGAATCTGAGACAGAGCATTCGCTATACAGCGCCTTTGAGAAAATCGGCGCACGTATGTTCAGGATCGAACCTGACCGCAAGTTGATATATCACGCGGCCAGCGTGATGGTGAGTAACTATATCAATGCATTGATCGAATCAGGAATTAATACCTTCCAGCTTGCAGGAATTGACCGTCAGACCGTTAGCGCGATGATCGCTCCGATTGTGCGAAATACCTGCGACAACATCATTAAATCAGATCCTGGTTCGGCACTAACGGGTCCAATCATGAGAGGTGATTGGCAAATAGTTGAGCGAGAACTGGAAAATCTAAGAGAGCTTGATCCGAATTTAGGTGATGTCTACCGGGTTCTAGGCAAGGCAACCCTTTCTCTGGCCGAATCGAACAGCTTGCTCACTGCAGAACAGATCTCAAAACTGGGTAAAGTACTGTATTGAAGGCAGCATCTCGGGATTGCTATAACTTTATTAATACCCATCTCAACGCTCTTGTCTAGATCACACATGCCGCGAAAATGACCCCTCCTTCCAGAATTACAACTGACCAGACCGGCAGGTGGCGCGTATCAAAAAAACTGTTACCGTATTTGTGGAATTACCGTAACCGAATTGCGATTGGGCTTGTATTTCTGGTGCTCGCCCGGCGCGATGGAGGTCAGCGAAGCCGGGGCGATATTGATATTACCGCTAGCTTTTTTGATCAGCTACGGATTACTTCGGTTCTGTTCTACCTTATTTAATGAGCTGCGGAACGTTGTTTTCATAAAAGCCAGTGTGCATATCATTCAAAGAGTTTCACTGGAGATCCTCACACACCTGCATAAACTGTCTCTGGGATTCCATCTGGATCGTAAAACCGGAGCACTTTCTCGTGATGTTGAAAGAGGCACCAACGCAATCACCTATTTTCTAAGAATCATAATTTTTAATATCGTGCCGGTAATCTTTGAGATCGGCGCGGTGTTGGTCATTCTCTGGAGCCAGTTTAATATCTGGTTCGCCCTGACCACAATGGCAGTAATCATTGTATATGCTGCATTTACGTTCTTGGTGACGCGCTGGCGCACCCATTTCAGGATTGAAATGAATGAGGCTGAATCCTCAGCTAATACAAGGGCGCTGGACTCTTTGCTCAACTATGAAACGGTTAAAGTTTTTGGCAATGAAAACATGGAGCGCCAGCGTTATCGTGAAGCATTAGACGGCTGGGTGTCGTCGTCCATTAAAAGTAACTATTCTCTTTCTTTTCTGAATGCTGGTCAGGGGATGATCATTGCCGTGGGAACTACCGTATTAATGATTATGGCGGCGAGTGGCGTGGTATCGGGTACGTTAACCCTCGGTGATTTCGCAATGGTCAATGCTTTTCTGATACAGCTCTACATCCCCTTGAGCTTTCTGGGTTCGATCTATCGAGATTTGAATCACTCTCTTATCGATATGGAAAAGATGTTCGATCTGCTGGAGGTGGAGCCCGAGGTGATCGAAAAAGTCGGGGCCAGGCCACTGGTTTTGTCTGATGGTGAAGTTCGATTCGAGAACGTGAACTTTCACTATCTCTCGGAACAACCGATACTCAAAGATATCAGCTTCACTATCCCAGGTGGCAAGATGGTAGCCGTTGTAGGACCCTCAGGCTCAGGGAAGTCGACTCTGTCAAGAATGTTGCTTAGGTTTTACGATCCGGAGGAAGGTCGTATTTTAATTGACGGTCAAGATGTGCGTGACCTGACGCTTGATAGTCTTCGAGAGATTATGGGAGTGGTTCCTCAGGACACCGTCTTGTTCAATGACACTATTGGATACAATATCGCCTACGGCCGCCCGAGCGCCACACAGCAGGAAATTGAGCAGGCTGCGTCGATTGCCCAAATTGATGAATTCATTCGACAGCATCCTAAGGGCTACGACATTCTGGTAGGCGAGCGTGGACTTAAGCTTTCTGGCGGTGAAAAACAACGGGTTGCTATCGCCCGCACAGCGCTCAAGCAGGCGAGGATTCTGGTATTCGATGAGGCCACATCGTCGCTGGATAGCCGCTCGGAAAAGGCGATTCAACGGGCCCTCGAACGGGTGGCGGAAAACTGTACTACCCTGATAATCGCGCATCGTCTGTCCACTATAGTCAACGCAGATCAGATCATCGTGCTCGATAAGGGACGTATAGCAGAGCAGGGTAAGCATACCTCCTTACTAGAAATGAAGGGGCTGTATCATCAAATGTGGCAGCTACAGCAACATGACCAGTTGGATCACACTCTTTAACAAAATATGAGTCGCTACCGACCGCCTCAATCACGCTCGTCTCCCTATGTCACGCCCGAGGGCTTTGCGGCTTTACAGCGGGAAGAAACCGAAATATGGAA
>CAMYNW010000034.1 GCA_947259885.1 uncultured Gammaproteobacteria bacterium
AAGGCGGCAAAGAAAAAAGCGACCAAGAAAAAAGCAGCGAAGAAAAAAGTAGCGAAGAAAAAGGCTACCAGAAAAAAGGCAGCAAAGAAAAAAGCGACCAAGAAAAAAGCAGCGAAGAAAAAAGTAGCGAAGAAAAAGGCTACCAGAAAAAAGGCGGCAAAGAAAAAAGCGACCAAGAAAAAAGCAGCGAAGAAAAAAGTAGCGAAGAAAAAGGCTACCAGAAAAAAGGCAGCAAAGAAAAAAGCAGCGAAGAAAAAAGCCAAAAGAAAGGTAACAAAAAAAAAATAGCCTGAGCAAACGGGCTGGATTAAAAATCCGGTTACCATTCAAGAAAGGCTGACAAGCCAAAGCCCCGGACAAGCCGGGGCTTTTTTCTATTTACAGTTAATGGATTCCTGACAACTTACAGTTAATGGATCCCTGACAACCGCAACCGAAACCGAAACTGACTAAAGAGTTTCAGAATGGGTGGTTAGCTGAAATTAAATAAAGCCTACAAAACAATAATTTACCGCGATCAGAAAAGCACGGCAGGATAGGTATTAACCCCCGATATAAGACATCTCCACCTTTCTTTTAGCGCCTGCGCCAGGCACCGAGCCTACCTCAGAAGAACGAACTTCAGAATATTGATCATCACGTTGTCGCCAGATTTCGGCAATCCTATTAGCGATCACTTGGTCATCGTGCCCAGCCCTTAATAAACTCCGTAAATCGAATCCGGTGGTGGCAAACAAACAAGTGAAAAGTTCTCCTACCGCAGAAAGGCGAGCTCTGGCGCAACCACCACAAAACGGTTGACTAATGGAAGAAATAACTCCGATCTCTCCTGCTCCATCCGAATAGCGCCAGCGCTTAGCTACTTCCCCATGATAGTTTGCCTCGACAGGTTCAAGCGCGAATTCTTCATTTATATGGGCAACGATTTCGGCGGCTGTGAAAACTTGGCCAAGACTCCAATCGTTGTGGTTGCCAACGTCCATAAACTCAATAAACCGAAGTATTACTCCAGTGTTTCGAAAGTGTCTTACCATCGGGAGTATGTCAGTATGGTTGACTCCTCTCTGAACTACCATGTTAACTTTAACAGAGTTGTACCCGGCTTCGAGTGCATACTCAATCCCATTTAGCACATCTGATAGAGGCACATTGATCTCATTTATTTTTTGATAAATATCACGATCTAATGCATCAAGACTAATATTTAGACGATCAAGGCCCGCATTCTTTAACTGTTCAGCGCGCTCTCGTGTAAGTAACGAAGCGTTAGTTGTCATGGCAACATCTTTTATGCCTTCAAGCTTTGCTAGCATTTGCACCAGCTTTTCAATATCGCGCCTGAGTAATGGCTCGCCACCTGTAAGTCGGATTTTCGATACTCCATACTCAGTAAAGATAGCCACTAATCGCTGAATCTCCTCAAATGTCAGCAACTGATTTTGTTTTAGAAATTTATATCCTTTTCCAAATATATCTCTTGGCATACAGTAGCTACATCGAAAATTACATCGATCCGTCACTGAAATACGCAGATCACTGAGCGGTCTCAGGCGTTGATCCAGAATTGCGTTAACCTTCAGAGTCATAATCGTTTCAATTTGCGCATCATTTGCGGCCCATTCTCGAGCGCACGGTTTGTTGTAGGCCTATCCACCCTGAATTGCAGGCCAAATCGAAACGGTATCACCGCTGGTCAGCGGCGTTTCACGTTGCTCGGGTGGCACAAACTCGCCATTTACCATCACAACCTGCACAATGTCTCTTGGAATCTTGTACCGGTCGATTAAAGCGTGGCAGCTGGTTGTACCTGATAAGTTTAACTCCAGGGTATTACCTTCTGCATTGGCAGGAAGATATTCCATCAGGCTTGAAAAAAGCTTCAGCTCAATTTGCATGTTACCCACCGCCTTTGTGTAGATACTTACGGAACCTTTGCATAAACTGTTCAAACTGATCATGGTTAAAATTAAAAAATTCTAGCCGCACTGACAGTTGAGGAACTCGCATCGACGCAATTGCGCGAAAACTGTCCTTCCCGGTGGATAATTTAACCATGCGGTTGTCTTCAACAATTTCAACCTGATCAGAGGTGAGATTTACAACCTGGTAAGGAAATACGGCTGTATCCAAGCCCTTTAGTAGTTCAGCTCTGGTGAATCCCATATCCGCAACGTGTATGTGTGACGGCGAAGCCAACGCTAACCGCCTGCAACGGGCGGCCAAATCGCAAGTGTATCGCCTTCCTGCATTGGCTGATCACGGTCTGATTCGTTGAGAAACAAACCGTTTAGCAGCACCAAATGTACTTGCGCGCGCGGCACCCGGTATTGGTCAATCAGTTGATTGATGGTTGTCTCCGGTTTTACTTCGATCTCAACCGCATTTTTTTCTGCGCCTGCTGGCAGATATGGCATCAGCGTAGCGAATAACTTGAACGTTACCTGCATAGCACAAAGATATCCGTATCTGCTCTTTAACTCGCCTGGGTTGCGGCGAGATACGCTTCCATCAGCAATAACGGATTATCCATCAGCTTCTGTTTCCAATGGCCAAGATGAAACTTACCTTGAATCAGACCACGCAAGACCCCTACGTGCTGTGTCAAACCGAGCGTATTGGCGCCTACAAGTCGATCTTGGTCAAATTGCAGCTGAATGTATCGAAAGTTATTCTCATCGAGGAGCTCAGCGGAATCACCGCCTTCGACCCCTTCCCACTGCCCATAGGAAGCAGAAATCAAACCCATAGTATCCAGCACGTTCATCAATACACTGCCACGATGACGAATTGAACCATGTTTATGCATGTTATTGGCGGCAAGACGCGCATGATCTACTGCGGTGGGTTGTATTGCCTGAATTCCAAACTCTCCGGTAGAAAAGTCTCGACCGTAGGCCACGTCTCCTGCAGCATAAACTCCATCCACCGAAGACTGCATGAACTCATCTATCTCGATTCCACCGTCAATCAGCTTCACGCCAGAACCTTCAAGAAAATCAGCATTCGGTTTGACTCCAGCTGCGGAGATCACGAGTTCAGCTTCTACTTCGGCACCGTCGCTGGTTTTCACCAGCACGCGATCGCCCGAGGGTTCTATAGCGGTTACCGTAGTGCTGGTCATGACATTGACACCTTTATTCTGGCACCAGGTTTCCAACAGCGAGCCGCATTTCTCATCCAACATCCTGGGGACCATTCGGTTACCCATCTCAACAACAGTAAGATCGGCGCCAGCAGAGACCAGAGCCTCGAGAATAATACAGCCAATGAACCCGGCACCGATCAAGACTACGGGAGCACCTTGCTGAATACCTGAGGTAATTTTTCTGGCATCCTCGAGAGTCCAGCAGCTGGTGACTTTTTCGTGATCTATGCCCGGCACAGGTGGTTTAATCGGACGTGAACCCGTAGCGACGAGCACCTTGTCGTAAGGCAATGCATCACCCCCCGCCACTTTCACCGTTTTGTTTACTGGATCAAGAGACTCCGCTCGACCGACTACGACGTCAATGCTCTGCGTTTTGAAATAGTCCTGGTCCTTGCGTAGATAGGTGCCCTGCTCATCGATATTATCGATTAACAGATACGGAATCGCCATTCGTGAATATGGCGGTTCCGGCTCATCTCCCAGAATTGTGATGGAAGCATTCTTATCCAGTTTGCGCAGGGTTTCCGCAGCCACTACGCCGGCGGGTCCTGCGCCAATAATCAGGTGCTTCATCCGGGTAAAGAGAATTTCTGTCTGAGTTCGTCAGTGACCTGTCCGTCCGCGGTCCAGCCTCTGAGCTGGTAATACTCCGGTAGCATCTGGTCCAGGTTACACACCTGACCCTCTGTCGGCGCTGCTTTTGAAGCTTCTTTCAGCAGACGTTCGGGAAGATTGTCATCGGCACCGGTCAGGCCAGCCTTGATGTTGTAGTCCCGCTCTAGGTTCCAGATTCTTTCCCCTGCTTCGACCAGACGATCTACCGTCCAGTCTCCTTCACAAGCCGCATCCATCTGTGGTGCCATATTATCGAGAGTCCAGGCAAATGTGGTGAATACACATAATCCCATAGAGTCTACTGCGGCGGTAGCATCCTGAAATGCCTTGACCAGGCCAGCCTTACCTTCTGTGACGGCCGGGTCGGTTTTTTCTGGGATACCCAGCACTTCAGAAGCAACAGTGTAGCTACGCAGGTGACAGGCGCCACGGTTTGAAGTGGCGTAGGTCAGTCCCATGCCCTGAATTCCACGAGGATCATAAGCCGGGAACTCTTGTCCTTTTACCGTCATTGACAGCTCAGGATGGCCATACTTTTGACACAGCCTCTTGGAGCCGAGACCCAAATCAGCACCAAAACCTTCTCCGGTGGCGACCCTTTCAACACACCATACAAGCGCCTCAGCAGAGCCAAATTTTAATTCTACACCATCGGTTTGTTCCTTGGTGATTGCACCTTTTTCATACATCTCCATCGCTGCAGCAACTGTAGCACCGAAAGAAATCGGGTCCATACCATCTTCATTGCAGATAAAGTTTACATAAGTCACCGCATCGAGATCGTCAACTCCGGTATCTGCGCCCATAGCCCAGGCTGCTTCATATTCGAGCCCACCTGAATTACCCCAGTATTCAGGCTTATTCTCGATTGAAAAGTGAGTGCGATCGACGGTGGATATGCGGCCACAGGCAATGGTGCACCCGAAACATGCGGCGTTTGTGGTCAGGTTCGGTTTGCCATCACTTTTGCGGGGCTCAAGCATAGCCTCGCCTGAAATATTGTGTGCGCCCTCAAACTGGCTTAGCTGCATGTTGTTGGTCGGCAACGCCCCGATTTCGTTGATGACGTTCATCAAAACCTGTGTGCCAAGAGCAGGAAGCCCCTGTCCGGTAACGGCGTTTTCCGCCAGCACCTGTTTTTCCTCCGCCACACTCTTCATAAATCGTGCCGGATCTTTAATATTGCCGACCCCCCGGGTTCCGCGAACAGCCACCGCTTTAAGGTTTTTTGAGGCCATCACGGTTCCGACACCAGAACGACCAGCGGCGCGATGCAAATCATTGATTATCGCGGAGTAAAGGCACCCTGCTTCTGCTGACCGCCCGACAGCCGCCACACGAGTTTGCGGGTCGCCACTTTTTTCATGTATCAATCTGTCAGTTTCCCATACGGATTTACCCCATAAGTCATCGGCAGGAACCAGTTCCGCATTTTCATTGATAATGTTTAGCATCACCGGAGAAGGCGACTTTCCCTCAAATATAATCATGTCCCAGCCGGCTGATTTGAGCTCTGCGCCCAAAAATCCACCTGAATTCGAGCAGGCGATCGCCCCGGTTAACGGACTCTTGGTTATCACCGAATAACGGGCAGCGGTTGATACCGCAGTACCAGTCAACGGGCCAGTGGCAAAAATCAATTTATTGTCCGGGCCCAGCGGATCACATGCCGGATCAGTTTCAGCAACCAAGTATCGGGTCGCAAGACCACGTTGACCGATATATTCCGCGGCCCAGTCCATATTAAGCGGTTCTTCGTTTACGCTACCTTCAGTGAGGTTTACACGCAGTACTTTCTTAGTCCAAGTCATTTGCCTATCCTCCTAGGTCGTTGCCTGTGCGTTATCAGTCTTACTCGCCCAGACGCGCATTTTGTCGAGGCCGGTGGCACTGGCATCGACATATGTTATGGCTTGAGTTGGACATGCGGTGGCACAAGCCGGATCACCACCACAAAGATCACATTTGACCACCTTTCCGGTATCGACATTGTAATTCACAGTACCGAACGGGCAGGCGATGGTGCATACCTTGCATCCGACACAAGTCTGTTCATTTACCTCCATGGCGCCAGTAGTGAAGTTCATCTTAATTGCATCCACCGGGCAGGCCTGCATACACCAGGCTTCATCGCACTGGGTGCAGGTGTAGGGAACGAAGCGGCCCTCTTCGTGAAATGTGAATACCTTAATCCTGGATTTCGACGGATTGAAATTACCTTCATTCTCAAAGGAACAGGCCATTTCACATTGCAGACACCCTGTGCACTTTTCCGGGTCGATGGTGAGTGATCTTTGCATTTTTATCTCCTACTTATGGTGTTTCGAACAAATCAGCGTGCTACTAGCGAGATGAGTAGCGCTGAAATAATGTACGCAGGATCGAAAACATATCACTTTGGGGGGTATGCCACAAGTGACTTTTAGGTTGCTATGGGCAATGAAACTGCTCGAATGTTTGACTTTAGACAAGACCGCCTAAAAACGCCCATCCGACTTGAAACTAATCACACTATCGGATGTAATCCGCCCATGACCCGAGCACAACATATCACTGTCACCGTGACGCCTGAGTACCTCAAGGAACAATCCAAGCCAGATGAAGATCAGTACGTATTTGCGTATACGGTGATGATGGAAAACACCGGCACTATTCCGGCCAAGCTGTTGACCCGTCATTGGATAATTACCGATGCAGAGGGGAAATCACAGGAAGTACGGGGCCCTGGGGTGGTCGGAGAACATCCGCATCTGCAACCTGGTGAAAGTTTCGAATACACCAGTGGCGCCATCCTGCCAACACCAGTGGGGACAATGATGGGCAGTTATCAAATGAGGGATGACGAAGGCGGTCTCTTTGATGCCACAATTCCCACTTTTACGCTATCAGCTGAAGTCGTATTCCACTAGGTCGCGGCACATTCCCAAGCATCCATGTCGGGAGACGTCTCTACCGAGTGCTGCCAGGCTTTTAAGTTTGCTGTTTTTGAATATGAGACCACGCGCGGTAAGCCCGTTGATGAATAAACGGATGATGGACGCGGATGATGTCTACTCCCTGCTCACATAACGCTAAGGAAATTCCCAGAGTCTCCAGATCACGCTGAGCAGCTGGCCGATCTGTCAGCGCCGACATAAATGATTTTCGCGAATGTCCGATCAGTAGCCGTATACCCGACTTTCTTAGATCCTTGCAGTTCGACATCAACTCATAGGCCTGGATCGAGGTCTTACCAAACCCAATTCCAGGGTCGACAATCATCCGGTTAAGGTCGATTCCATGGTCAAGCCAAGAACTAACCTTCGTGTCCACCCATTCTTTAATTTGCGATACTGCAGATCGATCACCGGGCAGCAGCACTTGCGGGTCTACCGGCACGGTCATCGCATGCATCGCTATCACCTGACAATTTGAATCTCGTGCTAGAGCAATCATGGCAGGATCGTTAAGACCAGTAACATCATTAATAATGTCGATGCCTGCTTCGATCCCTTTTTCAATTATCCCAGGGCGCTGGCTATCCAAAGAAACTAATGGACGAACATGGCTACCTGCAATCCGTTCTTTAATCATCTCCAGAACGGGTTGCAACCGGTGCCATTCCGTATTTTCATCAATCCTCTCTGCATGGGGGCGTGTAGACTCGGCACCGAGATCGATGATTTGAATGTTCTCTTTGATGAGCTTATCTAAGTGAATACCTAGCTTATCCTGATCCGTCCAGCTGTCCCCGTCTGAAAACGAATCCGGTGTCAGGTTTACGATACCCATCCACAACGGAATGTTCCTGCGCGCCTGACTTAATTCAAATATTGTCTTGTCGATACCGGGTACTCGGAGATCCGGACGAAGATGCAGTAAAGGAGTGATTACAAAGTCCCGCTCCGTAATACCTGGATGGGGGAGGGTCAAATTATCGCTTTCCTGAGAATGCTGGTGCCACACCAATATATCGATATCCACTTTTCGTGGCGACCATTTAGGACCTTGTTGGCGACCAAGCTCCGCTTCTATACCCTTAGCTACTGCAAGCCCATGTTCAGGTGTCCAATCTGTATCACCGGCAACAACCAGATTGAGGAATGGCTTGTTCCAGAACGGCTCGGCCTGGTCCGGCAGCATGGCAGGTGATTCGACCATGGGCGAAACTTTTTCAAGCCGAAATCCAGCAGCCACCAGTCTATCGATAGCAGTCACTAGATGTTGTTTTCGGTCTCCCTGATTGGATCCCAGACCGAGAAATACGGTCACAGCACTTGTTCTTTCGCCAAAGTATCGATCAGTGTATCGATAAACTGTTCTGCCTTATGGAGCTGGGAAAGATCGACAAACTCATCCGGCTTATGTGCCTGCTCGATATTACCAGGCCCGCATACTACCGTTGGAATTCCTGCAGCTTGGAAATGCCCTCCCTCAGTGCCATAGCTGACCTTTCCTGGCTTTCGATGGTCATCGAGAATATCTGCCACCATCTTTATTACCGGTGCTGACGGGTCGGTGTCCATTCCCGGGTATTGCGCCACATCCTGCCAGTCAAAACCGGTCTCTACCGCCACCGCCTGCATCGCGAGTTCAAGCTCCCGGGTAAATTGCTCCACCTGCTGGAAGATTGGCAGTACCGGATGATCTGGTAGATTTCGGATTTCGAAGTCAAACCGACAAGATTCGGGAATGATGTTGTTGGCTGTACCCCCATGAATCACGCCACAATGCAGCGTCGTATATGGTGGATCAAACTGTTGATCGAATGGCCCTCGCTGACGAATCTTTTCTGCCATCTGATCCACATGGTTTATAGTTTTTGCCGCTGCGGTAATCGCATTAACGCCCTGATGAACCAGAGACGAATGGGCCGCCTTACCGGTGACGTGACATCGCTTGAACAGCATACCCTTGTGCGCGCGGATAACCTCCATACTGGTGGGCTCTCCGATAATACAGGCCATGGGCTGAATCTCACGTTTCTTCAGCTCCTCAATTAATCCAGTCACACCGACACAACCGACTTCCTCGTCATAGGAAAATGCCAGATGCACTGGAACCGGTAGTTCAGCATCCAGGATACTGCGGCACTTGGACAAGCACACCGCAATAAAACCCTTCATGTCGCAACTACCTCGACCGAAAAGGCGTCCATCCTTGATCTCTATTTTAAATGGGTCAGTTGACCAGTTTTGGCCATCCACTGGCACCACATCCGTATGCCCGGATAACACTATGCCAGAAGAGGAGTCGTTGCCTAAAGTCGCAAAAAGGTTGGCTTTTGTACGCTCAGGATTCCAGGTCAATTCCGATTCAACCCCGAAACTATCGAGATATTCCTGTATATACTCAATGAGTGCCAGATTCGAGTTGCGGCTAGTGGTATCAAAAACAATCAGATCTGACAAGAAATTAATTACCGCATGATTGGGTTTTGTCATTACATTCATGACAAGGAGTGTCGCATAGTTATATCCTTGAAGACCAGATAGATCCAGCTACATACACACAATGCCTATTGCCATCTCCGCTATCAATATCTACCCAGTTAAATCCCTGGGAGGTATATCAGTTGCTTCAGCAAATCTTGGTTACGCCGGGCTTGATTATGATCGGACCTGGATGGTAGTGAAACCAGACGGACAGTTCATAACCCAGCGAACCCATCCACAGATGGCCCTAGTACATGCTGATATTGCACAAGGTCAGCTGATTCTGAATTCATTCGGAATGGAATCTCATCGAGTGCCTGTTGCCGACACTGCAATGAATCGACTTCATTCAGAAGTCTGGGGCGACAAGGTTCACGCACTCGATACTGGCGATGCCTCTGCTGAGTGGCTCAGCCAGGCACTGGGTGAAGAATGTCGTTTGGTGGCTTTCCCATCCAATGAGATTAGATCCTGCGATCCTCAGAGGTCAAAATCAAGCGACCACACTCGCTTTGCCGATGGCTTTCCTTTACTGATATTGTCTGAGGCCTCACTGACAGATCTCAATAACAGACTTGACATGCCGGTAGGTATGGAACGCTTTAGACCAAATATTGTAGTTGAAGGGTGCCCTGCATTTGCTGAAGATGACTGGCGCAGGATCGAAATAAACGGACTGCCGCTTCGCATTGTCGATGCCTGCGCACGCTGTTCGGTACCCACCGTTGACCCTGCAACCGGTGCGCTCACTGGCCCTGAGCCAATTCATACACTCTCAACTTATCGCGAACGAGATGGTGAAGTATTCTTTGGGGTCAACGCGGCACCGGATCGAGAAGGGTTGGTATCAATCGGCGATTCAGTAAATCTAATCGACTAATGTGAATAAACTGAAAAGTTTCCGCCGACTGCCGTTATTTCGACGCAATTTCTTCAAACTTTTTGGCGCGAATCACCTGACCATTTAAACCGGCGTCTTAGATAGATCCACCGTAAGCACAGTCATTAACTGACGGTAGAACACCACTGGCATATTGAACTTGGTGCCGAGAGTTCATCATCACCAAAGTCTTCGATCAGCACATCAATCATATGGCGCATGCCTTTGATCGCCTCCACTGAGACCATAGAGTTAGACGCCGATACATTGCGATCAGATGAACAGCCAGGATAAAAGGAATACTCTTTAGTCGCCATTTAATTACCCCAAAGCTTTAAACTTGGCGCTAACCCCCATAAACTCTCGCTTTCAAACTTCGACCCGCCGTCATGAGTAACGACACCTCTCTGAACGAGTATCTGATAACTCAAGAACCGTATTACGCCGCGCAAAGCAACGAAATTGAGCTATTTGAAGCAGCTTATCAAAACAATATCCCGATATTGCTGAAAGGACCCACTGGTTGTGGAAAAACTCGTTTTATGGAGCACATGGCATGGCGCCTGAAACGCCCTCTCATTACTGTATCCTGCCATGATGACCTGACGGCCGCAGATCTAGTTGGTCGATATTTGATTGTGGGCGGAGAAACGCGCTGGGCAGATGGTCCACTGGCCAGAGCGGTGCGCGGCGGGGGGATTTGTTATCTTGATGAAATTGTCGAGGCGCGCAAGGACACCACGGTTGTGATCCACCCTCTAGCGGATGACAGGCGGGTTCTACCGATCGAGAAAACCGGTGAGCTGCTTTTAGCAGAAAACAATTTTTGTCTTGCGATTTCCTACAATCCTGGCTACCAGAGTGTGCTCAAGGATTTAAAGCAAAGTACCCGACAGCGATTTGTCTCAATTGAATTCAATTATCCGGAAGCAGACCTAGAAACAGAAATAATCACCAATGAATCCGGCCTCGATAAAGAACTCGCAGCAAGACTGGTAAAATATGCCGGTATGACCCGAAACCTCAAAGGCAGCGGTCTTGAGGAAGGCGCCAGTACAAGACTCTTAGTACACGCCGCCAAATTAATGAACTCGGGCATCGACCCCCGCTCTGCCTGCCAAGCGGCAATTTCGGAAACCTTGACGGACGATCCAGATATGCTCAAAGCCATAAATGAACTAAGCGCCTCACTTTTCTAACACCTAAATCAGTATGAATCAAAACTCCAGTGAAAATCAAAAACAGGCCGTTGCAGAGGCAGCGATTGACTATATTGAAAACGGAGACATCGTTGGCGTTGGAACCGGATCGACTGCAAATTACTTTATCGATAGCCTGGCAAAGATAAAAGGCAGAATCGATGGCGCCGTAGCAAGTTCGGATGCCAGCACCGCTAGGCTGGTTCGCCATGGTATTGAGGTCATGGATCTAAACAATGCCGGCCCTTTGCGTATATATGTGGATGGAGCGGATGAAGCGACTCGCCATATGCACCTGATCAAGGGCGGCGGGGGCGCCTTGACCAGAGAGAAAATCGTCGCTGAAGCCTCCGAAAAGTTTGTGTGTATAGCTGACTACAGCAAACTGGTTGAACGCCTTGGAAGCTTTCCCCTGCCTGTGGAAGTCATCCCCATGGCTCGAAGTATGGTTGCAAGGGCGCTCACTCGTCTAGGTGGGCAGCCCCAATTACGCACCGGGTTTTCTACAGATAACGGCAACATAATACTAGATGTGCACCATCTTGATATCCTCAATCCAGTCGAGATGGAGCAGCAAATCAATCAAATCCCCGGAGTGGTGACCGTTGGTTTGTTTGCCCGCCGCGGCGCGGATATTTTATTAATCGGCGGACAGTCCGGTGTGGAAACGCTTAGCTGAGCGACTGCTAATACCCGCTGTATCGGTATTATTATTAGCGGGGTGCGGCGACGACGATACACCAGAGTCCCGTCTGCGCCAGTCCATTGACCTGATTCAACAGTACGCAGAAGAGCGTAATCTGGGTGATTTGATGGGGTTTGTCAGCACCGACTACCAGGATGTGCAAGGCCGCAGTTGGAAAGACATTCGTGCGTTGGCGCAGCTTCAGTTTATTCGAAATCCCAAGATTCATACTTTGAAACGAATTAACCTACTTCGACTAGATGACGATAATCACGCATCGGTGCGAATACTGGTTGCGGTAGCGGGCCGACCAATCGATAACGCTTCTGCATTGTCAGGATTGCGAGCGGATTTGATTCGATTTGACCTTGAGTTCCAGTACAGCGATCGCTGGCAAATCGTGGGGGCCATGTGGAGGCGCGCTCAGGCCAGTGAATTCCTAAATTAGATCGGTTTAAATTTTGCAGAATTTCAAATCTGCCGATTGAGTGTGACTGGTCTGTCCGGGTCGCGAATCCACTCACTCCAGGAACCCACATATAATCTCGAACCGGTCAATCCAGCTATTTCCATGGCAAGAATGTTGTGACAGGCGGTCACACCTGAACCACACATATGAATCACATCGGACTGGTTGTTGTTCACTTTACAGCCTTCAATAATATTGGTAAATCGGTTCCTTAAATCATCAGCCGATAGAAATCTCCCGTCTTTACCCAGGTTTTCTTCCAGAGGCATGTTGACTGCGCCGGGAATATGACCCGCCACGGGATCTATAGGTTCGGTTATACCGTGAAATCGCTCAGCGCTTCTCGCATCAACCAGTGCTGCTTTTGGCAGCTCTACCTCAAGCTGGTGAGTACTGATCCATAGGCTCGGATCTGATTTAAAATCTATTGAAGTATTTGCATCAACTAAATTCGGTATTATTACTGAAACCGGAAGTTCCGCCTCCTGCCATGCCTGGTATCCGCCATCCAACAAAGCCACATTGAAGTGTCCACTCCAACGTAGCATCCACCACAGTCTCGACGCAATTGCGCCGGTCCCGTGATCGTATACCACTACTTGCGTATGTGGATTGATCCCCAATTTATTGAGCAAGTGAGACCATTGAGATAATTCCGGAAGAGGATGACGTCCACTCGACGCTGTTACGGGTCCGGATAGATCATTGTCTAGATGCGCATAATACGCCCCTGGAATATGACCATCTATATACTCTGCCCAACCCTGATCCGGCGCCGCCAGCGAAAACCGGCAATCCACAATCAACCAGTTTTTAGGCCATAGCTTGTTGAGACTTTTCGCAGCGAGTTCCTCTGCCGAGACTAGATTGTTGTATGTAGGTATACTCATGAAACTGTGTAAAGCTATGGTAAATACTGGATTAAATTACAGAACTTTCGGTGACAGCAAGTTACTAACTGGTATGATCTTCGGTGGAGTGGAAAATTTTGCGATGCCCTGTTTAGTGACAAGGAATATATACAATATTCTAACTATAATTTTGCTGTCAGGAATGCCGGCAATCTACAAAACTGTCCAGGCTGATAGCCTGCCAGAGTTGGGTGAAGCCGCGACTCAGTACCTGAATTCACAGCAGGAAGAGGATATCGGCAAGCAGTTTTTACGCGAGCTACTAACTCAGAAAGCCTATATTTCTGATCCTGAGCTACGAGACTACCTAAACCAACTTGGCCGAAAAATTGGGCTGAATGCCGGTTTGCGTGGAATCACCCTTCACTTCAATTTGCTCCAAGAAAATGAACTGAATGCGTTTGCGGTTCCAGGCGGCTACATCACCTTCAACTCTGGTTTGCTTCTGACAACAGAAACAGAGAGCGAACTTGCTTCCGTGGTTGGGCACGAAATTGCGCACCTGTCACAGCGCCATTTACCTCGGATGGTCGCGAAGGCACAGGCAGCCAAATTACCCACTACCGCAGCAATTATTGCCTCGATCCTACTAGGCGGTCAGGCTGGGGTGGCAGGGGTCACGCTCGCTAATGCCAATTTGATTTCGAACCAGCTCGCATATACCAGAGAATTTGAACGTGAAGCTGACGCAATCGGCATGAAACTGCTCGCGGATAGTGGATTTGATCCAAAGGCAATGGCGGAATTTTTTAATAAATTGCAGAGGTTTAATGCTGTCTCTAGCACGGATGTTCCAGAGTTTTTACGTACTCACCCATTATCTTATACGCGAATTGCAGAATCCGAATCCCGTCAGAACACCTATCCTGCCACTTCTCATAGAAGTAGTTTCGAGTTTCTTTTAGCTAAAGCGAAAATCAGGGCGATTTACTGGGGTCGCGCCGAAGAATCAATTAGGATTCTTGAGGAGGAATTAATTAATGCGCAGGGATTAGAGAAAGATGCCAGTCAATATGGTCTGGCACTTGCAACGATGAGGCTCCGCGACTACTCCGCGGCAAAGGATATGATTATGCCGCTGGTAATAAAGTATGCTGAAACACCAGCTATCCGGATCGCACAGGCTGAAATCAGCAGACAATCCGGTGCCACCGAAGATGCAGTTGAAATTTATCAGAAGTTAGTCGGCCAGCATCCCGAAAAGACCTACATAAAATACTACTATCTGGATACGCTGATTGAACATGGTGATGCGTTAGCAGCCAAGAAAGTGGCACGCCATCAGCTGCGAAGAACACCTGATGAGTTCAGACTTTATCGCAATCTGGCAAGGGCCAATGTCGAACTCGGAAATTTGGTTGAAGCACACCAGGCGGACGGTGAGTATCTCGCGGCTATCGGGCGTTATCGTGCTGCAATTGCTTCACTTAAGCTTGCACTAAGAGATAATGCCGAAAACAGTCAATATCTCTCACAAAGTATTGAGTCACGAATCACCTCTTTGGAACGTCTTGCGGCCGACGTCAAGCAACGCCAAGATCAAGGCTAACTCGGTGTTTTCCATCACACTGACCTAATTGTCAGGGAATTACCAGATTTACAAGCCTAAGAACCTACCGCCGTGAGTTAGAATTCGGCCTTAATTAGATCCGTCTCAACCTAGATATCGTTGCCGCCATCAATCACTACCATGCGCTATAGCAACCAGTGGAGGATGGCTCTAACCTGCTGCTTCACTTTCATGTGTTTGTTTTCTAAGGCTTTACCGACACATGCCCAGCAGAAAATATGGCCTGATGAACAACAATGCCAAGAAAGATCTGCGGATACTGAAATTCTTGAGGGGTGGTGTATCGCTATTGACCGCAGACGCGGAAACTGCATTGCCTGCCACACCTTCAACATCACCCCGTGGCCTAATAACCTGCCTGTGGCCGGAAACATCGCACCGCCGATGGTCGAGATGCAACCACGCTTTCCTGACCTTTCTAAACTGAGAACAATTATCGAGGATGCAACGCAGTTCGATTCAGGTACGGTTATGCCACCCTATTTAAAACATGGAATTTTATCTTCACAGGAAATTGATTTGTTAGTTAAGTTTTTACTGGATATTTAGCTACAAATGCGAAATCGAAGACGCTTTCTGTCTAACGCAATTCGCCTGGCTATGGCCTCGGGCTTGCTTTTAGCCGATGGCATTACACGTGTAGTCGCTGCGGTTGATCCAAGGCCCGAGTTTTCGTCCACCGAAATAAATCAAGTGCTCAGCTTTTATTTTGGCACCAGCGATGCCGCAGACGACGCTTCTATTCGTATCGTCGCACCACTGGTTACAGAACAACGCGAATTAGTGCCGTTTAAGATAGAAGCACCTGGCGCAGAGAAGATCGCAATTTTGACTGATGCTAATCCAGAACCTTTGATACTGGCGATGGATCAGATTGCGGATAAAACCGGCGTAGTTATTGGCCGTGCTCGGTTACAGAAAACTGGGCTGCTTAAGTGTTATGTACTTCGAAACAATGTTCTTACTCGAGCAACGCGCAAAATTAGTGTGTCAGGACACTGGCAACAAAGACGAGCATGATCTATTCAACACGACTTAAAGTCATCGAGACCGAATCTGGCCATCAGCTCATGTGTGAAATCCGTCATCCTATGGAACCCGGCGGCAGGCGAGATAAGGCAACTGGCCGCTTGTTACCCGCGAACTATATTACTCAAGTTGTATTCCGTGTAAACGAAGAAATTCGAGCAGAAATGCTTCTCGGAAAATACGTGTCAAAAAATCCCATAGTGGGCACAATGGTCAGTAAACTTTCTGGTGGCGACCGGATAATTGTAAGCTGGCAAGATATTGCTGGTGACAGTGGCCAGGCATCCGTGCAAGTAGAATGATTACGAAATCTTCGTGGTTTAAATCTTGTCGAACAACTTTGTATCGATTCCAATTAAGTTTATTTCTTGCAGCAGCTACCGCGGTAGTGCCAGCAAATTTACTGGCAGCTCCAAGCATAGATGATATTCGGAATGATATCCGTCAGTTCCAGCAGTTTTTTCTTTCGAGGTTCCCAGATGTACCCCTTGAGGCCTACCAGGACGGAGTCAATGCGCTTCCGCAATATGCCCAGAGGAAACTAGGCTGGGAACTTCTGCTGGAATTTCCTCCGTATGAATCGGAAATGATAGCGGCTCGCGAGCAATGGCAGGCGCCTTTACCCAGTGGCGGCAATCTTGAACAATGTTTTGTCGGCAAACCCCCACCTACCGCGTACCCATACTTTTTTAATGGCGAAACACACACAATCACAGGAGACATCAATAATTGCCTGTTAGAAAACGGCGCAGACACACTGGACGGCATGAGTAGCGACATGGCAAGACTGGTTGCTGCTTTTAAATCTCCGTGGAGCGGTCAGGTCATGGATATCGACTTTCGTAGCGAAGAAATCCGCCAGCTGTATCAAAAGGGTCGCCAATATTTCTGGGCAAAACGTGGTCAGATGAATTTCTCCTGTGCTAACTGCCATGTCCATAATGCGGGCAATCAACTCAGGGGCGACGTGCTGAGTGCTGCGCTAGGACACTCTACAGGATATCCAGCTTATAGCACCGCCTGGTCTCTTGATGGGAATGCGATGGGCACGCTGCATCGTAGATACGCGCAGTGCAACGCGCTTGTTGGCGCCGCGCCGCTTGCGGCCCAGAGCGAGGAGTACATCGCCTTGGAAGTGTATCAGGCGATTATGAATAGTGGTGTCCCGATTAAAGCACCCAGTCAACGACAATAGCTAATTGATTGTAGGGGCATTCACTCGAATTTTGCCTTTCTGGGCAGATGGCGCTTCCGCGTAGCCGTATATCACTTCATAGGTCATTTGAACCGGGCCACTTGATCTGGAGAAGAGCTCTTTTAACCGCATTACTCTATTCTTGCCTGTAAGCGTTTTACGCCTTTCAGGTAAAACATTGTGAAAACCTTCGGCACGGAGATCCTGTAATAACAGGTCAATATCCTGGTATTCAACACCAATCCAATCGACATCTAATATTGGTTTTTGAAATCCAGCCTTAAGCATTTGATCTCCAATATGATGCAGATCGATAAATGGATGTACATGGGGACTGGAATCTATTTCTGCCCAGGCTTCCCGTAACTCAATTAAAGTGTCGGGGCCGAGGGTAGCAAAAAACAAACGCCCTCCTGGCGCTAATTTTTCTCTAACTAATTGCAGAATAGTCTGGTAATTAAGCCAGGCAAACTGCAAATTTATGACCACTGCATCGACTGGTTTAACCAGGCTTGCATACGCCTGCTCGATCATTTCGCCGTCGAGGGGGGAGAATTGGTAGTGATGATTTCCTGGAAGCTTGAGCGTAGAATCAAGAAAGTCGATTTTTAGCCAAGAGCCTGATGGGGAACCCTGAAGTGTAATTCGCTCGGTCAGTTCAGTATTAACCTGATCAAGGAGGTAGGACATGGGTCGATTACCCGAGGCTTTACAGCACCGGCGCTTTACGATTTTGTCTAGGTCAAGCTTCAATCGATTAAAGAAACAATTCAACCATCTCATTCAGGGAAGAATGAAAGAATTATTAAGTCACCTCGAGAAATTCCGATTCGGTGACAGTCTTGTTCGGCAAAGCTCAATTGCACTTAAAACTGCCTTTGACAGCATTCTACCATTGCGATGCTGCCTATGCATGCAACCGGATCAAAACGGATTCTGTCATCAATGCCAGCTGCTGCTGCCCTGGCTCGGATGTGCTTGCTTGAAATGCGGCGCAGCGCTGCCAAGTGAAGGTATTTGTGGCAAGTGCCAAACTAAACCGGCGGGCATTCAGAGTGCTACTATTCCATTTAGATATATCGATCCAATCTCACATCAAATACACTCCCTTAAATACCAGCGTAAGCTCACAGTTGCGCCAGCACTTGGTAAAATGTTGGCAATACAGGTAATCAAAAACATGTCCCGGTTACCGGACGCACTTTTACCGGTTCCTCTGCATATAAACCGGATCAAACAAAGAGGATTCAATCAGGCTGGTCTGATTGCCGAGTCAACAGGCAAGCTTTTAGGAATACCAGTAGATTATGGAATTATATGCCGAACCAAAGACACAGTGAGCCAAACCAGTTTAGACCAGGGAGCGCGCGCTAAAAATATGCTCGAGGCCTTTGCCGTTCATGTCAATGGGCGCTATGATGCGGTTGCAGTGATTGATGACGTCATTACAAGTGGCGCCACAATTAATGCTATTTGCACGGAACTACGTTTAAATGGTTACAATAATATCAGCGCTTGGGCTATTGCAAAGACCTGACTTCCCTTGTTGTATGGGAGAAAATCTGAGTTGACTTCTGACGCACAACTATTTATCAAAGTAAATGCCAGCACGGATGATGAGGGCTGGCGGATTCTTTTTTATTACAATCTCTACCGTCTTGGTCTGACAATCCTGTTGCTGGTGCTCGCTTCTCCAGTAATCCAACAGATTTCAACCGCAGAAGCTTCTATCTCTCTTCTGCTACCAATTTGCGGTATCGCATTAGTTTCGCTTTTAACGTTTGTAAACATAAAGCGTCGTTGGCCGGCTTTATATGTTCAAGCCCACTTTCTATTTCTTTTAGACATAGTGTTTATCACTATGCTGACTTTATCTCAGCACCTGCTGGATTCAAGCACACTTATCCTATATGTCACTGCGGCCGCGGCTACGGCGGTACTTTTTCACCTAAAAGTCAGCTTATTTTATACATCACTGATTGCAGCGATCATTTTTTATACGGACTACTGGGAGATCATAGATGGTACGACAATCATTGAGAATTACTATCTGACGCCTTTATTGGTTGTAGGATTATTCAGTGTAGTGGTAATTGTCGGCACAGTAGCAAATCGATCACGCACTGTACAAATTGTTGTAGAAGAACAAGAGAAGGTACTTGCAGATTTGGACCAGATCAATCAAGTTGTACTGGACCAGCTCGATCTTGGCGTAATTTTCCTAGATCAGAAACTTAATATTATTCTGATAAACCAAAGCGCCTCAAATATGATAAATGAATTCATCAATGACAGAAATCGTGTGGTTGGCGAATTATCCGAGGTGCTTTCAGTTTATCTTAAAATACCCAAATCTAAAGGCTTTAATTTTAGAGTTAGCAACAAGGAACTTAGCTTTTCGACCTTGCCCTTAAGAAATGGATATCTTGTTCAGATCGAAGATCAGACCAGTATTAAGAAGCAGATTCAGCAGTCCAAACTAGCATCTATAGGCCGTATGGCGTCAGCCATCTCGCATGAAATCCGAAATCCTCTTAGCGCGATTAACCACGCGGCTCAGTTACTGATGCCACAGAATCCTGAAAATTCTGAAGATGCAGAGTTAATTCAGATTATCCGCACCCATTCAAAGCGTATTGATGAGATCATCGAATCAGTGCTGTCGCGCAGCCGACCTGGTAAAGCGCAGCGAAAGCCACTGCAGCTGCAGCCATGGCTCAAGGTATTTATCAATACATTTGACGAGACCGTCAGTCCCGGTGACGTTACGCTTTCAACGTCAGGAGGAGATGGCAATGTCATGTTTGACCCGACGCAACTCGAGCAGATCATTACAAATTTATGCCAAAACAGCATCAAATATGCCAAACCCAAGGACGGAAAACTGAAAATCCGTTTCTATGTCGGTTCAGTTTGGGATGGTACACCTTATCTCGATATTACCGACAATGGTCAAGGAGTAAAAACCGAAGACATCGACATGCTGTTCGAGCCCTTTCATACTAGTGACTCCAAGAGCACTGGCCTCGGTTTGTTTCTGGTCAAAGAGTTCTGTAACTTTAACGGTGCTGACATTGAATACGTTAAAGGCGCCCATCATCATGGCTTTCGTATTACTTTTCAGCAGCCTGGGGCTGAGAACGAACAGCTGCCAGATCCAGATAATCAGTTACTCCAGCAAACGCCACAGGAGCCAGAGCCCGCATGAGCGACCCCGTTGCATTAATTATTGACGACGAACAAGACCTGTTATCATTGCTTTCAATCACGCTTCGTCGAATGGGTGTGGAATCACACAAGGCTGGAAATGTTGCAGAAGCCAAATCCCAGCTCGACCGCAGGTCCTTTGACTTGTGCCTGACTGACCTGAGATTACCAGACGGGAGTGGTATGGAGATCGTCAAATACATTCAGGATAAATACGGCGACACGCCAGTTGCAGTTATTACAGCGTTTGGCGACCCGAAAACGGCCGTGGAGGCTCTAAAGCTTGGCGCATTTGATTACATTGCCAAACCCATAGAGGTAGATCAATTAAAGGCGATCATCGAAAGTTCCATTCGACTGAGCAAGGCCAGTCCGAGCACTCCATCTAGTCGCACCCTGCTCGGTGACTCTGAAGAAATGGATAAGATTCGTGCATTGATCAATAAAGTTGCGCGAAATCAAGCACCCGTCTATATCCATGGTGAAACCGGCACGGGAAAGGAACTGATTGCAAGACTGATCCATGAATATGGACCTCGCGCTTCGAATCCTTTTGTTGCAGTAAACTGCGGCGCGATCCCAAGAGAACTTATGGAGAGCGAGTTTTTCGGCCATAAAAAGGGGAGTTTTACCGGGGCGTTCTCGGATAAAAAGGGATTGTTTGAAGCCGCTAACGGAGGTACTTTGTTCCTTGATGAAATTGCTGAGTTACCACAGGATCTGCAAGTAAAACTGTTGCGCACGATTCAGGAAAAATCCGTTCGGCCGGTCGGAGAGGTAACTGAGCGTGCTATTGATGTCAGGTTAATCAGCGCCACCCACAAGGACCTGCAAGATATGATCGAAAGGGATCAGTTTCGTGAAGATCTTTACTATCGGGTTAATGTCATTCCGATTAACGCTCCAAGTTTACGCGAACGCCCAGGTGACATACCGGTTTTAGCTGAACATTTTATCAAGAGTATTAGTGAGAAAATCGGCATTAAAGCCCCCACAATGACAAAAGAAGCCCTAAAAATTCTGACTAGTCACAGATTTTCTGGCAATGTCAGAGAACTCGAAAATTTGCTTGAACGCATCCTAGCATTGCATGAAGGGAGTGTAATAGACGCGGAAGATATCGATCTGCCACAAGCCTCAAGACCATCAAAAGGGGCGGGGGAATCTGCTTCGGCGGTTGAAATGGATGGTCCGATCGACGAGCACCTGGTGAGGATCGAGAAAAAGCTGATCAAGGATGCTTTAAAAAGATCCGGGGGCAACATCACTCAGGCTGCTGAGCTGCTCGGAACCTCTTTTCGATCACTTCGCTATAAAATCAAAAAGCTCGAGATCGAGTAGTTAATCGGATTTACCGGAAATCTAAGCGCATTTCCCATCCAGCCACTCTCTTGCCTGGCCCATCTCTTTCTGAATCATCAACGTTTTCTTTTGAGGCAAGGATTCCAGGTATTCGAACGACTCGCAGGCGCCCTTAAATCGTCGCATTTTTAACTGAGCCCTCAACAAATTCAATCGAAACGCAGGACGATTGTTAGAAATCTGTGCAGCTTTTTCAAACAAACTAAAGCCTTTATCGTAGTTTCTCGTAATTTCTGTATTAAACACTGCCGCAAAAGTCAGCAACTGAGGATGTCTATGGTCTTCGAGTTCGGCGAAGACAGGTTCAAATTGCGCAGGATCAAGTTTGGACGTATCTTTTTGGAGATGCTCCAGCAGACCTGAAATCGCCCGACTGTTAATTGCACTATAGCCCGTTTTTTTTATTTTCTGCGCCGCACTCGCAATCCATGTCGGCTGCAGGTCGATATGGCTCTGATCACTTAATAGTATCAACAGCATCTCGCTGGCAACTGTGGTTCGGTCTAGGCTGATGTTTTCAACCAGCACCTTTTCAGCCAGTTCGGCTGCCTTCGAGTCTCCATCTATACCGGCGCCATACAGATACCTGGCCATAGTGAACTGCGCAAGAGGAGAATAGGGGTGGTAGTTGGCTTCATGCACAGCTTTAATCTGCTCGTGAGACCAGATTTTCGCGCGCGCATGCAGCACACTCACATTGAGCGCAAACATCGATAGAATAATGATAGCCGTAACTTCCTTTCGGAAATACTTAGACGACAACACGAGGTACGAGATAAGCAGAGCGACTCCATAAGACGGAAAATAGTTTCGGTGCTCGTGAATCATTTCAAGTGGAATAAATGTTGATTCCAGGGAGTGCCCCAGAAAGAACCACAAGATTGACAAGCTGATGATCCGATTTCGGGACGCGGTGCCCATCGCAATAATGAGCAGGCCCAGAATCACCAGGATTGAAACGAGGGTCGTGAAGGGCTGAAATAATCCTTTAGAAATTTCTATATCGTCATGCCACATTGACAACTCGGCATTGTTGGGCACCAAAATTTGTGACAAATAGAAAGTCAGGGCCCGGAACTGGGTCAAAACGCGTTCATAGAGAGTAAACTCACGACCTGCATAGCCATCGATCTGTCTGATCACGAACGGGCTCAGGATTTCAATCGCGCTGAGCACTGCCAGCACCAGGATTACCCCTGCGATCACCTTGTATATATGGGAACCGTCCCACATGCCCCTGATCCGATTGAGCCACTGCTGGAAAACCACTGCTTCAATCAACAGGACATAGGCCGGCAATAAAATGCCGTTCTCTTTAGAACTGTAAGCAAGCAGCGTACATACTGCGGTTGACCCAAAGATAAGGACTAGTTTCTTATAGTTTGCTAAGCCCGAAATTCTCACAAACAAATAGCAGGCGATCCCAATGGCGATAAACAGGGAAGCCAGAATAGTCATTCTCTGACTGATATACAGCACCGTGCTGAGATTGATCGGATAAAGTATCCAGAATGAGGCGGTCAACAGCGGCACCCACTTCACACCTGCATGGCCACTGTCCGCTATATTCGTATCCGATTGATTTAATGCTGAAATCAGCATCTTCGTCGAGACGAAGAGCACAAACCCAGTCAGCAAATGGAGTGCAAGATTGACCGCTTTAAAAGCAAAAATCAGCTCGCCGAAGAAATAGAAGTTAAGACCGAACGACAGCATGCTCAACTGTCGCCCTCCTGCAAGAAACGAATTAGCTGCGGAAACCAGTGAATCCCATCCTAGAGATTCAATTCGTATCAGTTTGTTTTCTCTAATGACATGGCTGTCATCATAATAGAGTCCCCCGAACAGCCCTTTCCAGTAGCACCAGACTGCAATCATCGACACCATTACTAAGATAAATAGATGTAGTAAATTTATCCTGTGACTGCCCAACTCTACGTTCCTCTTGTAGTTAACGGTTACTTAAAAAAGAAAAAGGTGCCGTAGGCACCTAATCCTGATCCAAACAGGCATTGAGTATGTCGTAAAAATAAGAATCCCCGGCCACTGTCTGCCGGGGATTCGATAAGGCTACGATAACTTAATGTTACCGGGTTTCAGGCCAGTATTTCTCATCAATCGAGCCAGAAACCGCCCAGTTGATGTTATTGCGTGAGCCTACGGTAGCGCTAAAAAATACTGTACCGGCAGACGCATCACCAAGTTTTGTACTGTCTTTCAAGCTTACTGTGACAACTCCGTTAGCAACACTAAGCGATTGAACATAGTCACCCTCATAGGAGAGAGGGAACTGCGCGAGTCGAGCCATAGAGCCAAGCGCAATCGGCATATTGCCATTCTCGCTGTAATAAACCGCAACTTCTGTCTTTACAGGATAGAAGACACTGGCAGATTCACTAACCCGGGTACGAATCGTGTAATCACGATATGCCGGCACCGCGATGGAAGCCAGAATGCCTATAATGGTTACCACAATCATTAATTCGATCAGGGTAAAACCGCTCTGCTTTTTCGATTTTTGGAAGATCATTTTATATTACCTTTAGTTTTAAATTTAGATTCAGATGAGGAAATACCCCCGCCTACCCAGATTGAAAGCAATTGCTGTGCCAGAAAATCACGACAGGTAACAGAAATTCACAAAAAATACAATTATACCTATATTTTTCAATATCTTATGTGAGTAGTTCTCACTTTTTAACTCACTATTTTTATTCTTTTGACCCTTGTTAGCTGGCACAGCGATTGTCCTTCTTCCCGGAAAAACTCTAATTTTTGACAAAATTTGTCATACCCGGTGACATTTAGGGGCAATAATTTAGGGACAATAATTCAGCCTGAAATGCTAGAATTTGTTAGATTCCGTCCCTAGCGGCCGCCTGTCCTCACTTAGATCGAGGCACTGTATTCTTTCCCTGCTTTGACGCAAATAAAAAACTAATAATCATGAACGTGGCCAAGAACTTATCCATCGTGTTGCCTGCTAAAGACGAAGCAGTCAATCTCGCTGCACACTTGACGGAAATCCGATCGCTTTACCCAGATTCCGAGTTAATTGTCATTAACGATGGATCTACGGATGATACCGCACTCATTGCAAGAGACAATGGCGCAACGGTGGTAGACCATCCTTACAGCATGGGAAATGGCGCAGCCATCAAAACCGGAGCAAGGATGGCGACCAGGAAATATCTGCTTTTTATGGATGCAGATGGTCAACATCAACCAGCAGACATTACGAAGCTGATGGAGGCTCTTGATCAGGGCTATAAAATGGTGATTGGCGCTAGAAATCCCGCATCGCACGCATCCAAGTCGAGACGTGCAATGAACTTTGTTTACAATAAAATTGCGTCCATGATGACCGGGTTTAAAATTTTAGATCTGACCTCTGGATTCAGAATTGTAGAAGCAAAATTATTTCGTCAATTCCTCTATCTTCTTCCAAATAGCTTCTCGTATCCTACTACCATTACCATGGCTTTCTTGCGATCAGGCCTGCCGATAAAATACATATGGATTGAAGCTAAGAAACGAGAAGGCAAGAGCAAAATACGCCATATTCATGACGGAGTTCGATTTTTTATAATAATTTTAAAAGTGGGCGCACTATTCTCACCAATGCGGTTATTTCTTCCCATCAGTGGAGCAATTTTTCTGACCGGGATTGGGTACTACGCGTTTACATATATTACGCAGAGCCGCTTCACCAATATGAGCGCGGTTCTGTTTCTAGCATCACTGTTGATTTTTCTGATCGGGATCATTGGAGAACAGATATCTTCACTTCATTACCAGGTGTCACAGAAAGAAGAGTAACCGCCACTGCTTTCGCGACATTGCTGCTAATTTCATTTGCTCATGAAGCCAAAAATCCTGGTTCTTGCCTCGACTTTTCCTCGCGATGAAAAAGATAAAGAACCCAGATTCATTGCTGATTTATGCTCAGAACTTACCACGGCTTTTGATATAACAGTATTAACTCAGCATAGACCAGGGACCGCGGCACAAGAGACGAAAAACGGCTATGAAGTGTTTCGATTCCGGTATGCGCCAGAATCGTTAGAGCTACTCTCCGAGAACGGGGGATTTTCCGCTTCTCTCAAAAAAAACAAATTTCTGTGGCTTTTAGTTCCTTTCTTTTTGCTCAGTCAGATTCTGTCAATTCGAAAGCATCTTAAATCAAAAAACTATTCGGCAATTCATGCACATTGGCTGATCCCGCAAGGTTTAGCTGCTGTACTGGCAAACAAAACTATTGTTAGATCAATTCCAATAGTTTGCACCGGTCACGGAGCAGATATATTCGGTCTACAGGGTAAGCTACTCAATCAGATAAAAAAATGGGTAATCGATCATAGTGCCGCTGTTTCTGTCGTAAGCCAGTCGATGAAAGAGTATCTGGAGTCGAAATTAGGGATAAATTCAGAGAAGATTAGCGTGATTCCTATGGGTACCGACCTGACAGGAGTTTTCGTTTCAAGAGATATAGATCGAATTCCCGGAAAAATTGTTTTTGTTGGCCGACTCGTAGAGAAAAAAGGCGTAAAACATATTATCCAAATTATCCCGTCACTAGCATCTGAAGTTGAAAATCTAAAGCTTATTATTGCTGGCACCGGTCCAGAGCGTGAGACGCTTGAAAAGCAGGTAAAAGATTTATGTGCTGAAGAGTATGTCGATTTCGTCGGCTCTCAAGATCACGCCAGTCTCGCCCAACTATTTTCAAGTTCTCAAATTTGTGTCTTCCCATTTGTTCAGGCTTCAGACGGAGATATGGAAGGTTTTGGACTTGTAATAGTTGAAGCTATGGGGTGTAAGTGTCCTGTAGTCGTCGGTAATGTTCCTGCTGTTAAGGATATCGTTTTGAATATGAATACTGGACTCATATGTGATTCAAAAAACACGAATCAACTGAAAGAAAAAATTTTAAATCTACTCGGAAATGAGGAGCTGAGAAATCAACTCGCGGAAAGCGCCTATCACCACGTTCATCAAAATTTCTCTTGGGAGATCATCGGTAAACAGTACGCAGAAATACTTGCGGGTAGCGCTTAAGAGTGGAGTGATGAAGTCTCCCTCAAAAACAGTAGTACCTTAGAGTACTTTTTAACAGTTAGGAGCAAGCCATCCGCGGACTGTCGCCCTATTAGTATTCGATATAGTGTGTCGCCATCTCGTTTCACGACACACGCCTTGTCGCCGGTCAGATAGATTTTAGCCTGCATCAAAGCATTTCACGCAATCGTATCGATTGATTGATAAGTCTCTATCAGACAACATGTGTTTTATAATTATTAGTGCAAATCTGTAGGGCCATAATATTCGAATGACAAAGTGTTCGATATGTTCCCCCAATATTTCTAGTGATTATCTCTAACATTATTTATCTCCGAATATCGAACAATCATATCGGATAGGACCATAATAATTTTTCTTCGTAATTCACCAATACGCCTGATTTGACAGCTAAATGCGAATTATTGTTCTGACTAAAAGGCAGTACACAAATAAAGACAGAATTGACGAACAATACGGTCGATTGAGGGAAATTCCTTTGGCACTTGCTGATTGCGGCGATGACATAACAGGTATTTGTTTAAGTTACAAAGCGAAGAATGATATTCTTTATACGGCACGCAGTGAAAATGGTAATCGTGCTCGATGGTACAGCATAAATTCCGGGCGATTTTTAATATTTGGTTGCATAAGGTATTTATTTGTTGCTATTCGGCTAATATGGAAGACGAAGCCAGATGTTGTTTGGTCTTGCTCTGACACACTTTCATGACGGGCAGTAACGCTTGGTGAATCCGGCCGTGGAGTATAGCGGGCCCGTTGCAGATAAAACTATTGTCAATGTCAGCTTCAGGACGCCTGTAATACCGCCTGTCCTAAAGTTACTCCTTTAGCATTCCACGGTCCGTGACAGATAATGTGTGATAGATACGGTATTCGTGCCCACGTTGCATAGCTCCTGTTTTTTAGTCTCGCCAATATTAATTTTGAGGTGGGGTGAATATAAGCAATATTTTGGTTTCTCGAGTAGTCGGCCTCCATAGCTTATGTTTGCATCCCGCCGGCAGAAGCTCCTTGTTGTTAATCACCGTCCTGAATAATCTGTCTAATAAAGGATTCCAGTTCACCAGCCCTGTCTTCCCAATCGGGAATCGGTAGATCGGGAATCCGGGGATGAGACAGCAAGCCTTCAATGCCAGTGGCAAGCGATTCAGGATCGCCCGGTTGGTACAGGGCATAGTAGTCTGATCCAAGCATATCCTTCATCGTGCCCACTGAACTTGAAATAATCGGTATATTGCAAGCGAGCATTTCGAAAAACTTTTGTGGGTAACAGTACCTGCCGAATTCCGAGTCCAGATTGCAGATTACCCCTACGTCCAGTGCTCTATATAATGTCGCCACATCCGAGTGCCTGAGGATGCCCAGGTCGTGAGTTTGGTCACCGACCGGGATTTTCACGCGACCATTCCGCGGCCCGGCGATTACCAGCTGGATATCGCAATTTTGCTTTCTCAAGGTCTCAAAAGCTGCGTAGAGTGATTGTATATCGCGATTTTTGTGCAATGCCCCAGCCGTTCCTACCAAAAGTCCATTGTTGGGAAGCCCGAGTAGACGCCTGGAGGATGACTGGTCTCCGGGATTAAACAAATCTCTATTAATTGCATTTCCTAAAACTATGATGGGCTGTGACAAGCTATGCCGATCCAGCATATATCTGCGGAGTCGATCACTCACCGTGCAGATACCATCCGCCTCTTTCAGTGCACGAACGAAGCCGGCGCGGATGCCTGGAAGTGATGTTGCACCGTAACTGTGAAAGTTGTCATATAAATCGATCAGAAGTTTTGTCTTGTGCCGTCTTGCAAAATGCGCTGCCAGGATCGCATGCATGCTGTCTGAGCAACCGCAGATAATATCGGGTCTAGTGGCTTCAATTATTCTGTCGAGTTGTGTCATATACCGAACCAGCCCAAGCACCTTCATGGTTCCCAGATTAACCGAGTACCATAAAGGTGCCTCCGACGCATTTGCCTGGTCGTTGAAGAGATACTCCTTCCGCTTCCTATAGCTCAAGCAAAGCCCCGTTATTGTGTGCCCCTTTTTGGCCAATATCTTGGGAATCTCGTAGAAGCGCCCGTACTGATCATCGAGGAGATCCTTTCCCATGTATTGGCGCTTACTCAGGAAAAGTATGTTCATGGTCTATAGGGGTGAGCTGTCGACATCGTTTGTGACGTCTGCTTTTGGTTCCGGCCTGACACCTCCATCCTCCACAGTGAAGATACAATCCGCAATATCCAGGATTTTGTCCCGATGACTGATAAATATAATCATATTGTTTTTACTCATTGCTTTGAGTGAGCGCATTACACTCTCCTCGGTTGCGAAATCGAGAGCGCTTGTCGCTTCATCCAGGATCAGGACACTGGGGTTGTGATATCGTGCCCGGGCAAGACCAATTCTCTGTCTCTGGCCTCCACTTAGTTGCCGACTGCGCTCGCCGAGCGTGGTCCTGTAGCCATCACGGAGTTTAACTGCGAGCGTATCTATACAGGCGAGTCTAGCCGCGTTTTCTAGCTTTTCCTGATGTATGTCATCCGCTGGTATACCAAACGCGATATTTTCCATGAAGGTGCTGTCTGCTATATGCATCTCTTGTGGAATATTGCCAATATTTTATTGCCAGGATGACACATTGCCGGGGCCGATGGTTGCACCATCGATTTCAAGCGACCCCGAGTTAGAAGAGATAAGGCCCAGTATGATATCGATAAACATGGATTTACCGGCACCGGATTTTCCGGTAAATACGCTGATCGTATTCACCAACATTGTTAGGATTACATCTATTAAGGCCTTAGTGGGCAGGCCTTGGTTGGAAAAGCTTACATTATTCAGAGTGATTTTCCCTTGGGGTTTCAGTAGTGATTTATCGTGAATCGGTCCTTCCCATTCGATCGATTTAGTGAGGTCCTCTCGGATGCTCTCGAAAGACGGTATGGCGCCTTTGATCTCCGCTGTGGCATGGTAGCTGCGCTGGAACGTCGGTATGAGCCTAAATCCAATCATTCCGTACAAGCCGAGTATGGTGGGCGAGTCGCCGATTCCGTCTGTGCTTGAATGGATATACAGGGCGATGGGCACGATTCCACAAAATGCGATGGCCTCTATGAAGTAATAGGGCGCCTGTCCGAGTACGAGATTATTAGCGGTAGCGAGTGCTACTGAACTCGTGTGAACCTTGAATGCATGTTCATATAGGGCTTGCGTGCATGTGAGCTTGATATCCCGCATGCCTTCATAGCTCTCGTGCAATAACTTGATGCGATGCTGGTTGTGCGTGGGGATCATCCTGCCGTTGCCACCGATTTTGCTACGGGCAATGCGAAATACAGCGAAGTAAGCAGAGCCGAGGACCGCGAGAGATACTAAAGCCACCTTGGGATTAAGGGCGAAGAAGAAAACTGCAAGTATACAGATCGAAAATAGCTTTGCATTGAGCCTCAGGAAGAGACTCACGAGATCCCTGCCAACGCGGTCGCATTCGATTATGACATTGTTTGTCAGTCTCGAGCTGTTATTTGTGTGGTGATAAAGCAGTGGCTGATGGAGGTAAAATCTGTTCAGTGATTGCGCGAAGTCTGCGCCTATTCTGGTGGCGTATCTATTTAGCAGGAAAAGTTTGAGTATGTGACGGGTAGGCAGTATAAAGCATATACCATCTGCTAGAAACAGGGCTAGAAACAGGTCAATGAATCGATAAAGTTGTGTGGATTATTCTGATGTGGGCCAGTATTGATTGAACAAGTACTGAACTTAGTCCACTGCCCAGGGGAATGGAGTGGAGATCATCATTGATTGAAATTTGGTAGGAAAGAATGCGCACGATATTCAAAAAATTATCGCGACCGTGCGTTGAGATGAGTGTTATGAAAGAAGGGGGTGAGTCGTTTTTGGGGTGCTCTAACGGGATGGGATAATGGGTGTGCCGATTTACTGTGTTTTTGTAGATAATCTAGGATTTGTTTGATGACTGCCTGCGAGGCCCGACCGGATCTTCGATACAGGCAATAACCTTGACGGTACCGCCGCAATGCTGACAGGTTTCAATGTCGATGTTGAACACACGTTTGACGCGTTGTGCCCAGGTCATGGCAGTATGTCGTTGTGCAGGTGATTTAATTTCGTCATTTATTGGGGACCCTTGCCCGAGAGCTTTTGGGGTTATTTGGTTTCGCAACCGACTATTAGGCGGAAGCCCGCGCCGCGCGAATACACCATGGAACCGGGTCAAGTTGGCTCTCGGCTTGGGCACCAGAGCGGCTAAGCTAGCTATGAAATCCAGCGGTTCCAGGACGATATGTGTGGTCCCGTCTCGATAACGAGTTTTGAGCGTGTAGCGGATATTTCCCTGATTAGTGAGTACCATGCGTTCAGTGGATATGGCCGGTCGGGCAATGTATCGACACAACCGCTACAGCTTACGGCGTTGGTGTGCTTGGGCTGCGATCCCGGCATGTAAAGAAAAACCGTTTGCATTGACGAGCTTGGGATTGTTGTTGTCTTCCTCCCTGGCTGGAACGGTTTGCAAAGTGAAGGCTTTGCGACCCGCCTGGGGGCCAAAGGCGATCCGGTAAGTTATGGAATGGCCCAACAAATCGTCCATGGCGGACTCCTCCACAGCGTCCAACTGCAGGTAACTGTTCTCAAAATCCCGAACCAGCAGACCAACCGATAACGTAGAATATTTTTCGCACAATTATTGAGGCGGTGGTCCTCAAGTTGTAAGTTTTAGGTTGCGAAATCTGAAACCGTGACAAGAGGACACCACCATGAAAGAAGATACCACGAAGCCATTGAGCAAAGTAATCAGGATTGATGAGAATGAGATCAGAGGCCATCTGGATGAGATGGTGCGCGGTACGGTCGAGGAGACACTGAACGCGATGCTTGACGTTGAAGCGGATGAGATGTGCCAGGCACAACGCTATGAACGCTCAGCGGATCGGATCGATACGCGGGCTGGCAAGTACAGTAGAGCGCTTCACACAAAAGCCGGAGAGATTGAGGTCAAGGTCCCGAAGCTCAGGAAACAGACGTTCGAAACCGCCATCATTGAACGCTACCGCCGACGGGATATATCGATTGAGGAAGCCATTGTGCAGATGTATTTGGCAGGTGTCTCCGTCCGTCGAGTTGAAGATATCACCGAGGCCCTGTGGGGCACTCGGGTTTCTTCAGGGACGGTATCCAACCTAAACAAGAAGGTTTATAAGCATATAGAGCGTTGGCGTACCCAGCCCATTGAGGGTACCTATGCCTATGTTTACCTGGATGGAATTGTGCTGAAACGGAGC
>CAMYNW010000035.1 GCA_947259885.1 uncultured Gammaproteobacteria bacterium
CGATCACCTAGCATCAACCAGAGTTCGGACAGGCGTGCCCAGGCCAAAGCGTTCTCCGGGTCAGCATCTACCGCTGATTGCAGCGTCTCTGTGGCGGCGGCCAGATTGAATTTAGCCTGCTGCACGTAAGAGAGGGCTATCCTGGCCGCAGAGGAATCAGGATCGAGCGTCACTGCCCGGTTCGCGTCCTGAAGCGCCTGCTCAGTATCGTTCTGTACCAGGGAAATTACGGCCCGCTGGGCGTAGGCCAGTGCTGAGCCGGCATCCTTGGCCAGGCCTTGGTCAATTTCTTTTTGCGCGGCATCAACCTGCCCCACGCTCAGCAACAGCGATGCACGCAGGGTGTGAAATTCCGCATTGTGCTCGTTTTCAGGCAGCTGATCCAGCGCATCCAGAGACCCCGCAACATCACCTTGGTCGGCGCTGGCTAGAGCCTTACGCAGAGCTGGTGGAGTGTTTCGATCAACTCCTGCTGCCAGGAGCGGCGGGTAATACAACGACCACTGGGAGGCATCTCTTGGTCGAACCAAAGTGCGTGGCTGCGGTGCTTGACCCGCGACCGCGGCAACTGATTCGCCATGCGATACCGGTATACTTCCCTGCTCATTTGAGGCAACCACCGTGCCTTCAAATACGGTGAGGATACTCTCGCCTTCCTTTACCCGAAAGACAAATTCTGTACCTTCGATAGATCCATTCAGATAGGGAGTGTTAACCGACAGCAGTCGTGGCTTGCGGCTGAAGGAGTGGAACGCGCCGCGAAGCAGGTCAAGAAACGATCTTTCCTCCTGCTCGGCTGTAATGTCGAGCAGGCGCATGGTGGTGTTCTCATCCAGGCGTAAAACGGCGTCGTTGACCAGTGAGACAGCAGCACGGCTGAGGCTGCTAACACGAACCGTATCGCCTTTGCACAGCTGTTGATCCAGACTCGCGCTTGCCCAGCTACCGGTCTGGTCACTCTGGACATCGACCGTCCCCTCTAATGATAAGAAGTGTCCCGCCAGCTCTTGACAGTCACTCTGGGCGTATGCGCTTAGGATGCCCTGGAAAACAACGAGAATTGCAACAAGGCTGGAAGCCGTTGTTCTGATACCCATGAAGTGTTCCTCACTTTGTTAGTATGGAACATGAAACCTTGCAGAGTAGCGCACATGATTCCATGCATACTGCTTCTGCTATAGCTTCCCTTCAGAGCATATAGACTACCAATGAATTTATGGCTTTTAGTGTGTTTATTCTTGGTCTTAGGGTGAACAAAGTCAAGCTATATAAATTAATATTTCTGGCGAGACACGATTCATCACAGTTTTCTGTTTATCATAGGGTGAAATATACAGCTCCTGATTTATTATTAATTAGTATATATATTCCCCTAAACAATTGTTCAAAGAAATCTGATTTTATGCTTATATGCAGGTGTAAAAGAGATTTTTGTGGTGCTGATTTCGCTATTATTCAACCGGATTTGCTGCCAAAATATGCGCCTTGGGCAAGCGAGTTGGTGCGCACAAGTGCAAACTAACTTAATAATCCACGTAATAGTGATACTGGCTGTTTCCCATAGACAAAAATAATATGTCGGATCGCTTAAAAGGTATCGTGGTAATCTTTCTGATAAGCCTTGCCGGAGCAGTATTTGGCCTGTCGGCAATCGGTACTTCACTCAATAGCAATATTGGATTGTCGTGGCTATTCAAGATCCGCGGGCCACTTGAACCCCCTCCAAACATGGCGGTTGTGGGTATAAATGGAAGAACTCCAGAGAGACTGGGATTACCAAGGCTGCCACGTGACTGGCCGAGAACAATCCATGCCGATTTAATGAAGGCTCTGGTTAAACGAGGCGCAGCAGCCGTTGTCTTCGATATTCACTTTTTTCAACCTAAGAATGCACAGCATGATTCGGTATTCGCCGAATCAATTAAAAATTCCAATAAAGTAGTGTTATTTGAAAAGCTGGACGGAAAGAGACAACCCATAACAGATCAGACCGGAAAGAATATTGGGTGGGTTTGGGTGGAAGCGACAGTGCCGCCGATGGAATCTCTCGCCAGCGCAGCGAGAGGGTTAGGTCCCTTTCCGTTGCCGAAGATTGACGCTGAGTTGCATCGGTTCTGGGTGTTCAAATCAAGTGCCGCCGATGCACCAACGTTGCCATCAGTGGCGCTGCAACTTTACTCATTGCCGATTTACGATGAGTTTCGTGCTTTGCTCGTCGATACAGATAAAGAGCGTTTCTCAGGGTTACCGAAATCTAGCGCAGAGATAAGCGAAGCTGAACAGCTGCGCGCACTGATGGTGCGTTTGCGCAGAACTCTGTCACAAAACCCGGAGCTTAAAAAAAAGTTGCACAGTAAGCTTAAGAATCGTGCGTCTGGAGCAAATTCAAATGCGACGTTATCGAGATTGAAGTCTTTGATAGGCATGTATGTCGGTGAGGAGTATCGGTATATAAATCTATACGGGCCGCCAGGCACCATAAAAAATATTCCGTATTCTGCAGTGATCAAAGGCAGTGATCCTAACTTAACTGAAAGTGATATGGACTTTACAGATAAGGTCGTATTCGTAGGGTATGCGGATATGCTTGACCCCGGACAGCCAGACCGTTTTTATACGGTATTTACCCGCGATGACGGTGTCGACCTGAGCGGCGTAGAAATAATGGCAACGGCGTTTGGAAATTTGCTCACAGGCCGCTCCATAAAGCCGACTAATGCAATAGAGAGCGGTTTGATTATGCTGTTTTTTGGAGTCATTGTCGGCCTGATCGCTTATCTGATGCCAGCGATGATTGGGGTCCCTCTCGCTGTTATTGTTGCAATTAGTTATATAGTGTTGGCGCACTATATGTTTGGCGCATATGCGCTATGGTTACCCGCGGCGACCCCCCTGCTCATTCAGTTTCCCCTGGTGACTTTCTTTGGACTGTTTGGTCAATACTACATCGAACGGCGAAGGGTCCAACAAATGAGCGATATGATCAGTCATTACCTGCCCGAAGATGTTGTGCAGGTCCTGACCGGCAGTAACCCGGATGAAAATAAAGTCAATAGAGTCGTCTATAGTACCTGCCTGGCTACAGACATGGCTGGTTTTTCTGCCATGGCCGAGAAAATTGACCCTGCTGAACTGTCGGAACTTTTAAACGACTACTTTGACAGCCTGGCGTCACCGCTAAAAGATAACTTCGTCGATGTGACTGAATTTCGGGCAGACGCAATTATGTGCGCATGGACCGCTGAAACTCCGCAGATCGGGGTGCGGCGAAATGCACTGCAAGCGTCGCTTCAGGCCTCGGGCGCATTTATAGACTTCAAGCAACGAAATCCTAAGTATGAAGGAGGCCTGCGAATCGGCCTGGAAGCGGGCATGGTGCATGTCGGGCACTCAGGCGGGGGTGGGAAATTTGTTTACAGTATTGTTGGAGACTGTGCGAATACTGCGTCACGGGTTGAAGGGTTGAACAAACATATTGGCACCAAAATTCTGGCAACCGAAACCGTGGTCGAAGGTATAGAAGATCTGCTGCTTCGAAATGTTGGACGGTTTCAGTTCGTAGGTAAATCAGATGCTTTGCGTATTGTCGAAATAGTCGCCGAAGTTGACGCAGCGAGTTCTGATCAAAGAGATTTATGCGGAAGATTTACTGAGGCGATGGAGATTTATCAAAACGCAGACTGGCGAGCGGCACAAAAATCATTTGAAAGTATTCTGGGCTCGTTTCCAAAAGATGGCCCCGCACAATTCTACTGGCAGCAATGCCACAGGTATCTCGATGGAGAGCCCACGCCCAGTGAACCGGATATTATTGAAATGTCAAAGAAATAGCGGTCAGGCTTTCATCGCTCCACGGGCGACTGTATTCAGGTGCAAGTGCTGTTTAGTTTTGCTTCTTTTGCAATTAGCCTCTGATGATTTTTTTGAATATGGTATGTCGACCCAGTTGACGCCAGAAAGCTTGAAGTGAGCAAATACATCAAGGCAACCATACTTTGGCTTGATTCAGCGCACAGATCGTGGAAATACTGATGCGGCTATTTAGGAACACAACGAGCACAAGCACTTGAACCAAAGCGAGGCAACGAATCCCATCAAGGACAGTCGTGACTGGTTGGTATCGATCCTGAATGGGGCTCCGGCAAAACCCCACTATCCCGCAGATTACCAAAGTTTTGTTTCTAGTGCCGAGCTAGAGGGAGTCTCTGCGCTTGTTTATCCCCCTCTCATTGAGCAAGCACCGCAAAGTGATCTCGCAGCTCGATTTCGAGACCAAATCAGGCAGCACGCCGCTAGGACCATGTTACTACAGGAAGAAAGGATCCGAGTCCTGCAAATACTAAACAAGACAGACCCGCTGATACTCAAAGGTGAAGCCATGGCTTACGCATGCTACCGACAATATCAGGAACGGCCAATGACTGATCTGGATATACTGGTTCCAGATACCCGATTGAAAAGCGTCAGTGACAGCTTGATTGAGGCAGGTTATCGGCGCGCGGACTCAAGTAGCGGCGACCTGGTGATGCCTCAGGTCAGCTTTTCAAAGATACTCACTCTCGGCGTCACCAATGTGCTCGATGTGCATACCGCACTGTTCAACCGTCCGGGACTACAAAATCTGCTTGGTTATGAAGAGCTCTTGATTTGCGCGCAACACGGTAAACATCCGGTGGGCATGATTCCGAGTCTTGGGAACTTGTTGATCCACGCTTCGCTTCATCTCATGGCCCATCATTTCAACAGCCGCAGACTGATATGGCTGTATGACATCAAGCTGCTTCTGGAGAAAATGAGCGACGAAGATGATCGGCATGTCATCAAATTTTGCCAGCGCCATCGGCTGGCAGCTGCCATTCTGAAAGCGGTCCAGGCCAGCCGTGTTGTCTTTCCGAGCGGCCACTGTGCCTTGAGCGACCAGCTCGAAAAACAGGCGGTTGCACAGATAGCGCCGCATATCTCAACCGGCCTGCTTAAGGCAGAAAGCCAGTTTTCTTTAGTGATTCAAGATTGGAATTCGCTACGAGGAATCCGCCAGCGCGGGACCTGGTTGCGCCAGCACCTGCTGCCAGCGCCTGATTACATGATGCAGCGGTATAATCTAGTAGGTAAATGGCGTCTGCCTTTTTATTACTTGTGGAGAATCCTCAGGGGAAGCGTTAAACTATTTAGTTCAAAATAATGTTCGCATCAATAAGTTACAGGGCTTCAGAATGAATCAGTCAGACATCTCAAAAACTCAATCCTCCAGCAGCGCTTCAAATCCAGGAAATATCAAAGAATCTGCAGGGAATGCAACAATAGGCGAATCGGTCAAGATCATCGGTGACCTTAGCGGTAAGGAAGATCTGGTGATCAACGGTATCGTGGAAGGCACCGTTGATTTTCGTGACAGCAACGTAAGTGTCGGGGATAAAGGCAAGGTCAATGCCAACATCACGGCGCGTAACATCACTATTGCAGGAGAGCTGAAGGGTGAACTCAGAGGAAGCGAGCAGGTTTCAATCAAACCGTCTGGAAGGGTCACTGGTGATATTCGAGCGCCTCGGGTGGTCCTGAACGATGGCTGCCAGTTCAAAGGGTTGGTTGATATGGAGGAGAAACCGCACAATCCTGCAGAACCCAGGCCCGCAACTCCGAATATAACTAATAAGCCGTTCCCAGATCGCCCATCCGCTGCACCGATATTGACCCGTCGCAAATCTTAAAGCGACGGTAACAAGTCTACTGCTGGCATTCCAGCTGTTTCTATTCGGGATTGGAATCAATCCTGGCAAAAAATCATATCCTAAGTTGGTTCATTAATTATGGCAATTGAAGAAGGTAAAGCGGCTCCGACATTCACCCTTAAAGATCAAGACGGCAACAAAGTCGCACTTAAAGATTATCGAGGTAAAACCGTAGTCGTCTATTTTTACCCGAAAGATGACACCCCAGGCTGCACCAAGGAGGCCTGCGGATTTAGAGATCATAAGAAGAAGTTTGACAAGATGGACACGGTGATACTGGGGATCTCGCCGGACGCAGCCGATTCTCATATTCGGTTCATTGACAAGTTCAAGCTGCCCTTTACTCTGCTATCGGACCCTGACAAAAAAGTGATGGAGAAGTATGGCGCGTGGGGCGAGAAAATGATGTATGGAAAGAAAATGATCGGTGTTATTCGCTCAACGACCATCATAGACGCCAACGGCAAAGTATTGAAACATTGGAAAAAAGTGCCTAAAGCAGCAGATCATCCAGCTAAAGTTCTGGAGTTTCTTGAATCCCAGCCGGGGTAACACAATGGCTCAGGGGCTCAGGTCTTTGTTTGGCCGGAGTTGATTATTTCTTATTCAGACTGATTTAGCCTGAGATACTTGGTTGGCAATTTGTCCGGTTAAACGCTCAACCTGGGCAGAATCATTGCCTTCGATCATGACTCGAACCAACGGTTCAGTGCCAGACGGCCGCAGCACTACACGGCCGCTCTTTCCTAGCTCGTTTTCCGCAGCCACTACCGCCGACTGCACCTGAGGATGTTCCAACAGCGTGCGGGCATCCGCGCCTTCTACATCTACATTGATCATGACCTGGGGATAAATTTCCATGCCCTCAACCAGAGCAGATAATGGCTGATTTCGCTCCAGCATGACCTGCAACACCTCCAGCGCGGCTACTACGCCATCACCGGTTGTTGCCTTGTCGAGACAGATGATATGACCCGAAGCCTCACCGCCTAGAATCCAGTCATTCTGGGTGAGCGCTTCGTGTACAAACCGATCGCCGACTTTTGTGCGCACAAATGGTATTGATAACTGCTCAAGAGCGCGCTCAAGTCCAAGGTTGGTCATCAAGGTACCGACCACCCCTCCTGACAACCGTCCCTGTCGATGTCTGTGATTCGCCAGCACGTAGAGAATCTGGTCTCCGTCCACCTGATCGCCCTTCTCATCAATCATCAACACGCGATCACCATCCCCATCTAGAGCGATACCAATATTCGCGCCGCTCTCCACCACCTTAGCCGCCAGGGTCTGCATATGGGTGGAACCACAATCCTGGTTGATATTAAATCCATCGGGATGATTAGCGATCACCGTTAATTCGGCTCCTAATTCCGCCAGCACCCGGGGCGCGACCTCGTAGCCAGCTCCATTGGCGCAATCCAATACAACCTTGATTCCTGAAAGTTCCAACTGCCCTGGAAATGTACCTTTGCAATATTCGATATATCTGCCATGTGCCTCACTAAACCGCTCGGCTCTGCCGAGCGCGCTCGAATCAACGCAGACCATAGGCTCACGCATTTTTTTGTCAATCAGTGCAACCAGACGATCATCCAGTTTGGTACCTTCCGGTGAGAAGATCTTTATTCCGTTATCGTAGAATGGATTGTGTGATGCGCTGACGACTACCCCAGCGCAGGCTCTGGCAGTTCTGGTCAAATAGGCAATGCCTGGGGTTGGCATGGGACCGAGCAGGGAAACATCCACTCCTGCCGCCGAAAATCCCGCTTCCAATGCGGACTCGAGCAAATAACCGGATATACGGGTATCCTTGCCGATCAGGACTTTATCGCCTTTGCCCGCTTGCGCGAACACGCAGCCCGCAGCCCATCCCAGTTTCATCACTGTTTGTGGGGAAATTGGCTCCCGCCCGACTCGCCCTCTTACACCATCGGTGCCAAACAGCGATTGCGTCATAAAGACTAGCTAGATTGTTTCGCTTGGATCTGCCAGATCAATATCGGCCTCGGACAGCTCTGATTGGTCGGATTCAGTTTCGACCACATCATCATCGCCAGGACTTGACGGCGTCTTGTCTTCTTCCGGTTGACGAGGCTCTTCGCCTTTCATGATTTGCTCAATCTGATCTGCTTCGAGCGTTTCCCATTCAAGCAGTTTCTGGGTCATCACTTCGAGCTTGTCACGGTTGTCTTCTACAATTTTGCGAGCCCGATCGTACTGCTCCGTAATGATTCGGGTAATTTCCTGCTCGACTCTCTCAGAAGTTTCCGGACTTAGAGTAGGATTAGGCCGACCATACATATCGATGGCCTCACGGCTGTAAAGTCTTGGCCCGAGCAATTCACTCATGCCCCACTCCGCAACCATTGATTCAGCGGTCTTGGTAGCCATCTGCATATCACCAGCGGCACCGCTAGTAATCTGATCCATGAAAATTTCTTCCGCAATTCTCCCGCCCATCGACACGGCGATCTGAGCCAGCAATTTTTCTTTCTCATAACTGAGTTCGTCATTTTCGGGCAGAAACTGGGTTGTTCCGAGAGCACGTCCGCGTGGAATGATCGTAACCTTGAGTATTGGGTCCACTAAATTACGCAGCACCCAACCCACAACAGTATGACCAGATTCATGGTAAGCGGTATTTTTCAGGTCTTCCTTACTCATCACCATGGACTTACGCTCTGCGCCCATCATGATCTTGTCCCGCGCGGCCCAGAATTCGTCTTCGCCTACCAGCTTCTTTTTGAGGCGAGCTGTAAGCAGTGCCGCCTCATTTACCAGGTTCGCAATCTGTGCGCCTGAGAATCCCGGAGTACCTCTGGCGATTTCCCGCACGTCCAGCTTTTCCGCCACCGGAACTTTTCGCATATGTACTTTCAGAATCGCTTCTCTTCCGCGAATATCGGGCAGCGGCACATGCACCTGTCGGTCAAATCGACCTGGTCGAAGTAACGCAGGATCCAGCACATCGGGGCGGTTTGTCGCTGCAATGACAATCACACCTTCGTTCTCTTCGAAACCATCCATTTCAACCAGCAGTTGGTTCAATGTCTGTTCGCGTTCGTCGTTGCCTCCGCCAATTCCAGCGCCACGGTGTCGGCCAACGGCATCGATCTCGTCGATAAATATAATGCAAGGTGCATTCTTCTTGGCTTGTTCAAACATGTCACGTACACGTGACGCTCCCACACCCACGAACATCTCAACAAAATCAGATCCGGATATAGTAAAAAATGGTACTTTGGCTTCACCGGCAATCGCTTTAGCGAGTAGAGTCTTACCAGTTCCAGGGAGGCCGGTCATCAATACGCCGCGCGGAATACGCCCACCCAATTTATGGAATCGTGAAGGATCTCTTAAAAACTCCACTAGTTCACCAACCTCTTCCTTGGCCTCATCCACACCGGCGACATCTTCAAAGGTAATGTGATTTTTATCTTCAGTCAGCATCTTGGCCTTACTCTTGCCAAAGCTGAGCGCACCGCCGCGTCCACCACCCTGCATTTGACGCATAAAGAAAATCCACACACCTATTAACAACAGGATCGGAAACGAGCTGATCAACAGACTCATCAACAGTGAATTACCTTCTTCCTGTTTAGCGCTAATACGAACGCCATTGCTGTACAGATCATCAATCAGCTTAGGATCATTCGGCGCGTGGGTAATGAACGCCCTGTTGTCATTAGTTTCACCGCTAATGGTATCCCCTGCGATCTCTACCGAGGCGATATTGCCCCGCTCGACCTCGCCAAGAAAGGTGGAGTAGTCCATCTCACCACTGCTGCCACCCTGTGGTGTAGTGAAATTTTCAAAAACCGACATCAGCACCATGGCGATCACCAGCCACAGCAAGATGTTCTTTGTCATATTAGGCACAGCAAAGTTCTCCTATTGTTCGCAAGTTATTGCTTTCAATTAGTAATGTTACACCAATTTGAAGCTCAACACGGCTACAGGTTCAGCAACCAGCCTTGTTCAGGTTATTTGTTTCCGGTGTAACCCTTAGCCAGAATGAATATTTCTTTCGATTCAGACCGTGAAGCATCTGGTTTAATTACCTGAAACTGCCGGAACAGCGGTTTTAGTTGAGCACGCATTTTCACAGCCGCTTCACCTTCAAATAATTTCGTCAGCAACGCCCCTCCAGGGCGTAACCCCTGAGCACAGAAAACCAGTAACGATTCCTGAATCAATTCAGATCGGGCCTGGTCAGTGGCGCGTATACCGGTAATATTGGGGGCCATATCAGACAAAACAAGGTCAACTTTTTGGCCTCCAAGGTGCTCTAGAACCCGCTGAATCAGCTCGTTATCCGTGAAATCACCCTGAATAAAGGCGACACCTGGAATAGCCTCCATAGGCAACAGATCCACAGCAACAACTTGATCTACCCCCTTAACACGTCCAGCCGCATACTGCGACCAGCTGCCAGGCGCACTCCCCAAGTCCACTACCCGGGTATCGGCTCCAATCAGCCGGAACTTTCGGTCAATCTGTTCAAGCTTGTAGATCGCACGTGCGCGGAAGCCGCCTGCCCTCGCCTTTTTAACGAAGGGATCACGATTCTGCCGAGTCACCCAGTTTTTACCCTTACGCTGCTTTTTACTTTTAGCCAATAGTCTGTTTATTTATTCGCTGTGCAATGGGTTACAATCGCGCCGCATGTCTTTCCAGCTTAACAATCAGCAGCGTAAATACCTTAAGGGCCTCGCACATAACCGCAAACCGGTGATAACTGTCGGGCAGAATGGACTGACCCCTTCTCTTATGGAGGAACTTCAGCAAACTCTTGCACATCACGAGCTGATTAAAATCAAACTGCCAGCAGGAGACAAGGCAATCCGTAAAGAGATGCTTGAAACAATTTGCAAACAGACTGACGCCTCCCTTGTAACTTTAATTGGTCGAAACGGGGTGATTTTTCTGCAAGCAAAAAAAAGCAGGATCGCGCTGCCCGCATAGATTTTCGGCAATCCTTTAAAGTCGCTCAATCAGGGCGTCAGTGATCTCCTGAGTATTGGCATTACCGCCAAGATCCCCGGTCAATCGATCACTTTTTTCAATGACCTGGTTGATACCCTTTCGAATACGCTCAGCTTGAGCTTGCAGATTCAGCTGATCAAGCATCATTGCTGCGGCAAGAATCAAAGCAAACGGATTAGCAACACCCTTTCCTGCAATATCCGGGGCTGAGCCGTGGACCGCTTCGAAGATTGCCGCGTCATCACCAATATTCGCACCTGGCGCCATACCGAGGCCACCTACCAGGCCAGCACACAAATCGGAAATAATGTCCCCGAACAAATTGGTAGTTACAATAACGTCAAACTGTTCAGGACGAACAACCAGTTGCATGCAGGTGTTATCGACGATCATTTCTCTTGTCTCAATGTCCGGATAATCTTCTCGCACATCTCTCGATACCTCGAGGAACAGTCCCGAAGTAGCTTTGAGGATATTAGCTTTGTGTACAACCGCGATCTTCTTACGCCCCTGACGTTTTGCCATATCATATGCAAAGCGCAGAATACGCTCAGCGCCTGTACGCGTGATCACACTCACCGATTCCGCTCGCTCACCATCTTCGCTGACTTCCTGCCGCTCCTGAGAATACATGCCCTCAGTATTTTCACGCACCGTGATCAGGTCAATATTGTCGTAGCGCGACTTAATCCCCTTGCGGGTGATGGCTGGCCGCACATTTGCATACAACTCGAACTCCTTTCGCAACATCACATTGAGGCTGGTAAATCCCTTACCAATTGGAGTGGTTAACGGTCCCTTGAGAGCAATACTGGTTCTACGAATGCTGTCCAGTGTTTCCGCCGGAATCAATTCCTTTCCCTGCTCAATCGCGTTGAGGCCCGCAACCTGAATGTCATACTCCAGATCGGCACCTACCGCGTCCAGTACCCGCAGGGCTGCCTTGGTAATTTCCGGCCCGATACCGTCTCCGGGTATCACGGTAATGATCTGTTTACTCATGATATTGCTTTACTTATTGTTTCAATGCCGTAGTGCCAATTTTCACTAACCGGTTATTTCTGCTTTGGTTCCCTGGATAAAACCAGGCAAAATGATCTCTTCCCCTTCTTTTGGATTTGGTGGAATCATCAGTGACAACACCAGGGAACAAAGTGCAAAACCAGTACCACACAGAAAAACCAATGTAGGCGACTTTAGCCACACTAGACCCAGAGCAACCGGAAGGATCACGGCGGCGATATGGTTGATTGTAAAGGCGACACCCGCGGTGGATGCAATGTCGCGGGGATCGGCGATTTTCTGGAAGTAAGTCTTAATCGCGATAGCCAAAGCGAAAAACATATGATCAAGCACGTATAGCACTGCCGCGAGGCCGGCATGGGTCACAAAGGCATAGCTCGTAAAAATAACGATCAGACCGAGGTACTCGAATATAAGCGCCTTTCTATCACCCCATCTCCCCACCATCTTGCCAATTATCGGCGCCAGCCAAATATTAATGGCGCAATTGATCAGAAACAGCAGCGTTAAATTTGCAGCACTATAACCAAATTTCTCAACCATCATAAAACCAGCGAACACGATAAAGATTTGTCGCCGCGCGCCGGAGAAAAACACCAGAGCATAATAAAGCCAATAGCGCCGGCGCAGAATCAGTGTCTTGTGCTGCACATGTTTTGCAGGAAAAGTTTGAAAACAAAACCAGGCCACTATACCCAGCAGTATGCTGAGTCCGCCACCAGCCAGGAACACGAACCGGTACTCGAGTTCAAGCAACTGCAGACCACTATAAATTACCGCAAAGGCAACCAATGAAGTGAATGATCCAACCGCCAGTATCCGCCCCAACACCTGTGCGGTTCGTTCTTTTTCAATCCATTGCAGGGACAGGGAATTTTGAACCGCCTCATAATAATGGAATCCGAATGACATTATCAGGGTTGTGCAGTAAAGACCGATTACCGATGGCAGGTAACCGGTAATTGCTGTACCAACACCCATCAACAGCAGCGATACAATCGCCAGGGTCTGCTCGCGCATCACAATCAGCACAAACACCACTGCGAAAGCGAGGAATCCCGGCACCTCACGAATACTCTGGAGCATGCCGAACTCCCTACCCGTAAATCCTGCGGCTTCAATGGTGAAATTATTGATCATCGCCGACCAGGTGGCGAACGATAGCGGCACCGCCGACGCCATTAACATCAACAGCATCTCTGGAGACCGAAGGAACACTTTAACCGTTTGTTTCAAGTTTCAAACTTAACTGGAGACAATCTGTATCGCGGGATTGTACTGTTGGCGGGAATCAGTCAACCACGAGCACTTGACCTGTGTTTGCACCCTCAACACTTTTTAGATAAGCAAGCCCCACTCGCTCAGAAGAGACCGGCTCGAACCCAGTAAAGAATCCTTCGTAGCGCTCGACCGAAACATCCAGCAGACCGGGGCTGACAGCGTTGATTCTGATGCCTCTAGGCATGTCGACTGATGCACCAAGTACGAAACTGTCAATCGCCCCATTGGCCGCTGACGCAGCCGCACCTCCCCGAATCGGATCACGATTCAACACCCCGCTGGTAAGGGTAAACGAACCTCCGTCGTTCATATGCTTGACCCCCTCAAGAACCAGGTTTACCTGGGGCATAACATTATGTGCGATACCCTGCAAAAACTGATCGTACTGCATCTCCGCAACCGGACCAAAATATCCGTGACCGATGGTAGCAATGACGGCATCGACTTTACCGACACTCTGGTACAAAGCACGTATATCATCAATACTTTCCACATCAAAATGCAAATCGCCACTGGAACGCCCTACCTTAATCACTTCATGCCGATCACGCAGTGCATTCATCACCGCACTGCCCACAGCGCCTTCAGCGCCAACTACAACTATTTTCATCGTATACGTATCCTATTGCTCAGGTTCAATGCGAATTTTTGCCCGGCATGGCACCGCCATTGTATGGCCCCACACATGGGAAAGCACCATAGACTCACCATCCCGCCGGCTACTGTAATTGCTATACCGTTTCGATTTTACTATGAAACAGATAGATCCTGAGTAAACACGGCTGTAACCGTGCACCTTATTAACATGAAAATTTCAGAACACATTTACACAGGTTCGGCTATCCTGCGAATGGCTTGGCGAACAACGGTGGGAAGAGATTGAGCCATGAAGTCTTCACAACATCGCCACAATTTTCAGCTCCCGATTGAAGAACATATCTCTACGATCTATAGTCGAAATTTTACCATTCTACAGATCAAATTCTCGCACCTAATCGTTAGGAGCCGCCGAGATTTTCGATGCGTACGATATCGATATCTACGGCGTCTATCGTTAGCTTAGATATAAAGACGATACTGAACTCTATGTAGGCGGTAAGACTATTGTTTTGGCATCTTATCACCATAAAAAAAGCGCTCATCAGAGCGCTTTTCGGACATCACGTTGAGGCAATTTTATTCTTCGTCATCGCTATCGGAAGACAGGTCGCGATCTACCAACTGCACATAAGCCATCGGGGCATTGTCACCATTTCGAAATCCGCACTTTAGAATTCGAAGGTAGCCTCCAGGCCGAGACTGAAAGTGTGGGCCAAGTTCATCGAACAACTTGCTCACCACTTGCCGATCACGTAACCGAGAAAATGCAATACGACGATTAGCTAAAGTCGGTTTTTTAGCCATAGTTATCAAGGGCTCCGCCACGCGTCGAAGCTCCTTTGCTTTAGGCAAAGTAGTTTTGATCTGTTCATGCAGGAACAGCGAGTTGGCCATGTTGGCAAACATGGCCTTCCTGTGTGACGAGGTCCGGTTGAGCTTACGCCCTGCTAGTCTGTGACGCATTACAGCCCACCCATTCCCATTCCCATGCCCATGCCCATACCAAAGCTACTGGTTTCTTCTTCTTTAACCAGTGAGGCAGGTGGCCAATTTTCAAGCTTCACGCCTAGCACGAGATTTCGCTGTGCAAGCACATCTTTAATTTCGGTCAACGACTTTTTACCCAGATTCGGGGTCTTAAGTAATTCGGTTTCAGTATGTTGAACCAGGTCTCCAATGTAGTAAATGTTCTCCGCCTTAAGACAATTTGCGGAGCGCACCGTGAGCTCCAGATCATCAACAGGACGGATGAGAATCGGGTCTATTTCCGGTTCTTCTTCAACCTTGCTCTGAATCATCGATTCTTCCAGGTTAACGAATACCGAAATCTGATCATGAAGAATGGTGGCGGCACGACGCACTGCGGTTTCTGGGTCAATGGAACCATTTGATTCAACGTCCAGAATCAATCTATCCAGGTCCGTTCGCTGCTCAACTCGCGCGTCTTCAACCGAGTAGGAGATCTTGTTGATCGGGCTGAAAGAGGAATCCAGCTGGATCACCCCGACCGCCCGACTTTCATCGGAATCCTGCAGACGGCTCTCTGCAGTTTCATATCCGCGTCCACGACGAACGGTAAACTCCATCTCGATTGTCCCTTCTTTGGACAGCGTGGCAATGTGGTGGTCTGGATTCACAAGCTCCACATCGTCGATCAGCTCAATGTCAGCAGCGGTCACTTCACCTGGACCCTTTTTCTTTAAACGCAGGGTTGCTTCGTTACGGGTGTGCATTGTAAGCGCAAGACTTTTCAGATTCATCAGGATATCCAGCACGTCCTCCTGAACCCCTTCGAGGGCGGAGTACTCGTGCAACACACCCTCAATCCTGACCTCTGTTATGGCACAACCCGGCATGGATGAAAGCAGAATACGACGCAGTGCATTACCCAGAGTATGACCGAATCCTCGCTCGAGAGGCTCAATGGTAATGCGAGAATGTCTCTCGTCGATGTTTTTTGCTTCCACCAGCCGTGGTCTCAAAAACTCAATGGTGGGATCCTGCATGTGTGTTCCTCGTTAAAGACGGAGTTAAACTAAAAATTATCTGAGCCGCTGTTACCACGGCCACAAGAACCACCCAATCGGGCAATTCACGATTCGATTCGCTACTATTTTGAGTAAAGTGCCACGACCAGTGCTTCGTTTATATCCGGTGGTAAATCAGCGCGATCCGGCATTGATTTAAACTGTCCTTTCACCGCATTAACATCCACCTCTACCCACGGCACAATACCTATCTGCTCGGCAATCTCCAGAGCAGAAGTGATGCGCAACTGCTTCTTACTTTTCTCTACGACTTCGATTTCGTCACCAGGGTTCACCTGATAAGAAGCGACGTTTACTTTACGGCCATTTACCGCAATTGACTTGTGGCTTACCAACTGACGGCACTCAGCCCGAGTCACACCAAAGCCCATGCGATACACTACGTTATCCAGCCGGCTTTCCAGCAACTGAAGCAAATTTAATCCAGTTGATCCCGGGATACGTGCCGCTTCTTTATAGTAGCTGCGGAACTGCCTCTCCATGACGCCATAGATCCTGCGCAGCTTCTGTTTTTCGCGAAGCTGGGTACCGTAAACCGTGGTGCGTGGACGTCGGCCACCGGCTTTGACTCCAGGAACACGGTCAAACTTGCACTTCGAGTCGATGGTTCGAACCGGGCTCTTCAGGTAAAGGTCGGTGCCTTCTCGTCGTGCGAGTTTACAAGTTGGGCCAATATATCTTGCCATAATCTTTGTCAGTCAATTTTTTCTGTTAATGCTGCTGCAAATGTGCGCTTATACTTCAATCAAACCCTTCGGCGCTTGGGTGGGCGACAGCCATTATGTGGGATCGGGGTAATATCAGAAATAGCGTGAATTTCAAGACCCAGCGCATTCAGCGCTCGCACTGCGGATTCACGACCCGGACCTGGTCCTTTTACTTTTACTTCAAGCTGTTTGACGCCCATTTCCTGCGCTCTTCGACCGCAGGTTTCAGCGGCCATCTGCGCCGCGAAAGGGGTGCTTTTACGAGAACCCTTAAATCCCGAATTCCCTGCCGATGCCCAGCAAAGTGTATCGCCATGTCGATCAGAAATTGTCACGATAGTATTGTTGAAGGTAGCGTGGATATGCACGATACCTTCGGAAACATTTTTTCTTACCTTGGTTTTTGCCTTGGTTGTCTTAACGCCTTTGGCCATGATTTAACCCTGATTATTTTTTAACAGCACGACGCGGACCCTTACGGGTACGTGCATTAGTCTTGGTTCGCTGGCCGTTTACCGGGAGCCCTCGGCGATGACGATGACCACGGTAACAACCAAGATCCATCAATCGCTTGATATTCATCGATATTTCCCGGCGTAGATCACCTTCCACTTCATACTTGGAGGTTTCAGCACGCAGCTTTTCAGCTTGCTCCTCATTCAGATCCTGGACCTTGATATTGCGCGCAACGCCGGCAGCGTCGCAGATCTTTTGAGCAGTTGTCCGGCCGATGCCGTAAATGGCAGTCAGACCGATCTCGATATGCTTATGGTTAGGCAGGTTAGTTCCAGCGATTCGTGCCACGTTCTAATCTCTAATAATGGGTAATAATCTATCGGCGAGCCGAAATCAAAAGGCGCCGGATTCTAACAAAATCCAGCTAATTCCACAATCCAGGCCCGCTCCGTAAACAGTCATATTCAGCCCTGACGCTGCTTGTGTCGGGGGTCTGTACAAATCACCCGAACCGTGCGGTTGCGCCGAATAATCTTGCAGTTTCTGCAGATCTTCTTAACAGATGCTCTTACTTTCATCTCGATACTCCAACAAATTGCTCATTTTGCTCAGTTTTTCCAGTTATCGCCGCTAGCGTATACCTGGCGTCCCAGTCAAAGTGGATTTCTTCAATATACTCTCGTACTGCCGCGACATCAGATGTGACTGGACCTGTGAGATGAGGTCCATAGTCACCACAACGATAATTAGCAATGATGTGCCGCCAAAATAGAACGGCACACTGTACTTTACGATCAAAAACTCTGGAATCAGGCACACGACAGTGATGTAAATTGCTCCAACTAAGGTCAGCTTTGATACCACACTATCAATGTACTTGGCGCTTTGTGCTCCCGGTCGGATACCGGGGATGAACGCCCCCGACTTTTTCAGGTTGTCCGCGATGTCACTGGGATTGAACACCATTGCGGTATAGAAAAAGCAGAAAAAAACAATCATGCCACCATACATCAGCGTATAAACGGGCTCTCCCGGCTGCAACTTAGTTGCAATATCATTCAGCCACCCCATGCCCTCGGCCTGACCGAACCAGCTGCCAATACTTGCCGGAAACAGGATCAAACTGGAAGCAAAAATTGGCGGAATTACACCGGCCATATTCAACTTAAGCGGAAGATGGCTGCTTTGCCCTGCCATCATTTTCCTGCCTTGCTGACGCTTGGCGTAATTCACCGTAATTCTGCGCTGGCCTCGTTCCACGAACACAACACAGAATGTGATTGCAATCGCTCCAACAAACAGACTCAAGACAAACAGCGGAGAAAACGCACCGGTACGCGCAAGTTCAAGGGTGCCGGTCACTGCAGAAGGCAGTCCCGCTACTATAGAGGCGAATATTATCAAGGAGATGCCATTACCAATACCGCGCTCGGTCACTTGTTCGCCTAGCCATACCAGAAACATAGTACCAGCCACCAGGCTGGCGGCAGTGATAATTTTGAAGCCAATACCTGGAATCAGGATGACTGGCGCACCGGCCACCTGCATATTCTCAATCGCCACTGAAATGCCGATCGCCTGGAACAGGCCGAGTACCACCGTGCCGTATCGAGTGTACTGCGTAATTTTGCGGCGACCCGCCTCTCCTTCCTTTTTCAGTTGCTCCAGTGAGGGCACGATGGCACTCATCATCTGCATGATTATGGAGGAGGATATGTAAGGCATGACGCCAAGAGCAAAGATCGACAGCCGGCTCAAGGCACCACCAGAAAACATGTTAAACACGTCTACAATAGAACCCCGGGTCTGGCTGAACAGCTCGGCAATCGCATTTGAGTCGACCCCAGGTACCGGAATATAGGTGCCGACGCGATACACAATAAGCGCCCCCAGCACAAACAGAATTCGCTGCTTGAGTTCGGACATGCTGGCCAGAAGACCAGCCGATGGCGCGCCTTTTGCTGCCACTAGTCTTCTACCTTGCCTCCGGCGGCTTCAATTGCATCCCGTGCACCTTTTGTAGCCCCCAGACCTTTAACTGTAATCGCACGTTCGATGGTGCCCGACAAAATGACCTTTGCGCGGTCAATTCTAAGCCCCAGGACACCAGCTTGCTGAAGCGCTTTCAGGTCAGCTACATCACCCTCTACCATGGCCAATTCATTAAGACGCACTTGCGCCGCATTGCTATTGACGCGGCTTCGAAATCCACGTTTCGGCAATCTGCGCTGCAGCGGCATCTGGCCGCCTTCAAAGCCAACCTTGTGATAGCCACCCGAACGGGATTTCTGGCCCTTTACTCCCCTGCCACAGGTCTTACCCTGGCCGGCGGAGATTCCGCGGCCTACTCGCTTGCCTTCGGAGCGAGAACCCGCCGCAGGCTTTATCGTATTTAATCGCATTGTCATTTTCTTGGTTCCGATCAGACTTCTTTACATTCAATCATGTAGTTGACTTTACTAATCATTCCCCGATTCTCCGGGGTATCAATTACCTCAACGGTCTGATGCATACGGCGCAAACCCAGGCCACGTATACAAGCCTGGTGTTTCTTAAGCCTGCCGTTCATGCTCCGAATCAATGTGACCTGTAGCCTCTTCTGTTGTGCCATCGTTCTTTCTCAATCTTGTCAGTCTTGATAATCTCTAATCTTGAATTTTAGATCAAAGTTCCTTTACTTTTTTGCCGCGTTTAGCCGCTACCTGGGTAGCGCTGCGCATTCCTTTGAGAGCGGCTATAGTGGCGCGTGTGACGTTGACTGGATTAGTGGTACCAATCACCTTGGACAGCACGTTCTGCAGACCAAGCACCTCAAACACAGCACGCATCGTACCGCCGGCTACGATTCCAGTTCCCTCGGATGCAGGTCTGAGAACTACTCGTGCAGCACCGTGGCGGCCAACCAATGGGTAGGGAATAGTATCTTCAGACAGCTGCACCTTGAACATGTTCCGACGCGCATCGTCCATCGCTTTTTGCACCGCAATCGGGACCTCACGGGCTTTTCCCCTGCCCATCCCGACGCGCCCTTCCCCGTCGCCAACTACGGTCAACGCAGAGAAACCGAATATTCGTCCACCTTTGACTACCTTAGAAACCCGACGAACATTAATCAGTTGTTCCTGATAGTTGTCCTTGCGGGAGCTGTCACGATCTTTTGGATTTGCCATGATATTCAGTCAGTTATTAAAACTTCAGTCCGCTTTCTCGGGCAGAGTCGGCAAAAGCCTTGACTCGACCGTGATAGCGAAATCCGGATCGGTCAAATGCAACCGACTCCACACCTGCCGCCAGAGCTTTCTCGGCCAGCACCTTACCCACGGCGCTTGCCGCTTCGATATTGCCCGTATACTTCAATTCTTTCTTAAGACCGGCATCCAAGGTAGAGGCCGCGGCAAGAACCTTCTGGCCGGTGTTATCGATAACCTGAGCATAAAAATGCCGTGGGGTCCGGTGTACCGTCAACCGAACCGCTTCCAGGCCGGCAATTTTCGCGCGGGTCTTACGCGCTCGCCGCAGTCTCGACTTTTTCTTGTCACTCATTTCAAATATTTCTCTTGAAAACGTTACTTCTTCTTCGCTTGCTTTCGCAGCACATATTCATCCTGGTAACGAACACCTTTGCCTTTATAAGGCTCAGGCGGACGGAATTGTCGAATCTCGGCGGCGGCCTGCCCCAGCATTTGCTTGTCTGCCGAACGCAATACAATGGTCGTCTGATTTGGTGTTTCCGCGGTGACTGCCTCGGGTAACTGATACTCCACTGGATGCGAAAATCCAAGAGTAAGATTCAGCTTTGAGCCCTGAGCCTGTGCTCTATAACCGACTCCGATGATAGTCAGAGTCTTTTCAAAACCACTGCTGACACCAGTAACGATATTATTCACCAGCGCCCGGGTAGTCCCCGACATTGCCACCAGTTTCTTGACTACCTTACTATCTTCTGAGTCCAAGGAAACCCTCAAGTTGCCTTCATCCTGGCTAAGGCTGATGCCCTCGAATATCTTCAGGGAAAGCTCACCCTTGGGCCCTTTGGCGCTAAAGTGGCTGCCATCGATTTTGATCTCAACTCCAGACGGAACTGGAATAAGTGCTTTTGCTATACGTGACATTGTTTTAACTCTCTTTACGCTATTTATGCCGGTAAACAGGCTCTAGAAAACTGTACACAGTATCTCACCGCCAATACCACCCTCACGGGCGGACTTATCGGTCATAATCCCACGCGACGTAGACACCAGCGCGACGCCCATACCATCACGAACTTTCGGAATATCATCGCTGCCTGCATAAACACGGCACCCAGGCTTACTCACCCTGACAATCTCCTCAATAACCGGCTCCCCCTGGAAATATTTAAGCTCGATGTCCAGGGTTTTGGTCGCACCCTCACCAGCCATCTTGTAGCTCTTGATGTACCCTTCCTGCGTCAACACCTCGGCGATGGATGCCTTGGTTTTGGAAGCCGGCATCGAAATATCCGCCTTTTGCGCGTGTAGGCCATTGCGTATTCGGGTCAACATATCGGCGATCGGATCAGACATGCTCATATTATTTTCTCCCTTTGTTACCAGCTGGACTTAACAACGCCTGGCGCTTCGCCACGCATGATGACTTCGCGCAACTGGTTGCGGCACAAACCAAACTTACGGTAATAACCGTGCGGACGCCCCGTCAACGCACAGCGATTACGCTGGCGCACCTTTGCCGAATCTCGGGGCAGCTTCTGCATTTGAATCATCGCGTCCCACTGATCAGCCGCACTGGTTTCAATGTTAGCGATACTGTTACGCAGTTGATCGCGCTTAGCTGCATGCTTGCGCACCAAGCGAGTTCGTTTTGCCTCGCGGGCTATCATGGATTTCTTTGCCATAATCTTAGGATTTAATCGGAAAGTTAAATGCCCGAAGCAGCGCTTCCGCTTCCTCATTATTTCGGGCAGTAGTAGTAATGCATATATCCATGCCTCGCAGGGCATCAATATTGTCATAGTCGATTTCGGGAAACACGATCTGCTCTTTAAGACCGAAAGAATAGTTACCGCGGCCGTCAAACGATTTGTTCGACAATCCTCTGAAGTCTCGAATTCTTGGAATTGCCACTGAAACCAGGCGGTCGAGAAATTCATACATTCGCTCACGGCGAAGGGTAACTTTTGCTCCAACCGGCCAGCCTTCTCGAATCTTAAACGCCGCTTCTGATTTCTTTGCCTTGGTAATGACAGGTTTTTGCCCGGTGATTTTCTCAAGATCTTCCGCGGCGTTCTGCAGAACATTCTTGTTGGCCACTGCCTCTCCCAAACCCATATTGAGAGTAATCTTAGTGAGACGTGGTATCTCCATTGCACTGCCAAACTTGAACTGCTCGTTCAGTTTCGGTGCAATTTCATTCTTGTACTGTTCTTGTAGTCGGTTCATGATTCAATTCACTCTCTAGACCAAGTCAACAACTTCACCGTTAGACTTGAAGTAACGGACCTTGCGACCGTCATCCAAAACCTTGAATCCAACTCTGTCACCTTTATTGGTGGCAGGGTTGTATAGCGCAAGGTTCGACAACCGGATTGGCGCTTCCTGTTCGATAATGCCCCCCGTTTCACCAGTATTGGGATTACCGCGCTTGTGTTTTTTAACAACATTGACATTATCGACCAGCGCCCGGGTGTCATCCAGAACGCGCAGCACATTGCCCCGCTTTCCTTTATCCCGGCCGGCAATCACAATAACATCGTCGCCTTTCTTGATTCGTTGCATGTTTCTTTGTCTTAACTAATTCTCAATTTCTTCGCTGATTAACAGTACCCTAAAGTACTTCCGGTGCAAGCGAGATAATTCGCATAAATTTTTCCGAGCGCAGCTCGCGAGTCACTGGACCGAATATTCGAGTACCGATGGGCTGGTGATTCTGGTTCAATAACACTGCGGCATTACGATCAAATCGGATCAAGGATCCATCCGGGCGACGCACACCACTTCGGGTGCGAACAATAACCGCGTTGTATACATCACCTTTCTTGACCCGGCTATTGGGCAGCGCTTCTTTGATAGAAATCTTGATAATGTCGCCAATCCCAGCATAACGGCGCTTCGATCCACCCAGCACCTTAATGCATTGGACTCGCTTGGCACCGCTGTTATCCGCGACAGAAAGCATTGATTGCATCTGGATCATGGTATTGCCTCTAAACGGCCTTGGTTACAACTTCCACCAGACGCCAGCTTTTTTGCTTGGAAATCGGGCGGCACGCTTCTATCTTCACAACATCGCCGGCGCCACACTCATTATTCTCATCATGAGCATGAAATTTAGTCGAGCGACGAATATATTTTTTATACAGTGGATGCTTGACCTGACGCTCTACCATCACCGTTATGGTCTTGTCCATCGCCGCACTGACAACGCTGCCTTGCAGCGATCGCGCAGATTTTTCTGTGGTTTGTACACTCATTGTTAGTTTCCGGCTTTCTCAGTCAGTACAGTCTTAATTCGTGCAATTTCTTTTCTGACGATGCCGAATCGGGACGGATTAGCAAGCTGCCCCGCGCCCCTCTGCATACGCAGATTAAATTGCTCTTGACGAAGGTTAGTTAACTCTTCCTTCAGTTGTTCCACGTTCTTGGCTCTGAGTTCAGTGGCGCTCATTAAACTACCTGACGTTTAGCAAAAGTTGTTTGAATTGGTAGTTTGGCACCAGCCAGCCTGAATGCTTCTCGCGCCAAATCTTCTGTAACACCCTCGATCTCATAGAGCATGGTCCCCGGTTGCACCAAGGCCACCCAGTACTCAGGATTACCTTTACCTTTACCCATCCGGACTTCCAGCGGTTTCTTTGATACCGGCTTATCCGGGAAAACTCTAATCCATATCCTGCCGCCACGTTTAACGTGTCGGGTGATTGCGCGCCGAGCGGCTTCAATCTGACGTGCGGTCAGTCGGCCACGACCGGAGGATTGAAGTCCAAATTCGCCAAAGCTCACACGGGCACCGCGTGTAGCCAGGCCTCGATTGCGCCCTTTTTGCTGTTTACGGAATTTTGTACGTTTCGGTTGAAGCATTGTTCACTAACCTCGTCTTAGGCTGCCTCGATTTTCTGATCCGAAGTTTCAGCAGGCGACTCCTGCTCAAAAACCTCACCTTTGAAGATCCAAACCTTGACACCAATAATGCCGTAAGTTGTCTGGGCTTCATGGACCCCGTAGTCAATATCTGCGCGCAGGGTATGCAAAGGTACACGACCCTCTCGATACCACTCCGTTCGAGCAATCTCGGCGCCGTTGAGCCGGCCGGCCAACATGACCTTGACACCTTCGGCACCCAATCGCATGGAGTTCTGCACTGCGCGCTTCATTGCGCGACGAAACATAATTCGTTTCTCGAGCTGCTGACAAATATTCTCTGCCACCAGCTTGGCATCCAGTTCGGGTTTGCGAATCTCTTCAACCGCCACCTGTACCGGAGATCCGTTAATTCTGCTCAGATCAGCGCGCAGGCGCTCGATATCCTCGCCTTTCTTACCAATCACAATACCCGGTCGCGCAGTAAATATGGTGATGTTCAGATTTTGCGCCGGCCGATCAATGGTTATTTTGCTTACCGCGGCATTGGACAGGCGTTTAGTTACATATTTACGCAGCTTTAGATCACTCGCCAGCATCGCGGCATAGTCTTTACTCGGTGCATACCACTTGGTATTCCAATCTTTGGATATACCGAGACGCATACCATTAGGATGTACTTTTTGTCCCATCTTGTTATCTCCGCTTGGGTTGCGTCTCATCACTCACGCTAACGGTGATATGACAACTTCGTTTCAGGATTTTGGTGCCACGGCCTTTGGCGCGCGCGCGGTAACGCTTCATAGTCGGCGCTTCGTCAACCATGATTTGATTGATCCACAGCTCATCTATATCCGCTCCTTCGTTATGCTCTGCATTGGCAATTGCGGAATCGAGAGTCTTACGTACCGGCACTGCACCCTTTTTGTTGCTGAACTGCAGTAGTTCCAGCGCCTTTTCCACTGGCAAACGTCGAATCTGGTCTACAACCAGCCGGCATTTTTGTGGTGATAGCCTGACATATTTCGAAATTGATTTTGCTTGCATGATTACTTGGCCTTTCTTCCGGCAGTGTGACCACGATAAGTTCGGGTGGGTGCAAATTCGCCAAGCTTATGCCCAACCATGTTTTCATTGATCAGGATTGGCATGTGCTGACGACCGTTGTGAATTGCAATAGTCAGGCCGACAAATTCAGGCATAATCATTGAGCGTCTGGACCAGGTCTTTATCGGCCTGCGCGAATTTTCTTCCTTGGCCTTTTCAACCTTGCTCCACAAATGATGGTCCACAAACGGACCCTTTTTAATTGAACGTGGCATAGTTATTTTTTCCTTCTACGAATGATCATTGAAGAAGTGCGCTTATTGGAACGGGTTCGATAGCCCTTGGTTGGCACACCCCATGGGGAAACCGGATGGCGGCCGCCTGATGTGCGACCTTCACCACCACCATGAGGGTGATCTACCGGGTTCATCGCGACTCCCCGAACAGTTGGACGTATTCCGCGCCAGCGTTTGGCACCGGCTTTTCCGAGCTTCTTCAGACTATGCTCAGAATTTCCGACCTGACCAATAGTGGCGCGACAATCGAGCAATACTTTACGCATCTCGCCGGAGCGAAGTCTGAGCTGCGCATAGGCGCCTTCCTTACCAATGAACTGAACGGACGAGCCAGCCGAACGTGCAAGTTGCGCCCCCTTACCGGGTTTCAATTCAACGCAATGCACAATGGTCCCTACCGGAATATTCCGCAAAGGCATTGCGTTGCCATTGCTGTACGGCGCACCGGTCCCGGACATGACAGAGTCACCCGACTTGATCCCGCGCGGCGATATGATGTAGCGATGCTCGCCATCCCGATATACCAGGAGTGCGATATGGGCACTTCTATTTGGGTCATATTCAATTTGTTTGACCATTGCGGGAACGCCATCCTTATCGCGCTTGAAGTCAACCATACGATAATGGCGTTTGTGGCCACCACCACGGTGACGAACCGTGATATGTCCTTCGTTATTGCGACCGCTGGTCGCCTTCTTTGCCTCCAACAGTGGGCCGTAGGGCTTGCCTTTATGCAAGTCCGGGGTCACCACTTTCACCATGCCGCGCCGGCTTGGAGTGACTGGTTTCTGCTTTGCTAATGCCATGAATCTACTCTGGTAATTTTCTCAAACTAGGCTGTAAATCTGACGTCGGACATCAAGCGCCGGCCAGACCAAGGAAGTCAATATCGTGTCCTTCCTGCAGCCTTACATATGCTTTCTTCCAGTTGCTCCTTTTACCAGGAGCACGACCAAGTCTCTTAACCTTGCCACGCACGTTAACTACCTGTACATGGTCAACTTTGACCTCGAACAATTTTTCAACTGCGTCCCTTATCTCGTGCTTTGTTGCATCTGGTAAAACAGCAAACACGATCTGGTGGTGCTTATCCGCGGCAACGGTGGACTTCTCGGAAATCACCGGGCGCAGGATAACCTGGTAGATACGCTCGTCTTTTACTGCTGTTGCTGCGCTCATTTCAGTGCCTCGTCAATGTTCCTGACCGCGTCAACCGTAACCACAATCTTGTCGAAGCTCAGCAGGCTTACCGGGTCGATCTCACGGCTGTTACATACCGCAACGGAGTTCAGGTTCCGCGCCGATAGCTCAATATTTTCATTATCTTCCGCCAGCACCACCAGTGCTTTGTCAGCATTCAGTGCAGCCAGTGTTTTCACCAGCGTTCCGGTTTTAGGTGCCTCCATGGAGAGAGCGTCAACCACCACCAGGCGCTCCTGTCGGTGCAACTCAGACAGAATCGAGCGCATTGCAGCACGGTACATCTTTCTATTCACTTTTTGAGAATAGTCTCGCGTAAAAGCCGGAAATGCGCGTCCACCACCTCGAAAAATCGGACTGGTTATGGTTCCTGCACGAGCACGCCCGGTACCTTTCTGACGCCATGGCTTGGCCCCGCCACCAGCCACCGCGGCACGGTTTTTCTGGCCCTTGGTCCCCGCGCGTGCCCCAGCCTGGTAGGCAGTGACCACCTGGTGAATCAGCGCTTCATTGTATTCGGCGCCAAACGCATCAGACAGGTCCAGGGTGCCGGACTGACCGCCGCCTGACTTGTTGATTGCTAGTTGAACAGACATGAATAGGTTTCTCTAATTAAATTTTCAGTATTAACTCGCAGCTTTGATTGCGGGGCGGATCAAAATATCAGTTCCTTTGGCTCCCGGAATTGAACCACTCACCAGCAGCAGGTTGCGCTCGGTATCAACACGAACCACCTCGAGATTTTGCTGTACACGCTGCTTCGCTCCCATATGGCCTGCCATTTTCTTACCCTTGAATACCTTTCCCGGATCCTGATTCTGACCAATTGAACCAGGTAGCCGATGCGCTTTAGAGTTACCGTGAGTCGCACGACCACCACTGAAGTTGTGTCGCTTAATTACACCGGCAAAGCCTTTACCAATAGACTGGCCACTCACATCGACTTTCTGCCCCGCTTCGAACAAATCCACAGTGAGGTCAGAACCGACTTCATTTTCAACCGGAGCATCTATTCGGAACTCCCAAACACCGCGACCGGGCTCAACCCCAGCTTTCGCGAAATGGCCTTTCATCGCCTTGGTGACACGATTTGCCCGGCGTTCGCCCACAGTCACTTGCAGGGCGTCATAGCCATCCGACTCCTTCGTGCGCACCTGAGAAACACGGTTCGGGGTAACCTCGATCACAGTGACGGATGTAGACACGCCGTCCTCTGAGAACACCCGGGTCATCCCAATTTTCTTTCCTACCAATCCGATTGACATTGTTCTGCTATTCGACAATTAGTTAAGTTTGATTTCGACATCCACGCCGGCAGCCAGGTCGAGCTTCATTAGCGCGTCCACGGTTTTATCGGTTGGCTCGACGATATCCATAATCCGTTTATGTGTGCGAATCTCAAACTGATCCCGCGCCTTTTTATTCACATGCGGCGATCGAAGCAACGTGTACTTTTCGATCTTTGTTGGCAATGGAATCGGTCCCATTACCAACGCCCCAGTTCGGCGAGCAGTATCGACTATTTCCAACGCTGAGCGATCGATCATCTTGTGATCAAAAGCTTTTAAGCTAATGCGGATTTTCTGGTTCTCGACCTTCACGGATTTAATCTCTTGATATCAGGTTTATAAAGCTAACCACTATTCGGTACTTGGTTATTAAGCGATGATCTTAGCCACCACGCCCGCACCTACAGTGCGTCCGCCCTCGCGTATCGCAAAGCGTAGACCTTCTTCCATCGCAATCGGCGCAATCAACTCCGCCGTCATCTTTACATTGTCTCCAGGCATCACCATCTCAACATCTCCAGGCAGCTCA
>CAMYNW010000036.1 GCA_947259885.1 uncultured Gammaproteobacteria bacterium
TGGGCCACGATTCTCTGCGTTCAATGAGCTTGTGTTAGGGATATGCTTGGGTTTGAAGTTACCCTTACCCTTAACACCGTTCACTGACTCAGTATTCATCGCATACTGTAACGTGGATGCCGCAACTGCATCGGCATTCAGATCCAGCACCTCTAGGCTTATATTATCGAACGTGTCGCAGGCTAGGTGATAACATGGATCGTACTGATCTCCCGCAGTGCCGCCATAGATGGCTGCCTGGTCGGGCGTTTTAATCCCTTCAGCGCCAGTAAATAGTCCACCAAAAGGAATACCAGAATCGAAGAACGCGGCGTAGTCAGAACGGAAACTGATTTCGGTTGGCTCGAATTCAAGCCCTCTGTCTGTGTAGAAGTTCTCAAAGAAACTCTCAATCGCAGCAGAGCCTTCGGGTCCTTCCAGGCCAAAAGCAGAACCATCACCGTCATAGATAAAGCGTACGAAATTTGGCGATCCGATCATATCGAAATTCAAATACAACGCGATCTGGTCGAGCTCTTCTTGAGGTAGTCCAAATACGTAGAAGTCTGAACCGACCAGACCGGACTCCTCGGCCCCCCACCATGCAAAACGTACTTTGTTTCGAGGTTTGACTTTTGCCATTTGTTCAGCAACCTCTAGAATAGCGGAGCTGCCCGATCCGTTGTCCTGTATGCCTGGACCTTCATTGACCGAATCCAGATGCGCGCCAACCATGATCACATTGTCTTCATTTCCATTTTGTGTCTCAGCCAAGACATTGAACGAGGTGGCCTCACCACGGAATACATCTACTACGATTTTCATGGTTAATCCGGCTGTGTTAGCCCATTCAACGCCGCGATCAAATGTCGCAAATAACACCGGGATGCCCCCAGAATAACCTGAACCGAGCGTGCCGTTAATCAGTCCTGTTCGATCTGGAGTATTACCCTGGTTAAATATAATTGCACCTACCGCACCTGCAGCGGCGGCATTCTCAGCTTTCAACTGGAAACTGCAAGCTCCTCTCTGTACTAATGCGATGTTCCCGGCAGGAAAACCTGCAAAATCCGCGCCCTCGCAGCCGCTTGTAGAGGCACTCGGATCACCAAGGGCCAGATCGACACCCGTTACTAATCCGAAAACATTGCCGGGATCTGTTTGAGCCATAAGATTGTAGTCGGTGTCTTCCACATAGGTAACAGTCCCTGGTGCCGTTTGTTCGAGTGTTGAAGGCCCAAGATTGATAAACGCATTGAACTGAAAGGGTTGCACCGTCACGTCATACCCCGCCGATTCCATGCGATCAACGACATAGTCGACAGATTCGTCATACCCAGGCGTTCCCGAGGTGCGAATTCCACCATTCGCATCGGCGATTGCCTGCAAGGCCGCCTGATGCTCGCGAACGCCGTCTAAGGTCACGCATTCAAGTAATTTATTGGTGGTATTGTTGACTCTAGAATCGCAGGACGCAGGTCCTGCCAAAAGACTAGAGGGTGCTGCTGAAAATGCACTTAGCAACAGCAGCGAAAAGCAAGATTTTCGTGTAATCATATTACTATATCCCCATTATAGGTGTTGAAGTTTATATCGTTTTTATCCTTCACCTACAATTCAGTATATCAGAGAAAAAGTTAAAGTGCCGATTTGGGAGACTCTCTTAGAGCCGTAGGGAATCTATTTCAGTTTCGGAAACTTACTAAAGGACAATCTTTACCAGGGGAGGGATTGGATGGGGCAGCGTACAAAACTATAGGTGCAGTGAGACGAAGTAACTTTTGAAGCCCACAATCAACAATCTGCAACAGAAAAGTATCTCTTTTCTCCCCACTGGTTATTTACATTTCACGTTTGCATACGTTTTGGAGCATTAACAGTAGTTGACGAGGTAATCCGTCAAGGTCGGCTTCGGAGCATTCTGGGCCGTTTGAACTATTTTGGTGAACGACAGCTATTCCAAGTCACGTGTTTACTCGAGAGCAGCTATTGCAGCGGATGCGCCGTCTGCCTACTGGTTATTTTAGCTGAAGGACGCGTATAGAGCGTAGCGTTTGAATCGCAATGAATGATAGTTCCGCCTTGAAAATGATCTGTCTCGAAGGTAACGCGAGTTTCAGCTTGCGCGAGCATTCACTTGGCTAACTCGATCTCGATGTTTACTGACGCGAGCCATATCAATGATTGGAGGCGAAACACAAATCCGGCGCTGTGTCCCCTAACCCGGTATTGAATTCAAGTTCAACAGCACTTCTGGGGACCTACCGTTTTCTTATGACGCAGAGCCCTTCCTGATCGATTTTATAGTACACAACTTTTTTGAGTAGACGGCGAATACTGGGCTTAAATACGTATTTGATCTTTCTGGGTGGAACGTGAAAACCAATATAATCAATGTGCTCACTCAGGTAGGCCTGGTCTATCAGCGCATTTGGCTCTGCAAAGTTTCCATGCTGAAGGTAATGCTTGAGAACAGTTCTGGTATTCCTGATATTGTCGCAAGCTATCCTGTCATTTCCGCCATCTCCAAGCCCATTGGAAGCCAGATCTTCAATGAAATATAGCCCACCACTTTTCAGATGTTTAAAGAAATAACTGAAAGAGACTTGTTGATGGTCTGGTCGATGGCTCCCGTCGTCAACGATAACATCAAATTCAATACCTCCTGTTGCTTCCACAAAGGCGTCCAGGTCCTCAATCTTTCCCTGATCTGCCACAAAGGTTTTAATGCGATCATTATCAAGATAACTACATGGATTCACATCCATTCCAAAAATTTTTGCATTGTGGAAGTAGTCATACCACATTCTCAATGATGCACCACCCGTATTCCGACCATGGACAATACCCTTGTCAGTCGCGTAAAGGTTTGCAAGTTCTGTGAGAGATTGAGACATTCCTTAACATTAACAATTGAAGTTCTTGAAAGTATATATTATCTGATTGCACTAACATTTATCTGGGGTTCAGGATTTAGGTCAATGCAGAGATAACGTCTTTGAATCTTTTTTAGTTAACCAGGCTAGATGTGAAAGATAAGAAAGTCTCGAGTAATTAGCACGGAGATGCACCTTCTATAATTATCCTGTGCATGACGCGGCGATAACCATGGTAGTCATTAGTAGCATAATGTTGTGTGCATCGGTTATCCCAAATAGCCAGCGTATCTTTCTGCCATTGCAAGCGAAAAATATACTCGGGTTTTTGCACTCGTTCATACAACATATTAAGAATCGGTTGGCTCTCTTCGCGTGTCATGCCCTCAAAACACAGAGTGTGTATGCCATTCACATAGAGTGACTTCCTGCCGGTTTCATCATGGGTCCTGATCACGGGATGGATGGCCTGCTGATCCTTGCTTTCACTGTTCTTACTTTTAACCTCCTGGTAAATGTCCTCATCCCTTGGAAATACACTTGCTGAATTCACTGCGTTAAGTGATTCCAGCATATTTTGCATGCCTGGAGATAGCGCCTGGTACGCCGCGTACATATCCGCGAATAGTGTATCCCCCCCTCTTGGTGGCACCTGCCTGGCATATAGCATAGTTGCCTTGGGCGGCCTCTCAATATATGTTGAATCTGAATGCCAGAAACTACCGAAACTTTCAGTCTCAGTTTCGGTTTTCACAATTTCGGTTATGAACGGAAATCCGTCAATGCCATCAGCGAATAAATATTCCCGGGGCAATCCAAACCAACTGGCAAAATCCATATATTGCTGAGGCGTCAGCTGTTGATTGCGCAAGAAAATGACCTGATACTCCAGAAATGCTTGGTTCAGTTCTGCATACTGTGAATCAGTCAGCCCAAGAGACAAATCAAGGCCACGTATCTCCGCACCGATTGAAGTGGACTGGGGGATGATTTCCATAAATCTATTAATTCATCGCATGGTTTTGTGTCACACGATGTGATACTGCGTCTGTGGTTATGGCTTTTGCCCTCACTTGAGAGAACGAAGAGGCCGAAATTGCTAGAAATCTCTCGCATAAATCTGGGCTTAATCTCGGCCCACGTTTCACCAGTTTAGACATCATTCTAACCTTCACCGATCACTTCGTACTGTATCTAAAAACTCGGTCAGCACTTTCACATTCAATGCTTTCCATATATACCGTATATTAGTAATATCTGATTACTCCCCGCTCATACGCTTGGAGGAGAGACTTCTCCACGCGAAGGTCATTCCACACGGGTCGCTAATTCTCCAGGAAGTACGGCTTTTGCAATACGTTTACTCAGGGTATGGATATGTTTTAGTTTTTCCACCAGTTCCATCTCCACACGAAAAATCGAGATTCGCGATTCGTCTTGATCCGCAAGCTTTAGCGCCTGATGCGCAAGCGCAACTGCCACCTGGCGATCCACATCGCCTTTAAGTGATACCACCTCCTGTGCAGCTTTTTGATCGTCATCCCTGACCGCTTGAATAGCCAGATCGAGCCCCTTGTCCACGACCTCGCCAAGCTCCCTGAGAATAACCATCATGGTATTGCTGACCCTAATATTCTGCTCAATGACTCGTCGGCCAATTCCAACAAAATCCTTTTCAATCAAATCACCGATGCTTTCCAGATTATTGGTTGAATACATCAGATCTACAGACAGCTGGCCTTCCGCCTCACTCAAGTTGCGCTGCTGAATTTTACCCAGGTATTCAACAATTGCGGATTCCAGCAAATCAACCTGATCGTCCATCTGGGCCACATCTTCCAAGGCTCTGATATTGCGTGTCTGAAAAGCTGCAGGCATCTTTACGAGCATCTCCTTGACTATTTCGCCTAACTGGCCTAATTCCATCCGCACTCTTTCGAGCGCCAGTGAAGGTGTCGAAATGAGTTCTTCATCCAGATACTTTGGACTAACAAGGAATTTCTCTTCCACCGGCCGCTCTTTCACAAGCATCGTTGCCATTTTTGCAAACAATCCGGCAAATCCAAGAAATACAGCAGTGTTGACAACGTTAAACAGCGTGTTTGCGTTGGCGATTTGACGTGGCGTTTCCGCCGCTAAACGTTCAACCCCTGAAAGTCCTGAATACGCGGGAGAAAGTTTCATAGAGAGATCAGCTAGTTCTGGAATTAAGAACAACCAGAGCGCGACTCCCAGAACATTAAAAAGCACATGAACAACTGCTGCGCGCACCGCATCGGGGGGCTTGCCCATTGCGGCTAGCAATGCGGTGATGCAGGTTCCGATGTTGGCACCTAGCGCCAGTGCAATACCGGCTTCCAGAGAAACAAAACCCTGACTTGCCATGACAATGACAATGCCGGTAGTTGCTGAAGAAGATTGCACAAGTGCCGTGAATCCGGCAGCAACGAGAATAGCCCGCATAGGCTGATCCATGGTCTGCATCATTGTGAGAAATGGCTCGTAACTGCGCAAAGGAGCCATAGAGTCACTCATGATTCCCATACCAAAGAAAACCAGGCCTAGCCCCATGAGAATGCCGCCGTAGTGTTTCAACGCGTCACTCTTAGAGAGAAACATCATAGAGAAACCCACCGCGATCATCAGCAGTGCTGCCTCTTCAACTTTAAAGGCAACGATCTGAGCGGTCACTGTGGTGCCGACATTTGCCCCCATAATAATCCCAACCGATTGGGTCAGGCTCATAAGACCTGCAGAAACAAAGCCAACTACGAGCACGGTGGTCACCGAGGATGACTGTATCACCGCGGTAACGACGGCTCCCGTAATGGCGGCATGAATGCGTGTACGGGTTAATTTCTTAAGAATTTCCCTCATCCGATCTCCCGCCGCGGCCTTGAGACCGTCTCCCATCTGCTCCATACCAAACAAGAACAATGCCAGTCCACCAAACATACCCATTCCCATCTGCAGCTGATTAAGGCCTTCCACATTGGCTTTCTCCACCGCCAATGCAGGACCAAACTTTACCCACAACACCAGACCTAAGAAAGATAGCAGTGTGACCCGGATCATGTGAGTGCTCGAAGGAGGAAAACGTAAATTTTTCATTGGATTATCAGTTTAAATACAGATTATCTAGAAATATAGTTCGCCGAATATTCTCTACAATAGCAATGTTCACGCCTACACAGACAATTCTGATTCTGTCACACTAGTCGAGTGTTCAGAACAGCTCTATGAAGAATGGGTACCGGCTTATGGTTCCCGCTAAATTTGAATCCTCTAGAATTAAGCGACAGGTAAAAAACATCAACCGGTTTAACGATCGGACGACCCCGTCTTAAGGTCTGCCTACTGAATATGTTGAACCTTTCTATCGCGGGATCAAGTCATTTGGGAATATCGTCAACTCCGCCGAGACGAGTTATTGCTACCTGATTAAACCCAGTGATTTAAACGTATTCGAAAACCACCGTGTTGTGCATGAGCGTAGCCCGGAATTCAATTTTGAAGCCTGCAATGGCAAGATTAATTTCTGTTCAGGCGGCGCTGCGGTAAAGATGCTTGATATTGATACCCGGGAATATCGACCGAGCACCTTACGCGGTCTCTATGATATAGCGTGCCTCTGCGATACATTGGATGATATTCAGTGGTTTACCCGCCCTGTCGTCATCACCGACGTCGAAGATTTATTTGAATTCAATGCCAATACAATCTACGCCTGTAGCGAGTTACTCAATGAGCTGACTCAACGATCGCAGTAAGTCGGCCTATCAAAGCCAGGATTAGTACATTCTCGCGCGTAGATATTCTCGTAATCTTTCCGAGTTGCCGGACTCACTGAGCATCCAGTGGAGGCGATGACAGCAAGCACGAATAACACCTGCATAAGTCTAATATTAAAGACAGAAAATAGTGAAATTTTAACGTTTCTAAACATGCTTCAAAACAGCATTAAATTATAATGGGAATAGTATATAGCAAACACCAGCAATTAAATAAGCTATCGAGATTGTCTCCTGACATAACTGTGCTCAGACAACCTCACTGTTTAAAGAAATTGGTTTAAAGAAATTGAGAACAAGTCACTTTAAAGCTATAATTTACCCACACTGAATTCGGAGCATGAAGCAGACAAATTCTTACATCTATAATTCTGCAGTAATCTCCGAAAACACAAATACAGGCGAGAAAATTACAGGGCTACCCAGGGAACGGTAAGTCGCCCGATATAAGATAAATTTAAGCTTTCGCTTTTTTCTAAAATATAAATTATGCCTGTTTCAAAGGGACAACTATTTTCCTGGCTATTATCGATTGCAGGTCACCTTCCATTTAAGATCGTCCGCGGCCTGGGGCGAGGGTCAGGGCTTCTTTCATGGTTTATCCCTAATCGCAGTAAGCGTACAACTTTAGCCAATATTGCCTTGTGCATGCCTGAACTATCCGTCGCAGAGCAACGCCGGATGGCCAGACAGAGCTTGCAGCACACAGGTATGCTTGTTTTTGAAATGGCCTTTATCTGGTGCAGGCCTGAAGAATTTCTGTCGAATTATCTAGTAGACGTTATAAATAAAGACGCTTTTGATCGTGCTCAAACATCGGGTAGAGGAGTTATTCTACTCATGCCCCATCAGGGAAACTGGGAAGTATTCAGTGAATATCTTCCTACCGTCTGTAATATTCGGGCTCTTTACGAACCCGTTAGAATACCCGAGCTGGAACGCCACATAAAACATCACCGCGAGAAAAGTGGCGCGCAAATGTTTCCAACCAACCAGCGCGGCATCGCTACTCTATTGAAGCATTTACGTGGCGGCGGTGTCACTGGAATCCTGCCTGATCAAGTACCAAGCTTAGGCCGCGGAAGGCTCCCCGCCCCGTTTTTTGGCGAACTCGCTCTTACCATGACGCTTGTGCATCAGCTGACACAAAAAACCAATTGCATGGTCTTGGCCATAGCGGCGAAGCGTGTAGAAAACGGCTTCGTAATAAAGTTTTACAACCCACCCCAAGAAATATACAGCAGCGATGCTTTCATCGCATTATCCGCAATGAACACACTGATAGAAAAATGTGTACGAGAAGCACCGGAACAGTATCAATGGGAATATAAACGATACAAGGGAATGGAGGATTATGCCGGGCGGTGAGTATCTGTTGTTTTAGATCCCTTGGAACAGAGGCGGAATGGCAGCATGATTTAAATCTCTATGAGAAAACATCTCTGACGTTCAGGATTATCTACCTGAGAGAGCTCATTCAACCGCATATACGAAATATTAACTTCCAAAGACACGCTAGTTCCAGATTGCAAATGTTATATTGATGGTTTACTTTGAACGCACACCGCCAATCAATGGAGTTTAAACATGTCATCTAAAGCCACCACAACACTTAACGACGTCAACATGGAAGCTGTAGCGGGTCTTGCCGGAAAAATACAAGAAGCACCTGAAGTTGCTGATACCAAATGGTCGGCCCAGGTTAAATGGAATGGTGGATTTCGTTCGGAAGCAAAAATCCGGGATTTTTCACCACTATCCTCGGATGAACCCCCTGCATTAGGGGGGACCGATAACGGACCTAATCCAGTGGAACAGGTCCTTGCGGCATTAGGTAATTGCCTCGCAGTGGGCTACGCTGCCAACGCTACGGTTGCTGGGATTGAGATCAATGACCTTACAATAGATCTGGAGGGGGATTTAGATTTACACACATTTCTTGGCCTGAATGAAGGAAACGCTGGATACAGAAATATCTCGGTTAAGGTAAATATCGACAGTAACGCTACGCCCGAACAGCTTGAGGCGTTGCACAGCAAAGTCACCAACTCGTCACCGGTCGGGCATACTCTGAGTCGCGCTGTTCCGCTTAATATTGAACTTTCCTGAAAACTTTGCTTGGGCGGCGGTGCGATTAGAAGCATAAGGAAGGGATTAAACTGATGGGCAGCAGGTCGAGCGCGATGCCAGTGAATTTCTCAAACATTAGATGCAACATTAGATGCAAAAGTTTGGATTTTACCTTTCAGTTCCGTAACAACTGCTCGATTTGATCTGACAACCCAAAATAAAAGCAGACCTTCGCTCGGATACCATAACGGTCTCAGAATGCTCCTGAACGATCCTTAGAGCCACGAGCATTTAACTATGGCAACCGGCCAATAGCAGACTATTAGATGTCAAAAATCAACTCCGGCTTTTCGAAATCCTTCTAGCCACCGTTCTGCGTCTTCCTGCTTCGCGCACATTCTGGCGTGAGCGTGTATGACTTCCCCCATATTCCAACCTTCGGGCCGATTATTCTCGAATTTTTGTACCGCTTCCCGAGCTTCGTCCATTCGATCGAGTTGCGCGAAAGCGGCTGCTGCCTCCAGATAGATATAGGGGCGATAGCCCTGCCATCCAACCAATTGTTCAAGAGCCAGGTTGTATTGGCCCCCAAGATAATGGGCGTCGAAGAAAGTTTCACGATAAGAATCGGCCGAATAGGGATCGCTGAGCTTTGCTTTACTGGCCCATTTGACGGCGGCATCGTAGTCGCCGAGGTAGGCTTTGATCTCTGACGCCAATACCATCACCTCGTACTCGTTAGGATTGAGAGAGATGGCTTTATCAATATGATAGCCTGCCAACGCATGTTCTCCGACCAAGAGGTAGGCGTCGCCAACCACCGCTTGGATCATCGGATCGGCAGGATCCAATTTCAAGGCTGATTCAGCATGAACGCGTGCCGATACCACAGTATCTCTAACATTTTTACCATGAACAAAGATACTGTAGGCATAGAAAAATGCGAGTCTCGCATGGGCTGGCGCGTATGATGGATCTATCTTAAGTGCCCGTTTCAGCAGCCGCTCACCTTCATGAGATCCGAAATCCCGGTACATTTCGTGGTCTGCACGAAGCAGAAGATCGTATGCGTTCATATCCTGAGCCGGCTTCCGTTCGGCCTGAATCCTGTTGGCAATGTCCACGTGACCCGGTACCATGGTTACAATCTGCGATACAACTTCGTCCTGGACCTCAAATATGTCCGCTAAATTTCGGTCATACCGTTCCGCCCACAAATGATTCCCGGTGCTTGTCTCGACCAGTTGTGCAGTTACGCGAATGCGCTCCCCTGATTTCCTGACACTACCCTCTACGACATACGATACACCAAGCTTTCTCCCGATTTCCGTTACATCAACGGCCTGACCCTTAAAGGCGAAGGATGAGTTGCGCGCGATAACAAACAACGACCTAAACCGGCTCAGTTCTGTGATGATGTCTTCGGTTATACCATCGGAAAAATATTCCTGTTCCGGATCAGCCGACATGTTGACGAAAGGTAGGACAGCGATGGATGGCTTTTCAGAGAGGGCGTCCTCTGAGGATTCCAAAAGGCACCGTTCAGTCGCGCCAATTGCAAACACTCGCACCGGTCGCGAAACGTGTTTAACTTCTTGGTCTCCCATGTCCGTGAATTCGGTTTTAATCCTGTTGCGAACCTGGTTGTACACGTCACCTGACACACAGATGCCGCCAGGCTTCGCCAGGGCCTCGAGCCGGGCCGCAATGTTGACGCCTTCGCCGTGTACATCTCCGCCATCGTCCGTGATGTCACCAACATTCACGCCCATTCTGAAATTCAGTGGGCTGGTCGCAAGCTTTTTCTGTAAGTCGATAGCGCAGGTGACGGCATCCTGCACCGAAGGAAATTCCACCAGAAAGCCGTCGCCGGTGAACTTGATCACGCGGCCCGATTTTTCATCCACTAAGGGTTTGATCACTCCATCGCGCGCCGATTTCCAAGCCACTACTGTCCCGTCTGTGTCCTGTTCGACTAACTTTGTGTAACCGGCCACGTCTGCCGCGAGAATCGCCGCAAGTCTGCGTTGATTGGAATAGTCTCCCATTTCATCTCTCGAGAAGGTGACGGGAACATTATAGAGGGAGTTTTATTAACCGCAATCTAATTCAGCTATTTGGCAGTGGAATGCCGCTTTGGGAGCGTTAGTTTGCGCCCATTCTCGATAAACGAATGGCGATAGAGAATGGCTAAATTCACTAGGATCATATTGCACGGCTCTTGATGCTCCAGCCTGTGTGAAAACGTGAAACTAAAATCAGTAGTGGGACATATGATTATGTATGCTGTCACTATCCGCTTTTTGTGGGACATCAAAAGCGCAATTTTACGTTTTCACACACCCTGGCTCCTGAGCAGTCATTAAAGGATTCGGTCAGCTACAAACGCAATTTGCCCGATATAGTCGTTCTGTTCACTCTTTGTGATACTTAATCATACCTGGCAGGTATCTGTCAGAGAGAGCAGGACATGCGCCTGCAGGCTACGAATAAATTGCCCAAACACACGATGTTTACCGCTTTGGTTTCGAGCCTGCAGGTGCGCTTGAGTTCATTAACGAATACTCAGGGCAAGCCGCAGCATCGGCCGCTATATTGATCTCGTCAGCATGACAATATCCCGGTCGTGGTGCGGGGTCAGTTCGTACTTCACCGTGATCTACTGGCCATTGGCGGCCAGGCCGAGAAGTTCGTATATCTCCGCAACTATCGCCCTGATCTCCGGTGATATGTCTGGCTTCTGGAAAAAGAGGTAGGTCGTTTCTTTTCCCTCGTCGTCCTTCTTGACGCGCATCCCGAACACGTCCGCCTCCTGCGCGGCTCCGATCAGTTCCGTCAGGCGATAGAAATTCTCGTCGCCAGGTCCTGGCCGGCGTCGCCGCCGGGCTTGCGGTGTTTATTGGGTTGGTATCTGTGGTTTAACTGCCCGTTTTAAAAACACCGTTAATCTACATTTGCATCTTGCAAAATGACGTAGCCCTTTTACCGAGAGCCTGGACCAGTAAATTCGCTGTAAGTTGTGCTGATTGGTATTTCGAGTGAATTTAAGTCATAATTCGAATGTAAGCATCTGAATTAACAAATAAATGGGGGTAATGAAGGTGATTAAAAATTGCAATAATACTATTCTAAAGGGGATTCAAACTTGTGCATTGACGTTCTCCTTTCTGGCTTTAGGGGCATGTGGGGGCGGCGGAGGCGGCGCTGCATCAGGGAGCGGCGTGAGTTCCGGGGGCGCGAGTTCTACTCTAGTGCTGGATGTCAGCGGAATTGATTCTGTCGCAGCGATGCTTAAATCAAGGCCTGAGCAAGATATGCAGCCTCAACTTTTTGCGAATTTCCTGCAAACAATACTGCCCAACTCGTGGGCCAGTCACATCCAAGTCTTCCTGAACGGCAACGATTTTGGCCGCACTACTGATGAAGACGAAAGTTTTCAAATTGCGGTAACCGCCGGCACTTACGAATTAACCTTTGTTGCGGATGATCCTGAAATAGGATCCTGCAGCACTGATCTTGATGTTGAGGACGACCAAATCCTCTACCTCGAAGATATTGAAATACGGAGTCTTAGTGGAGAGTGTATCTACAACTTATATCCCGAATACGTCGATGACGATTTGATCGCCGGGGGGGATAATGCCCCAAACGGCAAAACTCTTGTTTGCCACAAAGGCGAGAAATCTATCGCGGTCAGCCCAAGATCAGTATCCGCACATCTTAAGCATGGCGACAGAACCGGCTCATGTCAGACGCGCGTCGCATCGAACGATGACGAATTTAACGATGATTCGACATCCGTAGACGATAGTTCTGAGGACAAGAGCGGCAAACCTGACAAGCCTGGAAAACCTGATAAGCCCGGAAAACCAAATTAATTTCACGCCCGCTGATCGATTTAATTTATCGTTGCGGTAACGCTCTTTGTGACTTAATCGGCCCAAAAGGGAGGTAAAGGAAGTGTAAAGCCCATGCCGCAAATTAGAAACATGTCAAAGCATCAACTATAGTTACGTGAAATAGCCTGAGCATGCACTGAAATTGATCTGCAATACGGTTCGGAGATTCAACGTTTCCCGTAGTTCAGACAAGGTCGGCAAAGAGTATTACGCGGGCGTCTGAACTAAATTGCTGAATTTTCCAATACCGGCCATTCAGCGGATTGGATTGAAATACCGCGTTTGCTCCGACCTTCAAGAAATCGCTAAATAACCACCTTTAACTGCTGCGAATTCAAGCCTCCAATGAACGAACTTTATGAGCGTATTTGGATTAAAATTCTGGCTTAGTTAACTCTCTCCTTACAGATGAACAAAAACGACAGTGAAACGGGGACTGCTTACGTGAGCTTCGGGCGTAGGATCGGTGCCAAACGGGCATCAACAATGAAATATACTTTCTCCGGAATAGTTATTACCATTAAACGCAGGCAACGGGACCTGCCCGGCGCTACTCTCTTGAACTGTGACTGAAGGACAGCCTTATGCCGAACGGCCCAGGAATTGTTTTATCGTTTACCGGATTGACCCTGATGACAGCCCTCTACAGCACAGCCTCCGCAGACCCTCCAAAACTAGTCACTGACTTTTGCCAGGAGCAAGGTAGCCTCGAGTGGTTTGTCGTTAATGATGACGTCATGGGCGGAAGGAGCAGCGGAGGATTCGAGCTGAACGATGGTAGCCTGATGTTTACCGGATCGACAAATACGCTCGGAGGCGGCTTCAGTTCGATTCGGAGTCGAGGTCCGCGGATGGATCTATCGGAATTCAGTGGAATCAGGCTTCGGGTCAGAGGCGACGGTCGGCGATACTCGTGGCAGCTTCGAACGAACGCCATGTATCGTGGACGAGAACTGGGCTTCTGGAGCGAATTCGAAACCACCGCAGGTCAGTGGCTCGGGATCGATCTTCCCTTTTCGAGGTTTGTGCCGAAGTTCCGCGGTAACAAATTGGACGTCGCTCCGCCGAACACGGCGGAGGTAACGGGAATGGGATTGATGATTTCCGACGGGAAAGACGGGCCGTTCGCAATCGCGGTGGACTCGGTCCAGGCCTATCGCGGTATTGAACCTTTCTCTCTCGGCAATTACCAGTGGGAAAACCGCCTGCTGGTCGTCAGCAGCCCGGCGCCGGACGAGCCGAATTTTGCCGGGCAGCTGCAACAGGTCGCAGCAACGGGCAGAGAGTTTGGAGAACGTGACCTCGTGCTAATCAGCCTGGCGACCGATGGAACGTCGCTTGCCGGAGAACGGAAACTCGATCCGACACAGGTCGAAGAGATAAGAGCTGCACTCGGAATCGATGCGGAAGCCTTTGCCGTGCTGCTGGTCGGCAAAGATGGAACGGTCAAGTTGTCAAAAAACACCATTGTTCCCATGGACGACATTTATGCACTCATCGACAAAATGCCGATGCGGCAGCGCGAAATTCGCCGGAATTGACCGGGAACGTCAAAGCGATGCGCCCACTGTCGCTTTCGAGCGGGAATAACCAGCAGCCATCAAAACCAGGTAAGAGGAGCGCGCCCTTCAATGGGTGCTAGCCAGGATAACGTCCGCTCGCGGCATTAAAGCCGGCCGCTTCAAAGACCAGGGTTTCCGCGACTACAGGTTTAGAAAATATAAACACCCTATTTCCTCTATTCAATCAAGCGTAGAAGGAGGTCCACGACGCCATTCATCCCTGTAGCATTCGCAATCTGACTGATTTCAGCCGACACGCCCAATAGTACGCATTCTCGCCAATCAATCCTGTCAAATTTCAGTCATCAGGCATACCAGCTATCTGCCGCTACTTTTTCTAATTGACGGGAATACAAAGGTCTCCTTTGGGTCGGTTGCAGAAGTTAGTTGAAATTTCTCGAACGGCAGAAAAGAGTAGAGGTCGTGTGAAAACTCGGATTTCAAAGTCTCCCTTGGGACAGGACCTCACAATAGCGGCCAATTTATTCGAAATACGGTTATCTCTCGACACCAGCAACCAAATTTAGACTAATACGTGACTTTTCTTCCCACCGGCCATTTTTATTTTGTGTTTTCACACACTCTCATTTCTAACGAGCGTCCGCGTACAGGTAATTTGCCGGTAGCCTGTCAGTTCAAACTAAAACTCATAATCTAGATTGTCCGATCGAGTCCCAATTTCTATACATTGGAAATGTAGTCATCCCGTTCATATTTTTTTACCCACATAGAAACAGGTTAACTACAGTTTCACCCCAACCGTGCCAACAGCAACGCTGGCTCTTCGCTTATAGAGCAGAATATTCGACTTCAGTTCTGATCAAAGGAAATGACCCTGGCCCACTTCATGTTTTTCAGCCCAGTAAGATCGGTCAAAACCTGAGCGCTTATTAGGTCATCTACCGCGACAATGGCCAACGCCTCACCACCCGGTTGACGTCTTCCAAGACTAAAGTGCGCAATGTTTATTTTATTCTCACCAAGCAATTGCCCAACATCGCCAATCACACCGGGATGATCCATATTAGAAAAAATCAAAAGCATTCCTTTTAAGTAGACGTCTACCTCACATCCGTCCAACATCACCAGACGCGGCAACTGGTCAGTAAACATTGTGGCTGCGAAACTATGTTCTCCCTTTGAGGTGTGAATAACCACGGATACCAGGTTTTTGTATCCCGTCGCCTCTACGCTTTGACGATGAGAAAGCTTGATTCCGCGCTCACTAGCAAGAACCGAAGCATTAACAGCGTTCACGCTTTCACCTAGGACTGGCCTTAACAATCCTTTTAACAGCGTGTTGTTCAGTGCTGGAATCTCCTCAAACGGCCCTCCCGCATAGTCAACTTCTATCTGTCTGACTCCCGAGCCCGCGTATTGAGCCGCCAGCACCCCCAACCGCTCTACCATGCTCAAATAAGGCGTGATTTTCTCAAACGTAACCCAATCTCGAACCGGTATATTTACCGCGTCCTTGAAAATGCCATTGCGAATCGCGTCAGAAACCTGTTCCGCTACCTGCAGCCCCACATTTCGCTGACTTTCCTGAGTGCTGGCACCAAGATGCGGAGTCGCGATGACATTAGGGGCCCGCATCAGTGGAGAGTCAAACGGCGGTTCTTTAGCGAACACGTCTAAAGCCACGCCCGCGATGTGACCTGTATTCAGTGCTTCAGCCAGCGCCGTTTCATCTACCAAACTTCCCCGGGCACAATTCACAATTCGAGCGCCCGGCTTGATCTTGCTCAACCGTTCCTGGTTAAGCAAATTTTGTGTTTGTGGCGTATTCGGCATGTGGAGCGAAAAGAAATCCGACAGGGCCAGCAGCTCACCCAGGTCTTCAATCAATTCAACTTCCAAAGCTGCCGCGCGTTCACTGCTTAAAAACGGATCGTAGGCCAACACACGCATTTCGAACGATCGGCAGCGCGCCGCGACTCGTGAACCAATTTTACCTAGTCCAGCAATACCGATCGTCTTACCGTACAGCTCCACCCCGGTGAAGGTCTTGCGCTCCCATTTCCTCTCGATCATCAGCGATGCGTGAGCCTGGGGTATGTTGCGTGCCAACGCCAGTAGTAACGCCATAGTGTGCTCAACTGCGGCTAACGTATTACCAGTCGGCGTATTGACCACAGCAATACCGCGCCGGGTCGCTTCAGCAACATCAATGTTGTCAACGCCCACCCCGGCACGACCGATGACAACCAGATTTTTCGCATGGGAAAGCAGCTCACCGGTGACCTGTGTACCGCTTCGAACAATCCAGCCTGTCGCATCTTCGAGCGCTGAGACTATTGCTGACTCGTCTTTGTTGTCGACTTGCACCACTTGGTGCTGATGAGACACGAGCAGATTGACAGCCGCCTGATCTATACTATCGGTTACGATAATTTTCATGATAAACAGATCCGGTTGTGCACGAAACCTCTCTCCTCTTAAGACAAAGGCCGTATCCTAGCACCTCTTTCATACAATTTATTTTTTGTATCAGTGTGGAATAACACATTGTTCAGCAGGGTTGGCAGTTGTTGAAATTCTCTTTGGGAAAGCTGAATTATTAGTCGGCTACAGCCTGGGTTGATGAAATAATTCCCTAATCTGTGTTTTAACTTTCTCGATATTCAAAAAGGCATGAAAAATCAAGCTCGTGTTGTCGTGATCGGTGGCGGAATTGGCGGATGCTCCACCCTCTATCATTTAACCAAGGAAGGATGGAACGATGTGGTCCTTGTCGAACGAAATGAACTGACATCAGGTACTACCTGGCACTCCGCAGCACAGTGCCCAAATCTTGCAGCTAATCAGCTACTGATGCTGCTAAGAAGCTACACCATCGAACTTTACAAAGAGCTGGCAGAAGATCCGGATTACCCGATTAACTATCATTATGCAGTGGGCGGTCTGCGCCTGATCACTGATAACGCTAATCTAGATGCATGCCGGCACATAATTTCCGTTGCCAAAGGAATCGGTGTTGAGTTCGAATTAATCAGCGCTGACGAAGCGGTATCGCGTAATCCACTCCTGACGACTAAAGATATTCTCGCCGCTTTATGGGATCCCCTGGACGGAGATATTGATCCTGCCCAGCTTTGTCAGGCCTTAGCACGACGATCCAGAAAGGCCGGGGCTGAAATTTATCGACACAATCCTGTGATTGGCTTGACACAGAAACCAGACTACACATGGACTGTCCATACTATAAATGGCGATATCGAATGCGAACATATCGTCAATGCATGCGGGTACCGAGTGAACGAGGTGGGCTTGTTTATAAACGTCAAGTATCCGGTTGTTTCAATGGAACACATGTATTTTATTACCGAGCCAATTGAGATGCTGGCAAAGCGTTCAACTCGCGTACCGATGGTGCGTTGTCCTCGAGACACGTTTTATATGCGGCAGGAGAAGTCAGGACTGCTTGTTGGAGTCTATGAAAAGGACTGCAAGATATTCGGTGCAGAGGGAATCGATCCAGATTTTGTGAATGCGTTATGCCCAGACGACCTGGACCGATGCCTGCCTAAGCTGGAACCAATATTTGAAAGGCTGCCCTGCCTGAAAGAAGCTGGAATCCAATCTATTGTCAACGGACCAATTACCTACTCAGCCGATGCCGGACCTTTGGTGGGTAAACTACCTGGGGTACGAAATGCCTGGTCAATGAACGGCTTGCGTGTTGGCATCGGTGAAGGTGGGGGTTACGGAAAGATGTTGGCGCAAATGATTGTCCACGGTGAAACCGAATGGGATACATGGCAGCTCGATCCTCGCCGCATCACTAGCTTTGCGAGCACCGAATATACGATAGCTAAAGCGGTTGAGGATTATCAGAATGAATTTCGCTGGCACCTGCCGCATGAACACAGACCAGCTGGACGACCAGCCAAGACCACACCAATATATTCCTTGTTACAGTCGAAAGGAGCTGAGTTTGGCGTAATAAACGGGTGGGAAAGAGTACAGTTTTATAAACCAGACGGTGAATTTCAAACCACACACAGCTACCACTTTGATAACTGGCATCAAGTCGTGGAATTAGAAGTCAAATCGTTGTGTAAAAACGTTGGGATTGCTGAAATTTCGGGATTCAACCGTTACGAAATCAGTGGACCAGGAGCAAGAGATTGGCTCGATCGCCTTAGTTGCTCCCGTATTCCCAGCAAGCCTGGAAAAGTCGGGCTCTGCTATTTTCTGACGGACCGAGGCAATGTGCTTAGTGAAGCTACATTAGCTTTACGGGATGAAGACTTTTTCTGGTATGGCTCCGCCGCAGCTGCAGAATACCATGACATGGACTGGCTTACAGAAAGGCTTCCCAATCGCAGCGTCATAACGATTAAAAGTCTTACCAACAGCTATACAACTTTGGTCATTGCCGGCCCGAAGTCTAGAAGTTTCATGCAGTCTGTTTCACCTGAGACGGAATGGTCTGCAAAGAGGTTTCCCGGTATGTCTGTACGGAAGTGCCGCATTGGCGGTGTTAACACCCTCGCAATGTCGGTAAGCTTTTCGGGGGAACTTGCTTATGAACTACACATACCAAATCATCAACTATTAACCGCTTACCAGACACTTGTAAAAGCCGGGCAGAAATTTAAACTGGTACATTTTGGCATGCACGCAATTGAATCCATGCGCCTGGAAATGGGCTATGGACATTGGAAGGCCGACTTTATTACCGAGTTCAATCCATTTGAAGCGGCCATTGAACGCTTTGTCGATATGCAAAAATCGTTCCTAGGAAAGAACGAACTGCTCACTCAAAAAAATAAACCCTATCGGAGAAAACGTGTCCTCATAGAAATAGATAGTAATGAATCTCCCGCACATCCAGGTGAGGCTATCTTTCTGAATAACAAGCCAGTTGGCGTGATTACATCTGCAGCCTGGGGCTATAGAAGGAACAAAAATATTGCGATGTGCTATATAGATTTTGATCTTTGCGCTAAGAACACGAGGCTAAGTATCTTGCTGTTGGGCGAATTAACGGATGTTGTTGTTTGTTGAGTTTAAATAATGCCAAATCAGCAAATCAGGTCCCGTTTCAAGGTTTGACAGGCAACAAGTGGATTGCCCTTCAACCGCAACCAAGTAATAGAAGTTCGAAGAAATTCCCATGTTGTGTTCCCCAATGAGGGTGGGAATCCTTGGAGAGCAAACGATGTCTCAATAATTGAGTGCTCAGCTTTTCCCCCCGGTCATCGTAAATTTTGTAGTTAGAAAAGCTATCTGCAAACCGATTTTTATCGATTTCTTCAGGAAAAAAAGGGACATGAACTGAAAGATGGACTGCCTGGTCCGGTTGCCGGCTCAACTGTTCAAGTTCTTCATTTAAAAAAGCTTCAGCGCCCTCAATGTCAATTTTGACCAGATCGATCTTATCCAGCTGATGTTCTTGTAACAGAGCTTCAAGGGATATGGTTTCAACTTCATAGTCACTTCCGGTAATTCCGAACATGCTTGTATCTGTCTCCCCTTTAGCCAGTCCCATCTTTAATTTTCCGGGTGTTGTATGCAGCGCCCGATTGACAAGTGTAACCCGTTCGGTGATTGAGGGATTTTGCTCGAGTATTTCCTCAAGTCGACGGTAACTGCTTGGATTGGGTTCAAGGGCAATAATCTTAGAGGCGCCACTAGACAGGGCAAATACAATGGTCGGTCCAATCCACGCACCAATATCCAAAACTACTGACCCAGGGCCCAACAAGGAACGATAAATACGCTCGGTATCGGGCTCCCAACCGTCGGCAAATTTGCTCCAGAACGGGTGGTTCGGGACCAGCAGTTCCAGGTCATCTATAGATACCTTACCCAATTTCTCATTCAGCAATTCATACTGCCGGCGCTTCATTCTGGGGTTTGCATGCAGATATTTTTATGTCTATTAATCATATATATAGAATGCATATCGTAACTATACATGAGGTTGCGAAGTAGCTCATACCTCCTTTATCAGTTCGTGTTCAGCCAAGCGCACTCTACGACCATAAACACCTTCCGGCTTTCCATGACCTGCCGCAATGACCATAGACACCTCGGCTCGAGTTCGGAGATTGATTATTCTACTGGAGCGAGCGCAACGCAACGCAAACCGGCCTTTTAAAGGCTAATATCTATGAATCTCAAAGTCATCGAAATAATTTTCGGGCGGGGTTTTAAGCTCAACCCGACTTACGCCTGAATAGTCTGGCCCGATCCACAACCAGCGCTCAAATTCATCTAACATTTCAGCCTCTCCCTGCGCCACCGTTTCCACATCACCACCCGGCAGGTTTTTAACCCATCCCGTCAAACTCAGTTCCTTTGCTTTTCGCAACGTGGCATAACGGAATCCAACACCCTGAACTCGGCCTTGAATGATAAAACGTCGGGTGGATTTATTCATATTCGAAATTTGTTTTGTTCCAATATATTCATTCTAAATGTGATTATTGTTCAACCGAATGATTGCACAACAAAGGATATTTACTCACAATATGATCGGTCAACACCGATCTGCATCTGTCGACACATGAGCAGCATATGAAAAATCCAATTACCGTAAAGAACCGTAATCAGCGATTAAACTTTTATGTCGATCTGGACCGTTATCCCATACACGATCTGGACAGCCAAGCGGGGCAAGCGCTGATTAAGAAAAGCCGTGAGATGATGAATCGCGACACACTTTGTCTGCTGGAAGGATTCTTGCGCACACCCGCCGTAGTAGAGTTGGCTAAAGAAATTACGCAGTTAGAATCCGCAGCACATCGAATTGACTATCCCTGTACCGCATATGGTTGGATGGATAATTCGGACTTTCCGCCTGATCATCCTCGTTCCAGGCTACTGAGAAGGAATTGCGGGGTTATATCAACAGATCAAATCGATCCAAAAGGATCGTGTACCGAACTCTATCAATTTGACCAACTCACTGAATTTATACGTCACCTACTGGGTTACGATACACTTTATCGCACATCATGCCCAACGTTGTCGATTCAGATCAACGTAATGGATCAGGGAGACCGTTTCGGCTGGCATTTTGACACCAATGACGGCGTCGTATCTTTTACCATTCAAAATGCTGATAGCGGAGGCGGCTTTGAATACGCACCACTTATTCGTTCGGAAAATGAAGAAAATTATTCAGGCGTAGCGGAGATAATGAATGGTACTGACCAGCCAAGACGCCCCGAAATGACGCCAGGGACATTATCACTGTTTCTTGGGCGTCGCTCCCTGCACCGCGCCGTAATGGTCGGAACAACCGCACGCGCGCGTCAAAGCCTTCTATTCAGCTATGACCGGGAGCCTGGAATGGTATTTCCAGAAAAAACCTGTCAAAGAATCACAAGTAGTTCACCAGAACCCTATTACGGCGCCTTAACCAATCAATAACAAAGCCATTCTCCTGGGTTAATGGGCAATTTGTTAACCGGAGTTGTCTAAACGACTGTATTTGTCATTTTAGATGCTGTTGGTGTCGGACCTGGTACGGTATTTGGACTGCGATTCCCTTTATTCGTAATTCGCTTTGAGAAACACCCGGGTAAATCAAACCAGAACAAACTCAGCGCATAACAAACGGATTTGCCATGGGTTCGTTAGAGGTATTCATCCAGATCGTCTTGGGCCGCGTGTAATCATACATTGCCTGGAATCCACTCTCCCTGCCGTAACCAGAACCTTTGAACCCACCAAATTCGGCTATTGGTGACACCACACGATAGGTATTGACCCAAACAATTCCAGCGCGCACCGCTCGAGCTACGCGGATTGAACGCGCACTATCGCGGGTAAAAATTCCCGCCGCCAGACCATGTTTGGTGTCGTTAGCCAGATCGATAACCTCTTGTTCATCTTTAAATCTGATCACACTCAATACCGGACCAAATAGCTCGGTGTCGACGATACGCAAGTCCTGCTTGGGACATTCGATGATAGTAGGTTCGTAAAACAGCCCATCCTCCATTCCGTCAGGTTGCTTTCCACCATGCAGTAACTTAGCGCCTTGTTCCTGGGCAAAGGCCACTTCCTTCTTAATATTATTCAATTGCCCTTGAGTGCATAACGGACCCATCTGGGTTTCCTCCGCCAGTGGGTCGCCGATTAAAATATCGCTAGCGCGGCTTACCAAAGTCTCCAGGAATTGATCCGCAATATTTTCATGAAGATAGAGCCTGGAACCCGCTACACAGCTTTGTCCCGTTGCACCGAATATTCCGGCAATGGAGCCATTAACCGCACTCTCGATATCGGCATCCTCAAACACGATGAAAGGAGACTTACCTCCTAGCTCCAGCGAAACTTCGGCAAAATTCTCAGCTGAATTGTAAAGTACATGTCTGGCCGATGCGGGGCCGCCGGTAAAGCTGATGCGCTGTACCAAGGGATGAGAGGTAAGCGCCTTACCACAAGGTTCGCCATGACCAGTAACGATATTGACTACGCCAGGTGGAAAGCCGGCTTCCTCAATCAACTTTCCAAACTCCAGCATTGCTGCGGAGGCGTGTTCTGACGCCTTGAGAACGACAGTATTTCCGGCCGCCAGGGCTGGCCCGATTTTAACTGCTACCAGAAAAAGCTGGGAGTTCCAGGGCACCACTGCCGCTACCACACCAAGTGGTTCACGATTGGTAAACACGAACAGGTCGGGTTTATCTATGGGCAGTGTCTCGCCATGGATCTTGTCAGCGCATCCAGCATAAAAATGAAAGAACTCGGCGATGTACTTTGCCTGCCAGCGCGTTTCCTTAAGCATCTTTCCAGTATCGATAGTCTCTGTCCTGCCTAGATCCTCTGATTTATCTGCGAGCAGATCTGCCAGTTTACGCAGATAACGCCCGCGGTCAGTCGGCACCGCGCTGGCCCAAGGACCTTTTGTAAATGCCTGGTGCGCTGCTTTAACCGCCCTATCCACGTCGTCGGCTGTCGCTTCCGGGATTTCCGCCCAGGCTTCCCCGGTAGCAGGATTTACACTAGAAAACCTATTTCCGTCGCTGGCATCAGTCCATTCACCGTCGATCAGCATTTGATAAGAATTTATAGCGGTCATGTCATTGTTCCTGTATCGAGTGGAGTACCGGTTTTTATTCTGCCTGTTTGAGTCGCGAATTTACATTGTTTTTCGCAATCGATTGACGATAATCTTTGCCTGCAGGTTTAAGTGAAGCGTTATCATAGTTGCAACGATAATCGATTGAGCAAAGCACTCCGTAGTCCTTAAAAAATTGAGATGAAATCCAAGAGCAAACAGGTTATTGGCGAACCACTCGTCATCAACGGCCGAAAACTATCTTTATCGCGCGCGATTCGAGCAGGTGATTATGTCTTTTTGACCGGTCAGATCCCGTTTAAAGACGGAGCGCCCATGACAGAAGGTTCCATAGAAGAGCAAACCCATGCCGTTCTGCGTGCAATTCGAGATACGCTGCAGCTGGCTGGGTGCGATATGAGTCACGTTGTCAAATCGATGGTATGGCTGACCGATCGGGAAGATTTTCCGGGCTTTAATGCCGTATACAGCGAATATTTTCCGGACGACCCACCAGCCAGGTCGGCGGTAGTCAATGATCTGCTGGTTGACGTGCGGGTAGAGGTCGAGGTTGTTGCCTACCATCCTCTCGGTGATTAAGAACAGATTATGTCAGGGGTTAAAAATCGAATTGCCCTGGTTACCGGTTGCGGTAGTGCAGGTGGAATCGGATTTGCAACCGCCAGTTTGTTGCATCGAGCCGGCGCAAGAGTCGCAATCACTTCAACCACAGACCGCATTCTGCGCAGACGGGACGAGCTTGGCGCTGATGTTTATGCCGCCACTGCAGACCTCACTGACACTGAGCAGGTTGACAGGTTGTGCGCAGAGATAGAGGCCAAGCTCGGCCCAGTCGATATCGTGGTAAATAATGCCGGCATGGTTCAGACCGGATTCGACGAACCTTCGCAACTGGTTCAAGACATATCAGATGCGCAGTGGCGGAGGGGAATTGATATCAACCTGACCAGTGTTTTTGTGGTAACACGCCGCTTGATCCCGGGCATGATCGAACGTCGCTATGGGCGTGTAGTGAATATGTCTTCGGTGACCGGCCCCCTGGTGAGCAACCCCAAGGGTAGTATTTATTCAGCAGCCAAAGCCGGCATTCTCGGTATGACCCGAGCCCAGGCCATTGAGGTTGGGAAGTACAACATTACGGCCAACGCAATCGGCCCAGGCTGGATTGAAACACCTTCAAGCAGTCCCGAAGAAGTCTACGCAGGGCAAAACACCCCTGTCGGCCGACCCGGAACTGCCGAAGAGATTGGCCATGTCGCGGTCTTTCTCGCAAGCGAGGAGGCGAGTTATCTGACCGGGCAATTAATCGCGGTGGACGGTGGAAATACCATCCAGGAATACAAAGGTCCATCAGAGGGATACTACTAGCTCGCTACAACTCCATCACACCGTGGTTTCTGAGAATTGCCAACATTTCATCATGCGGCAACGCACGGACCACGAGCCCATTAGCGCCCGACATTGATTCATTGGCGACCATGGAATCGATGACTGCCTCTTCTGTGGCTTCTGCAACGGCCTGGAATAAATTATCCAGAAGATGCTCAGGCAGATAATTGACACCACGTACCTCACCACCTGTGTTTGAAAGCGGGTCTCGGTTGGCAGTGGAAAACGCAAGAAAAATATCACCAGAACCATGGTGCCCAACTGTCCCCGTTCGGGCCAGACCAAGAGGCACCCTCCTGGCAAGTCGCTTGAGTTGATGAGGCATCAAAGGGGCATCTGTGGCAATGACCGCGATAATCGAACCCGCACCCTTACTGCGCATTTCACCACCCTTCAAATATTTCCCGACCGGCACACCGAGCACAGTCAATTCGTGCCGCAGCCCGAAATTACTCTGGACAAAAACCCCTAATGTGTAACTTAAGCCACCCACCTTAACAATACGTGACGCACTTGCTGAGCCCGCTTTGAGTTCATAGGTGGACATGCCGGTTCCACCCCCGACGCTGCCCATTTCAATCGGTCCCGATGTTGCAGCATTCAGCGCATCAATCGTATGTTGCACGGTGACATGAAATCCATTGATGTCATTCAACTCTCCATCGTAAGTTTCTGCTGCAACCGGCAATCCCCAGTCCTGGCTGCCGCCATAATTCCTGTCCACCATCCATCGAATTGTGGCGTCACGGGTAACACCGCAGGAATGCGTATTGGTTATTGTGATCGGTGTCTGCAGCTCACCAATTTCATCGATCCACAATGTGCCGGTCATTTCTCCGTTACCATTCAAGCTATAGCATCCTGCAAAACAAGGCACCATATTTTGCCCCCTGGGCAAGATCGCGGTCACGCCAGTTCTGATTGGTCCCCGCCCCGGTATTAGTTTGCCTTCGCCTTGAATTAGGGTGGTATACCCTACTTCAACGCCTGGCACGTCAGTAATGGCGTTAAATTCTCCTGGCGTACCGTGGAAATCCAGATGAAGACCCCGCGCGCGGGTCTTGCCAGAGGGTGTTGTGAACCAATGGGTTGATGGCATAGATGGCAGAAATCAAATCGATCTTGGATCAGATTGTAATCCCTGGGCGGCATTTCAGATATTCTAAATGCTATGAAACCTCTGCTGATCTACTTCCCACTCGGTCACATGGCCAACGACTGGGCCCCAGGTTCGATCTGGCTGCTGGCGCCTGCGATAGCGGCCAGCATGGGATTATCGCCATCTGAAATCGGTTTGTTGCTCGCTGTTCACTACATGGGCGCTGCGCTGGGTTATTTGCCTGCTGGAATACTTTCGGATCGGATCAGTCATCAGGGGCGACTGTTAGCCGCTACATTCTGGTGGGTTGCCGTCGGTTATTTCTGTGCATCGGTCGCTCCCGGATTCTGGTCGCTAGCGATTTTGCTTGCGATAGCGGGCATGGGAGATGCCGCATGGCATCCAATTGCCACCGGCGTACTGGTCGAACAAATGCCGAAAAGACGTGGCATGGTGCTCGGTATTCACGCCATGGGAGGCACTTTGTCTGAAGTGGGCGCGCCTCTTTCCGTGGGTTTTCTGCTAGCAGTTTTTGACTGGCGCACGACTCTACAAATTTCCGTTATTCCGGCGGTGATAATGGGAATCGTGTTTGTTTTTTTTGCCAGACATATTCCTGCATCTGACGCAAAAGCGGTAAGTCGCGTTGAGCTTAGTCAAATCACACGCAGCTGGTTAAAACCTGGCGGACTGTTGCTGATCGGAATGATTTCAATCTACAACATGGCTCTCATGGCGTTGATGAGCATGGCGCCACTTTACCTGCAGACCGATCTCTCTTACTCACCGGCAGCCTCAGGAATTGTTTTTGCGACGTCAATGCTGCTCGGCTCGATAATGCAGCCTGTCATTGGTCGTTATTCGGACTCGGTCGACAGACACCTGGTATTTATTGTGGGCTCCATTCTCGCTATTGTTTGTTCAACAGTGGCAGCGATGAGCACTCAACCAGGACTAATCGTCGTCGCCATCGTGGCCAATATGGCGATCCTGGTTGGCATCAGATCGAGCGTACTGGCAAGCGCAGTGGAATATGCCAGCGCCCGGGCCGCCACAACTCTTGGTTTTGTTTTCGTCCTGCTCGACGGTGTCGGCGCGATAGGGGCCATCTTAGCCGGGTATGTCGGAGAAATTGATTTGCAATACGTATTGGCGCTGGCAGGATTTCTGTCTCTAATCAGTTTACTGTTGTCCGCCATTCTTTTCACACGACGTCGCTCCCTGCCGGCAGGATCCTACTGAAAAAGTATAGGCTCGGCACAACACGCCTGACACAAATTGCCATGTTGACCGCTAAGTGACAGGAATCTCTAATGTTTCTATTACAAAATAAATACCAGCAGCCTTACTATAACTATATAAAACAATTAGTTAACTCGAAAAAGCCATCCTGGCACGACTTATGCTTATAAATTAGATAGTCCAGAACGTAATTCGAGGCGGTTATGAACAATCAGACACTTAGGCTTGAGAATATGGCATTCGCCGGTACCAGGGGTATCAGTCAAAACAATGCCGCCTCTGGATTCAAACCAGCGTTCCTGAATAAACGCAACGGCAGGTTTGAAATCGCCAGATTCGAAAGCGGCAGCCCCGCGCCAATGCATCTAATAGACTGGTTACCTAGAGAATGGGCTTCCTCGCTCGGTAAAGATGGTTCCGTTCAGAGCTTGATACCGGGAATCATCTCTGGTTTCACACGTGACGGCATTTTCTATACCCGTGAGGAGAGCGCGAACCTTTAGCTATCACCGTATTTAAGGTTGATTTAATCCAACAACTTACCATCGTACGGCAGGTTGTCATGATCTTAGCCCGAAGTCGATGCGGATGAGTAGGCACGATTAAGCTCTTGCAGCAAAAACTCTACCAGATGCATTCGCGGGCAATCCTCTCTGACCAATAATCCTAAATTTCGAAACAGTGGTGGAGATGTAAACGATAGTGTACGGATACCTCTGGGAAGAGACCGAACGTGTTTTCCTATGGGCACAACCGATACGCCTAAGCAGTTTTTAACCAATGATTCGATGGCATCAAGAGTTGTGATCTCCATTGTTGAATCAACATTTATATCTCGGCGTTTCAGTTCTGCGTCGATTAATTGCGCAAGTGTGGCATGCCTGTTGAACCGAAGATAAGGATTGTTTTGAAGCACCTCCTTAAAACCATCCCCCTTGGCATGCTGGTGCGCGATGACCCCTAACTCTTCTCTAGCAATTGAAATGAACCGCATATCCAGCACAGGGTTAACCGGCTCCGTGACGATCGCGCAGTCAATGGATTGATTTTGCAGCTGCCTTATGAGTTCAGGAGTTAGTGCAGTGTGCAGTTGAATGAACAATCCCAGATCTCGTTTGCGCAGCCGACCTAGTGCCACCGAAACACCTCCGGCAACAGACGTATGCACAGCACCGACCTTGAGCGCACCACGGGTTTGACTCTGAATCACGCTGTTACTCAGGCTTTCCCAGTCAGCCAACAGTTCTCGACTGCGACGCACAAACTCGGCACCAACTTCGGTGAGCTTTGGTGGACGAGTACTCCGATTAAATAGCTTCACCCCCAGGTGCTCTTCCAGTGAATGTATCTGCAAACTGACATTGGATATCGACATGCCGAGTACATTGGCAGCGGCCTGGAAACTGCGATGATCCGCAATTGATACGAGGGTTCTTATTGACTTGATATCCATGGTTTAAGAATTGTAACTTTATCTTTAGTATTTCTAAATTTATAAAATTGTATATTAATGTTTATTTAATTAAAATAGTTCGCCGCTCCCAGAGTTTCGACCTTGACCAATCCACACTTTCAACAACAGGATAGAAATCGCGGCGCCGACCGCCTGGTCCATGCTCTAGGTCAATTTGGCGTGGATGCAGTGTTTTCGTTATCCGGGAACCAGATCATGCCGATTTACGATGCGTTAGTTGGTTCCTCAATCCGTTTGGTGCACACTCGGCATGAAGCGGCTGCGGTGTTTATGTCGGAAGCTTATGCCCAAGTAAGCGACAACCTGGGGGTTGCACTGGTCACTGCAGCCCCGGGATTTGGAAATGCCCTGGGCGCGCTTTACTCAGCCGCAATGTCGGAAGTCCCTGTGATTCTTATAAGCGGAGACTCCCCCACCTGGCAGGACGGCCAGGGTGCGTTTCAGCAGTTTGACCAGATCGCAGCCGCCAGTCCATTTGTTAAAGCCAGCTTCCGACTATCTCGCGGTGATGATCCAGCTCAAGTATTTGCAACCGCTGCACGAATCGCATTGGGAGGTATACCAGGTCCAGTGCACATGGCAGTGCCAGTCGATGTTATTGAATCGGTTTTTGATTCAGATTCAATCGATTCAGAGAATAGCAACAGCATCGATCAAACCACCACACTCTGTAGTCCAACACCTGACCAGATTGAGAATATTGTAAATGTTTTTGGCGAGTCAGAACGGCCACTTATACTAGCGGGACCGCATTTATTCAGAGGAAAAAGGAAGGATAAACAACATGCACTTTCATTAGCGCTGGATGCGCCGATCATCGTTCTCGAAAGCCCTCGAGGGCTACGGGATCCAGCTCAAGGAGCATTACGGGAACTTTTATACACGGCCGATTGCATACTGTATCTTGGAAAACCGGTCGACTTCACGTCTGGATTCGGCAAAGAAAACGCCATGCCCGCCACCAAGGTAATTATCGTATCCGAGTACGCCCAAGCATTAATCCATGCTAAAGAGGTGTTCAAAAACAGACTTGTACTTACAGAACAAGCAAACGCCGTGGCAACCATGAATGGGTTGCTGACTTATGCTAAGCATCTCAAAAACGAAAGTTGCACGGCATTATCCCGCAGCAATTGGAACAAAGCTGCCGCCACTGCGATTGCACATCGACAACTTATCAATCCATCAGACGATGCTCACTACAGCAAACAGATCATTGAAATCGTCGCGCAAACACTAAAGGATAATCCTGACACCATACTCATATGTGATGGCGGCGAATTTGGGCAATGGGCGCAGGCATTTGTAAGCAGCAATATACGAATCACTAACGGTCCAGCCGGCGCTATCGGTGCCTCATTGCCCTATGCGATCGGCGCAACGGTGGCGCACTCACAAGCCCCGGTACTTGCGATCATGGGTGACGGTACGGCAGGGTTTCATCTGGCTGAATTCGAAACAGCCGCCAGAGAATCCTCAGGTCTCACAGTGTTGATCGGGAATGATTCCCGTTGGAACGCTGAGCATCATCTCCAGGTTAAACAATACGGGGTTGAGCGCGCCTTTGGCTGCGAACTAAGCAGCGACGCGCGATATGACCTGGCGGCAATTGGCTTGGGGTGTGATGGTGTTTTAGTTAAAGATTTATCGCAATTACATACCGCTTTGTCTGACGGTCTGCAGTCTTCAAGACCGACCTGTATTAACGTGCTCATGCCCGGCGCTCCGGCGCCGATGTATAAAAAAATTGACCTCACTGGTGTTCTCTAAGAATTCGGCCATGAACAAAATTCAGAGAGAAACACAGGAATTAACAGTCCGAATATGGCGCGGCAAAGAAGATGGAAAGCTTGTCACTTATCAAGTGATGTCCAGAGAGAATCAGACCATCCTGGATATCATTACCGAGATTCAGCGTTTCCATGAACCTAGCCTTGCTTATCGATTTTCCTGCCGGGTTGGTGTATGTGGATCATGCGCGATGACCGTTAACGGACGCCCCCGATGGACCTGTCGCACACACGTAAAGAAAGTTTCTGATGAAGGGATTTTAACTATTGAACCTTTGCGTAATTTGCCTCGAATTAAAGATCTGGTCTGTGACTTGGCGCCATTTATCGATACCTGGCAACGCGCTGGGGCTCCGTTTAGTGGCACAAAAACCCGAAAGGATGCGCCAGCTCTGGTTGACCCGAACTCAAGCACACGACGAGCGGCAGAAGCGGGTTTGCAATGTATTAACTGCGCGGTTTGCTACAGCGCATGTGACGTCGTTAACTGGAATCGTAATTATATCGGTCCGGCTGGTCTAAATCGTGCATGGACACTTGTCAACGATGTTAGGCACAGCAACAGAAAACAAACATTCGATCAGGCCTTTGGTAAAGGTGGATGTGGTTCGTGCCACAGCCATGGCAACTGCACTCGTCACTGCCCTATTGAACTGAATCCGTCAGAAAGTATTGCGGGGCTTAAACAAATAGCCTTCAAAGGATTACCAAAGGACGTTTGAGAATAATGGAACGCACACTTTTCCTCGCACAACGTATTTCGGCAATCATCCTCGGGCCGCTGGTGTTAGTGCACCTTGGCCTGATCCTGTTCGCCGTGCGCAACGGATTAAGTGGCGCCGAGATTTTATCGCGGACACAGGGCAGCATCAGTTGGTCCGTTTTTTACGGTTTGTTTGTATTGTCGATCACGGTTCACGCCCCCATTGGTCTGCGAAATATTCTGCAGGAGTGGACCAGGGTTTCGCAACGCACCATAAACATTATTGCACTTCTCTTCGCGCTAATTTTCCTGGCGTTAGGTTTACGTGCCGTGGTCGCGATAGTTTAAAAATACTTCATGAATCCCTTAAGAAATCATAAAAGCTATCTGGCAGCCATCGGGCATCGAGTGTCTGGTATAGCGCTGGCGTTGTTTCTTCCGTTTCATTTTCTTCTATTGGGCAGTGCCTTAGAGGGCGCACAAGGATTGGATCGATTTTTGGTCTATACCGATCTCACCCCAGTCAAAGTGGCCGAATGGGGACTGGTCATGATGCTCTCGGTTCACCTGTTCTTTGGAATTCGAGTTTTGTTTCTGGAGTTCACTCGATGGCCGGGGCACGTCAACGATCTCGCCGGTTGGGTGGTCCCTTGCAGCATTGCGGTGCTGTTTGTTGGAACAGTATTTCTGATACAGGTTTTGTAAAAATGGGAGTCCATAACATCAAAATCGAATACCTCCAGACAGACATACTGATTCTAGGTGCCGGCGGCGCAGGATTATTTGCCGCGCTTCATGCAAAACAATCCAATCCGCAGCTGGATATCATCATTGCGGTAAAGGGATTATTGGGAAAATCTGGCTGCACGCGAATGGTACAGGGCGGATATAACGTGGCGCTCAATCCAGGAGATTCAATTGAACGCCATTTTATGGATACCATCGTAGGCGGTAAATGGCTGCCGCGCCAGGATCTTGCCTGGAAGCTATGCGAAACAGCAATTGAACGTGTGCATGAACTCGAAAATGAACTCGGATGTTTCTTCGACCGGAATCCAGATGGTTCTTTGCACCAGAAGGCTTTTGCCGGTCAGAGTTTTGACAGAACCGCGCACAAAGGAGATTTAACTGGGATTGAAATCATCAATCGGCTGATGGAGAAAGTCTGGTCTTTAGATCTCAATAAGTTAGAGGAGCACCGAGCAATTGAGTTAGTGCCCGCGGCGGATGGCTCGGGAATTGCAGGGGTGTTGATGATCGACTTACGCAGCGGCCAATATCGATTTGTGCAGGCTCGATCCGTCCTTTTAGGGACTGGGGCCGGTCCGTCGATGTATCGCTATCACACCCCATCAGGGGATAAAACCTGCGATGGACTGGCCATGGCGTTAAGATACGGGCTATCACTGCGTGATATGGAGATGGTGCAGTTCCATCCGACCGGAATTCTCGCAGGCAACAGTACCCGGATGACCGGTACGATTCTGGAAGAAGGCTTGCGTGGTGTCGGGGGTTATCTGCTAAACGGTAATGGCGAACGATTTATGAATCACTATCATGCTGCTGCTGAGCGCGCGACCAGGGATATCGTATCTCGTAGCATGTATCAAGAAATTCGCGAAGGTCGTTCTACACCGCAAGGGGGACTATATATTGAGATGGCGCACCTGGGTGTCGAGAATGTCAGACAGAAGTTTCCAGGCATGGTTAAACGCTGCGAAGATTGTGGATTTGACCTGGCGGGAGGGCGCGTCGAAGTCGTGCCGACCGCGCACTACATGATGGGTGGAATTGAGATGGACTTAGACTGCTCTACTGATTCTCCCGGACTATATGTCGCCGGTGAGGACGCGGGAGGCGTACATGGCGCAAATCGGCTGGGCGGGAACGGTGTTGCCAATTCCACTGTGTTTGGTGGAATTGCCGGCGAAGCCATGGCCGCAGCCCTTGCCGCTGGTGCACCAATGCGCGATCCGGACAAAAACGTGATTGATGCCGCGATGACAAAAACCGAATACCCTTTCAAGCAACCTCCAGGAGACTTAATGGGGTTGCGTGAGGATCTATGGTCCAATATGTGGGACCATGTTGGGATTGTTCGGTCGGCAGAAAATCTAAAAACTGGCCTGGAAAAAATTCGTCAAAGCAGAACCAGTTTGATGGAAACCGGTTTGGCGGACGGTGACAGATCGTTTAACCTGACGTGGAATGACTGGTTGAATATTGACAATCTGCTCACCGTAAGTGAAGTCATTGCCGAAGCGGCACTTACCAGAAAAGACTCTCGCGGCGCGCACTATCGAGAAGATTTTCCTGATACCGGTGATTTAGAGACTACCAGCTTTACACGCATTCATCTGGATAGCGATCAAATCGTGCAGACCATGATTCCCGTAGATTTTACGATTGTCAGACCGGGAGAGTCACTAATAGACGATGAGGCGGGAGCACCTCCTCAACCAACTACGAAACAACAAGCATGATATCAAACGACGCTATTGAGCTCGCGAGCTACGAGATTATGAAGCAAGCCGCGATTGACATTCCGGCAGACTATTTAGATGGAATAAAATCCGTTGCAGAAAAAGAGTCTGAGCAGCTCTCAGGTTTTGTCATCAAAACCATGGTTAAGAACTATGAAGCGGCCACGGAAGACCGACGCCCCATGTGTGCTGACACCGGATTACCACGATACTACGTAAAAGTTGGGGACAAAGCACAATTCGAGGGCGGCTTTACAGGAATCGAGCGGGCAATGCGTTCCGCCACGGCGCGAGCTACTCATGACGTACCGTTAAGACCAAATAGAGTACACCCGCTTTGGCGTACCGAGTACAACAACAATGTTGGCATCAACTCACCTGAAGTGGAATGGAGCTTTGAGCCTGATGTCAATTGGATCGACATAACGACCGTGCATAAAGGCGGATTATTTGGTACCGACTACCGCATGCTGTTCCCCGGAGATGGTATCGATGGTATCAAACGTTTTTTGCTCGACACTTTGATTTCCTTCGGAAAACGTGGATTGTGCTGCCAACCGGCCATTGTCGGCATTGGGCTGGGCGGATCCAAGGACACATGCATGCAGTTAGGAAAACAGGCAGCCTGCCTGCGTATTGTCGGAGATAGAAACCCTGATCCAAAAATTGCCGAGCTCGAACTTGAACTTATGGATATCGGTAATAGCATTGGAATGGGGGCAATGGGTTTCGTTGGTTCGTCCATGGTTGTCGATCTGCATATAGAAGTGGGACACACGCATACCGGTGGAATGCCCATTAGCGTACATACATTTTGCCTGTCCTCCCGGCGCGCCACGGCTCGTATAAATGCCGACGGCAGCGTTGAATATCGCATCGACCCGAAATGGTTTACGCCCTACCACCGACGTGAAACCGTATCCTGGGAAAGCAAATAAAACCGGAAAGAAAAAAATGCTAGAACAAATCAGTCTGGATCTTCCGGCCACCCATGCAGCGATCGCATCCCTGAAGTTGGGATCGGTCGTTTACTTGAATGGCATGGTATACACGGCCAGAGAGGGTGTTTATGAGCGCATCCTGAACGGCAGGAGTCAGTTGCCCGAAGGTTTAATCGCCAGCAGCAACGTGAATTTTCACTGCTCTCCAGCAGCGGCTCTGCAGGAAGACGGCGAGTATCGTATAGGTGGCGTAACGGCGACAGCCAGTTTTCGATTCTCAAAATATCTGGCAAAGTGGCTGGATCTGACCAACACTAAGATTATTATCGGCAAGGGCGGTATGCCGGTAGCAGACTATAAGAGCATTCTGGCCCCACGTGGCGCAGTCTACTTAACTACGGTGGGTTATGGGACTGGAGCACTACTGGGCCGCGGCGTCCAGGGCGTAGAAGCGGTTCATTGGCTGGACGAGCTCGGAATCGCTCAGGCCATGTGGATTTTCCGAGTAAAGGATTTTGGCCCTTTTCTGGTTGACAGCGATCTACAGGGAAATTCTTTGTTCGCGCAACAGGGTGAATTAGTAAACAAAAACATTGAGTCCTTGTACAACGGACTCAAAGCGCCGGCGTTACACCGCTATGGAGAAACGCGCGATCGTAAAGATGAACTGATGTAAATATTGCTGCAGCTGAACGGCAAGAGAACACTCAAATGATTAATATCGATCAATCTGCACAATTTTTGTTCAGCAACAGACAAACGCATAGCGTAGTGGACAATATCCCCGAAGCGCTGTATCCAGAATCCATGGATGAGGCGTATCTTGTTCAAGCACGATTGGTTTCGCTGCTGTTGAATCAGAACAACTCCACAAGCTGTGGATATAAACTTGCCTGCACAAACTCCAGAGTAATGAAATTGCTTGGCGTCAATGGCCCATTATCCGGTCGTATGTTGAGCCACTCCACTCACAAAAATGCTGCAACCCTCAGAACTGACGACTTTTTCCGTCGAATCGTTGAACTGGAGTTCGCTTTTATTATGGAGAAAGATGTACCCACGAGCCACGAGCCATATAACGCATCGACCATTATTCCGTATATAGGTAACTTTATACCCGGATTAGAGATCGTTGATCATCACTATACCGACTTCACCAAGGTTGGTGCTAATGCATTAATCGCTGATAACGCAATTCATGGCGCCAGCATCCTCGGTAATGGGGTGCCAAAGTGGCAATCCATCGATCTATCCGGACACCAGGTTCAACTAATTGTTAATAACAGTTTATTTTCCCAGGGAACTGGAAAAAATGTCCTCGACAGCCCGCTAAACGTAATGGCATGGCTGGCGAATCATTTACAATCCCGGGGCATCGGCCTCAAATCCGGTGATCTGGTGACTACGGGCACAGCTTGCGAAATCTACGAAGCTGAAAAAGGTGATAAAGTCTTGGCCGATTTTGGCGAACTTGGATCAGTATCCGCATCATTTGTTTGAACCAATGTTAAAACTCCGAATCATCGAGGGTTTGATCGGAGAACGTATCTAACTGGCATCACATAAAATTTCTATGACGACTCTGGCATTCTTTGAGGGCGAAATCGTCCCTATCGATCAAGCAAAGATCAGCATTACAAACCATACTCTGCACTACGGAACGGGGTGTTTTGCAGGTATTCGAGGTTATTGGAACGAATCCAAGAACCAACTTTATGTATTCAGACTTGCTGACCACTACACCCGTTTTCTAAATAGCGCCAAACTGCTTTTTAGCGTAATCGACTATACTAATGAACAGTTGCAAGCCTGCACTTTAGACTTACTAAAACGGGAAGGATGGAAGGAAAACGTATACATCCGCCCCATTGCGTACAAAGACGAAGGGGTATATCGAGTCTGGCTCCATGATGCTAATGACAAGGTCGCAATTTTCAGTCAGCCCACTGGTGGTTACCTGCCGGATGATAAAGGCATAACGGCTTGCGTAAGTAGCTGGCGCCGGGTCGACGATAGCGCCATTCCTGCAAGGGGCAAGGTCAATGGCACCTATGTAAATAGTTCGCTGGCAAAAAGTGACGCTCTGCTGAGCGGTTTTAATGAAGCGATACTGCTGAACCAGGACGGTCATGTGTCTGAAGCCACCGCGGCCAACTTTATGATGGTTCGGGACGACAAATTAGTCACACCACCGATTACCGCCAATCTGCTTGAAGGCGTTGTACGCAAATCTTTGATTGAGCTCGCACGAAATGAATTGGGTATTGCAGTTGAAGAGCGGGAGATCGATCGATCCGAGCTTTACATGGCCGATGAAGCTTTTTTCTGCGGTACCGGCGTGCAAATGGCCGCGGTTGCCAGCATTGACCATCGTTCGATTGGAGATGGTAGTAAAGGGCCGGTCACTCAAGCGCTAGGTGATCTGTTCAACAGAATCCTGATCGGAGAAGAACCGGACTATATGCACTGGCTTACTCCTGTTTATAATTAAATGCACGGATAACGTAGAAGCTGCCTTGGAATAACCAAACGATCATCCGTTTACATGGCTTCCATGTAGTTAATTAAATATGAGCGACAGGAATATGAACGCTTATCGACAAAACAATCAGAACATATCCAGGCGGCAACCGACACTATGACAGGTGCGTCCAAACCAAAGGCCCTTGTGATCGGTGTTGGTGCCGAGCTTGGACTTGGCGCCGCTTTAAGTATGCGCTTCGCGCGCGAAGGGTATCATGTATTTATTTCTGGCAGGACGCTGCATAGGCTACAACATATTGCCAGTCTAATCGAACAGTCTGGTGGGTCGGCTGCACCGTTTGTATGTGACGCAACAAATGAACAAAGTGTCATCGATCTTTTTGATGCCATTGAGGAATCGAAAGGAATCGCCCTGGATCTGATAGTTTTTAATGTGGGCAATAACATGCCGGGTAACATCCGTGAGATGGAAAGCACCTACTTTACAGATGCATGGAAGACCATATGTTTTAGCGGTTTCCTCGTGGCACGCGAGGTCACTAGACGCCTGTTACCGGGAAACGTAACTTTGGTTTTCACCGGCGCCAGTGCTTCTTTAAGGGGACGTCCGGGGTTTGGCGCATTTAACTCTGCAAAGTCTGCGTTGCGCACTTTTGCCCAGGCGCTCGCCAAAGAATACGGTAAGGAAGGTCTTCACGTATGTCACGTGGTTATAGATGGCGGAATCGCAGGGCAAAAATGGCTCGATCGAAACGACGGAAAGATGAGTCAAGAGCAAAGAAAACACCTGATATCCCTGGATGGACTGACAGATACATACTGGAATCTCCACCTTCAGAAGCCCGAAGCCTGGAGTTTCGAAATAGACCTTCGCACTGCATTGGAATCCTGGTAGCTGTCGTTATTCTTATTTGTAGAAACTGAGACGGCCTGTTGAAAAAGGCTAATTTTATCTAAAAGCAAACTCGTATTTAGAGTTTTGTGGAATACCTCCAGTTGTGACCAGGCGCTTTCGTAATTTCTGATCTGACAAATCAGGCAAGAAGTTCAGATTTCACCTGACAATATAGGTTGTATTAGCTGCATCATCCACCCCCCTGAAATTACTGTCTTCCAGTAAGCAGACATTCAAAAATCAGACATAAACGACCGAGAAATACTCAGACTAATGGGATGGGCTTTAAACTTCCTATCCATCAGTCGCCGATTTTCTAGAAAAACTAGAAGAATTATTTAAGGTAAAAGCACTTCATGTAAATTATCCGGATGAAGCAGAGCCCCGTAATAAAGATGAGTTTGCGATGTTGTTGGATGAAAACTGGTATCGCCTTAAAATCGGAACGGAGTGTGCTCAAAGCACCGATCCAGTTAAGTCATTGAATGTATCGATTTTGGAAGACCGTTTGTTAAAACCTATTTTAGGTATTGAAGATATGCGTGCTGATCCAAGGTTGGACTATGTTCCTGGCATGCATGGCCTAAGAGGTTTGGAAGAAAGGGCCGAAGAAGGTTGGCGTCTAATGATCGGTTGTTATCCAACTTCAATGCAGGAAATGTATGCTGTTGCAGATAATGATAAAGTGATGCCACCAAAATCAATTTGGTTCGATCCCAAAGTTCGTTCTGGAATATTTTTGAAATTACGATAACAGTATCGCATCCATGATTATCTATCCATTTAAAGCTGTCTTGCCAAAGCGTAAACTTGTTTCAAATCCCAATCGCCTTGCAGAAAAAGCAAAGTATTATTTTCCAAAATATTTTCAAAAAGGGGATTTTAAGCAGGTTAAAAAGGCCGGAATTTATGTCTATGAAATAACCACTCCATTTGGTGCTCATCTGGGCTTTGTTGCGCAGACTGATTTACAGGAGTTCATCAATAAAAATATCAAGCCACATGAAAAAACACTAAAACCCAAGGAAAAAGTCTCAAAAGGTTTGCTGCTTAATCGTGGGGCGATGGTAAAACCTGTGCTGGTCTGCCATTTTCCGAATAAGGATCTTACTGCCTTACTAAAGCGTCATCGAGATCACCATTCACCATCACTGACAGTCAAATTATCTGAGAATGATACCGTTCATCGAGTTTGGCCGATACATGACAAACCTACCATAAAACAATTGCAGCATCTGGCGGGCTTCGTTGATCATGCTTATATTGCAGATGGTCATCATCGTAGTAAGGTTCTGCAGCAACTCAACAAAATTTCAAAAAGACATAAGCTTTATGTGGGGCGGGTCTGCAGCGCCTATTTTGATTTCAACGACGTGCAAATACTCGACTATAACCGGATGGTTGAGATTAAGAAAAGCATAAGCCTGTCTGATTTTATGCGGCAATTGGAGAAGAAATTCATCGTCAAGCACAAAAAACAGGCCTTTAAAGCTAATGGAAAACATGCTCTTTCCATGTTGCTCAGTGGACAATGGTATCAACTGAGCTGGAAGCCTGAAATTCTGAAAAAATATCAGAAACATGGAGTGATACTCGACCATCAGGTATTTGATCACGAAGTATTAAATAAAATATTGCATATTAAAAATGTGAAAACAGATAAAAGTATCACTTACTTTAGCGGCGAAAAGTCACTGCAGGAAATTGAAAAGAAGCTGTTAAAAAAATCCCGAACTGCGGCATTTTTTATTCACCCTGTAGAGATCGAACAGATGGTTCAACTAACTGAAAAAGACAAAACATTGCCACCCAAAAGTACTTACTTTATTCCCAGACTTTATAACGGCATTGTCTGTGACGACTTAAGAATATAATAATCGACGTCATTCGTATTACACCATTATTAATAATATCGACAATCAATAACTCATTAGGGAGTGTAAGAGTCGAAACAGTATATAAACATTCAGTTTAGATCAAAAAGTCGAAATTTTATCTTTAATGTCGTAAATCCTTGATTTCTCATACTGCTTTGTCGATTATAATTTTCTAGCAGATCAATACAGTGAGATCAGATCTTCAATCAAAAATCTTTGCCAAGATTTCCCCGGCGAATATTGGCAAAGGTTAGATCAGGATTCTGCATACCCCCATGATTTTGTTAATACCCTTGACCTGATCCCCTAAACCGGATCCATGATTTAAGTTAGGAATTGACTTAAACTGGACCGCCTCGACCGCCGGGAACTCTGCCAGCAGGCCGTCACCCATTAATTTAACGATTCGGACGTGATGTTCGCTGATCTTCGGTTCAATCAGCTCCTGGCGGTGGGATCGCAGCGATTCCAGGGTGCCTGATTCATCCTCACCCATAAGACGGCTATATCCAACCACATTGGCTGCCAGAATTGCAGCCAGACGGTGATTGTCGCTTGAAGTGGCCAATTAGATTTCCTTATATAAGCAGTTCGTCAAGACAGAATACCGTAATAACCGCTCATGCACCACTGTCCGCTGTGGAGCTAGGCTGTGTCAAAACTCAACAGTCAGAATTTTACTTGTAAATAGGTCATGAAATCGGGCGTTAAAGCAATGCAGTTAGGGATTAAGCTAACAAAAAAGAAAACGGCGTAGCTGGGGGCTCATTAGAATTTAAGCAAACACGTTTTTATACAGCCTCTGCCCAAAGCGGTTATAACGACCAAGCTTAGCCGGCCAAAAAGCATAGCGATATTTGGGTCGACTGCTGCGCCTTGTTAGGCATTCAAATCCGTTCCTTTTTGTTGCACCACGAAATTCTGTAGTTCATTGGCGAAACCCAGGCCGGCTTCCGTGTAGATATTGAAAGTATGCTCGACGCCAATAGCCTTCAAGGCATCTTCCTCGTCGCGGAATTTACTTGTTGCGGCGATGCGACCACGATACCCCATCTCCTTTAATCGTAATGCTGCACTCATATTGGCTTTATGCGTCGGCAAGGTCAGCAATACCCATTCCAGTCCGTCGATCAACTCAGGTGCACGGGTCCAGAAATCCGGGTTGGTTGCGTCTCCCATGACCACTTTCCTACCCGCCGCACGGTGACGCATTGCCTTCTCCTGCTCGATTTCCACACCGGCCAAGTGACCCAGGTAATCCGCTTCTATAGCATTGTAGGCTGCCGTGCCCATCCGCCCCATGCCAAACACCACCACCTTGATGTGCACAAGATCCAGGTCCTCTTCGCCGGACAAGCGCTTCGGCCGCTCAAACCGTTTCAGTCTGGGTCGCCATGCCTGATACAAGCTGTTGCGGATATTTACCAACGGTGCTGAAAGGATGAAGGAGATCGAAATCACGACGGCGAACACAGCCAGCCATTCTTTCGGTAACCAGCCCGCCGAGGCTGCCAAAGCACCAACGATCAGGCCGAATTCACTGTAGTTAGCCAGATTGAGAGAGGTACGCCACGAGGTACTAGCCCTCAGGTAGAAAAGGTTGAACAGACCAAAATACAGCGACACCTTGATGGGCAATAACAGAATGAACAATAGTGCGACCAGCACTTCTATCCAGCCCGGTACAGCAGTCATGCCCACACTGAGGAAGAAGCCAACCAGGAACAGCTCCTTGAATCCGAACAGAGCTTTCGCCAGCTCGTTAGCCTTCGGATGGTTGGCAAGCAGCATGCCAAACACGAGCGCACCGACATCCCCCTTGATTCCAACCAGTTCGAAGACATCAGCACCAACCAGTGCCAGCGTAATGCCGAACAGGATTAGTAGTTCGCCGTGCCCTACCCTTTCGATTATCCTGTACAACAAGAACCTCAGCGGTATTAGCGCGATCATAGCCAGTGCTAATGGGGAAGGTATCTGGCCTATCGAGACGGCGATAAACACTACCGCCGCGATATCCTGCACGACCAGTATACCGATTGCCGTCCTGCCGTGCCTGGAGCTCGTCGCGCCTAGCTCGTCGAGTATCTTCACTGCGAACACAGTGCTAGAGAATGACATGGCGAAACCTATGAGCAAAGCTGTCTCCAGATTAATACCGGACAGCAGCGGCAAACTGCTATACGAGAGCAACAGCATCAGCGCGGCGATTAGCAGAGTAACCACCGCCATATGCAGGATCGCAACGCCCCAGACTTCAAGCCTTGCCAGCGACTGTAACTTGAGCTTGAGACCGATAGAAAACAGCAAAAGGGTGATGCCGAGGTCGGCCATCGCATTGAGGAACTCGCCACCCTCCGCACCTAACGTGTTGAGCATGAAACCAGCCACCATGAAACCGACCATTGGCGGCAGTCCCACCGCCCTGATAGCTAAGCCACAGAGGAAGGCGATGGCGAGCCATAGCGGGTCACTGTAATGGATTGAGATGAGTTGCGGATCCATGGTCTGCAGGCGAGATAATCGGTGAGTCACTACTTGTGTTAACAGTGAATTAGATAGATCGACAAGTTATGGAATATCAATGTTCCGAATATTTCCATACCTTGAACATCTGCCTTGCGAAATGTCTGGTTTGAGTATAATGGACCAGCCCTAGTTTAGTGGAGCCATTTGGGCACTTTTATTGAGCGGCAGCTTTGTCAGATTTAACTGATTTCTTAATAGTGGCTGTTGAAGAAGTCCCGATGAAGGGCATGTTAGCTTATTACAGTCATTCATCATCTTCGTTTATTCGTACCGAACTCAAAGCATGGACGCGATGATCTTTAACACCTCGTGCTAATCCTTTCGCACTATATTTTTTTAAATGATGATATCCACTCCATTACCATGGGGAGTCGACTAATTTCAGCTCTGGTTCAATAAAATTTGGCGGGCATCGGAATATTTCACGCAACTGTGACTATTCATTGGCGTGTTTCTAGCAGATGACGTGCTTCAAACTTCTATTTGTTGCCTGCTGGGTCGGTTTTTACTGGAAATGATCTGAATCAGAAAATTCCTGAGCGGGTTGGCCTAGAATGACCCGTCGTCAGATCAGATGAACCTGGCGAAGGAGGGCGTATTCGCTCAAGAATTCTATAGATTTATAGGTTGAATGATGAAAAGATCGAGCATAATTCTTTTGCTGCTGCTGAGCGTTTCCCTTGTTATGAGCGGCTGCACGACCACACCCAGCAAACAGCAAACAGGTGCCGGAGTCGGCGCAGTATTGGGCGCAGCGCTGGGATACGGCCTTGGCCAGGGGCATAGGAACAAGGATCTCGCGATTGCACTCGGGGCATTGTAAGGGATCGGTTGATGGCAGCCCAGAACCTTCAGTATTCACTGGAACTCACTCCTGATGGCACCACATCGGCGTGGCAGAATCCCAATACCGGTCACAGCGGTCATTCCTATCCCACTAGAACTATGATTACTGATGATGGCACACCTTGCCGTGAATTCACTTCCAATATAATGGTGGGTGGAGAACAGCATCGAGCTTACGGAACTGCCTGCAGGCAGGCCGATGGTAGCTGGAAAATAGTCAACAATTAATGATGCTCTTGCATCCGATGAGTAGTGCTGGGTTTTGATGCAGGGAAACTACGCTAGCGCCTGTCGCCTGTCGAGGATTACTCGCCCGCCAAGGGGCGGCCGCTTTTTCTTTCAAGGTCGGATACCGCTGCTCTCACGCAGTATCCGCTGAGTGGGCGAATGACCCAGATCAAACAGCTTCGCAATATCACCCAATGAATCACCTTTCAGCCAGTGCTCCCACACCAAGCCCCTTTAGGTATTTGAGTAATTTATTTCTAGCCAGTATTGTATCTGCAACACTCCCTCTTTTTTAATAAAAGGTTAGTATGTTGCATCGACTAGTTGAATCCACAACTCTTTGCTGTCTTTCGATCTCAAGAATTAGAAGGCAGCTTCCGCCACAAGCAGGCACTCATAATCATCAGATCACGGCGCACATTCCATCTTAATCTGTAATACGTAGTCTCGAAGGTCGCCAGCAATTAGCTTGATTGAGTGTATACTTGCCTAGGTTAATCTGGATAGAAACCGGGGATAGAACATGGTTCTTGTTAAGCGGCTCGTGCTTGATGTACTCAAACCCCACGAACCGAACGCGCTTGAATTTTCACAAGCCCTTGCCAAGGCGGGTGGTGATTATCGGGTCTGCATCACGGTACTCGAGGTTGACAAAAAAACCGAAACACTGAAGGTCGTCGTCGAAGGGTATGCCATCGATTTCGATGCAGTGGAGTCTGGTATCAGCGATCTGGGCGGTTCGTTGCACAGTATCGACGAGGTTGAAGTTCAAAGTGAGCCGCAAGCCGGCTAGGTTTATGAACCTGCTGGAACAGCCACGGTTTCTGCTGCGCATCACCCGCACCAATGACATCATACGACGCTATTTTGTCGTTAATGGATTTGACGGCGCACTGACCATGCTGGGGCTCATCATTGGCTTTCTGGTCAGTGGCGCAACCGACTTATCAGTGATCATCAATGTATGCCTGGGCGCGGCCATTGCGCTCGGCGTGAGCGGCGTCAGCAGCGCCTACGTCAGTGAGGTCGCGGAGCGAAAGCGCGCGCTTGGGAAACTCGAAGACGCGATGATCACCGACCTGCGTGACAGTGCTCATGGCGAGGCCGCGCGAGGCGTACCGCTACTAATAGCGCTCGTCAACGGTTTTGCGCCGCTAGCTATATCCCTTCTGATCCTGACACCACTGATTGCGGCCAATACCGGTTTTGCATTGCCGGTATCGCCACTTTACGTAGCGGTAGCGATCGCGCTGCTGCTGATATTCATGCTCGGTGTTTTTCTTGGCAGCATCGCGGGCGTATCGTGGCTGCGTAGCGGGATTCAGACCCTGCTTGTCGCAATCTTGACAGCCGCTCTCATTTACCTTTTTGCCGGCTATTGACAACCGTGCCATCAGGAAACAGACCCCGCATCGAATTATATTTGATCCGAGAGAGTCTGAATTGGTTCGTTCTGAGACTTTACGCTTGCAGTGAAACAATTCGTTTTTTATTCCAAAGGAATATCTATATCGGAGCAAATCCGGGCTTCCGAAAAATAGTGGTGAACGTCAGCTTTTTCGATTCATCTCGATTCCCCGATACTAGCCGTTCAAAAAATCGCCATGAATGGAAAGTAAATACTCAAATGCAACATTCAAGGTGGATCTAGCAATCTCCTAGCCGAATTTCGGAAAAGCCCTAGCTAGATAGATTGGTAGGTTGATCTGGATCAACTTTGTCTGATCATGGAGTGCCAGAATTGGTTTTGAACATTCAGTCAATCAATCATGAAATGAGGCTTGCCAACATGAAAAAAACCAACTTTTCAAGATCTTCTGTCTTCGGTTGTCTTTTCATAACTATGCTGGCAGCAAATGCCCTACAGGCAGCCGAAATCGAGTCCTCTATTGCGCGTGGTGCTCG
>CAMYNW010000037.1 GCA_947259885.1 uncultured Gammaproteobacteria bacterium
GCTTTCGCGTCTGACCGACTCTGGTGCAACTCTTTGAGCCACGCTTGACGATCAGGTTTTCGGCCTTCATTTCTTGTCAAAACTGTGTTTAGCTGCCGCAACACTTCTGCAGGACGAGATAATATTACCAATTCTGGGTTACGCCCCATACCGACATCATCAGGGTCCTCACAGATCTGAATCAGCTTTGCTCCCGCACTGATTTCAGATCCAAACCTAAACTGCCAGTCCAGCCGAGCCCCGAGAAGAATTATCAGGTCTGCCTGAGCGCAGGCTTCACTGATAATCCGATTACAGCACAGCGGATGGTCATCCGAAATGTAACCTCGCGCCATATGTGTCGTCACAAACGGGCACTCGCATTGCTCGATAAATTCCCTGAGCGGCGAGAAGTCGTCCATACCCCAGCGTAGCTCGATATCAATCAACAGAACCGGGCGCGCTGCGCTGTCAATCATATCAGCCGCCTGTGCGACTGAAGTTGCATCTGCACTTTGATTAGACACGGTGTGAGGAGAAGTATGCGATACATGACTTGCTTCTACCTCTCCAAATAAAACATCTTCTGGAACATCAAGATATACAGGGCCCGGTTTTCCATTCATGGCAACCGTCAGGGCGCGTTGGAAATATTCAGGCACACGTTGTATAGATTCCACTAGCGCCGACATTTTGGTAATTGATTTAAAAATCGAAATGCTGTCAAGATCTTGAAATACTCCCGAATTGCGTTGATTCTGTCGACGTCCGCCACCAATGAGTAACAAAGGCCAACCATTGTCTTTGGCTACAAGAGCACCCATGGTTGCGTTAGCCATACCAGGACCAGGCGTCATAATAGTCGCAGCGATAAGTTTACCGGCGGTATAGTTTTGTGCGGCTGCCATTTGCGCACCGGCGGACTGGTTGTGCACTGCGATCACACGTATTCCTGCATGAGCACATTCTGCGAGGGTCTCGTTTATCGGCGTGCCTGTTAATCCATAAATATGGGTAATTCCTAGTCTTTTCAGGCTCTTCGCTACTAGCACATGACCGGTAAGTGTGGCTGAATCTAATTCTTCATCAGGCAGACCTTCCCTCGAAACCTCTTTAATCTGGTTCTGTTGCACCGCTGGACCACGCTCTTCGATGTAGTGTGCTAATTTCCTGATTGTTGGCGTATTAAAAAAAACAGCAATGTTAAGGTCGACATCAAATGCTTTGTTTATCCGCGTCATTGCCATGGTCGCTAAAATTGAATCACCCCCCAGGACGAAGAAATTTTCATCTACATTTACGTCATCTATCGCAAGCACTTCGGACCAGATATCCTGAATAACCTGCTCCGTCAACGCCTCACCTGAACTTTCTGCTGTACTTGTTGATGAATTCTCAGCTTCGCCAGTCAGACCGAGCAATTCTGCCAGTCCTATTCGTTGTAATTTTCCTGTAGAGCCAACAGGGATCTCATCAGTGAATACAATGCGACGAGGCACCTTATAATCCGCCAATCGTTCACCAACATATTCTTGAAGCTCTTCAGCTGTAACTGTAACATTTGGATCAGTAACGACCACTGCGGCTACTTCCTCTCCAACGTAGTCATCAGGCATCGAAAAGGCGACAGCCTGGAAAACCGCCGGATGCTCAAGAAGCACTTCATCGATTTCCCGTGGGGCAATTTTTTCGCCGCCTCGATTAATCATTTCTTTCAAGCGCCCAGTCAGAAACAGATATCCATCCTTATCCAGGTAGCCTTCATCTCCCGTTTTTAACCAGCCTTCAAACAAGGCGTTGCGGTTCGCTTCTTCATTGTCAAGATATCCGGAGGTCACATTGTCGCCACGGATCATCACTTCGCCCCTCTCCATTGCGTGGAGATTGTGGTTATTCGCCCCAATAATGGACACGCTGGAGTCGGCACCCAATCCCACCGATCCAGGTTTTCGCTCACCCGGCGGTAAAGGATTTGTGGCGATCTGATGCGCCGCCTCGGTCATACCATAGGCCTCAACCACCGGTGCTGAAAATGTCTGTTCTAATTCTCTAAGCACACCTCCGGGTAATGGTGCAGACGCAGATCGGATAAATCTCAGCGAGATTGATGAAAGTTTTTCAGGTTGTTTGCGGACGCGCTCGAGGATCGTCTGATGCATTGTCGGGACGGCGCTATACCAAGTGACCGGAAAATCTCCCAACCAGTCCAGCACTCTGGGTGCTACGAAATCTGGGCAACAAATTATATTTGCGCCAGCGTGCAGTGAAGAAAGTAATGTTCCAACCAATCCATGGATATGAAACAGCGGCATCACATTAAGGCAACAATCCTCTGGAGTGAGCTGTAATGCGTGACCGATATTCGACGCGGAAGTACACAGATTACGGTGAGTTAACGGTACGATTTTAGGCCGTGATGTCGTCCCCGAAGTATGCAGTAAAAGCGCTATATCTTCTGTCGATGGTAGGCCTGGGTGCGAGAGCTTGTTGGAATTATTATCGAACGCCTCGCATGTAAGATTAAACACGCCAGCGGTTTGATCAGATTTATCGACCAATTTGACAACGCATATTCCTCTGTCAAGTGCAATATCCTGAGCCAGGAAATTATCATCAGATTCGACAATCAATGCCTTGACGTTAAGATCGTCAAAATAGGCAGCCAGCTCGCGCGCACGAAATCCCGGATTAAGCGGGGCACATCTAGCCATAGAGGCCACCGCTAAAGTGACTACCGCAGCTTCTGGCCCATTGGGCAACACTACAGCAACAGTGTCAGATGTCCCTAGACCAAACCCATGCAACATTTGGCGGACTCTGTCGAGTTGTGTATTGAGCCCTTTATAGGTTAATGGTCGAAATCCGGGTGAGGAGATTGCAAGCGCGTCAGGAGAATGCTGCGCCCAAGCAGTAATGGGTTGATAAATCACCTCCGCACGCTGATCAGGTAATCTCTGACCACTGTTATCTTGAATGAATACATTTTTTATTTTCTGTTCTAGCAACTTAAACCCCCAATTGTAATTATAAATCCCATAATAAGTTCAACGTGCCTGCAGTATTGACACCACATTGATTAGATGGACTCTTAACCGAATACAAGCATTCAGCAATCTAACCACCTGATCTTCTAATATATAGAGAACCCTAAACGTCTAAAAAGATAACGCTTTAGTTGGCGATCCACTGGAATAGTCTTCAATGCAGCACCCCCTGGTTAACCTAGTGGTTATAATGTGTAAGACCTTAGAAATAAAAAAACCCAATATCAATGCGCGAACGCCTCGGGTGGAACGATTTCTTCGCTGCTGCCGTCCGGCAGGGTCCAGGCAAATTGCAGAGCAGAGGTTCCCTTACGTTGGTAATAGTCGATCTGAAAGTCATACCAACCCGGTTCCGTAACTTGGTATTCGAGGGGCCGCGACCAACGATTGCCGTGAATTTCCGGGTCCGTCCAGATTTTTATGCCGCCCACGTGAACCTTCACGCCATCATTTGATTCCACCCTAAAAGTGTAAATGCCAGTTTGCGCTAAATGAATCATTCCCCGAATATGTGCGCCCACCCCCATTGGCCGATCCGTACCAAATACATTTCCGGTTTTAGTACGATGGGCAATATTGGCAATGGGCTCTCCCACCTGACCGTCGTTCAACATGGACACTTCATCTATGTGACCAAAGTATTCAAAAAAATATTTAATTGCCAATCCAGGTCGCAAGCTGGAACTTTCGGGTTGTGGAGAAAGTGGTTGTCCACCAGTGTAAGATTCCGCAAATGCAGGGCTAGTTGTTACCCCGAGGGCCAGGATTAACATCAAACTAACCTTCATCAGAGCTGCTTGAATATTCATGGGCTTTATAGATATTTGTTTTTAAAAAGTGCGTTGTAATCTCATTATAGAGGCAGGATGCCTTCTTGCGACAGCCTCTCCAAAATTACGCTCACGCCAAGTTATAGTAAATACTTTGTCAAATTGAAGTCTCTTTCGCGGTCTGTTTACCATTTTTAGTGTCTCAATTTGTAACGCTATGCCGAAACTTTGGGGTGCCATCAACTCGAAGCCTCGGATGTTAGCTTAATTTGATTATTATCTCTTTTGATCAATATTTTAGCATTCTTTCTTAAAATTTTAATTGAAATTAATTGTCTGAACATCAAAATTTCACCCAACGGATCGATGCTTCTTTGGTCTAAAAGTCTTCATAAAATCCTTTAAAAACAATCCTTAACAGCTGCCTGAAAGTTTGTACAAGCGCGTTATATATGATATTAATGTTCTTAAGAAGGGGCGGCTGACGCTAAAAATATAAAAGCGTATTCGTTCGTATCGGAGGTGATATGGACGCAGCTATTCGGCGTATCGATTTACGCGCTGCATTTGGCTATGCCAGACTGTCACAACCTGGCTATCGACAGCGATGCATGTCGTTGCAGATGCATGTCGTTGCAATTGATGCGAAAAGCGAGGCAGGTGTGAACTGCCGAAGACTGCTGTTAGGAGGTATCAGTTGGCCAGGTCCAGAGACACGCGCAAGCGTTACACCTCTTGCGGGTTTACCCTGATCGAGTTGATGATCGCCGTGTCGATCATTGGTATTCTGGCGGGCTTTGCAGTTCCCAATTTCAGATTGTGGTTAAAATCCCTGCGACTGGATGAAGCGGTCAGTGTGCTGCACGCCTCGGTTCTTCGCGCACGGACGGAAGCCCAACGTACTAATTCCAGAGTCAGCCTTTGTCGGACCGGAGATGTCTACGCCGCCGATCCTGACTGCGACGCTGACATTACCGGAACATCGACTCCGGTTGCGGATCAGGACTGGTCCTACGGCTGGCTAATTTACACTACTACGGATATCGCGGTGGACTATAACCCTGGCCTCGGACATGAGCTGATAGCGGCAGTGGATACTAGAACAGGCGACAAACAGGTGGTCATCAATTCCAGTGCGGACGTTCCGACCCATTTCACCTTCGGCGCAAACGGCCGAATCAGCACCGGAAACCCGACATACGCCATCTGCGATGACCGCAATGGTGGCGAGCACGGATTCAGGTTGACCTTCTCGACAACGGGCAGACCTGTAGTGGAAAACTTTGAGGATTTAGCGATCGCAAACCGCGACTGCACGCCCTAGATTACAAAATGGCGATGAGACTCCGCATTTTCCCTGACAAACAAGCCGGATACCTGCTGATCGAGGTACTCGTGTCGATGCTCATCATAACGGTTGGCGTGGTCGGAATCGCGAGATTACAGCATGTTTCAAAGAGTTCTAATGCGCAGGCCGTGCAACGAACTATAGCCAGCCACTTGACCGATAACCTGATTGAAAGGATCCGTGTTAACACTGCGGGAATTGATACTTATTTTCCTAGTGATACGACGGTGGTGCTGACTGGAGGTTCCACCACTCCGAGCCAGCTCTGCACATCGGGTAGTATTTGTACCGCGGCTCAACTGGCAACTTTTGATATATGGGAATGGGAGCAGAATCTGACGGGAGCTTTTGAAACCACTTCAGGTGCAGCTACCGGGGGCCTGGTTGACCCAATTGTTTGCCTGCAAAGACCAGTGGGGGGTGGAGACGGCTTTTATCACATCGCAATCGCCTGGCACAGTCAGTCGAAACTTGAAGAGCAACCTGTGCTCGCGAATAGCAATGCCTCAGCCTGCGGTACCGGCGCCTCTGATAATGCCTATGATGCGACAAGCGGTAACGACAATGCACACAGACGTGTGCATTGGCAGGAAGTTTATCTGGACGTTTAAATGTTACAGCAATCCTACACTATCCCTCGCAACAGCAACTCTTTTAACCTCAACAAGGTGAAAGGCCATACCATTCTTGAACTGTTGATTGCACTGACCATCGGGCTAATTCTGATTTCCGCGGTTTCTGGCACGTTTGTCTGGACCAGCCGCAATTTTAAGCAAGATGAGAGTACTGCGCGCCTGCAGGAAAACGCGCGCTATGCGCTTGATGCCTTCACGCGAGACCTGCAGATGTCAGGATTTTTGCATGATGTGCTCAACGCTTCCGGAATCGATACATCGTTAGTTACTGGGAGACTCAATACAGATTGCGGTGCGACCGGAACGGAGTGGGCAACTGTGCCAAACAATCTGGTTCAGTCTCTCAATCAAACCAATACGACCAATATTGGTAACAATTACGAGTGCATCGACACCAGTTATATCCATACCGTGGGAGACCAGGGATCTGAGTTCACCGATATCTTGTCTGTAAAACGCGTGAGGCCACCCCAAGGCCCTCTGGTTGATGGCAGAATATACCTCCAGACCGCCTTCGATGGCACCTCCAGGATGCTTGTTCATAACCTGCCTGGTAATCCGGTAAATCCTGCGTTCACCGGCGCACCTACCTGGGAGTTCGTCGCCAACATATACTATATCAGCACTGACAATCCCGAGCAGTACCCGACGCTATATCGTAAGACCCTGCAGGGACAGAATCTTGGAGGAACAAACGATCTGAGAATGGACACCGAAGGAGGAGGAATTGCCGAGGGCATCGAGTATTTTCATATTACTTGGGGTATTGATCAGGAGATGGTTGACGGAGATGATGCGACCATTCCAGATGGTCAACCAAATTATTTTGTATCGGCGCCTTCCGCAACAGAGGCGGCCGGCGTAGTTGCTGCAAAGATTTATCTCCTTGTCAGGAGTAAGAATTTTGACGTCACTTACACCGACGATAAACAGTATACGCTGGGTGACGTAACGCTTCCACCTGCTGGAACCTTTAACGACAATTTCCGACGTAAAGTGTTTTCGACAACTGTCAAAATTCGAAACCAGGTCATCAGAAACACCGCACTCAGCCTGATCAGAACTTGAATGAAGGATAGAAAAATTATGCCACGCAAAACACCATCCCGTCTTAAGTTCAGAGCCCCTGTTCACAAACAGTCGGGCCTTGCCACCCTGCTCACGACCATCATGATACTGCTTGGTGTCACTTTGATTACTCTAAACTCAAGCAGATTAAGCTCGCTAGAATTAATAGTATCAAACAACTATGAAAGCGAACATACCGCCTTCAACAAAGCAGAATCAGGTCTGGATGCCTTGTTTACAACTGCACAAAATGTTCTCGACTGGAACCGACCCGATGGCTATTCCTACTGCACCGTAAACAACAGCAAGTTTGCTAATTGCGATGAAGACACGATCACTACTGTCAATGGCTGGCCAACGGAGTTTACTGCATCTCAGCACCAGGCCCAGGTTGTGCTGGAAAGAGTAGGCTGCGCACCACGTTGGCTCGACACCTCTTGCAGCGGCGGAGTCAATTTTGGGCACTTCACAATTCGCAGCGTGTATGACGATACCGCCAACAAAGGTAGCGTGACTGAAACCGTATCCGGGGCGATGCAAATTCTCTTTTAATGCGATTGGCAAATCTCGAACAACTAAAACCTATTTCAATAACTACAATATTATGGATCGCAACATTAGATCAGGTGGCAACCTATGAAAATCAGATATAAATTTATTTCCAGAATCAGCATGCTGATCGCCCTCGTTGCGGTGACACAAAGTGGCGCCGATGATACCGACATCTATCTGAACCAGAATGCGGCCTCCACCGACAAACCCATGATCATGTTCTCACTGGACTACCGGTCCAGTTTGGGAAATACAGTATGTTCCGACAACGAAGATACCACCGCGGACGGTATCTGTGGCCAATTGGTGGAAGAGGGTTATCTGGACACCGACGCCATCAGGGAAAATGGAAATTACTCCAGCCTGGAACTGTTTCGGGCGGTGCTAAAAAAGATAATGGATCACGAACTCGAGGCAGGCGTGACAATTGCAGATGCTGCCCTGTTCGGTCTCATGATGAACCATCACAACATTAACAACTGCGATCCCGGCGATACCGACTGCAGTAATGGTGGTTTCATGCTCTCCAGGTTCCGTGATCTGAGTAATCAAACTGACTATGATTTTTTCTTTAATGCCCTGGAAACCGTTCCAATACCGAATCTAACCTGGAACCAGGTCACTAGTGGGTCTAACCAGTGCAATGCGTATGGCTCCAACACAGGGGAGCACCAATATCAAGGCGCTGAGCTGTTTTTCGAATTCTTTCGCTATCTCACAGGGCAACAAGTATATTTTGGTCATACCGGCTTCGAAGACTTCGGCACCGACGATGACGAGAATATGGATAATCCAGCCGGCTTACTTGCGGCGCCCCGTAACGGCAATGATCTGACCTGCCGGACATCTCCGGTATGGGATGCATCCGCTGAAGATGATAATGGTGAATACGTAAGTCCTCTCGTGGCGTTGGATCCCAACGGTTGTGGGGCGGATATCTACACTTTTAATTTCCTGTTCCAGGTATCCAATCAGGAAGAGGATGCAAACTGCGGTATTCTGCAAAACAGAGCAAACGGTGGAATGGATGGCATTGCCGGCAATCCAAACAATTGTAATATATCGAGCAACGGGCCCGCAGGGACTTTTGGCGAGGTACTTGAATTCATGCGGGATGTTGACCTCGGGACCGATCCATCCGGGACCTATGGAAGCTATGGTGATGTGCCAGACCTGCCAGGTCTTCAGAATGTCACGTCCTATTTCTTCGTTCCCACCACTAGCGTCAATAATACAACCAACAGTTATGCCAATGCCGGCGGTACCACCGGGGCGATTGGCTTGGATCTTACCGATATTGACCTGACTCTTGACAGAATAATCGATGTGCTCGAACAAGTTCTGAGCGTCAGCACGACTTTCGTATCGCCCACCCTGCCTTCCAACGTATTCAACCGCACCGATCTATTAGAGCAGGTTTACATCGCGATCTTTAAGGCCAACGAGAATCTGCAACCACGTTGGACGGGCAATCTTAAACGGTTAAATATTAATTCCTCGGACCCAAGCAATCCGTTCCTTGCCGGAGACGATGGTAGTGGTGGAATCAGTGACTTAAGCGCCATTGCCGCAGACGGTCGGATTAATCCGTCCACCCTGACGGTCTGGAGTCATTCTGAAGACGTGCCTGCGCCGCCTGATCCAATTACTGCGGATTATCGTGAAGGTAGAGATGGTCGCTCGACCGTGCATGGCGGCGCGGGCGGCAATATGCCCGGCTACAGACTGAATTATGAGCCCGGCAATACTAACAATGCAGGCAGTACTGAGGAATATTCTAGTCGAATCATTTACACCGAACCTGATAACCGCAGCAGCTCGACCCTGAGAGCCTTTGACGCGGACAATCCAACTGCGGTTGCATTGCTTGAAATTGGCGGTGGCGGTACACCGATCAGCAGTATTGTCGACGATTATAAACAGATCAAAATTGACCTTTGGCGAACTCTATTACCCTATCCCGACTGTTCTGGTTATGACATGACTTCTGATCCAGAGCCGGCAAACTGTCACAATTACAATGTCGCCAACACTGCCGATCGAATCACGGCGATTGCCCGTTTGTTAGATGTACTCGCCTACGGCCGTGGGTATGTATCCTTTGGCGGCCCGAAACGCGATTGGTTTATGGAAGATCCTTTACATGCCAGACCCGTTGCAATCAATTTTGGTGGCGCTAATGCTGCGTCCCAGGTTATCCGCCTGGTCATTTCAACCAACGGCGGCTTTTTACACTTTTTTAGAGAGAGCGATGGCGTTGAGGAATGGGCTTTTTCTCCTCGTTCGGTAACCCAGGTGCAACACCGGCTCCAGGCGAACACAATTGGCTCGGCCCCTGTTCACCCGTATACACTGGACGGGACGCCGGTGGTTTTGAAAATCGACAGCAACAACGACGGTACAATTCAACCAGCCAGCGATAAAGTATTTATTTACACCGGCATGCGTCGGGGTGGCAAACATTATTACGCACTTGATGTCACCGATTACAACGCGCCAGAAATGCTCTGGTCAATCAGTAAGGACGACCCCGATTTTTCTGAACTCGCTCAAACCTGGTCTGATCCTGCACCCATTCTCATACGTTATGAAGTGAATGGAACAGCAGCTGACCGCTTAGCGTTGATCTTTGGCGGTGGATACAACGGAGACGACGATGGGGACGATATCGACCTCGGCAAGGACGAAAGAGATGATGCTGACGCCACCTTCACAGGTACCAACGACGACGAAGGAAACGCCATATATATCGTCGACGCGGAAACTGGCGAGCTGATCTGGAAAGCCACCGGTATCGGTAGCGGCGCAACCGGGCCGGTTTTGGGCGACGAACGCCTCTACTATCATTCCGATATGTTAGACAGTATACCGGCGAAGGTGACAGCAGTTAATGCAACGAATTCAAGCGACAACTACCATGATAGAGCCTATGTTGGCGATACCGGAGGCGTAATCTGGCGTGTGGATTTCAGCAGTTTAGATCGCTCTCAATGGAAGGTCACTCGACTTGCAAATCTGGGACGCCATGATACGGCGGGTGACCAGACGCATGACCGTCGATTCTTCCACGCTGCAGACTTCGTTCTATCTCAGGATGAGGACGGTGCCTTTGATGGTGTTGTCATCGCCTCCGGCAATCGGCCGAATCCGTTATCCGATTCAACAGACAACTATCTATACGTCATTAAAGATCGAAACACCAATGCCGCACCCAGTTCAGATTCTCCGACTGGACAATCTGAACTGCAGGATCTATCAGACAATTGCCTGCAGGATGACGACGCTAGTGACTGCAGTGGCTTCGATATTTTGACGCAATCATTACCTGCTCTGGAAAGGGGGTGGAAACTGAAACTCGAAGTCTGCACAGACGAGACGATTAGTGGATCTTGTGGCGAGAAAGGATTGTCTCAACCGCTGGTACTTTTCGGCAAGATATTCTTCAATTCTTATGTGCCTCCACTTTCTCAGGGTTCTGCCCCGGTATGTGCGCCCGATGAAGGGGGTGGACAGTCATATTTAATCAGTTTGCAGGACGCGACCGCCGTAGAAGACCTCAATTCGGCGAATAATACCAGTGGCAATGTGGTACTAGATCGTTCAGAGCGTCTCAATGCGGGCGGCATCCCCTCCTCACCAGTGGTAGCCGGTCAGTTTGGTGGCACGCAACTTGGTGGAGGCGCTGGCGGTGGAGGCGGGGGCGGTGGAACCTGCGAGACTTCGGTTGGCATCCTGCATCCTGACCTGGATATTGATCTGATATGCAGCATCGGGCTGCTGAAAAAATTCTGGTACACGACCGAGCCCGAATAATTTGTATCGGATAATTTCTAAGGTTCGTTCCAGTCCGCAGAGATGACTGTAAACGCTAACATCTGCAATCGCCAAAAAGGGTTCTCGCTCATCGAATTGATGATCGTGATTACGATCGTCGGTCTGCTGGCTTCAGTAGCGCTACCAAAATATCGTGAGCATGTTATCCAATCGCGAAGATCCGAAGCTCGCTCCGCTATTGAAGAAATTAGAAATTTGCAGTATGAATTTTTCCAGAACTACAAACGCTACGGCACACTAGCAGAAATCAACCAAGCGACAACCACGCCTGGTGGATACTATCAGCTTGGAGTAACGGCAAACCTATTGAGATTTTCTGCGACCGCTACAGCAATCGGCAATCAGGCCAGCGACCAGGAGTGTGCAGTGTTTAGCCTGACATCCGTTGACACTTTCATCTCTTACAACGCAAGCAGCAGCCAGACATATGATTGCTGGTAGAGCGGGATTACAAGAGTCAGGTAACTTGATCTGGAAGTCGGATACTCTACCTTGTTTTGTTGATTCGAGAATTAACAGGTAGCGGGTATGAGACAACTTCATGGTGTTGATACCATGTCCGCTCAAACCAAGAATGAAAGACTTCAGGTTATTATTCTAACCACCTAATCTGATTATTTTTTTATCAACAATACTTACGACTTTAGATTACTTTTTAAAGCACGCAGCATGGAGCCATAACTCTTTTCCGACTCCACACCTTTATCTTTTTCTACATTAATCTCACTGATCACTGCTTTATCGATTTCCTTATCTGCTTTTCTGATAACGTTTCTATCTATTTTCCTTGCGAACGCCTTCACTCGTTCAGTGTTGCTGTGTGCCGTGATAACTTCCGGCCCCCCTACGACCGAGCGAACCGCCTCATCAATCACCTTCGAAACAGAAATGTTTGATGCAGCGGCTTTGCGCTTTAAAGCTTGATGAATCGCTGGATCAAAGTAAACCGTTGTTCTTTTTGATAATCTTCGCATTCTAAAAACTCCCCTCGTTTTGGATCGAATTATAACGAAATGTGAGTTATTCGAGACAATTTAAAGAGTTAAAAAAGAAAATTAAAGGCTAATCTAGTGCTATTTGCCGTAATCCAGTTCATTTAGGATAGCTAATACCCCATTACTATGAGTGAATTAAAAGAATTGGTCTATTGATATGCTGGATGTGCGAAATGACGGCACTCAACTATGGATTTGAGCCAGATATCCTGCTTCCAGACCTCAAACAAGTACAGCACAGGAAACAAGCTTAAGGATCAAAGCACAGAATGCGATCGACCAGGAAATAACCTTAGATCTCGTATCCTCCGCCGCGTCTCCATCTAAAATTTCTATTTCATTATTCGTTTTAAAGCCCTCTTATCTCACAGCGTGTTTACGCCGATTGGTGCTCTGATAATTGTTTCAAACATAGTAAACCAAATTTATTGAACTAACCATGTGACTGGGCTTAGCCGGACCTGTATAAAATTAGATTCTGGAAATAATTTGATTTGATCAAAATCGTGTCAGGATATTGGGAGTGCTCGATCTAATTGGCTTGTAATTTCCAATAAGAAGAGCACTTGAGTTGGGAATTGACTCTCTCAAATACCAATAAATCTAGATTTTATTGATCCAGATCATGCAGATTTACCACTCTGAATGTACCTTTAAGTAATCACTTGTATGCATCGGTGCCCGGTAAAGGCGGGCTTACATTGTCTGGATAGTAATAACCAGAACCACAGACTAACGTTGAGTTGCCTATGAATCCTTTACCCGGCGTATCGAAAGAAGAATTAGTTTCCAATGCGCACACTGCTCCGCTGGACAAACTGCACCAGTCCTTAGGTAGCTCCCTCGAGGGTCTTACTCCGGAAGAGATCAAAACTCGACGGCAGAAATACGGCCCCAATGAACTTCGGGTTAAGCAGGAAACCCCTCTCTATGTTCGTTTCCTGCAACAGTTCAAAAACTTTTTTGCAGTTCTGCTGATAGTCGGCGGATTGCTTGCGCTACTAGCAGAGCGACTCGATCCTGGGCAGGGAAATCTTTATATCGCGACCGCTCTATTTGCGGTGGTATTGCTGAACGCCATTTTCACTTTCGTGCAGGAATATCAGAGTGAAAAAATCATGGATAGTTTCAGGAAGATGCTACCCACTTTGGTCCGTGTTCGTCGCGCCGATACCGTGTCTGAGATAGAAGCAAAAGAGCTGGTGCCGGGCGATGTCATGCTCTTATTCGAAGGCGATAAAGTTCCTGCTGACGGTCGATTGTTAGAGAGCAATGAACTCAAGGTCGATTTAAGCAGCCTCACTGGGGAAAGTGAACCGGTACTTCTGGATTGTGATGACCGCCAAGAAAACCTGCTCGAGAGTCGAAACATGGTGTTCTCTGGTTCACTAGTACAAAGCGGTGATGGAGAAGTGCTGGTGTGCCAGACCGGAATGAACACTCAGATTGGCAAGATCGTTCAGCTCACTAAAGAAGCGGACACTGTTCAAACACCGATCAGGCGCGAGCTTCAGCATTTTATTAAGATCATCAGCACCATTGCCATCGTTCTTGGCACATTATTCTTCCTGGTCAGCATTACCATCGGTAAGGGCGCGATCGGTAGTTTGATCTTTGCAATTGGAATCATTGTCGCCAATGTTCCCGAGGGTCTCTTGCCTACGGTAACCCTTGCGCTGACCATGGCAAGTAAACGCATGGCTCGTAAAAATGCCTTGATTAAGAATTTGGAAAGCGTTGAGACTCTCGGTAGTACCACGGTCATCTGTACCGACAAGACCGGCACCCTCACTCAAAATCGTATATCGGTACACCGTATCGTCGCTCCCGGCAAGAGTTATGCCTTTGGTATCGGCGACAAAATCGCTGGCACCGAACTCAAGCATCTGCGCCGAATCATGACCTTGTGCAACAACGCACATCTCACAATAGGCGGATTCGTCGGCGACTCCACAGAAGCGGCACTGCTGGCATGTGTCAGGGATATTGACGACATTGAAGACCTCTCTGAGTGCGAACGGCTGGATGAAAAGCCGTTTACCTCTGCAACAAAATATATGGTCACGGTCAATAACACGCCGGAAAACGGCCGCGAGGCCTATCTAAAGGGCGCGCCAGAGGTGGTATTTTCTTTTTGTGACCGAATGATGATCGGTGAACAGGTGGTTGAACTAAATAACGAAACCAAACGGTGGTTCAGCCAGACGCTTAACGACATGGCCTCGCTGGGTGAACGCTGCCTAGGGCTCGCCTATCAACCAGTGGATGAAGACGCCGCGCCCGAGGATGGGTACATCTTTATGGGCATTGCGGGCATGCTCGATCCACCACGTCCTGAAGTTCCTGATGCACTCAGTAAATGTCATGGCGCCGGTATCCGGGTGTTTATGCTGACCGGCGATTACGGCCTTACTGCAAAGACCATTGCTGAGGAAATCGGGCTACTTTCCGATGGTGGGCGTGTAGTCCAGGGTGATGAACTATCGACAATGGATGACGAGACACTGTCTCAAGTGCTGGAGATAAAGGAGTTGGTATTTGCACGTATCTCGCCAATACAAAAACTACAAATCGTGAAAGCGTTGCAGAAGAAAGGCGAAGTAGTCACTGTCACCGGAGACGGTGTTAACGATTCGCCTGCGCTTAAAAATGCCGACATGGGCGTCGCGATGGGCATCATGGGCACCGATGTTGCCAAGGAGGCGAGTAATATGGTGTTGATGGACGACAACTTTGCCACCATCGTCGCAGCGGTCGAAGAAGGGCGCACCATCTTCGACAATATTAAAAAGTTTATCGCTTATATCCTGACCAGCAACATTCCAGAGATACTACCGTTTATCGCTTTTGTGCTATTGGATATTCCGCTACCGCTCACTGTGGTATTGATACTGGCCATTGACCTTGGCACCGATATCGTTCCAGCTCTTGGGCTTGGTGCAGAAAAACCAGAGACTGACGTGATGAACAAGCCGCCACGATCGCGCTCAGAGCGCCTCTTGACCAGGAATCTGCTTGGCATGAGTTACGGTATTGTTGGAATGATCCAGGCAGCCGCTGGTTTTTTCAGTTACTTCACAGTGCTTTACACCAATGGCTGGCAGTGGGGTCAACATCTGGCCGCCAGTGATCCTGTCTATCGTACTGCAATCACTGCCTTCTTCGCTTCCATTATTATCTGTCAGATTGCCGATGTACTGATATGTCGCACTCGACGCCAGAGTATCTTTACCGTAGGGCTGTTTTCCAACAAGCTGGTATGGCTCGGCATCGGCACTGAACTCCTGCTATTAGCATGCATCAGTTATGTGCCGGCGTTCAATACGTTTTTTGGCACGGCGCCTCTTGAGTTCTGGCACTTGTCACTCAGCGTTCCGTTTGCATTGGCGATCCTGATCGGTGATGAGATCCGTCGGGTGTTTGTACGCCGGGAAAACCCCTTTGTGTTGAAGTGGTTGACCTGGTAGTTGCGGCATTTACCAGTTGGCACCTAGATATATAGGCATTTCCACACCGCTTTGGATCTGTGATGCAAGTCGCCCAGTAGGTACACACCAAATACGGATCGAAATTATTTTACATTTTATATTTCGGATACCTTAGTTTGGTTGCCCGTCATGCCGGAATTACTTGTCTGTATTTCGATCGGTAGCTTGCGCATCATCCAGAGCAATAAAAGCAGTCCTGGCAATGCGACAATTGTAGAGATCAGAAAAAAACTAAACCACCCCGTTAACTCCACCATCCAACCGCTGGATGCTGACAGAAACGTGCGCCCGAACGCCATAAATGAAGTGAATAATGCAAACTGGGTGCCGGTATAGGAGGTATTACACAATACCGACAGATATGCGACGAATGCCGATGACCCCATTCCTCCAGAGATGTTTTCTATACCAATAGTGAAGAAAAGAAACTGAACATCGTGGCCAGCAAGGGACTGCGCGGCATACATCAGATTTGACAGCATCTGCAATACTCCACACCCCAGCAAACTCTTCATGATGCCGTACCGTTTAACAATCAATCCACCCAAAAACACTCCAACCACCGTGGCGATTACTCCAAATATCTTACTAACCGTCGCCACTTCAGATTTCGTAAAACCCATTTCGTAGTAAAATGGATAAGCCATCACACCAGCGTAAGCGTCACCAAACTTATATAAAAGAATAAAAGCCAAAATTATCAGTGCCGTGGTCGAGCCATTTCGTTGAAAAAATTCGACGAATGGATCGACAACAATGGATCGGAAGCCTTTTTCACTATACGCTTTGGTTAACTCGGGATTGCGACGCTCTGGATCGGGCGCGAATATTGCAGCAAGCATCCCTACGATCACAAGAGCCGCCATCAATAGGTAGACCAGTGACCAGTCAAACTGATCTGCAAGGAACAGGGCTCCAGCACCTGCCATAATTGCGCCTAACCGATACCCGGCTTGGGTCATCGCAGCTCCCGCGCCCTGCTCATCTTTATCAAGTATTTCTATACGGTAGGCGTCAATGACAATGTCTTGGCTGGCGGAAAAAAATGCTACCGCCAATGCGCAAACTGCCGTTAGCAATGGTGCCGTCTCCGGTTTACTCAATCCAAGCGCCGCTATCGCCAGCATCAAGCCAATTTGGATCACTAACATCCAAGAACGACGACGACCCAGAATTCTAGTTAGTACGGGTATTGGCACCCGATCGATAAATGGAGCCCAAAAAAACTTGAAGTTATAAGGTGTACCTACAAGAGCGAATAAACCGATAGCCGTCAGTGTCACCCCTGTTTCAGCTAACCAGAAAAAAAGTGTTGCACTTGATAGCGCCAGCGGAAGGCCGCTGGCAAATCCCATCACAAATACAAATATAAGTCTGGGTTGAAAGTATAGAGATAGATTTGAATTTTGCTTAGCACCAGGCACGCCTCGCTCACCAGGATTGCTCATTTACCCGTCAAATATTGAAGGCTTAATTGCACCGCCAGTGCTCAACAGTTAGAGGTAATGTTGGCTCCGATGTACCCAATTTGCCACCTTTAGCGGCACAAGTCATTGCTGAACCGATCATTCCGGCGGCAGTTTGTTGAATATTCTGCCACTGAGCTGCATACGGTTCGATTTGGTAAAACTGTTCGGGTTCCAATCCCCAGGTTTCTTCCATTGTCTGAATTGCTGTCCAGGAAGAGACTGCCTTGTTTAGGTCATTGTCGCGTAACAACACTTCAACAATATTGTTTATACGTTGCTGAGCCCCGTTCATGACCAGGGATGCAGCTCTAGAACGATTGTCCATGATCCACGATTCGAGCGCCTCTTCCAGATCCCTAAATTGTTCTGCTTCTCCTGGGTAGATATTGTTTAGTTCATCTGGATCACGAACAAGATCGTATCCTTCTACACTTGTTTTTTCTCCATCTGGAATCCAGATCAGTTTCTTGTCATCGCTTCGCACAGAAACGATTCGCTTTCTCATCTCATCAAGGGGAGTAGTCCAGCCTTTTAGAGTCGTCTGGGTAAACACATAGTTCCTTATGGATTCCGTTTCGCGTCTGATCACAGGTAGAAACGAATGTCCCTGCATTGCAGGTTTCACTTTAGTGGCATCTATATCGAGGAGTTCAAATATTGTCGGCATGAAATCTACGCCTTGCACCAATGCATCAAAGCGACCATGCGTGGAAAGGTGGGGAACCCTTATTATCAGTGGAATACGGATGAGTTCATCGTAGAGCTTAGCATCATAGCCCGTTGATGCGTGCCCGAGCCAGCCGTGGTCAAAAAGTTCTTCGCCGTGATCAGCGGATATGATGACGATAGTCCGATCAAGCAACCCAGTTTCACGCATTCTTTCGAGATTACGCTGTAACCTTTCGTCGACGTCAGCAACTTCCGCGTCGTAGAGCGCGCGCACTACCGGTACATCCTCATCTTCAAACTCAACCTTACCGGCATGCTCAAAATCAATATTGACCAATTCAGGATGACGGAGGATGACTCGGTGCTTTTTAACGGCTTCGATCGAAGCGGTGTCGCGTGTATTGGCGTTAAAGCGCTCTGCATTTCGTTCTGACGGATTGTAAGGTAAATGGACATCTTTAATATGCGCCCAAGCGAAGAATGGAGCGAAATCATCTTTCCTGTCCTCAATGAAAGCCTCCAACCGGTCCGGACCTTTTCCGAGAAGCTTCTGAAACCCAAATCCCTGATGGCTCGGTCCTTTAATTGCCTGGCCCAGAATCTCGTAACCTTCTGCAGCCAGCACCTTAAAAGCCGAAGCCATTTCATCATCGTAATAACTGAAACGGCCATGCTGCGCATGCACTGGAGGATAATACCCAGTAAATATTGAAACCATCCCAGGAGCCGTCCAGGCAGAGGTGGAAAATGCTCGATCAAACACAACTGCTTCCTGTGAAAATTTCTTCAGATATGGTGTTGTGTCCTTATCATAGCCATATACCGACATTCTGTCCGGCCTTAAATTATCGACAGTAAGCAGAAGTACGCTTAACCGCTGCTTGGACTGAGCAGCGTTGCTTGCCGAAGTTGATGCAATCAGCATCAAAATTGCGACATGCAATGCTTGTATGCAGATTCTTTTCATTTTGTCGTTTCAGTAATTTGGTTCATTTGTGAAAGCCTCCCTAAGTGAAATCCTGTATACACTAACACTATAATCATAACCACGAAAAAAAACATTATTTGATATTCGCTCATTCGGGTAATGACACCCTTGCTAACGGAACTCTCGTAGTAGTCCATTTTTAAGGCGTTTTTACTGACCTCTTCCTTGACCTTCTGACTCCAGTTATGTTTCGAATTTCTCAATGCGCCGGGAAAGTACCTCTCCAGGAATTGATCTTCATAGTATGCAATTGCATAGTGTTCGGCCTGTTTATCAGTTTTCTCACGCGCACGATCAATATGAAATTCGCGGCGAAACAGATGAACGCCCGCCTCGTGCGCATAAGCATCTCTGATTACTGAATAAATAGACTGAAAATTCTTGTAGCCTTCACCTCGTATGTAATGATCTAGAATTTTTGCAACCTCAACACCGCGCTCTTGGTCGAGTTGTCTTAACTGATCCATCGAAAATCGTGATCTAAAAATACCGATGTCAGGATCATCGTAAATATATCCATACTCGACCATCATGCTTTTGCTGTTCATCAAGTATGACATCATCGGCACTTTTGTTGCATACCAAGCAATTCGAGGTGGGGTATTCATAAATCCAAGCGCCATAAGCAACATTGCCGCAGCAGAAAAGTAGCATACTCGGCTCCAGCTTTTCGAACCAGGAAAACCAGAAATCATCTTTGGCCTTAATCCGGCAACAATTGCCAGTTGTGCTAATGCTCCCGCTATAAAATTGGTTCTTATATCTCGCAGATCAAAATAGCGTGATGGTATTAACCACTGGATGTACTCATCAGCTATACCAATCATCCCTACCAATAGTGTTGCTACTATATAAATGTTGAAATCACGAATACGATGCGTAAGCGCTCTATATACCAGCAGCCCTAAAATACCGTATTCTGCAACATGGATAGCTTCTTCCGGAATGTCACGAAGCTCGTATATATATATTAAAAATGCGGCAAATATAGTAATTAGAGAAAGTTTAGCGCTAAGCGGGAGGCCACGTTTATGCAAGTTACGAAAAGCGACGAATCCTGCCAGGATCACAAGTACTACCGTAACGTAGAGGAAGTACTTCAGTCCAAAATTCTCACGGACGACTTCTCGCAAAGTCCGCGCAACTGGAATTGTGCAATAAATTACCAGTGCACCAGTAACCACATAGATCCAGGACAACGCTTCGGATTCTTTAGGTGGTGCATCGAGCACGAAGCATTTCCTCTATGATTGATTTCATTTAAGCTACCTCCTCGACACCCAATTTTGATATCACTTTATAATAAACTGCATTCTTTACAGACATGAGATTAACATTCTTGAAGATTGCTCGTCAGCTTTTACTAGCCCAATTACTGTTTGCAGCACTGCTCTTAGTAACCGCATGTCAGATCGGTGTCAAATCAAGCAGTTCTTCATTTTCGCTTGCCGTAATACCTGACACCCAAAATTATATTGATTTTCGCCATCAAAAAGCAGAGGGGTTTAATCTAGACAGTAGCACACTGTTTATTGACCAGATGCGCTACCTGGCTGCCAATGGCGTAAATAATGGAGGAGAAATTGCCTTTGTGGCTTCTGTTGGCGATGTTTGGCAACACCAAACAAAAACAATGGACCCTGACCATAAGATCCGAGGTTTTAAAATTGAACCAAATCCAATAATGGCTCGAAACGCTAAACGAACGGAAAAGGTCTTATCAGTCGAACTACCTACTGCAATAGAAGGTTACCGCATCATCAGCGATGCCGGCCTGCCATTTGGAGTTGCCCCTGGAAACCACGACTATGACGCCGCCTGGAGTGTGGCCGGTTATTCGCCTAATCGTGAGAAAAATTTTTCCTCGCTTGAAAAAACAGTAAAAGATCTAGGCATTCTGCATATAGGTGGACTCGATAATTTTCGGACAGTGTTTGGAGAGAATACCAAGTTTTTCAAGAACAAACCTTGGTATGTTGCCAGCTTCAAAGGTGGTGCCAACAGCGCACAAAAATTTTCCGCCGGCGGATATAACTTTTTACATCTTGCATTGGAAATGCAGCCCGGCGACGATGTGATTGCGTGGGCCGCGTCAGTAATTAGTTCTTATCCAGGGGTGCCGACCATCATAACCACTCATGATTACCAGAATTCTGACGGTAAAAGACTACCAAACCCGTTGATTGACCTGGCACAGATAGATCCTAAAACCCACAATAGTGCACAACAACTATGGGATAAGTTAATCAGACAGCATAATCAGATATTCCTGGTACTTTGTGGGCATCAACGAGGTCAAAGTTTTCGCGTAGACAGGAATAATTTTGGCAGCCCTGTATATCAAATTCTGGCTGACTATCAAGATCGCGGCCAGGTTGCTGTCGAGGCTGGACACAAAAAACCGCAAGGTATAGGAGATGGCTGGTTACGTTTAATGCGATTCGATTTTTCAACAACTATCGCCACAATCGCGGTAAAGACTTTTTCAAGCTACTACAAAATATTTTCTTCTCAGGTGGAAGACTATGCAGATTGGTATAAAGAACGCGAGCAACCTAACATGAGCGACACTGATTTTTATGCTGCAGATGATTACACGATCAATCTAGAAGGGTTTGCGCAACGGTTTAAAAGTGCACGAATTCGTTATTAAAGTACTATTGAAGCTAATTGGTTTCTGACAGCAATTACCTACCGATGATTAAGTCAGCCGCTTTCTCTGCCACCATCATCACCGTGTTGTTGATATTCACAGTGACCATTGAGGGAAACACCGAGGCGTCACACACTCGAAGTCCGTCAATGCCTTTAACTTTTAAATCCTGGGTAACCACAGACATTT
>CAMYNW010000038.1 GCA_947259885.1 uncultured Gammaproteobacteria bacterium
AGGGTATGGCTGTTCGCCATTTAAAGTGGTACGCGAGCTGGGTTTAGAACGTCGTGAGACAGTTTGGTCCCTATCTGCCGTGGGCGCCGGAGACTTGAGAGGAGCTGCTTCTAGTACGAGAGGACCGAAGTGGACGTACCTCTGGTGTACCAGTTATCATGCCAATGGTATCGCTGGGTAGCTATGTACGGACGGGATAACCGCTGAAAGCATCTAAGCGGGAAGCCCCCCTCAAGATTAGGTCTCCCGGGACATAAGTCCCCTGAAGGGTCGTTGAAGACTACAACGTTGATAGGCTGGGTGTGGAAGTACAGTAATGTATGAAGCTAACCAGTACTAATTGCCCGTGAGGCTTGATCATATAACACCCAAACGGTTTGACCGTTTCTAGGATGTTAACGATAAGTCTGTAACTCAGAGTTATTACACCTTTGACTAACCGAATTTGTGTTGTTGGCGGAAGCCAAAACACATCCAAGCTTGCCTGGTAGCCATAGCGAACGGGTCCCACCTGATCCCATCTCGAACTCAGAAGTGAAAACGTTTTGCGCCGATGATAGTGTGGGGTCTCCCCATGTGAAAGTAGGACACCACCAGGCATTAATTCCGAAAAAACCTCACCCGAAAGGGTGGGGTTTTTTTTGTGATTTGATTCTAGTGGAGTCCTACTTGAACGCAGTGACAAAAACGCCCGGAGCCTTTTTGCGCGAGCCGAAGGCGAGTCCCGAAGGGATGCGTATCAGGATGATACGCAACACTATTATAAGAAAATCTCGAATATTGCTGCCAAAACCACAAACAACCAAGCGCTGACCGAAATCGAGACATTGACAACCAATACGCTGTTAATGCAACATAGGTCCATGGGGTTGCGATCACCCCGTGAGGCGTCAGCTTAAGTTTCGCATCCAATTTCCAACCTTAAATCACCTTGAATAAGGAGGATGCACGATGCCATCACCGTCTGAAATTACACCCGCTCAACTCTCGCGCCTTATCGGCACCCCCGACTGTCCGATCATTATCGATGTTCGCATCGATCAGGATTTTGGTGACGATCCTCAGCTAATTCCCACAGCATTTCGTCATCCCTTTCTCGAAGTAGAACAACTCGCCGCAACACTAACCGATAAATCCGTCACGGTGTATTGTCAAAAAGGCAAGAAACTCAGTCAGGGTGCTGCTGCACTTTTAAGGGATCATGGTGTTCGCGCCGAGATCTTAGTCGGGGGTCATTTTGCCTGGCGTGATGCTTCACTGCCGCTGGTGCCGGCGGATAAAATTCCTGATCTGAATTCCCGCGGGCGCACAGTCTGGGTGACCAGACACCGTCCTAAAATCGATCGAATCGCCTGCCCCTGGTTGATTCGTCGCTTCATCGATCCCGATGCACAGTTTTTGTTCGTGGCTCCTGCCGAGGTGCTTGACGTGGCGGAGAAATTTAATGCAGCGCCATTTGATATTAAAGACGTGTACTGGTCTCACCGTGGTGAGCAGTGCACATTTGACACTATGATCGAAGAGTTCCGCTTGGATATCGAGGCCCTTAGACAACTGGCTACCATTGTCCGCGGTGCCGACACTGACCGACTCGAGATTGCACCTCAGTCCGCAGGGCTACTTGCCGCTTCTCTCGGACTTTCCCGAATGCATCGAGATGATATTACCCAACTCGATGCGAGCATGGGCCTCTATGATGCTTTATTCCGATGGTGTCGGGATGCGACCAACGAAAGGCATACGTGGCCAATGAGCAAGGGGAACTAAGCGATGCTCGCCACTGCAACCGAAGAAACCAGTTTAGAACAAAATCATGCCCCGACTCTTGCGCAGGCTACGCGCATCTGGACAAAGATTGGATTGATGTCCTTCGGCGGCCCCGCTGCACAGATCGCTTTAATGCACCGTATTCTTGTCGACGACAAGCGCTGGCTTAACGAAAAGACATACCTCAATGCCTTGAGTTTTTGCATGTTGTTGCCTGGTCCCGAGGCGATGCAACTCGCCACTTACGCCGGTTGGCGTTTGCATGGCACTCTGGGAGGATTAATTGCAGGACTTCTATTCGTGTTGCCTGGTGCGGTGGTGGTATTGGTCTTCTCGATTGTGTATGCAATGCTGGGTGACGTCCCCCTTGTCAATACATTGTTTCTTGGTATTAAGGCTACTGTATTGGTCATCGTCCTCGAGGCGTTGCTTCGCGTGGCAAAGCGAACAATGAAAAGCGCAATCTATTGGGCGATTGCGATGTTTGCGTTTGTAGGTATCTTCTTCATGTCGTTACCCTATCCGTTGATTGTGCTCGGTGCGGCGGCGATTGGATTTTTCCTCAATGCGGCGCCAGCCGACACGTCTATTGAAATCGATCAAACTCACCGGTCTTTATCTCGTTTGGCACGCACTGTGTTGATCTGGCTGGCAATCTGGGCATTACCAATATTAGTCATTGACTTTTTTTTCTCACAACAGCTATTGCTTGAGATAAGCCTCTTTTTCTCTCGCCTGGCCGTGGTCACATTTGGCGGTGCATACGCGGTGTTGGCTTATATGGGGCAGGCCGCAGTAAGTGATTACGGCTGGCTATCCGCTGGAGAGATGATGGATGGACTCGGCCTCGCAGAAACGACACCAGGCCCACTCATCTTAGTCACAGAATTTGTCGGGTTTATCGCGGCGTTTCGGGAGGGCGGCATTGGACTCGGCCTTGCAGGGGCAGCGGTCACGCTCTGGACTACCTTCGTTCCCTGTTTCCTGTGGATTTTCGCAGGTGCCCCGCATATCGAATGGATTTGTCATCAGCCCCGGTTGAATGGTGCGCTTACGGCGATATCCGCCGCTGTGGTGGGTGTGATTCTCAACCTATCTATATGGTTTGCCCTGCACGTAGTTTTTAAGAGTGTGTCAGTTGAAAAATACGGTATCTTTACAGTATGGCAACCCGATTTGTTTTCGATAGACTTTCGCGTGGTGGTTCTGACCACCCTCTCCGCTGCAATGATCTTCAAACTACACTGGTCAATTTCTCGAGTATTACTGATCTCATCCATTTGCGCGGTACTACTCGTATCAGTCGCGGGGTACATTTAGTCCCTGAATCAAACATCCAAGCACCAATTTTTGATTAAAAGATAGCTTATTCTAGTCCACTCGTGGCCATCGACGACTTTCGTAATTGATATTAATCAACGATATACGCGGATCGCGAGGGATAGAATATTTACTACATAGTCAGATCCGAGGGGTAGTATCAAATGTCGCCAGAAATCTATGCACGTAGCCTGGTAGCCGTAATCAAGGTATCTTAAGCAATAAACCGATGCCCGAGACCACACCAACTGCTGCGCTCAGCCAGCTCCAAAGCTTAGTTTCGGGTTTCGATAGCGAAAGGACTAATGAAAAGCTTGAACTGCTTGAGTATCTGAACACCAAGTCAACGCTTGCGAAGGATGAAGTTTTTCGACTGCATGAAATTTTGTGTTTTCTGCGCGCCTATCCCGACAATAAAACCGTCCTTTCTCTAGTTGAAGAAATGCTGGCTCGTTTTAGTCGTAGAAGGGATCTAATGCGATATCACCGGGCGTTGGCCGATACTGGTATTTCCGGCACCACGATTCACTACCCTTTCTATTGGCAGACGGCAAAATGGTTGTTGCAGCGCTGGCCTCAGGCTATTACGATCGACTGGCGAGAATGGGAGAACAAAGAACAATTAACCAGTCTGTGGCCATTGTTATTGGCGCAACCCGCCATTGAGTCTCTCGAGGGGCTATATCTATCGCCTCGAAAATGGATCGAAACCCTGAAGCGACCCGAAGATACTGACGCCGCCTTTCTAGTCAGATTATTCATGCGCTGGAAGGTGAACGATACGGTAAAGGAAGTCACTTATGACGGCCTCAACGTATCACTTAAACTAGCCCCAGCGAACAGAACGCCTTCTCGCACAACTTCAAAGCACCCGATACAAAGAATATTCTTTAATCATTCTGAAAGAAAATCTGAATCGACCTCACGTATCTCGACCCAAATCAAAAGAAAGCCAACATCAGTTCGAAGAGTAGGCAAGGCCGAAGGTAAAAAACTGATTGATCTGGCGCGCGTTCAAATGATTACGCGAGGTCGAGATCTATATGGTTTTGTCAGTTCAGATCCTTCTGATGTGCGCATTGTGAACTATGAAGCCGGAATTCAGTTCGTTTGTTACGGATTGCAGCCCGAGTTTCGACCGTTGCTCGAAGCGATGTATGTTTTTCTGATCTTGAAGAACGGTGTGCCGATAGGGTATACGCAGGCCGCTACTCTACTTGGTTCTTCTGAAGTTAATTTTAATATCTTCGACACCTTTCGCGGAACAGAGACCTCGCGTATTTTTGCCACGACCCTGGCCATGGTTCACTATCTTTTCGGTTCAGATGCGTTTGTTATCAACACCCAACAAATTGGTGAAGACAATCCCGAGGCCCTACAGTCTGGTGCATTCTGGTTTTACCACAAACATGGTTTCCGGCCAGTGGATGAAGAGGTCCATGAAATTGCCAGCGTTGAATTGGAGCGCAAAGAATCAGAGCCAGGGTACCGTTCGAATATTCGTACGTTAAAGGAACTAGCTGCGAGCGATCTTCATCTGTTTCTTGGGAGGGCACGTCCGGACTTAGTCAGTAACCTGGCGATTCATAACGTGGGGCTGGCTGCTGCCAAGGAGATGGAAAAGCACGCTCGTGGATCGCGCTCAAACGGTGCGCGTGAATGCATGAAGCTGGCGATGGAAAAATTAGGTTACAGACCAGTTAACGCATTGTCAAAATCCAGACGCATTGCCTGGGAGCGCTGGGGTCCAATTCTACTGGCGATTCCAAGGCTCGATAAGTGGAGTGCCGCAAACAAGCGTGCAGTGATTGAGGTGATTAATGCCAAGGGAAGTCAGAGGGAGTCGGATTTTGTTGGATTGTTCGATCGACACAAATTGCTGCGGTCCGCAGTTATACAACTGAGTAAGAAGGAAATTCACCGATAGGGCTTATCCAGCCACAGCGATTGATTTCACAACACTGATTGAGCCGCTCGTCGCTTATACTTTGCTTCGGAACTTTAGAATCGAATTAAAGCATTGAAATCGGGGCTGATCGAGTCAAACTTTCCAGCAGACACCTGGTTTCCCCCAAAGTATGCCCTGGAATAAATTGAACGTAACTGAATCTTGATAGGTCGAGTGTGACTATATCTATTCCCAGTTAGAGTGACGCGCGTAGTTTAAGATCAAATATTTTATGACTTCACCGACACATATCGCTATCGGCGGATTTCAGCATGAGACGAATACTTTCGCCCCTCATACGGCGCCCTATGAAGAATTTGTAAAGACCGACGGCTGGCCGGGATTGACGGAGGGTGAGGCGCTTTTTACCGTTATGTCAGGGTTAAATATTCCGCTGGCGGGATTTATCGAGGCGGCACAAAAGGATCATCATCGCTTATTGCCGATGCTTTGGTGCTCAGCGGAACCCAGTAGTTATGTCACTGCCGATGCCTTCGAACGCATCACGGGCATGTTTTGCCAAGCTCTGAGGAATGCCAGGGAGCTGGATGCTGTGTATCTTGATCTTCACGGCGCTATGGTTGTCGAAACATTCGAAGATGGTGAGGGGGAGTTATTGCGTCAGGTCAGAGAGATTGTTGGGCCCGATATGCCGATTATTATCAGTCTTGATTTACATGCGAACGTCACCGAAGCGATGGTCAGGCATGCTACCGCAATCTCAATTTTCAGGACCTATCCGCATCTGGACATGGCCCTAACGGGCGCGCGGGCATATGAGCTGATGTCTGCAGCGCTCAGTGGTCACCGAATATTCGGCGGCATGCGTAAGATCCCCTTCCTGTTTCCTTTAACCTCACAGTGCACTGATCTGGAACCCTGCAAATCGATTTATCGAGATATTGTGTCCTATGGTGAGGCCAGTCCGAACTGCCTGACATCCGAGTTTGCAACGGGGTTTCCAGCGGCTGATATTTATGAATGCGGTGCGGCTATAGTTGCTTACGGGTTCGATCAGGGCGAATTGAAGGCATTACTTGATCATTGTCTTAACCGGGTCATGGAAGCCGAACCTTTATTTTTGAACCTATTGTGGCAATCCGACGACGCCGTCCTGCGGGCGATGGAAAACAGGACCGATCGACCGGTTATTCTTGCCGACGCACAGGATAATCCGGGTGCCGGAGCGACTTCGGATACGACCGGTTTATTGATGGCTTTAGTGAATAATCGAGCGCAATCGGCAGTTTTAGGCGTGATGCACGACCCTGAAGTTGCACAATTTGCGCACCAGGCTGGGTGCGGCACTGAAATTGAAGTTTCATTAGGCGGTAAGTGCGGTACCAAGGGCGTTCCGCCATTTAAAGCTCGCTTTATGGTCGAAAGCCTGGGCGATGGAAATTTCACTTTTACCGGCGACATGTATAAGAATTCCACCGCTCGACTCGGCGCAATGGCTCTGCTCCGGGTAGTTGATGAGAAGTCGGAGGTGCGAGTTATTGTAGGGAGTTCAAGAGTGCAATGTCTTGATCAGGCTATCTTTAGGCATCTGGCTGTTGATCCATCAGAGCAAAAAATAGTGGCTTTAAAAAGTAGCGTACATTTTCGCGCTGACTTTGATTCAATTGCTGCCGAAACTCTGGTAGTGGTCGCTCCGGGAGCGCATCCCTGTCAACTATTAAATCTGCCATATCATAATTTGCGACCGGGCCTCAGGCTCGAACCCATGGCTTTTTGAAATCTACTGCCTGGGTATCTGATATATGGTCGGCAGCGCCTGATCAGATGAATCTGTAAAACAAGTATAAATGTTCCAACGTAATTGAGTCTGATTTTTTCATTGTCAACGATGTGATGCGGCGCCCAGGGATAGTGTCGCAAAGCTGACGGTCAGTCCCGCCAGAAGATTTTGTATCAGGAGTCGTAAGTCCACAAATAGTCCGGCGGGGTCGGTCCCTTGTTTCTTCCACCCTGCTGGGTTTGTTCATAGGCGTGGGCAAGTATTCCCACAGAGCGCGAAAGGCAAAACAATCCACGCGCGAGTTTTGCCGGACATCCGAGTTCACAGAAAATCACAGCGGTGGCACCGTCAATGTTCATGGGAACAGGCGTATGCTTCTTGCAGCCTCTTTAATCATTTTTAATAGCAGGTCTTTTCCCTTCTGTTTCTTAAGATTGATGGTGACCGATTGCTTCCCGGCATTTTGCGCCTGAAATGAAACACCATTCCCAGCCCTAGAAAGCTTTGGATCCGCGCCTAGCTGGCGGGCCATATCGCCGACCCCCGGAACTTCTATCTTGATTACATCAGCGCCCAGAAAAGCAAGCTGTTGGCAACAAAACGGGCCAGATAAAACGCTAGTCAGGTCAAGGACACGATAACCTTTGAGGGGTGAATGTGAAGAAGACAATATCTAAACAAAGATGAGACTGGCACGAATCGGATAATAGTACAGGCTTCGATCAGCGGATACCCTTGCAGCACATACTTACTAGTCAGATAGGCGCGAACATCGGGCGATTCGGAAAAATCATTGTTGGTAGATTAGGCTATCTATTCCGGGATACAGCTGCCCAGGTAGAAGGTTCTCAGGTTGAAATTCGAATGCCGGCCGCGGGTTAATGCCCGTAAATCGGCGGTTTCCGAAATTGATTCTATATCCATTTCTATAGGCAGGTTCTATCCCCTCTGTCGCTGATTTGGAATTGCTTTGCCAACGTGTAATGAATTTAAGGGGGCGCAATATTCGCCACCAGTGAATCTATTAATATTAGAATATACTAATATTAGTTTTTTAGTTTTAACCATCATTTTAAATTAGGAGTCGAACCATGCTTAAGAAAATTCTATTATCGTCAATACTGTTGATGGGGTTGAGTGTATCCCCTGTATTTGCTGCAGAGACTGCAGACGTTGCAACTAGTCAGCAGCCTGCACAGAATCCATACTATCCTTTTTCCTGGATGAATCAGCAGGGTGGGGCCGCCGCTACTGGCACCAATATGTTTGATCCATTCTCATGGATGACAATGATGTCCGGTCAGCCCAACGTTCAGAACATGAATCTGGCACGTCCTGAGGGATGGGCAATATTCATGAATCCAGCCACATACCCTGCGCTAATGAATCCTGCTACGTATGGTCAATTCATGAGCCCAAACTTCTACATGCAGTTTGCCAATCCAAATAATATGATGTCCTGGATGAATCCTGCTGCATATGGCGTATACATGAACCCCAATACCTATATGCAGATGATGAATCCGATGGCGTATATGCAGTTCATGAATCCTAACACCTATATGCAGATGATGAATCCGGCCAGCTACAGTGCCTTCATGAATCCAAATACGTATTTCCAATGGATGAGCCCCGCGTCATACGCTATGGCAGAACAGGGTCAAAGCGAAGGCCTTAATATGTTCGATCCCGACGCATGGACCCAAATGTTTACGCCGCAGCAGTAGAAGCTTTTTCGGGAAGGCGCGTCAGTCCAACGAGTAGCGTTAGATTATCTCGCCCTTTCGGGAGATATGTTATGTGCTCGGCCAGCTTGAAATTATTAAAGGTCCTGTTCTCCTTGAGCTAATCCAAGCGGACGCGGTACCTGATCGTTATAGGGCTTCCGAGATGATCCAGTCTCGGAAATCCTTTAGAACCGGATTGGTCAGGGCGTCATGGTTATACGCCAGAAAATATCCGTAGTCAGAAAGTTCAACATCGGATACTTGGCACAACAAGCCTTCAGAGATTTCGTGTTGAACTAATGAATCATTGAGTGCCAGCCCCTGGCCGTCAATGACTGCCTGGACCCTGACGTTAGGGTCTGGAATCACTAGTTCATTACGCTTTGCTCGATAGGGCAGGCCTGCCAGACGATGCCAGTCCATCCATGCAGTGCTGTCTTCGGTATCATGCAAAAGGGTCAAGCCAGAAATGGATTCCTTTAAACCGTCGATTTCTATCTTGTCTGCAATCGAGGCCCCAGCCGTGGCAATCGCAGGACATTCGAATAACGGTTCGACTTTCATGTCACGCCAGCTTCCCTCGCCCCAACGTATTGCCATGTCAATATGTTCTTTACTCGGATCTATAATCCCACTCGTGGGCTGAAGTTTTAATCCAATATGAGGGCGACTGCTGGTGAAGTGCATTAAGCGGGGTGACAACCAGCGTGACGCAAAGTAAGTTGACATGCCGATTGTTATACCTCCTTCCTCCAGCTCTTTAAGTCTAAATATTTCTTGTTCTAATTGCTGAAAGCTTGCTTGAGAGGCATGCCAGAGACTGCGCCCTTTCCTGGTCAATGAAATTCTACCGCGCTGGCGATTGAAAACCGCGAAACCAAGTTCCTGCTCAAGCCGCTTGATCTGGTAGCTCACTGCGCCTTTGGTCAGATACAGTGCCTCTGCCGCGCGCGTAAAGCTCATTTCTGCAGCGACTATGTCGAAGATGCGCAGCGTATCAAAGGATTTGAAGCGTTTCATAGTGTTTAAATAATTTGAACAGTCTGTATAACACAATTGCATTGCGGTGTTTATTAAAAAAGACGACTATTGATTTTTAAGGACTTAGTCCTGTATATCAGGAAGGTATTAGCGCAAAAAAATTGAACGATCAACTTATCAGAAAACGTACAGGGGGACGCGAATCGCGTAAGAAGAAGCGAGAGCTGCAGTCGTTTATATTTCTGCCACCGCCGAAACGACTGATTCCGACCGTGGAAGTCTTTGATGAGCAAGGACTGGATAAACTTGAGGAGCAGGCTGATTGGATTCTCAAGGAAATTGGTATCGAGTTTAGAGGCGATCACGAAGCTTTGGAGTTGTTTCGGAACACCGGTGCAACGGTAGTTGGAGAGCGTGTTAGGTTTGATCCCGGGCATGCGAAGGCGCTGTGTGCGACGGCGCCAGCGAAATTTGTCATGCACGCCCGTAATCCGGAGCATTCAATAGTAGTAGGAAATCGATCCCTTTCCATGACACCTGGTTACGGCTCGCCTTTTGTTACCGACATCGACCATGGCAGGCGATATGCCACGCTGGAGGATTTTCGCAATTTTGTAAAAATGAGCTACCTCAGTCCGTGGCTTCATCATTCAGGTGGCACGGTATGTGAGCCAGTTGATGTGCCGGTCAATAAGCGACATCTCGATATGGTTTACGCTCATCTGCGTTTTACCACCAAGCCATTTATGGGTAGCGTCACTTCACCCGAACGCGCGCAGGACTCCATTGAGATGGCGCGTATTGTGTTTGGCCGGGAGTTTATGCAAAAAAACTGTGTTATTCAGGGCAACATTAATCTTAATTCCCCCCTCGTGCTTGATGGCACGATGTCCGGTGCATTGAAGGCCTATGCTGAAGCTAATCAGGCCAACTTTATTTCCCCATTCTTGCTCGGAGGCGCCATGGGGCCGGTGACACAACCCGCATTGATCGCTCAGGCTCACGCCGAAACCATTGCGGCTATTGCACTGACGCAGCTGGTGCGGAAGGGTGCACCTGTGGTGTACGGTAATTTTCTAACCACTTTAGACCTGCAAACGGGCGCACCAACATTTGGTACCCCAGAAGCAAATCTTGCAATCATGGGGCTCGGCCAGCTTTGTCGACGCATGAATTTACCTTTGAGAGGGATTGGCCACGTCACCGCATCTAAGGTGGCAGATGCCCAGGCTATGCAGGAGTCTTCGGACTCCATGATGACGGCTGTTATGGCGGGTTCAGATATTATTTTCCATGCAACCGGCTGGCTCGAAGGAGGTTTGACCATGGGATACGAAAAATTTGTGCTTGATCTGGATAGATGCGGCATGATGTGTCGTATGGTGCAGGGGCTGGTGATCGATGACAATCAAATGGCAAGGGATGCCTACACTCAATCCAGCCCTGGTGGAAATTTTTTAAGCACCAAACACACGTTGAGAAATTTTGAGACGGTTAACTATAAATCAACTTTACTTTCCAATACCCAGTCCTATGAACAATGGACCGAGGCCGGCTCACTCGATTCGGAGCAACGAGCCAATCAAGTCTGGAAGGATATGCTGAACCAATACCAGGAACCGAACATCGATCCCGCAGCCGATGAAGCATTGCTGGAATACATTGCTAAAAAGAAGAATGCAGTTCCAGATCAGTGGTACTAACAAAACAATCACCAAAAGAGGAATATGACCATGTCTGACTCAACTCGCACTTCGGCGCTCGCCTCCCGCCACCGGGCACTCGGATCCGGCCTCGAGGACTGGAACGGGATGGGCACTGCCTGGAGCTACGATAGCGATCCCAATGCTGAGCATGACGCAGTAAGAGAAGCTGCGGGTTTGTTCGATATGTCGCCGCTTAAAAAAGTGTTTATACGCGGTCCCGACGCGGCAAGAGTAGTCGATCATGTCAGCACACGAGACATGACTGCGATCTATCCCGGAAAGTCGGCGTATGGTGCAGTATTAACTGAACGAGGGACAGTCTGTGATGATGCCATCATTGCCAACAATGGCGATGATGAGTGGCTTTATTGTCATGGTTCTGGAGACAGCATGCTGCGTCTTCAGGAGTCAGCGCGGGGATTAAATGTCGACATTGAGCTGGACGATGACCTGCATAACATTTCTCTACAAGGACCACAGGCGTTACCATTGCTTAGAGCCCATACGCCTTTCGATCTTGCTTCCTTGAGGTATTTTCACCACCAGCGAACGGAGCTGTTCGGGTTTCCCTGCACGATCTCCAGAACTGGTTATTCGGGTGAACGAGGTTATGAGGTCTTAGGAGGGAGTTCGGTAATTGGTGATATTTGGGACAACATTCTTCACCATGGTAAGGACGCTGGTGTAATGCCTGCATCTTTTACTGCGCTTGACAAGGTGCGTATAGAGGCAGCGTTGCTTTTCTATGGATATGATATGACAGACCAACATAGTCCATGGGAAGTTGGACTTGGATTTACACTCAGTCAAAACAAGGGGGAGTTTCGCGGCAAGGACGCGGTGTTCGGTCTGAAAGGACAAGAGCGATTTCTACTGGCAGGGATTTCAATTGAACACAATGACGCCCTGGCGGGTGGAGAAAAACTGCTGCACAATGGTGAAGAAGTCGGTGTGGTTAACAGCCCGGCCTGGTCTCACCGACTAAATAAATCTCTTGCGCTTGTTCACCTGAAGCCGGAGTTGGTCTCCGATGGAACCCGTCTAACCGTTGAGGGCGAGGAGGTTTCTTTTAATGCAACGGTGGAAAATATTCCATTCTTTGACCCCGGTAAGTCCCGCACGCATGCCTGAATCGGGTCCATCCAGACCAGGTAACAGGTTGAACTGCGAACAACTGGAGTAGCTGAATGCTGATAAAAAAGTATTTTGCTGCTTTATTCATCCTCGCATGTGTTGCATCACTAAGGAATGGAAGTGATGCACAGCGTGTTCAGAAAAATGGCTTCGATCTGCGTCCACCATGAATCGACCTCGGTCGTAAGAAAGTGAATGCAGCCCTTTCTGGACATTTTCTACCAGTGATACATCTTCCGGGCCCAGGACTTCGCTAAAGTAGCTGGCAATACTCTGGCCAATGTCGTCGAGCGTTCCGTCCGGGCTGTAAATCGCGAAACGCTGACGTGTCAGCTCGGGCGCTACTGCTTCAAATACGAAGACTGCCATGGCGTCGGAGCCTGGAAACCTGGTAAACGCCATATCTGGCCAGACGTAAAAGGTAATGAACTCTCTTTGCTGGTCTGATAAACCATTCGGAATCCGGTAGGCGGAGTTCTGTGGTCGAGTAGTGCCGCCCTGCCACGACCAGGTGTCAGCAGTTTCAACAATGTAAGTGTCCATATCAACCAGGTCGACGAACGCTTTATGCGCAGGGTGACAGTGATAGCACTCCAACAGATTGTCCCCAACGTTTTTCCAGTTTCCCTTGATATCGAAGGTGGTGCATGAGGCTAGCTGGTAGTCTTCCAGATCGCTGAAATGGGCGCCAAACCTTTTGACGCCTGCAGAAATTTGCGGACCAAGTGGAGCAGCCTCGATATCCAGATTCAGAAAAATAAAACCCATGATGGTTTCTACCCTCACCTTACCCAGACTGATATCATTTTTGTCAAACCCCTCAACCAGTTCGCAGTTTGGTGCTGCCCGTAATGCGCCATTAAGATCGTACGCCCATGCGTGATAAGGACAAGTGATCAGGTTCTTTCCAAGATTGCCCCGTTCTTCGGTCAACAACAAATGTGCCCGATGTTTACAGACATTGTGGAAGGCCCTGATTTGATTTTGTCGATCACGAACCACAAGTAATGGTTGATCAATAAAGGTATGAGTCAGGTAGTCACCGGGCTCAGGAATTTCACTGACGTGACCGACGCACCGCCAGCTGGAGAGGAATATCTCGGATCGCTCTCGGTCGAACCAGGAACGTTTCCAGTAGGTAAAAGCAGGCAGGGTCCATGCGCGCTCGGCGACTTCAGAAAACTCAAAATTCGGTTGTGGATCTGTAATTTGATTCAGCATTGCTTATTCCTGATTACGGCAGGCTAAATTGCTGAATACAGTATACCCGATCAAATATGAATTTTAATCTTCTGCTTTAAGCTAGGGCTGCTCGCCGTAGGCGTATAGGTGAACGGTATTCCTGCTTCCGATTAGCTCGGCTGCTCAGAGCCAGACTCATCGATAGTATCAGCGTAATCCAGCGGATCTTTGGTCATCCTGATCATGTCGCGAGTGAATTTGTAAAATTCCATTTTATGTCGAGACAGTTTATCGAAGGAAAACCTGGCTCTCGCAACAAGTTCACTGTTTCCATAACGATTCTCAAGACCGTCGAGGAGTTCGACAAATTTGTTGCAATGATCCTCAAGCGGCCCTGCCTCAGTAAAATTCATACTATTGACCACATCGCAGGATAGCGCGGTCACCGCACTCAATTCTTTTTCAGTGATAGTTCTGGTGTAGTTCATAATCGACCTCCGATAATTATTAATATGTGAGGGGATTTTGATACTTGCGCATTGAATAGAAGCTGAAATTAAAATAAACGGAAGCTGAACAGGCTGCGCCCGCATATTAGGGATTTAGAATACTGTGGCCCAAGATTAGTTAATGTCAGGTCTTTAACTCTATCGGTTGGCAAGTCGCAACACGATATAATCCCACAATTATTTTTCGGCCGAGGTATATGCAAAAACCAGGCTTCAGATTGAACGTATATTTGCGCCTATTGCTCTCCTATTTTCTTGTCACTTGTACTGTTTTGTTCACTGTGGAAGCCAGTGAACAGAATGATCAATACAATACTAACGCGGCAATTGAGCAGTATCAGGGCGGAAATGAAGTAGAAGCGATTCGATATTTGATGCAGCTGGCCTATGAGGGCAATGTTGCGGCTCAGTTTAACCTTGGAGTGATCAGTTTGAATCGCGGGGACGATGCCATCGCGGTCAAGGAGGCACTTTTCTGGTTCGAACGCGCAGCGAAAGAAGGTGATACTGGCGCCCAGTTCAATTTAGGTATGTTGCTGCTGCATGGTGCTGACTCTGCAGCGCTCAGCGCGGCAGCGGGATGGCTGGAGCGTGCAATGGAAGGAGGAATCCGGATGGCCCAGGTTAACCTGGGGATCCTGTCACTGTGGTGGCCAGGCTTTCCAGTTGATATGGCAATTGGGCGAAAATGGATTGAGCTTGCTGCTGCAGACAACGACGAGGTCGCACTTACGGTTCTCAAGTTGGGCGACGAAAATACGGCCGCTGCCGACGCGTTGGGATCGCTGTATCCCTTAGACACAATTCTCAGGTCAGAAGTTAATCCTAGCGGAAGCAGAATCAGGCGCGATAGTGCCCCAATCTACGCCTTGCCAACCGGTCGACAGGAACCCCTAGAAACCCTGTCAAAGGATACCGAGGTGGAGGTGATTCGTAAGACCAGTGGATGGATAAATGTCAGAACCGAACGGGGATTGCCAGTATGGATGATGGCCAATATGGCCGAAGTCACGGGTAACCGGGCCACTATAACAAGGCTCGAAGTGGGTCTTTATGTCAAACCAGAAATCGATGTGGAGGTGTATAAGATTGGCAGCGTGACCAAAGGTGAGACGTTCCAGATATTACAAAAACAACAGGAGTGGCTATTGATAGAGGCCCCGAGAAGAGTCACAGGTTGGATTCGAGAAGACGATGTGGAAGTTCGCCTAAGTTCTCTTCCACTAGAGGCTGCACTGGCTGCCGGCGAACAGGAGGAAAACGGAATAGCAGCTGCTGATTCGGGTGGCGCCTCTACAGGATCGGAAAAGACGTCACTAACCTCGCTTGAAATTCCCTCAATAACGGGAAATTTGAAATCCATGCAGGTCGTTGAGGAGACGTTGGTCTTCAGCGATAGCAAACCGAATGCATCAGCATTGGGGATTGCGCCAGAGGGGACAGTATTAAAAGTGGGACAGGATGTAGAGGGATTCAGTCTTGCCGCAGAAGTGCCGCTTAGAGGTTGGATCCATGCACAACTGATCACACAGGGGCCAGATTCGGGATTTATTAATTATCCGGGCGCGAGAGTGCGGACTAAACCCGATCTTAGTGGGCAGGTCATTACCATTTACCAGCTCGGTCAAGAAGTTACGGTGATTGAACAAATTGATAACTGGTACAAAATTGAACTTGAAGTCCACAATGGATGGATCCAGACCGCACAACTGACCCCGGCAAAAATTAAGGATCAATCTCGGTCATTGCAAGAAGTGATGGTGGCACAAGAAAACGAGGTCGGGGCGCTGTCAGGAGCTGAGCAATCTTCAGGTGCGACGATGGATAACTGGACTGAAGTTAGTATCCCGGCAGATACTGTCTTATATTCGGCGGCATCTAAAAAATCACAGTCGCTAGGACGACTTCTAGAACGCGTCAATGTTAAACGATTCGAAGACAGAGAGGAAATGATCCGTATTTCGTTTCCGACAAATACATATGCGTGGGTTTATGCAGCGCTGGTCTCGCAAGACGGGAATAGCGGTACAGTGAAGCGAGATAGTGTCCGAATTCGGTTAGATCCTGATACGTCATTAAATAATATAGTTCGGCTGCATAATAAAGGTGATGATTTGAACATTCTTGAACGTGTAGAAGATTGGTACCGAATCTCGCTTGGTGCGCACCAGGGTTGGATTGCACCGCTACCCTAAAGTGTAAAAGCTTGGATTTGACCTTTCAGTTTGAAAACTGAAACTCAATTCAATCTGACCATCAAGAATAAAGCCGCCGTTCGCCAGAATCGCCCTAACGGCCCAAAATGCTCCAGGCCGTGTGAAAACGCAGTTTTTAGAATAGTCACAGACTAAACTTGTCTCTACCGAGCAGATTGAGTCGTTCCGATTACTGCTTGAATTTGTCGAAGTGATACAGATCCGTTGTCAGGTCTGTATCGCCTGGATGAGTGGTTTGATGCCCATGATGTTCATCACTCGCTTGAGATTGTAAGCCAGTACATGCAGGCTCATCTCCGTACTCACTTTTTTGAGCGTTCTGGTCTGGAAGTGCGTGGCGCCCATCCATGCCTTAATCGTCCCAAACGGATGTTCAACGGTTTGTTTCCGCTTGAGCATGATGCCAGGGTTCTGATCCAATCGTTGTTGTGCCACTTCAAGGATTGCTTCATGCTCCCAGCGGCTCACCCGTCGCTCCTTGCTGGGCGTACAACGGGACTTCAAGGCACAACGTTGGCAGTTGGAACTCCAGTAACGATGAATCGTTTTGCCATCCTCTTGGGTCGTCATGCGCCAGATCAGACGATCTCCCGGTGGACAGCGATATTCGTCCTGGTTGGCATCATAGATAAAGTCCTGTTTACCGAAGCGTCCTTCCGCGGTTGCATTGGACGTCTCGGTCCGGGGCACGTAAGTCGTAATTCCTGCTTCATGACGCGCGAGTAACTCTTCGCCTTTGAAGTACCCCCGGTCGGCAACCACCGACAGCCGCTCGCTATCCATCGTCCCTTTGGCCTTGATTGCCATCTTCGATAACTGACCCCGGTCACTGCCCGTATTGGTCACTTCATGCTCCACAATCAGGTGATGATCTGTCTCCACCGCCGCCTGCACGTTATATCCCACCATCCCCGAACCGTGCACACTGGTCATCATTGACCGTGCATCCGGGTCGGTCTGCGACAACTGCTGATCCGGCGAGGCCAGCATCTCGGCCTCAAGCGCCTGCATCTCCCGCATCTTCTCCTTCAAGGCCGTGATCTTCTCGCTAATCCCGGCTGATTTCACTTCGCCAGCAGGGCCTTCCTCCCGATCCAGTTGCGTAAAATAACGATCCAGGCTCTCTTCAATCTGCTGCAATCGACGCTTCATCTTGGCCCGGGTGAAGTTCTTGCGGCGGTTATTCACCGCCTTGAACTTGCTGCCATCAATCGCCACGATGGCCTCGCTGAACAGATTCAGCTGATGGCACAGCATAATAAACTCCCGACACACAGCACGAATCGCTTCGCCATTATCCTTGCGGAAATCCGCGATCGTCTTGAAGTCTGGCCTCAGCCGCCCGGTCAGCCACATTAACTCAACATTACGCCCGGTCTCCCGTTCCAGACGCCGACTCGACTGAACCCGATTCAGATAGCCGTATACGTAAATCTTGAGCATGACCGAGGGATGATAGCCGGGTCTGCCCGTGGCCTCGGGTTCTACCCCAGAGAATCCAAGACGACCCAGATCCAGTTCATCAATAAACGCCTCAATCACCCTGACGTGATTATCTTCTGTGATGTAATCGTCCAGGACTTCTTACAATAGCGTGCTCTGATTCCGATCTTCGCCTTCGATAAACCGTTTCATCACCAACCCCAAGAAAATGACGACGCAATTATATCTTCCGAAACGTTTTCACACACCCTGGCTCCGTAGCCGTCCAGGTTGAATTGGTTGGGGGTCTGCCACATACTCAGGCTGTGTGAAAACTATTTGCGAATTCATGCTATCCCATTTATTAGGGTATATATCGGAGTTGTGGGGCAAGACAGGGATAACAACAAAACACGTGGTCTTTCACTGATAAATCCGCTTCATTTGGGTCAAGGACAGGACTCGCCTTGTTTAGCCAAGTCAATCCAAGGACACACTACTGCACTTCAATGTTTTCAGAATTCGAGTGCAGCCCGTTAGCACATTGCTGGCGAATGGCATAGCGGTTATGCTTCTTATCCGTAAAATCAATGTTTACGCTAGTGACAATTCAAATAACCTGGTTGGGGAATTGCCGCGGACTGGTGAACAGCTCGTCCCCCTTACGCCCTGATCTTCATAAACACAGGAGACGCTAATGTTCATTTCTAAATTACGTATATTGTCGGCCGTTGTTGTCGTTGTTTCGTTGTTTACGGGACACACTTTATTGGCAGCTGACAAGCCAAACATTCTGGTGATCATGGCTGACGACGTAGGCTGGTCCAGCCTCAGCTCTTATCATCAGGGCATCAAAAGCATTCGCACCCCTAACATTGATCGCTTGGCCAGCCAAGGTACGCGCTTTACCGACTACTACGCACAACCTTCGTGTACCGCAGGACGTTCGGCGTTCCTGACCGGGCAGTTCCCGATCCGTACCGGCCTGCACACGGTCGGCCTGCCTGGCGATCCGGTCGGTCTGAGCGACAAGGACCCAACCATTGCCAGCATGCTGAAGTCACTCGGCTATACCACCGGTCAATTCGGCAAGAATCATTTAGGCGATCTGAACGAGTTCCTGCCGACCATGCATGGGTTCGACGAGTATTGGGGTTGGCTGTATCACCTCAACGCGATGGAGTATGCAAGCGATCCAGACTGGCCGAATACTGAAGAGTTCAACAATCAATTTGCGCCACGAAATCTCGTCCATTCCTGGGCAACCGATAAGGACGACAAGACAGTCGATCCTCGTTGGGGCAAGGTGGGCAAGCAACGCATTGAAGACAAAGGCGCCGCACCACCAGAGCGCATGAAGACACTCGATGACGACGTGACGCGGTACACCTTGGATTTTATCGAAAAATCGAGTGCTTCGGATACGCCGTTTTTCGTCTGGATGGCACCGGCGAGGGCGCACATCTTCACGCATTTGAAGCCGGAGTATGAGGCGCTTCTCGGTGATGGAAGGGGACTGCAAGACGTCGTAATGAAAGAGTTGGATGACAACGTCGGGGTCGTCTTAAGAAAACTGGACGAACTGGGGATCGCCGATAACACCATCGTCGTCTTCACCTCGGACAACGGTCCGGAAACAATGACATGGCCCGACGGTGACACAACGCCGTTCCATGGCGAGAAAGGCACAACCTGGGAAGGCGGTTTCCGCGTGCCGGCA
>CAMYNW010000039.1 GCA_947259885.1 uncultured Gammaproteobacteria bacterium
TGAGCTGCCTGGAGATGTTGAGATGGTGATGCCTGGAGACAATGTAAAGATGACGGCGGAGTTGATTGCGCCGATTGCGATGGAAGAAGGTCTACGCTTCGCGATACGCGAAGGCGGACGCACTGTAGGTGCGGGCGTGGTGGCTAAGATCATCGCTTAACAATCGATTGTTCCGGATAGTGGGAACTGCATGCGGTTGCCTTGGATTCTCTCCCCGGTGACAGCCTAAGGTTAAAGTTCGAAGGCCAGTAGCTCAATTGGCAGAGCGGCGGTCTCCAAAACCGCAGGTTGGGGGTTCGATTCCCTCCTGGCCTGCCATTCGAACCCAGGATTCGATAAATCGCTGAGTAGCTGATTTGAATAAACCAGCTACTCACCACTGACCATAGAAATAGAGAAGGCACATTGAAAGATAAGCTGATACTGATATTCGCTGCACTGGTAGTAGCGGCATCGGTAGTACTCTATTACGTGCTGGAGAACCAGATCCAGGTCGTACGTGTGGGCGTGGTATTGGCTGGGGTTGGATTGGCGATATTTGTTGCTTACATGAGCGATACCGGCAAAGCAGCATGGGTATTTGCAAAAGGCGCAAATATTGAGCGCCAGAAAGTAGTGTGGCCGAATCGCCGCGAAGCGGCCATGGTGACTTTGATGGTGATTATCCTGGTTATCGTGATCGGCTTGTTTATCGCTCTGGTGGACAAGATCCTGTTTGAAACCATTTACGACTTTATTCTTGGAGTAAGCGAGTAAAAATTATGTCTGAGCAAGAATCGTCATCGCAAACCCAGGACACCGTTAAAAAACGGTGGTACGTGCTACAGGCATTTTCTGGATATGAGAAAAAGGTTAAACAGTCACTGCAGGAACACATTGATCGCGCCGATATGCAGGATTTATTCGGCGATATCTTGGTCCCTACTGAAGAAGTGGTTGAAATGAAGGCCGGCCAGAAGAGGACCAGCGAACGAAAATTTTTCCCCGGATATGTGCTGGTCAACATGGCGATGACAGATGAGACTTGGCACCTAGTTAAGGGTGTGCCCCGGGTTGCCGGATTCATCGGGGGAACTGAAAACCGACCGATGCCGATTTCAGATCGAGAGGCTAAAGAGATTATCCAGCAGGTTTCAGATAGCGTCGATGCGCCTAAGATGAAATTCACCTTTGCACCTGGAGAGCTTGTAAGAATTATTGATGGGCCGTTCGCGGATTTTAACGGCACCGTCGAAGACGCCAACTTTGAAAAAGCTAAACTGCGCGTCTCAGTGACAATTTTTGGACGCTCAACTCCAGTTGAGCTCGATTTTACTCAGGTAGAGAAGGGCTGATTTCCTATCTGTTGTATTAACTGGGGAGCTTCTGCCCGGAGCGTTTGCACCCGAATATATGAGGCATAAAGATGGCCAAGAAAATTGATGCTTACATCAAGCTGCAGGTTCCTGCGGGGGATGCCAAGCCTAGTCCGCCGGTTGGCCCGGCTCTGGGGCAACATGGTGTCAATATCATGGAATTCTGCAAGGCGTTCAACGCCGAGACCCAGGATATGGAAAAGGGTTTGCCAGTGCCGGTAGTGATTACCGTATATGCTGACAAAAGCTTTACTTATGTAAAGAAGACGCCACCGGCCGCGATCCTGATCAAGAAAGCTGCGGGAATCGGTAAAGGCAGTGGTGTGCCAAATCGCGATAAGGTTGGCAAATTGAACCGAAGTCAGCTGGAAGAAATCGCCAAGACCAAGGAACCGGATCTGACTGCATACGATATGGACGCGGCGGTTAAAATTATTGCCGGCACTGCTCGCAGTATGGGTGTTGAAACGGAGGGTGCTTAAGATGGCAGGAAAAGGAAAACGAATTCGAGCGGCGAACGAAAAAGTTGAACCAGAGAAGCTGTATCCGCTGAACGAAGCGCTGTCTCTGGTTAAAGAGCTCGCTTCAGTTAAATTCGATGAGACCGTAGACGCTGCAATCAATCTTGGTGTCAATGCTCGAAAGTCTGACCAGAATGTGCGTGGTGCGACAGTATTACCAAAGGGTACTGGTAAATCCGTTCGCGTGGCGGTATTCGCAGAAGGTGATGATGCCGAGAAAGCCAAGGCGGCCGGTGCAGATATCGTCGGATTGCAGGATCTAGCGGACAGTGTCAAGGCAGGCAATATTGATTTCGAATTGTGTATTGCAACGCCCGCGACTATGCGTGTGGTCGGTCAGCTTGGACAAATCCTAGGTCCGAGGGGCATCATGCCGAACCCTAAGGTGGGGACAGTAACCACCGATGTGGCGAAAGCTGTCTCCGATGCCAAGTCCGGTCAGATCCAGTTTCGCATTGACAAGGCTGGAATTATTCATTGCCCGATCGGTAAAGCTTCATTCTCGGCCAGTGACCTTGAAGAGAATCTCAACGCCGTGATCAGTGCATTGAATAAATCCAAGCCTGCGGCCTCGAAAGGTCAGTATATACACCGTGTGGCGTTGTCAAGCACCATGGGGCCGGGTATTCGAGTAGAACGATCCAGTATCTCCGTGATTCGCTAGAGATGATGGGTCGGCAGCAGTCAGGTGCGTTGACTGCGGAAATTTTTGGGGTCCGAAGGGGCAGTTGCTTGCAGCTGATCCGTCGGACGGTCAAAGACCGTTGGTGCGCTTTGCGGCGCTTAATGCGACACCAAACCGGATTTGTTCGGTTCGGTAATAAGCCAGCGTAGACGGTGGCCCGAAGTCAGGAATCATCCTGGTGCAGGACACCATTATTAATGGGAGTTGCTTAAATGAGCTTAAGTTTCGAACAGAAAAAGGCGGTTATCAGTGACGTGACTGAGGCAATTGCTTCAGCACAAGCTGGTGTGCTTGCCGAGTATCGCGGAATGACGGTTTCTCAACTAACAGACTTGCGCAAGGAAGCGCGCAACGCAGGCGTGTGGATCAGGGTTGTGAAAAACAATCTTGCAAAGCGCGTTATCGATGGCTCCGACTTCGAGTGTTTAACCGAACACTTTGTCGGCCCGGTCATCTTCTCGGCCTCAGAAGACCCAGTCGCTGTAGCCAAGGTGATGTCCAAGTTTGCCAAAGACAATGAAAATCTGAAGATTACCGCGGGAGCCATGAACGGTTCGCTGATTGATCAGAAGACGATCGAGAGTCTTTCCAAACTTCCGGGCCGCGATGAGCTGCTGGCCAAGCTGATGGGCACAATGAACGCCCCTATACAAAAGTTTGTGTCGACGCTTAATGAGGTTCCAGGAAAATTTGTGCGTACTCTCTCTGCAGTTGCTGAGAGTAAGGAAGCGGCTTAATGCCATATTTGTTGGTTGATTGGCTGAAGTTTCAATAATTTTAGTTTTAGTGTTCTAGTATTTAGGAGTATATCCATGGCTTTAAATAAAGAAGAAATTCTCGACGCGATTGCCGAGATGTCTGTTCTTGATCTGTCAGAAATGATCAAGGATATGGAAGAGAAATTTGGCGTATCTGCTTCCGCGGCCGTTGCAGTAGCAGCAGGTCCTGCTGCCGCTGGCGGTGATGCGGGAGCGGCTGCCGCCGAAGAAAAAGATGAGTTCGACGTTATTCTGACCGCGTTTGGTGACAAGAAAGTCGGCGTCATCAAGGCAGTGCGCGCCATCACTGGTCTCGGCCTCAAAGAGGCGAAAGACCTGGTGGAAGGTGTGCCCTCACCGGTCAAGGAAGGCGCAACTAAGGATGAAGCGGAAGAGCTTAAGAAGAAGCTTGAAGAAGCCGGCGGTTCGGCCGAACTCAAGTAGTTCTTGTTGAGTCCTTCGCAAGTGGTGCAGGGTGACGGCTTACCGTCGCTCTGTATCGCTGCGTTCTTAGGTTTTGAGACAAGATGGTCTCACGAGATATATTTGATGTCACGACAGGGCTTCAAATTTGGTAGAGCCGTATTTCAAACGGGCTGTAGTCAACATTAATCAATAATGACGATTAAAGTTAATTTGAAATATGGTTTATTTTTTACAGCGATTTATCGCTGGTAATTTTCGACACTAGGTTGATCTGACCAGGGGACAACACATGGGCTATTCCTTTACCGAGAAAAAACGTATCCGTAAGAACTTCAGTAAGCGTTCTGACGATTTCGAGGTGCCGTACCTTTTGACGACCCAGAAAGAGTCGTACTACAGATATCTGCAAGCTGACATTGCGCCGCAACAACGCATCGATCAGGGTATCCAGGCCGCGTTTAAATCTGTATTTCCTATCGAGAGTTACAATGGCAGCGTAATCTTAGATTTCGTCAGTTACCGCCTTGAAAAGCCTCGTTTCGATGTTAATGAATGCATGCAGCGTGGTTTGGTGTTTTCATGTCCACTGCGGGTGGTCATGCGACTGGTCATTTTTAATAAGAGCGGTAGCGGCAAGAAACCAAAAGATGTAATCGAGCAGGAAGTGTTTCTGGGCGATATGCCTTTGATGACCGACAACGGCACATTTGTAATTAACGGTACCGAACGGGTTATTGTTTCTCAGTTGCATCGTTCTCCTGGGGTTATTTTCGATCACGATGGAGGTAAGACGCATGCCTCAAGTAAGCTGTTATTCTCGGCTCGTGTCATTCCATATCGAGGCTCATGGCTGGACATGGAATTCGATCCGAAGGATCTGCTGTATATTCGTATTGATCGTCGGCGCAAACTTCCAGCAACCATTATTCTGCGTGCTCTAGGCTACGACACCGAGGAGATTCTCGCGATGTTTTATGAGAATGACGCGATTTCCCTAGGCGAAGAAAGCTGCATGATTGACCTTGTGCCGGAACGCCTCCGTGGTCAGCAACTGGAGTTCGACCTTAAAGGGCCCAAAGGTAAAATCCTGGTAGAGGCCGAGAAGAGAATTACAGCAAGACATACCCGAGAGCTTGAAAAGGCGGGTATGAGCGAGATCGAAGTGCCGAATGAATTCATCGTCGGCCGAACTTTGTCGAAAAATATCATTGATCAGGAAACTGGTGAGCTGTTGGCCGAGTCCAATCAGGAAATCACTGAAGAATTACTGGAGGCTTTGCGCGAAGCGGGTGTGGTGCAGATCGAAACCATTTATACCAACGACATCGATTGCGGGCCGTTCATATCTGATACCCTGCGAATCGATGCTACACGCAGCGAAGAAGAAGCGCAGATAGAAATCTATCGTATGATGCGCCCTGGTGAGCCGCCAACCAAGGAAGCCTCGGCTGCTCTTTTTACCAATCTGTTCTTCAATCATGAACGCTACGATCTGTCGGCTGTGGGTCGTATGAAGTTCAATCGACGCCTTGGGCGTGATAGCGATGAGGGACCAGGTACCCTGAGTAAGCAGGACATCATCGATGTATTGAAGAAGATTGTTTCGCTGAAGAACGGCAAAGGCGAAATTGACGACATTGATAACCTTGGTAACCGTCGGGTCCGGTCAGTTGGTGAATTGGTGGAAAACCAGTTTCGTATTGGTCTGGTGCGGGTTGAGCGCGCGGTTAAGGAGCGACTCAACCTGGTGGAGAGTGAGAACTTAACACCACAAGATTTGATAAATGCCAAGCCGGTAGCGGCAGTGGTTCGAGAGTTTTTTGGTTCCAGCCAATTGTCCCAGTTTATGGACCAAACCAACCCGCTTTCGGAAGTCACTCACAAGCGACGTGTATCCGCACTCGGCCCAGGTGGTTTGACTCGAGAGCGAGCTGGTTTCGAAGTGCGCGACGTACATCCGACCCACTATGGCAGGGTTTGCCCAATCGAGACACCAGAAGGCCCTAATATCGGATTGATCAACTCTCTCGCGGTGTTTGCTCGAACCAACGAATATGGCTTTCTCGAAACGCCATATCGCAAGGTTAAAAGCGGGAAGATTACAAAGGACGTGGAATTCCTGTCTGCGATTGAAGAACATAAGTATGTGATCGCGCAGGCAAACTCAGTGCTGGACGCTGCTGGTAAATTCACTAATGAGCTGGTTTCCTGTCGGCACAAGAATGAATTCTCGCTGTCAACGCCTGATCAGATTGATTATATTGACGTTGCACCGCAACAGATTGTTTCGGTAGCTGCGTCGTTAGTGCCTTTCCTTGAGCATGATGACGCTAACCGCGCACTGATGGGTTCAAACATGCAGCGCCAGGCAGTGCCAGTGTTGCGCAGTGAAAAACCCCTGGTCGGTACCGGAATGGAACGTACGGTTGCCGTGGACTCGGGCGTTACTGTGGTGGCGCGGCGCGGTGGCGTGGTCGACTTTGTTGATGCTTCCAGAATTGTGGTACGAGTCAATGATAACGAAGGTATCGAAGGTGAGCCGGGCGTCGATATTTACAATCTAACCAAATACCAGCGTTCAAACCAGAACACCACCATCAATCAACGTCCACTGGTGAAGTATAACGACGTCGTAGAACGTGGAGATGTGCTGGCGGACGGGCCTTCCACAGATATGGGTGAGCTGGCGCTTGGACGAAATATCCTGATGGCGTTTATGCCGTGGAATGGATATAACTTTGAGGATTCGATCCTGATCTCTGAGCGATTGGTGAAGGATGAGGTGTACACCTCGATCCATATCCAGGAGCTTTCCTGTGTAGCCCGCGATACCAAACTTGGTTCAGAGGAAATCAGTCGTGATATTCCGAACGTTGGTGAAAGTGCGCTTTCCAAGCTGGATGAATCCGGCATTGTGTACATCGGTGCCGAGACTCAGCCTGGTGATGTGCTGGTGGGCAAGATCACACCGAAAGGTGAAACCCAATTGACTCCAGAGGAGAAGCTGCTGCGAGCGATATTCGGTGAGAAGGCCTCGGATGTAAAAGACACTTCACTGCGTATGCCTTCCGGTATGAAGGGTACTGTTATTGACGTGCAGGTGTTTACTCGTGAAGGTCTTAAGAAGGATGCCCGTGCTACTGCAAATGATGATTTTGAACTTGCTATGGTGCGCAAGAATTTGGATGACCAGATGCGTATTGTCGAGGATGATTCGTTTGCACGAATTGAGAAGCTGCTGCGTAATCATGTCGCTGAAGGCGGTCCTAACAACCTCAAAGCTGGCGATAAAGTAACGGCGGATTATCTTGCTGAATTACCGCGTAAACAGTGGTTTGAAGTCCGCCTGCGCAATGAGGAGGCGAATGAACAAATCGAGCGCATTCGCGATCAACTCGAATTACAACGCAAGGACTTTGATAATCGTTTCGAGGAGAAACGTGAAAAAATCCAGATGGGTGACGATTTAGCCCCTGGCGTACTCAAGATCGTAAAGGTATTTGTCGCAGTTAAGCGGCGATTGCAGCCTGGTGACAAAATGGCTGGTAGGCACGGAAACAAGGGCGTGATCTCAAAGATCGTGCCTGTGGAAGATATGCCTTACATGGAAGATGGAACCGCTGTTGATATCTGTCTTAATCCCCTCGGCGTACCTTCACGTATGAATGTTGGCCAGGTACTGGAAACCCATCTTGGATGGGCCGCCAAGAACCTTGGAAAACAAATTGATGAAATGCTGCGCAAGGCTAAGAAACCTGATCAGTTGCGAAAATATCTGAGCAAGGTTTACAACACCAGTGGCAAGAAAGAGGATCTTGATTCATTCAGCGATGACGAGGTACTCGAGCTGGCCAGTAATTTGCGCCAGGGTGTTCCTATGGCGACTCCAGTGTTTGATGGCGCCCACGAGTCCGAGATCAAGGGGATGCTCAAGCTTGCGGGTCTGCCGGAAAGTGGTCAGACCACGCTGTTTGATGGGCGAACCGGAGAGGCGTTTGACCGCCCGGTTACTTGTGGCTACATGTACATTCTAAAACTCAACCACCTGGTGGATGATAAGATGCATGCGCGCTCTACTGGCCCTTACAGCCTGATCACCCAGCAGCCGCTTGGCGGAAAGGCCCAGTTTGGTGGGCAGCGATTTGGTGAGATGGAAGTTTGGGCGTTGGAGGCTTACGGCGCTGCCTATACCCTTCAGGAAATGCTGACAGTGAAGTCCGACGATGTTGTTGGACGTTCCAAGATTTATGAGAACATTGTCAGAGGAGACCACGGAATGGATGCAGGCATGCCGGAATCCTTCAACGTGCTAGTTAAGGAAATCCGAGCGCTTGGCCTCAATATTGAGCTCCAGCAGAATAACAGCTAATCATCAACCGACTATTTACGAGGCAGAAAAATGAGAGACATTTTTAACCTGTTTAAACAAAACGATACGGTTGAGGATTTTGACGCTATCCGTGTCAGCATAGCTTCACCGGAAAAAATCCGGTCCTGGTCTTATGGTGAAGTAAAGAAGCCCGAGACTATTAACTATCGTACCTTCCGTCCTGAGCGTGATGGACTGTTCTGCGCCAAACTTTTTGGCCCAGTCAGTGACTATGAGTGTTTGTGCGGAAAATACAAACGTTTGAAGCATCGCGGCGTCATATGTGAAAAATGTGGCGTAGAGGTTACGCTGTCCAAGGTGCGCCGGGAACGTATGGGTCATATCGAACTGGCCGCCCCTTGCGCGCATATCTGGTTCCTTAAGTCGTTACCGTCCCGACTCGGTCTTTTGCTTGATATGACCGTGCGCGAGATGGAGCGTGTTCTCTATTTCGAGGCTTATGTCATCATCGATCCCGGTGTGACTGATTTCGAGCGTGGCGCGCTGCTGACAGAAGAAACCTATCTCGATGCGATTGAAAAGTACGGCGACGCATTTGAGGCCCGCATGGGCGCGGATGCAATCCGGTCGTTGTTGCGAGAGATTGATCTAGACGTTGAGGAGGGCTTGCTGCGTGAAGAGCTTGCTGCCACCAAATCCGAAACCAAGATCAAGAAGCTTACCAGCCGCCTAAAAGTTATCGAGGCTTTCCTTAACTCAGGTAACAAACCGGGTTGGATGATCATGGATGTCTTGCCCGTGCTTCCGCCTGACCTGCGACCGCTGGTGCCGTTGGAAGGTGGGCGCTTCGCAACATCTGACTTGAATGACCTTTATCGCCGGGTAATCAACCGCAATAATCGTCTTAAGCGATTGTTGGATTTGAACGCACCGGATCTTATCGTGCGCAACGAAAAGCGAATGCTGCAGGAGGCGGTCGATGCGTTGCTAGACAACGGACGACGCGGTAAAGCGATCACCGGTGCCAACAAGCGTCAATTAAAGTCCATTTCGGACATGATCAAGGGTAAACAGGGCCGGTTCCGACAGAACTTGCTCGGTAAGCGGGTTGACTACTCAGGACGCTCGGTAATCGTTGTAGGCCCAACCCTTAAGCTGCATCAGTGCGGCCTGCCGAAAAAAATGGCTCTCGAGTTGTTCAAGCCGTTTATTTTCAGCAAGCTCGAATTACGCGGCCTGGCCACCACCATCAAACAAGCAAAGAAAATGGTGGAGATGGAAAGCCCCGAAGTCTGGGATATTCTTGAAGAAGTCATTCGCGAACATCCAGTGATGTTGAATCGGGCACCGACTCTGCACCGGCTTGGTATTCAGGCGTTTGAGCCTGTGCTCATCGAAGGCAAGGCAATTCAACTGCATCCGTTAGTGTGTACGCCATATAACGCGGACTTTGATGGCGACCAGATGGCTGTTCACGTGCCGCTGTCTATCGAGGCGCAGCTGGAGGCCCGGTCCTTGATGATGTCTACTAATAACATCCTTTCTCCAGCGAACGGTGAACCGATCATCGTGCCTTCTCAGGATATTATTCTGGGTCTTTACTATATGACTCGGGAAAGTGCTGATGCGAAGGGTACAGGGGGCTATTTCTCTGATCTAAACGAGTTGCGCCGCGCCAATGATTCCGGTCAGGCGCATCTGCATGCGCGAATCAAGGTTCGTGTTCCGAGCGTTGATGAGAGCGGTGAGCCTACCGGTGAGAGGCACATCATCGACACCACCGTGGGCAGAGCACTGCTATCCGAAATTCTGCCCAAAGGTCTGCCGTTTGATCTGATTGACCGGCCGATGAAGAAGAAAACCATTTCTGAGCTGATTAATGTTTGTTATCGCAATGCCGGACTCAAGGAGTCGGTTATTTTTGCAGACCAGCTTATGTACACCGGCTTTCGAATGGCGGCACTGGCGGGCATTTCCATTGGTGTCGACGACATGGTGATTCCGGCAAGCAAAGATGCCCTGCTGGATGTGGCCCAGAAAGAAGTAGTCGAGATACAGAGCCAGTATACCAATGGACTGCTGACCGATGGTGAGCGGTACAACAAGGTAATCGATATCTGGACTCGCACCAGTGAGCAGGTTGCTGATGCCATGATGAGCGAACTTGGTGTGGATGAGGTAAGGAATAAAGAAGGCAAAACTGTCGAGCAGGAATCCTTCAACTCGATATACATGATGGCTGACTCAGGTGCGAGAGGCTCTCATGCCCAGATTCGTCAGCTGGCCGGCATGCGGGGTCTGATGGCTAAACCGGATGGGTCAATTATTGAGACGCCGATTACCGCAAACTTTCGTGAGGGACTGAACGTACTGCAATACTTCATCTCCACTCATGGTGCCCGCAAGGGCCTGGCCGATACCGCACTCAAAACAGCGAACTCAGGTTATCTGACTCGTCGATTAGTGGACGTGTGTCAGGACCTGGTAGTGACCGAAGAAGATTGTGGCACCACCAAAGGTCTGCGACGAGAAGCCCAGGTGCAGGGTGGTGAGGTGGTTGTTCCTCTGAGTGATCGGATACTCGGTCGTTACAGTACCGAGGATATTGTGGATCCTGCCAGCGGTGACGTGATCGTATCGAATGACCAGATGTTGGATGAATCCCTGGTCAAACTGGTTGATCAGGCGAACTTGCATGAGATTACGGTGCGTTCGGCGGTTACCTGTGAGACTCGATATGGCGTTTGTGCCAAATGTTACGGTCGAGACCTGGGTCGCGGGCACAGGATCAATCTCGGAGAAGCGATTGGTGTTATCGCTGCCCAATCCATTGGTGAGCCCGGTACCCAGCTGACGATGCGGACCTTCCACATTGGTGGGGCGGCATCTGGTTCTTCGGTATCCAGCCAAATCGAGCTCAAGAATGAGGGCAAAATATCGCTGCGCGGGGTCAAGCTGGTAGAAAACAGCGACCGTAACAATGTGGTCGTCACTCGATCTAGTGAACTGGTGGTTCAGGATGGGCGCGGTCGAGATCGCGAACGCCACAAACTGCCTTACGGCGCTGTCTTATCGGTAAAAGAAGGCTCAAAAGTGAAGGTGGGTTCGGTGGTCGCCACTTGGGATCCCCACACCCATCCAATTATTACTGAGGTGGCGGGAAAGGTTGTGTTTACCGACCTCATTGAAGGTGTGACGGTAAATGTACAGACTGATGAGATTACTGGTCGCACAACATACGTAATACTGGATCCACAGCGTCGACGCGGTAGTGCCCACGATATCAAACCAACCATTAGTTTGGTAAGCAAAGACGGAAAGTCGGTGAAAATTCCTGGCACCGATGTCGATGCACGTTATCAGCTTCCCCCGGACTCTATCGTGATGCTGGAAGATGGCCAGGAAGTTCACAATGGCGACGTTCTTGCCCGAATACCGCAGGAGTCATCTAAGACACGCGATATCACAGGCGGTTTACCCAGAGTCGCGGAGCTTTTCGAAGCGCGCAAGCCCAAAGAACCTGCGATATTAGCCGAAGCAACAGGTATTGTCTCTTTTGGTAAAGAGACCAAGAGCAAGCACCGTCTGGTTATTACCACAAAAGATGGAGAGGTTTTGGACAATCTGATACCGAAAACGCGTCGCATAAATGTGTTCGAAGGTGAGTCTGTAGAGCGGGGAGAAGTAGTCGTCGACGGGCCGCCATTGGCAAGTGATATTCTCGATTATCGTGGGGTCACAAGCTTGGCCGACTATATTGTCAATGAGGTGCAGGATGTTTATCAGTTGCAGGGTGTAAAAATTAACGATAAGCATATTGAAGTGATCGTTCGTCAGATGCTGCGCAAGGTTCGGATCAATGAGGTAGGCGACAGCACCTACCTTCCGGGTGAGCAGGTTGAGCGTTCGATGCTCCTGGATTACAACGATAATCTGGTTGCGGAAGGTAAACAGCCAGCTGGATACGCTCCCGAGCTTCTAGGTATAACCAAGGCATCCTTGACTACAGAATCATTCATTTCGGCGGCCTCGTTCCAAGAAACCACCAGGGTTCTGACCAATGCATCGGTCAACGGCAAAATTGACAATTTGCGCGGCCTGAAAGAGAACGTCATCGTGGGCCGATTGATTCCGGCGGGAACCGGGCTCGCGTTCCATGAAGAACGTAAACGAAACCGAATTGAAAGTCTTCAAAAAAATCAAGAACTTGAAGAGCTTCTCGGTGCGGTTGAAGGCGCTTCAGACGACGCGGTTGAACTCGAAATCAGCGAAGCGTAACGCCTTTGATTCGATCTGGTTGCCGGCGCAGCGAATTTGAGCCGGCAACTGATCGAAAGCCTTTGGTCAGACCCAGGAAAATAGCCTTGACAGGGGTGTCTCCGGGGCATAGAATCGCCGCCCTCGCAGGGGTCCTGAACGTTTAAAATTTGGCTGAAATGCTGGGTTTGACTGCAAACGGCGAAAACCTCGCGCGATAAATCCCGGTCCAGTTTGAGTTGTGAACGACGGCATTAATATAGTGCCAGGATCGGGAACGATTTATACAGTATTTTTAGCGGATTAGTTTAGCGAATGCCCACAGTAAACCAGCTGGTCAGAAAACCACGCAAGAAACAGGTAAAGAAAACAAACGTACCTGCGCTCCAGGCGTGTCCCCAGAAGCGGGGCGTGTGCACTCGTGTTTATACCACTACTCCGAAGAAGCCGAATTCGGCGTTAAGGAAAGTTGCCCGTGTGCGACTGACCAATGGTTTTGAGGTCACCACCTATATTGGTGGTGAAGGCCATAACCTGCAGGAACACTCGGTGGTTCTGTTGCGTGGTGGCCGAGTAAAAGACCTCCCAGGCGTTCGTTACCACACCGTTCGCGGTGCACTGGATACCTCAGGGGTGTCAGATCGGCGTCAGGGCCGGTCAAAATATGGTGCTAAACGACCCAAGTCGTAACGCGCCTGCATTTATTACCTACACCAGGCTACACGCCTTCGCCCTTTGTTTTGCAACTGGCGTAAACCTTAAACTCCCGCGAGTGAAGTCTTATTAAGGGAGTTGGCGGTGATGGACTGTATGTTCGCGCCGCGTATCAGACTGGAAGACTTCGAAAGGATGACTTCGGTGGCCTTGGATCCGTTCCTCGCGAGCGTTATCAGGGGCGCCCTGGAATACCCGTTCAGCTTTTGTCGCGAATACCCTATGCGACAAGGGCGGAATTTTTATGCATTGATTAACCGAAGATTAGCGACAATGCCGAGACGCAGAGAAGTACCAAAACGAGAAATACTGCCTGATCCAAAATACAAGGATCAGACGGTGGCCAAGTTCATTAACATTATGATGATGGATGGCAAGAAATCTATTGCCGAAGGAATCATGTATGGTGCATTTGACCTGATCAAGGAGCGCGGTAAGGATGACCCGATAGAGGTGTTCAATTCCGCTCTTGAAAACGTGAGCCCTGGTGTCGAAGTCAAAAGTCGCCGGGTCGGCGGTGCGACATATCAGGTGCCAGTAGAAGTGCGACCGAGTCGGCAGATCGCTCTGGCGATGCGCTGGCTGGTGGATGCTGCACGCCGGCGCAATGAGAAATCCATGACCGCTCGATTAGCGGGCGAATTGATGGATGCTTCAGAAGAGCGCGGCACAGCGGTCAAGAAACGTGAAGATACGCACAAGATGGCGGAAGCCAACAAAGCCTTTTCTCACTACCGTTTCTAATCAATAACTTCTTCAAACTAAGTCCCGTGGCCAGAAAAACCCCAATCGATCGTTACCGCAATATAGGCATCATGGCCCATATTGATGCGGGCAAGACGACGACCACGGAACGGGTGCTTTTTTATACCGGCCTGTCGCATAAGATTGGTGAGGTTCACGATGGTAATGCCACCATGGACTGGATGGAGCAAGAGCAAGAGCGCGGGATTACTATTACCTCTGCTGCCACCACTTGTTTTTGGAGTGGTATGGAAAAGCAGTATCCGCAACACCGTATCAATATTATCGATACCCCGGGGCACGTTGACTTCACTATTGAAGTCGAGCGTTCATTGCGTGTTCTGGATGGTTCTGTAGCGGTTTTCTGCGCCGTAGGCGGTGTAGAACCCCAGTCTGAAACTGTGTGGCGACAGGCCAACAAGTATCATGTGCCCAGAATCGCCTTCGTCAATAAGATGGACCGAGTCGGCGCAGATTTTCTTCGTGTAGTAAACCAGATTAACAACCGCCTCGGGGCCAACCCGATGCCGTTGCAGCTTCCTATTGGTGCAGAAGATCAATTCGAAGGTGTGATAGACCTGGTCAGAATGAAAGCTATTTACTGGGAAGAATCGGATATGGGCGTTAATTTCGAATACCGAGAGATTCCCGAGTCGATGTTGGCCCAATGTCAGAAATGGCGAGAGAAGCTGGTCGAAGCGGCGGCCGAGGCTGATGAATTGTTGATGGAGAAATTCTTTGAACAGGGAGAGTTGTCTGAAGAAGAAATCAGACAAGGAATTCGTCAAAGAACTCTGCGCAACGAATTGATCCCCGTTTTTTGTGGCAGCGCGTTCAAAAATAAAGGCGTACAGGCCATGCTTGATGCGGTGGTCGATTACCTTCCAAGCCCGATAGAAGTGCCTGCCATAACAGGAGTGGCTGCGGATGGTGAAACTGCTGTCGAGCGTCATTCAGATGATGCAGAGCCATTCGCGGCTCTAGGTTTCAAGATAATGACCGATTCATTTCTGGGGCAGTTAGTCTTCTTCAGAGTCTATTCTGGCGTGCTGAACGCCGGCGACATGGTCTATAACTCGGTCAAAGGTAAGAAAGAAAGAATTGGCAGACTGCTGCAGATGCATGCCAACGACCGTGAAGATATTAAGGAAGTCCGAGCGGGAGATATTGCCGCTGCGGTAGGGCTTAAAACGGTCTCAACCGGAGATACGCTTTGTGCACCTGGAGCGGAAGTTGTGCTGGAGAGAATGGAGTTTCCTGATCCGGTCATCTCCCAGGCGGTAGAGCCGAAAACCAAGGTGGACCAGGAGAAGCTTTCCGTTGCGCTTGGTAAGCTTGCGCAGGAGGACCCTTCTTTTCATGTCGCGACTGACGAAGAGTCAGGCCAAACAATTATTTCGGGTATGGGGGAGCTGCATCTTGAAATCATTATTGATCGACTGAAGCGGGAATTCAGTGTCGGCGCCAATATCGGTAAACCGCAGGTGGCGTATCGCGAAACGATTACCAAAACCGTTGAGCAGGAATACAAATACGTTAAGCAAACCGGAGGGCGCGGACAATACGGTCACGTCTATATTCGGCTTGAGCCAATGGAGATGGGCGCGGGATACGAATTTGTCGATCAGATTAAGGGCGGCGCTGTGCCCCGTGAATACATTCCTTCCGTTGATAAGGGTATCCAAGATGCCATGCATAGTGGTGTGTTGGCGGGCTATCCAGTGATTGATGTCAAAGCCACACTATATGACGGCTCTTTTCATGATGTCGACTCGTCAGAACACGCCTTTAAGGCTGCAGGAATTCAGGCATTTCGGGAAGGTTGCAGGAAGGCTGGCCCACAATTGCTGGAACCGCTAATGGCAGTGGAGATTGTTTCTCCTGAGGAATACATGGGCAATGTTAATGGCGATATCAGTTCGCGGCGGGGCATGATTCAGGAAATGGAAGATTCGCCGGGTGGCAAGGTGATTAAGGCTGAAGTGCCGCTTTCAGAAATGTTTGGCTACTCCACTTCGCTGCGTTCGGCGACACAGGGGCGTGCCAACTACACCATGGAATTTAAGAAGTATGCTCCGGTCCCGGTTAATGTCGCGGAAGCGATCAAGGCCGCGTAGCCAATAAATTTGAGTGAATACAGTAAACAACCTTTAGTTTGAGAGTTCGAAGATGTCGAAAGAAAAATTTGAGAGAACGAAGCCGCACGTAAACGTTGGCACGATTGGTCACGTAGACCACGGTAAGACGACCTTGACGGCGGCGATGACC
>CAMYNW010000040.1 GCA_947259885.1 uncultured Gammaproteobacteria bacterium
AAAGAATCACATTGAATATTTGGCTGCGCGTAACGAGAGTATTGATAGCACTCGGGATCGTCTACGCAGTCACCAATGTACCGATAGCGTTCAGCGAAGCGAATTCGGGATCAGTAGAAATTGAGATCGACGCTAAAACGAACTTATTAACTCTTAAAGCACACGACGCACCGCTATCCGAAGTTATTCAACGAATAGGCGAATTAGCAGGTTTCAAAACCGTTGTGGTTGCAGCTACCGGCGAATCCCGATTGGTAACCGTTTCTTTTACTGGAATGCCGATCACAGAGGCTGTCGAGCATCTGACCAGAGATACCAACCGAATTGTCTTTTATCAATCCAGCGACGGATCTGGTGAGCACAACACTATATCGCAGCTGTGGTTTTTGGGATTTAGCGACTCACCCTCCGATGAAGTCACTGATACCCTGGAGAGTTTTGTTTCTGTGGAAAATCTGCAGCAGGAAAATAGCAACACGCGAAGCATGGCCGCATTGCGACTATCAACTCAGGCGAGTTCAGTTTTATCGGCAAAGGATGAAAAAGAACGTATTAGGCTAAGATTGATTCAACTACTTCAGGAGGATCAGGACGCGCTCGTGCGAGCTAGAGCGGCTATCGCGCTCGGTGCACTAGGGGACGAGAAGGCAGTGACTGCGCTTGAGTCCGCATTGCTGGACAGGCACGCATCTATCCGCGCACAAGCGATTAATGCTCTAGGTCAGATAGGCGGTGAACGTGCAACCCGGACCCTTGGAAATATCCTGCTTTACGGTAGCACAAATACCACAGACCGGATCATGGCAGCACAGGCACTCTGGAAACACGATACCGAAGAAGCTCGTGAGTACCTGCGTATCGGTGCCACCGATATCGACGAACAGGTCAGACTGGCGTCGAGCACACCCCCATCTGCACCGAGGAAAAGTCGTGACGCTGAGCAACTTGGCGCAGAACAAACGCAATAGACACTAAAATTGGAAGGCGTATAAGGCAAGTCTTGCTGGAATGATTGACGCTTTATCATCGAGGTGCTTAGTATTTAGAAGTTGCGCGATATGGATTGTCAATCCTTAAGAACGCAGCGCAAATAAAGCTAGCTGCTTTCGCGGACAAGTAAAACTGTTGGTTCTATTGAAACTTTTCAAGAAGAGCTTTTAAGCTTTACTGAATATTATCTCGTCTATGTTATGAGGTTGATATTCGTAAAAGCACATATATCGAATGACCGGATAGAGTATCAACTTGCCTTCCAACCCGATTTCTAAAACGGCCGCTATTTAAGAATTGGACGAAGTAGGAAAAGCTGACCTTCGTCAATCCTGCCCATTAGGTTCGTCAATCCTGCCCATTAGGCTGGAAATGCTCCTGAGCCGACTTTCAAGAGACTCAAACCAACGTGCCAGTTATACTCACTGAGGGCATTTGGAAATTTTCTAAGATTATTTTTAACAACCTTGAAAGCCATGAAAATTGAAGGAAGTTGCCACTGCGGTGCAATCATATACGAAGCTGAATTAGACCCAGAATCTGTTGGAATCTGCCATTGTGCTGATTGCCAGAAATTATCTGCATCGGCCTTTCGTACCTTTGGGATGGTGCAAGCAGGAGGTTTCCGATTGTTAGAAGGTAATCCGAAAATCTACATAAAAACTGGCGACAGTGGGAATAGGCGTGAACAGGCATTCTGCGAAAACTGTGGCTCGGGAATTTATTCAGCCAGCCCTGGCGGCGATCCCAAGGCGCATAATATTCGCATGGGTACGGTGGCCCAGCGGGATCAATTGCCGCCACAGTTTCAATTATGGTGTCGATCTGCTCAAACCTGGTTACCTGAGATTGAAACACCCAAAAAACTCGACAAGCAATAAGTGGTCAAGTCGATTAAATTTTGAGGTCAGAACTAAATACGGTTTAGTCCGGTTAGGGCAGATTCAGAGGCATTCATCTTAGTGAGTGAGGACAACTGCTATAGAGATATCCGGTGATTTGGAATAGCTGAGGTTCACCGAAATAGTTCAAACGGCCCAGAATGCTCCGGAGCCGTCATTCAAGTTACCGCCTAGCAACCCTCCAGTGCGCCAGGCGTAACATTCTGCATAATCCTGTAGCACTCCTTTTCCGTCAGCATTTCTTGACCTTTTTAACCTTTTAGAGCTTTGGTTCAGCTTGTACTCTATAAATCGACAAAGTATTATTGGTTCAGTCACTAGATTGGCTATGGGGATAATTCAAGAGCGTCTAAGGCGTCTTGAATCAAATAAAATGAAAATCTACTAGAAGGGGTACATCATGAAGCTGTTCTCAATTAAATATTCACTGATTTCCGTGCTGATTGCCAGCATGGTATTTCTGACCGCATGCGGCAGTAGCGACTCTTCTTCAGGCGGTGGTGGATCGGGTTCTGGCCTGGCTTCCATCAGCGGCAACGTCAACAACGGACTTGCCTTTAATCGTTCCGTGGAAGCACACGCTGGCCTGTTAGCAGCCATTTACAAGTTAGTCATACCCGTTGCCAATGCAGCCGGTGTTCCAGATGTCCTTGTTACATTGACCTACCCGGACGGAACAACTGAGACTACCACCACTGATGCAGATGGTAATTTCGCATTTATGGGACTTGACCCGGGAGACTATTCGATTCAAGTAGCTGCTGGCGCTCCGCAACCCATTGGACTAACGGAAGGCGTCAATGCCGATCTGACCTTTAACGAGCAGGGGAGTCTGGTCACAACAAGAGTTAATGCTTCGGAAGATACGATATCCGGCAATGTCGACGACGGTGTCATCAGTGATGACAACATCTCTGCGGCAAAAGTGACGGTTTGCCACAAGCCTGGCACGCCGGCGGAAAAAACCCTGACTATCGCTGCGCCCGCCGTAAACGCGCATCTTAACCACGGCGACTCTGTAGGCGACTGCATGGTCTCCGTCGCAGGCGATGATGACGGCGGCGAAGAGGAATCCGGGGTGGATGACTCAAGTGACATAGATCCATTAAGTTGACCGGTTAAGTATCGGAATCATCCGAACTATTAAAAGGCCGTCATTAGGCGGCCTTTTTAACTTTACAATCTAAAAGAAATTCCTATAGTCACCGAATACCTTGACGTCTGAGATGGGCAATTCAGACCCATTTATCTTAGTGAGTATGGCCGGCTGGTATCGAGAAACTCGGCTAATTAGGAATAGCTGACGTTCACCGAAACAGCCCATTAGGCAGGGATTGCTCCATTGCGGACTATCGCGAGATTAAGCCCACCGCATAAATTTTACATTAAGCTGGAATCTGACTAGATTCACTTCAATTTCAGTACAAATCCATAGCACTCATTTACTCGAGTCCGGCAGCTACAATTAGAATATCTTCTGGATCAAGACGGAAAATAGAAATTTCTTCTAAATCCCGAGCACCCATATTCTCGTACAATCTGATGGCATCAACGTTTGTTTTTACTGCCCACCACTCGAAACGGGCGCAATGTCGATCAAGAGCCAGTCTTGCTAGGTAACTGAACACCTTTTTACCCAATCCTTGGCCTTGTGCTTTTGGTTCAATATATAAATCATCCAGATGCAGTCCACGCCGTCCCGTAGTAGTACTGAATGTGTGGTAGTAAACTGCAAAACCACACGGATTCTGTTGTTGATAGATAATCAGAGCTTCGGCTGCTGGAGTTGCACCAAATAAATTAGTCTCTATGTCGGCTTGGGTCACTGAAACATTAAACGGGAATTTCTCAGCTTCCGTTAGCTCCTTTATATAACGCAGAATTAACCCAGAATCCGTTTTCTTCGCTGGTAGGATTTCAAGCATAAAAAATATAATTCTCTGTTTATACAGGCGTTTTCCTATCTGGAAAAGCTTTAGACCAATGAAGTATACGGTAAGTGTCCCGTAGTCCATGAACCCAGAACGGATCGGTTCTAATCAGCGCCTCGATAGTCAATTTACTCTCCGCTTCGACGATCCATAATCTCCCAATAGGGTTTGCATCAGGTTCTTCTCTTAACGATCCACCAATAAATACTACTTCTTTGTGGTCATCGGGCCATCGAATATGGGACTGTAAATTCTCTTTACGTGTATCAAATTGATCGCGTTTATCAGCGAAGTTGACTGCAAATAACATGATAGATTTGAGTATTTTATGGACAAACGAACGTTACCACTCTTAGGAGAGAATATTCGATTTGAACCGATCCAATGATTAAAGTGAGATTACTAAACGGCGAAAACGGGCAGTTAGCACTCTTCTTTTTCTTAAAGTTGGAGGTCGGCTTGGATATCAACCATCCGGTGGCCCCCGTGAGTTGCTGGAAAAAGGGGGATTCGAAGACCCCACCGGATTGATTCTGATGAATGTTGAAACGATAATTCCATAAGACCAATGGAGCGACTTAAAAATATCCGACCGAGATCGAGTGACCCTTCTGTCTGCCATCGAAGGAGGCTAGTCAGGCTCGTTCTATGAAAAAAATTGCCATCCTGGTGATCGCAGCAACCAATCAACCTCTATACGTCCACTACATTCACACTCAGTGGACCCAGCTAATTCAACACACCAGAAAACACACGCCGCACATTGATGTCTTTCTGTTGTTTGAGCACGATACCGACATTAGTGAATTTCAGAAAATCAGAGACAACATTATCCAGGACCCATTAGCGGACTACTCACTTCTATGTCCACCGGTATTTCAGACTATCAATATTCCTGGAATTCTAAGCAAGACCGTTTACGCCTTTGATCTGCTTAAGGATCAGTATGATGTCTTTTTCCGAACCAATCTCAGTAGTCTGATTCGATTACCATCTCTGGATAAATTTATTCAGGAAAAACAGCGCATCTGCTATTCTGGTTCCTGGGTCTGGGATGATGCATTGCGTAGCGATCTGGTATATTACGATAAAATCGGGCCCGGTAAATGCATCAAGTCTCTGGATGAGCTTGAACGTTACGCGGGTAATTCATTCTGTAGTGGTGCTGGATATTTACTAAGCGCTGAGGAAGCTTCGAGCCTGATCGAAAGGAAACGGGAAATCCGGTTCGACATTATCGATGATGTTTCAGTGGGGCTGATGTTTTCCAGCCATGAAATACTGCCGGGCTTTTCTCTTGATGTATCACCAGATCAACCTTTGGACAAAGCCCTGGACATCATTCGAACGACAGATGCCTGTCACATTCGACTCACACATTGGCCATTGGAATATGCAAAAGGTTTTTGGCAGGAGCTACATCGCGATCAACGTGGCGGCGAAAAACGCATGGCCAATGAAATAGTAATTGACCCCAGATTACGGCTGGCCTCAAAGGTTAAACAGGTTTTCAAGTTTGCAAACCGACAGTCTTTGAAATTTTTTTCGCGTGGGACCAGACTGCTTGAAAAGATTGGAGTCGCAAAATCGAAACTGATAAATCTTGAACTCCAGGGCCCGGAGAATCTGATTCTCAACCTGAAGTTTAAGAAAAACGCATCAATCTCGCTGATCAGGCAGGCTGTAGCTCTAAACTGTGGTGTGGACGAAACACGGATCACCATGATTCAGGATGGAAAAATTCTGGATGACAACATCACGTTTCAGGAAATCAGCTACGTCGATGACAATAAACTGGAATTTTTGATCGTATAGAATATTTAGGTCCGGCTCACAATTTAAAAGCATTTTAGTTACAACAACCCGGTGAATTTTGATTCCGACTGGGTACAGCGCTACATTTGATAATATACGCCCTTTGCCTGTCTGGTTATTTTATCAATGCTGAAAGCTCTAGTTTGTGGTGCGGGAGGATTTATCGGAAATCACCTCGTGAGTCGATTTAAGTCCGACGGATACTGGTTTCGCGGCGTCGATAATAAAAGTCCCGAATTTAGTCGGTCTGATGCTGATGAATTTGTCGTTAGAGACTTACGAGATCCTTCAGTTTGTCACGAAGTTGTTGATCTGGTTTTTACCGAAGTTTACCAACTGGCGGCTGATACGGGGGAGCGGGATACCTGTTTTCTATAGAGAACGATGCGGACGTAATGCATAATTCCGCACTTATTAACTTAAACATCACCAAAATCTGTTCCGCTATGGGAGTCGGCAAACTATTCTATTCGTCTTCTGCATGCGACTATCCTGAATACAATCAGCTCGACCCTGACGATCCCAATTGTTCTGAAGGTTCCGTATATCCGGCCCAGCCCGATAGCGAATATGGTTGGGAAAAGCTGACCTTCGTTAAAACTGTCAATTAGGCCGGAAATGCTCCGAAGCCGTCATTAAAGAGACTCAAACCAATGTGTCAGTTTACTCTCAGCGGAAGTCGGAATTGATCAGGCCAGGGTCGCTAATATCGCTATACTCCAAGACTATTGGTTTACTTAGGCGGTAATGACCTCAGGTAACCAACGATAGCGTCCAGGTCACTATCTTTCATGTTGTGGTAATAGTTGTAGGGCATCGGCGGCAGCATGGTTGATCCGTCTGGGCGCACTCCTCGGGTGATCATAGTTTTTATTTCTTCATCTGTTCGAGACGATAGTCCTTTAGGGGTAATATTCGCTGAAACGCTGACTCCCCACGGCCCAGGGAATACCCACCCACCCGCACCAAGATTGTTCGCAAAATCAGGGCCAGTCGGTGTCATTGGCGTGTGACATTCAATACAGTGGCCAATCGGTCCCGCGAGGTATTCACCATAGGAAACTATGTCTTCTTTGGAATTATCGGGGACATGATTTACCGGCGGCCCGTAACTGGGTGGAATAGGGATGTTAAAAATTGACCGGGGGACCTCGTGTCTTACTGGTGGAACGCTTTTGAGATATGCCACGATGGCTTTAATGTCAGTATCTGAAATATCTCTATAAAGGCCAATTGGCATTATAGGACCGATCATGGAGCCATCAGGGCGCCGACCTTCCCGAATCGAGGTGATAATCTGATCGTCGGTCCAATTACCAATACCGGTCTCCTTATCTGGCGTGATGTTCGGTGTGTGGATCGTAAATTCGGGAACCTCAAAAAAATCTGCCATTCCGGCCAATTCCATGCCAGGTATCGGTCCATTCTGATCCTGTGTCGTATGGCAGTTTCCGCAAGCGGCAATCGAATGCATCAGATAGGTGCCGCGTTCTAGAGGAGATTCGGCTCTTGTGTCATCTGTCCCGAATCCCAGGAGCGCAAAGCTCACCCAAAGCACAAAAACAAAAAATTGCAGTTTATCGGCCAATTTGACACTCCAGTTAGTATTCAACTATATGAAAGTTTACTACACCGAGAAAATGGTTTTGGCAGATGTCTGGCTTTTTCAATCTTTATAAAAGCGGTATGGTAAGTCTTATTGAACCTAGCCCAACTTAGACATTTAGCAGGCCTGTCGCCCGAAAAACCCCGACGGCGGTCTATTTCCTTTCCGGACCCGGGGATTGAATTGTTCAGAAGGCTGCAACATACTCTTTGGTTCAGCCCTTAAATAAATTGAAGGCTGCTACTTGCCCATTGCTGTCATTGTCGGTAATTTCTTGGACTAGCGCTTTCGGCTACAAGCAGTCGTTGGAAAGTATGCACTTCATACGCCCTCCGGAGGTTTAGATACTTGATACTGTCCAGTACATTTTAATTGTCGGGGGTGTATCCAAGTGTTGTTCTGCCTTGATGCTGCTTTATCTACAAGCAACAACAAATATCCCTTGGCGGATTCCAATGAATTTGGCAGATGCAAACCTCTGGGATCGACATTTTAGACTCCCATAAAAAATGATTGATCATATGCCAAACATGAATCCAAGGTGCGATACCGTCCACTACCTTGTGGAGGCACAAGTCGAGCGGACGCCGGACCGCGTAGCGGTTGATTTCGAAGGTAGTCAGCTCACTTTCGCAGAGTTAGAGTCGCTTTCCAACAAGGTAGCTCATCATTTGTGTGCTGTGGGCGCCGGTCCAGATGTGCCTGTCGCGTTATGTTTGGATCGTTCACTCGACATGCTGATCGGCTTGCTCGGCATCCTTAAATCTGGCGCGGCCTATGTGCCGTTGGATCCCGCTTATCCCGCGGCGCGCCTGGGTTACATGCTAGAAGACTCCCAGGCGCAAGTTTTACTGACCGAGAGCGCTGTAGCCTCGGGTCTTCCTACCCATCGTGCACGAACAGTTTGTCTGGATACCGATCATTCAGTAATCTCCGGCTGTTCCGAGCAGCGTCTAGAGACGGCGGTTACTAGCACTAATCTGGCTTACATTATTTATACTTCCGGTTCGACGGGACGACCGAAAGCCGTTGAGATTCCCCATCGAGCAGTCGTCAACCTACTTTCCAGTATGAGAGACGTGCCCGGGCTCTCGGCTGACGATAGGTTGCTGGCGGTCACGACGATTTCTTTTGACATGGCGCTACCGGAGCTGTTCCTGCCGTTGACTGTTGGTGCCCAGGTTGTCTTGGTTCCGCGCAGCACATCGTATGATGGCACAGAGTTGAACCGCAAGTTGGTAGAAACGCGTGCGACGATGATGCAAGCCACGCCCACCACATGGCGTTTACTGTTGGAGGCAGGTTGGCAGGGAGACCCCCATTTTCGCATTCTCTGTGGCGGGGAGACTTTGTCACATGAGTTAGCGGTAAAGCTCCGGGCTTGCTGTTGCGAACTCTGGAATCTATACGGACCTACCGAAACCACAGTCTGGTCAACTCTTCAGCTCCTAGAGCCTGACCGGACAGGTGTGTACATTGGTTTTCCCGTTGCAAATACTGAGATCCATTTACTCGACGAGCGCCATCAACCAGTGAGCGCAGGCTCACCCGGCGAGATTTATATTGGTGGCGCCGGACTAGCCCGCGGATACCGGAACTTGCCGAAACTAACCATGGAGAGATTCATACCCGATCCGTTCGATGCAAGACCTGGTGCACGGCTTTACCGTACGGGCGATCTGGGCAGGATCCGTGCCAACGGCTCGTTGGAACATCTTGGCCGCACTGATCAACAGGTGAAGGTTCGTGGCTTTCGGATCGAGCTTGGTGAGATTGAAGCTGTGCTGGAGGAACAAGCCGAGATTCGCCAGGCCATCGTGATGGCTCGTGAGGATTTGCCTGGGGATAAGCAGTTGGTAGCCTACCTCGTGATGGTCCCAGGACAGGTAATCAGCCCCGTTGCGCTGCGGGAGAAACTTTGCGAGTCGCTACCCAATTACATGATCCCAGTGGGGTTTGTTGCAATAGATTACGTTCCGTTAACGCCCAACGGCAAGGTAGATCTTATCGCTCTACCGGCACCGGGGTCTCAGCGACTGAGTCTGGCGAATGACTTCATGGCGCCCCGTACGCCGAGCGAGGTGCAATTGACCAAGATCTGTGCAGAGGTACTCCGCGTCGAGCGAGTCGGGGTACTGGATGACTTCTTCGTTCTCGGTGCGGATTCGATCAAGTTGGCGCAGATCGTTGCGCGGATTCGCGAGTCTTTCAATGTCGAGTTGCCGGTGCGTCTCCTCTTTGAGAAACCGAAGGTCGCTGATCTGATAGGAAGTATCGAGGCATCACAGGTTAGGGAAGCAAGTACTTTGCGGGACCCGATCGAACGCGTGTCGCGGACGGGCCAGCTGCCCCTGTCATTTTCTCAGGAACGGATTTGGTTTTTTAACCAGTTGAATCCGGATAGCCTAGCCTACAATTTTCAGTCCACGATTCGATTTCGGGGACTACTAGACACGCGGTCTCTGGAGCGTTCATTGAGTGAGATCGTCCGCCGTCACGAAATCTACCGAACCACGTTTCACGACGTCGAGGGACAACCCACACAACGCATCCATCCGTCCACAGATCTGAGCCTGTCCATTGTTGACCTGTCTGAGATCGTCGAGCATGAACAGCAGACCGCTATGAAGAAGTGGTGCGCGCAGGAGTTCCAAAGACATTTTGACCTTACTCGCCTACCGTTGGTGAGATGGACTTTACTTAAATTCAGCCAGAATGATCATTTTCTGGTTCATATGGAGCATCACCTGGTCCACGATGGATGGTCGTTTAACGTGTTTCTTCGGGAACTGATAGAGATCTATTCCGCGCTCTCCGCAGATCTGCCGTCGCCTCTTCCGGAGCTACCGGTCCAATTCGCAGATTTCGCGGTGTGGCAGCGTCGCTCGATGCAGGGAGCGGTCGCTGAACCTCAACTCACCTATTGGCAGCGGCAGCTCAGTGACATGCCCGCCTTGCTGGAACTGCCGGCCGACCGTCCTCGTCCCAAGAGCCAAACTTTTCGAGGCAAGGCTCCCCGCACGGAGCTTCCGTTAGATCTTTGCTTCTCCCTTCGACAGTTTAGCCGTCTGCGAAGTCACACGTTATTCATGACGATGTTCACCGGGTTTGTAATATTGATACATCGTTACACGGGTCGAACCGACGTACCGATCGGTACATTTTTCGCCAATCGGCGTTGGTGCGAATCGGAAGGCCTGATTGGAATGGTCTTAAACAACGTGGTAATCCGTTCTTCGTTGACGTCGGACCCTACTGTAGGCGAACTCTTTGATCAGGTTCGCGATTTGATTCTAGAGGCCACAAGTAACCAGGACGTTCCTTTCGATCAGGTTGTGCATTCCGTCAAGCTCCATCGCGATCAAAGCTACAATCCGCTGTTCCAAATAACGTTTGGCTTCCACGAAGAACCGATGCCCGAGCAAGGCCCACCTGGCATCGACATTGAGGTCACGCCGGTCATCAGCAATGGTTCGGCAAAATTTGACCTAGGCGTCATTGTGGTACCTCACTCGGCTCAACGCATCGGATTAAGGCAGGGGAGCGAAACCGATGGTCTTACCCTGATCTGGGAACATAGCAGCGATCTCTTCGACGAGGCAACGATTGAGCGCATGACCGCGCACTTCACTAGGCTGCTTGAGGCCATGGTTGCCGATCCAGATAGACCAATCAGCACTCTCCCACTCTTGACGAAGGAGGAACGCCGCCAGCTGTTAGTGGATTGGAATCAAACTGATGTCGCTTATCCCCAACAACGATACGTCCACGAGTTATTCGAAAGGCAGGTCGATCGTGCTCCCGATGCAGTGGCCGTTACACTCGACGATGAGCAACTGAGCTATGGAGAATTGAATGCACGAGCGAATCAACTTTCTCATTACCTGCGTGGACTCGGTGTCGGACCTAAGGTGCTCGTCGGGTTATGTGTAGAGCGGTCGCTTGAGATGATAGTTGGGATAATGGGAATACTGAAAATAGGGGGTATATACGTACCGTTAGATCCCAAGTATCCAAAGAACAGGTTAGCGTTTATCTTGGAGGATGCTCAGATACGAACGGTCTTAACGCAATATTCATTGCTTAACAGACTGCCTGCGCCTGACGGCCAAATCGTTTGTCTGGATCGGGACTGGCACACGATTAGAGCACAGCCATTTAACAATGCTACCAATGATTTATCCTCCAAGGATGTCGCCTATGTGATCTATACCTCTGGCTCCACTGGCAAACCCAAGGGGGTGGCAGTTCCACATTCTGCCATTAGTAGTCACTGCCAAATTATGGCAGACCATTATCGGCTTCGTTCTAGTGATCATATGCTGCAGTTTTCCCATTTCAGTTTCGATCAATCCCTTGAACAAATCCTGTTGCCTCTGAGCTGTGGCGCATGTGTTGTTCTGTCTAGCGAGGATGTTCTTGATCCAATGCGGTTAACGGCCACCTTATTTCGCCACAACGTCACAGTCTTGAATCTACCTCCGGCCTATTGGCAACAATGGGTGCAAGCCCTAAACGATCAAGGAGCGCAAGACTACCCGCCTGAATTACGGCTGGTTATCATTGGTGGCGACGTAATACCGTCTGATAGTGTGTGCATGTGGAACAATCTGGGCATCAGCCAATCAGCGGAACTTCTTAACGCTTACGGTCCGACTGAAGCAACAATTACGACGACAACTTATCGGGTGAAAGACGACCAGAAATTGGACGTTGTGCCCATTGGTCGTCCACTGCCGGGGCGTTCGGTATACATTCTCGACCGTCATCTTCAGCCAGTACCTATCGGGATTGTTGGGGAACTACACATCGGTGGACTGGCCCTGGCTCGAGGGTATATCAATCGTCCGAAGCTGACGACGGAGAAGTTTATCCCGGACCCATTCAGTGATAATCCAGAAGCCCGGTTGTATAAGACTGGGGACCTTGCGCGTTATCGGCCCGATGGTAATATTGAATTTCTGGGCCGTCTGGACCATCAGGTCAAGATTCGTGGTTTTCGAATTGAGCTTGGGGAGATCGAAGCGGCGCTGAGGCTGCACCCTGGAGTGAGAGGTGCCGTCGTCAACGTCTATGAACCTACCCGGAGAGATAAGGGCTTGGCAGCCTATGTTGTGGGTGACTCGGACCTAGTCACTGCAGAAGGCGAGTTACTTCTTTTTCTTAAACAGAAGCTTCCCGACTACATGATGCCCATTGTGTTTGTGGAACTGGATGCCTTGCCGCTGACGCCCAACGGTAAGGTGGATCGAAACGCATTACCGGTCCCGAGAAAGGTCAGGTCGGAGAATCTTAAAAACGACTTTGTTGCTGCTCGGACGGAGTTGGAAAATAAGCTGGTGGACATTTGGACTGAGGTGCTGAGTGTTGAGCGGATTGGGATTAACAACAATTTTTTTGAGTTGGGCGGGCACTCGATAATCGCCATGCAAATTATTGCCAGAATCCGAACTGCGTTAAATATTGAACTGCCGTTGATTACGCTATTCGAATTGCCCACCATCAGAGAGATCGCTAAGGTTATCGCGCATTCAGATTAATTTATCCAAAGTCCTAGTCTAGGAGTTGAATAGCTAATACCTCAATAAATGTAGACCGTTTTGTAGTTTCTAGTGCTTCCCGTCGGAGGATATGGAACAGTTCGGCCTTAAGATTAAGAGAGACATTTCGAATATATCGCCTGTTTAGTGTCAGGCGGACACTATCAGATTTTTGCACATACGCTGTTTTAGTTTGCATAGCTGGATAGCTGCCAAGGTCCGGATTGAGTAGAGGCCGTGTGAAAACTCGGATTTCAAAGTCTCCCTTGGGACAGGACCACACAATAGCGACCAATTTATTCTAAATACGGTTATCTCTCGACACCAGCAACCAAATTTAAACTAATACGTGACTTTTCTTCCCACCGGCCATTTTTATTTTGTGTTTTCACACAGTCTGAGTATTTCAGAGCCATTTGCCCGCGCGGAAATAACGCGAGCAAACGGCTGGTATGGAGTTATACCTCTGTCTGTTCAGCTAGTTCCAGGGCATCATCTACCTCAATACCGAGATATCTGACGGTACTCTCCAGTTTGGTATGGCCCAGCAATAATTGAACAGCTCGCAGATTCTTCGTCCGTTTATAGATTAGTGAAGCCTTTGTGCGGCGCAGCGAATGTGTTCCGTAATCTGCCGGATTAAGGCCAATCTCTCGTACCCAAGCAGCCACGATTCGAGCATATTGCCGAGTTGATATATGCGGTGATTGTTTGAATCGACTCTTGAACAGGTGGTCATTTTCAGCAATGTTGGCGTGGGTGATCCACTTTGAAACAGCCTGTCGCGTTTGTTGGGTAATCTCGAACTGAACGGGATGACCGGTTTTCTGTTGCATGACCATTGCGCGCTTGGCGATGGAGTTACCGTGTGAAATATCCCTTACTCGTAGTTCGGTTGGACATTTGTAACCGTATCCGGATAGACCAGATTTCCTTGAGTGTCAGGGCTCGCTTTTGACCCACCAGTTTGCCTTTGTTCCAGGGGATATTTCGCTTGCTATTCTGGGTAAGTAAATACATTTTGATTCTTCCAAATTGTTGATGGAGGAGAAAATATACTGGTGTGGATCACTAAACGCTTAAAAAGCAGTCATTTGAACGAGCCTGGACAACGGCAAAAAGTGCTCCGAAGTGGAAATTAAGTAACGTTCCGATGAACGCCCGACCCGAAGAGGGGGTGCGGTGAACGACCATGGGGAGAGAGCGAATTTCATCGGCCTGTTATGCATTTTTCTTGTCGGGGCGAACAATTATCCAAAAGACAAATAAGGCGATTCCCCCCCATACCATACCTGTATTTACACCACCACTGAATCCTATTCCTGGCATCCACTGAATTTGATTAGCAATCGCGCCAACTACCGAACCAGCTATTACGTAATACAATACGTTACGTATACCAAAAACCTTGAATAAAAAAAACACTGGCACTGTTAACGATAATGTAAAAAAATAGGCGTTTAATAACCAAATAATAGCGTAGTACGATAATTCTCCGGAAAATAGAGCTCCAAAAGAAGCTGGACTAAAAAATAGGAATTGAAGAGTCGCGGGCACTAGCGGAGATAACAGAAAGGCCAAAATCAAACGTAGGTAGAAATTCATCATACTTCAAACATATTTATTTGATGTATAACGTCTAAGAAATTGCCGACTGCGAAGCAGGCGTGCAACAATTTTCTTTCTTGTTATACGCCTTGTTTAAATTCATCTTCAATGCGACGCCAAAACCAGTCTACACACTCTAAATTAATTGAGTTACTAAATCCTAATCCAATGATAACCCGACCATATTTTGCTATTTTATGAGAGACGGAATTAGAGAATCTTATTTTTAACCTTTCTTCTCCTTCAATAGCTAACCTTTCATTTACAAACAAAAACCCAACAATTACCACGGGGGTACTGACAAAAATGCCATTTTTAGTCAAATTAAATCAAATAATCCGGAGTAGCAACCCTCGTAACCTTTTTATAATATGTATATAACAACGAGCTAAGTATTCAAATTTTTTGACACCGCCAGTTTGTGACAATTGTCATAGCGGAACAAATCTCTTTACCTGTATTATAGCTATATGAAAAGAGAAGTAAGCAGCATCGGAACAGTCCCCACCTGTCCAATTTCCGAAAATAATAATGTTGTCAACTGTCCGGAATGTGCCGGATATGTCGGGGTAGTGATGGATCAGTCTAAACCCTATTACCCTGCCTTTGTAAAATGTGAGCTAACGACGCCAGAAAAAAATTAAGACTGGTGAAACGTTAGATTTGACAATCCCAAAAAGGCAGACATTCGTTCGGAAATCATTAAAGGTCTGAGAATGCTTGTGGATTCAACCGGACTATCGCAAGACTAGGCCGACCGCCTCAGTTATGCTCGAAGCAAACATCTTTACAAATATCTTTCTTTGGAGAACATTAATGCGGACTTATAAAAAATCTATTGGTACTCTCGCTAAGATTATTCCCTTCGCAATAGCTCTATCCGTAACGTCACCGTTTTCAGTATGGGGGGCAGATTTTCTTGAAGCTGGAAAACGCATAGTCATAAAAACGGATGGCAGAACAGATTACAAACCCAATATCGTTGAGTGTGATAGCTCGTCAATAAATTTGTGTATTAGGGATACTCGGCAA
>CAMYNW010000041.1 GCA_947259885.1 uncultured Gammaproteobacteria bacterium
TTGAGTCTCTTGAAGGTCGGCTTCGGAGCATCTTGAGCCATTTGGATTTTTTCGGTGAACGTCAGCTATTCCTAATTCGCCGAATTTCTCGATAGCTGCCGTCCATACTCACTCAGGTAAATGGCTCTGAATGCCCTTTACAGACCCTCAAATTAAGGCGAAATTAATTAGCATCATAACAGCGCCACTACTGCTGCGTCGCGGTGAAAGATACTTCACGCTACTCGTTAAGTTAGTCCGGCTTTGCGTAGTCCTTCGGCAAATGCCATAGAATCCTCTGTGTGCTTATCCGGCATCATCGCCTGCCACTGTTCCAGTGAAAAGTCCGGATGCGCCTCGAGTATTTTCTGGGCCTGTCTCCGAGCAATATCGAGTTGACCCAATTGCGCATAGCTGGCAGCGAGTATTCGACATCCCTCGGTGGGATTGTTCATTTGATCGACCGTATCAATCGCCTTCTGATATTGTTTTAGATTGTAGTAGGCGCCACCAAGATTCCATAAATATTCGTCGGGATAAAACGGATTGAGGTGCATAGCTTTTTTGACCAACTCAACAGCCTCAGCGGAGTGACCGCTATGCGCATAGGTGTCGGCCAGCTCAGAAATAATGTCTGCATCATTAGGATTCAGTTGCAGAGCACGTTGGTAGGCTTTGATTGAGGCATCATGTTTCTTTTGGTACAAGGATACGAATCCTACTCCGGCATAACCGCGCGCATCGGTATCATCAAGTGCAACCGCCTCACGAGCAATACTGAGCGCGTAATCAAGAGTTTCTTCAGATTCATCGGCCCACGAAAACAACCATTCGAAATTAAGGATTTGTGCAATCGCGGCGAGCGCCCGGCCATATCGTGGGTCAATATTTGCTGCAGCCTCATATAAGGCTCGTGCCTGACGCATATCTTCTTTTGTATAACGAAAAGCATGTTGTTGCCCCTTAAGCAAGCTGTCATAAGCTTCAAGGCTATTGGGTAGTAATCGAGCCAAACGCGAATTTTCTTCCGCACTTATTTTCACCGAAGTTGCATTGCATAGAATTGCGGAAATTTCATCTTGTACTTCAAAAATATCATCGAGATTCCGGTCGTAATGTTCTGTCCACAAAGTCTGATCCTTGTCGGCATCAACCAACTGGACGGAAATTCGAACACGATTTCCGACGGTGCGCACACTACCATCGACGATATAGCGTGCACCCAGTTCGCTGCCAATTTGTTTTGCTGGAAACTGTTTGTCTTTATAAACAAAAGAAGAACCACGCGAGATGACGAACAGGTTATGAAATTTAGAAAGATTGGTAATGATATCGTCGGTAAAACCGTCGGAAAAATAATCGAAATCCGCAGCACCACTAGTGTTTTTAAATGGCAGTACTGCTACCGAGGGGCGTACCTCATCGACTTTCAATTCGGTGTCGGCAGGAATATCGATTATTGCTTTTCGAGGGCTTGCGACCCGCATTGCGGTGTGGGGGTCTTTGGTGACACGAAATACTTCGATTGAATCTTTAATATTTTTAAGTTGTTTGGGGCCAAGATTTTCGTAGCCTAATTTACCTGATTTTTTTACTTGCTCGTAGACCGAACTTGAAATACAAACTCCCCCCGGTTCCGCAAGCCCCTCGATGCGTGAGGCAATATTGACGCTGTCGCCAAAGTGGAATTTATCGTCTTTTAGCACATCACCTAGATGGATACCGATACGGAATTGGATTTTTCGCTCTTCTGAGTATTTTTTGTTGCGTAAGGCGATACGATCCTGAGTTTTGCTTGCAAAGAGAACTGAATTGACAGCGCTCTTGAACAGAGCAAATATGCCGTCTCCTCTCACCTCAAGAACTTCTCCGCCAAATTCCTCACAACCCTTTTCAAATAGGACAAGGAGTTCTGTGATCCCTTCCTGAGTTGCTAGTTCGTCCTCCTGCATCAGTCTTGTATATCCAACCACATCGGCGAATATAATGGACTTGAGTTCTCGTTGATCTTTATCGTTTCGATTGTCAATCACGAAGAAATACCCTCCAGCAATCGCAGTCAGATTTCTCGTCTATTTCAGTGGCCAGGTCCACCCGGTATACTCGTCGCCCCCAATTGATAAGATGGTCGTGTGGTCAAGCCCTTCGCTCAACGATAATCTGTACCCTTGCCACTCACGCGCAAGCATGCTGACGACATTAACATCGCTGAACTGGCCATTAAAAAAGCATGCTTCCCTCATCCGCCCTTCATGGGTAAACCCTATTCGATTTATGAGGTTTATCGAAGGAGTATTATCATTGTGCACATATGTCGTTATTCTATGAAGTCGTAGCTGATCGCAGGCCATATCAAGTATCAATGCGATAGATCGTAATGCAAGGCCACGGCGTCGGCTCTCTTTTTGCACAAAAACAAATACTACACCACTCCCATACGTGAAGTTGATGTCTTGCAAGCCAGTAAATCCAACTGGTACACCTTTATCATTGCAGATTGAGTACATATAACTGGTGCGCGGCTCTTTTTGCTCCAAATCCCGTTGCCAGAATTTTTCTAGGGACTGGGGATTTATCGGTAATGGTAAATTGCTTTCGATAAGTGCGAGTTCATCGATATCTTGATACCAATCAGAGATCGTCCCTAGATGCTGGACCGTAAGGGGTTTTAGGTAAAAGAGTTGAGGAGTGTTTTTACTTTTCTGGTTCATGGTAAATGTCTGTCCACCAGATCGAGCATAATCACCATTTATCCGAATTTCCAGCAGGTTTATACGATCATCTTCATTATCGTTGTCTATGTGCTGAGTTTCTTCCTTGCCGAGTGCCTGTTAGGGCTTATTACCGTAGTTAAATGCACGTCGCTCTAAGGACTGCTTCGGAGTATCTAGAGCCATTTGAACTATTTCGCTGAACGTCAGCTTTTTACTAATTCACCGGCTATCTCGATAGCAGCTGTCCATGCTCACTCAGGTAAATAGCTCTGAATTGCCCAAAGCAGACATGGCGTTAGCAAATTTATTTCCGAAAATGAAGAGTGCTTACCCCTTGATAAAAGCCTTGGGCCCCACTTATTGTCTTTAGATACTTCGAGCCACAATTCTGTTGGACAGCTCATGTTCAATTTGGCTCAGAGTGACTGAGACCTCGCTTTCTACATCATAGTAAATGATTTCATCACACATTGCGGTAATCAGGCTGATTTGGTCTCCGCCACCGCTTATGCCGATGATGTCCTTTCCAATTGCCCGGGCGTACCCGCATTCATATCCGGTCCAGGCTCGACTACCTATACCATCAAGAACCAGAACAATGATATCGGCCTCCTCGATCTGTTCTTCATAAGCACGATGAATTTCACGGGGGCTGAGATCTTCAAGATTAAGATCAAAATCAATCTGAGGGATGGTCATTTCCAGCAATGGATTTTGTGCCGTGAGTGAGTCCCTGAGTTGGGATGCCCAGTATCTGGCCGGCTGGGAATTGTTGTTCCCTGCAAGATAGATTTTAACGCCCTTGCTTATTCCTGAGGATCGGATCGGTGTAATGGATTCCGGATCGGCGCTGACATCCTTTTGATTCGCAACATGCAGGGCTTCATCAAGGGTAAACTTCCTCGAGTGAAGCGCGTTTCCCACCACAACACCGTTTATATTGGGCAACCCTCGTAAAAAGGCGATATCCTCAATATCGTTGACGGTGCCGCTCGAAAACACCGGGATCGACACCTCCTGGCTGATTTTTTCTGTAAGCGCCAAAGCCTCACTGCTTTCCCGGTCAAATCGCTCAATATCCTTGTGAATAACCGCTGCAACGCCCATGGACTGGAGGTTAGATACCAGGTTTTCCGGTCGATAAGAAGTCTGGGTTGTCCAGCCATTGATCATTACGTAACCATTCTTGGTTGCCAGGTGGACAACTACACCCCCCGGGTAACGCCCAGTGGCACTCGCAATTAAATTGGTATCAGTTATGGCCGCTGTACCCACAACCACCCTGGCAGCGCCTGCTTCCCACCAATCGGTCACCTGCTGCAGGGTTCGGATACCGCCACCCACTTGGATCGGGGTACAGCACTGGGAAATGATTTCCCGGATCAGTTCTGAGTTGTTTTGACCCTCATTGAGCGCAGCATCCACATCCACCACTTGAATACAACTAGCGCCCACTGTATCAAACTTTTTCGCGGTTTCAAGGGGAGAAAAATCATAGGTGATGGTCTTTTTGGAATCGGCAGTGCGGGATATTAATTTGCCCGACTTGATTTGAATTTCTGGAATGATGATCATTATTAATTTACTGGTTAAGGTGTTGGCTCAAATGTTTGATAACAGCAAGTGCTGACTGACGCCGGATCTAGCGAAACCCGGACCGTGATTCCCGAGTTGGTGGCGACTATCTAGGATTATAGGATGTAATTTGTACACTTAAATTGCGCGATTTGCATGCCCCTGCCCCATTGATCTCCTCAAACTACAAGGCCTTGAACAGCATCAAACACTATTTGAACCGGTTTTTTAGGTTCTTGCCGTTATGGGGTTTACCTATTTGACGATGTACAATGGTTATGTCGGCTAAGAGTAGAGGCTGTGTGAAAACTCAAAATTTGAAAAATTATTTGGGACAGCACTAAAAATTAAACTTCTATTTCCATTGCAAAATTTCATCTTTCCCACAATCACCTAACAGTTATCGAAAAATGGGATTGCGCGACATCGTAGATAGTTTTCACACAGTCTGAGTATAACTTAGACGATTGACCTAGTCTTGCGACTGTCCGCTCAGGAGCATTTCCAGCCTACTGGACAGGATTGACGAAGGTCAGCTTTTCCAAATTCGCCGAATTTCTCGTTAGCGGCCATTTAAGAAATCGGGCTGGAAGGCAAGATGATACGTCCACCTTCGGCTTGACGAAATCGAAGGCAGCGTCTTGCCTAGAGCAGTCATCCACCCATCGCAAACGCGGCCAGAGGATCGATCCATGAAGCCTTTGGCTCATAGAAAAGCTCATGGCCGCCACCAACCGTGAGCTCCAAGTTTGTGTACTTTACGCCCCCAGCTTTGTTCATTGCCTTGTCGCAATTCCCCGCGACATCATCGGATTGTTCCCACATCACCAGGAAATTCCCTTTCATTTTAGCGGCGCGTTTCTCAATCAGTCCCTTATACTGCTTGAAGAAGCCCGTGCCCTTCAGACCACACGCTGCCAATGCCCCGAATCGGATTTTTCCTTTCATCAGGTTACTGGCAACCTGCATGGAAATGAAGCCGCCACGCGAGTGGCCGGCAACGGTGATATTGTCTGCCGGCACGCCGGCCTTTAGTAAGCGTTTCACCTGCCCGGTTACCATCTTTGCATATTCCGCCATATTGGTCTTGCCGCGTGCTTCTCCGATCACGGCGAATCCCTTCGCTTCCAGTGCCTCAAGTATTTCATAGTATTTGTACTTCTTGTGCGGGCCGTTTTTTTCGACGTAGTTTCCATGCATATAAAACATGTAGTGTTTAGACGGGTCGATGGTGTCGGGAAAGCTCCGATCTTCGTCCCGGGCGTGAGCGGGCACGAACAGCACCAATGCACACATCAATATCGCGGCTCCGGCAATGCTGTTAAGATTCTGCTCTTTCATGGCATTCCTTTTTTTTAAAACGTTAACTCAATGAAAGTGTCACTTCATACTAACTCATATCGAAATTCATGTTCAATTAATCCCTTAGGCGCCGGAGAACTGAATGATCGTCTGGGGCAATTACCAATAGTTGCTGAGCCAATCTTGCGACAGTCTGCTCAGAAGCACTAGCAGTAATTAATTAGCGATTTTGTGAACGTCGTCTTCGAAAAAACGCTATTAGAAGCTCGGTTAACTAGCAAGCGCATGAAGGAGCCGATGACGAATGTCGAGCATATCGTATCTAGTGTTCTGCACATGCCAACCTTCCACTCAACGCCAATTTGCTGTTCATGACTAAGGTGCGATTCGTGGACGGGGACGAGCAGGAACCCCCACCTTTTACCTGTTCTCCTTCACCCCGGCCAGGTGAAGCCCTTCTACAAGCCGTTCATTTGTCAAGGAATCTCGGTACAAAGCCACGTTGCCACTCAGCAGGCTCCCGAGAAACTTGGGGGCGAATAAATCAAGTTGTTTCGTGTGGTGAGCGGCATCCTCCAGTTCTCCGGTAAAAGCACAACAGGCAATCATCAGCGTCCGGCGAATCGGTGCACTGGCATGCATCTGTATCGACAGCTGGGCCCATTTCTTCGCTTCTTCGTACTGTGCTTCTGCAAAGCTCGCCTGGGCAAGGGCTAGATATGCAACACCGAGCCAGATCGAAAAATCCCTGGGACTCAGGCGTAGCCCCTGTTTGGCATGGTCTTTCGCTTCCTTTGTTAGCCCATAGAGGGATTTCCCCCAGGCAGCGCTGAACAGGCTGGTTACCGAATTTGGATTCAGCTCAAGAGCGAGATTATATTCATCTATGGCAAGATCAAACTCCTGTTTGAACACATAGCCTGTGCCCAAAGTAGTGTGGCCGTCAGCATCGCCCGGATCGACTTCAATCAGTTTTCTGGATGCTTTCATTCCCTGTTCCAGCACCTTTTCGGTGTCGTCCGCCCATTGGTAGACATACTGTTCTGTCTGCGCCCAGGCTTGGACCCATAATGCATGTGTGTTTCTCGGGTCCATTTGCAGCGCCTCATGTGCCGTATCCACTGCCGCAATCAGACCGTTTTCATTCCCTGACCGGAAAGCTTCGTACATTTGGGATTTCGCCTTGAGTGCGAGTGTGTAGGAGGTTATATCGTTCACACGCAGCTTTCGACTACGGTCCATTTCCGCCTGCTCCACCAAGGGTGCGATGCTGCCCACAATCATTTCGGAGATTTCATCCTGCAGTTCGAAGATGTTTTCCATTTGCCCGTCGAATTTTCGGGCCCAAAGATGGTTTCCGGGAATGGCGTCGATGAGCTGTCCGGTAATCCGGATTTTTTCTCCCAATCTGCGTACGCTGCCTTCCAGGATGTAACGTACCCCAAGCTCATCTGCGATCTCACGCACATCTATGGACCGGCCCTTATAAGCGAAAGCAGAATTTCGGGCGATAACAAACAATCCGGAAAATTGTGATAAAGCGGTGGTAATGTCTTCTGTAATACCATCACAAAGGTACTCCTGCTCCGTATCTTTGCTCATGTTGGTGAATGGCAGTACTGCGATCGAAGGTTTATCAGGCAAGTCCGGTGCCTTTACTTCCGTTTCGGTCTGCACTCCAGGCTCGGATGTTGCGACTCCAACTCCTAGTTTCACCGTATAGACTCTAACCGGTTCGTTGAACCCCTTAAGCTCGCGCTCGCCCAGACTCTTGTAGGCGAACGGCAGCCGCTTCGGCACTGTCTCATAAGCCGCACCCTGAATCACAATGCCTCCAGGTTCTGCTATTTGCTCCAATCGTTGCGCCAGCACCACGCCCTCGCCGGTCATTGTATTATCGGCAACCACCACCTCTCCCATGGCAATTCCAATTCGAGTTATCGGGCGAATTTCATCGGTTAATCCATCGTTGTGGACGGCATTGTCTGGCTGGAATTCGACCGCCGCACTGACAGCATCCGACGCTCTTGCAAATTCGGCAACAAGTGCATCACCTCGGATCTCGTGCGCGATACCGTTATGTGTTTCAATAATTTTGGAGAGTCGTCGAAATGTATCCCGAATGCGTTCGTGAGCGAGGGTCTCATTCAGTTGGACGAGCGCAGTAGAGCCAACCACATCGGCGTGCAGAATTATGGCGAGCTTACGTGTCGGTTGTTCAATCACGATAACGCTCCTGTTATTGTTGGGACGAGTGGTTGGGGGAGTTTACCGTGATTAGTTGCGAGTGACGAGCGACCGGCCGCCTTTAGCCGACTTCGGTAGTTAACCCCAGATTTTCAAATGACAGGGTAGGTAAATTAGAGATAGATAACTAGCGATAACTTGAAGGTCGGCTCAGGAGCAAATCCGGGCCTACGGTCAATCTGTCTGAGCGTCAGCTTTTCTTATATCACCCGATTTCTCAATAACAGTCATCCGCGCATATTCGGGTAAACGGCTCAGAAATACTCAGAGTGTGTGAAAACACAAAATAAAAATGGCCGGTGGGAAGATAAGTCACGTCTTAGTCTAAATTTGGTTACCGGTGTCGAGAGATAACCGTAGAATAAATTGGCCGCTATTGTGTGGTCCTGTCCCAAGAGAGACTTTGAAATCCGAGTTTTCACACAGCCTCTACTCAAAGCGGGCATTGTTTAAAAAAAGAAAAACGGCGCCAGATGATGTACTGCGGCAGGCGGCAATGGGGCTGCGATTTCAATTGGTCGATGCAACATCTAGTTGCTCTTCTGCATCTGGATAATGTTTTATATAAAATGTGTTTCCCGAGGCTTTTATAACTTTCATGTCTATAATGCTATAATTTTTATTATTAGTTATCTTATATTTCGCCTCTATCGTAATTCTATATCCACGATTTGGCCCTGCAATAATTTTTGTTATTCCATTGCTTATCTCGAGAATCGTGTCTAGATTATTTGCACTAAGGCTAATATTATTTCCCTTGATCACCTTAATAAGATTGTCAAGCTGACCATCGGCCGCAATCAGGCTTAGTCATCAAGGCACTGCTCATGGCCGCACTAAAACGACAATCCAAATCGAAGGTGCTGGTTCACTCAGATCAGGGTACTCAATACACCTATGAAGACTGGCGTAAAATCCTTGAGGGTAACAATCTCGAAATGAGAATGAGCCGCCGCGGAAACTGCCATGACAATGCAGTGGCTGAGAGTTTCTTCTCGTTGCTCAAGAAGGATCGGATTAGGAGACTGGTTTACAAAACTCGAGCAGAGGCGCAGTCAGACATCTTCAATTATATTGAAATGTTCTACGATCCAAAGAGAAGGCATGGCTCCAACGATATGTTGTCACCTGTGGATTATGAAGAGAAGTATTATCGTGATGCTGGGAGCTGTCTACTGAACTAGGGCCTTACCACCGATCCAGCTACCATGACAATTCAAGGCATGAAGAAACACTGGCGATACTGTATATATCAGAAACATGACTCATTATATGACTCCAAGCCAAAAAAACATCACGATCGCGTCTACATTCAGCGCGGACCCGGTGAAGGAGACCATTCGTTTCTGGTTGGAGCGCCTGCAACTACAGCATAGTGTGAATTTCGCCACGCCATTTCAACTGATTCAACATTTGCTGAATCCTGAGAGTCCATTGGCAATCAATCCAACCGGCGTCAATGTCATTCTGCTGCGCTGGGAAGATCTGGTAGCGACAAATACTGACGACAATAATACGTTACATGAATTCATCGAAGCACTGAGTGCGTGCGTGAACAGAAATACTCTGCCCTGCCTTGTTATCAGCTGCCCGTCATCCATCCAGTTGTCGGCGTCGAGTTACAAACAATTTATAGCATGGGACAGGGTGCTGGAAAAGGCATTTTCCCATAACCTAAATCTACAGATTGTTACCAGCAGCGATTTACAATCAAGCTACCAGCTGAAACCTGATGAAAAAGCTCAAAGCGAGCAGTTTGCGCAAATTCCTTTTTCGCCTGTTACTTTCTCTGCCATTGGCACACAAATTGCCCGACATTTTCACTCATTTAGCACACCGCCGTACAAAATAATCGTCGTAGACTGCGACGATACCCTGTGGGGTGGCACTTGTGGTGAGGATGGGCCACATGGTGTGCGTGTCGACCAGCCGCATCTCGCACTTCAACAATTTATCCTTGAGCAACATAAACAGGGTGCACTCCTTTGCCTGTGTAGTCGAAATAACGAAGATGATGTAACAGCAGTTTTTCATCAGAGAACCGAGATGCCCCTGCAGCTTGATCACTTCGTTGCTACTCGAATCAACTGGGCGCCCAAGTCGGACAATATTCTTGCTCTTACAGAACAACTGGGACTGAATACAGATAGCGTCATCTTTCTGGATGACAATCCGGTGGAGTGTGAGCTGATGCGACGGCAATTGCCCAGTGTGCTTACTCTACAACTGCCGTCAGCTACAGAAGAATACAATGCATTTCTTAAACGTGTATGGGCATTCGATCGAATAAAAACGACAGATGAAGATCGGTTGCGCACATCGCATTACAAAAATGAACAAAAACGTGAAGCGGCACGTGATGCCACGCCGTCACTGCAGGCGTTTTTGGACGGTTTGGAACTAAATGTGAAATTTGTTGAAATCGATAATGACAACCTGCCACGCGCGTCGCAACTGACATATCGTGTTAATCAATTTAATATATCGGCACTTCAGCGCAGCGAATCAGAACTGCGCACTTTGCTTGATGAACAATCGCTCAATGGTTTGTTGGTTAGTGTGCGCGATCGATTTGGAGACTATGGGCTGGCTGGATTGATGCTATTCTCCCAAGTGACCAGCGCTCTGCAGATAGACTCTTTTTTGCTCAGTTGCCGCGCCCTCGGTCGCGGCGTAGAACACCGGATGTTGAATAGGCTTGCGGAAGTCGCGATAATCATGGGTTTGTCTGATATCGAAGTGCAAACGAAACCAAGTGGGCGTAACCAGCCGGCACTTGAGTTTTTTGCAACCCAATTCAGTGATTGTCTAGATCCGGCAACTGGTCGTTATCGAGTGCCCGTTGCCCGGGGTCTGGCTGTCCGGCATGAGCTGAAAATCATCGAGATCAGTCCTGACAATCATGAGCATATAACAGCTGAACCTCGAGCCGGGGTGTCATCCGATGTAGTGCATGAAGTTGCCTTTGCAGGTAATCGTGCGGCGCAACTCGCCGAGATTGCCACTCGGATGGTTAACGCCGAAAGCATACAGAGTGAAGTTAAGAGCTGGAGGCAGCGGCAACGACCTGAAACTGCGGGTTGCTATAGCGAGCCACAAACTGACCTTGAGCAACAGATTGCGGCTATTTGGTCAGACGTACTCGGACTCGACACAGTGGGTAGGCATGATAATTTTTTTGAGCTTGGCGGTGACTCGCTGGCAATGGTGCGCATCATTGTGCAGCTTTATGATGCGATCCAGGTCGAGTTGCCGATCGAAATATTTTTTGGCTCACCGACTATCGAAATGCACGCGATCAAACTGGCTAGCGAAATTGCCGACCAATAAAAAGGTGCAAAAACGTTCGACCGGTAGTTACGGATAAGAAATATGGACTGGAGAAACATCCTCTACGATGCCATTGTCGTCGGATCTGGTGCCGCCGGGGGAATGGCTGCAAAATGTCTCTGTGATGCAGGTGTAAATGTTTTATTACTCGAAGCAGGTGACGCACTGCCGCCGGATGCTTACGCACAACAGGATCGATCAGTGCAGCAGTTCAGCGACCTGCAAATGCGTCAACCTGTGCAATCACAAGGGCTGCAATATAACAAGGGAAATTGCCACCTGTTTACAGATGACCTGGACAATCCTTACACAAACACGGCCAACACGTCCTTTAACTGGATCAGATCGCGCCTGGCGGGCGGAAGGACGGCGGTTTGGAGTCGTTTTGCAGCGCGCATGTCGGCGAATGATTTTAATGGTGAGGCCGAATTTGATGACGGTCCTGCTTGGCCATTACTTTATGAAGATCTTTCGCCCTACTATGACAAAGTTGAAACATTAATTGGTGTCACTGGCACGCCTGAAGGACTGTTATCAATGCCGGATGGCCGGTTTTCACCGCGACCCAGTCCGTCGTATCTACTATCAATGCGCGAGCAACTGGAGCGCCGATATCCGGGAAGGCATCTGATTCCGGCTAGACAAGTCGGAATCGGCAATCATGCTGATGATCTTAATGCACCACCGATCTACACCAGCACTGGTTCCACATTGTTGCAATGTGATCCAAGTAAGCTGACGTTTCGTACAAATTGTGTCGTTGCTCGCATAGATATCGACCGTCCGAATCACGCTAAAGGTGTGGTGTTTATTGACCAAAAGACAAAACGCTCATATGAGGTCTCGGCGCGAGTAGTCATACTGTGTGCCTCGACCATTGAGTCGACACGCATTCTGCTGGCGTCAACTACCACCTCATACCCTACGGGTCTTGCGAACTCCTCAGGCCTGTTGGGTCACTATTTGATGGACCACTTCGGAGGTTGCCGCGCTATGGCGGTGGGTCGGATCAAGGGGATGGAACAACGGCATCACGAGCAGGCCTGCATTCCATGTTTTGATGACCTACACACCCAACCACAGTCCTTCGCCGGTGGTTACTCGATGCAGATGGATCTGCGTGCCGAGGGTAATGGAAATGTCATACTGACCCTCGCCGTGTTTGGCGAGGTTTTGTCGTCGTTTGAAAATGCTGTCACGTTGGACGAATCGGTGCAGGACAGTTGCGGACTTTCGGTGCCACGTATTCACTTTGCTTACGGTGATAATGAGCGGCATATGGCTCTACATGCACAAAACTCTGTCAGAGAAATTGTTGAAGCGTTAGATTTTAAGCTGATGATCGCCCATGACGAAACACTGCCAGGTGGAACACGCGCTCATGAACTTGGCATGGTCAGAATGGGAGCAACGCCAGCTGACTCGGTATTAAACGAATATAATCAGTGCTGGGATATCAATAATCTGTTCGTTACAGACGGCGCGTGTTTCCCATCCGCCGGGAATGTAGGCCCAACACTCACTATCATGGCATTAACAGCGCGCGCCTGCGATTACATTGTCAGCCAGCTGCGTGCGGGTAATCTATGACGCGTAAAACACCTGTTTATGTTGTTGGACTTGATGCCGCAGATCATGAACTGATCGAACGCTGGGCGGATCACATGCCGGCGCTCACCCGCCTCAAAGCAAACGGTATGTATAGCATCCTCGATTCTACGGCAAGAGTCTGCTCGGGATCGGCGTGGCCGTCTATAGTGACCGGATGCGACCCGTCCATGTGTGGCGTCTACAGTCGATATCAGATTGAAAACGGCACTTATAACGTGCACCGCGTGAAGGCGGAAGACAATCTAATAGAACCATTCTGGGCCTCACTGAAAGCGAAATCTGTTGTGATTGATGCGCCGAAAGCACCACTTTTACAAACCTTCGAAAACGCGCAGATTGTCGAATGGGGAGCTTATGATCACTATTCTCGGTTTTGCGCTACGCCTGATTCGCTGGCCCATGAATTAATCACAGAATTCGGAGAGCATCCATTTATGCCGAATGATTTTGAGGTCAAGCTGAACAAACGACGCGACTTTAGTGAATTACATACATTGTTGATTGATGGAATTTTAAAAAAACAAAAACTTAATTTATCGTTGGTTAAAAAGTTAAATCCTGACTTGTTTGTGTCTGTCTTCGGCGAGACCCATGCGGCCGGGCATGCACTATGGCGGTTTCAGGATAAAAGGCATCCGTTATATGACGCCGATGATTCAATGCGCGATGCTTTGCGCAAAATCTATATCGCCATTGATCAGGTAATTGATGAATTCAATCAGACGTTGCCGGAAGATAGTGTTCTGGTCATCCTGTCATCGCATGGATTTGAGTTGGACAGTATGGCCGGTGAGGATTTCTTGAGCGATCTGCTTATAAAAATCGGAATTAGCGTACCCAGGCATCCCCAGCCGCGCTATGCACCTTATGTGCCGGGCCTGACACTGGACATGGCGCGTACCAAAGCCTTTTGCCTGCCAACGGATCTGCAGGGATACATTCGCATCAACATAGAGGGCCGCGAACCAAATGGCATCGTGCTGCCAGAGCATTACAAATCCGTGTGCCAGAAAATTGAAGATGACTTGATGTCTTTTAGTCATCGAAACAGTGGTAAGCCGCTCGTTAAGGAGGTTGCTCGACTGCATGACATTTTTGACGGCGCGTTTGCCAGCGCTTTGCCTGACTTGAGTGTAATCTGGAATACCGACCAGATTGCCACTGAGGTCAGCTCTCAGCGCTACGGTGTTGTTCAGCAGCAGCCCGACCTGAGCACCGGCGGTGGCAATCATCATGGTGTTGGCTGGATACTTGTCCACGGGCCTGGCGTAGGTGGCGCTCGGGTCAACGGTCACGTACTGGATGTTGCACCGACTATCGCTCGATTGCTTGGTGAGGAACCTCGCGATCACTGGCAAGGCAGCTCGTTAATCGCATGAATGGAGGCAATCAAATTCACAATAATTCAACTTTGCCGCTGGTAGATCCGCGTATCGCCGGGATAGGGATCATGACCGCTAATCGACCAGCATTGCTTGAGCGTGCGCTCAAAAGCTATGCCCAGTTCGCAACAGCTAATCGCAGCAAAATAGAGTACGTGGTATTCGACGATAGTAAGGAAATCGACATGTGTAATGCCAATCGCCACGTTGCCGATAGGGTTCGCCAACAATATGACGTGCCAGTACGTTTTGCCGGTTGCCAGGAGAAAGCGACTTACGTGAAACAGCTCGGTGAGTGTCTAGGTCACAGCAGAGACATCCTGCAAAGATCACTGATGCGCACCGAGGGCTACACGCTGGGACAGAATCGCAACGCACTACTCCTAGATTCCATCGGCTCGCTATACTTCAGTGCTGACGATGACACGATTTGCTCAGTTGCCATTGCGCCCGACGCGCAGCAGTCATTGCGCTTAAGCGAAGGAATAGACCCTTGCTCCTACTGGTGTTACCAAAATACGACGCGGAATGGTAATGATACAGAGCTTATTAAAAAGGATGTACTCGATACACATGGGCAATTACTTGGCAGGCGACTAAGCGAAATTATTTCGTCAGATTTCCAACAGATCACCGAGATTGCCGGACGGCTTAACAAGCCTGAGAGCTCTGTAAGGATTACCGTAAACGGATTGCTGGGAGACTGTGGCTGGGGTGCACCGTTCGGCCTATGGCATCAACCCATGGGTTACCTCGCTTTCGATGGAGCGTCTCTTGAAAGACTCATTCATGACGACAATGCTTACCGTCAACGGCTGCAGACCCGTCAGGTGTTACGAGTCACAACAGGCCCAGTATTAGCAGATTTCGCCTTCAGCATGCTGACAACCTGGGGCTTCGATAACCGCCAATTACTGCCACCGAATCTGCCAACACATCGTGGGCAGGATCTGATCTTTGGTCAAGTATTGTCAGCATGTAGCAAGGACGCAGTCATTGGCCATCTGCCGTTTTCCCTGATACATGACCCGGTACCAATCAGGCGCTTCTGGCCAGGAGAAATCACCCGCACCGCAGCCGGTATTGATCTGTGTCGACTCATGGTAGAGGCGATTACATGCTGCAGCTTTCGCGACAGTGAAATTTCCATAGAAGATCGTCTTATGTCACTGGGTCGACATCTGATTCGATTGGCCGCATTGCCCGGCAATAGATTACGCAAACACTTATCACAATGCCTGCAGGATTCGAATCAATGCTTCGAACAAACACTGATGAAGCGTGCGATGCGTGAATCAATATGTAACACCGCCTATGCTAATGACGTCACCCAATATTTCAACAAACTGAGAACGTCTCAATCAAATGAGGACTACTGGCTACCGCTCGACCTGCGGTCCGTTGATGGAGTTAAGGGAGCTGAAGCTAGGACGCGGCAATCATTGCGTGAATTCGGTGAATTACTTGAAACCTGGCCAGCGATCATACATGCTGCAAAAACACTTAGAAACGCTGATATTCGTCTCAGTGTTCCCCGGTGATCCATAGAACGATATCTTGAATTACCTTCTAAAAATCGTGTTGAAAGATATTATTCAGGTCTGTATTTCATTTCCCGAGGCAATGCTGATGAATTAAGCTACAGCTTTACAGAATCTTTTTGCACGACTGACCGAGAAAGCGATGGGCGCGAAATATATGTCCAATTTCGAGGCATATGTGCGCGTGGCACTACGTTCACAATCCCAGTGCCGAGCTAATTTAGAAACTTTGTCTACGATCAAGAATCCTCCTGTTGTTTATGTCAAACAAGCCAATATTGCCCCGGGTCATCAGCAGGTGAATAACAATTTAGATTCTCGCACGCGGGAAATTGAAAATCCGAAAAACGAACTTTTGGAGCAAAAAGATGGCGAACGGTTGGACACCAGAACGACGGACAAGGCAATCAAAGATGATTCAGCAATGGCGACCGTGGGAGAAATCAAGTGGCCCTAAAACTCCAGAAGGTAAAGCTAAAACTTGCCAGAATGCCTATAAAAGGAGGGGATTGGCGATTGATAGAGCGGCTTAGGGAAGCGCTGAGAGATCAACAAGAGTGGTTAGAAAGGGTCTATATTTAGACCATTTTAGCTGTATCAAACAAGTTTGATCTGGCAGTCTAGAGTTTCGCGTCAGATTAATCTGATAATTTAGTTTGTATACCAGAATTCTCTAAAGCAGACGTTTATAAATACAACCGGTAGGTCTCAAAAATACTCAGGCTGTGTGAAAACTATTTGCGAATTCATGCTATCCCATTTATTAGGGTATATATCGGAGTTGTGGGGCAAGACAGGGATAACAACAAAACACAGTTTCTTGCCCAAAAGATCCCGTCCGCATTGAAAGATGTACATGTCAGCTAATAAGGGTGGACCTTTCGTTTGTATCTAGGACCGCATTGGAAGGCACCGGTATAGCATGCTCTGCTAAGTGACACGATTCAGGTGGTTTAAAATTTCGATACTTCTGTAATAGAATGAAATGACATATTTACAAAATTTTAAAGAGATGCCGGCAATAAATACTGCGTCAAATTGCGTTTCCATCGGCCTCAGCCTTCTGGCGATACTAATGTTTAGTGGAGGGATTTTCGCGGAGACTGGAGAAAGAGGCAGTCAGGATGAAACTGAAAGAGGTCGGGATCTTTATCAGAGCTATTGTCAGTCTTGCCATGGCGCAGAAGGTGTTGGCGAACCGCCCATACCCTTGGGCATTCGGCGGTTAGACTACATTGTTGCCATGCCGTTGAATGAAACTTCTCATGCGTGGCACCATGGTGATAATAATCTTGTACAAACAATTCTTCACGGCAATCGACGAACAAAATTGCGCATGCCGGCTTTCGATAGTGTTCTGTCCGAGGAGCAGGCACGTGATTTAGTGGCCTATATTAAGACCTTCTGGAGCGACCGGATACTAGAGTGCCAAGGTCCGAAACATATGAGCTGCATGTAGGCGTCCTTTACTGAGAACCACTCTTTACTTTAGTTGTCATACAATTATCCTAAGTATTTTATCGCCCGGATCGACCAAAACCGCCTTTTACGCAATCGCGTACTGCGCAGTGTATAACGGGTCTGGGACGGTACGATCGGCAGGATCCAGTAAATCAACATGGAGCGCAATGATGCGCTAAACATTTACGCTACGCAGCGTACAACTTGCTTTTAAACTTCGAACTGGAAAATTAGTCATGAAAAATACATATATATTAATCGTAACCGCATTTATGCTTGTTAATGCATCTGCCGGATATGCAACTAGTACCGTGGAGGAGGAATCGATGGACTCTTCATCGGCCATGGAAATGAGCGAAGGAATGATGGGTGGGATGCATGGGAAAGGGAAAATGCATCATGGCATGAAAGGTCATCACATGATGCGTTCTGGTGTATCGCCGGTAACAATAATGATTCAGCCCGGTATGATGCCGATGATGGGTCATGGCATGATGCAACAGGGCGCAATGAATGATCATAAAGGCGGTGGTATGAGACAAGAAGAAATGAAACAGCGTCAAAAGATGATGAAAGAACACATGGAGCGCATGGAGCAGCGACTGGCAAATATCGAAGCCTTAATCAGTGAGCTTGTAGAGTTGCAAAAGCAAGAATAATAGCCAGCGGACGTACGTTTGGGGGTTTCACTTTTAGAGGAAGCAAATCTATTTACAGTATTTAAAGGAATTGCAGGTGGAGAGAATAAATAAACCTTCCGTCACCTAATTGGAATATGGTTATTCAGGCAGAGATAAAAGGTATGAGGTCAAGTCCCTCAGATCCTCTTCGGCCATAATCCAACGCGGCATAGCGCCGTCCAATGGCTCGCCAGCAGGATTGATTCCGTTTATGACGGCCTCTCTCAAAGATTTTTCGTCGTAAATTTCATGATTTTGTGCAGCGTTTTTTCCATGCTTGTGGCCACCGGAACTTGTTAGTGCCGCTTTAGTCAATGCTGGCGCTTTGATCCAGAAGCGTGGCATTAATCTGCCACCTTCGCGATCTACACCGTGACATGAGGCGCAACCACCGCCATGCATTTGACGGTGCATATTCATGTGCGTATCACCCCCGCGAGTTTGAATTACTTGTCCAGTACTGCTTGTGCCGGTGTAATAAATTCGCTCCCCATTCGATGAAAATGTTTCCGGAATTCTTTTAAACGCCCCTGAACCGGGAACAATACCGCTATCGCAACCAGAAACCAGCGTAAAAGCGCCAACGACAAAATATAATGCAACTTTTTTATATTTCACATCATGTAATTTCGTGTGTGTTTCGGTAGCGATGGCAAAGAAACTACTGGAAGTACAAAAGTTTCGAGAAATTTTCAGTCACTGGACTTTTCGCCGTTTCCAAGGTTCCAACTGGCCAATCCCTGATGAAATAACGTATGTATGTACGGCAACACATCCCAGCGTTCGGACTCGCTTAAAATAACTTTAAATGGGGGCATAGCCGAATTCTGTGATTTGAAAGGTTCAACAGTTCCCCCCTCACTCACTCTCCAGAACAAATATGCGTCTCCTGAACCAGGCGCGGTGTGGAAATTATTCGTCAGGTCAGCGGGCTGATGCGACAATGACGACGCAACTGGACCGCTTCCCTGCCCGTCTGCCCCATGGCAAGACAGGCATTGCGCTTGGTAGATCTTTTCCCCACGTTGGATCGCATCTAAGTCTGCCCATAAATTTGATTCTTTATCCGCATATTTCGCAGGTGGATCAATCCATTTGTCATGGCGATGGTGAGCATCTTCCTCCGAGTGGCCATGCATTTGATTTTCGGTTTGGTTTTGCATTATGGCCTGCCCATGATCCTTACTAACACCATGGTCATGTGCCTCGTCGGCGTTTACGATACCAAAAGACAACGTTAAAAAAAACAAGGGAAAGAATTCTGGATTTAAGTATTGTGAACATACTCACTCCTCACAGATTTATTAGGTCAATTTAATCATTAATCACAGTGGTAGACATAACTGATTACCATATGTTCAAAATACGTATAGAGCAATAAAGTCTGCAGTTCATTATTGCAAAGGTCGAGAATAACCACGCGATCACCAGTAAAACCCCTAAATATTTCGTATTTACAGCTTCCACGAATGAAAAAGGTATCCAATGCCTTGACATGGTTCCCGCTACAGGGTTTAAACTTAAACGATTACCAGAACCCCAATAAAGCTAATAAGCTAACATGACGTGTTTCCGCGTGCCCGTAATAAATTAACCCGCACGCTATGTTGGATCGTTGCGATCTGCATGGCGCTAACGTCTGTGGCGAACGCGGTCATGATGGAAGGGATGGGTCATGGGCACACGGAAGATCAAATAGAGCATGGAACTAAGGATCTTGAAAATCCATGTAAGCATACTGGTATGCAGGTATCATCCTTAGAAGGATGGATATTGTCTGACAGGGATGAATCAGATAAAGAGGACTGTATCAGCCACGATACTATGTTTAACTGCAGTATGTGCACTTCAATCATTTCAGAGCTGGATGTCAATCTGGATTTCATCGGCAAGCCACTTACCAATTACGCTTTCGACGTAACCAAATCCCCTCCTAAACCGCTCAGCGAACTTGACAGGCCGCCCAGGGCCTAACCACTCAGCTATAGCTACATAATTGTAGCTATCTCAAATCTATTTTATCTGCGAAATTGAAACGCAAGGTTTCGCGTTGTTGAATTTGTTAAAACTGAGGTTAAGTTCTTGAAACTACCAGTAATCAATATAAACAAAAGCATGGTGCGCCTAGCGCTCTGTTTGGCGTCAAGTAACGCAATTGCTCAGCAGGCGATGGTGCTTGATCCAGAGCAGCACCCAACATCCCCTGAATCTCAAAAGGTTTTTCCCGAAAGGATTCTACCCCTTGATACCAAGTTGTCATGGACGAACAGGTTCAACGGAGACGAAACGTTTAATGAAGATGAAGTTTTGGAGAGGGTAGCGACAACCACCAGTATGAAAGATATGGAGCAGAATGGTCAAAGCTCCAATGTGGATGGTGTCAGCCACAGCATGAAAATGGATGGGATGGGAGTGATCAAACAGCTAAAGCCCGATCAGGGCAAAGTAAAAATAAAACACGGACCCATCGAGCGACTTGGGATGCCTGCGATGACCATGGTGTTCAAAGTTGAAGATGCTGATCAGCTGGCTGGGCTTGAAAAAGGACAGGAGGTTAGTTTTTCCGTAGACAACTCGTCAGGCGGATTCGTAATTACCAACATTTTGGCCATGCCAGCTGATTCTATGACTTCCTCTTCTGAAACCGAGGCAAGGACAACCAGCGGAATGGATGCCCAGGGTGAAATCAAAACGATTCGCGTGGAACAGGGGAAAATCAAAATTGAACATGGACCCATCGAACGTTTAGGTATGCCCGCTATGACGATGATGTTTAAAGTGGAGAATCCTGAATTATTGAACGGACTGCAAAAAGGTAATTCCGTGAACTTCTCGATAGACAACTCCTCTGGCGGTTTCGTCATTACCGACATCAAAGTAGCGGAGTGAGATCGATGGCGAAGAATAAATATTTCAAAGTCTCGATTACTGTGCTATCCGCTTTAATCGTCTCTGCATGTGCTTCGGTCCCTAGCGATCGCGGCATCGGAGAAGTTGAGAAGATATACGGCGAACAAGCACAGGGTACCTACCGGCTTCCTCGAACAGGCGAGCCATTGCCGATGACACGGGACAAATTGGGCGATCTACTCAAAGAGCCGCTATCTATCGACACTGCAGAGCGAATCTCCATTGAAGCAAATCCTGTTGTGAAAGCGAAGCTCGCGAATGTCGGCATTGCTGAGGCGGACTATGCACAGGCGGGCCGAATGGAAAATCCCGGCTTGTCATATGAACGTTTTTCCCAGGAAGAAAATTCAACGACATTACTGTTTGATATTGGAGGCGTACTTTTAATGCCACTAAAGCGTCGAGTAGAGGCTGGGCGTCTGGAATTGGCACGCTACCAAGCTGCTAGAGATGTTATGTCGCATGTTGCAGATACGCGCAAAGCGTGGATCAATGCGGTGGCTGAAAAGCAGCAAACTGCATTGATTCGCCGTGCGGTGGAGACGGCAGAGACGAGTAATAATCTTACCCGGCAAATGGCGGCGCTGGGTCACAGCAATGTGATCAAAGCCGCACAATCTGAGCTGGTTTTGGGAGAGCTGCAGTCGACACTGATCCGTCAGCAAGTAAAAGAACAAGCCTCAAGGGAAATGCTGATTCGCCAGCTTGGATTATGGGGTGAGCAGGCCAGAGCGTTTTCCGTTCCCGACCAATTGCCTTCTTTACCTGTGCAGCCGGTCGAAATACCGGCAGTTGAGCAGGAGGCGGTGCGTGGACGACTGGATGTTCAGATAGCCAAACTTAATCTTGAAACCTTGGCAAAGAACCTGAAGTTAACCCAACTGAATCCGTTTCTGTCGGTCATCGAGCTGGGGCCGAAATGGGAAAAAGCAGAAGGAGAACGGGAGAGGGGTTACGAGATTGAACTCCGGCTTCCGATATTTGACGCGGGTGGCGTGAAGACTGAAAAAGCCCGCATTATCTTTGATCAGGCACAGGCACAGGCAGAAGCAACTGCAATGGCTGCTGCTTCTGCGGCGAGACAGGCACTTACAACCTATCAAAGTAGCTGGGAAATCGCGAATTACATGCAAACACAAATGCTACCAATTCGGCAACGCATCAGCGCAGAGCGACTGCTTCAGTACAACGGAATGTTGATCAGTGTGTTTGATTTGCTCAGTAATTTACTGTCGGCCACCACAATGGAGTCTGATTACGTGAATGCGATGCGCGATTTCTGGTTGGCAGATGCCGGTTTACAAAATGCCCTGACAGCCGCGGGAGATGGCGAAATGAATTTATCCGGAAGCGCCATGATGGCTGCTAACGATGACGGTGCCGGGCACTGATTAAAAAATACGAGATTAATACCATGACAAACAGAAGAGATTTCTTAAAAGGCGCCGGTGCTGCCGCTTTGGGGGCAGGATTGGTCTCTAAAACCGCCCTCGCGGCATTGCCAGAATCACCGACTATGACCTCGGCAGCGATGCAGGTACCGGAGGAACCCGCAAGTGGCCGACATTACAACCCGGTTGTAACGTTGAACGGTTGGTCTCTGCCCTGGCGAATGAATAACGGATGGAAGGAGTTTCATCTGACCGCAGAAGCTGTGGAGAGGGAGATCGCCCCGGGCATGGTTGCGCGACTGTGGGGCTACAACGGGCAATCGCCCGGACCAACCATTGAATGTGTCGAAGGTGACAAGGTTCGAATATTTGTGACCAACCGACTTCCGGAGCACACAACAATTCACTGGCACGGCATTTTCCTGCCAGCGGGAATGGACGGTGTCGGTGGCTTAAATCAGCCTCAAATACCGCCGGGCAAAACCTATGTTTATGAATTCGAGCTCAAGCAGTCCGGCACATTTATGTATCACCCCCATGCAGATGAGATGGTGCAAATGGCGATGGGGATGATGGGGTCATTTGTTGTGCACCCTAAAGATCCTAATCTTCACAAAGTTGATCGGGATTTTTGCTTCCTGATGGCCTCATACGACATTGAACCCGGCACCATGACGGCCCGTATCAACACCATGCTGGATTTCAACATTTGGACCTGGAACAGCCGGGTTTTTCCGGGAATCGATCATCTGGTATGTGGTCTAAATGAACGCGTTAGGGTCCGCATGGGCAATCTCACCATGACCAACCATCCGATCCATATACATGGACTGAAATTCGAAGTGTCATGCACCGATGGCGGATGGGTACCCGAAGGCGCCAGATGGCCGGAAGTGACTTCGGATATCGCAATTGGACAGATGCGCGCAGTGGAATTTATTGCCGATGCGCCGGGAGACTGGGCGATGCACTGTCACAAGTCCCATCACACCATGAATCCCATGGGTCACGATGTGCCAAATATGATCGGTGTCGATCAGCGCCGGGTGCAGAAAAGCCTCAGCAAACTACTCCCTGGTTACATGATCATGGGAGAACGGGGCATGGCGGACATGGGTGAGATGGTGATGCCACTACCCAGCAATACCCTCCCAATGATGACAGGGGAAGGTCAATTTGGCCCCATTGAAATGGGCGGAATGTTTACTGTTTTGAAGGTGCGTAAGGGGCAAAAGCCCGGGGACTACACCGATCCCGGCTGGTACGACTACCCCGAAGGCACTGTCGCTTACGAAATTTAACGAAACTAACCAATCTAATGAGGAAATGAAAATGAAACTCTCTATTAAAACAACGGCAACTACGATTTTCGCAGCTTTACTCACGATATCGACGCCGGTGGTGTTCGCAGGTGGGTCTGATGATCACAGCCACGGTCATGAAATGGAGTTTGACCCCGTGGAAAATGAATTTGGCGAATACAAACAAAAAATGAAACCTACTCAAACCATCGAAGTGGGTATGAGTGACGAAATGCGCTTTACGCCGGATGTTATACGGGTAAAAAAGGGAGATGTAATCAAATTCAAGCACACCAACAATGGCGAACAAATGCATGAGTTCGTCCTGGGAACCCCCGAATCCCTCGATGAACACGCGGAAATGATGAAGAAGTTTCCAGGTATGGAACACGATGAGCCCTACATGGCGCATGTTGCTCCGGGTAAATCGAGCGAAATTATGTGGAAGTTTTCAAAAGCCGGCGAATTCTCGTTTGGCTGCTTGATCCCGGGTCACTACGACGCCGGTATGAAAGGCAAGATTATTGTTCAGTAACAGGAACGGAGTGAGGTAGGCGTGGCGGGTGATTCGAGCCCGGTGCGCCTTCCATACCTGAAATGGATTTCTATCTGCAGGAGAAAAGGGTTGGCATCAGTTATCGGATGATCTGACGATACGCCTGTTTGAACATGACCATTTATGGCTGCATTTGATTGTTCACGTGGTGTTGGTAATTATGCCGGCTGTGTTTATAGGTATATTCCTTTGGTTCCTCCTTCGATTGCGTTTTCACCAACTGATAGGGATTGTTGGTATTAGTGAAAAACTGGATAGAACTACCGCTTCTTTTTATAAGATTCCAAACCACATCCTGGCATTCCACTGGAACCGAAAAGCGCGCGAGGATCTTCCGAAAGATTTGGGTGCAAATTAACAACATTTGAACTATTTCGGTGAACGTCAGCTAATTTAAATCACCGGCTATCTCGATAGCTGTCGTTTAAGAAAATGAGCTGGAAGGCAAGTTGATACTTTAAGCGGGCATTGGTTAAAACAAGAAAAACGGTGCCGGATGATGTGCTGCGTCAGGCGGCAATCGGCTGCGATTTCAATTGGTCGATGCAACATCTAATCTTTTGCTAAAGAGAGGGACTGTTGGCTAAACGAGGCAGGTTTGGGATTGTGAATGCAACCAGTCAACCAATATCTGCGCCGATTGTCTGAGAGGCCCCTTGCAGGTTTCAATGCAATAGATTCCGACGGCCGAATCTGAGAACAGTACCTTCATGCTCCCAGCCCGGATATCTTCCTCGAAAAACGCTCTGGCCGTATAGGAAATTCCATCTCCCCTACGCACTGCCTGCATGATCAGGTTACCCGGCATCTGGGTGATCATGAGCGGTTTTGTAATACTGATGCCCCGATAAGCAAACCAGTCTGCTACCTCGTTGGTATCGAGCTCCTGCAACCAGGGCAAATCAATCAGTTCTTCAGGATTGCCGATGGTTCGGTCTTGGATCAATGCAGGCGTAGCAATCACAACCATGTCACTGACCAGAACTGGTTTAACCGGTTTTTCGATTCTACGTTTGTCCCTGTAGCGAATCGCCACTTCGGCACCATCTGACCTGAGATCCACCAGCTTGGCTGTGGGATTCAGCAGCAACGGAATTTCCGAATGGGTAGACTGGAAATCTTGAATTCTCGGCATCAACCACTCCATGGCAAACGCTGGTGAGGTGGAAAGTTGAACCGGATGGGTCGCGCCGGACAAGGTTATGTTTTCCACCCCCGCACGTATCATTGAAAACCCGGCATTGAGTTCATGGGCAAGTGCCAACCCGTCTTTGGTCAACCTGATTCCTCGTCCATCCGGCACCACGAGTGATGTGCTCAACCGATCTTCTAACATGCGTACTTGTTGGCTTACGGCAGCATGGGTAACGCTCAGAATGATCGCGGCTTTTTTGTAACTGCCAGCTTCCGCTAGGACGGCAAATGCCCGCAGGCTATTGAGAGGTGGCAGGTCAGACCAATTCATATGTAAGAAAAACTAACATATTAACAAATATAATGAGTCGTAGATATGTTCATTTTATGTTATTTAGAAATACTGAAACTAGATAAATCATAAGATTCTTGTAATAAATTCCTTACGTATCTCGTGATATATGAAGCACCCTGATTTATGAGGAACAAGAAATGGGCGAAAACAACGTGCAATATGAAGGTGGCTGTCTGTGTGGCGCGACACGGTACACACTGCACGATGAGCCAACCTATTGTGGCAATTGCCATTGCCGCTCCTGTCAGCGTGGCATCGGAGCGGGTATGGTTACTTGGGTTGGCGTTAAACCTGAAAATTTTGAAGTGAACCGGGGAGAAATCTCATACTGCGAGACCTCGCCCGGCGTTCAGCGCGGCTTCTGTGGCCGTTGTGGAACATCCCTTACTTACGGCGGTGATGACTGGACCGACATAGGCGTAACGGCCGCCAGTCTCGACGACCCGTCCATTGCAAAACCAGAGTCCAATGTCTACCTAGATCATAAACAACCCTGGATACTGATCGATGAAAGTTTGAGACATTACGACCAGCTACCCTGAATACTTGATTACCATCTATAGGAGAAAACCATGGCTGAACAACATTCATATGCATGCAAAGACTATCCCGGGATGGAGAGTTGCCTGTTTCATGTCAATACCCAGTCGGAAGAGGAACTTTGGCAACAGATGGAGCTGCATGCCCGGGTAGCTCATGGCGAGGACCCGGGTCAATGGACAGAAGACGACAGAAAATATCTGAAGACCCTGATCAAGAGCGGATAAATTCGGAACCATGATCGTTAAAACGCTTCAAGACGTGATGGGCACAAAGGGAGAGGCCCACGGAGATAAATGGCACAGTTTGCGCCTACTGCACGAAGAAGACGGTATGGGGGTTACGCTTACCGATAGCATTCTGGAAGCAGGTTTTGAAATGCGGCTTTGGCAAAAGCACCATTTTGAGGCGTGTTATTGCTTAGAAGGTGAAGGCACCGTAGAGGAACTGGATACCGGCACCGTCCATAAAATCACGCCAGGCACACTATATGCCATGAACAATCATGATCGTCACTTTATAAGGGCCAAGGCTCGAATGAGGGTGATCTGCACTTTTTATCCCGCACTCACTGGTGAGGAAAAACATGATGAAGACGGTTCGCTGTAGAAAGGACGATGATGTGGCTTTAATCCCTTCATGGTACAAAATTTTACTCGGTTCGGAATAATCGCTCACACTTCTTCTTTAGACACTTCACGGTAGTTACTAAATGAATCCGCGAAGGTCGGCTCAGGAGCCAGGGTGTGTGAAAACGTAAAATTTTTGAGGTGTTTGGGACGGCGCACCACAATAGACATCGCATGCGGAATATGCGCTTTTGATGTCC
>CAMYNW010000042.1 GCA_947259885.1 uncultured Gammaproteobacteria bacterium
CGTCGAGCTGGTCGGGGTCGAGCTGCTGGCGCTCAACGGTGAATTGCTGATCAGCGGCGACACTTCCAGTCACCAGGGTATTTCGCTGTACGAGATCAGTTTCGACAAGCAGTTCGTGACCTCGCTACAGCTGAGCCACCTGACCGATATCGACCAGCCATCGTGCCTGAGTATTTTTCCCAGTAGCCTAGAAGCAACACGCCTTCGATCGGTTCTTTGGTCTCCGCATCGATCACCGTTAACTCCACCGAGGGTATCCAATAGATGCGGAATGCCAGTAAAAACAGGGCAAGAAATACAGCCGAGGTCCATATCAACCTCTTGCGGGATTTGAAGAGTCGTTTCATCTTACTAATTTGATCTGAACCCTGTTATTTACATCGACACCAGTCGCCATACGCCATCTAGTCCTTTTATAAAATACACGAAGAATACGCGGTCCTCGTTATTGATCGTTCTATTGAGAACATACCCCGCATAACTGTCGTTAAGACTGACTGGTCTGAACTGGGTATAACTCGAAATGATGGCAGGAAACTGTGGCATCAATACTGCGATTGCGTCACTATATTTTTCCTTCATCGTTTCAGACATCAAGTTTTCTGCCACAGCTTGATGTCCATTTAACAGCGCTTGATTGAAATTGTTCCAGATGGATTGAAACAGTGAATCCAAAGCGAGTGGATCGATGGCCTGTATTAGGATTATGTATTCGTACTCAGTTCCTGAAAACTCTTTAACTGTTACCTTTGCTTGAAAGCTACCCGGAGTGGAATAGATATAAGGCTGTATCACCTGTTCTGGTGCTGGATTTTGCGGCACATCGTATGTGAAATCATCCGCGTCGTCGCCATTCCAATCATAGTTGATGAATTCAACCAAACCAGTTTCGAGTCCAGTGATTTCAAATTCAACTTCGAGAGAGGCTACACCCAAGGTATTGGAACCCAGAACATCATAGGGTGTTTGCGCAATAGCACCTTGCCGTATAACCGATATGGTATTGGAGGCAGTCAAACCTGACAGGCTTTGCGCGTTAATCACCATGTCATTATTTCCTTCTTCAAGGGGCAAAGAAAGACTGAATTCAAACGGGAAGTTAGTCCTGTCTATAAAGGCGACTTCTCCATTGACCGTTAGCCCGGAATTTTCTGGCCCCTTAAGCGTGCCCTGCACGATAACCGTGTTTTGATTTGTTGTGGATCCATTCAGAGGTGCCGCAATCACAATTTCTATATCTGAGATTTCAACTACCTGGTCCAGGTGTGTCACGTTTCCACTTGTATCCGTTGCAGTCCAAGTTACAACTGTGGTCCCTAAAGGAAAAACCGACGGCGCGTTATTGGCAATGGACTCAAGAAACAGATCATCAGCAGTAGCCTGTCCTAACTCAACCTCAACAGCGACATCGCTGAATGCAAGAATATCGTCCGGGACGATTAGCGACGGTCTAATATTATCGTAAATGTTGATTGCCTGAGTGGCCGAAGCTAGGTTCCCGTGACTATCAATTGCAGTCCAGGTTACTATTGTCGAGCCCAGTCCAAATGGGCCTGTATTGTCTGCCGTGACCTCCAGCGGGTTTCCCGATGAATCTGCAGCCTGCGCTGCGCCAATATTTACATGCGTCAGCACGTCGCTCGCGTTGCCACCGATACCGTTTGGCGGCACAACAACTGGACCTACCGTGTTAAGTGAAAATTCCACAAGTTCAATGGCATCTTCTATACCAGCCTGCACTTCGTAAAACCCCAAGTTGTAATCTCCATTCGGTAAAGTGCTTCCGGCTTCATCAGATCCGTCCCAGGAGAAATCAAAACATTGTGATAATCCATTCCAGGACTTAACCACTATGTCCGCGCTGTTCCTGATAATAACAACCCAATCCACGACTTCAGTGAAACATCCCTGAATCGCTGTCGAATCCTGGATTCCATTTCCGTCTGGCGACAAATTATTATATTGAACCGAAAAATCGTCAGGGAAAGTGCTATTTAGTGGAGCAAACGCGTAGTTACTATAATCAATCCAGGGCTCTAAAGTTACGCTGCTCAAATAGATGTCTGCGCCCATGATAGGCGGAGCATTTCCCCACCAGTTTCTTGTTGCGTCGATAATGCTCCCGCTTGGCGGGATATACTGGAGCACATTCATACCGCGTTCGGCGTTATCGTAGATCTCGTTTTCGTTTATCTGTATTGTAGATATTGCTCCGTTTACGCCAATCTCTAGTCCTACTGTATTACCAGTAAAGAAAGACGAGTTGATATCGGCAGTAACATCATTTGTAAAGAGCCTTACACCCCTGCGATTATTACTGAATTCAGAATTTGATACGGTTACCTCTGAACCACTATACCTTGCATCTACAGCATAATCTGCGTTATCTATTTTCGCGTTATCAATATGTAACAACCCACCGTCAAGCTCAATCCCGTGCCAACTCCTTTGCTGGGCGCTAGCGCTCGAAATTTCTACTGGTTTTTCAGGTGTTCCAAGAACATTCATCTCACCGTTAACCTCGAGCTTACGACCAGTTGAAAACGTATACCCAGGTGTCGCGACGGCAAACTCCAGTCTGGATCCTGCACCCACCGTCAGCACATCGTCAGGATAAACAGCAATATGCTGTTCCACGAAAACATATTCTTGGTCTTCCGCCAGTGTGAGGTCGCCGTCAATTCGGAAAATAAAATTCCCTATGACAGGAATCCCAGTTGGTAGTGGTCCATCAAGAAAAGAGGAGTAGTCAATAATCGGTTTGTACGAAACGCCAGGTTTAGCATGTTCTATCTGATCAGCAACGTCTGCTGGGTTTGGCGACCCCCACCAGTTATTCATAGCATCAATTGTATGTTGCACGCCCCTATAGTAATTCTTAGCAACAATGTTTTGTCTTCGACCCCCTGAGACGTTATCAAAGAATGAATTATTGCTAATAACGGGCAAAGGCGGCTCTATATCTTGACCGGGAACACTATTTGATACTGAGAAATCTGAAGAATGGCCATTAAGGTATATCCCTATTTCGTTATCACTAATCTGGTTGTTTGTTAGCAGGGGGTTTGATCTGTAGTGAATGGAGATACCTATCTCATTCTCTGACACAGTATTGCTAGTGAAGACGGGGCTCGCCAGGCCATCAACGTGTCCATAGGGCTCATTAGGTTCGGACTTATCCCTTCCAAATATCCGAACCCCAATATCGTTATCTCTAACACTATTTGAATCTATTTCCGGGGAGGTTACCCCGCCAATAATGACTATCCCTTTGTCATTTAAATCGATCACATTGTCATAAATCCTCGTTTGTGATCCACCACCTACAACCGTTATCCCTGAACCATTGTTAGCTGTAAAGTGATTGTTTCGTATTTCTACATTAGAAGAGCCGTCAATATAAAGGCCAGACAAAATAGTGTGCCTGATGATATTGTTTTCAAACACAAACAACTCCCGCGGACCAGTATAGTCTACGTGAACCCCATAGTTCGCATGCTCAATCACCGCATGAGTGATTTCAATTTCGGCAGCAGTGCTTTCGATGTATATTCCCCCAAATGCGTAAATTGCTGCTGACTCCGTAAATACAATTTGTTCATCAGGTGTTCCATTAGCTATCAGTTTCCCTCTGACCACTATCTTTTCGAAACTGGCGGCGACCTTAGCGCCGGGAAGAATAATTAATTTACCCGTTTCAGTTATCGTTACATCACCATTGTGGATCGTGTAAGACTGCCCGTTTGGTAAAGCGGGCCAGACTACCGTAGTATTGATAGTTAGACCGCCTTGTTCAGGAGCTAGTGTGTTGTTATACGTTAATGAAATAACATTAGATGGATCAGTTTCATCTCCGTCAATCAGCGATACCGCATAAACTTCGTTTACTCCATGGTTGAGCGGTATTTCAAGATCAAATAGACCATTGGAACTTGATAACACGCTACCAACTGATTGGCCATTTGAATAAAGTCGAACGAGGGTATTAGGACTTGCAACCCCGTCTACAACAAATGGATTGCTTGTGCTGGTGCCCGATAATGTCGAAATAGAGGGTGGAAAGGGTTGGGGCGGTTCAGAATTATTTACAGAAACCGTGGTCGACAGTTGTGCTGTGCCTCCTTCATTATCCGTAACAATCAGGGCCAGAGTGAAAACTCCAGCATTTGCATATTCATGGCTCGCGGTTAAACCAGATCCAGTAAAACCATCCCCAAAATCCCACTCGTAAGTTTCAATTGTTCCATCAGAATCAATTGATCCACTGCCATCGACCTGAACTAATAATGGAGCTTCACCACTAGTTGGATTAGCCGTGAAGGAAGCCGTAGGGGCCTGGTTCGGCAGGGTAACCGTGATCGGTAACGTAGCCTGATCGGTCGCGCCATCGTCATCGGTAACTGTCAGCGTAAGGGTATTACTACCTGCAACGGTATATTGATGGCTCGTTATAGCTCCAGTGGCAGTATTACCGTCTCCGAAGTCCCAATCATAGTTTGTAATTGTGCCGTCACTATCGCCGGACCCTCTTGCATCTGCATTTACAGTCAGCGGTGCATCGCCACTTGTTGAGTCGGCAGTAAAAGATGCAGCAGGCGCGGCATTTGATTGCGTAGAAATTGCCAGATACGCGACTTGCTCAGAGGTATGGTTGCGCTCCGTATCGCGGATCTGATCTTCATCTATCGCCAGTTGTATAGTAGAAGCCGAGACCGGGTCCGCGCCAAATAAGACCGGCCAGCCCCCATCTCCACCGTCCATTGCCGCAGAACTCAAAATTACGATTTCTGGATTAGTAATATTGGAAATCGCATAACTATAGCCTGTTGCACTATTTCCAACCCCGCTGACGCTATCAGCACCAACCCCTGCTAACAAACTCGCTCCATTAATGGTATAGGCGCCAGCTTCCAAAACGATGTAGCCGACCAGTTCGTCATTCCGACTTAAAACAATATCTTCACCTACATGTTTTCCAAATGCCAAACTTACGCCGTTGGGTATATTAGTCCGGCTGGTGTCTGACGATGCCCAGAAAACAGACCAGTTTGGATCGTTTTCGGACATCACCTGCCCGATCACAACTGGGCTGGTGTAAGTATTATAGAAACTACGAACTTGCCGCAGCCAGCTGCCCTTGCTTGCAGTGATCGTCGAGTCGAGCTTCACCACCTCCATGTCAATCCCATGTTCCGTCTCGTTATACTGCCCTTCTTCCGCGACGACATAGTGAACACTATAGCCGCTGACAGGCAAGCCTGAGGGATTCTCTAATTTGATTTCAAATTGGTTGCCAGTCGCATTACGAATGCGAGCGACCGCGGGTACGGAAGCCTGATCAGGTAATACTACCGTCGCAACCACAACCATTGATGTATAAGTGTCTGCAAGCGTTACTGTTTGCCAGTTGTCAGTGACTGCATTTACCAATCCGCTACTTAGAAGCACTTGTCCTGGCACAGGCGGATTAACTGTGACCTGCAAGGTCGTTTGGTCTGTCGCACCTCCGCTGTCTTCAACGATTAGAGAAACAAGGTAGGAGCCTGCTTGTGTGTAACCATGCGACACGGTAACGCCATTATCATTGTTACCGTCGCCAAAATCCCAGGTATAGCTCGAGATCGTATTTACGCCGCTTGAAACTGATCCGTCAAAGAAAACGTCTAGTGGAGCATTGCCTGATTCGGGGGTCGCCGTAAATTGCGCCGTGACCGGATTAGGGCTCGCATCGCGCGTGCCGAGCAGATTCTTTTCATCATTCGTAGCACTGCTTTCATAGTAAAGAAAAATTGGCTGACTGCTCTGAATGGATGCGCCGGCTGAAACGTGCACACCGTTCTGATTAGAACCAAAAAACGCCTTCCCCGGAAATTGTCCTGTCCCACCACAATTTTGAATTTCAGGAGGGTTAGCACCATCCGTTAGAGTCACCTCGGTGTTTTGATCGGGACATACGATCGAAACATACTGGGAATCGATGGGAATTCCATAATAAACCCCTCGAAACGCAGAAGACCACGCTGCAGTCGTCTCTGACCCATCACCATCTTCATAGACTATCGCGTTAACAGGCTTATCGGACTGTACGTATATCGCGCTACCACCTCCTTGACTTATGTTGGATCCAATTGTGATTTCAGCACGCTCGCCAGCCTGGAGGTTAAGCACCTGCACCTCGCCAGTGTCGCTAAATGCGGTAGCTGTAGTGCCATTCTCAGTTGCAGCAACATAGAGACTGCTCGATCTCAAGCCCCATAGTTCACTATCTGCTGGTGGAACTGGATACGCATCATAACGAACCCCGGCTCCCGGCGCAGATGTAGCTCGATGATGGACGAAAATCAAATGACTGGATTTGACCAGGCCAGATATTGAGTTATCGTTTCCCGCGACATACGACGTGACCTGCCCCTCAACCAAATTTACTATTTGAGTACTTGCACCTAAAGTGATTTCAACGACTGCGTCACCAACGGGGCTGAACAGATCGTAAACGTGATTACCCCGGAGATGTGGAATTGCAAACTGTGATCCCAGAAACAAGCCGGGCACAGGCATATCAGCCCCATCTCCTGCTGAACCAACATCGAAGGCACTTGCACCCTGAATCTCCTGACCTGGGGCTAAATCGGTTCCCGGAGGAATTACGCCTAACTCATTTTTGTTCAATACAATCGATGTAGCGCCGGCGTCAATCGTATTGTTATCATCGAGACTGACAATCGAGAGTGGCGATTCTCCAGTCCACGGACTCAGCACCCTATAACCGTATTTGTTTCCCAAGAGTTGCTTTTCTTCGCTACCTGCCGTGACCTCAATATACGAAAAGACAGGTTTAGAACTTCGAATATATGCACCCTGCAACACATTCAATCCATCGGTAGTCGAACCAAAGTAGGCCTTTCCCGGAAAGTTTGCGCGCGCGCCGTTACATTGCTGAGTTTCAGGAGGATTAGCACCATCATACAAAGTGACTGATGTATTTCCGTATGGGCATGTCACCGCAATATATTGTGCCCCAACAGGAATCCCGAAATAGTTCGATAGATAATTTGTCGGCAAGAAACTCGTTGCCTCACTGCCGTCACTGTCAGCATATTGCACTGCTGATACGGGATTGTCGGCAACAATATGAATGCCATTGCCAGCACCTTCCGCAGCGTTGCTGCCGACGGATATTAACTGGCGATCACCTCTATTAAGCAAAAACGTTTGAGTATTACCGCCACTTGTATACACGGTTAATGTGGTGTTATCAGTAACGGCGCCAATCAAGGCATTTTTTGAACGAACACCCCAAATTTCTCGAGATGCTGGCGGTACGGGAAATACATCTAGCCGCGAGCTGCCGTTTTCCGCAACATGTGTAATCAGAACAGGAGTATCCGACTCGACGATAGAAGATAACGCATTATCAGAGCCGAGGCTGTATTCAAAAACATTGCCCTGGGTAAGTGAGAGGTTATTCACCTCCCCGCCTGTTTCTACCGTTACCGAGGCATCATTGGATGGACTGCTAAGGTAGATTTTGCGTGTGTTTCTGATATGAGGGATGACAAACAGCGTACCTAGAAAAGTTGCAGGAGACGGGGCATCAACGGTTTGACCCTCTGAACCAAGTACAAACGGACCAAGTCCTTCTAACTTTGTACCGGGCGCCAGATCCGCACCGGCAGGAATTGTGCCAAACTCGTCTCGCTCTAAAAGAAGTGTTGTTGATCCAGCCCGAACTATATTGCTGTTTGAGAGACTGTATACCGTCAGAGGGTGATTCTGTGTTTCAGGATCAAGAATATAGTGTGTAGTTGAAGGAGGGTTTGCAAATAAAGAGTTTGAATATACTATGAAGACGATCCAGACAAGAAGTCCAGCGAAAACTCTTTCCTCCAAACGCATAAACACCACCTATTTTTATTGTTCTTTGTAGCCATCGAGTTAATTGCCAACTCGATCTTGACGCACCGTTTTACACTAGTCGACCTAAATGCTGCTTCAACCTCCGAAGTCTTTAAACACTCAATTCGATGAAATCAAAATACCCGAATTTGTATTAAGTTGTCAAATGATTCAAACGAAAGACATATCTAAATCATTCCGATAAAGCTTTTGAATAAATCTTTCAGCTCTAACTATTAATGAGTTAGCTGCTAAAATTAAATTTACTATCCTTTTTTTGGATTTTACTAATGTCGGTCTAATCATTTCATTTTGAATTTAGTAAAAATCAAAATTCCGAGCAAAGTCATAAATTCTGAATTAGAGTCTCCGAATCAAAATTCATAGCTCAGTGCCGATGAGGTGCGTTGCGCGTTATATCAATATGCTGAGTTGAACTCAATAATGCTTCCGACAGACTAGTTTAAATTTTTTGGATTTCCAGGTTTTTATACCTTCGTTCAATACAAGTAAAAGCAAATTTTTTCTAATTTTTTGATCCAGTATCACGCTATGGACAGCCGAAAACCGCAGCACGTGATCTGCTCCCTGATTCGGGTGCCGGTTCGCATGGAAATCGCAACCTAGTTAGGTTGGTAAAACTAGTGCGGGATTCACCAAATAATTATTTATTCACTTTTTTAATCTTTTAATATCAATTGTTTATATACCTAATCATGTGGCCTCGGCTTCACTATGCGCTAATCCAAAGCCGTCCTGCGGCGGCCTACTATTTTTATCTAGTTACATTATCCAAATTGCACATCCCGGAATAGAATCCCAGGCACATAAAAATATATCCAGAAAATTCAGTTCAACCATATTCGGATAAACCTGTAAAATCAGGTTAGAAAGCGTGCCTGAGAAT
>CAMYNW010000043.1 GCA_947259885.1 uncultured Gammaproteobacteria bacterium
TTTATCTGGGTCGCTGGGCCGTGGCGCTTACCATATTCGGATCGGTGGGCCTCATGAACGCGATCAATATGTCGGATGGTATGGACGGATTAGCAGGCGGTCTGACGTTTGTCTCGGCAAGCGCGATATTGTTGGCGGCGCTTTACAAGGGTATGACGCAGAGCGTTATTGTGCTCGGGATATTTCTGGCGGTTATTGCCGCATTCCTGCTGTTCAATATCAAATATTCTAGCGATAAACCGGCGCGCGTATTTATGGGGGATTCGGGCAGCATGCTGCTTGGTCTGGTTCTGGCCTGGTACCTGATAAAGCATACGCAGGCACAGGATCAGCTATTCTCGCCCGCTGCGGCGTTGTGGATCGTCGCGCTATTCCTGTTCGATGCCGTTGGTGTGTTGTTCAGACGAGTGTTCCAGGGAAAGTCTCCGTTTGGCGCTGATCGAAGTCACTATCATCACTATCTGCTGGCTTTGGGATTTTCGGTCAATCAGACTTTGCTAATAAGTTTGAGTGTTGCAGTTATTTTAGCGGTGGTCGGACTGGCTGCTTACCATGCGGGCGTTCCGGACAGGCTCATTTTTTACGGTTTCCTGTTGTTGTTTTTGATTTATCTGATAGCGATGGTAGCGACGCAAAGAAAGTACAAAATCTAGAAGTCTTTTTCCAGAACAATAAAAAAGCCCTGCAACATGCAGGGCTTTTTTTTGGTATTTAGCTATGAAATCAAAGTCTATTCGTCTCCTCCAAACACACCCAGAAGCTGGAGCAGACTGAGAAATATATTATAGATCGACACATACAGCATAATTGTTGCCATGATGTAGTTGGTTTCACCACCGTGGATGATCGCGCTGGTTTGATACAGAATCATCGCCGACATCAGCAGGATGAACATAGCTGATACGGCTAGTGAAAGCGCGGGCACCGAGAAAACCGCGGCGCCGATGCCCAGCAGGAAAGCCACCAGGATGCCGGCGAAAAGAAACCCGCCCATGAAGCTGAAATCCTTTTGCGTGGTCAAAGCGTAGCCGGACAGGCCGAGGAATATCACACCGGTGCCGCCAAGTGCCATCATCACCAGTTCGTTACCATTCGGCATCGCGGCCACGTAGTAGCTGACAATCGGGCCGAGCGTCAGGCCCATGAAGCCGGTCAGGGCGAATACAAACAACAGGCCAAGCCCCGAATTGCGGAATTTCGTTGTCAGAAACAGGAGTCCGAAATAACCTACCAGAGTAATAATCATGCCCGGATGGGGCCAGTTGAAGGTCATCGACAATCCGGCTGTCACGGCGCTGAAAAGTAGCGTAAGGGACAGAAGCCCATAGGTGTTTTTGAGCACCTTGTTGACTTCAATCCCGGAAACTGCCGGTCGAGTCAGGATCTGTGGTCTATTCATTAATGCATTGCCTCTCTTTTGATGAATTACGCTTTTGAATAAAAACGTTAATTCTCCCAGAAAATATGGGGATGGCTTCGTTTTCCTTCAAGGGCTAAATTGAGGTCAATTCCACTCAGTCGGAGCGTACCCTTATGCGGTTCACGATGCCTTTAGCCTTTATCGCCAGTCGAGTACGCCGCGATTTGGGCTTTTCTCGGTCAATGGCGGTGTTGGCATGTGGAAAGGGTACGTTGGGAATATCTGCTCTCAAAAATGAACACAGCTTTTCCCATCCGTCTGCCTTGGCTAAATCCATTATCAGCAGATCCTGCGGTCGTGTCCTGAAGTAGTCCTGCACCTCTTTATTGTGACGTTCGAACCGTTCGACATAGGTATTTTCATTGCCTTTCGGACATCCGGCACCGTATATCCAATTTCGCATTGAAGTTCCATGGTAGCCGAAATGGTCAACCTGGCTCTTTATCCAGGATTCTGAATCTCTCAAAGTCAATATGAATTTGTTATCAGGATACTTTGTATCCAATTCCTTATAGAGGATAGGCCAGGGATTATCTTGAAACGCGTCGTATCGCTCGACAAGATCGTAAGCCATAGCATACACATTCTTTTCAATGTCAGGATCGGTCAGTCCATTTGGACCGGTTACACGATGGCCAAGTGTAGTCAATGCCGCCGCGAGACTTTTCGTACCGGTCTTGTGAAAACCGATACAGAAAATTTTATTTATCACTGTTTCCTCCATTACTGCGACGCATACTTGAACTGCCTCGTATTTTAACGATCTCGGGTCGCGATTTAATTATGATCAGCCAAACCCCGTACCGCGTAATTATTGCGTACCCTGGTGCACCTTGCGGGCAATGCGGGTCTGAAATACCGGTCCCCAATACTATATGACCCATGATAAAACACCATACCTCGAAAAAATTTAAGCGGAATCAAGCCAAAATTGCGATAAGCCATCAAAACGCGCCTAACTCTCAAAACAAATCACTGCTAATGGTATGGACCAATCCCACTTTTAATCGACGTCGTAATTGGCCAAGAGGGAAGTGCGGTCCAGGCACTGACCTGCTACAAGGGGGTCAAGCGCATCTTTGCGTTGAATATTATTAAAGAGATTGGCGAGGTCAAATGCTTTTCCCATCCCCGGAACTCGATGTCCTGGTTGGGTATGGATTGAGCAGGGAGTGGGCAATAGGGATGTTCAACTTTAGGAGAAGAAAGGCAGGGGTTAAGTATTGCGAGAGCTATATTGAAGAATGCTGAGATTATTTTTTTGATGAAGCGACAAGTACAATGGATTTATAATCCAAATCTTTAAAACAGAGCGCTTTGGTTGATTTAGTTAATAATCATTCGAGTGTTGTGAACGCGCACAGATTAGCAACGGTTAAACATGCAGATAAGATTATTGTGATTGATGACGGAAAAGTCATCGAGGAGGATAATGTTCAAGTTATTTTAGCGTAAAGGATTGTTTTCCTTGTATTGGGAACAACTAAATTTTTATTAGGATTGTTGGATGAAGCAATTAGTTTCTATTTTAATACCTTGTTACAATTCTGAAGAATTTTTAAAAGTTTGTATTGAATCTTGTCTTTCTCAAACGTGGACTCGTAAAGAAATTATTATTGTTGATGATGGGTCAAGCGATCATAGCTTAGAAGTAGCAAAGAAATTTACCTCAAGCAGCGTTAAAATAATATCTCAGAAGCATTCTAATGCGAATGTGGCTCGTAATCGAGCACTCAAAGAAGCTTCAGGTGATTATATTCAATATTTGGATGCGGATGATTTATTAGATTCTCAAAAAATTGAACTTCAAATGAATTTGTTTAAGGAGGGAAACTGCAAAGATTGTGTTGCTTCTGGAGAATGGGCTAGATTTGATGAATCAATTAATGAGGCAATATTTAATAAAGAGTTGTTATGGGGTGATTTTAACGCTATTGATTTTTTGATTATTGCTTGGAAGAAACATTCGATGATGCCTACAGCCGCTTGGTTGACTCCAAGATCAATTATTATGCAGGCGGGACCTTGGGATGAAAGTCTGCTAATTAATCAAGACGGAGAGTATTTTACAAGAGTTTGTCTGGCTAGCAATGGTATTAAGTTTAGTAAGGGATCAAGAAGTTATTATCGGTCGCATGGATCGGGAACAAGTTCTTTAAAGGGAAAAAAAGTTTTTGAATCTTTATTTATGTCGTATCAATTAAGTGAAAAGCATATCAGACTTAAAGAAGATAGTGAGCGCGTTAAACAAGCATGTGCAGATAGATATCAGAGATTTATTTATGATGTTTATCCAGCCGTTCCTGCGTTGAGAGAAAGCGCAAAAAGGAAGGTGTTGGAATTTGGCGGGTCTGATTTGAATCCAGAGGGAGGGCCTAGATTATTATTTTTACAGAGATTAATTGGTTGGAAGTTAGCTAGAGTTTTGAAGCATTATTTTTCTTACAAGCTCAGACGGTATCTTGAATGGGATGTTCAGAAGAATGATTAAAATTATTTGAAAAGGCTGAGAAATATAAGACTTGGGTGAGGGGAAGCTTAACGACGGATCCCGCGAAACCGCCTAGTGGCCGTAGTGAATAAACGAAGACATGTATATGCTGGAGCGTGAACCAGCGCCCTAAGTCCTTTTTCAGTTGCCTTCCAGCGACTTTCCCCATACGCCAGTCGAGCTTCTCTGAGCAAACTATCGGTTTCCCACCGTCGAATGATGCGTCGCTCATCGGTTTGGGTCAGCGTGGCTAGGTCGGAGGCGAACAAAGCGGGCAGTTGATTTTTCTCGGTGTGAAATCCTTCGGGGTTTGTTATAGTTTTACACCCGTCATGTAACACACGGGTAGCCAGGTGCTGGTCTACAATACAGGGTAGCATCCCGCGGAACAGCAAACGCAGAAAAAACTCTGTATCGAATATATAGTGTAAATCTTCTCTAAATGGTCCAACGGTTTTCCACGCTTTCTTGCTCCAAAAAGACGATGCCTGTGGATTCACCCAGGGATCTACCACCCAAGACGCTCGATTCGGCCCCGGATTCGGCGGTTTCCAGTCTCGGACGCGGGGTTCTTCGTCAGCCAGGTAACGACACGTACCAACGATCCACGCTTCGCTGCGCGTCTCAAAAACTTCATTGACCCTAGCGAAACAGTCCTCGGTATATAGATCGTCGCTACTTAAATAACAGAGAATATCACCGGTCGCTAGAGACATGCCCTTGTTTATCGCCGAGCTCTGGCCTGCATCTTTTCCACTCGACCAGAATGCAAGATGTTTTTCATATTTCTTGATGATCCCAACACTGCCATCAATACTTCCCCCGTCTAATATAAGATATTCTAATTTCGGATAGCGTTGGGAAAGCACTGAGTCAATTGTCGCCTCTAAGAACTCTCCTTGATTAAGAGACGGCGTGATTACGGAGATTTTTTTCATTACCCCATAACAAGCGGATCCAAAGTATGAACAACGCTAGAAGCCTGTTCGTACGTCATGATCCTCGATTCTCTCGGAAAACAGACGCGGAATAACATAGGGCGGAGGATTCCCGGACGCGCCCCTGCTACCCTGCGCCAGCGTCGAATATTCAAGGCATCGACCAATCGATATCGCTCTTGCCAGGTCGGGTCAGCGAATTGTTTTACGTGGCTCAGTATCTCCTTGCGTCGGTTTGCGGAACCATCGAGTGTTTTTCTATCCCCATGGACCCGATTTAGGACGATCGGGACCGGTAGTGGAACAATTTTGTATTTCGTCGATATCTCGGCCAAATAGTCCCATCCAAATGTGTAATGCAATTTCGTTTTAAATGGACCATGATTTTCCCATACCTCTTTGCGCCAAAAAGTTGCTGGCTCAAGCACCGAAGATAAATATGGAAGCTTGTCGATATCAACATCAGAGGGTAGAAAAATACTTGATAGATTTTTGGTTTCATCTAGATTTATGAACCCTCCCGCGACTACATCCGCCTGACTCTCTTCAAAACACAACAGTACTTTATGTAGAACGCCGGGCAAATAGTAATCATCGCTGGGCAAGAAACCCATAATAGATCCGGTTCCATGGGTAAACCCCTTATTTAAAGCGTCTGCCTGGCCAAGATCGGGTTGCGAAACCCAATAAGTCAATCCCGACCCGTATTTCTTAATAATCTCAATTGACCCGTCATTGCTACCGCCATCCATTACAATGTACTCCAAATTAACGCCCGGATGGCCCCGTGCAGAACAAATGGTTTGTTCGAGGAACCGCGCCTGGTTATAGCTCGGAGTTACAACGGTAATAGTGGTATTCAAGAATTCAATTTGCTCTATTTTCCGCAAACGATTTAGGAACGGCAAAAACCTCCCCCCTCAAAAGGCACGGCGAGTGGAGTTTCGGAATAGTATGCGTTTATGACTTCGTAGCCAAGGTCTTCAAATAGTGAATGACCATTTGTGGACAAGTGCCCAATGCCTTCATCATTATCTCAGACAGCTCGAGAAGTATCATCGGTCGATGCGTTCTCATCGTATCCAAAGCTCCATTTAGTACCTGAAATTCCGCCCCCTTCCATATCCTTCTTTATGAAACCTGGGCACACAACATATAACCACCATAGAAAATATACATCGGCAAATAACAGTAGTATCTGTAAAGATGAGAAGAAACGTATTCCTGCCGTTTTATAGTTTCGCAACCGTAGAGGCACAGAGAAAATCTATTGAATACAATGGAATGGTTGGCGAGCAACCCTGCGTTCGTTCTCGCCGACGTACCACCAATTACCGCAAGGGAAATGAACAATTTCAGAGTCCGCAAATACCGGTAGACCAAAGCCGCTTCCGATACTTTTGGCGCCCGCTTTTATTCTGGTGGTCACGATATATTATGTGTTTAGCTACAATTCGGGATACGGTTATGACGCGTTAGAATACCTTGTCATTGCTCGTTCGATTTTGGGCGGGCATGCGTTCTATAGCTTCATTCCCTCCAAGTCCTTTGGCTTGTATTACGTTACCGCGTTTTACCTCGCGTTTTTCGAGCAGGGGACTCATCTACTGATCAGTGCGCTGGTTGCCGCTATCTTTGCTCTAACAGTGCTCGCAACATTTATAGTGGCCTCGAAAGATGATTATCTGGAAGGAGTTATTGCCGCGATTCTGGTCGGGCTTTCGGCTGCTTTCATGGAGTTGAATTTTCTGGAGCCTGAGGGACTGGTCTATTTCTTCGGTCTGCTTGGATTCTATTCCGCGAGGCGAGCCGTCCTAACAGGAAATAATCGATATTGGTTTTTGCGGGTATGGCGATAGGGGTGAGCACTTGGTTCAAAACTACCGGGCTTTTATATCTCGTCGGAGTTTGGGTATTTCAAGTCTATGGGTTACTGCGTAGGGAAGATCAGGGACTATGGTCAATAGGCCTTGTTGTTGCTTTGACTGGTGTGGGGACGCTTTCGATCATGATTGCCGCCGGTGCTTACTTTGGAATTACAGATCGATTCGTGGATCATGTGTACTTGACGTATTTCTACCCACTGTTATACAGGCCCGCTGATTACCCTTACGTTAACAAGCTTTGGTCGAAAATGCTGTGGTTCAATGCCTTGGTCGTTACTTGGATTGTACTATCTTTCCTTCCAGGTAATCGCATAGTTTACTGATGGCTTTTATATAGCATTGCGCAGCAAGTATACAGAAAAGCAATTGGTGAATAGTGCTTACTGTTTCTGGGTTCGAGACGATTAGGGCAGATTCTCCATCGACGGCTCGGGTCTGATCTGCTCAAAGTTGATTCTTTGCTTTATCATTATTGAAGCGCATCTCCTCGAGTTCGTGGGCCTCCTGTTCGGGCAGATAGATCATTTGCTCCTCGTCGGTACAGGTGTAAGGGGCGTACCTGAGGCGCTGTTCGTCGTGCTGCCTGAACGTTTCTACGTTCTCCGCGTTTTCACTTCTCGGCAAACCCGGGGTCTCGAGCGTCGCTTCCGCCATCTTCGGACTTGAATAGAACGTGTCGCGCCAGATGTAGGTGATGCCGAGGTCCATGAGCTGGTAGGCGTGTTTTCCGTTTCTGGCCCGCGCGAGGTCGAGTCGATTTTCGTGCAGTTACCTATTGCCCCGTCGACGTACTATGAACACAAGGTGTGGGAGTCGGATCCGAATCGCCGCCCTGATCGTGCGCGGTGTCGCAATTCGAGCGCTCCACCGACGAAAGTTGGAGCGGCTGTGCCGATACTTAGCCCGCCCGGTGGTAGAATGTAGAACCCACACCCAGCGTTATAACGCCATGACCAGGGCTCAACGTCTCAAACGCGTATTCAAGATCGATATCGAAACCTATGAGCAGTGCGGCGGCGCTGTCGAGGTGAAGAGAGAGCATCGAAGACCCATTCGTTACCAGAGACTGCGCACGGCTTGATCTAACACCGACCTATATCCTACTATGGCGTGGTAAACTTCGACGCTGAATTTGTACAAAATACCGCATCGCCAGGGTCAGCGGTCGTATCGTGACATCAAACCGTTGGCCCACCCAAAAAACTTTTCACAAACTTTATACAATTATTTGTACGAAATATGGCTAATCGCTGTTAAAACGCTTTAGTAGTAATATCGGAAATATGCGATTTTTCCATTAGGAGAGGTGGCAGAGTGGTCGAATGCGGCGGTCTTGAAAACCGTTGATCCTCACGGGTCCGGGGGTTCGAATCCCTCCCTCTCCGCCAGTATTTACAAGCTCCGATTCCTCAAGGTCAGAGCCAGCCAGCAGGAAGCTCGGATCACTCTCATTGTCTTTCCATTCCTTAGCCCTAACCAGCAGTCTTGTATGCGCCCGCACCCAAGCCAGGTCCGTTTCGATAGTATTTATCAGCAGTTTATAAGTCGCGTCAAAATCTTCTGAATCGTGAAAGAACAGCCAGTTCAGATGCCTGATAATCGCCGGTGTCGCCTCCGCATCTACATCCCGCACCACAACCGGCACGATCCGTTTGTTACCCAGGGCCGCATACTCATATTCGCGCGCACATGTCTTAGAGCTTAGCGAATCGGGACTCATGATGAACAAAAATACATCAGAAGCATCAATAGCCCGCTCGATATCGGCCAGTCAATCCGCCGATTGCGGAATGTCTTGCCAATCGACCCAGACATCGCGGCCGTCACCGGTTAGCCGGTTATACAACGCACGCACAAAATCGCTGTCATTTCGGGAATATGATATGAATACGTCTGCCATTTTCGCTTATCAACACTGTCCGGCTGATTTTAGACACTCCATGTACCGTAGGAAACGGCTCCGAATAGAATAACAGTTTAGCCACTGCATCAACTACAGTTGATAGCCAATACTTTATTAAAAGCCCATCTTGCGACACAGGGTACAGCGTTGCCGGACTATGTTGAGCAGAAGTTCGAGGACCACCTCAGCTGTATACTGTGATTCGGCACAGACACGGACGTTCACCCCGGAAGCCCCCGTCCGAAATTTCACCCTCTTCCCGACCCCCGGAACACACGGCTGCGACTAGCCCGGCTCATTCTTTAACACGTAACGACGGGTTGCAGCTCGCCAGCGCTGGCCGCTCGACCAGAGTTCGATGAAGCGGTCACAGTCGGTGACCTGGCAACCGCACAGCATGGTGACCCCCTGTTCGAACAGAGGCTCAGGCAGGCAACTGGCCGTTG
>CAMYNW010000044.1 GCA_947259885.1 uncultured Gammaproteobacteria bacterium
ACCATCGAGGTGATGTGGGCCAGCCGGTCGACCTCCACGCCCTCGATCTCGGCCATCCGCGAGTCGTGGATCTTCTTCTCGACCCTCTCGACGATGCGCTCCGTGGCGCGGATCGAGGAGCCCTCGGGCAGCCAGACGTGCACGAAGAACTGATCCCGGTCCCCCATCGGGAAGAACTGATTGCCGATCAGCGGGATCAGCTGCAGGCTCGCGACGAACGCGGCGCCGGCGATGCCGAGCGTGACGCCCTTGTGGGCGAGGCACCAGAGGATGAACTTGTCGTAGCCCGACGGCCCGTCCGCGGGCGCGAGCTCGCGCTCCTCGAGCGGAGTCTCCTTCTTGCGCTTGAAGAGACCGAAGGCAACAACTTGCCCTACATGGCTCTAGGCTATATCGACCTAGATTCTCACGCACCAAGTTCACCCCACTTCGTCTCTGCATGCAGCAGTTCGTTATCCATCACCATATACCTGGCGGTATTCTTAAATTGACACCTTGTTACTAGTAACAAACTAGCGATTACCAACCTAATTTAAGGTTTTCAGTATGCTTATGCTGAACAGATGTTCAGCTAGTTTTCATTAGCGGTTAATTGGGCTTTTTATAGAATTCCACCGTGATCAAGATGGGCCTGAGTGTAGTTCCTCTCGTCAGATTGAATAGTTGACATGACATAGCAATTAAATTTTATTTTTCTAATCATCTAAGATTTTCTTATACATGAAAATACCCAGTACGCGTAAAAATAACTGTATGAATAAAGTCCCAGAAAAGATACGACACAATCATCGACGCAATCTATTGAAATATTTTGCGATGTGTGGCGGTGGCGTCGCGACCGATAAGATATTACCTAAAGTCTGGAGTACGCCCATAGTTGATGCTGTGGTATTGCCAGCACATGCTCAAACAAGCGCAGTAAAACCCTGCGCAGGACAACCTGGGGGGAATGCGATATTCACAACCCGCGGAACCTTCACTTTTACAGTATCCGCGTGTACTAATATAATTACCGTTACCGCTCTCGGCGGGTCGGGTGGTGCCGGAGCCGGTACTGCAGGATTAGCGGGAGCTGGTGGACTTGGCGGACAGACGATTGATACCTTGATTGTCACACCTGGCGAAGTTCTTACCGTTATCGTTGGGGGTCAGGGCGGCGATGGCGCACCCGCAATAGGCGGAACTGGAGCCGCAGGATATGGCAATGGTGCTGCGGGCGGCGGCGCGCCTCAAAGCAATGCGACCGGCGCACAGGCTGGCGGCGGAGGCGGTGGTGGCGGTGCTTCTGCCGTGCTGCGTGGCGGAACACCGTTGGTCGTTGCTGGCGGCGGCGGTGGAGGAGGAGGTCAGCGCATTAATATCGGCGGCGCGGGTGGCGATGGAGGCGGTGCAGGAACAGATGGATTACCAGGGATTGGGGGTGCTTCGACTACCGGTGGGCAAAGCGGCGGTAACGGTGGCGCCGGGGGTGTATCGGCAAGCATTTTTGGAGGTTCAAGTAGTGTTGGAGCAAATGGTGGTGCCGGTGGAACCCGGCTTTCAGCGGGCGGTATTGGCCGGGGTACTGGAGGCGGTGGTGGCGGAGGTGGTATTGTAGGTGGTGGCGGCGGCGCCGCCCGTCAGAACCAGGGAGGTGGTGGCGGTGGTGGATCTGGACTCGCGAGTGGTGGCGGTATGACTTCGGACGGCGTGAATAGCGGAGATGGCAGCGTTTCTATAGGTTTTTAGACTGATCTGCTGTTAGTTGGTTATGACCGATAAGTTGATTAAAGCCGCTTTCAAAAATAATAATTGAATCAGATATTAATTACACTGCACTAGGCCACCATAAAAACTATCTCTTGTTTCCAATCTAGCAAGAAGACCTACTTAAGATCGGTTTACCACGATGCCTGGACAGTTAATGAACGCAATGTCCATGGGGCTGAAGGAGAGTGCGAGGACGATGTTCTGATCCACCTGATGTGGTTGCTCAAGAATTACGCGAGGCCTATACAGGAGCAAACTGAGCCATTTGGGCAAATTTGGTGAACGACAGCTTCATTTAAAACTTATGATTCTCTGATAGCCGCCGTTCAAGAAATTGGGCTGGACGGCAAGTGGAACTCAAAACAGATATTGGCCGTGGTTTCTAATTTGCTATTTCCCGCCAAAGCGGCTTAGTGCCCGTAGCTCGATAACAACCACCGCACCCTATGGCAGACTATCCTAATCCCGGGTCGGTTTTCACAATGGAAGGTCGGTCCCGATAAAACGCGTGAATCGAATCGAGATTTCGATATTTGATCCACTCTGGGTTCCAGTCGTCATTCGCGCATCGGGTTAAGCACCGGAACGTGCACATCATTTTTAAATCCATGATAGAAAACACTCCGGGCGCAAATCCCTCGGGTGTTGCTTGCTGGTTCAGCCATGTCATGCAGGAATCAATACGGAGTTTGTCTCGCTCCCATATCCACCCATAGGGCTCAATCTTCGCGGGGTCGATTCCGCTAGTGGCAAAAAATGATATGTTATTCGCGCTATTCATGACGGTTTCAATCGTAACCAGGACCATAGAATCATGGATGTGGTGATCTGGGCGTGTCATGGTTTCAGCCAGGGGCGGGTCCGGCGCATCTGCTGACCGCTCTCCTGGATACGTCCGCAAGAGATAGTCTACGATGTTGTCCGACTCAAATATCATTTGCTCATGATCTATCAATAAGGACGCCCGTAGGTTGGGGTTCATCGACTCGAACCCTTTCGGTAGGAATTCGGGATCGATGTTTTCCTGCTCATAGGGTAGTCCCTTCTCTTCCAGCACAATGATGCCCTTCCGGCTGTAAGGCGAGGACGCGTATTTGTTGGTGATAACCTTGATCATGGGGCTCCTACTTGTTGCCATTGTCACCCATGCGCACCCAGCACTGCAACGCGAATTCAACTAGCCCAGGGCCGACATGGTAGTGCCGACATTAGACGAAACCTTTAATGACTGCTCAGGAGCATCTTGAGCCATTTAAACTATTGTTGCGAACGTCAGCCCCCCCTAATTCGTCCAAATCCTCGATTGCTGTCGTTTATTAAATCGGGTTGGAAGGCAAGTTGATACTCATTGCGTTCATACGATAATTCCTAGCAATGAAGTGTTAATGAGTCATCTGGCGCTTGCTTTAAAGCGAGCCGTTGACGCTAAAGAAATTGTTAAACTACTCTATAAGCTTATTAAGGAAATGGATAATAAGACCATAAAAAAACTGAGGGGTCCTCGTATACAATTATTAAACAGCATGCTGAACAGATCAGATAGGAAATAAGCGATGTACACAGCTTCATGCCACTGCGGTGCGGTTACACTGGAAATCCAAAGGAAACCGCGAAAACTAACTCAGTGCAATTGCTCATTATGTAAGCGATACGGAGCCCTCTGGGCGTACTTTCAGAGAAAGTCGATTCGGATTCTAGCCGAATCGAATGCGCTACAGGTATACTCTTGGAAGGACAAGCGATTCGAGTTTTTTCGTTGTTCGACTTGTGGGTGCATCACTCACTATGAAAAAACAAGTAAGCGCGAAGATGCATCCGATATGGGGGCTATTAATATTCGTAACATTGACGATCCCGTAATCGTCGCCGATGTGCCTATCAGACTTCTCGACGGTGCTTTTTCCTGGAAAGTGCTTGATGAGAACCCTCAACCGTATCTACTGAATTCCCCCTGTATAGGTGCGGAGTGTGAAAGCTAATTAACGAACGTTCGCTTGGTGACGACCGAAAACGGGCTGCAGCAGTTTTGATGAATGTCAGCTTTTCCTAATACGCCCAATCCTTAGATAGCGTTCGTTTAAGAAATCGTGATGGAACGCAAGTTGACATTCATTGCCGACCTTTAGGCTGATCACACACGACAGTAAAAATGTGATCAAAATCACAGATTGTTTGTGAATCAGTTCACATACAGAATCTATAGATCAACATAAACTGGCGGCGTTCAGTTGTGAACACTAACATTTATTTTTTACAGTCATCCAGGAGGAATTGACCATGGAACATAAAATTCGGACATTTGCACTCTCCACTGCGCTTGCACTCATCTTCATGTGTTCAGCTAACGCTGCATCACTGATGGGCAACGTGAATCAAAAGGATAAACAACAGGAGGTTACGGTGAGCCAATTGGACTTCACTGAGATGTATGATAACCAGGACGACGACCACGATTACGAAGACGATTGTTAATCTAATCGTAGTATAAGATCGGATTCTGCAGTCAGATTGATAGAATCCGGTCTAACTTTGTGTACCTCCTAAAAACTCGTCATCATTGATTTGATTTGATTTGATTGGGTTGTATTCAACTGTGAGTTTCCTGATAACCTACCCCTCTTAAACAGAGCCCGCTTCGGCCACTCCCTGTAAGCGAATCATCAGATTGATCAGGTGTGGGCCCGCACTTGGCCGGTTTTCGTAATTGAATGCTTGTCGCTCTAAGGACTTCTTTGGAGTGCAAATTCAGCCTATTTGACAGTTTTGATCAAGGTCAACTTTTACTAATTCGTGGAATTCCTCGATAGCAATGGGATGGACTCCTCCTCCCTATCCGGCATCGCGATGTGCCAGACTGAAGATTGTTAACAACAGTCACAAGAGGAGGAGAAGTCCAAGATGAAGATTAAACGAATTGGTGTGGATTTAGCAAAGAAGGTAATGCAACTCACCTCAAAAATTTTCAGATCATCGTGGGACTTGGTGGTAATTCTTGGTTATTTCTGTGCTTGGAGGCATCTGAAACTTTCGCGAATATTCTCTACTAAATTGACTAAGGCTTTCGTAACCAACATCGCAGGCAACGCTAGCGACACTTTTCGCTCCGTCCACCAGTAATCTTTGCGCTTCGATCAATCTCAAATATTTTTGATATTGCAGTGGTGTGGTTGTAGTTATCGATTTAAAGTGTTGATGAAATGAAGATACGCTCATACCAATAGTATTCGCCAATTCGGGCACACTCAATAGCTTGGCGTAACGCTCACCTAACAAGCTAATCGCCTTGGAAATTTGGCTGGCGAGACTTTCGCGTCGCAAAAGGCGACGTAACATCCCGCCATGCTCTGCCAGTAAAAGGAGAAAGTGTATTTCCCGCTTTATCAGAGGCGCGATTACTTTTGCCTCGAGAGGGCGATCAACTAAATTCACTAATCTTTAGAGAGCGCTTACTAACTCAGGCTCTGTTGACCCAACACCAAGCGCTTGGACAGCCTGAGCTGCCAGGTACGTTTCTCCAATTTCGTCGTAAAGGCTTTGAATTGTTGCTATGTCCAGCATAAACACCAGTGCTAGATATGGTTCAGGAGGGCTCGCATCGATTATCCGTGAATTAACCGGTAAATCATGACCAATGATCAAAGACTCACCCGCGGCACAAGACACTGATTCTTCGCCAGCCACAGTCTCTTTACTACCTTGGAGAATTAGACAAATCAGAGGAGTATAAATAACAGACTGAAAAGAAGTCGGGGTCTCAGCCCGTAAAACAGATAAGCCAGTGATATCCGTTTCAATTGTGTTCAGTTCACTTGTATAAGTAGTATTAAAAAGTGATTCTACTGTGGCTATTAAACTATTGGTAATCATGGATAGGATTCAAATTACTACGCTGCAACTATAAATCAACGTTTGATCTAAATCACACGTAATTACAATCATTTGTAGATTTAGGCATCTATTGCAGAGGATTTGGCATGCATAATTGCTATTGCAAACTTAGAATAAAAATTCAGAGTTAACAGATCAAATCGACATGAACCAAACAATTCTCATCACCGGTGCCTCATCAGGTATTGGCAATGCCACAGCCAGGCACTTTCAAGCAAATGGCTGGAACGTCATCGCGACCATGCTTTCTCCGGACAAGGAGGAAGAATTAACCTTGCTAGATAATGTGCTTGTTACCAAATTGGACGTGGTTGACGAAACTTTAATTGCTGCCGCTATAGATGCAGGAATTGAACGCTTTGGCAAGATTGATGCTTTGTTAAACAATGCTGGTTATGGTGCCTATGGTCCTCTAGAAGCGTTTAGTATGGAGAAAATAAAACGGCAGTTTGATACGAATGTCATAGGCTTACTTGCTACGACAAAAGGTGTGCTTCCACACTTTCGCGTTAACAAATCTGGCTGTATCGTAAACATCTCATCTATCGACGGCCAAATGACTTTTCCACTTGGCTCGCTATACCATGGTTCAAAGTATGCAGTAGAAGGACTATCCGAATCTTTACATTTTGAACTGCAAGCCTTTGGTGTAAAAGTCAAAATAATAGAACCAGGGATGATTGCCACCGATTTCGGCGGGCGGTCTTTCGATTTTGTGAACGACGAGTCGATGGAGGAATATCAAAATACGGTACAAAAGCTATTTGGCCTCTGGAGTAGTTCAACTACGCCTCCTTCAGATCCAAGTGTTGTTGCAGAGGTTATCTGGCAAGCCGTAACCGATGGCTCAGATACATTGCGTTATCGAGCTGGTGCAGACGCGGTGGAGCTTTTAAATAACCGCAAACAACAAGACGATGACACTTTTATTGGTGGCATGAAGCAACAGATGGGCCTGTAAGACCCACACCGACCTACAAACTCGAGAAACCAATGTATCAAGAAACTATTAAACGTGGCGGCATAGCCGTCGTGACAGGTTCCGCCAACGGCGTAGGCCGGGTCGCGGCCATACGCTTTGCACAAGCTGGGCTAGACGTCGTTCTTGCGGACTTATCCGGAGACGCCTTAAACAGTGCTTTGCAAGAAGTACGTGATGCAGCAACCCCAGATGCCAAAGTAATCGCTATTCCCACAGACGTATCTGACGCCAAATCAGTAAACGCCTTGGCGGATGCCGTATTTGCCGCGGGCGAAGTCGCCGTGTTAATGAATAATGCTGGTATCGCCAGGCCCTGCAGTAGCTGGGCGCAAGCAGACAACTGGCGTCAAGTAATCGAAGTGAATTTGTTCGGTGTGTTGAATTGTGTTCAGGCGTTCTTGCCACGCATGACAGAAGCAAATCGCCCTGCTGTTGTTATCAATACTGGCTCAAAGCAGGGCTTTACTAACCCTCCAGGCAACGCCGGTTATAACACCTCTAAAGCAGCAGTTAAAACCATGAGTGAAATGTTAGTCCATGAATTACGTATTGCAGAGGCTCCTATTTCCGTTCACTTGTTCGTTCCGGGTTTTACCTACACCAATATGATTGCCTCCTTTATGCCTGAGAAGCCAGCGGCTGCATGGACCAGCGAACAAACCGTTGATTACTTTCTTGAAAGAATGGCTGCGGGAGATTTTTATGTGCTATGCCCAGATAATGAGGTAAACCCTGAGCGAGATCGACGTAGGTTAGAATGGTCTATGCAGGACGTTATTCTAAATCGTCCTGCCCTATCCCGTTGGCACCCAGATTTTAAGGAGGAGTTTCACGAGTTCGAGAATTTAACTGAAGGATCTAACTAATTCTCCAAACCAAATGCGAATCCTCCAGCAAGGTCAGTTCCATTTTGGGAACATATCGGAATGCGAATGGCAGCTTTAGATATGTTTTAACAATTAAAAAAATGGATGACTGTCCATCTAAGGCAAGGAGCGGCTGTTGCGGTCTGTCCGATCGAAGGTCGGCTCCGGAGCTATTCTGTTGAAAAACTCGGTTTCTGGTAGGGTCGACAAAATATTCGCCGTTATAACGAATTATATTTTTTCAGACACCGA
>CAMYNW010000045.1 GCA_947259885.1 uncultured Gammaproteobacteria bacterium
TCGAGGTGCCGACAGGTATCTATCTACCCACTTCCTGAGGCCGGATCAGACCCCGGGAAATTACCGAATAATTACCTTCGAGAAGTGCGGAAAGTAAGTTTTGTCTCTATTGATCCCCGATATTTTCGGCCAACCGAGGTTAATAGCTTATTGGGTGATGCCAGCAAGGCCCACGAGAAACTCGGCTGGCGACCTCAAATAAGTTTCCAGCAACTGGTCAGCGAGATGGTGAAAAGTGATCTTGCCAATGCTCGTAAAGACGAATTATACACAGCGTCTTAACTAATTGCGCATAATCTTCGCAAAGTATCGTTACGGCGCGCCCACTGACCGAATAAGTCTTCGACGCTGTCTGCTATTTCCTCGAGAGTGCCGAAGTACCGGTTATGCAGGCGCAGGCGACGAACCAGCTTCCACACGCGCTCAATAGGATTGAGATCCGGACTGTACGGTGGCAAGAAGTCGAGTGCAAAACGGGCGTCGCGCGCATCCCGCCAGTCGCGGTGAAGCTTTGCGTGGTGATACCTGGCATTGTCCGATATTACCACCACCCGATTCCCTCGCCGGGTGCTGGTACGTTCCAGTTGCTTGAAGAAATCCCCGCAAGTCTGCGCATTGAAGCTTTCCGATTCGCGACGGTACACAAAGCGACCATCGCACAGGCGAACGGCGCCAAAGTAGCCTACACTCTTGCGCCCCGGGTAATGTTTGAGCACAGGGTCGGTGAGATCCGGTGGAACCCACATGCGGCACCGCGAGCCGTATTGCTGGAAATGCACTTCATCCATCGACCACAAATCCACGTCACCGGTTTTAGCCAGTCTACGGAGTTTTTTTATGCGCCCTCTGGCGTTCAGGATCCGCGCGGGCGATCACCGGTCGGGGTTTACGCAGTCGAAAGCCCAGTTGCCTGAATAGTCGTTGACACTGTCGCACGCCCAGTCGGATTTGCCAGCGCTGCTCAATGAACCTCGCCAGTGTCTTGCCATCCCAGAGATTGACATCCAGCCCAACTGCTGATGGTGGCTGTCGTAGTATCTTAGCCACCTCACCGAGTTGCTCTTCGTTCAAACGGGATGGTCGTCCCGGACGATCGCTCTCCGCCAGGCCGGAAAAGCCTTCGGCCTCGAAACGTCGGACCCAGTACTGCACGCTGCGTGTCGAGTCCCCCAATAATCGCCCAACCTCCGGGCAAGTCATTCCCTGGCCCACCAGCAATACACCATGAAGGCGGTGGTCATAGCGCGACTCTTCCGATCTCCGAATTTCATCCTGTAGCGCCAGGCACATCGTCTCAGCATCCGAAATCACCAGTGGTTTCATGTCTATCTCCTATCGTCAGGAACACAGAGGCATGAAAACACAAATAGAACTCATACGCAATTATTTATGACGTTATGTATAATCGAAAAAAGCGGTTACCGGAGATTCAATCACCATGAGTAAGCTGAACGAGCAGGGGTCGTGGTACCAGGACCGTAGTACAGGTTAGCCGGTGTCAGGTTATCCAAAGATTTATGGTAGCGTTCATGGTTGCAGCAATCGATGAACTGATGAATCTGATTCTCAAATTCACCAGGCAGATAATAGTTTCCCAACAAGATTATATTTTTCAACGAACGATGCCGGCGTTCGATTAACACCTTAAAAGCCAACAAGTTTTAGTATCTCGTCCATCACCCGCATCCGCACGGAACGGGCATTTGCCTGAGTAAAGCCGAGCCAGTAATGGAAACGGGTTTGCAGGAATGATCTGGGATCTGTAAATCGGTCAAGGTCGGTAAAACCCAGTTTGTCGGCCTTGGCTTTCCAATTGGTATCCCAAATGGGTAGTCGGCGGAACTTGATATTGCCATGCTCTGCGATCATTTCCAGAACTTTTCTGTCCCATCGATACAGGTTGTCTCGACGAATAGACGTCATATCGATATTATTCTTTGTATAGCTTTCCATCCATTCTGGCGGAATTGGCTTGTACTCGATCGAGTTTAATGCGTTCATATGGTGGTACATCCGGTATAACCCCAGCGGACTTTTATTCTTTCCGTTGAGCCATTCCCAGGCCAGGTACCATCGATGCTTGCTTTGCATGCGCTCGGTATCGGTATATTGATAATGCATAACACCAACGTCATTCAATGTTACGCTTTGAGAGGTGTCCGAGTAGGGGATTCTGTGACTGTGAATTTCCGTCCCAATATGCTCGGCGCCATCATCGACATAGCCAAATGGTGCGCGTGTCCCCTGGAGCCAGTACTTGCGCATGTCGGGATACAGGCTAGTCCAGAAAAACTCTAATACTGTCCCTGGCGCGGAGTTTATTGCTGTATGCCACTCGGGACTTTTGGAAAAATTCCCGGTCAGCACCTCGTCGGCATCCAACGCTATCAAAACGTTGTCGCCGGGTATTTTTCGCGCCTCATCAATTAGCAGTTTCTGACGCTCGGGCTCATTGAACTGCATCGAAGGATTTTCAATAAGCCTGACTTTTTCAAACGACCTGGCAATTTCCCTGCTATCATCGCTGGAGCTCTGGTCGGCAATAATGATTACATCAGCCCATTTAGATGCGCACCGAATAAATCTATCAAGAATCCAGGCTTCATCCTTTACTGGCGTCAAGCAAATTAATTGTCTGCCCATTATATTGCTGTCCTGCGTATTTTGGCTGTGTATTAAACATTTAATTTTACAATTATAATCAACCAATAAGTTTCGTTCTCGAAATACCAGCCCCAAAACGACAAAACGAGTATATCGCTGATCAAGACTGATGTTGGATTGCATAGGATTCTAAACTTATCTCTATTCTGATTAGCGCGAATCCCCCGGCATTATTACAAATCTATCGATTAGACGTGACGGCAAAACTACCACGTTGGCTGACTCAAAACCGGCTATTACACCTGATAAGTTGGAACGTATTTGGTCAACTTGGTGGCAAGATACTGTACCCGGTATTCCAGATTGTAATTGCTCGGTTACTCGCACCGGAAGATTACGGTGTGTTTATGATTTGCTTTTTGATTTATTCGTTCTACTCGATTATTAAGGATCTTGGGTTAACAGACTCAATTATCGTTTCCAGGGAAAAAAATAGTGATATACAGTTATTAGTACAACTACTAACTGCCACTATTTTTTATTTGTTAATCTATTTTTCTGCTGAGTATATTGCAGCTATTTTTAATAAGCCGGAATTGGGCCGGCTTGTGCCTGTATTTATGTTAGCCGTATTTCTCGCTGCATATATTGATCCTATTTACACGCAGTATTTGAAGCAGCAAAAATTTCGCTTATTGGCAATCAGGAACATATTAATGCCGCTGACCATGGGCCTTACTGGTGTTGTGCTCGCGTATAACGGATATGGGGTCGATTCACTGGTTTACAGTTTTTTGGCAGGACATTTTGCCGTTGCTGTATTATTTTTCTATAAAGAAGGGATTATGCCAGTGCGTTGGCGCTTCGCGGGCTTGGGCGAGCTACTGGTTTTAGGTAAGCATCTTTTGTTTCAGCGATTCCTGGGTTTTTTTTCAAACCAGAGCGATGTGGCAATCATCGGAAAATTTGTTGGAGCAGCAGAACTGGGGATATACCGAATCGCCCTCCAGATAGCGCTGCTTGCACCCCAGGCACTTTTTCCCAATGTAAGTCAGGTGTTATTTACCGAATTCGCCAAATCTGATCAGAACAATGAATTAATAGTTAAGAATTACCGAAGGTATAGTCTGGTGGCAGGTGGACTGTTGCTGTTGTATACGGTATCCATGTATTTTGCGGCTCCATATTTAATTCCACTTCTGCTCGGGAGTAAATGGCAGGAAGTGATCCTGATTATTCCAATTTTGGCTCATAGTACTGTGACCGGTAATATCACTTTGATAAATATGGAGATTGCCAAGATAGTAGGATTCAGCAGGCATTATTCCACATACGCGGTTGTTAGAGCGGCAGTTACCGTGGTTGCGCTGATTGTCGCGGCACAATACGGAATTACAGTGGTAGCTGTCGTATATTTGTTTTTGACTCTGTTGTTCACTTTGACTAACGAAGTAATATTTTATATCTCCCAGGACATTGTTTCTCTTGAGTCAAGTAAGGTGGCAATTTACGTGATTGCATTTGTTTGGGCAATTTTTATTTCCTGGGACGCATTACTCAAGACTTGAGCAAAAAGAGGTAAAAAATGAATGAGTTAGATTCGACCAGGCGAATCATGTCGCGAACAGAGTTATCTGCAAGACTAAATCATTATTTGCTGGAGCTCACTTCACTTTCGCCACAGAACAAGATAACCAAGATCTCGGCAATGGAGTTACTATCTCCCAAGCGCCTGGACCTGATGGCCAAATACTTGTATGCAAAATTCTATCTACAGAATATAAAGTCTGGATGGCCGATTGAGCAATATAGAGATCATCTGCGTGTATTCAACAATTTCAAAGAACATGATCACTCCGGAAAAAAGTCATTTGAGGACTTCGTAGAAGCATTTAACGAAGTGATAGAATCAATTCGGGTTGACAAGTTTTCTGCAGAAAAATCAATTTTACCCATTAGTCGCGAAGGCGTTCTGATTGATGGCGCACATCGTCTGGCTGCTGCGATAGCCTTGAATCTGAAAGTTGATATCGCGGAGATAGACATTGAACCCCAGGCATACGATTTTCGTTATTTCAGACGTGTCGGCCTGTCCCAGAATCACATTGAATCGCTGGTCCTGGAATATGTCCGGTTGGCAAAAGATGTAAAGGTTGCCGTGGTATTTCCTGTTGCTGCTGGCAGGGATAGCGATATCGAAACCATGATAGAGGCACAAAGTAAGATTCTCTATTCAAAACGGATCAAACTCACGTATACAGGTCGAACCAACTTTGTAAGGACGCTATATGCCGAGGAGAACTGGATTCGAAACGGTTCTAAAGATTCAAGCGCTCTGGCTGCAGCAGTTGCTGGTCGATTTGGCAAGGCAGATCACGTTTATCTTGTCTATTTTGTGCAATCAAATCTCAATATTGCGCGAACGTATAAGGAAACGGTCAGATCATGGTTCGATCTGGGAAATTTTCCGATGCACATTAGCGACTATCACATTGAAACGTTAAAGGTTGCTGAGATTACGCTAAACGAAAACGGAATAGAGTGGCTAAATTATTCCCGGAATCAGCGGTTTCCGGTGTTTGACAATTTGTTTCGAGAATTCAGAGACCAACTGGATAGCGCGGCAATCGACAGTCTTGTGCTGGACGGAAGTAGCACGCTAACTGCTTTTGGATTAAGAGATGTTAACGATATAGATTATCTTGGAGTTAAAGTGTTTGAAAATCTGGTTGGTGCGGCCAGCCATGACGAAGAGTTAATCTATCATCCTAAGTCCAAAGAAGAACTTGTGCTGGATCCGGCTAACTATTTTTGGTTCGAGGGCATAAAGTTAATTTCCATCAGAAATTTGAGGGAAATGAAAGCATCCCGGGGAGAGGCAAAGGATAAGGCAGATGTTCTGCTGATTGATGGAATTTTTGATAATAAAAACAAGCTTTCACATAACTTGACGCATCTAGCTAATCGGTCCGTAAGTACCCTGGTGATGTTGAAAACAAGAATGACAAGGATGATCGCTCTAATGCTGCCAAAGCCGGTAAAAAAACTTATTCTTCGGGCTTTTGATATTCCCTTTTTTCTGTCGCAGAAATTTGGTCCTTCTGACAGGACTATGGATTATCGTGGCTTTACATTGCATTATCCAAAAGGCGCATCACTTATCAAACGAATACAGCATGGCAGGTTGTATGAACCCAAAGTCGCCAGTGCACTGGTCAATCATCTGAGCATAGACAGGGACGGACTATTTCTCGACATTGGCGCAAATATCGGGCTCATGACACTTAACGTGCTGTCGAAACTGCCAGGAACCAGAGTTGTGGCATTCGAACCGGGTCCGGCACAGCTTGAGTATTTGAAAAACACACTCAGAAGCAACAGCCTGGAGGCACTAGTTACCATTGAATCCAGAGCGCTATCAAATAAAACCGGGATAGCCCAGTTTGCTGCCCATGGCGATGTCCATTCATCGGGGGATGGCTTTTGTGACACTCGCAGGGCGGGAAGCTCGAATCAGATTCAGGTTCAAACCTACACATTGGATGAATGGTGGGAGGAATCCGGAAAACCCGATATCAGTATTATCAAAATCGACACTGAAGGAGCAGAGCTGTGGATCCTGCAAGGCGCATCGGCAGTAATTGCAAAAAACAAACCAGTTATTATTCTTGAGATTCAGGAAACCAACCTGGAGGCATACCCGCATACTGAGAAAGATATGCTGCAATATTTTGAATCCATCGGATATCGGCTTGAAACCCTGGCCGGAGCGGATGTTGATGAGCAAACACTGGTTGAGCAAATGAGGATTGATGAAAATTTTGTCGGGCATCCCCGATAACCAAAATCGTGGCAGATATCGCAAGTCGGGCAAAAAAATATCTGTATGAATCTATGTCCTGCCAATACAATAATTGAAAACAGGTTATTTTACCGTGTATGAGTTTGACCTTCTGACCTTCTGACCTTCGCCCTGGAGCTAGAAATACTGTGACCCTACGATTGAGGGCAGGTCATCAGTCCTTGACTCGCCACTTACAATCCATCTCCAGCCATTCACCTGGCACTTCGTCAAATTTACCATCAGCAAGAATACCCCAGCCTGAAGCCACACACTCGTAATTCTCACCCAAAAGAAGATCGAATCCATTTTTACTGTTATCTGGCAGATCACCGTATATTTTTTGGTGGCTATTTTTGGTTACCTCGCATGTAATGTTTTTAATTCTTCGTTTGTCAATATAAGATTTCAGTGTTTTTAATGCCTCTAAATCGAATCCCTGAATATCGCTGACATAATACTCCACATAATCTACATTCTGTTTTTGCAGAAAATTGCATAAATTAATGCAAGGCACTTTAATTGTTTTATTCATCCTTATCTCACCAGACATATAACCCGGTAGGTGCATAAATATGGCGGTGTATCTCGATGAAACCGTTTTATATAAAGGCTATTCGGGGTGTGATAACTGTGTTGCTGGACCTCACCGA
>CAMYNW010000046.1 GCA_947259885.1 uncultured Gammaproteobacteria bacterium
GCCCCTGGAGGTCATGGTACTGATGAGGTGGAAGAGCGCGGATTTACATCAGGGCACAAGCTTGATTTAGATGCCGAATATATGACCGCAACTCAGACCTATTACACCCATCAAATATCAACTTGCAAAAGGGGATGGTTCATATATGACAAGTTAACTAATTAAGCCACCGAAAGTGGAAATCATAGTGCACTCAAATTAGAAAACAGATCCAAAGTGGGTGCCAGGAGAGTCAACTCAATCGCTGCGGGCAATACGGTGCAGCTCTAGCCCATGACCGCAAGTTAACTTGTCAGTATCTTGTCAACCCAGCCGAAGCGGCGTTTATCACTCCGTGTTTTCCTTGATTTCTCTCAGCAGTCCTGTCATCTCGATAAACTCGGCATTGTAATTGGTGCTTTCCGCGTACTCGTTGATGTATAGCATCGTCTGCTCAAAATACTCGCCGATAATAGGCAGATCAACCAGTTTAGCCAGTATCCAGATCGCGACCCCCAACACCAATGTTGCTCCCACCGTTATGCCAAACCCACGGGCAACACCGGCCTTGAAATTGATCCACATTAGGCGCTTACCCGACTGCAGGTATTGCAGATAATCGATGACCCCGGCAGCCTCGAATGCTTTAATCACTTCCTTGTCGGGCGATGTTCTTGGTTTTGGCATTTCTGTTTAAATATTTTTGCGTTAATAACACTATATTGATTCAGCATCCTATCATCAAGGGGGCTAATCTACCCCCTTAAACCGAGCGCATGTTTGCAGTTAGTATTTTCCGTAAAGCGGGCCGAAACAGTGCGCTAAACCCATTTTGATATAGGTTTATTATAAGACAATGCGCAAAATCAACCGCCAACTGGAATTAAGAAGCCGCTTACGCTTGCGCTGAAATATCAAGACTGGACGGTACAGGAGCTACAGTCTGCTCTCGAACCAAGCTACTTTAAATTCGCACAAGAATACATCCGTAATCGGGGAAATAAGGTACAGACAAGTTAACTTTTTGTCTTGGGAAATCTCCACATGAAATTGTAGAAAATGGCTCAATACTCTACATTCGTCTCCACTTTATCTGAAATTTAGCATCCCAAATCAATTCTAACCCCCACTTTTTGAAGAGGATTGAGTTAACTTGTTAGTACCTAAATTATGTCTACTTCTAGGTCCGGTTATAAATGGGGCGATTACAGCGGCATATTGTGAGCACATCAACGACATCTGCGAATAAAAATTCCCACAAAAAAAGCACAGTGTTGCCATTAATGACGTCGAATTCGATGTATTTTTGCATTCGATCGAGTAGTCATTTCAACCCGGCAGCTAAGGCGCAGACTAGCACCATCGTGCTCCGACCGTTATGTTCTTTGGTATTTGTTCTGCGCGAATTGTTCCGCCTCCGCCAAACATAATAGGTGGTTCAACAATATCGTATTTTAGGAGATGGGTTCCAAAAGCGCCTTCCTGGGCAACCAGCACTTCTCGGCAGGCATTGGCAATAGCCTGTGCGGCACGGGTCAGAATGCTTGTTTCTCCAACCTGTGCACCAATAATAACGGGAATCCCAAGCTGCTTTGATTTCTCAATGGCTTCAATAGATCTTAGTAGTCCTCCGAGTTTTGATACACGAATATTTACGATCCAGGACTCAGGGGTGTTATAGATATGTTTAAAATCGTTAACCCGGATAAAGCTCTCATCCAATATGATCCGGCTACCAGTTTGGTTGAATACTGCTAACAACGACAGATAATTGCGCGCCGAGAGTGGCTCCTCAATGCTGAATTCTCCAAGGCCGTGCTTCTTGATATAGCTTAGTGCTTCATCTGGCTTGGTCCACAAATTGTTGGCATCAAATCGCAAGCGTGACTCGTTTGTTTTATAAGCCTCGAATGCCTCTAAATTCAATCGGTCTATTCTGTCTTTACCAAAAAGTTTAACCTTAAAGTCGTTGATTCTTTTTTTCAGGTAGGCAGATAGCTGGTTATCGAAGATGTGCGGATTACGGGACCCCAGAACCCCGGTGTATTGAAACGCACCTGTCAGTTTTGGAAGCGAGAGCACTTCCTCAATGGACTGATTGTTTTCAAGCGCTAACGCATTGATCAGCGCCAATTCAATTGAGCAAAAGGCGGCTGGATTGCTGTCGATCAACGCCCTGTTGTTTGATGTCCATGTCTTCAGGTCTTCGATTGATCCCAGTTCCATAAACTCATGTTGATGAGCGTTAAAAAAATCAATAGTGGTATCAACAGTTTCGCCTGTGACATAGCTACGGGGGCAGCCCTCACCGATTCCACAGAGACCTGAAATTGTTGTAGCCTTTACGATGATGGTTTCAGTGGATGCCCGAGTAGCGGCTGAATGCTGGAACGCGATCCTGAACGGAATCACCAGCTTTTCGATCTCTAAGTTATGCAGCTGCATATCGCTCCTCCCTGGCATATGCGTCGAAGTTAAACTGACACTGATTTTTATATTGCAGATACAGCATCTTGAATTGACCTTCGCGTTGACCATTATTGAGACAATGTTTCTTGTAGGCTTCTCCTGTCCCTTCCTCCAGATACACCACCTTAATGGGCTTTAATCGATTACTTTTCCGTTTGTCTTTGAATTCAATATTGAGTTCCGCGATGCATCGTTCCAGGTTATTTGTATCGAGATTCGTACTTTCAACATAAAGGGTATAACGGGACTTTTTGACGCAGCCCAGCATCATGAAAAAACCCATGTCGGCCTGCTTGCTTTTCGTAATACATGTCATCGCCTCGATCAGTTGATTTTCACAGAGCTTTTCTCCCGTGAGATTAGTTACCCCTTTGCCTTTTTGGAGGAACTGAATAGTAGGGGTATTATTGAACCAGCCTGTGACTTCCACCAGGTCGTTGATGTGATAACGGTAGAGGCCATTTTGAGTGGTTACAAAAATGTAGTACTGTCGATCCGACTGGACTTCGCTTAGAGTCAGAAATTTAGGATTGTTATTTTCCCAATCGTTGCGATCCACAAATTCGTAAAAATTTTCGTGTAGACAAGGTATCTGCCTGTTGTCGACTGCATCGATCGTGATGCCGCCCCGAAATTCACTGGCAAGATATCCGAGCTCAACAAAACGCGTTGTGTTCGAGACTGTTTTACGCAAGGTTGGAATCAGGACCCCACAGTTACCCCCTGTCCAGGTCGTGATTACTCTAAGGTTTGGCCAAATCTGAGAAAACTGCAATCTGTTGTGATCACTGTACATTTGCCTGAGCTCAACTCCCCGCAACGGATTAATCAGGCTGACTTCGGCAATTATTTTGTTTGGGTCCTGGTTTATAATCCGGTCCAGCTTTATCAAGGTAGAGGGATTAGCGGTGGCAATCATTGTGATATCTTTTTCCGCTAACGCCAGCTTGGCAATTTCAAAATACTTTTTCTCATAGTCGTTAATTTCGAAGACGCTTGACGGCAATACATACTTCGCCCGTGTTAAAAAGGGCATGCTCTTATATATCAGCCCTGACATCGCGCCATACCTGGTTCCAGTTTCAGTCTTTCCCTCCACCGCCGGACTGGTAATAGCCAGAACTTTGCCGTCATAAGCTTCTGGATAGCTTGCATACACGCCATAGGCGACCATATGCTGACATTTTCGATACTGGTTAATGGTCGAATTCAGAACTGGAATCAATTTCGGCTTGTCGGTGGTACCACTGGTTTGCACGTACATCACAGGTTGTCCAATATTCAGGTAGGGATGTTTTTCTTTCTCTTGATCTTCGATGTAGTTGCGTAACGTTTCATACTCGCATACGGGCACTCTAGATCTGAAATCATCGTAGGAATTCACTCCGTCAAAACCATGTTTTCTGCCAAATACAGTGCTTTGGTTTTTTCTTATAATTTGCAGTAGCAAATCGTTTTGAGATTTTTCAGGATTGTGAGTACGGTCAATCAATGGTTGCCATAAAAATCGATTGATATACATCATCTTTAGTTGAGTAAGTATCCTAAAAATGCGTTTTTTCATGATGTTTCCTCCAAACCACGTTTATCTAAACCCTTAATGAATGGTGCTTTCAGCTGACTGGTAAAGGTGTCAGGGTAGTCTGGATTTATCAGACCGAGTTCAGTAACTGCCTGGCCTTTTGGCAAAAACCAAGTGCCAAAAATAAGATCCCAAATAATCAGGTTATTACCGAAATTGCGGTTTGATTCTTTGGCTATTTTCGAGTGATGCCAGCGATGTAATTCCGGACCGCTTACAACATAGTTGAAGATGCCCAGCTGCACTGAAATATTGGAGTGTTGGAAGAATCCGTTGGTGGCATAAAAAACGAAATACAACGCTACTACACTTTCCGATACACCTAGAATCAAGAAAGGCAGCGTATCAAAGATGAACTGAAGTGACTTTTCTAAAGGATGAAATCGGCCGACGTTCATCCAATAGATCTTACGCGGTGAGTGGTGCACCGCATGAAATCGCCAAAGAGGATTCCAACTATGGGAGAGTCGGTGTACCCAGTAGCGCAAGAATTCTGATGCAAGAAACATGAGCACAAGCTGCGCGAATAGAGACCAGTGATGTGGCCAGACTTCCAGTATCGATTTAGGGAGAGCGTGTAAGCTATCCAAAATAAAAATCGCTACAGAAAATCCTAAAATTTTTGGCAACACACTTTGCACCAGAAGCATGTAGGTCATGTCAGTAAGTATGTCCCTCGAGACAGGACGCCATTGCAGTCGATACGGAAAAAAATTCTCCAATAATGTAATTGCTACAGCGCCAAATAAAACCGGCACGAAGGTTGCAACAATCAGGTTGCTGCCAAGATCCGTAAGAAGGATATGTCCGAGGACCACGAAAGCAATTGTGAGTGGATACGCAGCTCGAGCAATGAATCGAGACAAGCCTTGTTTATGATAAAAACCGGCTACGATTAGAAATATCGCCATCAGACCCACAAGGACACAGCTGTACCGAGTCGATCTGCTGATGGATCGGAAGGTGTTGCGAGGTGTCTTCATGATCAGGTCTCTGAATACTTAGGTCAGAGAGAACATGCTTGAAGAGTCTTAAATAGACAACTAAAATAGGAGTAGTATTCTTAAAATCTACTATAAGTACAATAAATACATACTATTCATGTCCGATATAACAAAAATAATCCAAACTCTAAAGCGGCAGCTCAAGATCGCCGGCCTGACTTATCGCAATTTGGGTGAACGCCTGGGTTTGTCTGAATCAGCGGTCAAGCAAATGTTTGCATCGGGAAACTTCTCCCTGAGAAGGCTCGATGAGATTTGTGCAGTGATCAATATGGATATCACAGAGCTTGTAGAGGTGACTTCTGAAAGCGAGGCGCGAATTGAAGAATTGGGTGAAACACTGGAGCAGGAGCTGGTGGATGATCCAAAACTCCTGCTGATTGCGTATTGCGCTGTTAATCATTGGACCACCACTGATATTTTACAGCACTATATGATAGAGGAAGCAGAAATAGTGCGACTGCTGGTGAAGCTGGATCGTATGAAATTGATTGAACTGCAACCAGGGAACAAGATACGGCTATTGATAACCAATAGCTTCAAATGGATAAACGATGGGCCTATCGAGACTTTTTTTCGAACCCAGGTGCGGGATGAGTTTTTACAAGGCGACTTTCAAACAGGGGCCGCCATTCAGCTCATTAGAAATGGGGATATCACAAAAAAGGGTCAAAGAAAAATTATCGAGAGACTTGAAGGCATAGGAGAACTATTTGACGATATTTGCAGGGAAGATCGAAAACGTCCTTTGAGTGAAAGAAAGGGTACCACCATGATGCTCGCACTGAGAAATTGGGAGTTCACGGCTTTCACCAAGTTGGAGAGGACTTGAATCAGACACTGTCTTGAGGCGCGGAGTTCCTAGGGAATCTCTGATTAAAACTGGGCGAATCAAGTTGAGAGTCAAAATGATCTAAGGTGGTATTGGCAAGTTAACTTTTTCAGACTGCCCTCATCTGAATTCGATTATCAAGCAACCGCCCTTCCCCACTCTGTGAACGCACTGCCCCTGAGGTTTCCGACAGATACCCCAGGTGCCTCCAAAGATTGAATAAATTATGGACAGCGGCATGAGCAACCCAAGAACCGTTGCGCCTGTCTAACTGATTTGAACCGCCTCATCCCTCGCTCTCTTACACTGGTCTCCTCATGCGATTGCTCTGCTCGATTATTTGCTTACCGATTCGTGACATGGATTGTTTCAGGGGTGATTTCACGATGCGCGACACCATAGCTTCGCAGCTTATCGGTCACAATCATCCTCGGCTCCCCGCCATGGTTCCGCAATAGAGACTTGAAAAACCGCTTCGCAGCAGCTCCATCTCGCTCTGCCTGGAGATAGACATCAACCACCTCACTATCCTGTTCAACAGCCCGCCAAAGATAGTGCTGCTGGCCATTGATCTTTACGAAGACTTCATCGATGAAGAAGGTGTCACTGTAGCCTCTGTGCTTTCGCTTCAATCTTTTGGCGTAAAGGGCTCCGAATTTGATGCACCAAAGACGGATTGCT
>CAMYNW010000047.1 GCA_947259885.1 uncultured Gammaproteobacteria bacterium
TCGAGGGCGTCTTCGACCTCGATACCCAGATATCTGACTGTGCTTTCCATCTTGGTATGGCCCAGTAGCAACTGCACAGCCCGCAGATTCTTGGTTCGCCGGTAAATAAGCGAAGCCTTCGTCCTGCGAAGCGAGTGCGTTCCGTATTCCCCAGGATCAAGGCCAATATCACGAACCCAGTGATCCACGAGACGGGCATATTGTCGGGTGGAGATGTGGGTGGAATCCCGATTCCGACTTTTGAAGAGATAGTCATCCGTCATCAGCTCCGCGCGGTTGATCCATTCCAGAATCGATTCGCGAGTCTGTGCCGTGATTTCGAACTGCACCGGCTTCCCTGTTTTTTGCTGGACGACGATTGCCCTCCGGGCCACTGTCGAGCCATGCGTTACGTCCCTAACTCGGATTTTGACCAGATCGCAGCTACGTAGCTTGCTGTCGAGTGCCAGGTTGAAAAGTGCAAGGTCCCGGTAGCGCTTGGCTATCTGCAGCCGGATGCGGATAGCCCAGATTTCCTTGAGCTTGAGCGGGGGTTTCTGGCCAGTGAGCTTGCCTTTATTCCAGGGCCTTTCGCTTGAGGCTTGGTTTACGTTGATCATATCGATTCCTCCATTTGTTGGGTGGAATCGAATTATTGCTTTTGTTTCCCCATAGCAGCCGCCCGGCTAAGTGGCTTAGGCAACGATTTCCGGCCAAGAGTGAATCCATCCCAAACCGGGGCTGAATCTGTCGTCGAGTCCTCCGACTTGACTAATTTGATCCATTCCCATATTTTTAAAAACAGGTTTCGTATGCCCCAGGTGTGAGCGCCCGAAAATACGAGGTAGCAAATCAAACCCCCAGCTACTTGATAGACCTTTATTAAATCGCTGGCACGGTTGTGATGAACGCTCACGACAACCGACTTCAAGTCCAGTGCTTTGATGGAGATTGCTATCATGCAGCCTGACATTTCAAAACTCTGTGCGGATTCCCTTCGCACTTTTTCCAAAGAACAGTACGGCACTAATCTAAAGCCTTCTCACGCTCATGAGCTAGTGGCGGCGTATATGGGTTATAAATCCAGAAACGGCCTTTTGGCTGACAAGGAATATCCCGTATCGAACCTAAGCAAATCCGAGATCATCGTGATGATGCCGGATGAGTTTATCGACCAACGTAGAGAAAAACTACAAGGACTACCGCCTGAACTCCCTGACAGTTACGCCTTAGGAGAGGCTGTATACGGAGCGTTGTTCACTGATGATTGGTGGACAAGCAAATACACACCATTTCGTAATTTTCAGGGTTTGTCTGAGTATCTCGTGAAGAGTAACGACGGTTACCAAACCGCTTTGCTCGTTAGTAACCTACCCGTCCAATTTGCCGTAGTCCCTGAATATTCCGAAAATCAAGTGTCATTGGATGCTTTCCTCACGTTGGAGAACTCTGAGGGAGAAAGGATGGTGCACGGGAAGGCCACTATCGTACTTCCTCGGGTAGCAGGACATATTGGTTACGGACGACCGAAGGCTACGATCGAACGATGGTCAGGTGAAGCAAGGCGATCCCTCAAATCTCTGGGGGTGGAGTCATGAGTACGGTTAGCGTAGATGACTTCGAGTTGGAAACGAAATGTTTTTACGAAGGAGAATGTTATTTAGTTCGTGATAACGGTGCTATTTTGCGGAAACGTAGACCTGGAAAGAGAAGGCGCCCTTTAGACGACAAATGGACGTTTGGTAATCCCTGTGTTCATCATGGTTACATGATGCATTCGAATGTGTCTGTACATCGGGTCGTGGCCACAGCATTCCTTGGTGAGCCGCCTTCGAAAGATCACGTTGTTGATCACATCGATCATAACCGTAGAAACAATCGGCAGGATAATCTTCGATGGGTAACTCGGGTGGAGAACATCCTGCTGAATGACATAACTCGGAAAAAAGTGATAGCCGCGTATGGTTCAATTGAGGCTTTCTTCGAAAACCCTCAAAAACCCGATATTCCGGGTCTCTTAGGGCAGTTCGATTGGATGCGAACAGTCTCAAAGGAGGAGGCCCGGGTGAGTCGTGAAAGATTAGAGAGTTGGGCTGCATCGGACAAACCACCAAATGGCGGATCATTTGGAGAATATTTGTTTGTGACAGAGACCCCCACCTTTGAATCTGAACCGCAGTATGAGGATCAAGATATTGATTCTCTAACGCCAGGAGCAATCCAAAGGGATTGGAAGTGCCCGAGTGAATTCCCAATGTGTCCAGATGAGATAAATGATAATCCACTTCAGGACTATTTTTCACGTCTTGAAGATGGAGCGGTCTTCTCGCGCAATAGATACGGCGAATCAGTGGTTGATATTGCTGAATTGAATAAGGATGGTACGTGCCTAAGTGTTATCTGCAGGATTGATAGCTGGGTTAAAAGTTATGCTGTCGCGAAAGTCACTGTTGAAGAAGAAAAATTTATCCACACAAGCGTGAGTACTTATTTCACCTATGAGGGCGCAGAAAAGTCTCATTGTGCGCTTATTGATAAACCATGGGTGGAACCGGAGGGATATGTGGGATGTATTGATGACTATTGTTAAAAGGCATTTCAATTAACTAATCCAATACCAGTATGATCCTGGCGGCAGCATGAAATTATTTGGTGCCGCCAGGATCGTTTACACTTCGATGTCCGGGATTTAGGTGTCTGTTCTCCCCAAAGCTGCCGCTGGCAAACTCACTACGGGAGACGAAAAACGGCCAGGAGAGGACACTTATCGTCTGATTAATCCTATTCCGAAAAGCCCAATTCACGTCTGCACTGACCCGGCTCCCAGTCCTTGAGAGCCTGTTCAGCCTGCTGTAAATCGCTTGGGGAGAAATATGAATCAACAAAAGATTTTATATCTTCATCGGTGGCACCAGACAAGGAATACCATACATAAGCTCTTATATAGTTTTGTTCAATAAACTCAACTTCTCCCCATTCATAAATTTCGCCTAGCTTATACATTGTCTCTTGGTTGCCTTGATCCGCAGATTTACATAATCTTTGAAGTACTTCTTTTTGCCAGGTCGGTTTTCTGGTTGACTCCGATACTAGATTTTCTTGTTCTTGTTCCGTCCAGAATAAATCTCGACAAATAAATGGTCCATAACCCACTGGCATAAATACAACCCATCCTCCACCAGTTGATTTAGATTTAATCGCGTAGGCTTTAACAAGGTCGTCATTATCAAGCTCAATTCTCAGACAGTGTTTAACATCATCATCCTTAACACCCCAGACGGGAATCCAGCCAATGGTGAGTACTGAAGTGCCTGATCCTCTCTCTGTATAGAGCATATAAAGACTTTGACCGTCAAATTGTAGTTCGTCTGGAATCCCAAACTCTCTGACAACGACTTCGCTTGGTTTCCCAACCAATGAATTTAGAAAAGCCCGACCTCCTGCCATTCCCTCTGGATCGTGGGGTATTGTTCCTCCAAAACATCCCAAAAGAAGCACAGACAAGAAGAGCAAGAACTTATGAGTAAATGGCATGGTGTTGATTCAAGCATTTGGCTTAGTATGCCGTGTTGATATGTATCATAAGGGTGGCTTATCACCGCTGCTGCATCAAGCTTGAGTGGCGGTCTTCTCAATAGCTGCCGCTGAAAATGCCGCGCTAGGCTGCGGGAATCGGCCATCAACGGACGCCCGCTACCCGAGAGACAACCTGTAATAGCAACCGTTACAACGGAGGTTTGACAGTGACGCCCGATTAAAGGGGCGGACATTTAGCACTTACTGATTCCTATTGCCACAAGCCCAATTCTCGTCTGCACTGACCCGTCTGCCGCCCCTCGAGAGCAGCTTGTTCAGCTTTTTTTACATCACTTGGGGATAAATAATATTCAGCAAAAGATTTAAGCTCTTCTTTAGTGTCGCCAGCCAAAGAGAACCATACATAAGCTCTTATATCGTCCTGTTCAATAAGCTCCGGTATTCCAAACGAATAAACTTCTCCTAGCATATACATGGCATCTTGGTTACCTTGATCCGCAGATTTACATAACCATTGAAGTGCTTCATTTGTATCCCGATCGCGCAATTTATTAAATAAAGCTAACTGTGCGTTTGTATCCCCTTGCTCGGCTAACTCTTTAAGCTCAGCTAACTCTTTAAGTTTTTTCTCCTCGTATTTTAGCTCTTCCATTTCTAACCAGGCCGGTATATTGGTTGACTCTGATACTAAACTCTCTTGTTCTTGTTTAGCCCAGAATAAGTCTCGACAAATAAAAGGGCCTTCCCCCGCTCTTGCTTTGGATTTAACCTTGTGGGCCTTTACAAGGTTATCATTATCAAGTTCGAATCTGAGACAATGCTTAACAGCATCATCACTAGTAGCGGCGATCGGCAAGGGCAGGTAGAGAAAAAAACCGAGTGTAGTGCCTGATCCTCTAGTTGAATAAACCATGTAATGACTTTGGCCGTCAAATAATAGGTCATCTGGAATCCCAAACTCTCTGACAACGACTTCGCTAGGTTCCCCAACCAATGAATTTAGAAAATTCCCACCCTCAAATAACATTCCTGATGGATCGTCAGATAATGTTACTCCCCAACATCCAGAAAGAATCACAGATAAAAAGAAGAAAAAAAATCTATGAGCAATTGGCATATTAATGAACGGAATTATAAATAGGCTTTTTTCTGAAAAGACAATTGCCTACATTC
>CAMYNW010000048.1 GCA_947259885.1 uncultured Gammaproteobacteria bacterium
AACTACGAGTAAGGGATATTTCACACGGTAACTCCATCGCCAAGCGCGCAATGGTCATGCAACAGAAAACCGGTCATCCCGTTCAGTTCGAGATTACCCTACAAACACGACAGGCTGTTTTAGAGTGGATCACCCACGCCAACATTGGTGAAAGTGACTACTTGTTCAAGAGCCGATTTAAAAACTCACCTCATATCTCGACTCGGCAATATGCCCGGATAGTGGAGGCTTGGGTTACAGAGATCGGGCTTGATCCAATTGACTATGGCACGCATTCACTGCGCCGCACAAAAGCTTCTCTCATATACAAAAGGACAAAGAATCTGCGTGCGGTACAAATACTGTTGGGTCATACCAAGTTGGAGAGCACCGTCAGATATCTCGGAATTGAGGTAGATGACGCACTGGAATTGGCTGAACAGACGGAGGTATAACTCAAAACCGGTCGTTTACCCGCATGGAAAATCAGCGGGTAAATGATCCTGAAATACTCTTTGCTGACCTCTGGCTTTTAGAAACAGAAAGCAGCTACCAACCCTAATGCGACCCTCGCGCTCCCGTCAATTACCAAGAGCCGCGGCAGGCAGCCGACATGCCTAGTGGCGGAGATTTGACAGGATTGACCGATGGGAAGGAGCAATATTGGGCGTATCGGCTGGAATCAGTCAGATTTAGGGTGTTCTATAGCTGGACGGCGCCGCGAATCTCTTTACTTTACTTTACTTGGTGGAATCAAGTAGGGTGTTAATATTTTCTATACTCAAAGAAATAGCAATAGTATGAATAAATTGACTGAGTTTCAGGTGGAAATGATTCTAACTGGATGATAAGGAGAACATCATGAAAGCATTAAAAACAAGCATTCTCGCGGTTGTATTTTGCACTTTCTCAATGGGAGCCGCGGCGCAGCAGAACTGGCCCGAAGCCATCGCGATCCCCCCCGGATTCGAAGCGGAGGGCATCGAACGGGGCAGGGGACATGAATTTTTTGTGGGCGCCTTTTCCTTTTCCAGCGTTTTCGGCGAGCCGTTTTTCGGAATTCCTTACGAGCTGTCCGAGTCCGCCGGCGCCATCTACAAGGGGAACCTGCGCACTGGAGAAGGCGCTATTCTGGCCCCGCCTACAGGCAAACCGGTCAGCGGCTTGTCCTACGACCGCCGCACCGATTATCTCTACGCCGCGACAGGCTTCGCCGACTTAGTCAACGGAAGTTTTACTGAACAAGGCGTCATCGTCTATGATGCCAGCTTCGGCGACGTCATCGCGGAGATTCCGTTCGGCGATGGCATTGTTATCAACGATGTCCTGGTCACCCGCAGGGCCGTGTATTTCACGGACTCGATCAATCCCAACTTGTGGAAGCTACCCCTTGAGAAGGGCGGACGCCTTCCCTCGACCCCTATTGCCGAAATGATCCCCATGCCTGGCTTCGAGATGGTGGACGGCTTCAACGCCAACGGTCTCGTCGGAAAATTTGACGGCAAACAACTCGTGATCGTGAATATTGCCACCGGAGTGCTTTACCTGGTGGACACGGCAACCGGTGAGGCATCTCCCCTCGAGATCGAAGGCGCTGAGCAACTGTTTGTGGACGGCGACGGGCTCTACTTGCGCGGCCGAACTCTTTACATTGTTCAGAACTTCTCCGACAAGATCGCTGTGGTCCAACTCTCGGGAGACCTCATCAGAGGCGAGTTCATCAAGAATATTCCGGGCGAAGGTGAAATCAATCCGTTGGATATCCCCACGTCCATCATCGGTTTCGGCAACAGCCTCTATGCCCTCAATACTAACTTCTTTGATCTCATCTTAGGCGGCAATCCAGCCTCGGTCCAGGCAGATGTTGTGAGACTGAGGAAGTAAATGCCTTCCCCTTTCGGTCGATGCGCCCAAGAGCCTGCCGGATGTTGATCTGTGGCAGGAAAGAGCAAGGACAGCCACAACTCTAGAGTCGTTAAGCCCAGTATCAAAGAGCTACTATCGCATTAGATTACGAACTGGATTCCGGCTTTCGCCGGAATGACAGGAAATGGCCGGTTGCCGCAGTAGAATGCTCGTCGCTCTAAGGTCGGCTTCGGAGCAATTCCGGGTATTAAGGTAATAACTTTCAATGGCTGCTTTGGTCGAGTACAACCCACTCAGGCGATTGCGTTAACCACTCGAGGCACCCCGTCGATCAACACTCCGTAAACACCCTCTCCAACTACAACACAGCCCTGTATACATTCATTATCCTTGAGCAAAATCCAATGACCGTAGTCCTCAGCTTGGTATGAATGAATGTGGAGTTTGACCGGTCTCCCTTGGGCGAGATTTAAATCCACAAACCCCTTCCAGATGACATCCCTCGTAAGCCCTGATCGCAGGTAGACACCAACTGTTTCATGTTGCGCATCAACTGCAAGGATGATATTTCGGTAGTTCTGCTTTCTTCTGAGAGCTGGCATGGAGCCAGATTATCGGAAGGATTGCCTACGGCGGATACTGTATGAATCGTGGTGATTTGATGGTTGAGCCGAATTTACTGCAGTAGGGGTCTGGGGCGAGGGATTTCCAACCCATTCGCCCCAGTTTATTAGTCTTCTAAGGTAAAGGTTTGAGTGCTGTTTCAGTAACCCCACATCGGTCCGGGTTTGTTTCCCTTGTCACATGCACAGGAACTCCTTCAAGCTTAGCCTTAAGCAGCATCTCCGCCATCCTGTCTACGCTGGAGAGACAGCTTGGACTAGCTGACTTGTTGCCTTTGCCTTTTCCAATATCGCATGGACTGATCTGGAACCATTGCTTTCCTCTATCCCCAAAATCAAGTGTTATGTCACAAATGTATTCGGGGCCTGTATTTCCCGATTCAAACAGTGTGAAAAGAATCGTGCCATCCTTTTCAAACCTTAGTGCATTTATATTCTTTGCGCCAAGGTTCCAAGAAAAGGCTGCTGTCGAACTTGCTAGAATTACAATTGTTACAATCGTCGTAAATAAATGTTTTTTCATAAGAGGTTCTCCTTGTCATTATGAATGACAGTGGTTAGGGATTAACATAAAAGACGCAATGAAAAACTTTAATGCATCTACCATTCAGCAACTAAATTTTAGCAATGTCCCGGTGTCATTTCACTCTGCAAAATGCATTTTGTTTTTAGCTGATAATAGTTTGATAAAGGCGGTTTAAGAGATGAGTGTAGTCGTTTGATTTGAATAATGATCTGCCTAATTGGTGTTACATCCAAGAATCCATAATGCTCGGCAATCAGGTGTAGTACAGTGCGAGATACATCTTCGCCAATACCGCTTTTTCCTGAAATATACCCTGCAATTAACCTTGAACACGGTATTAGATTGAACTCAACAATTGAACGCTCACAAGTGCCTGAAGTCGCCCTCGCTTAGATTGAGGGCGACTTAAAGGCAGGGGCTTGCACGTGACGGATTAAATTAGCTCAATACCTGGAAAATTTCCGAATAATCCTCGTTGAATCCATAGCCTGATGCAGGCTGCACCTATTTATGTATTCAACTAGGTTTACCCGGTTTCTCGGGCTTGTCGGGTTTACCCGGCTTGTCGTTGCCATCATCCGAACTGCCGTCTTCCGAGTTCGAGTCATCATCCGAAGCCTCATCGCTTGACGCAACCTGCTGGCATGGGCCGGTGACATCACCATGTTTCAAGTGAGCGGACACCGATCTAGTACTTACACCAATTGATTTCTTGCCTTTGTGGCAAACCAACGTTTTTCCATTCGGCGCATTGTCTCCACCTGCGATCAAATCTTCATCAACGTTCTCCACTGATTTGTCGTAGCTAACAAAACAGTTTTCGCCTGGATCGTTAATTTCGATATTGTCCAAATAAATGATCTGGTCGTCTCCAACTGCAAGGTCAGTGCTACAGGAGCCAATATCTGGATCATCCGCAACGAAGGTCACTTCGTAGGTACCTGCTGTCACGGCGATCTGAAAACTCTCGTCATTCGAGGTTTGGCCAAAATCGGTCCCGTTTAAAAGAACTCTGGTATGACTGGCCCAGGAATTTGATAGTGCAAATTCCAACAATCTTGAAATGAGCAGCTCTTGTGTTTGTTGCAACGGTTCGGGCTTAACGATTGCAGCGACGCTATCAATGTTTCTGACATCAAGAACCAATGTGGAGCTCGACCCTGAAGAACCGATCGAGCCACCTGATCCGCTAGTGCTGCCACCTCCGCCGCCACACGCACTCAAAAGTGAAATGACTAGTGTTGATAGAAATACCTTGATGCTCTTTACGAACAGATTTGACTGATTGATAATCATCAGCATTACCCCCTTTAGTACGTTTTCATTTTATTTGATTCAAGACGCCTTAGACGCTCTTGAATTATCTCCATAGCCAATTTAACGGCTGAAACAATCATACTTTGCCGATTGATAGAGTTCAAGCCGAACCTAAGCTCTAAAAGGTAAAAAGGGGCAAGAAACGATGATGGAAAAGGAGTGCAGCAGGATTATACCGAGTGCTATGCCTGGAGCACTGGAGGGTTGCTAGGCGGTTACTTGAATGAATGGAGCAAATCCGGGCCTCTGGCCAATCCTGATGAACGGCAGCTTTGCCAAAATTGTTCGATTTCTCAGCAGCGGACATCCACGGGCTTACGATTGAACG
>CAMYNW010000049.1 GCA_947259885.1 uncultured Gammaproteobacteria bacterium
TGGTGGTCGAGGTGCTCAAGGATTTTTTTGATGACTGTCGAATCTTCGATACAGGCAATGACCTTAACGATACCGCCACACTGACTACAGGTTTCAATGTCGATATTGAACACACGTTTGAGGCGTTGTGCCCAGCTCATGGCGGCACGTCGCTGTGCGGGTGACTTTAGGTCATCACTTTCTGCAGTTGGTTTACAACGGGCTTTTGGTGTGATCTGTTTGCGTAAGGCACTATTGGGCGGAAGGCCGCCCCGCACGAACACACCGTGGAATCGGGTCAAGTTGACCCGGGGTTTAGGGATCAGAGCAGCTAACCTTGCCATGAAATCGAGTGGCTCTAATATAATGTGCGTCGTCCCATCTCGATACGGCGTTTTCAGTGTATAACGAATATTTCCCTGATTGGTGAGTGCCATGCGTTCAGTGGACACGGCCGGCCGGGAAATATATCGACACAACCGCTCCAGTTTACTGCGTTGGTGGGCTTGGGCTGCGACTCCCGCATGCAAAGAGAAACCGTTGACCTTGGCGAGCTTGGGATTGTTGCTGTCTTCCTCCCGAGCTGGCACGGTTTGTAAAGTGAAGGCTTTGCGTCCCGCCTGGGGACCAAAGGCGATCCGGTAAGTAATTGAATGACCCAACAAATCATCCATAGCAGATTCATCCACCGCATCCAACTGCAGGTAACTGTTCTCAACATCCCGTACTAAAAGGCCAGTCCGTTCCAGATACCTGCCGATACGGTGGCTGATTGTTTGAATAAGTCGATCTAACACCTCAGGCGCAGGTACTTTAGTACGGCGAAACACCAGCGGCTGATGGTCTGCAATGCAGACACCGTCGAGGAAAAGCATATGAAAGTGAATGTTTAGATTCAGGGCTGACCCAAACCGCTGAATCAATGTCACTGCACCTGTCCTGGCCGTGTTTCGGGTCTGTCCCGCCTGATGAATCAAATGGGTCTCAATAGCTCGGTAAACGATTCCCAATACCTTGCCCATCGCCTGGGGCTGACTGGCAAACAGATATCGCAACTGAAATGGAACACTCAATACCCATTGGCGCATCGGCAATCGAGGCAGTACGTCATCGATCAGTAAGGCGGCACTTTCCACCATGCGTCTTGCACCACAACTCGGGCAGAAACCCCGCCGCTTGCAGCTGAAGGCGACCAATCGCTCACTGTGGCAATCCTCGCATCGCACCCGCAGGAATCCGTGTTCCAACCGACCACACTTGAGGTAATCCTCGAATTCCCGTTGCACGTATCTGGGTATTGACTTACCTTGGCCAGCTAACTGCTCAAGAAAATCAGGGTAGTACCGCTCGACAGTTTGATACAGTAGGGACTGTTCTGGACGGTGGCGCTCATAGTGCCATTGATCCTTGATCCCTGAAGCGTCTGCCTTGACTGGTCCGGATTACATTGACCTCGCCTCCTTGCGATTGTCCTTGCTTACATGATTCTACCCGAAAACACCTATATCAATAACTCATTGATTTTATTGAGAACCTATTTCACCAAACTTTTACCAAATTATAGATGCTGTTATAACCAGTCGTTTTAACGGGGCAAGTGAACGTAGACACGACGGTTACCATCAATATCACCCGTGAGGTCACGGAGGTGGCGTGCTATACAGTAGACGTGACGCTGGGCTAATCGAAGTTCTCACCAAGGTCGGCTTGGGCACGTTGCACTCATTCACTTTGGAAACCCAAATGACCGGATTGAGTATTTCAGAGCCGTTTACTCGAATGCACGCGGATGACTGCTATCGAAAATTCGGGTGATTCAAAAAAAGCTGACGTCCAGGCAGATTGACCAGAGGCCCGGAAATGCTCCAGCCTGTGTGAAAACGTGAAACTAAAATCAGTAGTGGGACATATGATTATGTATGCTGTCACTATCCGCTTTTTGTGGGACATCAAAAGCGCGTGGTGCGCCGTCCCAAACACCTCAAAAATTTTACGTTTTCACACACCCTGGCTCCGAAGCGGACTATCGCATGAACTAAGCCCACAGTCTGAGTATCAACGCTCCTTCAGTTCGACCCGCCGCCAGGATGCGCCCGGGTGAAATTCAAAAACCGACGGGTCTACGTATTCGCCGAGTTCCCAGTGATCGAGACGGATCAACCACTCCGGCTCGCCTTCGAGAGCAGTGAAGTTAACGACCATGAGGCGTGGTAGTGTTGCTTCCGAGGTATCTACCCACAGCTGGAGGTCTCCCGGAGTGGCCTCAAACGAGATGTGCTGCAGTGCTAGGTTACCGACAGAGCGCTCACCATAGTGTATCCCCGACAACAAGTGTGGTTCGATCTTTGCGTAAAGATCGGTGTAGAGCAGGTCCGCCAACGGCAAGTAGAAATCATAGCGCTCCTGCAACAGATCGAGCAGTTCGTCAATCGTCGCCGGGGCGTCGACCTGCGCATAAACTTGTTCGGCTGGTAATGCGACAGTCAAGATCTTGCCGTCGTACCACGCCACTCGGGAAGAGCCATCATCGAGTCTGGTATGCACGTGAAGCCGGTTCGGGCGCTCAAGCGTAATCTCCTGCATCATACCGCGCTTGATCTTGACACCGGATGGCTCAAAATCATCGCTCAAGGTGTGTGCTGTGAAGCGCAGCGTCGGCGCGCTGTTAAGCGTATCCGACATGCGCTGCAACAATGTCACCGCTTTCGAATCGATCAGTTCCTCAGCGGCGGCCGCACTGGTCGCTAAAAAGGAGAGCGCGATGCATATCATTGCGCCTAATGTGGCGCAAAGCGCTTTACTTGCGGTCGTATCTCGAACGGATATTATTCGTTTCTGCATATCTATCTCTCCTCTACCAGCGGCGGGACGTGCGGCGGGCCGTGCGGCGGGCCACCCGTCGAGAAGTTCCCACCATTCCAGCTGCTCCATACACTGGTGCTGCCACGCCTACTGTGACGATCTCCGTTGTAGAAGTGGGTTGCGTGGTCGTTTCCTCGGTCACTGTGGTTGAACCATCTGCGTTCGTTGTCGTTGTCACCGTGGTGGTGGTCTGCGCTACGGCTGCTTGTGTGATTATCGCCGCAAGCGCAAGCAAATACTTCAAATTTCCGGTCTGCATTGGATTGAGTTCTCCTCGATTCTTGTACCAAATATTGTGCCGCTATAAGAGCGCGCGCCGGGTAACGGGACTTCTTTTACCGGTGCGGCCGTTTCGCTTTATGCTACAGAACTGCCACAGTTTTTGCAAAATACCCTGTAAGTCGTCAATAGTTGAGAGTCCACAATGGGCAACTAGTACGCATTTTCTCTGAGACAGCGAATGACGGCTCAGAGTATTTCAGAGCCATTTGCCCGGTGTTTTTAAACGTCCGCTATTGGGAAATCTAGATAATCAAAACGTTGTCAGTTCAGACTGAAATTGGATATCCGCAAAGATTGATGAGACCCCAACTTGTACACATAATTGCTCAATCAATACCACGTCCGCACTTTGCAGACTCTGGATAAGTCGGCAATCAAGATTGATCCAGGATTTCTACAATTTCTTTATATCCCAATACTAAAGCGTGCTCGAGGGGGAGGGATTCCCTCTCTGTCGGCTATGTTTTGGTTTGCTCCTGCCGATACAAGCGCACGAACGGTCTCGACCTGGTTTGGACCACCGTTACCCAATATTATTGCTTCGATTAATGCGGTCCAGCCGAGATTGTTGACGTGATCAAGGGGGGCGCCATACTTTATTAGAGTCAGGGAAAGGATGATGACGATAGCCTGAATGTAGTGTTCCATGCTCGTTGGTAGCCTAGTATTGGTGGTGGGTTCGCCGTGATGCAGAAGTCATCATCATGCCAACCGCGATACCGATGGCGATCGCCACCAGGTTACCAAACAAGGCACTGATTTCTCCTGTCCCTTCTAAAAACTCGTCATAGTTGATTTAATTGAGTTTTTTCTACAAAGAATATTCTGATGAGAACGTTGAAATGGAGGCTACTTTTTGTCGGAACAGTGCGTTCTTTGTTCCAAACCCGCCAAAATCTTGCACTGGAGAACTTGGCACTTCGTCAGCAACTCGCCGTATTCAAGCACCAATACCCCCGACCGACATTGCATCACACAGATAGGGCGTTTTAGGTATTTTTGGCTAGATTCTGGCCAGACTGGCGTGGCGCATTACATATGGTGCAACCAGGAACCGTTGTCCGCTGGCACCGACAGGGCTTTAAGTATTACTGGACATGGAAGTGCCGCCATAAAGGGAGGCCAAAGATTGATCGCGAGCTGCGCCAGCTAATACGGAATTTTAACCAGTCAAATCCATTCTGTGGTGCTCCGCGGATACACGGTGAACTTCTGAAACTGGGATTTAGTGTTTCCGAAGCGACGGTTTCAAAGTACATGATTCGACACTCTCGTCCACCATCACAATCTTGGCGTACATTCCTACATAATCATGCAAAAGAGTCGATTTCGTTGGATTTCTTCGTAGTCCCAACGGCAACGTTTAAGGTGCTGTTTGTTCTATTGATACTGAGCAATGATCGGCGAAATATTCTACATTTCAATGTCACACGACATCCTACTGCGAAGTGGACCGCTCGACAATTGCTAGAATCTTGCGGATTTAAGGAAACCCCAAAATATCTATTACGGGACCGGGATGCCATCTATGGTGAGACCTTTAGCCATCAAGCAAACGTGTTAAATATCCAAGAGAAAGTTACTGCCCCACGATCACCTTGGCAGAATGCTTTTGTTAAACGCGTCGTCGGATCGGTCCGACGAGAATGTGTGGATCATTTCATCGTGCTCGGTGAACGGCATCTAAAATGCATCCTTTTGCAATACATTGATTACTACAACGAATGCCGAACACACCTATCGCTCAGCAAGGACGCGCCAATAAGCCGTGAAAATCAGAAAATTGAAGATGGCAATGTCGTTTCAATGCGAAGAGTTGGCGGGCTTCGTCATGAATATCGACGCATGGCAGCCTGAAATAGATTACGGATGACTTTTAAGGAACGACAGGTGCGAAAATCTGATATCGTATGCCTGATACTAACCAGGCGATATAATTGAAAAGTCTCCCTTAATATTAAGACCAGACTGTTCCATATCCTTTGACGACTTACATCTAACCTCTTTTCTCACGCCACGCTGGCCAATTGACGTCAATTGTCTCAACAATTTCGAGCTGCGTATCTAAATTAACTCGATCCATGAAAATAACCAGGTTAATTCCTTCATATCTTGCACTTGGTACGATAATTCCTTCGAAATCTAGTAAATGGGCCGTTTCACTGATTGGTTGAGTAGCAGAAAAATCAATTCTTGAAGCTGTAGGATCTTCAACACCTAAGTCATTCAGTACTTTCTCATCAAGGGTGAGCACGTTGTTTAAATCGACAGAGATTTTATTGACATTCATCGTTGACGACGAAAACACTGGTGCACGCGATAAATGATAGTACGCTTCAGAGAGGGCCCCATCTTTTTCAAAACTTGTATAAAGCGCTTCAAAAAGATTTGGAGGTGACCAACGGCCCCCTCCAACGCCACCTGTTAGGGGATCTCTTGTCGACCAAGTCACACGCCATACATGGGTCTTTAGTGACTCTCCCGTTAAGTTATCCAGCGCGTCAAGAATTTTAGAATCCAGCATTATTGTTATTTCTATCCCTGCACGGCCCGTCGATCAAAGATAATCTATAGATCCCAGACGCTCAATTGCTTCGAGTACTTCGTCGGTTTGATCGTTATGAATCATTTGAATCGCACTTTTACCATGTAACAGCTCATTTCGTGCGTATAGCCATACCCTCGTTTCGTCTGGGCTATAGAATTCCGCTAGTCGATCTACTACATACCTCAAATCCGACAATACTAATTGCTTTTTTGGATGGGGTATTGCTTTCCCAGATAGCCATCGAGAAACCGTCGCTTTGGACACGTCAGCAATATTGGCTACATCTACGCCACTCAAGTTTCCATTATCTTTTAAATCACCAATGGTTTTAGTAATTGCATTTTCTATTTGAAGTGCTTCCATAACTAACCTACTTTTTTCATATAACGTCTCATGGTCACAGGCCTTTTAGACAAGGGTATGTTTTCTGCTTCACTATATAGAACCTCTAATGTGTCGTGCATTAAGTTCAGGCGTTTACATTGTTTTGCTATTTTTTTATTTAAAGTTTCATCTTCAAACTTTATATTCTTGGCCTTGCGCAATGTTCTTCCTGTTTTTCCTAGTGCTTCGTCAAGTAAATATTGCGCTCTTTTGAGCTCAACCTGTGAATTGAGCTTCTCAACTTGCCGATGACTTTGAATCAATGCATGTTTTCGGTGATTTGAAGTCATATCGTCAATTCCGCGACAGCAATCGTCACGTAGAGCAAGACTTTTAGCCCCCCGACCTTGAAGGAACATTCTCGCTTTTTCTTCTTGTCTGAGCAAACTCGACTATTTTCTCGGCAAGGTCTCTGCCAATTGATCCTTGATAGTGAAATGGTGTTTGGACTCTTTGGTGATTTGCCCATGGTAAATTTCGAGCACTAGACGATATTCCGGCTACCGAACTGAGCTCAGCCGATTTAGTTTCAAGTATGATTTCCACCCCGCCATCTGCTAAGCAGTGCACCAAGTCCTTCTGGGATTGGGCATGGCTTGCATCAATAACAGCATGCTGTATCGGTATGTGCTTGGCGATAAAGTTATTTTCAATCCTCCGGTAACCAGTATGCCCGATTCTGAGAATATGACTAACTGGATTAGCTCGTGGGTAGAGCTCGTGAATATTGTCCATAGCGCTGTCAGTTTCATTTAAAAATCCTATATTACCTTATTGTTTCACGATATACAATTATGAAACCTAAATGTAAGCATTAAAGGTATCTCTACTTTTCCTAGGGTTACAAATCGGGGGATTAGAGGTGCACCAGAGGTACAACGCTCAGCTAACACTAACTCGGATTAACTAGGCTAAACTATTGAACTGAGAATATTTGTGACTAGGACTAACTCACACTAACTTCTTTGACTGACGGGCTTAAAATCCCTCGGTAGAAATACCGTGCCGGTTCAAGTCCGGCTCCGGGTACCATAAAATCAAATAGTTACGGAAGATCAACGGATTTGGTTATCTCGAATTAATTCCGTTGCACTCTCCTTGCACTTTTCGGGTGTAAAACTGCGCTAAATCGGAATCGTACGAGACCCGATCAATTCAAGTCAGTTGTCCCTGTACTTCTCCCAATACTCAGTCACTTTTTTTATTCCGGTACCAATAGGTAACTACCTATAGCATTCAACTGGCACGGTGTATTTTTTTGCTTCAGTGGCGACCTGTTTGCCATCTTTTTCATCGATAGAGGGCGCTGTCTGATAGTCGATATTGTGGATATCGAGGAAGCTCTTCACAACCGCCTCTTTAATTGCAAAATTAACGTTTTGCGGAATATCACCTGTGTATTTTGCAACCACTACTTAATCCAATTTCGTTCCATAACCTTCCAAATTATTTTAAAGTTCGGCCTGCCTCAGTCGGTTTAGCGACATAGTCATTTCTAATGAATAATCCGGAATCAAATCTTTTTAATCAGTTGACCCCGTACACTGCGATCCTTGCTGTCGCCACACTAGTTGGCTTGTTCGTAATGATTGTCCCTATCGGCCGGGTTCATCCCGATGACTTTTATCTGGGTCGTTTATTCCTTGATATTTTTTACATGGATGGCGAATGGGAAAAGTGGGTTCCACCTTCAGCACCATCCTTCTTCCCTGACGGGGTAATTTACGGGATTATCTCAATTTTTACGGTAGATATTTCGATTGCGAGCTATGTGTATGCCCTGATAATCAGCACGTCTACCACCATTCTGCTCTATCACTTTTTCCGTTGGGCTGCGCTTGATCGCGCCTGCTCCATTCTGGCAGTGATGTTGATTTTTCTTGGTTTTTTTTATTTTGGTGAGAAAAAAACTTTCTGGAGTGAACCGTCGCAACATTTTCTTACCTATTTTAATTTTTTTCTTTGTGTCTTGTTATTTGTTCTGTCCACGAAAAAATCATCATTATGGATACTATTCACACTAACTACGATTTGTGGAATTGTGTCTGATTATCTATTAATACCGGTTTTAGCTACTGGTTTATCCACAATGCTGCTAACCGCCGTTTTACAGGGAAATCTCACCCTTGCACGTGCGATTAATCTCGAAATCATAGTAATTGTATCGATAACCCTGGGAGCAGTATGTTACTGGATGGTTGTCCCAAACCCCCAGGGCAATCCCGTTTGGGCAAGCGGGATCAGCCTTAGAAACGCATTGACTTCAATTGACCCTCACCTGACCGCGCTGCGAAATTTATACCGGCACGTGAGTGACATCCCATTTTTAGTCGCTCTTGCCGTAGTTGGCGTAGTCTACATCCTAAATTTCAACAAAAAAGACAATCTAGCAAAATACAGATTGACTGTCGCACTAATTATCGGAGCGATTATTGCTAATATTTATACAGTTGGCCTGGGAACACCAGGCACGATGTATCACCCACAATACAGCATCCTCGTATTGAACGGGGAAATCACGCTTGTCGCCTATTCAATATCATTCGCCTTGCTGAACAAACGGTATTTAATAATTCCAACTCATTTCGCCATCACGATTGCCGCGCTTGTCCTTACCCTTCGCGCAGAATCTTTCAATTCCAGAGCGCTACCGTATAAAATTCTTGCTGAAGACGTGGATTGCATCGTTAGGATTGCCGAACACCATCGGCTAAAAAACGGCCTGAGCGCATTTAGGAACTCAGATCGATTCACACTGATATCTGAAGGGAAATTAAGCCTGAACACCGTTTTGGGTAATTCGCTTACAACAAAACACTACGTTCTTTCCAAGGCATGGAGTGAAAGATCCGCCGATTTCATCATCGTGGATGAAAATGTAGACCTTAATGTCTATTCGACATTGCGTATGCACTACCCCCTTGCTGGAGAAATTGTCACGAAGGAAATCGGCAAACCGGACCAGATATACACCTGCAACGAGTTTTCAATCTGGTTATACTCGAAAAATATTTCCTGTCAGCCCAACAAGCGTGGGACACATAGATGTAATATATTGGACTAGTTCGCTTTCCGTCCAAGAACGAGATACTGTGCACCTAGCGGAAACCGGGTCAATGCCGGTTCCAGTCGACGTAGCACCGAGAGAAAAGCCGGGAAGAAAAAAAGATAGCGAGTACAAATTTTGTCGATTCCCGATGTGAGAAAAAGTCTCGTGGTCTCTGCCGCGGAAATCATAACAGCATCCTTATCAAACGGAATTCGACTCATTACAATCCTGGCTGGCAAACTCCACGGATTGTTGTCAAATAATGCCACATGGCCACCAGGCGCTAATATACGGCAAATCAAGCTCATTGATTCTCGTCTAATACCCGGGTCAATATGATGAAAAACACCGTTTACGTAGACCAAATCCACAGAACTATCGGCCTCGTAATCATCCAAAGCCAAGAAACTAATTCGTTCACTACCGTATAGACGATTTGCTCGATTTATTGCATCTTTAGACGTATCAATACCAATCAAATTCGCTCCACCGTAATAATTTGAAAGCAGAAGCGTCGTATCCCCGATGCCGCAACCAAAGTCGACGATTCGGTGGGGCTTACAAGCCGGCAAATTGTTAACTATGGCTTCAATCCGTCCCTTGGCAAAATAGGATTTGTTTTCACCACTAATCCTCAGCCCCTCATTTAACATCGCATCGTATTCTTCTGAACGATCAAATAAATGATTACCATTTTCTTTTTTCATCTTAGTTATGGGGGTAATTAGCGGATTCGATGAGTTATACGCCAATGGAACTCAATAATTCTCTAGAAAGCTTTGCCGATCGCGAACCAACTCGAGAATATTGTCAAGTATTTTCGTTATCACCAATAAAATGGCACATGAAAACAGAAAAGAAACGACAATAAATCTGGACCAATGCTCTATAACCTGTCCTGTCGTCAAGTAGTCGACCACACTGCCATAAACAAGTGCAGAACCAGAAAGTGTTAATACTATTGGGATCAAGTAAAATTTCCTGGACCTGAATATTTTTGCTGTTATCGTCCGATGTGCCCTGTTGCCGAGCATCAAGTTTGAAATCCGGGTTCCGACGTATCCAGCGCAGATCATCATGACGGCAGATAAACCGAAAAGTTCGGCAACGATAAATCGATAAATCATCCACTCCTGCACCCTCATATTCTGCGAATAAAAGACGACAGGGTAGATCATAATGGCTATGGCGATCATGACACAGAAAATCGCCATGAAACCGAGAACGCGTGATGGTCTATAAATAAGCGCTGCACGAACGATATCCCATAGAAATCGGATTCCATCTTTCAAAGGGCGCAATTTGGAATCGCCAATCCGTTCTTTGTATTCCATATCCCGCTCGACGATAGTGATATCGTCCGACAGGACGGCCCTGGCACTCATTGCCGGCGTAAAATTCAATCCAGGAGGTAGCGGCATAAGTTTCCGTAGGCTGGATCTTCTGATTATTCGCATACCACTTGCGGTATCCCGAACATTGCGGGAAGAAAAAGCCCTCAGAATCATAGCGAATACTTCATTTCCGAACCTTCTCAGTGCCGGCATTTCACTTCGATCCGTCAACCGACACCCCAGGGCGATATCTGCCTGCTCTTCCTCCAGTGCTTTTATAAGTGTGGTAAAAAAACGTGGGTCGCAGGTGCCGTCTGCGTCGAGAAACGAAAGATAATCAGCGTCAGATTGCCTCCATGCCTCCTGAATTGCCGCTCCATATCCTTTATTCTGTGGGAATATTATCAGGTTAATGGATTCTGTAAATAATTCTGCAATTGCAACAGTAGCGTCAGTTGATCCATCACTGACTACGGTCACATCCACTTCTGCAACATTGGTTTTTTCGACAATCTCATCGCGAGCAGTAAGACAACGTTCGATAATGCTACGTATCGCGTCTTCTTCGTTGAGAGCAGGAATAACAATCAGTAGTTTCACGGCACGCTTTGATTTTTAAAATCAGATAAAAAAACCCACATTTATCTTACCCGAGGAGGCGTACATTAACCACGATGTCTTACGCAAATCTGTTCGAATACACAACAATCCCTTTGTCCTCGGCATGCCAGTGGAACAGTGCCTGGTATTCATGCCCCTTGTCAGTACGGACAGTGTGCATGCGAAACGAGAATTTCTTGATAATGTGGTCGATGAAACGGATTGCATTTTTCTGGGTATGACGGGCGTAGACTTTCAATGCCCGAACGCGCGTGGCGTCGTCAATGGCGGGTATCGCCAAGTTAAATCACGTATATTGCTAGAACCGGTGGATGAGCACATACAAACACCACCGATTCCCTCCCGAAATCATCAGCTATGCAGTCTGGCTCTACTACCGTTTCAACTTGAGCCACCGAGATATA
>CAMYNW010000050.1 GCA_947259885.1 uncultured Gammaproteobacteria bacterium
GAAGCAAACCCTTTGTTCTGTCATCCTGCTTCCACTACGTACTGCCAGCTAAATGATAAGCAACTTGCAACTGCCAGTGACGCAGTCAACACTGCTCGAATTGATTGAATTCGCTAACCGTTAATAAAGCGAATCATTTGGGATGCAACTTGATCAGGCGCTTCCAGAAGGATCGCATGCTTAACCGCAGGCAGGATGACCAGCTCGCTATTCCTTAATGCTTCGTCGATCAACGTATTCAAGCGTGGATTGCAACCCCCATCGTTTTCTCCAGTCAGCACCAGGCATCGTGCCTGAATTTTGTGTAGCCATGGCAACATCTCGGTGCCAGCATATATCCTGAAGACGTTCATAAAAATGTCTGGGTCTGTATCCACTACCTGTTGAAGCCGGCGCTTGACGATGTCGCCATGGACGTCAATAAATTGATCGGTAAACCATCGATCGACCAGCGTATTTAAAACTTCTAGGATTCCTTTTTCTTCCATGGCATGCACCACGGCCCAAACCTTGCGACTGTCTTCATCAGAACGTCCGGCGGCGGTTGATAGCAAGCCGAGAGACATTACGCGTTCAGGATGCTGTAACGCATAAGCAGGGCCAATCATGCCGCCGAGGGAATGCCCGGCAAAATGGGCACGTTCAAAGCCCGTTTTCTCGCGAACCCGTTCCAGGTCCGCAACCAGTTCGTCGAGCCCGAACTCTGCATCAGGCATCGGCGATGCGCCGTGTCCCCGCAGGTCATAAGTGACCACGGTGAAGTGCTCTCGGAGCGCCGGTGTCATCAATCGCCACGCATCCTGTGCAGCGCCGATCCCGTGAATCAGAAACAGCGGCGGGCCTGAACCCTCTAACGAATAATTGCAGGCGATTGCTTCAGCCATTGCCCCTACAAAAAATATTAGCTTGAGGGCTTAAATACGACATCAATCTAGTCTCAGTATTGAATCCTTAGGTATGCAATCTCTATTCGCCTGTTTAGGCGGCGGAACCGCTGACACCCGCCATTCGACCGGTGAAATTTGGTATTACCTCTTCGGAGAAACACTGTATACATTCCAATGTCTCCTGCTGACTCATGCCAAAATTGACGTTCAAAATAAAACGATCTACGCCCGCTTCGGCATAAGGGCCGAGTTTATCTATCATCTCCGCAGGCGTGCATATGGTCAGGTTCTCCTCAGTCTGCTCAACGGTCATTTCTCGCGGCAAAGGTTCGATCATTCCGTTCCGAACATATCCTGGACCAGTGAACACATTATCAAAACGCCCGTAGTAGTCATGAGCCTGTTCCACTTTCTTGCGTCGATCGCTACTGCTGTTCGCAATGAATGCCACTCGTGACAGAGATAGCGAGAGTTCTTTTCCTGCCTCGCCCATTTCTTCTTTAGCGCGGGTGAAGCCGCCCACTTGATCCAGCATTAACTGATGATTTCCTGCAAGCGGTGTGGTTTGAATATGAAAACCGCGTTTGGTACAGTGATAAATGCCTTCAGGGTCCATCACAGCCATCATAATGGGAATTTCGCTGACCGGGCGTGGCATGATTGTAAGTGGTTCAAACTGATAATATTGACCATCCCAAGATACTTCCTCTTCGGTCAATAGCGCTTGTAAAACGTCGAGGGATTCGTTGAATTTTTCTCTAGTGGTGTCCATCGGTTCTCCAAGCCGCTCCATCTCGAAAGCGAACGCACCGCGACCTACGCCGAGCATCAGTCGTTGATTGGTGAAAATATCGGCACAGACAACTTCACCGGCAAATACTCGCATATCATGCAGAGGCAGCACCACTACGCTGGTCATGATTTTGACCTGCTTAGTGGCGTCAGCCAGCTTTACTGCAAATTGCAGTGGCGCCGGCATCATCAGTATGTTGATCAGATGATGCTCTGTAATAGAAACTGCCTCGTATCCCAGGCGATCGGCCAGGACAGCCTGCTCGATCATGTCGCGGTAGATTCGATCTCCGCCATATTGTTTATCTGGATAGTAAGCAGAAAGCTGGATGCTGAATTCCACGATATCACCTTGAATACAGTCGCCGAAAAAGTAGCCTGGAAGTGTGTTCGATCACGTGAAATTTGGCAAATAAATTCTTTGGGTTTGTCGGTACAGCCTGTTCGGAATCTTAACTTATTCAGGTCCAGGAAAATCCCTTGCTAAGATGATTAAACACTTTCAGATGCTGCAGGTCCAAGGTTTCATTTACCGGGTCGGGTTGGGAGGAGAGCTTCGCGATTACAACAGAGGTTGTCGGATTGACGTATAACCACTGCCCGTGGATGCCGAGAGCCATAAAGCAGCGGTCGGAGTCGCCAATTTGATACCACTTGTTTCGGTAGGCACCTTTTGGCAGTAAATTGATCATGTCACCCTTTGACCAGGCTACTGGATTGCTCTGTGTCAACGTGTCGGTTATCCAGCCTTGCGGAATGATTTGGGTGCCGCCAATCGCGCCCTGGTTCATCACCAGATCACCGAAACGCGCCAGGTCATCGATGGTGATACAGATCCCGCCAGCGGCTCTCGCCAGCATCTCTCTGTCGACCGTGACATAGCCATCACTCTCCGCGCCCATGGGTTGCCAGATGTACTCAGACAGCAGCTCTGCAAAGGACATTCCCCCCGCGCGTTCAATCAGCAATCCCAGGAGGTCGGAATTAGGTGATTTATAGTTAAAGATTTCGCCATGTTCAAAGTCCGCCTTGCCCAGCGAATAAAGGAAGACTTCCAGTGCGTTGCGCCCTTTGGTCTGGTCTACGGGATTCCACCCAGTGGCATTGCGGTATCGAAAATAGTCTCCGCTTGGGTTCAGGTATTCCTCTTTAAAATCCAGGGCAACGGTCATATCGAGCACGTGTTGTACCGTGCAGTCGGCATAGGCGCTATCGCGTGTTCCCGGCAAGTAATGGGATACTGTTCTATCTACTTCCACTGCACCTTGATCAACGAGAATCCCAGCCAGCATCGCCGAAATGGATTTGCTGACCGAGAACACGATGTGCGGTCTGGATCGGTCGCAGTGATCTGCCTGCCATTGCCAGACTTTATTGCCACGATGAAGGATCACCAGGCTGTCGGTATGGGTGTCGACGAGAAAAGCCTCCAGGCCAGCATCTTCATACGGGTGCAAGCCGGATAAGTCTGGAGTTTTCCCTAAAGCCTGCGGAATGGGCGAAGCGTTCGTTCGAGCTGCGATCACCGCACTCGGGATCAGCTCCCTGACATTCTGAAACGTCCAGCGACTATATGGAGATTCCCGCCAGTTGCTCAGGTCGGTACCTTCAGGGGGTTTAAAAAAACCGGTATTCATGAGGCTTGTGAACTTGTGCTAAAGAAATCGCTTATCAATGTCCGAGCGCCTGCGACAGATTAAGAGTGAGAGGCCACATCTATCGGCACACTCGACCAATCAGTCAACTGTTCAATATATCGGGCATAACGGAATAAAGAAGTTTCCCCGAAAGGTGTGGGTAATTCCTGTCCCTGTAAAAACAGCTAACTCATCATTTTCAAAAGTCTGAGCATTTGATACTTCATTATAAGAAAGATTGGCATTTGCATCTATCATATGAATGTATACACCGACAGTATCTCCGCTTTCTATCTGTAGTTGTGGTAGATGTACTATATAAAATTCTCCAGCAGTATGAACATCCACAGTGTCAATACCCCAGGATGTCCAATGTAGTTGGTTATTCTCAGAACCTAAATAACTGCCATTTTTGTATGATGCCTTTATTGCTTGTTCTCCAAGTGTTGCAACTTTCACTGTAAGGCTATCTATGATGAGATCTTCCTTAGCTATAAGGTTGAACATGGCCCCGTTATAGTCTTTATTGCTGACCTCAGTTGTATGTAAGTTGTTACTAAAAAATAAATCCCCTTTCACAGCCTCTACATAAAAACTGCTATCTGAACTTATGGAACCGGAAGTGTATGTGTCTCCAGTATAAAAAGGAAGGAGGTCAGAAAGGTTTCTATACCATTGAATCACATCATAGCCTGAAGCCTGTACCTCATAGCTGATCGTTTCCTGATTGCAAATTGTGTCATTAAAACTAGAGAGGACTTTGGGGTTTTCAGCAATTATGAACGTGATATTATCTGAGTCATCATCTAAGTTACTATCACTCAAATCAATGATTTGAGAAGAGATATGGTAATTGCCTGGATCAGAAAGATCAATAGAAATTATAAACTCAATTGAGCTACATTGAGTAATCCCATTTATCGTATCCATCCTAAAAGGAACTCCATCCAATTCATGTAAAATTATTATATCGTCCAGTGTGTCTACTCCATAGTTTGTAAGCAATCCTGTGATTTCTTGATTACCCCCGCATCTTTGAAACTGACTAAGATGCAGATTGGTTATCGATAACTCGACCTTGCCAGAATTATTTATAGACTCTTGATCAA
>CAMYNW010000051.1 GCA_947259885.1 uncultured Gammaproteobacteria bacterium
TTGTTTCGACGGCAAAGACACCTGCTGTCTGCTGGAAATTATCGAGTGCTCAGAGACCGTGCTTTTCTGACGTGGGATCAGGCTACCTGCACCTGTTGATAGGCTACGGCATTATATTGGGTTTTGAGTGGATCGTCTTTTACTAACGTGACAATACCGCGCGAACTGGGGTCGCGTTGGCCGGTATTTGCGGGTATCGTCTCTGATATACGTCTTTCGTAATGCTTGCTACTCTGACCCCGATTTATATAACCTCGATCTATAAGTAAGCTTGGTAGATTCAGTATTATCGATGTTCCGCAGAATAATGGCGCAAAACACAAGTTCGCTAGGAATTTGGCTCATAGCAATTCTCGCCCTCTTCTTCTTTAACGAGACATGGTCTCAAGCCGGAAGTTGCAAAGGGAAGGCATCGCAGACAGCCGGTCTGTATTGCAATCATGGCGCCAACGAAGGCTATACCCTGTTCAGTGTGCTGCGGGGAACCGGCGTTTACCTGATCGACAATGATGGAAATCTCCTTTGGGAGTGGAAGGAACCCGACAATTTTAACGGCGTGAAAATTCTCTTTACAGAAACGGGAACACTAATAAGAAATCTGTGTTACGACACGCCAAAATGTGTTGGCAATGGTGCGCTGATCAGGGAATATGACTGGGATAACAACATTGTCTGGCAGTACTACCACCCCGGCGCCCATCATGACATCGTCCTGTTACCCGATGGCCGATTACTTCTCTCTGTGATACTGGCTGACGGAACGGAGTCACTTATCAAAGTTAAACCAGATTACAAAAACTGGAACCGTGACTGGCATTCTATCCGGCCCGGTGAAGGGGGAACCATTGAATGGGAGTGGCGAGTAAAGGACCATGTTGTCCCGGCAGGCGAAGACCCGGCCAACTATCCCGAATTGTTTTATGTCGCCAGTTACAAAAGATTAAACGCACTGGATTTTCATCCGCTTAGGAAGGAAATACTGATGAGCTTTAACAGTTATAATGAACTTGTTGTCATTGGCGACACCAGTACAACACAGGAAGCCGCGCAGGAATATGGAAATATTCGCTACCGCTGGGGTAATCCTGCCAACTACAACATGCCCGGTGAAATAAAAACATCGGGGCAACATAACTCGCACTGGATTAAAGAATCAGAGTTTGGTTATCACTATGGCAGCGATAAGGAAAATGGCGTAGGCGATATACTATGGTTTAACAATTTGCATAATCGAGTCGATCAAATTCGACCCCCAACACAAGGCGATCAACACACAGGGGAGTATTTTCTGGAAGATGGAATCTTTGGCCCGGCAGACACCAGCTGGTCATACGACTTTCAAGGAAAATTCGATGATGGGCGTCAGTCTTCTGCCCAGCGATTGCCGAATGGTAATACGCTGATCGCATTCAGCAACCAGGGTGTTTTTATAGAAATCACACCACACGGTGACATCGCGTGGAAATACATAAGTCCGTTTTGCACCAGCGGTGAAGGGAGTGAACCAAAAACCAGGCCGGATTACATTCGACAATGGAACGAAGTCTCTTGTGAAGAACTCGGCTTCCTGAAAAGCGGTTACTATTTCAACTTAACGCGATATTCAGCTAATTATGCGGGGTTTAAGGGTAAGTCCTTCCTCTCGCCACTAAAGCCTCTGGTACCTGTGACAAGTAATTAGTATTACATCGTCAACATGTTGTGTATTTCCCCGCATATTAGTTGCTGTGGATTAGAATTTGCCTGCCCGTGCTGAAAACCCCCGTGTCGGCACAGCGCGGCCGCCGGATCGATTCTGTCCCTGGCCACCATTTAAGCAACAATTTACAGAGCTTTTTACCTCCGCGCTGCTGGGGAAAGGTCAGAGTCTCTCGACTAGGTTTTTGCAAGACTTACCAATCCAGCGAGAAACTCCGTAAAGGGTACAATGTTCCCATTTACGCTCGCTTCTTCAAGGGCTTGCATATAATTATCGCGGCGCTCAACAGGTATCACTGTCCATGGGTAGCCGCCTGAGGCCAGCATGGCATTCATTAAAAAGCGTCCCATCCTTCCGTTTCCATCCATGTAAGGGTGGATATAGACAAAGATAGAATGGCCCAGGACAACGCGCACTTGGGGTTCAGTTTCCTCGCGTAAAAGTTCAAAATATTCAGGCATGCAGTCTCGCACTGCATCACAGTTAAGTGGAACATACTGCGAGCGACTGATATAGACTTGGCCGTTTCGGTAACCAGCAAGGTCACCCGCATTTAGAATGCCTGCGTCAACACTTGGACTGAATAGGGCGCGATGCCAATCCCTGTGATCCTCTTCGGTGACTTCTCCAGCGTCATGTTTGTTTAGTATTTTCTCAACACTTTTCTTAACCTCATTGAAGGCTAGCCAGTATCCGCGTGCAGCCATGGCATCACATTGCTCTCGGTCTTCTTTATTGTCATCAGGATTCCATGATCCTGCACGTACCCGTTCAATAAGCGCTTCGTTGACTCGATATCCCTCGATGGACAAAGAATGGTAAGCGTCAGTGACATAAATATCATCGACATCTTTTAGATACTTATCGACGTCACTAGGAATACCGGGAGGCTTTGGGAAAATTTGGATTACATTCTCACGCATACTTTGCCAATTCGCATACAACCGATTAACGTATGCAGAACGCGTCCGGGATGGCAAAGAGATTGTAAATTTATCCTCGAATGGGTCAGTTTCATTTACGTTGTAACCAGCAGTACGCATTGTTTTTATAATCTCATCAGCTACCTTGCCGCGACCAATATTACGTAACGCTCCGGCAAGTCTGCCAGCTATCGTGCTATGTCCACCTTCCAAAAGTATAGCTAGTAGTTCAGAAGCATCACGGATTTCTGATAAAGCTGCTCGTGCATCGACTGGATACGTATGGAAGAACCTAGCTCCGCAGACAACCAATGCGTTCGGGAGCTTGAACGCCCTTAATCCATCGATTTCTTCTAGTACTTCATGTTCTGCTATTTGGGCTCGAATTTCCAAAATGGATGATCCATGTGCAAGATTAGTGATTTTGTTACGTGCTTTTGGTGATCGGATCAGGAGTTGCTTGGGAACTATGCGATTTCTGGCATGAAAAAGCACGGACTGCTCGGGTGAGAGACTCCACTTTTCACCGAAACGATGATTTAGATAGGATGCGCAAAAATCCCAGTAAGAGGCATACCATGAAGTCGTTTCATCGGCGCCAGTTTCTTCAGGTCGTGATGGGATATACCAACCCTTAATGACCGGTTTAAGAAAGCCAGAACGCGTGAGACGTTCACGATGCGACCTCGCCAAGTCACCGGACCGGATTGCGACCATGCCCTTATCCTGAAGGGTTTTTAAAGCCTCCAGAGCATCTGCCAGGTTTTCTTGTGGGCTTGCCATGATTGGTCTCCACTTTTCGTCAAAATTAGCTTATTCTGTTTTATCACTATTAGCTTTTTGTGTAAAGTTATAATTAGCTTTTTATGTTTTCTTAAATTAGCTAATTATGCATGGTTAAAATTAGCTTATTATGCTGAATTAGCTCTAGCTAATGGATTGACGGGTATCGCCAAGTTAAAGCACTTACATTGCTAAAATCGGTGGATGAGCACATACAAACACCACCGATTCCCTCCCGAGATCATCAACTATGCAGTCTGTCTCTACTACCGTTTCAACTTGAGCTACCGAGATATAGAAGACCTACTGGCTGAGCGCTGCATCACCGTATCTAGAGTAGCAATCCGTCTTTGGTGCATCAAATTCGGAGCCCTTTACGCCAAAAGATTGAAGCGAAAGCACAGAGGCTACAGTGACACCTTCTTCATCGATGAAGT
>CAMYNW010000052.1 GCA_947259885.1 uncultured Gammaproteobacteria bacterium
AAACCTCAGGGGCAGTGCGTTCACAGAGTGGGGAAGGGCGGTTGCTTGATAATCGAATTCAGATGAGGGCAGTCTGAAAAAGTTAACTTGCCAATACCATATGGTGAGATGCTAATCTAAAAAATATGGATCTTTCAAATTTTTCAAATACTGAGTCTGGTCGTATCATTTTGATGATATTAGTATTGTTTGCTTCGGTACTTTTAGGATGGTTAGTAAAAAAGGGGATGACCTTTTTATACAAAAAATCCAGAGCCAGGCACAAAACCGATGCGGGAAAGTTTCTCCTTATTACCTCTTTTATGCGCTTGGCAATCCTGTTAATTGGGGTGAGTTATGCCATTTCACTCGAGCCTAACATTAAATCCTGGACAACCTCTTTGCTGGCCAGTGCCGGTATTGCCACCGCCATCATAGGTTTTGCCGCAAAAGATGTGCTTGCAAATTTTGTTTCGGGTACTGTGATTATCATTTTCAGGCCATTTACAGTCACGCATTGGATTAAGGTGGGTAACATACACGAAGGCAGCGTTGAAGAAATCAAAATGCTTTATACAGTTGTCAGAGATAAAAGAAACCGAAGACTGGTTATTCCAAATTCAAAAATTCTTTCATCGGATGTAATTAATTCTTCATACCGGGAAGAGCATGTGGCGGAAATTGTAAAATTTGAAATTAGTTATGACAGCGATGTTAAAAAGGCAAAGGAAATAATCCGGGAAATAGCCGAAGCTAGTCCGCTTAGTATCGATATGCGAACAAAAGTTCAAAAACAAAATAATGATCCTGTAGTTGAAGTCAGGTTTCAAGAATTTGCAACCTATTCCATTGTCTTGGCTGCGTTTGTATGGTTAGACGACCCTAAGGATGCATCAACAATTAGATGGTCTTTAAATGAAGAGGTGAAAGAACGATTTATGCAGGAGGGTATCAATATTCCATACCCAAAACTGATTATTCAAGATGATCATGATAAAGAAAATAAACAGTCTAAAAATTTATATGAAAGTTAAAACAAAAAAGTGTACCAGAACCTTAATGCTTTGCCTGGTGTATAGAAGAATAACTGCTATGCCGACTAGCAGTTATTCTTCCTAATACACTTCCTATACACGATTCCACAGGAGGATCGTCATGCGAGTTAGCTGGCAACGCAGTTGGCTGCCGGGCATATGCGTGCTCTTTATTGGTGGCTGCGCCACGGTAGCCGCGACTAAATGGGATCAGATGTATGGTCCCACCGAACCGCGTGACCGTCTGGTTGCCTCGAATAGCGAGGCCGGACAGCACTTTCTGACCGAAGTACAGCCAATGCTCGAACAGCGTTGTGTTGTTTGTCATGGTTGCTATGACTCACAAAGACAAGGTATACAACTCCGCTCGATTCAGAGCTGCGCCATTAAACCGACTTTTTGAAGATGCGCAGACTACCGCGGAGTGGCGGCAAAAAGGATTCTGGCCGGTGCTCAATGAGCATGAGCAGACTCCGCAGGTAAACCTTGATGCCAGCATCATGTCCCACATGATGCAGCTAAAGCGCGACCACCCCTTGCCTGATGTTGCCGTGCTGGATGAAAAAGAGTTCGACCTGAATCTTAATCGTGATGAGTTCTGCGCCAAGGCTGATGAGCTGGACAAGTTCGACCGCAAGCACCCGACATGGGGTATGCCGTATGCACTGCCCGGTTTGGCGGATTCGGAGTTCGCGCTCCTGCAGGGCTGGCTGAAACAGGGTGCGCAAATGGCCCAGCCACCCGCCTATGGCCCTGAGGCGCAGGCGCTTGTTACCGGAATGGGAAGCATTTCTGAACGGCGACAGTCTCAAGCAGCAGCTGATGAGCCGCTATATCTATGAACACTGGTTCCTTGCCAATCTCTACTTCCCCGGCCTGGATCAGGGGTTGCACTTCAAACTGGTCCGCTCGGCAACGCCGCCGGGTGAAGCCATTGAAATTATTGCCACCCGCAGGCCTTACGACGACCCTGGTGTTGAACGCGTCTATTACCGTTTCCGCCGCGATCACAGCACGGTGCTCGACAAGACCAACATGCCCTATGCGCTCGATGCAGCGCGCTTGTATATGGACTTCCTGCGGTTGGAAAGCGAATTCAATTTCTTGGCATTGTTGCCGGCGGAAGCCAGACAGAGCGAAGCCGATCATTGGTATGAAGGCGCTGACGAAAAGCAAAAAGCGTATATCTATGGCAAACGGGCCAGTTTCGATAACCCTACATCCATTGATTACCGGACCGATAATCCAAAGCTGGAAGTCTACGGGATGTTGCAGCGCCGTCTCACCCCCGTGCTAAATCATTCATTCGATATTTCAGCAGCTGATGTGCCCCCCAGGTATCGCGCTACGCTGGAGCGGTTGGCGGGCCTGAAAGGCGAGTCGCTCGCCATGCTGCCGGAGATGACGGTGCTGAACGTTACGACTGCTGACGGGCCGGGGAAGTTCTACACCATCCTCCGCAATACTGCACACAGCAACATTACCAGCCTGTTTTCTGAGAGTAAGAATCTGCGGCCGCAAGAAAACACGCTTACCGTTGTCAGGGGCTTCATCGGTTCGTATCCGAACGCATACTGGCGTGTTTCTGAGCAAGATCTGGATGGATTGCCCGTCGCGGTCGCGAGTTTGACGGATGAAGCAAGTTACGCTTCGTTCGCTGCGCGGTTTGGAGTCCGTCGCACCGCGGACGATTTCTGGCAGCAAAGCGATAGAGTGGCAGCTGCCCGACAGGCTTACGATCCAATCGCTAACGGCCTGTTTGATTACAATCGTTTAGAAAATCGTTGAGTCAAATCCGCGGATTACCGAATTGCGTTCTTGAAATAACCCTGAAGGATTTAGTTATGAGGCAAGTTTTTAGTCTGGTATTAGTCACCTGTGTGGCTTCCGTTGTAGTTGGTTGTGCAAGCGCACCACTTGATTACCCAAAGCAAGAGTCGCTTGCCATTGAAGATGTTTCCGAAACCCTGCAGGGCATTGAGGCTCTGGAATGGGTTGACGGAAATCCGGAAGCCAATGGATTCTATCCGTTAATGGAGGGATTTGATGCCTTTGGCGCACGTCTGCTATTGATGGATTTGGCTGAGAAAGCCCTGGATGCGCAATACTTCCTGATGAAACCGGACGATGCCGGATTGGTATTTATCGGAAAAATGGTCGCAGCAGCAGATCGCGGCGTACGCGTACGTTTTCTATTGGATGACATCTTTACGACGGTGGAGGATGTTGACCTGGCCGCTCTTGATGCTCACCCAAATGTGGAGGTGCGGATTCTCAACCCGATTGCACGTAAAGGGGTGGATGTCTTTAACTACCTTGGCCATTTTGGTTTGCTGAATCGTCGGATGCACAACAAGGCTTTTATAGTCGACAACTCGGTAGCTATTGTCGGTGGCCGCAATATCGCCAGTGAGTACTTCCAGCTGGAATCCACCGGAGAATTCTTTGATTTTGACATGATATCGGTCGGGCCTGTTGTCAGGCAGATTTCTTCGCAATTTGATAACTATTGGAACCACGAGCTTGCGGTGCCAATGGCAGCACTGTTCAAGGAGGATGACCCGGATAAGCTCGCAGCCAAATATGAAGAGCTCAAGCAGGAAATGGCGGCAACAGGCGATTCTGTTTATGCCGACGCTGTAAATACGGACGTTATAAGAAAATTAGACACGATGGAGATCAGGCCGTTTATTGCGCCTGCACGCTTGATTGTAGATGATCCGCAAAAATTGCTGGAAGACGTGGACGAACAACATCAGATCGTTGCAAACGAATTGCGTGAGATCTTCCGCGAGGCCGAAGATGAAATCATCATCCTTACGCCCTATTTAATCCCGCGTAAGGAAGGCATTGCGCTGGTCAACGAATTGAGGGCGAAAGGTATTCGAATAACTATCGTGACAAATTCGCTGGCCACGAATAATCACACCGCGGTGCATTCTTCCTATGCCAGCTATCGCAAAGATCTGCTAAAGGCCGGCGTTGAGCTCTGGGAGGCGCGTGCAGATGCGGCCAAGATCACGCTGCCTGACGGCGAAACCGAGCTGGATAAGCTCACACTTCATACCAAGGCCGTGCTGATAGACAGCAAACGTGTCTTTGCAGGCTCGCTGAACTTTGATCCACGGTCCATTGATATAAACACTGAGATGGGGTTGTTAATCGATTCGCCAGCTTTAGGTGAGTTTCTGACTAAAGATGTGCGCAAAAGTGTTCCTGAAATTGCCTATCAGGTAAAAATGGACGACAGCGGCAAGTTGAGCTGGCACGCCACTATTGATGGCGAGCAAGTGGTAGAAACCACGGAGCCCCAGACCTCCGGTTGGCAGCGTTTTAATGCATGGTTCCTGAAGATCGCGCCGGAGAAGCAGCTTTAGCTAGTTTTGGCGGCGCAAAGCTCCTAATCCCATCTTTTTGGAGTGATTCTCTTAGGGCAGACCCAATGAATTCTCTCGAACGGCAGAAAAGAGTTTCTACTTGCCTTCCATCGCGATTTCTTGAGCGGCCGCTATCGAGAAACCAAGTAATCTGACAGAGCCGCCGTTCGGCAAAACTGCCAATTAGGCAGGATTTGCTCTATTCTGTTCTGAAAAACTCATTTTCTGGCTTGTTTCAAAAAACCTTGTGCGCTTACGCAAGTTTTGATAACTTTTCTACGGAGGGAGACATGTTTTTAACGTAATCCTCTAAAAACGCAACTGGTGAACTCAGAGGCGCATAAGCCAAAGGATTTAAAACCCCCGTCTATTTTGTCAGAAAATTTACTTGATTAATTTTTCGGGTTTTTCAACAGAATAGCTCCGAAGCGGACTTTCATTGGAAGATGAAAACGAGTTGTTGCACTGCAACCGCAAAGTCTCAGAACGGCCAATAGCAGTCGTTCGACACGGTTGCTGCCTATCCAAATCACTCAGATTGTTTGGATTCCTCAAAAGAGAAAATACGCTGCCAATCATTTTTCATGCTGACCACGTGCCATCCTCCGGACTCGGCCGCATCAAGTGACGCGTTATCCGATTCAGCATAGGCAAACTCGCGTACCTCGTCGTCGTGATTTATGAGAAGTTGGAAGTTCGGCAACTCATTC
>CAMYNW010000053.1 GCA_947259885.1 uncultured Gammaproteobacteria bacterium
GTAACATAATGGTTGCGTTGGGGGATACCGTAAGCCAGGGCGCCAATATCGGCTACCTGAAGGCAGTGAACCCGGATGCGCACCTGCATTTCGAATTGCAGCAATTCGGGCAGTCCGAATTTCAGGCGTTTGGCGTCACGGGCATACCATTATGCCCGCAAGCACAGTTTTCGTCGGCGGCACGAACTTCCGTCCTGAATCTGCTGCAGGCAGCCTGGCCGGGCGCAGAGATCTGTTATCAGTGATTGTGCCTTTATAGATGGGACCGACCGGAAGTGTGAAAACCGGGACAGATTTATTAGTGTGAAAACCGGGACATGAAAACCGGGACAGATTTATTTAATCTAATGTGAAAACCGGGACAGATTTATTTAATCTAATGCGAAAACCGGGACAGGTTTATTTAATCGATAACTTTGTTCATGGGCGGTCGGCCAGGTCGTTTGTATTCCAACCTGATTCCAGTTCTTGATTCGATTTCTTTTACAAACCTGTCCCCGCCCGTAAGACGATTGCTCTCAAGTCTTTGTGATATGAACCTCGCTTCAGATGAAGGGGTGCCTTGCGCCACATAATGCCGATAGTCTTCAAAGCTGACGCCGCTTAATTGGGTAAACCCATGGCGATCGACTATGCCAGATGAAGCTAATCCTGCGTTCTCCAGGTAACTTGACCAGCGATAATTCTCCGGCCGAATGACCATCTTTGCCTTTACCGGATTTAATTCGATATAACGGCAACACTGCAGGAAATACTGGTCGCTGTCGACGATGCTCATTTTGTAACGGCCATCCCACAGTGATCCGGTTCGATTCTCTTGTTTGTTGACAAAACGTGTCTGCCTTCCCGCCAGACGCTTCATCAGCAATCCGATACTCTTAATATCGTCTCTCGGGTCAAGTAACAAATGAACATGGTTGGTCATCAAACACCATGCATAAACCTTAACCTGTAGGTGCCTGGTCCATTTTCCCAGTGTGTCGAGGTAGTAAGAATAATCGCCATCATCCACGAAAACGGCATTTCTGTTGTGACCACGCTGAACCACGTGATGCGGCATATTGGGTGCCACCACCCGGCCAATCCTTGGCATTGCAAACTCCTTTTGCAGTTGATTTTGACTTATTCCAATTTAAATCACGGCTAACATATCATAAATAGATCTGTCCCGGTTACAGTCCGGTGATCCGATCAACTGCGTGGAGTTTACATTGCTTGTTGTTTTTCGGCCCACAGGAGCAGCTTTTTATAACGCGGCTGTGCTCGACGAATGCAAGCAAGGATGCGTTTATTGGCCCATTTCCGAACAGCAACATGAAGATCCGGGCTTAGATCTTCATTGACTGCAACACTGATAAGATTCAGAGCCTTGCAGGCATCGTTTAAGTCACCCAGAGCATCTTGTACTTCTTCGAGGGACTCAAGAGCAAGGCGGGTCTCTTCATCTTCGGCACCAGGGAATATTTCCACGGTGTAGCGAATTTTCTTTACCATGATCCTCATGGCATGGACTTCAGTCACCGATCGTGAGGGCGTTAGCGCACCCAGTTTCCCGAGCCGCTTCATATTTGCTTTTAGTGTCGATTGACGCTGTTTGGAAATGGATGCTCCACCGGTATTGGGTTGCCTGGCTAGCCAGCTCTGCAGATGCAGAATTAATCGTTGTGCTCTCCGTGAACTGTAGGTCTGTAAGGCCTGGGCAAGTTGTTTTCGATGCATCCGCAGACACAGTTCCACCAACTCGGCGCGCAATTCAGGATTCAGCCCTTTGATTTTCGGTAAGGTGTCGGTGCGCAAGACGTGCCAGTCCCGACACTCTCCCAGTTTGGTCTGAAGCCAACGCAATTCACCGTTCAGTGCCTTGCGGTCCATATAATCGATCTGCCCTTTGAACGCCCGTAAAAACGCCCGCATCCTGCGGATGGCAACACGAGTCTGATGGATAGCCTCGGGTTTCGCTTTCAAAATCTGCGGATTGTTGGAAAAGAAATGGTCCAGGGCGTTGGCCATGGAAACCTGCAGCAATTCACAGGTGTTCATATCGGCAGGTATGACGAGTGGCTTATGTTTGACAGGTTTTAGCGCGTTGGCCGAACTTATTACCGCAAACCAGCGCTCAGCCATACTGGTGACAAACTGAATCCAGGAGGTCTTTTCATTTAACCGGGTGAGGAAATCAAACATTCCTTCTGCCGGACCACTGATCAGTCTCGCCTCGATCTCGGAAATCTGCCCCAGCCTCCTGCCGTGGCGTGCACAGGTCACATAGCCGGAATTATAGACAAGCTCGAGGGAGGTCGAGCGGTGTCGAAGCCGCATCTTTGTTCTCTTGATCTCTGTCCAGATCAACGGTATGAATTGCCATCCAGCGGGTTTCACACTGGACAGTTGTTTCAACGCCTCTTGAACCAGCCCGTCATCGAGCGAGCTATCTTTGAGCGTTCTCGAAATTTCGGTGCGGCGCAACACCCCACCGCCAAAGGACGCCTCAGTTTTCAGGGTCTGCTCAATCCGGTCGCCAGCATGGCGTATCCTCAAAGAACAGCCATTTTTTCTCAGCATATACCGAGGCGTGTCAAAATAAATGGACTTTTCAAAAGCCGTTGTTACGTTTCCTGATAATGTGGACTTGATTAGGCTGGTAGCGAGCAACTGCTCGGCAGAATCGGCCGGTATCAGGAATTTAATCTCCATATCCAGCGTGGTTCGCAAATCATTTTCGGTAAGTGGCGTCACCGCCTTTGTCACTTCGAGCATGCGTGTAATTTTTGGTTTCAACTGAAAGGGTTTATAACGCGCCTGTGAATCGATGGCTTAGCACATGATTGACAGCCTGATCTAGCAGCACTTATTCTACTCTCTAATAAATGCACAGACATGTCCGCAGACAACGAGTATGATATTCAACAGCCAATTTCTGAGTAACCAGTGATCCAGATCAACTAAATGGCCTTTGTGCTAGTGACAAATTCGAAAGGTGGCGTGGGCAAGACAACGCTCACCGCCAGCCTGGCTTTAACTGCTCAGGATATCGGCCACCATGTTGCCTTGATCGACCTGGACCGCCAAAGAAGCCTGTCCCAATTTGCAAAACTGGCCACTATCCCATATCAGAGCGGTTTGCAACTGGGACCAAGAAAATTTGCCAAAAAGAAAGGCGCGGGCCTTTTGCTGATCGATACGAAAGCCACATTGCGTGGGCGCGAGCTTGAGGAGGCGGTAGCGCATGCAGATGCCATCATCGTGCCCTGCACGACATCGCACGTAGACATCGAAGCGACATCCCGATTCTTAAAACGATTACGAAGAATCAAGGATCTGAAAAAGGGCCGGGCGCACCTTGTTCCTGTGCTAAATCGGGTGCGATTGAGCGCTTCTCTCAGCAACCAGATTGCACACGCCGAATTGAAGCTGCATGCACCGATAGGGGCCTGGTTTCCGGCTACCAAGGCATTCGAGGACGTACTTGAGTCAGGTCGCGGTATACAGCACAGCCGATATGCGCGACGTAATGAAGTGTGTGAAAATCTCGAAAAACTGCTTCATTTATGCGGACTCAACCACACGACCCGCTAGCCGCTGCCCTAAAGGGCGGCAGATCCAGGGAATAGGGAATACCGGGGCAGATTTATTTTATTCCAGTCCATAAATATATCCATAAATAGATCTGTCCCGGTTACAGCCGGTTACAGCCGGTTACATTAAATAGATCTGTCCCGGTTACC
>CAMYNW010000054.1 GCA_947259885.1 uncultured Gammaproteobacteria bacterium
GGCAGACCAACAAACACTGACCATTGCTACCTGGGGTGGTAGCTATCAAAGTGCACAGCAAAAAGCCTTATTTGGCCCGTTTGAAGCCGCTACGGGAATTCAGATCAATACTCAATTTTACAGTGGTGAAATTGCTATATTAAAAGGGGATTTAGTACCGGACATCATCGATATGACCATGGATGACGCTCTGCTTGCCTGTGAGCAAAACCTGGTGCAAAGGTTAAAGTGGTCGAAAATTCTTGCGCCATCTCCTGACGGGCTTGAACCGGAAAAGGATTTTATTGCGGGGGCACTTATGCCCTGTGGCGTTGCACATCTGAGCTATTCGACACTAATTGCCTATGATGATCGTGCTTTTACGGGAGAAAAGCCCCAAAGGATTGCCGACTTTTTTGATGTCAAACGATTTCCTGGGAAGCGCGCTTTACGCAAGCAACCATCAGCAATTTTGGAATGGGCACTAATGACAGAAGGTGTCCCCATTAATCAGATCTACGATCTGCTGAGCACCGATCGCGGAATGCGTTTGGCATTGCGGCGTCTGGATAGTATCCGTGACCATATTGTTTGGTGGGACGATCCCAGGGAGCCTGAAGCGCTATTAAAATCGAGACAGGTCGTAATGTCATCTGGGTTTAATGGACGTTTTTTTGACGCCCAGACTCGCGGCGACACCATAACTATGATCTGGGACGGCCAGATTATTGATTGGGATGTTTGGGTGGTTCCACTGAAAGCAGATCAAACGAATGTTGCCACCAATAAATTCCTCCGCTACGTTACCGAGGCCGAAAACATGGCGCATTTGGCGGAGCATATCCCCTATGGGCCCAGCCGTTTGAGTGCTTTAACACGCATCGGTCTTCACCCGCAACATAAGATATCAATGCGTGATCATTTACCCACAGCCCCACATCACCTTGACCGTGCTCTATTTCGTGATGCCAAATGGTATGCACAAACTTTAGCGCTACGCAAGAATCGATTTTGGGGATGGATTAATTCACTTCAAGTTGGTGAAAATTAACGATCTGTTATGTCGATTCTTATCATCGAATTTTCTCGCCAGAGATGTATGAGAAGTTGAACGATGTCGCTTAAATTAACTGTCCGTGGAAGTCAGTGCGCCTCACAGTTAAAGATTTGGAATTTTTACAGAGAAAATTTAACCTAATTTCATTCGTCAAGACCCTGCCATCCAATTCCAAAACGCCACAAATAAAATATGTCAGAGAAAAGACAATTATGGGGCCGCTTATTCGTAGAATTAGTGTCCTTTATTTGCCCCTGAGGCACTAATGTAATGAACCATCCAAGTTAACTCAAACCTTTTCAAAAAGTGGAGGGGGGGGGTTAGAATTGATTTGGGGTGCTAAATTTCACATAAACTGAAGACGAATGTAGAGTATTGAGCCATTTTCTACAATTTCATATGGAGATTTCCCAAAACAAAAAGTTAAATTGTCAGTACCCAACCAGGTGTTTGAATCATGGTAAGCCTCAGTATATTGGGGTTGGTAGCGGTTACCGCTGAATAAGTATAGTGCCGTTGTCGAAGCGTGGGGGCTGCTTTAATAGCTTCGTCTCAAGCAAGTTGTGTTGTATGTGACCAGAGTATTATGTACAGGAAACCGGAATAGAAAATTGAACGAATCTGATGATATTGAGGTAAATAAAGAATCGGTGGTCCATGAGGAAAAGGAAAGCCCCGTTGCGCAAGCATCCACAGCAATGTTTACACCGGTAGAGGCGCGAATCCTGGCCTGTTTGATGGAGAAAGAGATGACGGTACCAGACAGTTACCCGTTAACGTTAAATTCACTTTTACTCGCCTGTAACCAGAAAAGTAATAGAGAGCCAACGATGCAACTCACGGAGGGAGAGGTAGGTCATACCGCAAGGGATCTTGCCGATAGACATCTTGTCAAAATTGAGTATAGGGGTCGCACTCAGAAACTTGAACACAAGGTTCAACGCGAGCTTGATATCAACCAAAAGCAGCAGGCACTGCTTGCGGTGATGATGTTGCGAGCACCACTAACCTTGAATGATATGAAAACGAGAACTGCGCGAATGGTAGAGTTTGATGATTTGGATGATGTTCGGCTTACCCTGGAAAGTCTCAACGAGAGAAGCAAACCTTTAGTGCAACATATTCCCAAAGAATCGAATCAGCGCGAAGATCGATATACCCATCTATTATGCGGTGCTATTGATATTGCGGCACTTCCGGTTAAAGAATCTGTTCACAACACACCTGCAAAAAGTTTACAACTTGAGGCGCTTCAGCAAAAGCTCGAACAACTTGAAGAGCGTATTACAATTCTGGAAGAGCTTTTGAAGTAGAGACGGTGAGGCAGGGTAAACTCTTAAGGATTGGTCCAATGCCACTGTCTGGGGAAATCGAGATGATGCTACTGCCACCACAAGATGCCAAAACCAGATGGATACGTTTAGATGGGAGCGCCAGATCAAGATTGCGCTGCAACCGATCTAAATTCCGTCATATGGTTATCGAACATTATCGTGCTAACAAGCAGCGGCGCTAACAAGGTCTAATTCACAAAGTTGTTTGGAATATACGCCAGTATAGAAAGATCTGAAGAGATCAGCGACGAAACGTTATTGCAATTGGATAAACGAGAGAAACTTCTAGCGGGCGCAGCTTGCTCTCTATTCGTAGCTGTAATCGTAAGTGCCCGAGCTGGAATTATAGGTTTCAAACTCATAGGTACCATCACCCTGATCAATGCCGCCAGAGTAAGCCTTGGAATACTCCTCGGTCATCTCAGGTCCCGGGTAATATCCGGAGGCAGATCCGTTTGAGCTGGCAGATCCATAGGGAATACCAAGGGCTTCCGCTGCGGCTGCTTCGCCATAGGCAAGACCCAGGACATCAAAGGCAAACGCCTTTTTTTGATCCATACCGAGAACTGGCCAAGCCGCTTGATATTGCTGCCAGGTCTCGCGCGCGGCCGCCAAAGCCTGTTGAGTCTCAGGCGGTAAGGTCGGGAATGCGGATATCATCAACCCCTGAATTTGTTGTTTTTCCTCGTCACCGTAACTGGATTTGGTCCCAATTTGATCAAGGCAGAATTGCAGCGCTTCGAAGTAGGCTTCAAAGGCATCCTGAGTCAACTGGGCAGCATTGCCGCTCGCGATGACTGTTTGAGAATTACTGCCTGCCATGAGACCTTGCGAATGCGACAGTGCAACCAAGTAAATGCATAGTGCTACAACCCTTTTCATTGCGATACGTCTCCATTGTTAACAAGTGCTTCAGAAATTAATAGCGGGTTAATGTTAGTGAAAAGCTTAGCGAACTCACATGTAAAATTCTGTGAACTATTTCACTATTGCTCCAGAAAAATATTTGTACCGGTCAATAGGTTGGTTAGGTACTAATGTAATGAACCATCCCCACCCACGCCACTGACCTGGCGGAATCTATCAGATCATGTTTAACCTGATAGACCTTAACATCTGGATGGGAGATCGACATGACACTTAGCATACTGGGCAT
>CAMYNW010000055.1 GCA_947259885.1 uncultured Gammaproteobacteria bacterium
CCAGGAGGTGGAGTGAAATTCACGAACGGTATATTAACTTAGCAAATTCACGAAATCTAAGTGTAGAATTTATTAGAAAATTCATAGATGCTGTTCACGAAGAGAGTATAAACCAACAAGAAGCATTGATGATGGGAAAGAATGTTGCTAATGAATAAATCAATGTGGGCTTTTTTATCTTTGCCGAAAGTTTTAAATGAATCTCGAACCTTATATTGCAGTAAGCGGACTACCAGGTATTTATGAAATGGTATCAAATAGACCAAATGGTCTGATAGTCTCAGAAATTGACTCTGACAAATCAATATTTTGTTCTGTTAGAAAGCATCAATTTACTCCCTTGGGAACAGTGGCTATTTATACCTTGGAGGATACAACCCCTCTTAACGAAGTATTTAAAACTATGCTTGAGCAGCTGGTAGATAATCCACCCCCGGGAAATAAGGCCACTAAGGAAGACTTCTTCGAATATTTTGATAACATATTGCCTGACTATGACGAAGACAGGGTGTTTATAAATGATATTAAGAAGATTGTTAAGTGGTTCAATTTTTTAAATGAAAAAGGAGTTCTGAATATTTCAGACGAAGAAGAATAGTTATGACAAAGAGAATCGTAGATATTATTAATGACGAATCTACCGGATATAAAACGAAGGTTAGTGCTTGGGTAAGGACTTTTAGAAACAATCAGTTCATTGCGCTTTCTGATGGTTCTACATTAAGAACGCTACAGGCAGTAGTAGCACTTGATTCTGTACCGGAAGAAACTCTAAAGAGGATTACCACTGGTGCCGCAATTGAGGTAGAAGGATCCATAGAGGAATCTCTTGGAAAAGGACAAAGAGTAGAATTAATTGTTGAAAACCTCAAAATTATTGGTGATGCAGATGCTGAAAAGTACCCTCTGCAACCCAAGCGGCACTCACTTGAGTTCTTGCGGGAGATAGCTCATTTGAGGTTTAGGACCAATACTTTTGGAGCTGTATTCAGAATAAGGCACCACGTAGCTTATGCTATTCATAAGTTTTTCAATGATCGTGGATTCTACTATTTACATAGCCCAATAATAACGGGATCTGATGCTGAAGGTGCGGGAGAAATGTTTAGGGTTACGACCTTAGATATAAGTGACACCCCTAAGGCAGAGGGAGGAGAAATAGACTTTTCTAAAGACTTTTTTGGTAAGGAAACCAATTTAACGGTATCTGGCCAATTGGAAGCCGAATTGGCTGCCTTGGCAACGGTGTTGGAAGCCGCCACGGGGCACCACATAGACCGACTCATGGTGTACACAGACAGTAAAGCACTGGCCCAATTATGGCACGAACGACGCGAAGACCCACGGCTCGTACACATTCGCCAGCTCACTTCCTCTTTTAAACGAATCCGGATACGGGCTATACCTCGATTGCATAATCAGGCCGCCAATGCGCTGGCTAAACAAGCCGCAACGTGCAAAAACATGGTGACGTAAACGCGTTTGTTTAACTATAGTTAATAGCAAGTATTTCCGGAGCCTTTGCGGGTAGTCGATGGGCTGGCGACCGTGCTCGGCATTGATCTCAATCGCTTCATGCGCAAGACACTCACCTTTTGCTGCATCGAGGCCGGACTAATTGGTAAAAGCAAGCAGTTGTGCAAATGCAATAGAGGGTGGCATGCGTGCCCTGATTATCTGTAGCGATCAGTTTGAAGACAGCGAACTCAGCGAGCCGCTGCGCCAGTTGCAAGCCAAGGGGGTGGCGGTGGACCTGGTCGCGCCGCAAAAGGGTTCGATAACCGGCAAGCACGGCCATAAAGTTGAGGCCGGGCTTGCGCTGGATGAGGTACAGCCGGAGATATACGACCTGCTGGTGCTGCCTGGTGGCAAGGCGCCCGCCAGGTTGCAAAAGAATGTGCAGGCGGTGGCGATCGCCCGTTATTTCCTGGATGCCGGTAAGCCGGTGGCAGCCATCTGTCATGGTCTGCAGGTGTTGATCACGAGCGGCCTGCTTGCAGGGCGTACCGCCACCTGTTACCGAAGCATGGCGCCGGAGCTGAAGTCGGCGGGGGTGGACTACCGGGACCGCGAGGTGGTGGTGGATGGTAATCTCATCACCTCGCGCCAGCCCGCCGACCTACCCGCATTTATGCAGGCGATTTTCGAGGCGCTTGGCCTGGCCTGACGGTGGATGCCGTTCCGCGACCATGCGTTCTTTTTCGTCTTCATAGCGCCAGGCCTTTGACAGCGGCTTGTCCATGGCGTCCAGCCAGATGTAGTACTTCACGGCTGCTCACGGGTGAGGCAGGCCGAGGGAGAAGACCTCGTCCGGCTTGAGCAGGGAGATGGCTGTTTCTCGGCCGACGACGTCGACCGATACGATCCTGTCCGGATTGTCCAGGTCGACCTTGCGTTCGATATCGGTAGCGAGGTATTCGACGATCTCGATGGTGTGATACTGCTGCCAGCGACGTTTGCGTACCTTCATGCCCCAGGTCTGGTTCACCTCGATCCTGTTCTTGATCTTGCTATCGATCACCTGTTTCATAGCATCCAGGTCGGATACACACCAGTAGTCGACCGGGACCCACTTGATCGCAGACTCAAAAGAATTCTGCGGATCGGTTTTCCATAACGCGCGGCAACGTCGAATGACCTCGCGGTTGTCAAGACAGGTGTGAGCAACAGCGATTCCCCTCACGTCCGTCTTCCCGACCAGGGGATTGGAGTCGCCGAATCGCTTCAGGATGCGAATGATCTCGGGCTTCGCCAGATAGAAGCGGTTCCAGGAGTAGGAAACGAGCAGATCCATCCTGTATGGTTCCTTGTGTTATTGGTTCAAGGTAGAGCCAGCGCTTTAGTTGGTGAGTTTCAGCATAGCGTTAATAGCATCTTAGGAGAAATCGTGATCTGAGCCCAATTTTGTCCGCGAAA
>CAMYNW010000056.1 GCA_947259885.1 uncultured Gammaproteobacteria bacterium
TGAGGTATTAAACTCTGGTTGCCGGGATCTGGAGAATTATTTTCTGGCATTCATAAGATCCGATAAAAACAGCAGGATGATGTGCCCGACAGCTGGGCTGGAACTGGTGTTATGCAGGTAAACTCCGGACCATTGTAGCAAACAATCGTCTTCGGTGGCGTGCGCTCGATTTGATCGGTTTTACGCGCCGGGCGATAGCCCGGGATCGAGATGATCTTCTCTTCGAGAAAGCGCTTGCACTTCATTTTAGAATCTCCCCGGGTCGAACTTACAGAAAAATCTCATATACAGGGTGGCTTGTATTACAGAGGTACGGTCAGTGTGTTTTCGGCTAGTGAACCGTCAATACATCTATCGATAACTGATCCAGAACCCTCTCACAAGCATTGCCTAAAATGGTGCCCGAAATACCTGCGCGTCCAGTCGTTCCCATTACTACCAATTCGGCGTCCAATTGCTGCGCCATCTCCACAACCACCTGTTTGGTGGAGCCGGAAGCGACGTGAATCTTATCCGGTTCGACGCCAAAGTGGAAACGAATCGCCTCTTCGTCTGACGTTGTCTAATCGTCTCCATCCGATCTGATACCTGACAGATTGGCAATCTCGGTTGCGCCTTCCAGAGCGAGCTGCTGCTCCTGAGTCGGATCGACCATCACAAACAGAGTTAATCGAGACATACGGACTCCTTTGGGACATCGTGCAATTGATTATACTAGATACGCGACAGCCTGTTAAATTGCACTTAAAACTAACCCAGGGATTGCATCTAAAATTGACCCACGTCGATGAGCCGGATTATGGCTCAGTTTGATCCTTTTTACCTGTCCCTCCTGAAAATATAATCGCATCGTCTTCTGATCAATCTTTGCTAGCTTCATCATGCTGCAATTCTGGCGTAGCGATGGTGCAGGCCATCAACACGGGATATGGCAATACTGGAAGTTGAGAATAAGAAAAATGCTGTGGAATTAGATGCTTACATGGGAATAGGGCACTGACCTGAAAATCCTCGTGTCGGTGCCGAACGCGGACCGGTTGATTCCGCCCCTGGGCACCATTTATTTCTTCCAGGTTTTGCTCACTCGATCCGATATTCGAATGACATTCAATTAGTTAAGTAAATTCCAACGATTCGGTAACGTTCCGCTTGCGGGTACATTGCCTGGCGAGCGTGGTGTTCACAATCTCGAATTCTTGTTGCTGCTTAGAGTTTGAAGAAAATAGGCGAAAAAAGTTGTCCTGCGGCTAGCTGAACAGGGCAGCCTCACCCAGCATGGTAAAAAAGCTTTTACTCGAGAACTACCGGCATTTCTTTGGGAGCGCGCCTGGTTAACAGTTCGCAACCATCTTCGGTAATAACCAGATTCTCTTCGTGCACGATCATCTTCCCGGGTGTGTATTCCATGCCGGGTTCTATCGTCATCACCATGCCCGGTTTTAACAAGGTTCTATCACCCGGCATATTTGATGGTGGTTCGGTGAGGTGCATGCCCAGGCCATGACCGGAGCGACCGACATTGTTTCCCGATTTGGCACCCGCGGCTTCTAGTACTTTGTTTTGCGCTGCCCACAAATCTTCAGACGTTATACCGGGTCTTGCAGCATTGATGCCTGCTTGTGTTGCATCCCACACCGCTTCGTGGGCGCGTTTTGCATCGTCACTGATGTGGCCGAATGCAAAATTGCGATCAAAATCGCAGAAGTAGGCGTCAAACTGTAAACCGGTATCGATAAACATGATTTGCCCATCAGTTTGCGGCGTTTCCTGTGGACCGACAATGACCTGGGCATACCCGCCAGGGCCAGAACATACGGATACGAAAGCTGCGTTGTCGGCTCCGCATTCAAATGCAACTTTGCGAAACTCGCGGGCCATGTCGACTTCGGTGTCGCCGTAACGAACCTTCTCTAGAAACAGATCGAAAGAATCACTGCCAATGCGGCAGGCTTCCCGAACCTTGGCGATCTCGCGATCCGATTTGACCATGCGCAATCCCCAGATCAGGGCCGAGCCATCAACAAATTCCAGCCCCGAGATATTCTTTCTGAGCCGGTCAAAATCAAGAATTGGCATTCGAATGATGGACTCACGCCCCATTTCCCAACCAATTTTTCCAAAGCGTCGAGGAAGCGATGTCAGTACCTCATCCAACAAGCTGATGCCATCGTCTTCAGGACAGGGTGCCGGCCAGGTGCGAGTGTCGCTAATCCAGGTTGTTTCCATTGCAGGACCACCGATGGTCGGTATTACCGCAATGGGCAGACCTTCACGAGGAACGACCAGAAAGAAAGGTCGTGTAGGGCTTTCCCAGAACTGTGAATTAAATCCCGAAAAGTAGCGAAAATTTTGCGGCATGGTGAGTACGATGCCATCCATTTCGCTGACATGCATTTCGAGCTGGGCCTTAGCGAGCCTGGCTTCAAATTCGTCGACGGGAAATCCACGTGGTGGTGTAGATTGGGACATTAATTACTCGCTTTTGCCTGCTGTTCAAAAAATGAAGCTCCAGTCGGAACCTCGGGGAATTTCATTGAGTAATCACTGCATCGTACTCGATGACTGCACTCCCCACGTACAATTTCATACATGTATTTGCTCGGGATATGGTTGGTTTGCAGTGGATACGCATCCTCGGCCGTGTATTCACATATAAATATGGTACGCGGGTTCTGCGAAAGATT
>CAMYNW010000057.1 GCA_947259885.1 uncultured Gammaproteobacteria bacterium
GATTTGCCACCATGGCTAGCGAGGCGCCGGATCTTGCTGACAGAATCCTGACAGTTAATGGTGTGTCGAAGTGTTATGCGATGACAGGCTGGAGAATAGGTTTTGCAGGAGGACCGAAATGGTGGGCAGACGGTATTCGCACATTATTCAGCCAGACCAATGGTGGGCCATGTTCAATAAGTCAGGCGGCCGCAGAATCTGCGCTAACCGGTCCCCAGGATTTTCTGCAGGAGTGGTGTGCCATCTATCAGCGTCGTGGTGATCTGGCGCTGGCTGGACTTAAAGGTATCAATGGGTTGACCACTCTCTCTCCGCAGGGAGCATTTTACCTGTTCCCCCAATGTGGCGGTTTAATTGGCCGTACCCGCCCGGATGGAAAAACAATCAACTCATCTACGGATCTTGCCGCTTATTTTCTGGATACGGGAACAGTGGTCGTCCCCGGTTCGGGATTTTGCTGTGACCCGTATTTTCGGATGTCTATTGCCACCTCTGAATCGAAATTAAAACTAGGATTAAAACGAATGAAAAACGCGGTGGATGCGTTATCATAAATCAGCTATTACCTTTTAAACCCTGAAATATGGATCGACAAATGTTTGTGACGCATCGCCAGGATCACCATGGCTGAGACCCCATTCGCACGCATTGCTGGAGCAATCGAGGCGCGTCATCCCCTTCTTTACATAGTCGGCTCGGAAGAGCAACGGGTCGAGTCCACCTTGCAGGATGTGTCCAGAACCCATTATGGCGACCAACGACCCATCGTGCAGTGGACCGTTACCCGGGGATTGTATTCGGGCGGTAAAGCGGTCAACAAGTTGACTCAGCCGCTACAGGCTCTGGAGTACATCATGGAAAGTGGCGATGACGCCATTCATCTGATGAAGGATCTTCCATCACTGTTTCAAAACGACCCGGCACTAATTCGTAAGTTACGCGATGTCTACTACACAGTGTCGAGTCGCAATGCGACTGTTGTTTTATCGTCTCCCATAGTGTCCTTACCCGAAGAACTTAAGCGCGAAGTAATTTTGATCGAAATGGACCTGGCTAGTGAAAGAGAGATCTACCGGTATCTAGAGCGGCTATCAGGGGCAATGGATGCCGATTCTGAAGTACCAGAACGCTGGTTACAAGCATGTTCCAATGCCATGCGCGGTTTGTCTTTAAACGAGGTCCGACACCTTTTCAATACATTGGTGCACAATCAGTCGTTCGAAACAGAGTCGGCGATAAAGCAGATACATAAAGTTAAGGAACAGGCTCTCCTCAAAGAGAGTTGTCTTAAGATGATTCCGAACAATCTCAGTCTTGTACATATTGGTGGGCTGGACAATGTCAAGCACTGGGTGACCACTCGAAGGGCCCTGTTTAGCGCCGAAGCCAGGCAATCGGGGATACCATTGCCTTCCGGTGTATTGTTCATGGGGATAAGCGGTTGCGGTAAATCTCTCGCGGCAAAAACCATTGCATCTGCATGGGATCAGCAACTGGTTCGCCTCGATATGAACTTGATTATGTCAGGCGCTTTTGGATCGCCTGAATTAGCGTTTGAACGCGCCACTAAAATGGCTGAGAGTATTGCGCCGGTTGTGCTTTGGATTGACGAAATCGAAAATGCATTTGGCTATGATCAGAACAATGTCACCAGCGGCAATCTTAATGTGTTTGGCAGTTTTTTGACCTGGATGCAGGAAAAGCCGTCTTCGGTTTTTCTCGCCGCCACCGCTAATCGTATATCCCTGCTGCCCGCAGAAATGATACGTCGAGGAAGATTTGACCAGATGTTCTTCCTTGATTTGCCTCATCCTGAGGAACGTGAGGAGATCTTTCGCATTCATATTGCTAAGAACAGGGGCGACACGACGAAATTCAACCTTCCTGCCCTGGCTAAATTGACAGAAGGCTGGACTGGTGCCGAAATCGAGCAGGCGGTCAATGCTGCAAGAGTGCACGCGTTTACCAGTAAGAAGGAGTTCTCGAGTAGTCAGATTTTCAGAAGTATTGGCCAGAGCGTGCCGCTTTCTGAAACCATGCACGAACAACTTAATGAACTCCGGAGGTGGTCGTTTAACCGGGCAACACCCGCATCCAGTCAATCAACATATGGTGGTTAATGAAATTAAGGAAGCTCTGCAAAAGTGTTGATGGATGAGATAATACGGTATCTGCCCACGGAGATAAAATCCAATGACCGGTTCGAGCTTTAGCGATCTTGA
>CAMYNW010000058.1 GCA_947259885.1 uncultured Gammaproteobacteria bacterium
TGTCGGTGTGGCGATAAGCGTAAATTCAGCCATTTCACTGCACCAGATTTGATGGCCGCAACAAAAAGGTTTGCCCTGTGAATCAAAAATAACTGAATCCATTTGCATACCGAAGGGTGCGCTGTCAGGTGCAAATAACTTTTTGTCTTCAGCTGAAATTTCAACGCATCGAATAGTTACTTTGCTTTTGCTTCCGACAACACCATAGCGGCTTTCGTGCAGCAACATGGATGACTGACTGAGATCCTGTTCGAGTAGATCAGGGAATCGTTCCGCTATCGCTATTTCTTCCTCAGCCAGTACGGATAGACCGTCAACCTTAAAGACCCGCTTATAGACGTGAACCAGAGAACCCGTATCAATCGCAAGCTTCCTGGCAATTTGTTCGTCAGCGCCTTCAGTTGAAATGGATATGACCTCAATCGATAAATTTATTGAATCGCGAAGTGCCTGAGCGGCAAAGCTCAGCGTTGTCCCAACATCATAGTTCAGGCGATGATCGGCAACGTATCGTCCCAGGCGCCCTTTACGATAGGCATAACCCGCATTTTCGACTTCGACGAGCGCCTGTCGTGCTGTCATTCGACTTATTCCTAGCTGGTCTGCCAGCAGTCGTTCTGACGGTAGCGCGTCGTGAGGTTTTAATGCACCATTTTTTATTTGGCCAACCAGTTTGTCGCGCGTGCGTAAATAAATAGGCAAATTTACTGGTTTAGCGTTCATTATTGTTGACGTTCGCAATGATATGTTGGTATATACCAGAAAAACCAGGCCGAGTCATCGACAGATGCGACAGCTTTATTCAAGTATCAGCAGAGCGGACAATGAGTAAGACTATTCCGCAACAGACACAAACCATCATTATTGGCGGTGGTATCGTTGGATGTTCAGTCGCCTATCATCTCGCCAAAGCGAAGCATGAAGTTGTACTGCTGGAACGCAAGCAATTGACCTCCGGCTCTACCTGGCACGCAGCCGGGCTGGTCAGCCAGTTTCATGGGTTTCCCTGTGTGACCAGGCTGGCCTGTTATAGCATCGAGCTCATGCAACAACTCGAGGCTGAGACCGGCCAATCCACCGGCTTCAGAAATGTAGGTGCAACTGCGGTAGCCATGAATGAAGCTCGGCGGGAAGAGTTACGCCGTCGTAAAGATGTCGCCATCAGCCAGGGTATCGAGGTACAAACGCTTAACCTGGACGAATTGAGTCAGCAGTGGCCGCTGTTAAAAACAGAAGGCATTCTCGAAGCAATTCATTTTCCTAATGATGGGCAAACCAACCCGATCGATACAACCATGGCACTGGCCAAAGGCGCCAGATTGGCGGGTGCTCAGATTTTTGAAAATACCGAGGTCACCCGATTACTCGTTGAGAAAGCCAGGGCGATTGGAGTAGAAACACCGGCAGGAACAATCAAAGCAGATAATGTCGTCAACTGCACTGGCATTTGGGGTAAAGCCTTCGCCGATTCTTGCGGTACGTATTTACCGATTCAACACAACCAGCATTTTTACATTGTGTCCGACCCTATTGAGGGGTTTCGCGACCCTACGCCGGTACTGCGTATTTACGATGAACAAGCTTATTACAAAGAAGATGCCGGTAAACTAATGATTGGCTTTGCCGAGCTCAACGGAATTTCCTGGAATCCCGAGGGAGGCATCCCTGGTGACTTTGAATTCGATGAGCTCCCCTATCCCGAAGACCACCTCGACGCCGTTTTGGAAAAATGCATCGAACGTGTGCCCGTTCTCGCTGATGTGGGCATTAGAACCTTTTTCAATGGACCGGAGGGTTACACACCCGACGGGCGTTACTATCTTGGCGAAGACCCTAAAATCGAAAAGTTATTTGTTGCCGCCGGGTTTAATTCTAGCGGGATTCAAAATGGCCCTGGCGCGGGAATGGCTCTGGCCGAGTGGATAATCAAGGGTCATGCACCCCGCGATCTTGTTGATGTGGATGTCCGACGCGTGCAACCTTTTCAGGCAAACCGCGAATATCTTTTAGCGCGGGGACCGGAGACATTAAGTGAAACTTATGCCATGCACTGGCCCTATAAACAAAGAGCTAGCATGCGAGGTTTACGTCGTTCGCCAATACAT
>CAMYNW010000059.1 GCA_947259885.1 uncultured Gammaproteobacteria bacterium
TCAAAGCTAACGCCCGAGTTCAGGGGCGCGAGCGGTCCGGCGCCCTGCGCTGGAGCTGGCGGCTACATTGCCGACGGCCGAGGGCCGGCGATATGCAATGAAGTCGACAGCAGTTCGTGTCACCTGCAACGAGATGTTAGGCCGTGTCGCGTTGTGATTTTTCTCCTATACGGTCTTTGGACCCCAACTCCGAGACCACACAAACCCATCCCTTTCGGGGCTCCACGGAGACAGCTACAGCAGAGAATCCGGCATCCTGCAGGGTCTCCTCGAACTCCTGCACAGAAAAGCACCTCATGCCGCCAGCCCTGATCAGTCTCATGTTTCGCTTGTCGAACCTGGATCCGCGGTACATCCCGGCAATAATTACCATTTGACCACTCGGTTTCATCACACGCCGCACTTCAGCGAGGTCTGCTGCAATATCAGGCCAGAAGTAATAGGTCTCAACTGCTGAAACACAGTCAAACGTTGCGTCCGGGAATGGCATCGAGGACACCGATCCATGGAGAACCTCAACGCGACCGCTTGCAATCAGTCGTTGGTTTCTTTTCCGCGCGACGGCGACAGAGTCCTCCGAGTAATCGATACCGACCACCTTACCAAGGCTAGCGAAGGAAGCGAGACGCTCAAGTGCTCGACCGCCACCGCACCCGATGTCGAGAACAGTCGCATTATCTCGAATCTCCACCTTTGTAAGACCCCAACGCGTCAAACCGGAATGCCCGAAGTTCATACCGCGAACAAGGAATCGGCCAAACCGTCCGCGAGGCTTTCCACATTGAGAGAGCAGTCTGGCAAGCAAGTTCATCTTTCCTCTTTACTGAATCCTAGGCCCGGTCATTTGTGAGCCTAACGCCGGCGGTCAGTGGCAGCCAGGACACCCGCTATTGCTTGTGGAAATATACACTGTTGATGATAAAAGATTCTTGATAAACGGCACAATCCTGGCTGTCCAATGCACTGCAATGTTATGTTTTTTATCACCTTATTTTTTAATACGAACTGCTAAAACGCGAGTTGGTCCTGAGTATGATTGGCGAAGCCAGTATTCTTTACCGTGTGTAAAATTAAAACGCCCTGCTAAATATCCATGAATTTCTGAAGACCAGCAACTTTGAGCTGTTGTGGTGATTAACTTAATGGTATGGTAGCCATTCTTATTCTTTTCATTTGGATTATAAAGACTTGCAAGTTCAGCCAAAGTTGGCATTCGCCAATCAGTAAATCCGCCAGCTCTAAGATTTTTACAATACTCAAAAGCATCAGGCCAATTGATTGGAACTCCATTGTCTTTCGAAACCCACATTAAACCAGTTTTTGTGTCAGTAATAGTACCATTTCCAGTATCTATAAATCTATTTGACGCAATTGCTGGAAAGGTCAGGAAAGAAAGACAGCAAGAGATAAGCAGTATGAAGACAGACCTATTGTTTAACAATAGTTTTGAGGCTTTCATGGTCTCACTCCTTATTTAAAGATCTTACTGTCGCTTAAAACATAACGCCGCCGGTGAGCAGCGGCCCAAATAATTTCCAAGTTTGTACGGCATTTACGTAAAATCACGATCTTCACGCCGTCTGCTCAACTGGTTTGTTAGCCTCCTATTTCGTGTAAGCTGGCCTGAGTCCTTTCAACATGGGGTAGTGCTTTCTGTTGAGGGTCTTGAGCTCCGCGTTCTCAGCCTCAGCGGTAGCAGCCAAGATGGCATCTGCAAGGCCGACGCCGTGTGACTTGCTGTAAAGCCCTCCGGCCTTAGCGATATTCGCACTTACAGGCACAACACGGAAGAGGGAAACGAAGTCCTCCAGAGCAGCTTGTTCAGCATCTCCCTTCACTCCAGCGTACAACTCCGCAACAACAATGGATGACAGGATTATCCGAGCGGAGTGGGTGTTGACGAAGGCCACGGCTTTGTTGTGGCCGCGGAGAAAATCAACAAGAACATCTGTGTCGAGAAGGATTGGCCCCGCCATGATTAGTTCCTGTCCCATTCGGCTCTCGTAGCCTTGAAGTCAGGAAGATCCTTACGATCCTTCCAAATTCCGGCGGTCTCGCGCAATACAGCCTCCCGTCGACTGCGGCCCGAGTGATCGATGAGCCGATCTACGGCCTCTCGAATAAGCTCGCTTTGTTTCTTACCCACAGTCTTGGCTATAGCAGCCAGTTCATCACGCTGGCGCTTTGTCAAGTAGATTTGCGTTCGCACCATGTAACACCTCCAATACTGTATACATTGGCATTATACATCACTCTTATTTCTTGTCAAGGCCAACGCCGCCGGTGAGCAGCGGCCTAAATAATTTCCAAGTTTGTACGGCATTTACGTAAAATCACGATCTTCACGCCGTCTGCTCCACTGGTTTGTTCTACATTGAACTCAAAAATCTACTAAGTCGGGGGTAAAATTCTTCAGGATTATCGTTCATCATAAAATGCCCGCTATTGCTAACCATTATTGTTTCGATTGAATTAAGTCTATGCAATGCAACCGTGTCGGCATTCTTTTCGCCATAAAAATAGGATTTTCTACAGGGTAAATTTTTAAAGCGCGAAATCAGTTTTCCACTGTCCGACCAACGAACGAGTGATTCAGCACTTTTATAAAACCCTAAAGGCAGAGCTGAATCAAGGGCAAAACGTCCTTTTCCAAGAGACTTTGACAACTCTTTGAATTCAAGCAACAATTCTTTCTCAAATTTTTTAAATGAAACATTTACCGTTTTTTGACTAACGATACCGCAATCTTCACTACTGAGGTTACCTTCCAGATTTGCAAACGTTAGTGCCGAGTTGAGAAGCGAAGCTGGAAGGAGTAAGCCGATCGCTCCCCCCATGCTATGTGCGACTATGTGAACCTTAGTTGAGGAAATCTCATTCACAACCTTAGCACAAACAGAAGCTTGATCTTCCATTTTATATTAACGCCACCCCTGTTAATTACACGTAGAACGTTGCGCTCCAGCGGCGCGGTTTTTCCGCGTCCGTCTGCAAGAGTGTGGTTAGGCCGCATTATTCGATTTGCCAGTGGGATAGGCAGGGAGAAAACCA
>CAMYNW010000060.1 GCA_947259885.1 uncultured Gammaproteobacteria bacterium
CACTAACGTCGCCAATGCCATCGAGCCCAGTTGGAAGACCAAATGTGACTTGCAGCAGACGATTCGCACCATCGATTCCGGGGTGTGGCAGGTCACCGGGCTGTCCGAGGACGATCTTGAGCCTACCCTGAATGAGGTAATCATGCGCTCCTTCGACGTTACCGCCACCGTTACCCCGCAAGCTTTGTTGATCTATTGAAGTAGAATTGATCTGGCCAGGTTTGTGATCCGGAGTCGAAGACTAGCCCGCGTCGGGATACACTAGAGCCTTAGTCTGCTGTTGCGCGATAAGCAGCCGTTGACTTTATGGGCATAAACGAGAGTATGCGCACTTTGAGTTAGTATCGTTGCTGGGCGGAATAAACCGTTTAGTGTCGGATAGCGCTGGTTTCACTGTTACTTTCCAGGATCGCAGTAAAGGCACGGACACGATGTGTGAGCGTGCTGGTTTCGATCAGCATTTGTTTGTCCTCTACACTTAGAGGCAAAACGCTCACCAAGCTGTTCGTCAGTTCCTCCGTACTCAGTTTTTTCAGCATGTTCCAGTCAGCCTGCATTTCTTTGTGATTGAGATAAGCCTGCAGGGCACTGTTAAAACGTGATTTGTCCTGCGCTTCAGGTTCAACCGGCTCATCATAATCAGCAGCAAAAACGTGATTTGTCCTGCGCTTCAGGTTCAACCGGCTCATCATAATCAGCAGCAAAAGTTGACCAGTCGGGTTTGATTAAGCGATAGCCCCGAGTAGTGCTTAATTCTTCCATAACTCGAAACCGACAGAGTCCGGTCAAAGCAATTTCCAATCGTCCATCGCGGGTTTCAGCATAATGTGCGATGCGGCCGGCACAGCCAACCTGAAATAGTTCTGGTTTTGTGTTGTCATCACGAGGCTGAACCATACCGATCAGGTGATGCGTTTCCATCGCATCTTGTAGCATGTTCAGATAGCGCGGTTCGAAGATATTCAATGGCAGATTGCTACCCGGTAAGACCACGGCATTAGGAAGCGGGAACACCGGCAAGGTCTCAGGCAACTGGTCAAAATGCTGCATAAATGGAGATAATTTTTTCATAGTGCGACTCTCAGGCAATTTGGTATCCACTGCTTACCAAACACAAGGTATCTTGATTAAAAAATTCCAAAGTTTGCGCGAAACCGCGTTTCTATTGAGTGCGATAGTGATTGGTTGGTCAGCACAGGAGGCAAAATGTTCCACTGGCGCTGGATAAAATGAGATTCCTAGGATGTGTTGCGGCCGAATTCCGATGGAGGCTCTGAATAACGGCAAACAAATCTGGAAAGAGAAATTTATAAACTTGATTTCTCCTGACAGTCGACTCCTCATAATCGGTAACCGTCAGATCGGATTTGAACTTCTAGAGATAAAGGAGTTGTACGCTGAAGATACGCTGATCTGTTCTTCCTTTACCGGCGCATTGCTGCTGGCGGAAACCGGCCTTTTGGACGGTTGGGAAGCGACCCAGCACTGGGCTTTCGAATCCACTTTCCGGCGTAATTTCACAAAGGCTAAATTGAATACGGCGAAAGTCCTGGTGACAACTCGTAATGGTAATCGCATCGTGATGTCGGGAGCCTCGGCGGCTTGGCATGATCTGGGACTTTACCTGATTGGCAGGTATACCGGTACCGCCGCCGGCCGAGCCCCATGGATGCCAAAGGAAAGGATCACGTTCGTTGAACTTTGGCTCAGACTATTCGTCACCTGACGACGAAGCGGTGCTGTTCCACCGGGATCTGCTTGTCAGAGTCAGCACCCTGAATTTATTCAATGAGAATGCGCTCTTCCGCTCCCTTCACATGAACACGGAAAACGACAGCCCGCGCGCCATCCGGACCACCGCGTGGCGCGTGTACGGCCCGGGGCGCAATCACATAGGTGTCGCCGGCGCTAAGTGTCCGATCGGGTTTCCCTTCCTCTACGTGTACCGCGCTTCCCTCCAGCACATAGAGAAACTCTTCACCCGGGTGGTAGTGGCGCGGTACCGTGGCGTTGG
>CAMYNW010000061.1 GCA_947259885.1 uncultured Gammaproteobacteria bacterium
TCAATCCGAAACACACAGCACTTTTTGTGTTGGCCGCGATCCTCATATATGCCGTGTTCTATTTGGTATAGTGGACCATGCACTTGTCAGGCAGGTGTTAAGCAGGCGTATTTGCCTGAATTGCCTTCCTTTCCTTTAGGACCGGAGTTTTTACGCGTCGAAACGAGCTAACTCGCTCAAGGCATGCCTGGGATCAGGGGGCAAGGAAGTTAAATCGGCTTTCCCGATATTTTCGCTGCAAAAACCCCCATTCTAGGGCCTATTTGGCGGCTCTTCTGTTACATTGAACAAATGTCCGACAAATTCAACTTAACTGACGAACATAAGGAGATTATCGAGGCGGCCAGGAGGCATCTTGAATCACACCACGGTTTGAACACTTCGGATCTGGACGATATGGATATGGCGATGCGATTGGTGCTCATTACTAATATTGCGGCCTGCAAAGAAATCGAGGTACGTCAGGCTCTGGCTGAATTCGGTGACAAGATCCTGGATGTCGGCGCGTTGGTCGGGGAAATGGTAGCGGCTGCAGAACCCGGCTCGGGCTAGAGCAAACTAAAAACCTTATCTATATACCTGCAGAAGTTCAGACCAGATTTAACAATAACTCTTTTCACCCTTGAGGCTTTCCCAACACCTGCCCCGAACTCGTGGGCCAGCTTCACTTCCATATTGGGGAGCAGGTCCTGCGAGTTAAATGCACCCATTAGCAATACCTTAGATGTAGGCAATCCGGAATAAAACAAACGAACGATGATATCGAGTAATAGTTAGCGGTCATGCTAATACTTGATGGCCATCTGAGTTAGCTCCCTGCCACAAGCCTGTCACTTGGCTCGCACCTTCCGGAAAAACACATTGCCGGTTTCTGGTTTTTGTTACCGTGTGTCAGCCCGAGTCGAGTTTCCGAATTTGCACATCAAGTTTGCTAACATCCGCACAACACATACCCTGTGCGCTTATTCATGCGGCCAGTCTACTTTAAAATGCGCTTGAGGTAGGTGTGGGGCAATTCCTCGTCCTGGCGTACCGGTACGGGCCACTGTACCCTGGTACTTCTCAAGGGGGATGTCGCTATTGGATCGCCGCTCAATACCACCTTTATTAAAATAACAAAGATCGTGTACAACACGCCTGTCGTAACCTGTGCGGCGATCGACTCTGGTCTGTTTTCTCATCTGATTCTTAACACTCATACTTGGAGGTCAAATTTTACGGAATTAACCTGATAAGTCTGTTGCGTACTGTCGGCCATCTATAACCGTCAATCATAAAGCTGGACCATTCGTCATCTATACCCGTCCGTATTGCCTTAAAGAATAAAATCGGACACTGTCGTTACTGAGACATCCAAGCGCCCTCTATGGTGCCGCCATCCGCCCATAACAGAAATGTATTCCACCGACCTTTGGGAATTGTATTGCGTTTCCAAATGCTGGAAATTGAAATCCTCGCGCTAATAAACGGGAACGAGTCTACTACTTTGTCCGGCTTGGAAAGCCAAAAGAAATTCTCTAGCTGTATTCCAGTGGAACTTGTCGTCGCGACAGTGAACGATAAAAATGCAACCTTCAGCCCTATCGAACTGCACCATGATAAATCAGCAGGAGTCAGTGACATTCAACGAGCCGATTCCATCAACAAGAGAAGACTATGAAAACTATTTGAACAAGGACCGCTCAAGTGTCACTTGTACGGAGTTCTACACAAATGACGGAGGTTTGCGTTGTACCAGCCAATGTGTAATTAGCCCCGCCGATCAAGAAGCGAGCGTGCCTAAGGTTTGCCAAAATCCCAATGATACTGATTCGCCGATTTGCTGGTGTGAGTGCGTGCCTGTCAAAAATCTAGTCGGCGCTTGACCTGAATCAATATCGACGATCTGTAAATTCACTAACCTGAACGTGGGTTAATGTGCGGAGGGTAGTGAAATGACCACCATGTTCTGGATGACGATTGCAGTTCTTCTATTAATTATCGCCTCATTGGTCACCGGCGTAATTTCCATGAGCAAAGGCGGTGAATTCGACAAAAAACACTCTGAGCACTTTATGTATTTCCGAATCGGCTTTCAGGCATTGGCAGTCCTACTACTGATGCAACTT